>NZ_FCOI02000024.1 GCF_001544795.2 Caballeronia temeraria | reverse complement strand
CTGTTGATACTGAGTTCTTTCGTGCATCGCAACACCTTATACGAAACAGGTGTTGCACGTCAGATTTGAGGCCGCCCTGCACTGCCGTCACTTCATGATCGCCTAAGCAATCGGAGGAATCTTCTCCTTGTCCTTTGTGGGTTTCGTGCAGCTAACAGCGGGCTGACTAGGCGGCCGCGCTAGCGGGTTTGTAGTCAGCCCGGAATACGCTATCGTGGGCCCACAGCGCCCAGACAGTCCGGGCAAGCTTGTTGGCCAGCGCAACGGCCGCTACGTTGTGATTGCGTCGCTGTATCAGCTCATGTTTCCAACCTTGCTGCGTCCCCTTGCGTTGCGAGGAGAAGATCACTGAACGCGCGCAGTGAATCAGCAACGTCCGGAGATAACAATCGCCGCGCTTGCTGATACCGAACAGGTTATGCTTCCCTCCACTGGAGTGTTGTCTGGGTACCAGACCGAGCCAGGCTGCCAGTTGCCGACCATTACGGAGTTCTTCGCGTCCCCGATCGTTGCCACCAGCGCTGTTGCGGTAATCGGGCCGATGCCCGGCACCTTCTCGCGCTTGCGGCACATATCGCTTTGTCGGTCCCATGCCCTGATCGCAGCATCCGTGGCGAGGACTTGCTGATGAAGCACCCTGAGGTGATCCATGAGGCGCTGAATCAGTTGCCGGAACGGTCCGGGTAATTCATTGGATGCGTCTTCGATAATCTCTGGCACGCTTCCGGCGATATGCGCAATCCCTTGAGGGATGGCGATTCCGTACTCGCTGAGCAGGCCGCGGATCTGGTTGGCCTGTGACGTGCGTGCGCTGACGCAACCTTGGCGTGCCCGAAGCAATGCCAGCACCGCCAGCTGTTCGATGTTCTCGATTTGAACCGCCCCGGCTTTGTCGGAGACCGCCGAGTTTGGCGCTACACCGCGCGAGCAGAGCGCACCAGATTCCGATTGTAGACTTCCTCTGCTTGCGCAGGCGATACGTACCGAGCGGGCCGAGCAACCGATGGTGGTTATACCAGTGAACCCATTCGAGCGTGGCGAGTTCGACGTCTTGGAGCGTACGCCATGAACGCCGATGTACTGTCGGCTTGCCACCTCGGGCGGAACTAGATAGGAAAGCAAAAAGATAAGGGCTGGACAGCCCAGCCCTCATCGCCCATCCCCGGAGCCGTGTCCGGCTCGTTGCCGGTTCCCTTCGTCGCGGTTCAAAACTACAACTTCATCCCGACGTGAGGGGGAGCAGGGTCAGGCGTATTCTCCAGCGTGTTCATCGAGTTGATGACGCGGTAGGCTTCCACAAGTGCTTTTTCCTTCTCGACATCATGCCCCCCGACTACGCGCGCCATCTCGGCGCGAGATAGCTCTTTCTCCTGGCAGGCCAGGTCAACAATCGTTAGCGTGCTCATTTCGGTTCACCCATGAAGTATGGTGGCGGCAAGGGCCGAGAAAGTGATTGAGCGGTTGTTACCGCCGCTCACTGAGTTCTATTCACGTTCCGTGCCACAGTCGGTATCGGGCGCCCACGATGAGTTAATCCATTGTTTGCAAAGGACTTGTTGAGTCTTTTGCTCTTTGGCCGCCCGGGTTTGGATAGCGATGTGTCGGAGCGGCTCCAACACACGACAGGATTTCTGTTGCTACTAGGCGGTGAAGGCCGATGCGCGACGACACGAGGAATGCTCGCAAAGCTGTTCGGCGAAGCCGACGACATCGGTGACCTCGAGCTTATGTCGCTCGTCCCACAGATGTTCAAACGCATGCACAGGTCAGATTTGCGCAATGCGTAGATTGCGACTCTAGAACGGCGATGGAAGGCCGAGCTTGTCGCAGTGGTGACGACGAGCCGCGCGAGAGCTACGGTGATGGCTCGTCGTTCGCGTCAACGTTCGACGCCGACGTTCCGCGAGTCGCCATGCACACGCAAGATATCGCCCCGAGGTGTCCGTCTTCCGGGATGGTCATCGAAGGTCGGAACGCGGCGTGCGATACACGTCTCCTTCGACTACATGGTCGGGCGCTGCCAAGTTGTTTCGAACCCGCGTGGGTATGCCCAGTAAAGACTCACAGAATCGACCTTTCTCTTCTCTGTCGAGATGCGCTCCGCAGCGAGGCTGCAGACCGCCGCTGAAAGTGGACTGCTTTCTGAAGTTCGTTTTCAGCATCCTGTTTAGGAAAGCACATCTCATGCGGCAGCGGCTTTACCACATTGTCAGGATGATTTTCCCAACGTTCGCCGACGATTCCATGCGCCGATGGGCATCTGCGGCAAGCGCTAGAGGGAACGTGCTATCGACGACAGGCTCGATGCGCCGCCCACCTGAGAACCGCTTGAGCCAATGTTCACGGAAACGTCGCACCATTGCGTGCTTTTCAGCCTGAGCGCGCGACTTCATGACCGTGCCGATAATCTGAATATGACGATACAGAATGGTCTCCAGGTGAACACTCACCTGTCCGCCCCCGCCCAGAATCCCGACCTGCACCAGGCGCCCACCATTCGCTAGCGACGCAATATTGCGGGCAAAATACGGTGCCCCTGCGAAATCAACCACCACATCCAGGCCCCGCCCGCCTGTCTTCTGCGCAACGACATCGGCGAAATCCTGGGTGTGGTAATCGATTGCATGGTCAATGCCCAATCGGACAACGCGTTCCAGCTTCGATGCTTCTGCCGTCGCGAAGATGGTTACTTCAGTGGCGTGGGCCAGTTGGACCGCAGCAGAGCCAACCCCGCCCGCCGCCGCGTGGATGAGCACGGAGTCCCCCCGCTTGAGACGTCCAAGATGCATCATCGCTTCATGCGCCGTGACGAACACTTCGGGGATGGCTGTCGCTTGCACATAATCGAGTTGCTCTGGAATCGGCATCGCCATGCGCCAGTCAATGCAGGCGATTTCGGCATACACCAACACTTCCCGACTCAGCCTACGTCAGCCAGAACATCGGCACGAGTCATTGCATCCTCGCAGCATCAGCCGAGTACCTGGCATCCCATCAGGCACCGACGTGCCCAGAAGACCTTACCGATCACCAATGCGTGCTGCTCGGGACAGTCGATTACGCACCCGACGAGTGGCATCTCGTGAGCGCTGCTGGCGACGCTACCTTCCGCCCCTTGGGACCGCACTTCAGCGTCAACGATATGGAGTCGATGTCACAGGCGCTGCGCGACGGTGCGGGCATCGGCTTGCTCGCCGCGTACTCGGCAATGGACGACCTGCGCAGCGGCGAACTCGTTCGCGTATTGCCCGGGTACCACACACATGTTCGCAACGTCAACGCGGTTTATCCTTCCCGACAGTTTGTAGACGCGAAAATCAAACGGTTCGTCGAAACGTTGAAGACGCATGTGAGTGATCATCTGGACGCCTACGCCAAAGAACTTGAGATTGAGCCGGCTCTATCGTTGTCGACAGGACGATAACGCCATCGGGTTAAGGCCGGCGAACCGACCTCCTTCGCAAGCAAGAACGGCCGGGCGGCCGGCGCTAAGGCGGCCGTCACGACGAAATGCTGGAAGGTCGACCACAGCGTCGAGACCGGCACTTCCGCCTGGGATGCAACGTGTCATCTCGCGCGAGAGTTCCGTCTCAGCACGAGAATGCGTAAACGTCTGATGCGGGCGCGCGACCGAATGGTCTGGGTTCAAACAATCTTGGAAGCAATTGGGAAAGGCTTGCCTGACCAGAGGAGTGGCCGGGACAACTTGAAGCCAGCGGGTTCGCTTCTTGAGAGGCCCGAACATGACGTCGAGCTTGCGGATCTGCCGCCAGTTCGACGAGCAATGCAAATGCTCGTGAAGCAATGTCCAGAAGACTGCCCAGCAGGTGGCATCGAATGGCTTGTGCTCCCTCAACATGATTGGTGACTCGCTGCGGTGGCTGACTCCCCCATATTTGCGTTGCAAATCCGCGAAATTCCAGCGTTCGCCCTTGTTGCAGGGGGCTTCCTCGTTGTCAATTGTATTAACCGTTGTTACGCTTAGATAGCTTACGACGTCGCATGTGCCGAGCTCGTGTCGCTCGGGGTGTGTCGTCTTAAGCATCGCTCAATCTACGACGACGAGGAACACATGGCAACGAAGACGGCAAAATCTGCAGCCAAGACTGCTGCAACCAAAACCGCAGCGAAGGAAGCAGCAGCACCTGCGAAGAAGGTCGCGGCACCAGCCAAGAAGGCACCTGCGAAGAAGGCAGCAGCCGGCGCAACCTTCAAGCCCGTCAAGGACCAATTCACCAAAGCATCGCTCACTGCCCACGTCGCAACGCAGGCCGGTGTTGAGCCGAAGCAGGTGAAGGCAGTACTGGCAGCACTTGAAGATACGATTCTCGGCTCTGTCCACAAGAAGGGGCTCGGCGAGTTCACGCTGTCGGGCCTGCTAAAAATCAACGTACAGAAAGTGGAAGCAAAGAAGCGCCGCTTCGGCAAGGACCCTTTCACGGGTCAGGAAAGGTGGTTTGATGCCAAGCCTGCAAGCGTGCGCCTCAAGGTGCGCGCGTTGAAGAAGCTGAAGGACGCGGCGGCCTAACGCCCATTCCTCGTTAACGGGAAGCCCGCTTCGGCGGGCTTCTTCGCGTCGGCTTGGTAAGATTACGTTGGCGCGCGAGGAGCGACGCAGACAACGAGGCATCCGCAAGGGCAGTCGAATGGATATCTTCTATTACTGGCAAAAACTCGAGCAGGACCTGAAGAACGGCCACGTCGGCTACTTTGGTTCCAACAACACGAAAATTCTTGAACTCAAGGAGCGGCTTCCCAAACGGGTGTGGGTTTTCAAAACTCCCAAGGGCATGAAAGGCTCGGTCCAGCTGCTTGGCTCGCTGCTCATCAGTGACGAGCCGAAGGTCGCGGTGAACAGCGAGTATCCCAACCGGATTTACTACGACCCGTTTTCACCGCATTCGGTGATGTTCACCGATTTGGACACGCAAGAGCGAATCGAGACCGTAACCCGCCTCCTTCAGCATCGTCTCCTCCATGCATTCAAATCGAACTTTCAAAGCGATGCTGGTTTGCAGGCTCTGGAATCAAACGTCGTGCGTGAGTTGGAAGCAATGACGGCGGATTGGGACAAAGTCCAGTTCCTGGAGCGAGTGCCGAACGCAGATAAGGTGCGCCCAATCAACCCCTTTGCGCGTCAGCCGCACTGAAGGATAACGATGTCATGGGTGCACGACTGTCGATGCACGTGCGTCGCGCCGAAAGCACCGTGAAGGGTGATGTGAGCTTGACAGATTAGTTCTCCGTGGTAACTATCCTTTGAAGAAGCTCCTGCAGGCCGGTCGCCTCCGGCAACGGTGAAACTGAAACCGCGTGCTTCCAAGAAGCTGAAGGACGCGGTGGCATAGAGTCACCTTTTGCGCTGACCAAGAACCCGCCTCCTCGGACTTCTTTGCATCTGCTTGTCGCCCCTGGGCACATCGATAGATGGGCCGCAGGTCGCAATGCGCGGCTTTTCAATAACCTAGCAACGGACATCGCCTACCCCATCGGCGGGGCACGCCCGGTCTTCCGCGAAAGGTGTTGATGGCGTCGTCTCTCTCCGGTCTGTCGCTCGACGACACGACGCAGTTTGTAGGTCACCGAGGCAGACGAAGCCGAGCGCGGCACAAATACCGTGTCGTCGCAATCATCACGCACCGGCGGAACGGTGCGCTCCTCTTGACGAGCGAGGAACTCTCAGGCACGCAGCGATTGGACGACATGGTTGCCCGCCCTGCCCGTTCAAGCCCGTGAAATCGCTTGCGACACCTAGAGGGACATTACTCTCATGCCGTGGCGCCGTGCATTTGGGTCAGCTAAGACGGCGAGTGCAAGTTCACTGGGTGTGAATTGGGGCGTCAAAAAGCGAAGCAGGCCAATGGCGCTCAGCGTTTTGTTCGGATCGCTCACTTCACGGAATGTTTGAAGCGCTAAGGCGGTCCTTCACCGCGAATATTGCCCCACGCGCGCCATCATCTTTTTGCCCAGCATAAATACGAAACCTTTCCATGGTTGAGGCGCATTTAAACTTGACGAACGCCGACTCGATTTCTAGATTTCATAGCTAATCAAAACTGAAACTAACGCGTTGTCTGCAGCACGACGGAGAAGCGCGTTTTACGTTTGTGATATCGTTAGTATCACGATGTATTTTGTTGTGGTGAAAGCGGCGGTCTACTCGACAAATTGCCGCTATCGAACCAAAATGCGACGCTAGGTCTTACGCTCAGGCAATCATCTTCGGATCCGGCGGTAAGCTGTACATTTCCCATCACCGAGACTGACAAGAAAACGACTGGCGAGGTCCGTCGGTGCGACACCACGACGAAGCGGTGCGATGTACCCCGCGACGCTCGAGTATCGTGCTAATTAGAAGGACAGGGGAGGAAGCGGCCGGTCTAGCTGCTAGCCGGCCCTGCGTTTATCTATGGCCGATGTCGTGCCTTGCGAGAACCTCTGAGACGACGGCCTAAAAGTTTACCGACCGTAGCTAAAGCGATGCTTGCCGACTGCGCCCCCATTTTCCGCGGGCCGCCCTTGCACGAGAGGGCGTCGTTACCCACGTGCGAGAATCTGGCCGCTTCAAATTGCCGTTCATGCCACGAATAAAACGGGTGCCACGGACACAGCGGGCGGACCGGGCAGCGAAAATTATGTGGCGCGGCTACACAGACTTTTCCACGCCTAAATCGCTAGCATCCAGCGCTTTCGTTGCCGAATGAACATATGTATATACCAGCGTGGACTGGCCGCGGTTTGGTCACTGGGCTGCACTCCCTGTCGCGGTTTCGAACATGTGCAGCCTGAGCAACGACATGATGTCCGCTGTTTGACTGCTGAATTCGGCACCCATCAGGACGCCACCATCGATGCGCCTCACATTGCGCGCGATACAGTTAAAGATGACCGCGTGAACCTTACCGCCGGCGCGCAGACGCAATCCCAATCTGAAGTGCTCGGTTATGTTGACGAGGGCGTCGGTCGCCTGGAAAGCGACGCCGCCGAGACTCACGTTCCTGATCGTTACATCGAAGCCCGCCGCGACACAGTCGTTTCTGATAAGCCGCCCCGGCATTTCCGTCGGCACTCGCACGTGGTTGCGTACGACGTGCGTCTGCACGGACTCAGGCCAAGCGAGGTAGATCACTCTGACGGGCGCGTCGCTTCGCCCGAGCACGGTGCTACGGAACTGATGGACCTTCCGCCCGCGGAGAGCATTACAAGAGACTTCGATACCGATCTTCAGCAATTCATGCCCACTCGAAGCGGTCACGAGCAACGCATTTCCGGCAACAGAGCCGACGAATTCGGCCCGAACCGGCGTAGCCTCACTGCCGACCACCGACACCTGTATGCTGTCGATCGCCTTCGGGAGCGTCTCGGTATTGGCAGTGACTGTATCGATGCTCGCACCGCTCGGCTCCCCGTCGCGTCTCGCGGTCGAGATGAGCATCTCGTTCGGACGCGCGGCGCTTTCGCCGCATGGACTCGTCGTCGCACTCTCGCTCCGTAGTGCACCTCCCGTCAGAATCCTGTCCCGCTGGCTCTCCGAATGAATCAAGCAACCGCGCGCTAGAAGGAGCTTGCCACTAGCCGAGTAAACCGCGAAAGGAAGCGGCGAACCAATTCCGAGCTCTCGGGCGGTAATTTTGACGAGTGCCATATCCGTTGCCCCGTCGACATAGCGGACTTGCCGCTCGCGCCGGAATGCGTGAGTTTTGGAAACGCTAACTTAACTCGGGGTCCACTATCTCAACGTGCGCCGCCCCACAATCGTCTGACTAAACGTAGCGAAATTAGAGCCGTGCCCCTTCAACCAGAGCGTAACCATCGAAGCCTAGGTCGTGCTGATGAACAGATCGGCCACGACCGAACGCAGCCAGCGATTACCCGCCTCGTGATGGTACTTCGCGTGCCAGTGCTGCCGCACCGCGAATTTATCGACCGGAAACGGACAGGTATGAGCAGTGACGTCGTTGACCCGCGCCAGCGTCTCTCCGATATTGCGAGGCAATGTGGCAATGAGGTCTGTTGACTTGACGATCGATCCAAGCCCGAGCATGCCGGGCAGTTCCAGCACCACGTCACGCTCGATGTCCTCGCGCAAGAGGGCCTGCTCCAGCAATTGCGCGCCTGTCCCGGCGGCAATGATGACGTGCCCTTCGTTGCAGTATTGTTTGAGCGTCAATCGTGCGCGTACACGCGGGTGGTTCGGATTGACCAAGCAGACCCAGTCCTGCATATAGAGCTGTTGCTGATACATACCGCTTCCGAGCCACGGCACATATCCGATGGCCAGATCGGCTTCCCCGGATTCGAGCGCGCGCTCCGTGTTGCCGTCGATTCTCGCCGCCTCCAGCCGAATGCCCGGCGCTTGCGCACGAACGTACGCAAGCATTCGCGGAAGCAGCGTGATATGACTCGCATCGGTCATGCAAATGCGGAACCGGCGCTTCGCCGTGGTCGGATCGAAGGTGATTTCCCACGCTGAGAAGCGTCTCAGTGATTCCAGAATTTCCCTGCATGGTCCAATCAGAGCGTCCGCTTGCGGCGTAGGCGTCATACCGCCTGGAACGCGAATGAACAGCGGGTCCTGCAAATGGTCGCGCAGTCGCGCGAGCCAAATGCTAACGGTCGGTTGAGCCTGTCCAAGTTGCTCGGCCGCGCGCGTGACGCTACGCACGTCATACAGCAAATCAAAAAGCTGAAGCAGCTTGAGATCGGGCAGGTCAGGGGTCGCCATGATGTCATTGTTGAATGCAATATGCTCATTGTAATCATTGCATTGCGCCGGTGAACGCATACTCGTATCTTGATTTTTGATTTAAAAGGTCACCGCGGTTGTGTGCCGCCGAGACCCGGTCGTCAGAGACGCAGCCGACGATGCTGCTCCAATCAATTCGAAATCAGGAGACGTTCATGGAACAAGGAATGCCGCGCCCGAGCGGCCTGAGCGACGGACTTATGGATGAAAAGGCCCGCAAACAGGCACGCAAGGCAAGAGCAAGCGGCTGGATCGGGTCCGCGCTGGAGTACTACGATTTCTTCATCTACGCTCAGGCTGCCGCACTGATCTTCCCCCAGATCTTTTTTCCCAAGGGCGACCCGAAGATCGCGATCGTAGCGTCGCTCGCAACCTACGGCGTGGGCTATGTAGCGAGGCCCATCGGTGCGTTTGTGCTGGGACACTGGGGCGACACGCACGGCCGCAAGACGGTGCTGCTGATCTGCATGTTCCTGATGGGGTTTTCCACGATGGCCGTCGGCCTGTTGCCGACTTATCAGTCGGTCGGGGTGCTGGCACCGGTACTCCTCGTAATCCTGCGTTTGGTGCAGGGCTTCGCGGTGGCAGGTGAGATTTCCGGCGCTAGTTCGATGATCATGGAACAAGCCCCATTCGGACGCCGTGGCTATTTTGCGAGCTTCACACTGCAGGGGGTCCAGGCCGGCCAGATTCTCGCGGCCGCAGTGTTCCTGCCGCTCGCATACTACATGCCCGAAGACGTCTTCGTTGGATGGGGCTGGCGCATTCCCTTCCTGCTTAGTGCGTTCGTGCTGATCGCCGGCTTCATCATCCGGCGCGAAGTCGATGAAACAGCCGCCTTTGCCAAAGAAGACGCGAGCGGACAGGTTTCTCGTGCCCCGATTCTCGAAGCATTCAAATTTAGTTGGCCGGACATGCTTCGCGTGGTGTGCATGGCATTCATGAACGTCATTCCAGTGGTTGCCACCGTCTTCGGCGCCGCGTACGCCGTTCAACCCTCGTATGGCATCAAGTTCCACCCGAGCGTCTATCTTTGGATTCCAGTCGTCGGCAACATTGTCGCCGTTCTGGTCATTCCATACGTTGGCAACCTTTCCGACCGGATTGGGCGTCGCATCCCGATCATCTTCGGAGCCCTTGCCTCCGGTCTGCTGTCGTACGCATATCTTTACGCCATCAGCATCCACAATCTGCCGGTCGCCTTCGCCATGTCGATCCTGATGTGGGGTGTCGTCTATCAGGGCTATAACGCCATCTTTCCAGGCTACTATCCGGAACTCTTTCCTACACGGTTCCGCGTCTCCGCCATGGCGATTGCGCAAAACATCGGCACGACGCTCACCGCCCTGCTGCCCGCCCTGTTCGCGGCCGTCGCCCCGCCCGGATCGACCAATGTGCCGGTGCTAATCGGCTCGATCACGCTGGGCGTCACCATCGTATCGGCGCTGGCTGCGTGGTCTGCGCGGGAAACCTATCGCGTGCGGCTGGCGGACCTCGGCAAGAAGGACGCCGTGCCGATTCCGAAAGACCAATACGACCAGCTCCGCGAAGAGGCGTTGGGCGAAGCACGCATGGCCAAGACGGCGATGCAGACGCATTGATCGGTCGATCCATTCAGGCGGGCCGCTCAACGGAGTGCCCGCCGCGCAGCTTTTTGTTCCCGCGTTATCTGGAGACACGCATGATCACCGGCAATAGCGCCATTGTCGCCCACATCGGTTTCCCGACACATTCGTTCAAGGCGCCGATGATCTACAACCCTTACTTCGAGCGTGCCGGCATCGATGCGGTGGTCGTCCCGATGGGATGCCGCCCGGAGCCCTTCCCTGCCTTCCTGCAATCGGTTTTCACGCTTGAGAATATCCGTGGAGCGCTCATCACAATGCCCCACAAGATCACGACCGCCGGATTGCTCGACGAAGTGTCGCCTGCCGTGAAAATCTCCGGTTCCTGCAATGCCGTGCGCTGCGCAAAGGACGGAAGCCTCGTCGGTGACATGTTCGACGGCGAAGGCTTTGTGCGCGGTGTGCGACGCAAGGGCTGCCAACTCGAAGGCGCACGGGCGCTTGTGGTCGGCGCAGGAGGCGTCGGCTCGGCCATCGCGGCTTCGCTGGCGGCAGCGGGCGTCGCATCGCTTGGGCTCTTCGACGCCCGACCCGAAGCCGCGCAAGGACTGCGGGACCGGCTCGCGACGCACTATCCCCGGCCCGTACTGAGCACTGGCAGCAATGACCCGGCGGGCTACGATCTTCTGGTCAACGCAACGCCAATGGGCATGAACGAAGGCGATCCGCTGCCCGTCGACGTCACACGCGTTTCGCCCGAGACCTTCGTCGGCGAAGTCGTAATGAAAACCGAGATGACCGCTTTCCTCAAGGCCGTGCAGGCGCGCGGCTGCCGCTTCCAGGTTGGCTCCGACATGTTGTTCGAGCAGATACCCGCCTACCTCGAATTTTTTCGGCTTTCCGACGACGACGCCCGACGTTCTGCGCTCGCTCGCAACGCTGAAATACTGATTCATCTCCTGATCACGATCCGACAATGACCACACCTCTGTTCGGCTGGTGCGGGCCGCTGCATCATGCGCCGTTCATGCTTCAGGCGGGGCTCAACTATATCGAGGCGCAACTCGTACCGCTCGGTATCGAGGACGATACCGCGTTTGCGCGAGCGAAATCGCTGATTGAAGCGCTGCCCCTGCCCGCGCTCGCATTCAGCTATCTGTTTCCGCATGACTTCCGGCTCGTTGGGCCGGACACTGACGATGCACGCAACCGCGCCTACTTCGAACGCGTGGTGCAGTTGCTCGCGATGGCGAAGGCACGCGTGGTCGTGCTGGGCAGCGGCTGGACGCGCAATATCCCCGATGGCTGGACGCAACGCGACGCGGAAGACGACTTCCTTCGCGCGCTGGAGTGGTGTGCCGACGCACTGCGCGGTTGCGGCACGACCCTCGTGATCGAACCGCTGAACCGCAAGGAGTCGACACTCGTCAACAGCGTCGCCGATGGCGCGCGGCTCGCCAGGATGCTGAACCGTCCGGAAGTACGCACACTTGCCGACTTCTACCACATGGACGAGGAAGCCGAGCCACTGAGCGAAGTTCACGCACATGGCGCGTGGCTCGCGCATGTGCATCTCGCGGATACGCAACGGCTCAACCCCGGCACCGGCGCATACGACTACCCGGCGCTTTTCGGTCACCTCAAGGCTGCAGGCTATCCGGGCCTGCTCAGCAGCGAGTGCGGATTCAAGTCAGATCCGCTCACCTCGATGCGCGAGAGCACGGCCTTCCTGCGCCGCGCCTGGGCCGAAGCGTAGACCCGCGCGCCTGCGTTCCGCTTCAGAACCTTGGTGGCGCGACCGAACCGTCGACAATCTGGTCGGCGACGGTTCGGCCGCCCCGTCCCCACAATTCCGGCGGCACCTCTTCGACCACGACGCGGACCGCGTCGATCGGCATATCGAGGCTCTCCGACATTGCAATCGATACGCTCTCGATCAGCTTGCGCTTCTTTTCGATGCTGCGTCCTTCGAGAATCTTGATCAATGCGATGGGCATGGCATGAGTCCTATATTCAATTCGTCGCTTTGCCGGTGATCGGCGGCTTCGGCAGACGCGCTTCCCCTGCTTCGATCACGAAGTGATGATCGAGCGAATACCACGGGCCTTCGATGTCCGCATCCGGCGCGGCTTCGTTTTCGTGGAGCACGTAGTGGCCGACGAGGGCGCGCGTCACGCCGAACTGAGCGTCCGTTTCCAGATGCGGATCGTCGCTCGAATAGACCTGCGAGAACTGCGTCTTGAAACCGGGCTTGAAAATCATGAAATGAATATGGGCCGGGCGAAGCGCATGACGGCCCTGCGCCGCCAACAGCGCGCCTGCCACGCCCGACGCCGGAATCGGATAGCCGGCGGGCTTCACGCTGCGAAACCAGACATGCCCCTGTGCATCGGTCGTGAAGGTGCCACGCAGGTTCATGTCCGCCTGCTCCGGGTCCTGGTTTTCATAGCGCCCGTCGGCGGACGTATGCCACACGTCGACTTGCGCATCTTCGACGGGCTGCCCGAACCTATCGTGTATCCAGGCGTTCACGAAGATAGGCATGCCGCGCGTCGGCGAACGCACGATAGAGCCGCCGTTGTTGGTGCGCGGCGAATTCATGCGCCAGAACGGGCCCATCAGATTGGCGGTGGTTTCCGTCTGACCGTCCTGACCGTTGTTGAGCAGGCAGATCAGCGTCGACAGCCCAAGCGATCCTGCCGTGAGCACCACCTCGTTATGCGAAGCCGTGCTCAGTTGCCCGAGCTTCGCCACGATGGCGCAGGCATGATGAAACTCCGCTTCCGTCAGCCGCACTTCACGCGCCAGATTGTGCAGATGACGGACCACCGCCGACATGATTTCCCGAAACCGCGCGTCCGGCGCATGCGCGAGTTCGTCGAGTACAGCGCGCGTGACTTCCTGCTCGTTGCCTATGATCATCGCCGTCTCCGCGTGAATCCGGCCCGGCCCCGACTGTCAGGCGGCAGCAGACACCGCCGCTCGCAGCCCGAGCGAGTAGCTTTCGATACCGAAGCCGCAAATCTGCCCCTTCACGATTTCCGCGAACACCGACTGATGCCGGAACGCTTCACGCGCGTGGATGTTCGACATATGAATCTCTACGACGGGCACGGTCAAAATGGCGAGCGCGTCGCGGATGCCGTAGCTGTAATGCGTCCACGCGCCCGCATTGATGAGCACGCCATCGACCTTGTCGCTGAACGCCTGATGAATGCGCTCGCACATGTCGCCTTCGCTGTTGGTCTGGTAGCTTTCGACCGTGACACCGAGTTCCTTCGCGAGCGCCTGCAATTGCGCATCAATATCGGCGAGCGTGGCTGTGCCGTATTGAATCGGATCCCGCTTACCGAACATGTTGTGATTGACGCCATGCAGCATGAGAAACGATTTCATCTTTCCGTCCAGTGTAGTAGTGCAATTTGTTGATATTCAATTCGCCGGCGCTGTCTCGACCACCGAGCCGGTCTTCGCGGCCTTCACGATCGCCTCGGTAATGCGCAGGTTCTGCAGGCCGTCGTGCGCCGTGACGATCGGTTTGGCTTCGCCGCGCACCACCTGCCCGAAATGCTCCATCTGATGTTTGAGCGGGTCGTCGCGCGCCAAGTCAGCCACGTTAACGTCAAAAGGCTTCCACCACGATCGATCCTCGGCTCGGCCGTAAGTCTTCAGCCGCATAGTCGGAATGGACAGCGAGCCGAATGTCCCGGCAATCGCGTAGCAGTCTTCGTCGGCGTACGACGGATAAGCCTTGTTCTCCTGCGAGGTCTGCTCCCAGCTCCGTGCACTGGCCGCAGTATCGGACAGCAGAAACGTGCCCAACGCGCCGTTCGCGAAACGCAGACTGATGGCCACGGTGTCCTCAACCTGGAGACCGCGCGTCGCATTCGATGAAAACGCCTGCACCGCCACGATGTCGCCGCATAACATTCGCAGATTGTGGATTTCGTGAATCATGTTGAGCAGAATCGGTCCGGCGCCGGGCTGGCGGCGCCAGGGTGCGTC
Source organism: Caballeronia temeraria (assembly GCF_001544795.2). Classification (GTDB taxonomy): domain Bacteria; phylum Pseudomonadota; class Gammaproteobacteria; order Burkholderiales; family Burkholderiaceae; genus Caballeronia; species Caballeronia temeraria. Next base: position 94,058 of record NZ_FCOI02000024.1, on the reverse strand, counting down.
GTCGAAATAGTGATCGGGCTTGAAGAACATGGCGCTGCCCAACACGGCGACGAGCGGACCAAGCCTTCCTTCGTCGATGATCTGCTTCGCGCGCGCCATGATCGGACTGTGCGCGCGATGGTGGCCAATCAGCACCTGCGCGCCATGACGTTCGACATCGGCGACGAGTTGCTCCGCCTCCTCGACGGTGGGCGCGACGGGTTTCTCCAGCAGCATCGGCACGCCGGCCTCCATGCACAGGCGGGCGTGCTCCACATGCAGGGCGTTCGGAGTCGCCAGCACCACGCCGCTGGGACGATCCTTCTCGAAGAGTTCATCGAGGGAGCGGTAGTGCGGCACGCTTGCCTTCGCGGCGACAAGGCCTGCCGCGTCCGATGGGTCGACCACTGCCGACAGCGCACAGTTCGGGCTCTCCCGGATAACACGAATATGTTCGAGGCCGATGTAACCCGCCCCTGCTACTGCAATACGGGTCTTTTCCAAGTTACTCTCCGTAGCATTCTGCGCCGGCGTGAATCGCCCACATCGAAATCAGATTGAAGACGACGCCGAGCGCAACGATCGGCCATGTCGCGCCGGCCGTATGTGCCTGAATCAGTGTCGCGGCGAACGGCGCGCTGCTGCCGATGACGACAGCGAGGTTGTACGCGACGGCGGACCCGCGATAACGGAATTCCGTTGGAAAGGCTTCCGCGAAATACGCAGGCTGCACGCCGGCATGGAATTGCGCCGCGCACAGTAGGAAAACGATGGCAAGGCCAATCAGCAGAATGTGTCCGCTCAGGATCAACGGAAAGAACACGACGAACGCGGCCAGCATCGAGCGCGAGCCGATCAGCATGGCGCGACGGCGGCCCATGCGGTCGCACAATGCGCCGCCGACGCCCATCGCGATCATCGAGCAGAGATGCGCGACGATCAGGACCGCGAACGCGGTCTGCTTCGACACGCCGAGCTTGCTGGTCACATACGAAAGAATGAACACGGTCGCGATAAAGTACGCAATCGACACGGCGGCCCAGACCATCATGAGGCGCAGAATCGTGCCGCCATGCTTGCCGAAGCCCGGCGTCGCCTCCACCCGCCCGGTGCGCTTTTGTTTCCTTTGCGCCTCGAATGCGGGCGTCTCGGAGATTCGCATGCGGATAAACAGGCCGATCGCCACCAGCAGGAAGCTGAAGAGAAACGGAATGCGCCAGCCGAAGCGCAGGAACTGTTCGTTGGTGACCAATGCGGCCACGGTGAAGAGCACCGCATTCGCAAGCACCTGCGCGAGCGGCGAGCCCATCGCAATGAACGAGCTATAGAAACCGCGCCGGTTCTTCGGTGCATGCTCCATCGTGAGCAACTGACTGCCGGTGACTTCGCCGCCAAGCGCGAAGCCCTGCATGAAGCGCAATGTCACGAGTGCCACCGGTGCCAGCACGCCGATGGACGCGTACGTGGGCAGCACGCCAATCAGAAAAGAGCAAATGCCCATCAGCAGAAATGTGAAGACCAGCATGTTGCGCCGGCCGACACGGTCCCCCAGGTATCCGCAGATCAGTCCGCCGAGTGGCCTTGCCACAAAACCTACGGAGAAGGTCGCGAACGCGGCGAGCGCGGCGGTGGTCGGATCGGTACTGGAGAAAAACAACTGCGGCAGGACCGTGGCCGCAATCGCGCCGTAAGCGGCGAAATCCAGCCATTCAAGCGCGGAACCAGCAATGCTGCTGATCGCGGCGCGGTTTGCCATCCGCTTCTCGTCGGAATGCTGTGCGCGAACGGCGGCGTTGCCGTCCAGCATGTGTTCTTGCGGCGTCATACGTCTCCTGATAGTGTCGGCCCGCTTCTTCGAGCGGTTCGATGAAGGAATCGGTATCGCTTTCGCGCTAGTGGCCGGTCCAGTTCGGCGGGCGCTTTTCGGCGAATGCCTTCGGGCCCTCGCGAGCGTCGTCGCTGGTGACCATGCGTTGCGCGGCCGGATAGTCTTCGTGCATCGCGGAGGCAAGGTCCGGCTGCGTCAGGCTCATCAGCATGACCTGCTTCGACGCCTGAATGGCGAGCGGCGCGCACGCAAGAATCTCGTCGGCAAGCGCCCTTGCCCGATTCATCAATCCAGCCGCCGTCACAATCTCGTTGATCAGGCCAATGCGCTTCGCTTCGTCGGCGGAAATGCGCTTCGCGGTCAGCACAAGCGCCATGGCGTCCTTCATGCCGATCTGTCTCGGCAGGCGCTGTAGCAGACCGCCGCCCAGCGCAGCAAGACCCACGCGCGGCTCGGGCAGGCCGAACTGCGCGTGATCCGCCACGACCGCGAGATCGCATGCCGCGAGAATCTCCATGCCGCCACCCAGGCACAGGCCATTCACCGCGGCGATCAGCGGCTTCCATAAGTCGAAGCGGTGCGTGATGCCTGCGAAACCAGTCGCGGGCTTGGTGTGGTCGCCCGTGGCGTCCAGCGCCTTCAGGTCCGTACCGACGCAGAACGCACGCGTGCCCGCGCCTGTCACAATGGCCACGCGCAATGCAGGATCCGCCGCGTAACGGTCAAATGCGTCGGCGAGTTCGCGGTGCGCATCGGGATGAAGCGCGTTGAGTACTTCAGGCCGGTCGATGGTGAGCGTGAGCAGCGGCCCTTCGACTTCGTAGCGGCAGTAACGATATTGCGCGGCCTCCATCTGCTGCGTCTCCTGTTTTTTATTCGAGCGGAATGGTCAGCCGGTCGATGAGCGCGCGCGTCTGCGGACGAATGCCCCGCCACCAGGCAAACGCTTCGGCGGCCTGTTCGACCAGCATGCCGACGCCATCCGCGACACCCTGCACACCCGCTTCTCGCGCGAGCCGCAGAAAAGGCGTGAGCCCTTTCCCGTAGGCGAGTTCGTAAGCCGCGCCGCGCGCGCTGAAGACACTCGCCGGCACCGGCGGCAGTTCACCGGTCAGGCTGGCAGAAGTCGCATTCACGACGAGATCGAACTGCCCCATGGCCGCCAGTTCCGCATAGCCGCAGGCGGTGAGCGATCCGCCTGCCGCAACTTGTTCGACAAGCGCCTCGGCTTTCTCCACGTGCCGGTTAGCGACGACGAGTTCCGCGGGCCGCGCCGCGATGAACGGCAACAACGCGCCACGCACCGCGCCGCCCGCGCCGAGGATCAGCACGCGCTTGGCTGCCATCGGCTGATGCAAGTTGACTTCGATGTCGCGCACGAGACCGACGCCATCGAAGTTTTCGGCGACGATGCGGCCGTTTTCGAACTTCATCGCGTTGACAGCGCCGGCGAGCGCTGCTCGTTCGCTGCGTTCATCGGATAGGGCGAACGCCTTGAGCTTGAAAGGCGCGGTGACGTTCATACCGCGCCCACCCGCGGCGATAAAGCTTCGAACCGTATCAGCGAACGCACCGTCGGGCTCGACCGGCCCTTCAATCGAGATATAGCTCATATCCTGTCCGGTCTCTTTTGCGAAAAGACCATGAATCAGGGGCGATTTTGTGTGTCCGATGGGATTACCAATGACCGCGTACTCATCGCTCATCATGCCCCCGGCTTCGAGAACAGCACGCCGTCGGTCTGCATCGCATCGATTTCGGCGGCGCTAAAGCCGAGGGACTCCGCGACTTCGGCATTGTGCTGACCGAGATCGGGCCCAACCTCGCGAATCGACGTATCGCAGTCAGAGAATCGGAACGGCAGATTCGGCAACCGCAGCGTGCCGAAACGCGGATGCTCCTGTTCAATCACCATACCGCGCGCGACGATCTGCGGATCGGCCACGACTTCATCGATGCGTTGCACTTTGGCGCAAGGAACGTCGACGCTGTCGAGCATCGCCAGCACATCGGCCACACGGCGGCCAGCCACCCACGGTTTCACAATCCCCAGAATGGTCTCGCGATGAGCGTTGCGTCCGTTTAGGCTGTGGAAGCGCGTATCGGCGGCGAAGCCGGCGGGGCCGCCGTTCTGCTCCACGGCCGAGGCGAAGCGCTTCCATGAATCGTCGACTTGCGCGGCAATGACGAGATCGCCGTCCGAGGCGCGGAACACGCCGTACAGCGTCGACGTCGGCATGTCGTGGCCGGTCTGCTCGGGCACCACGCCCTGCATCGTGTAGCACTGGACGGCGTACTCGTGCATCGAGAACAGCGTATCGTACAGCGCCATGTCGATATGTTGGCCGCGTCCGCTCTTCACGCGTCCAAGCAGAGCCGCGTTGATCGCGGCGACCGCGTGGATGCCGGTGTACATGTCGCCGAGCGATATGCGCATGAGCGGCGGCGGTTCGCCGGGATTGCCGATCATCTGCATGATGCCGCTCTTCGCTTCGGCAATCAGCCCGAAGCCCGCGCGATGCGCATCGGGCCCTGTGTGGCCGTAGGCCGAGATCGAGCAATAGACCAGTCCAGGATTGCGTTCGGACAACGCGGCATAGCCGAGGCCGAGCTTGTCCAGCGCCCCGGGCCGATAGTTCTCGATGAACACATCCGCCGAATCGCAAAGGCGCTCCATGAGGGCCTTACCGCGCGGGTCCTTCATGTTGACGCTCACACCGCGCTTGCCCATATTGAGCTGCAGGAAGTAAGCGCTTTGCTGGTCGTCGAGAATCGTCGCGTGCTGGCGGCCCGCATCGCCGTTACCGGGACGCTCGACCTTGATCACCTCGGCGCCGAGCGCGGCAAGGCAGCGCCCGACATAGGGACCGGCGAGAAAATGGCTGTAATCGACGACGCGAATACCTTCAAGGGGACGGGCCTGCATCAGAAGGCTCCCGGACGGCGCGGAATCATCAGACGATGCTCTCCGCGTTGAACGACTTCGCCGTTCTGATTGATCAGCTCGGAAGGCAGTACGACGATGCCCCAGCCCGGTCGGCTCTTACTCGCCCGCATGGACGTCACGCGAAACTTCACGTGCAGCACGTCGTTGACCTTGATGGGCAGCACGAAGTCCCACGTCCAGCCGAGCGACATGCCCGGCAGGAAGCGGTAGTCGCTCTGTGTCTTGAGGCCATCGGCGATCGACAGGCCGAACAGACCGTGCGCGACTATCGAACCGAAATGGCTTGCGTTGGCGTATTCCTCGTCCACATGCACTGGTGTGTGATCGCCCGTGAGATCGGCGTAAGCGAGAATGCGTTCTTTCGTGACGGTGTAGGTCGGGCTGACGCACTCGTCGCCTTCCTGCGCATCGTCCCAGTACTTTTCCGTGTTGGTGATGGTGCTCATGCTCACGCCTCCGCGCGTGGATTGATTGCAAGGGCCTGCGCGACGCACGTGGCGGGTCTTGCCTGAATGAGTTCGACGGCTAGTCCGTCGGGCAGACGCAGCCAGTTGCGTCCTTGCGTCATTGCGGTGACGCCGAAGGGCTGGGCGGCGGCAAGTGCGGCTTCGAGGTCCTCGCACATCACGCCAAGGTGTGCGAGCCGGCCTTCGGGACCCTCATGCAGCGGATCGCTGATGAACTGAAGACCGCCGAGCGTCCAGTACTGACGCGGCTCTTCACGTGTCCCGTCCACTTCACGAAGGGTCATGCCCAGCACTTCTTCGAAGAAGCGGATATGCCAGTGGATGTCCTTCACCCAGATGGCGACGTGCTCTAGATAGGCTTTTGGCACGCTCATGCCGCCGCCCCTTCCTTCTGACGATCCGACATGGCGCGCTCGATGCCCTTGATGCATGAGACGAGCGTCGAATTCACCGGCGTCGGCACGCCGAGCCGTTCGCCCCAGCGCACGACCGCGCCGTTGATAAAGTCGATTTCGGTGACGGACGACTTCTCCAGACTCTGCAGCATCGAGGTCTTGAACGCAGCCGGCAGCCCTTCGGCGGCCATGTTCCAGGCGTCTTCAGCCTTCGTAATGGACAGCTTGATGCCGGCCGCCCTGGCAGCCGCCATAGCTTCTTCGATTGCAGCGAGCGAGGTCGCCTTCAGGACGGGTTCGCTGTAAAGCTGTCCGTAAGTGAGACGGGTGATGCCTGTAATCGCACCGGTAGCGACATTGATCAGCAGCTTGTCCCACATCGTGCCGAGAATGTTGTCGCTGACCATGGTCGTGAGACCCGCGCTGTTGAACGCATCTGCGACTGCTTGTGCGCGACGGGTCATGCGTCCGTCGAGTTCGCCGATGATCGTGATCTTGCCGGTGACGCCGGACTGGATATGCCCGGGCGCGCGCAGCACGCCGCCGACATAGGTCTTACCCGCAAGCACGCGCTCACGTCCGACAATATCGCTCAGCACGTCTTCGTGACCGAGGCCGTTCTGCAGCGAGAGCACGAGCGTTTCCGGGCCGACGAGATCGAGCGCGCCGCGCATCGCGGAATCGGTGTGAAAGGATTTGACCAGCACGACGACGAGGTCGACGGGGCCGACATCAGCGGGGTTCATCGTCGCGCGGACCTTGACGCGGCGTGTGCCGCGCTCGTCGTCTACCTGCAGGCCGTCGCCGGACATGGCCTCCACGTGTGCCGCGAACCGGTCGACGAGCCATGTTTCATGGCCTCCCTCGGTCAGGGCGGCGCCAATGGCGCAGCCCAGCGCTCCGGCGCCCAGAAATGCGATCTTCATAAAACGTCTCCTTGAATGGACACGAAGATACGATCCCGCGCGTATGCTGGCAATGCAATGAATGCAATATTGACATTGCGTATGGCAATTAATCTGCGAGTTGGACCGTTCGGGTAGGGAAAGTACTGAGAGGCTTGAAGTTGCGAGTACGCATTTTGTACTATTCGGTTCAATGTAAGCTAAACATAACGTTTACTTCAGAGAATCGAGATGAACTTCTTCGCTTTCGTTTCGTATGCTGACGATGGAGACATCGGGGTTTTCCGACTCGACGGACAGTCCGGACAATTGACTCCGCTGGAGCGCTATCCTGCGGCGGAACGTGTCATGCCTTTCGCGCTTCGCGCCAAAAAGTCTTCCTTCGTCGCGGCTACGCGCGGTTCCCACCGTTCTCTGCTTACCTTCTCAATCGACCGACACACCGGCAAACTGACGCAAACGCGCAGGACTGGAGTCGAAGCCAGCAACGTGTACCTCGAAAGTGACAATTCCGGGTCGCTGCTTTTCGGATCGTCGTACAGCGAGCATCGCCTGACCGTATATGCGACTTCCGATTCCGATGAAGACAGGCCCGTGCAGATCATCGAAGGCATTGCCCATGCCCACGGGACAGCGGTTTCGAATGACGACCGATTCGTGTATGTCAGTGCACATGGCAGCGACCAAATCATCGGTTACGAGATTCGCCGCGACAATGCTCAAACGCACCTTAGCAAGATTGACTCGGTGGATCTGGACCATGGCTTTGGCCCGCGTCATTTGCGCTTGTCACCTTCGGGGCACCATCTTTATGTGCTCAGCGAGTTTCGGGGCGACATCGCTGTCTTCAAGCGCGATCTAGAAAAAGGCACACTGGAATTTTGCGGCGTCTCCCCGCGCGCAAAGGCGTACGCCGGGCTGCAGCCGGGACTTAGCCGCCCTCCCGCTGATGCACCGAACCAGCCTGATCCCGCCGTGCTCGCTAAGTCTATTTGGAATGCGGACCTTCAAATCCATCCGACCGGACGTTTTTTGTATGCATCCGATCGCAACACCAGTCGTATCGTTGTCCATCACGTATCGAAGGATGGCTCTACCGTAGTCGACACCGATTGGACGGAAACGGAGCGCCAACCACGTGGTTTCAAAATCGATCCAAGTGGTACGTTTTTGGTTGCGTGTGGGGAGTTATCGTCACACGTCAGTGCGTATCAGATCGAGCCTCGAACCGGCGCGTTGACCCACGTGTCGCGAACGGCCGGCGGCCGCGGCGCAAACTGGATCGAGATAGTCGCGCAGTACCCGGATTGAGCCGCGTCCGAGATCTATAAGTTGCTCGTACGCCCGATGCATCGAACACCGCGCTCATCGAAAAAGCGCACGCGTCGAACACAATCAGTAAGACGCTGACAGGCTGCGTGCTGGCGGCTAGCGCCATCCGCCTTCCTCGTCGCGCAACGACGATGCTCGAGCCGGCAAAAACTCGGGCTCGGCGTAAGGATCGATGCGCGCTGCCGAGCCCGGTTTGCCAATGAAATATCCCTGCCCGGCATCGCAGCCGATTTCTTTGATGAGGACGAGTTGCGCTTCGTTCTCGATGCCTTCCGCAACCGTTCTCATGCCCAGCGCGCGGGCAAGCGCCACCATCGCTTCGATCATCGCGCGTGCGTGGCGACAGGTCTCCTTGGCAGTAAGCTCCTGCACGAACGACTTGTCGATTTTGATGCAATCGACGGGCAGTCGCGCGAGGTATGCGAGGCTGGAGTAGCCGGTGCCGAAATCGTCGAGCGAGACGGTCACGCCAAGTTCTCGTACAGCCGAGAGCGCGCGCGACGCGGCCGCAAAGTCACTCATTACGATTGTCTCCGTCACCTCGATGTCGAGTGCGGAAGCGCATACGCCGGCCGCATCGGCCGCCTCCGAAACCAGTGCGGCGAGATCGCAGTTCTGGATCGTCGTGGCCGAGAGGTTGACGGCGACCTTGAACCCCATACGGTTCGCTGCCTGCCATTTCGCCGCCTGGCGGAATGCACGGCGAATTAACCAGTCGCCCGTCGCCTCGTCGGCAGGCGATTTAAGCAGGACGTCGAGGAAATCGGCCGGCGTGAGCATACCCAGTTGTGGATGGTTCCAGCGCAGCAGCGCCTCGGCCCCGTAGACGCGGCCAGCATGCAGGTCCAGTTGTGGCTGATAGTGCAGTTCGAATTGGCGCGCGGCGCTCGCGCTCTCCAGGTCGGCCCGCAGCCGCCGGCGATGCGAGAGGCGCTGCGCATCCTCCTTTCCAAACGAACACACGCGCGAACCGCCCGTGCGCTTCGCGTGATACATCGCGCTGTCCGCATTACGGAGCAGCTCGCACGCATTCGATGCCGAGATGGGATAGCGCGCCAGGCCGATGCTCGCGCCCACCGAGGCCCGCACGCACGGCGTCTGTATTGGCTCGCGCAGGCGTATCGTGACGTCGCGCGCCACCCGCGCAGCCTCGTCCTCGGGGGCGTCGACGAGGAAAATGACGAATTCGTCACCGCCGATGCGCGAAACATGGACGCTTTCCGTAACCATGTCTGAAAGACGCTCGCCGATGACACGCAGCACCTCATCGCCCACCGCGTGGCCAAACGAGTCGTTGATATCCTTGAAGCGGTCAAGATCGATGAAGAGCAGATCGACAGAAGCGGCCGCGCCTTCGTCGACGAGTTTGTCAAGCCGCAGCGACAGTTCCCGGCGGTTAATGAGGCCGGTCAGTTCATCATGCGTGGCTTGGCGGGACAAACGTTCGGAGATTGCCCGCGCTTCGGTGACGTCACGAACCAGCACGACGATGCCGTCGTCGCATGGGAATGCCCGCACTTCAAACCAGGTACCTAGCGGCGCGTAGAAGTCTGTCGCGGTGCTGGGCACACCGGTCTCGGTCGCCTGCCTATAGGCTGCCTCATAGGGCGACCCGATGAGATCCGGGTATTCGGCCCAGATCTCGCGACCCAGCAGGTCCTCGGGCCGGCGCTTCAGGAGCCGCGCAGCGGTCCGGTTGATGTTCCGGAACCTCCACTCCCGGTCGAGCGCCATGACGCCGTCCGTGATGTGATCAAGTATTTGAAAATTTTTCACCTACTTGTCCCCTCCCGTGATTGACCAGTGCGACCGCCCCGATGCGCGAGATCGCTAACAGTGCATATCGTAGGAGGAAATCGAGATGTTTGGGAACCGAGCGGTTTTCTGCATGGCGGCCGGCGGTCGCCGTTCCGCGCGGTGACGGCACGCGTGCCGTTCTGAGTACGATTCCTTACAGCAGGGAACTGGACGCCTCAATGTCCGCACTCCGGCGCAATCGAATGACGCTTGATGGCCCGAGGAAAGTCACCAGAACCGTTGACGCAATTGGTCCAAAGATGCCTGAAGGTCCTCGACAGGCGTCGGGCTGATAATCTCCAACACGACTTCGCCCTCGTAGCCCATCGTGTCGAGTTGCACTCGAATGGCGTCGAAATCGATGTCACCCGACCCAATAGGCGCATGCTTCCACGCCCCCTTCGGGGCATCCGAAAGATGCACGACCGCCACGCGCCCCTCAAGCATTGCCAGCCCGGCAACCGGGTCTTCGCCCACTGCGGCCGCGTTCGCCACGTCGTAAAGCACATCGACATTGGTGAACTCGCGGGCGCCGAGAAACGCCGACAGCGCCGACGCCGTCTCGAGCAAACACCCCGGAATATTCTCGATCAACACCCGCATCCCGCACGCATCCGCACGCGAAGCAATCCGGCGCAACGCATCGGAATACACGTGCAGAAGGCGCTCATCCGGCGGCGGCAGAAGCATATGTCTGCGTCCGGAATTGATCGTCAGCCAACGCGCGCCGACCGCGTGGCCCAGCGACAGCGCGTGGTCATAGGTCTGCATCGCGAACGCCACCGCGGCCGGGGTCGAACTCGCGATGTTGATATCGCTGCTGGGCAGATCCACGGCGAGCACGCGCCCTTCGCACGCATCGAGCGCGCGGCGGATACCGTCCACCGCCGCCGAGCCGTGCCAAGGATCCAGATGCGGCGCCATCGCCATTAACTGAAAGTCGCGGAAGCCGAGTGCGGCGAAGGCATCGATCGCGGATGCCGCGTCGTGTGTCCAGACCATGCCGAAGGTGTGCGCTCCGATGGTTCTCATCTCTCGTCCTTGTTTCGTTTTACTTTTTCGTCTGCGTCGCCCGTTAGACGACGAGCGCCTTGCGATAATGCTCAACCGTGATCCGCAAGCCTGCGCTCACCGGCGTCACGTCAAGCGGTCCCAGCACGTCCTCGCCGGTAAAGCCGTTGGCCGTAGAAAGGCTCGGCATCGGCGGGCCTTCGGCGCGAATGTCGGCTGCCGGATCGATCTGGCGCAGTGCGTGAATCACCTCGCTCATGTCGGTGCTATGCCCCGCCTGGTTGACGACGTGCGCGCCATCGAACGATGTCACGATCGCGCGTTCGTACGCCGCCGCGACATCGCCGACGAAAACAAGGCCGGACCGCCCCGTGTAAGGAATCGTATACGGCTCGCCGAGCGCCACGGCGCGGCACGCGAGCGTCGGTCCCGCCGTGAGGCCGGTTTCGCGGCCCGGCCCGTAGATGACGAACGGCCGGAAGCCGATGCTCGCGATGCCGTGTTCCAGCCAGTAAGCACGGGCCGATCCTTCGTTGGCAAGCTTGAACGCGCCATAGTGCGTAGTCGGCAACGGGAAGTCAGGATCGTCGGGCCCATAGACGCCGCCGCTGCTCGAATACAGCACTTTCCGGATGCCCGTGTCCTTCGCCGCTTCAAAGACATTGAGCGTGCCCGCGACATTGACCGCCGCGCCGAGCAGCGGGTCTTGCTGGCACGCGGGCGTGAGCAGGCCGGCGAGATGGATGACGTGGTCGCAACCGCGCAGAGCGGTGCGCACATCGTCGGTGCGGCGCACGTCGCCGATGGTCCAATCGAGGGTATCGGCCAGTTCCCCGCCCAACACGGCGCGCGCAATGCGCCGGTCCTCGCGCAACTCCATCACCCGCACGCCGATGCCGCGCGCCGTCAGCGCCCGCACGATCCACGCGCCGAGAAACCCGCCGCCGCCCGTGATCAAAACTTTCATGTGTCCATTCCTCGGAAGTCGATGCTCAATCGCTCAAACACTTTCGCGCGTCGTGCACGAAACCGCGGCAGCGTCATTTCGCCCCTTAGACGTTTCCTGCGCGAGCGCATCGCCACCGCGCTCCTGTTCGACGATATAGCGCCGCAACGTGAACGGCAGCGCGCCCATGACGACCGTCGTGCAGCCGAGCACGAGCAGCGCGGTGCCAAAGCTGCCCGTGCTCTGCTTGAGCCAGCCGACCAGCACCGGACCGACATAGCCTGTCAGATTGCCGAGCGAGTTGACGAACGCAAAGCCCACCGCCGTCGCATTGGTGCTCGCGAGCACGAGTCCGGTCATCGTCCAGAAGGCGGGTTGCGTCGCGTTCACGCCGATCACCGCGAGCGTAAGCGCCGCGATGTTCAGCACCGGCTGGTTCAGCGTGAATCCCGCGATGAACAATCCCGCCGCCGCCACCCATCCGGCAATCGCGTAATGCCACACACGCTCGCGCTTCAGGTCCGAATGCAGTCCCCAAAACACGACGACGACCCCAGCGCAGCCATAAGGGATCGACGCGACGAGTCCCGTCTGAAACGTCGACAGCCCGAAGCTTTTTACGAGCTGCGGCAGCCAGAAATTGACGCCGTTCGTGGCAAGCCCGTTGAGCGCGAGAATCAGCACGACGCACAGCACTTTAGGATTGGAGATCGCGCGAAGCCAGCCGCCTTTGGCGTGCGCTGTCGCCAGCGAACGTTCGCCTTCGAGCTTGTTCACGAGCCACGACTTCTGATCGTCACGCAGCCATCGCGCTTTGAGCGGGTTGTCGGCGAGATAGCGCATGGTGACGAAGCCCAGGACCACCGCGGGCAAGCCTTCGATCACAAACAGCCAGCGCCAGCCTGGCATGCCGTGCGAGCCATCGAAAATCGACATGATGCCGGTCGACAGCGGCGCGCCTACGAAGCTTGCAATGGGAATCGCGAACATCAGAAAGCCGATCACGCGCGCCCGGTATTGCACTGGGAACCAGTACGTAAAGTACAGCATCAGACCAGGATAGAAGCCCGCTTCGCCCAAGCCAAGCAGAAAGCGCAGCACATAGAACGAGACCTCGCCCTGCACGAACGCCATCGCCACCGAAACCAGACCCCAGCTGATCATGATGCGGGCCAGCCAGCGCCGTGCGCCGAAACGCTCCAACATCATGTTGCTCGGAATTTCCGCCAGGAAATAGCCGATGAAAAACAGCCCGGCGCCCGTGCCATACGCGACGTCGGACAGTGCCAGATCGGTTTTCATTGTCAAGGCGGCGAAGCTGACGTTCACGCGGTCCAGAAAGGCCACGAAGAACAGCAGCCCGACGAAAGGCGAAATCTTGCGGATGACGGTCGACATGGTTTCGCGCTGAAGCTGCGCGTCGCTCGTCTCGTGTCTAGATGCGGTCATAGGTCTCCTCCTCATGCCGTCTTGTCGATGAATGAATTCGCGCGTGCGCTCAGTGCGCCGCCGAGAGCAGTTGTGAAAGGCGGTAGTGCGCGGCATCGGCATCAATCAGGCCATCTGCGCGCAAAAGCTCGAGCACGCGCGCCTGAGCGACGTTCAGTTCGCTGAGGCCGATGCCTTCGACGATCACGACCGCATCGAACACGTCTTCGCGGTTCGGTCCTTTCAGCTCGGTTTCCTTCGTGCGCACACGGGTGATATCCGCGACATTCGCCCCAACGCGTACGCTGGTGACGCCATCGAGCGAGGCGATGTCGTACAGCGCCGCCGCGCAATGGCGCAGCACGTCGTCGCGTCGGCGCGCATCCAGCGTCAGCCGATACGTCGAACAGGCGCCGCCGGCGCCGCCGCCCGTCGCCGCGCGCTCCACGCACGCGCCGCGAATGAAGTTGCGAAAAATGGGATGTACGCGCTTTGACCAGTCGGTCGGATCGTTCAGGCGCGCGAGGTAGCCCGGCGAGCGGAAAGTTTCGATGTGCGCGCCATCGTAGAGCGTGAAGCAGCCGTGCTTCGCCCGCGACCAGTCTACGTAGCGCCGCGCCTGCAAAAAGCCCGGAATGCCGATGCGTTCCGGCATGTGTTCCTGCGTATGCCAGCGTTCGAATTCGCCTTCCTGCCCGCGTTCGATGTCATGCCAGATTGCAAGGAATGCCCCGCCCGTTCGGCTCGTTGCCATTCGTGTCTCCATATAGGTTGCAATGATTTGCTTTGTATTGGCGACACGTTACTATGAACCTCGACGGCTATTGTTCACCTGATCGACAATCCATAGATAACCTCGTAATGAATAATGAGCTTTATCTGCGCGACTTGCGTGTACTCTGCACAGTGGCGCGGCGCGGAAGTTTCATCGCGGCGGCGGCTGAACTGGGGACGTCGCCGCCGTATGTGAGCAAGCGCATTGCCGCGCTCGAAGCCATGTGGGGCGTGCAGCTTTTTCATCGCACGACGCGGCGCGTCGCGGTGACGGAGGACGGCGACATTGCTTACAACCGCGCGCGTCGCATTCTTGAAGAAGTCGAGGAGATGAACGATCTGCTCGCGGGCGGCGAGCGTGAGCCGCGCGGCATGTTGCGCATTAGCACGAGTCTTCGGCTTGGCCGCCTGCACATCACGCCGATTCTTTCGATGCTGCGCACGCGCTACGCGGAACTCGACATCTGGCTGGAACTCGTGGACCGCCGCGTCGATCTGGCCGGAGAGAACTTCGATCTCGACGTTCGGGTCGGCGATGTACAGGAAGCCAGCGTGATTCCGCACAAGATCGCCGAGAGCACGCGCGTGCTCTGCGCCTCGCCGCGCTATGTCGAATCGCGCGGGGCGCCGCGTTCGCTGCCGGATCTCGTGCAGCACGATTGCCTGGCGTTCCGCGACCGGCAGCAGGCGTTCGGCGTATGGCAACTGACCGGCCCCAATGGCACCGAAGCCGTGAAAGTCACCGGGCCTATGGCGTCGAATCAGAGCGACATCGTGCGCGAGTGGGCCCTTGACGGACACGGCATCATCATGGCGTCCGAGTGGGACGTGGCGGACAGCATTGAGTCGGGTGCGCTCATACGCATCCTGCCGGAGTATTCACGTCCTGCCGACGTATGGGCCGTGTCCACTGCGCGTTCGTCGGCATCGGCGAAAGTGCGCGTGGCGGTCGACTTCCTGCGGCAGCAATTGAGCGATGGACCGTTCGCCTTGCGGCGGCTGTTGTGAGTGTTTTCGAGCAGCAAACTGCAGCATCGAAAACATTCAGCTTGCGAGAGCCAATGGTAGGTGTCGCGGCGAAGCTTGGGATTGCCCCGCTTTGACGGTACGTTGTACCGTTGTACCAGCCCTCCAAAAAGGAGATGACGCGCGTCCGACGGCACTTCTCAAACGTTGAGATCGACGAGCTAGAGAACATTCGAGATGTCTTCTACTCGAATGAATCGAAACGCGTAGACGTGATTACCCATGCGATGAATGGAGCCAGCACATGGGTAAGGGAAGTGCGCAGGAATTATTATGGTTTCAGTGTCGGCGTGGGTTTCGAAAAACGCTCGTCTTGTTTGACGAGACTGCTCGGGACCGACGCAAAACCTCGTGCTCCAGTCAGGGTTTTCGCATTGAAGAGGGGTGTGGAACAGATCACCAGAAATGATCGCCCGCCGGCCCTCACTTTCAATGCAAACTCCGACGTGACCTGGCGTGTGCCCCGGGAGCGGAACCAAGTGAATCGATGAATTGATGACATGTCGATGACCAATGATATCGGCCCGCCCCGCCTCAAATAGCGGCAAAATGCTGTCTCCGATGTAGTCTCCCGTCCGTTCGAGTGGGGACCGCGCCGTTTCACTCGTCCAGAAATTGAGTTCTTCTTCAACGAAAAGGTAGCGCGCCTTAGGAAAGGTAGGCCGCCACCTCCCGTCTTCGTAGTATGTGTTGCACCCCACGTGGTCAACATGCAGATGAGTCGCCAGCACCAAATCAATATCGTGGACGCTTACGCCAGCGGCCTCGAGCCGACCAAGCCAGCCGAACCTTGCGTGATTGAACTCGGGTCGCGCTCTTTCCTTGCAGTCCCCAACGCAGGTATCCACCATTAGCCGTATACCCTCGCTCTCTATGAGGAAAGCCTGTATGGCGATCACAAGCCGCCCGCTGTGGACGTCGTACACCTTGTCATCGGAAGACGCACGCGATGCCGACATGGATCGCTCCGTCGCGTCGGGATAAATTTCTTGCCATCGCAACAGCGGTCCCACTGATTCAGCGATCACGGTGACTTTCGCAGCGCCGATTTGCAATTCATATACGAGCGGCTGATGCTGACGGCAAGCCAGTAGACTGTGCATGATGACGCAACGAAAAGGGGTTAATAGCGCAAGCCGCGCTGTGACGACGTGATGACAATCATTGGCGGCAACAACGCCGCCACGACGGTTAGCCCGCTTCGTTCATAGACAGCCCCTGACGCACTGTTTGCTGCGACCGGTTTCCAAGCAGATCCAATGCGACGTCGACAATCATGTCTTCTTGACCGCCCACCATTTTCCGTCTGCCCAGTTCGACCAGAATATCAACGGTCTTCAGGCCGTATTTGTCGGCCGCGAGTTCAGCATGACGCAAGAAGCTGGAATAAACGCCGGCATAGCCGAGAGCGAGCGTTTCACGGTCGACACGTACTGGCCGATCCTGCAGCGGACGGACGAGATCGTCGGCAGCGTCCATGAGCCGGTACAAGTCGCATCGATGATTCCAGCCTTGTCGCTGCGCTGCCGCAATGAAAACTTCAAGCGGCGCGTTACCCGCGCCGGCACCCATGCCTGCCAGGCTGGCATCGATGCGATCGCAACCCTCTTCCACGGCAACGAGCGAATTGGCCACGCCGAGGCTCAGATTGTGATGGGCATGCATTCCAGTCTGCGTATCTGCGCTCAGGGCATCCTTGAATGCGCGAAACCGATCTCGCACATCGTTCATGCCGAGCGCACCGCCAGAATCGACGACGTACACGCAAGTCGCGCCGAAACTTTCCATCAGCTTCGCCTGTTCCGCGAGTTTCACCGGCGTTGTCATATGGCTCATCATGAGGAAGCCGACCGCATCCATCCCAAGCTCCCGAGCAAATTCGAGGTGCTGGCGCGATACGTCGGCTTCCGTGCAATGCGTCGCGACGCGTACGACCCGTGCACCTGCATCGTAGGCATGGCGTAGATCGTGGGTGGTGCCGATGCCTGGGATCAGCAGCGTGGCAATTTTTGCAGTCTTCACGCATTCCGCTGCGGCGGCGATCCACTCGACGTCGCTGTGGGCGCCGAATCCATAGTTGAAACTTGCTCCTTCGATACCGTCACCGTGGGCGACCTCGATGCTGTCGACCCCAGCATCATCGAGCGCCGCAGCGATCGCTTTCACGTGGGCGATGCTGTATTGGTGACGGATTGCATGGCTGCCATCGCGCAGCGTAACGTCGGAAATGTAGAGTGTTTTGTCCACCAAACTCATTGCGTCGTCTCCTTGTAGCCGCGCGCGATGCCGACCGCGATCCGCCGCTGTGCCATCATGTCACCGCAGGCGAGTGCCGCCGACGTCATGATGTCGAGATTGCCTGCATACGAAGGCAAATAGTGCGCAGCGCCTTCGACCTCGAGAAACACCGATGTCTTGAGGCCATGCTTCAATCCAAGCCCCGGCACGTTGAGCGGCATGTCCGGCGAGATCTCGTCGAACTGCACCGGCTGCTTAAGGCGGTATCCCGGAACGTACATCTGTACCTTCTGCACCATCTCAGTGACGCTTGCCTCAATGGCCGCCCGATCCGCGTGTTCCGACAACACGAAAACGGTGTCGCGCATCACCAACGGCGGCTCCGCCGGATTCAGCACGATGATCGCTTTGCCGCGCGCCGCCCCCCCCAACGCTTCGATTGCAGCGCGCGTCGTTTCGGTGAATTCGTCGATATTTGCGCGCGTGCCCGGCCCTGCGGAGCGGCTGGAAATTGATGCTACGATCTCCGCATAGTGAGTCTTCGCAACACGCGAGACCGCAGCGACGATCGGAATGGTGGCCTGACCGCCGCACGTGACCATGTTCATGTTCGTCGCGTTCTCGTCTTCAAGATTGATCGCGGGAATCACGTACGGGCCGATCGCGGCAGGAGTCAGGTCGATTACCTGAACGCCGTGAGCCTGCAATACTTCATTGTGGTGTCTGTGGGCACCCGCGGACGTCGCATCGAATACGATGTCGATCTCATCGAACACATCCAGTTTCAAGAGACCGTCGATGCCCTCAGCGGTCGTCGCTACGTCCATTCGTGCGGCACGAGCCAGGCCCTCAGACTTCGGATCGACGCCGACCATGGCACCCATCTTCAAGTGTTTGCTGTTACGCATTACCTTTATCATGAGGTCCGTTCCGATATTGCCGGGCCCAATGATGGCGACTTTCACCTTGTCGTTCATGTGTGACTCCAAATGTAACGGGCTATCGCGTTACTTTTTAATTTCGAAACTCGCGCTGCCCAGATGTTCCATGTCGACCGATACATGCTGTCCGGGTCTGATC
Source organism: Caballeronia temeraria (assembly GCF_001544795.2). GTDB lineage: Bacteria > Pseudomonadota > Gammaproteobacteria > Burkholderiales > Burkholderiaceae > Caballeronia > Caballeronia temeraria. The sequence continues at coordinate 75,905 of NZ_FCOI02000024.1, read as the reverse complement.
CACTCCGCCGGAGTTGCACCGCCGGCCATCACGATCCATCCAGCCTGTAGCGGCTCGCCCGCTTGAGCAGAAACACGCGCCGCGGCTACCAATGAGCGCAGTGGATGACCCAGCAATGCCGCAGTTGATCCGACTTGTACGACGCGGCCATCGATGTTCAGGGTCAGCCCTAGGTTCGAAAAGTCGATATGCGGATCACACCAGGCACCGATTACGAAGCCGCTAGATGACGCGTTATCCGCGATCACTTCGGGCAGCGAGAACTTGAAGTCTCTGTAGCGCGAGTCGATGATCTCCAGCGCGGGAGCGATCGCTTCGACTGCTGCCAACGCTTGCGGGCCGGTCACGTCGCCTTCAAGCGACCGCTTCAGGATGAAGGCGATTTCCGGCTCGACGCGCGGATGCACGAAGCGCGAGAAATCGATTGCCGTGCCCTCCTCGATCTGCATGTCAGCCGTCAAACGCCCCCAGATCACGTCCGACAGACCCATCTGCGCCATCTTGGCACGGCTTGTGAAGCCCATCTTCACACCTACGCGTCGCTGGCCGCGTTCGATGCGCCGTTGGATCGACGCGGCCTGAATGGCGTACGCCGTATCGAGCGAAAGACGCCCTTCCGGGTCGAACTGCGGCACTTCTGTCGCGTTCACTGCCGCGTCGTCCAGCAGCATCGCATATTCAATAGCATTGCTCATTGATGTACCTTGCTCAGGTCATGATCGAAAAGTGCGCGCACAGAACCGAGGCCGTTTATGCGTGCTTCGAAGACGTCGCCCGGGGCGACGGCGACCATCGGCCCCAACGCGCCTGATAGAACGAGATCGCCCGCCTTTAGCGGTGTGCCAAGTGCAATCATCGTTCGGGCAAGCCAAACAACAGCATTGAGCGGATTGCCCAGACATGCGGCTCCAGCGCCTACCGAAACGAGGCTGCCGCGCCGTTCCATCGACATGCCGCACAGACGCAAATCAAAATCCGATAGTCTGCGCGGAGCGCTGCCCAGTACATACGCGCATGACGATGCGTTGTCGGCGATGGTATCGGTGATGCTGATATTCCAGTCGGCTATGCGGCTACCAACGATTTCGAGCGCCGGCAACGCATATTCGATCGCATTTAGAACGTCATGGTGGGCCGGATTCAACATTGCCAGATCGCGACCGATGACGAAGGCGATCTCCGCCTCGATCCTCGGTTGGTGAAGGATTTCAGCCGGAATCGGTTCGCCGTCGCCATAGCCCATGTGGTCGAACAACATACCAAAGTCGGGCTGGTCGACGCCGAGCTGGTTTTGTACAGTGAGCGACGTCAAGCCAATCTTGCACCCCACCAGGCGTCGACCGCTTGTGAGATGATGATCAGTGTTGATGCGCTGAATTGCGTAAGCATCCTCGATGCTCAGTTGCTCACACGTATCACGCAATGGCGCAATGTACGTTGCTCTCGTTGCTGCATCGCGCAGCGCGGCCGCAGCCTGTTGAATGTCCATAAGTCTTCGAATCTCTCCAAAGTCGACAACTAATGTCGTCGCAGTGATGGGGTGCACGTCCTAGGCGAACATGCGCTCAAGCGCCGCGCCGGGATCCTCAGCTCGAAGCAGTGCTTCGCCGACGAGAAAGTTGTCGACCCCAATCGAACGAAGCATCTCCACATCGTCCCGAGATCGAATAGCAGACTCCGAAATGACGGTTCTGCCCTCGGGAATCAAGTGCCGAACTGCAAGGGTTGTGGCAACGGAAGTCTCGAACGTTGCAAGATTTCGGTTGTTCACACCGATGAGAGGTGTCTTGAGCACAAGCGCCTTTTCTAACTCCACAGCGTTGTGGACCTCCACGATCACCGCCATTGCAAGGTTGGCCGCAACGGCTTCGAGCTCTCGCATTGTCGGGACATCGAGGATGGCTCCGATGAGCAGGATGCAGTCGGCACCCATTGCACGCGCCTCCCAAACCTGGTACGCGTCCACGATGAAGTCCTTCCTAAGCACTGGAAGGCGTGTGGCCGATCGCGCGGCACGAAGATCTGATGCGCTTCCACCGAAAAAAGCGTGGTCCGTGAGCACCGAGAGGCATGCCGCGCCCGCCCGCTCGTATGAGCGTGCAATGCTGTCCGGGTCGAAATTCGGCCGCAAGATGCCCTGCGAGGGGCTGGCCCTTTTCACCTCCGCGATCACCCCAGGCAGACCATCGTTATTTCTCGCACGCAACGCACCGGCAAAATCTCTCGCATCTTGCGTCGTCGCGATCCTCTCGAGTTCGGCTAGCGGCATGCGCTCCGCCGCCAGCCGGACCTCTCGAGTTTTGAGATCGACAATCCTTTCCAGAATGCTGCTCATACCGTTGTCCAAAGCATTGTTTCTCCCAATTCCACATCTGCCCATTGCTAGCCCACAGCCATGGAAGTCGTAGGTGGAACGACTTGCCGCGTTCAGCCGGCAAGGCCTGTGCGGACTAACATGGCGCGTATCCACGCACTGCGGCCTTTCTCGCCGATGTGGCATCCCCCATGCTTTCTGATCCTTCTCAGAACTTGTGACGAATACCTGCCACTACGGCCGTCTGTTGTTCCGTGCTCGATGGAGAGGACAGGAACAGGACGGCCGGTGCGTTTGAACCGGACGCACGGATATAGTTGGCGTACGCGAATACATCCGTTCTCTTCGAAAGGAAGTACTCGAAACTCACCTGCCCCTGGTTCCAATGCGGGTTCGAAGAGACGCCTCCGTAAGTGCCGTGGGTATAAAGATATGCAGCCGATATGAAGAAAGCCGGCGTAATCTTGTACACACCGACCAGACTCAGATTGTCGAGATGCAAACTTGTGTTATCGAGGTAGTTGTACCGGACGTCGGAGACGATGCCTCCCAAGCTGAGTTTTTCGAAGCCATACTCCGCCCCGCCTGCGACCACGCGCTGATTTCGGACGCCCACCGACGAACTGAGGGGGCTGGTATGGAATAGCACAAAGGGAGCACCTGCATAGTCGTCCGTTACCGCACCGCTCGGATTCGCGGTTCCGGGATGATCGATGTCCAGATAAACGAGCGAGTAACGTTGATTGGTAAGGGCGTAGTTGATCCCGGCGCTGAACGCGCGGTTCTGCTGGAAACTCCCTGCTTTGTTGCTGAACGCATACAACGATTCGAACCCGAATCCACCCCATACAGGGCTCGCATATTTCACGGAGTTGCTGTAACGGAAGTTACCTTCGATGTTGTCGTTGCTGCCGACGCTCACACCTAGGCCAGGTCCCATGGACTGTGGTTCGATACGGTCCAGGTAGTCCCACAGCATGTCGTACTGTCGACCGATTGTGAGCGTCCCGTAGGTGGAACTCGACAAGCCGACGAATGCCTGCCGGCCAAACATTCGCCCGCCTTGACCGAGCTTGCCACTATTGCTGTCGAAGCCGTTCTCCAGCGTTCCAACAGCGGCTAACCCACCACCCAGATCCTCCGCCAGCTTGAACCCAAGGCGATTGTTCTGGTTGGCGCCGCTGATCATCGTCAAGTTGCTATGCCCCGCCTGGTTGCTCACGTAACCAAGCCCGTTCGAGATAATCCCGTACAAGGTTACCGAGCTCTGAGCCGACGCGGTCGCGGATGCACAAAGTGACACCACAAGCATAACTAACTTAATCCTCATGACGATGCCTTTTTGGGTTGGTGCTCCGCACTGGAGCAAGACTTCTCGCTGTTGGAAAAGGACGAGACGGTTACGTCAGTGCCGATCACGTACCGTCCGCTGAACGCCCCTTCAGATTGGCTTGCCTGCGCTCGACTCCCAGTTCTTCATCAGCTCGTTGCTCGGCAAGGTCTCATCCATCATCTTCTTCGCAGTCTGGATTCCGGCGATCGGCAGCCCCGTGGGATCGAGAACGCCAATCTGTACCAGCACCGAAGCCTGATCCCAGTAGATATGCTCGTTGAACAACTTATCGCCACGGAAACAGATCACGGCGAGCATGGGAATCTCGATGTACTTTCCAGTCGGCGTCAGCCCTGGTAGCATCCAGTCGATCTCGCGGTCGTGCGTGGCACAGAAAACGAATTCGTCGACAATACGGTCCGCACCGATGGTGCGCGAGACCGGAATAAAACGAGTGTCCGCCGGATTGGCGTGAACGAAGTGATACTTGTAGAACCGTTTGAGATCGTTGTAGCCTACCCCGCCCGTCATGGTCGGCACGTGATTGACATAGGGCGCCGAAACCATAGTCGGCAAGATCGAATCGACGTCGCGCGAATCAAACTCGTGGTAACAGTGCAGTTCCCAGAGCGCGTTGAGGTCATAGATCGGTCCGATCACTTTACGCAACAACGCGATAGTGCGTGAATAAGCCATCATCGCGGCCGGCTTGTCGAAGTGCTCACGTTGCGGGGTCGCGAAAGCGTGGTCACAGCCTGGATACACGTATTGCTCGACCGCAGGTCGTGCGGAAAGTGCTGACTGGATCGTCTCGCGTGTTGCCTCGGGGCATAACGCGTCATTACCAGCAAAATGAAAAACCATCGGGCAGCGGATCGACGGCACATCTTCCAGATAGGCATCGAGCCCCACACCATAGTAGCTCACGGCGCAGTCGAGTTCCGTACGAGCGGCGGCCAGCATCGCCAGTTTGCCGCCCAGGCAATAGCCTACCGCGCCGACCTTTCCGACGTGTTGCTCGAGCGACCGGAGGGTCCTGATCGTCGACGCAATGTCGGTTATTGCCAGATCAACATCGAACTCGTCGTTGTATCGCAGCGCTGTGGCAAAGTCCTCGCCGGTGTAGCCCAGATTGACGCCGCGCTTCATGCGCCAGAACAGGTCGGGCACCAGCACCACATAACCTTCCTCGGCGAATCGATCGGCCATGTCCATCATGTAGGCATTGATGCCGAAGATTTCCTGCAACAGGATCAAGCCCGGCCCGGACCCTTGCCGGGGCCGCGCGAGGTACGCGGAAAAGGCTTGCCCGTTGCCCACGTCAATGTCAATGTATTCACCGTTCATCATCTTCGTCCTTTACTCAATGCACCGTTATTGCGGGTTCCGGGTTGGCTCAAAGCATCAAAAGGCGCGCGTGCAGCCCCTGACGATCCACGGCGAGTCCACGAGCGATCTCTTCTGCCATCGCGCCCATGTAGACCTCGTCCGCTCCGCCCTCCAATGCTGCCAGCACCGCGTCGACTGCTTCTTCCACTGGAATCTTTGGAGGCGGGACGTTCCGGCTCATTTCCGTGTCGATGGGTCCGGGAAGAACAGAAATGACCCGAATGTGATGCGGCGCGAGTTCCGCTCGTGCGCCTTCCGTCATTCGAAGAGCCGCTGCCTTCGATGCACTTAGCGAGGCCATGGACGGCAGGGCAACGCGCGCGAGTATCGAAAGAATGTTAATGATGGCGCCGCCGTTCGATTTGAGCGCCGGTGAGAATGCACGCATCATGTTTAATGTGCCGAAGTAATTCACCTCCATCTCGGCCCGCGCCGCTTCCGCGTCATTGGTTTCGAGTACCGGCTGCGTGCGGTTCAGTCCTGCGTTGTTGATCAGTAGCGTGATGTCTTTGGCGTTCGACGCCGCGCTCGCCACCTGTTCGATGTTCGTGATGTCCACTTCAACCGGCACGACGCGGGGATCACCGTCAGCGACGCCTTTTATTTTCTTGACGCCGGCATAGACCTTGAGCGCGCCCCGCTCCAGCAACGCTTTGAGCAGACCCGCACCGAGCCCGCGGTCGGCGCCCGTCACGAATGCCACGCAGCCTTCAATTTGCATTACGACCTCCTGAACCCGACTGAGGCGCCAGGTTGAAAAAACGTTGGGAATTGACGCCAAGAATTTTCGTCTTTGCTGCGTCGCTCAATTGCGGGTGATTCGCTACCAGGTCGCCGACCACCTTCTCGCCGAGTGGAAACGGATAATCGGAGCCGAGCAACACACCGTCTTCGCCCATCGTCTCCACGAGTAGCCGCAATGCACCATCGCTGAAGACCGCACTATCGACGTGAAAGCGATCCACGTATGAAGCTGGCGGATTCGGGCAATTCTCTCGAACGATGTCTCGTTGCTCCCACGCGTTCTGGACGCGCCCCAATAAGAACGCAAAGCTGCCGCCGCCGTGGGCGAAGCACAGTTTGAGTGTCTTCGGGATGCGTTCGAACGCCCCCGAAAGAATCAGCGACACTATGCTCAACTGTGTTTCAGCCGGCATGGCGACGAGCCAGGGCAACATCCACTTCTTCATGCGACCGTCCGTCATCATGTCCCAGGGATGCACGAGCACCGGTATATCGTCGTTAGCGCAATGCGTGAGAAACGTCACGAGGTGATCGTCGTCGAGATCGCGCGCGCCGAGGTGATTGCCGATCTGCACGCCCCGATGACCGGCACGGTGTGCACGCGTGGCCTCCCGGCATGCCAGTTCGACGTCTTGCAGCGGCACTTGCGCCAACGGCATCAGGCGCTGCGGCGCGTGCGAGCAGAATTCCAGCGCGCGATCGTTCATCCGCATGGCCCATTCATGTGCCGCCATTGCGCCGTACCGGTAGCCGAACATCACAGGTGTCGCGCACATAAGCTGGATGTCTACGCCGCACCTGTCCATCTCCGCGATCCGCGTGGCGGGGTCCCACAAAGCGCGATAGACGGGTCGGAAATCACGCTCGCCTGTCATGATCATCCCGGTCTCGCCGTCCGCCTCTACCCTGAGCCACGGCGCGTGCTCCGGATCGAGTACCCTTGCTTCGTTCTGCGAAATTCGCGGAAAGAAGTGAGAATGCATGTCAATTCGAACTGTCATGGTGATTCGCTTTAAGCGGGTTCGGTTAATCGGTTCGGCCTTGCTTGCCCGGATGAACGACACCGCAGCGTGGACAGCGACGCTTTTCTTCCGATGCGTAGAACGCGTCGAAGAGCGGGGGCAAGTCGGTAACGATGCTCTGGAGTTGCAGCTCGACGCGATGAACGCGCTCGCCGCAGGCATCGCAATACCACTCGAATCCATCCACAGTGCCTTCCGGACGTTGACGCTCTATTACGAGGCAGGCGCTACCCGGCTCGGGTCGCTGCGGCGAATGACGTACGTGCGGGGGCAACAGGAACACATCGCCCTCCTTCAATTCGACGCGCTCGCGCTTGCCGTCGAGCAACACATTGAGGTAAGCGTTGCCACGCAATTGATAGAAAAACTCTTCGAGCGGATCATCGTGGTAGTCGGTTCGATAGTTCGGTCCGCCCACCACTGTGACGATGAAGTCGCTGTCTTGCCAGACCTGCTGGTTGCCAACAGGAGGTTTCAATAGATGCGCGTGCTCGTCGATCCAACGTTCGAAATTGAACGGCTTTCCGTAACTCAGCATGCTTGTCTCACTTAGAGGAATCGGTATGTCAAGCGTGCGGTTCGCTTTTCAGCGTACCGGCAGGTATGCGACGGCCTTCATCTCGACGAGCAGGTGCGGATGCGGCAGCTGGTGAACGGCGACAGTTGTTCGTGCTGGACCCGTCTCGTCGAAATACTCCGCATACACTTCGTTGTAGCCACCAAAATCGCTCATATTGACGAGGAACGCAGAGATTTCAACAAGGTTCGAAAGGTCAGCGCCCTCGCTCTTCAGAATGTCCCGCATGTTTTCGATGACGGCGCGCGTCTGTCGACGAATATCGAGCGCGGCAGTGCCGAATTCGTCAGCCGATGCGCCATCGATTGTGTTGTCCGGACGTCGTGAACTCGTGCCCGATACAAACAGAAAATCACCAGCGCGCGTGATGTGCGGGAAGCGCCCGCGCGGCGTCGCCTTGCCCGGCACGACACGCCCTTCGGTGGTCTGATTCATGCGATCCTCACGCACACGTTCGTCAATTCGGAATAAAAGTCGAGCGAATGGCGACCGCCCTCGCGTCCTAGCCCCGACAGTTTGGCGCCGCCGAAGGGCGTGCGCAGGTCGCGCACGAACCAGGCATTGACCCATACGATTCCAGTCTCGATTTGCTTGGCAACCCGATGTCCGCGTGCAAGCTGTGTCGTCCAAATGCTTGCGGCAAGGCCATAAGCGCTGTCATTGACGCGCTTCACAACCTCCTCTTCGCTGTCGAACGGCGCGATGTGGCAGACCGGTCCGAAAATCTCTTCTCGTACGCATCTCGCCGAGTCGGGCAAACCGGTCCAAATGGTCGGCATGACAAAAGCACCGTCATCCCGCGCGTCGCCAAAGCTCGGTGCATCGCCGCCGGTCACGACATTCGCGCCCTCTTCGACGGCAAGACGGAAATACGACAGCACCTTGTCCCGATGGCCGCGCGAAATGAGCGGTCCCATTGTCGTAACGGGATCTTCTGGCGCGCCGACGCACAGTGTTTCCGCCTGTTGCTTGAGCGCCGCGACAAAGCGCTCGAAGATTGGCCGCTCCACATACACCCGCTCACTACAAAGGCAAACCTGGCCGGCGTTCGTGAAAGTCGATCGAAGGACGCCAGCGACCGCGGCATCGAAGTCGGCATCCGCGAACACGACGGCTGCGTTCTTGCCGCCCAGCTCGAAAGAAACCTCCTTCACGCCGTCCGCGACAGCCTTCATGATCGTGCTGCCGGTGCGCGACTCGCCTGTGAAGGTGATTGCGCTGATATCCGGATGACGCGTCAGGAATTCGCCAGCCGCGTTCTGTCCGTGCCCATGAATCAGATTGAAGACGCCGGCCGGCAAGCCGACGTCGTGCATGACTTCGGCAAGCAACGTTGCAGAGCTTGGCGTTTCCTCCGAAGGCTTGGCGACCACGCAGTTACCCATGGCCAGCGCCGGCGCCACCTTCCACGTGAACAACAACAGAGGCAGATTCCACGGCGAGATGATGCCAATCACGCCCAGCGGCTTTCGCGTCACATAGTTGATCAGTTCGCTGCCGTCCGCAGCATAGGTTTCGAAGTATTCGCCATGCGCGGTGCGGATAAGATCGGCGAAGGTCCGGAAATTCGCTATGCCGCGTGCGATGTCGAGGGTGCGGGCCTGCACGACAGGCCGACCTGTATCGGCAACTTCAGCGGCTACGAACTCCTCGAAGCGAGCCTCGATGCCGTCTGCGATCTTATGCAGCCATACGGCCCGTTGCGCAGGCGTGGTGTCGCGCCAGCCAGCCTTTTGCGCCGCGTGCGCCGCACGTACGGCGCTATCGACGAGCGCAGCGTCCGCTTCGCAAACATCGGCAAGCTTGCGACCATCGACCGGACTCAGGTTTGGAAAGGTCGTGCTGTTCGCTACAAACTCACCCTTGATGTAATGGCGCAACAGTTGCCGGTCGCGCGAGGTGGAAGCCAATTGAGATGTCACACCCTTCTCCTGCTTGATTGAATTTGCCTTTCCGTGCGCTTGTTCAAAGCTGCATGGATCCTGGCGCCTACACCGCTCTGCCGGCGTCATTCAACAGCCGATCGCCGCCTCGGTCACGCAATCGGCCGTGCAAGAACGCGGCTCTGTTCGTCGATCGCAAGCCTGACGGCGTCGCCAGCTCGCATGGCGCGCTCGATTCGCGCGATGACGATCGGGCCAGCGTCCGTTGTAACGCTCGCAAGAAGCACGTCCCCGCCGTCTCGAGCACCGACGCGACGGCGCACGGTGGTCAATTCATCGATAGTGCCGCGTTCGGCCGCTCGCTCGCGCCACTTGGCGGCACCACATTGGAAGCAGAGATAGCGCGCAGGAAATACGGTCAAACCGCATTGTTCGCACTGGAATACCTTTAGCGTCATTGCGCACCTCGCTCGACCGCTTCGAGCACCACGGCATTCGCACACATGCCATAGCGATACTCGACCATTCCATAGCCACTCACGACCGCCAGTCGGGCATTGCGCACCTGCCGTTCCCCCGCACGCCCGCGCAACTGTGTCAGCGCCTCCACGAGACCGTGCATGCCGCCTGCAGCGCCTGCCTGCCCCGCGGACAGCTGTCCGCCGGATGTATTGACCGGCAGGTCGCGCGACTCGATGCGCGCTATCATCGCGCGCAGGTCGCCGTCGGGCGCAAAGCCGAGATCGGCCAGTTGCGCTATCGCCATCACGGGGTAGTCGTCGTAGACCGAGACCATGTCGATGTCGTCCGGCGTGACACTCGCCTGCCGCCACAAATCGCCGGCGACCGAAGCCAATGAAGTCTGAGTGCCATCCCCTGTCTGGTGATCGCCGTTGTAACGGCATTGCAGCGCGCGCACACGGACGTTACGGGCGCGACGCACGAGATCGGCGCGCGCAATGATCACAGCGTTTGCGCCGCTTACCACGGGTACGCAATCGAATCGGCCCAACGGATCAGCGATGATCGGCGCTTCGAGATACTCGTCGATCGTCAGCGGCGCTCTATAGACTGCGCTCGGGTTCAGTCCCGCCCAGGCGCGTTGCGCGACGCAAAGCGCTCCATAGTCGCGGCGGGTCAGGTTGTGATGCTTCGCATGACGCTCTGTGAGCATCGCGAACAGTCCGTTCGGCCCGCCCGACTCCAGCGGCCGCAACCAGTTGCGCGTCGTCAGGTTGTAGTGATCGACCAAGTGTTTGAAGTCAGCCGGCTCGAACCGGTCACCGGACACCAGCGCAATGACGTTCGCGTCGCCATGCTGAATTGCGCGTATCGCGTGTTGCAGCATATTGATGGCGCTTGCTCCACCGTGACAGTCGTCCATGCACCAGCGCGGACTGAGCCCGAGCCGCCAGGCGAGATCGATGGCATGGTCGGGAGCCAGCGTAAAAGACGCTACGCCAAGTCCGTCGACGTCTTTCGCGGAAAAGCCCGACTCATCCAGGGCGGCGCTAAATGCCTGTGCAAGCAGGTCGCCTGTGGACTCCGAGGTAGGCTGTCGCCGATACGGTATTTCCACACCGGCTGTCAGCAGCGCCTCGTCGCATTTGTCGAATGTCATGTTCGATTTCCTTGAGCGTGACGTTCAACGCTCGCGACGGGCAACCGTCTCGTGCGTGAAGACAAGTGAGATCACGGTGATCATGCCGAGGGTCGCCATGAGCAAGGCCACCGGCCAAGCTGCGTGGTAATGAGCGAGCAGTGCCGTCGCCAGCATCGGTGACAAGCCACCCGCAAACACGGCGGAAACCTCGTGTCCAAGCGCCATGCCCGAGTAACGGACCTCCGTGCTGAACAGTTCGCCCATCAGGGCGGGTTGCGTGCCGAGCATGGCGCCATGGCAGACAGCATTACCGAGCAGAAATGCAAGCCAGATGAGTGCCGGAATCTTGGTATCGAGAAGCCAGAAAAAAGGAAACGCAATAATGACGACGCCCACGGCACCGATCATGTACACGGGCTTGCGACCGATGCGGTCGGACAAGCGGCCCCACAGCATCAGCGTGATCAGTTCGACGGCCATCGACACGATCACACCGGCGAGCATGACTTGATTTGGAACGCCAATGAATTTCCCGTACACCAGAGAAAAGGCAATGACAATGTACGACGTGCCGTTCTCCGCAACACGCAACCCCATAGCCATCAGGATTTCCTTGGGGAATTTGCGAATCACGTCGAGAACCGGCATGCGCGCCTTTCGTCCGGCGGCCTCAGACTTGGCGAACTCGGCGCTTTCGGGCAGCCTCGACCGAATGTAGACGCCGACACCGAAGATGGCGATCGAAAGCAGGAAAGGAATACGCCATCCCCAAGTCAGGAACGCGTCTTTTGGCAGAAGCTGTACGAGGAAAAACACACTAGCTGACAGCACAAAGCCGCCGCCGACGCCGATCTGGCTCATTGAGGCATAAAAGCCGCGTTTTTCCGGCGGTGCCGACTCGCTGATCATCAGTACGGCCCCGCCCCATTCGCCACCGGCCGCGATGCCTTGCACGATGCGCAGAAGCATCAGCAACGCTGGCGCCCACAGTCCGACTTGTGAGTAAGTCGGCAAGAAGCCAATGAGAAACGTCGCACCGCCCATCATCGACAGCGTCCACACCAGAGCGCTCTTGCGACCATAGCGATCGCCAATGTGGCCAAAGATGGCGCCACCGAATGGACGTGCGGCAAAACCGACGGCGAAACCCGCGAATGCTGCAAGCGTACCGACAAGCGGGTCGCTTCCTTTCGGAAAGAACAGGTCACCGAATACGAGCGCCGCCGCAGTGCTGTACAGGAAGAAGTCGTACCATTCCAGTGCGTTGCCCGCGACGGACGCGAATACGATTCGCCTCAGGGATCGTTCATCGACGGGGACGGCGAGAGGCTGGGTTGCCTCTTGAGGCGGCGTGATTGCTGAATGAAACGTTCGCGTGCTGGTCATCAGAGTCTCCACGTGCACATCTGTCGGATGTACTCAATGTTGCTATCTCGTTTGGCATGCGTTGCACAGGTCGTCCTGTTCCGGAGCCTCACACAGAGTTCCTGCAACAGGTCCGCAGTCACCTTAATGACGCTTGAGCCGATATCCGGATGTTTCGAGGTCCCATGTGGTTACAGTGACGCCGGTCTCGCGCAATTTGAACTTCTGGATTTTGCCGTTTTCCGTCTTGGGCAGTTCCTGTTCAAAGTCAAGATAACGGGGCACCGCGAAGTAAGGGAGCCGCGGTTCGCAATAGCGCACTAGATCAAGCGGCTCTAACGCCTCGCCATCGCGCAGACCGATTACCGCCATCACTTCGTCTTCAGCGAGCGTCGACTTCACGCCGAAAACCGCTGCCGTCTCGACCGAAGGATGGCTCAACAAGACCTGTTCGACCTCGTATGAGGAGATGTTTTCGCCCCGGCGGCGGATCGCGTCTTTCTGGCGATCGACGAAGCGGAAATAGCCATCGGCCTCACGTATGACGCGGTCGCCCGTGTGGAACCAGAGATTGCGCCAGGCCTTCACTGTTTCCGCGGCCATGCCGAGATAGCCATTGGCAAAGGAAAACGGCTCGTTGGCACGCAGGACCAGCTCTCCGGGCTCGCCATCGGGGACAGGCTCGTCGTGCTCATCGACGACGCGCGCTTCGAAACCTTGAGCCAGTTTGCCCATATATCCGGGGCGTCGAGCGCTGGCCACGCCGCCGATCACCGCATTGGTTTCCGTCGAGCCGTAACCGTCGATCAGTGCAATGCCGCAGCGCGCCGTGAATTCTTCCTGGAAATGTCCCGGCACTCCCGGCGCGAGCGCGACGCGTACCCGATGGCCACGCTCGTTCGCGGCTACGGGCCGGCCCAGCAGGATGGGCACCATCGCGCCGAGAACAAACGTAATGGTCGCTCGCGTGGTCACCAACGCGTCGAAGAAGCCGCTTGCCGAGAAACGCCGACCTACGACGAGTTGTGCGTCGTTCAGCAAGGCCTGAAAGAAGCTGTTGAGTGCGTTGGTATGAAAGAGCGGCAGGCACGTGTACAGGATGTCGCCCGCGACGACGCCCAGATCATGCGAAGTGTTGTATCCCCACCAGTAGAACTGGGCGTGCGGGCAAATCACACCTTTCGACAACCCGGACGTGCCCGACGTATACAGCACGGCCAAAGCGTCTCCGTTTTCGAGCTTCGCAGCTGGAATCGACTCTGCCGGCGGCGGAAACGCGGATGTCTCGTAACGAGGTGGAAGCGAATGTGCCGCGGGCTCGTCGATAAGCCAGATGTGCTCGAGAGGAAGATCTCGCGCCGGCAGCGCGTGCACGACATCCACAAGTTGCGCTTCTGCGACTAGCAGACGCGCGCCGCTGTTACGAAGGATGTGTTCGAGTTGCGGGCCGCGCGAGGCCGTGTTGATCGGCACGACTACAGCTCCAAGCCATCCGCAGCCAAGGACCATCTCCATGAATTCGATCCGGTTTCCGCAAAGCAGCGCGACGTGATCGCCCCGCTTGACGCCATGAGCGGCGAGTGCACCGGCGCGGCGGGATGCGATCTCAAGGGCATCGGCACCGCTCCATTCGGTCGATCCATCAGAGAAAAGAGGTTGATTACCGTTTCGCGCTGCGCGTGCTGCCAGCAAAGCCGGCAACGTGCGTGAAGAAAGGAGCTTCGGCTTCTCTGCGCGCTTTTCGACGACTGTTTCTGTCAATTCCATGAGCTTGGGACCTCTTTCTATGTTGGATCCGAGTCTAGAATTGGCTAGCATATCGGTCAAATCAATCAATTTTTTACCCGGCATAGACATGGTCAATTTTCATCAGGTCGATCTCAACCTGCTGCGGGTCTTCCAGGCGATCCTGGAAGAGCGCAGTCTCACGCGTGCTGGGCAAAGGCTCGAGTTGTCGCAGCCGACGATCAGCTATTCGCTGGGGCGCCTGCGGTCCTTGTTCGATGACCCGCTGTTTGTCCGCACTCCAGACGGCATGCTCCCGACCCCTACGGCGGAGAGACTAGCGGTGCCTCTTGGCAGTGCAATTGCCTCAATTCGCGAAGCACTGCGTGAGAGCGAACAATTCGATCACGCGACGACGACGCGCGAGTTTCGATTGTCGATGTCCGATATTGGTGAACATGTGTTTCTGCCGCCTATCTGCGAAAGACTGGAGCGAGTTGCGCCTCAGGTTCGCTTGTCGACCGAGCAGATTCCGGTGCGCGAGGTCGAGGAAAAGATGCGACTTGGCCAGATTGATCTCGCCATTGGTAATCTTCCGTCGCTGATGCCGGTCACGAACCACGCGCTGCTGTTCCGCGACCAGTTCGTCTGCATGACGCGTAAGCGCCCTGGGTTACCCCTTCGGGCGTTATCAAGACAGAAGTTTCTGGAGTTCTTGCATGTCACCGTAACGACGAGTGACAGCAGCCACCTGGCCATCGACGAAGTCTTGCGCAGCCAAGGCTTGCATCGTCGAATTGCATTGCGAGTGCCGCATTTCACGGTTGTCCCGCAGATTCTGCAGCGCACGAACTGGATGGTGACGCTTCACAGGGGAGCCGCCCAAATGTTCAATGAAACCGGCCAGTTCCTTATTTATCCAATGCCGGCGGAAATGCCTGACATCGAATCCACCGTCCATTGGCATCGCAACTTCGACAATGACGAGGGGATCCGCTGGTTCCGCGAATTGGTCATCGATACGCTTCATCGCGACTAAGCGCGCATAGACTCCTCTCGTACCTTCCGCCGTCGCTTGGCCCACCGCCGAACATGATCACGGCGTTTTAACCTCGTGCGCTCACTCACCGTGCGCAGCGGCTTTCGAGTGCAACCGCAACAGCCCGCCTGAAGTCGGGGTCATTCGAAAAGGCCAGCAGAGGGTGAGGCTCGCCGGCCGCCTCATTACGCTCGAGCACCGGCAGTCTCGAACGAGAATAAAGCTCGCCTCGGACTGGAAGACGACGCGTGCGGCGCTATCCGTGCTTGAACTCGGCCTGGATGAATTGCTGGGACTTGAAGACGAGCCGGTCCGGGAAATTGCAGAGGTGCGCCGGCAAGCTCGCGCAGCTCGCCAGGTTCTACAAGCGTCGGCGTTCGACGTTAGTTGAAACCATTGTCAGCGATACCGCAGGAGGTCACTGCGGGTTACGTGTGCGTCGTGCCCGCAACCGCAAACGGACCCTGAGGATTTGCCAAGGCGAGTGAGACTATTCCGTGCAAATCGTTTCGTTCAATCGTTGGATGACGCGATGAAGGGTCATGGGGACGATGACGATGATGCGCCACGCGCTGCGCGTCCGCCCGCCATGCGGCCAAAAGTCAAAACCATGATGGGTGATATGTGCGATGGATAGGTACAGCCAAGCACGGG
The DNA here is from genome assembly GCF_001544795.2 of Caballeronia temeraria. GTDB lineage: Bacteria > Pseudomonadota > Gammaproteobacteria > Burkholderiales > Burkholderiaceae > Caballeronia > Caballeronia temeraria. Next base: position 60,257 of record NZ_FCOI02000024.1, on the reverse strand, counting down.
TTAGTACCTACGACATCACAGGCATATGCATCCAATTCATACCGCGTATTTTTGTCTCGAATTTGACCGCACCTGTCCGGGCCCATATCGTGGGCCCATCGCATCGATACGACCCGCGCCGCTTCTTGAGCTTCCAGGGAAGCGGGAACTATCACCTCATGTTTCCCTCCGCCATGAACCCTGAAGCTCTGAATACTGATCTAGGCACGCTCGTGCAAACCAGATCCGCCCGTCCGGCAAGTAGTGTGCGCCGTGCCGTCACCACAGCAGTGCTCGGTCAAATTCTCGAGTGGTATGACTTCTTCCTGTACGGCACCGCCGCCGCACTTGTGTTTGGCAAGCTGTTCTTTCCGGTTGGCACTGATCCATTGACGGGCACCATCGCCGCATTCGGTGGCTTCACGGTTGGCTTCATCGCGCGACCCATAGGCGGAGTGCTTTGCGGGCATATCGGCGACCGTTACGGCCGCAAGGTCGTGATGATGCTTACCCTGCTCACGATGGGCACCGCCACTGTTTTGATGGGCGTCTTGCCAACGTACCAGCAGATCGGTATTGCCGCACCAGTAATGCTGGTTCTTTTGCGCACTCTTCAGGGACTCGCGGCCGGCGGTGAATGGAGCGGCAGTATCTTGTTGATTCACGAGAACGCGCCGCAATCGAAGCGCGGAGCCCTCTCGGCATGGAGCCCCTGTGGCGCGGCGCTCGGCTTCGTCTTGTCCACTGGTGCGTTCCTTCTAGTGCAGAATCTTCCGGCTGACGACTTTCGCACGTGGGGATGGCGCCTTCCGTTCCTTGCCAGCGCCGCACTCGTTCTCCTTGGCTTGTGGATGCGCCGCTCCGTCGGCGAGAGCGCCGCGTTCGCCGAAGCCAAGGCGACTCGCCACGAGAGCCGGATGCCTGTCGTTGAAGTGCTGCGCCAGTGTCCGCGCGAAGTGCTCACCGTGTTCGGTCTGCGCTTCGGCGAGGGCGCGGCGTCCTACCTCTTCTTCGCATTTTCGATCGCCTACGGGCAGTTTCTGGGCATCAAGTCGAGCTGGATTCTGAGCGGTCTGTGCATTTCGATGCTGCTGATGATCCCCGTTTCGCTCTTCTTCGGCTGGGTGACCGACAAGGTTGGACGCAAGCCGGTGTATCTCGCCGGCGCCATCGCCATCGTGCTAGTTGGATGGCCATACTTCGCGCTGCTCGGCTCAGGTGAGTACTGGAAGGTGGTTGCGGCGCTTGTCCTCGCCAACAGCATCACGCTTGGCATTCTCCAAGGCGCGCAGCCCGCGTTCATCAGCGAGATGTTGCCAGTGCACCTGCGTTTCTCGGGACTCGGCATCGGGCGGGAGGTCTCTTCCGTACTCGGTGGCGGCCTTTCGCCAATGATCGCCACCGTGCTGCTCGCCCACTATCACAGCGCGGTGCCGGTCGCCATTTATCTGGGCGTACTGGGGCTCATCACCGTCGTCGCCACGCTGCTCGCACGCGAGACGTTTCCCAAAGCGATGCGCGCCGACGCACGTCGTCAGCCCGAATGACATCGACACACATCGACCGAGAGGTATCACCTATGCAAGCCCTTCAAAGCGAAGCGATCATCGATTCGCAAAACGCCTATCCCGAGTATGCCGGCCCGCTGCCGCTTGATGCGCTCATCGAAGAAATCGAGCGCCGCCGCGACGAGTTCGATGCCCTGTCTCACGTGCCGCGAGATATGGTCGGCAAGATGAAGCGCGCGGGCATCTTCCGCGCAAGCACGCCTAAACGTTTCGGCGGCGACCCGCTGCCGCCTGCGCGTTTCCTCGCGATGCTCGAACGCATTGCGATCGCGGACGGCTCTGCTGCCTGGGTAGCGGCATTCGGCTCGGCGAGCACGTACCTCGCCTCGCTGCCGGTCGAAACACAGGCGCAGATCTATGCGACCGGTCCCGATCAGGTCTTCGCGGGCGGCTTGTATCCGCTGCAGAAGGCCGAACGCGCGCCCGGCGGCTTTCTCGTGTCGGGACAATGGCGCTTCGCGAGTGGCTGCAAAGGTGCGGACTGGATCGGCGTAGGCATCGGCGGGGCGCCTGCGGGCACCGACGACAAGAACGCCGGCAAGCCATTTACTGCTGTTTTTCCAGCGAACGAAGTCGAGATTGTCGATAACTGGAACGTGGTCGGCATGCAAGGCACGGGCAGCCACGATCTGCGTCTAAAAGACAAATACGTCGAGGAACAATGGACCTTCGTGCGCGGCGGCACGCCACTGATCGATGAACCGTTGTATCGGTATCCCGCCATCGCCTATCAGGCACAGGTGCATGCGGCAGTGAATGTTGGCCTGGCGCGAGCTGCGCTCGACCTGCTGGCCCGGATGTCCGGCGTGACGAAGACCACGACCGGTGCGCCGCGTCTGGCCGATCGTGCCTACTATCGTTCCGGACTCGCGCAGGCGGAAGCACAGCTGCGCAGCGCGCGGGCATTCTTCTTCGAGTCCGCGGAAGCATCGTGGCGCACGGTGCTCGCTGGTGACCCGGTGTTGCCTGCAGAAGCGAACTTGCTGCGTCTGTCGGCCACGCATGCAGCTCACACCTGCGCAAATATCGTGATGCAGGCTTACAAGATGGCGGGCATTGGCGCGATCTATCGCGAGAACCGGATGCAGCGTCTGGTACGCGATTCGATCGTCGTCACGCAACACGCGTTCCTCGGCGAAGGCAATTACGACGCGTCGGGCGCGATCTTCGTGGGCATTCCGCCCGTCACGCCGTATCCCTGAACCTGCGAACCTGAAAGGACATCAGCCATGACCCACGATCAAGCGCGTACACAGTTTCGCAACGCAATGGCCTCGCTCGGCGCGGCCGTCAACGTCATCACCACCGACGGCCCGCACGGACGCGGCGGTATCACGGCAAGCGCCGTATGCGCGGTGACCGATACGCCACCGACGATGCTCGTCTGCATCAATCAGTCGAGTTATGTCCACGATGTATTGCTCAGTAACGGCCGGGCTTGCATCAACGTGCTGGGCGCGCACGCGCAGGAACTGGCGCGCGTGTTTGCGGGCATGGATGGATGCTCGATGGACGAACGTTTTGCGCGCTACGGCTCGCGGCCAGGCGCACTGAAACTCCCCGTGCTCAACGACGCAATCGCGAGTCTCGAAGGCCGTATCGTCGATAGTAAGAAGGTCGGTTCGCATTCGGTGCTTTTCGTACATGTCGAGCACATCGGCTCGCGCGAAGACGGCGATGGCCTCGTGTACTTCGGCCGGAAGTTTCATCGGCTCGCGCGCGCCGCTGCTTCCTGCGAGGCGGCGTAACCATGCAAGTCTGCCTGTTTCTGATCGGTGCAAGCCAACAGCAATCGCTGCCGGATATCGCGCCGTTGCAGGGCACCGACGGCTTGCGCAGCCTGGTCGTGCATGAGCCGATAGCTCAACGCGTCGATCCGCGCATTGCGCCGGCCGGCGATGCGCCATCGTGCGTGCTTCAACTGTATTTCGATGAGCTTGCCGCGCTCGAAGCTGCGGCCGGGCCGGGTGGCCCGATCCATCGCGCGCTTCGAGAACCTTTGACCGCCGGGCGCTTCATGCAGCAAGTCATGGCCGTGCGCGCCCTGCTGCCGCCAGGGCCACCCGCCCAAGCGCGGGTTCAGCGCTGCACCTATCTCGTCGCGTACGAAGGGCCTGCCGAGGACTTCAATACATGGCTCGCGCATTACATGCAACATCACGCGCCGCTCATGTCGACCCTCCCAGCGCTGCGCGAGATGGAGATCTACACGCGCATCGACTGCACGAGCGGATTACCGTGCGCGCGTGTGGATGCCATGCAGCGCAACAAGGTGGTCTTCGACGATGCATCCGCGCTCGCCGACGCGCTCGCCTCACCGGTGCGCGAATCAATGCGGCGCGATTTTCATGACTTACCGCCCTATCGGGGACTTACGCCGCATTTTGCAATGCGCAGCACATACGGTAATCTCGCCACACATTGAAGGCCGCATGGCGCGACCAGCGCTCGTTCGTGAGTCAACCGTGTATGACGAAGCTCAACTCCGGTATCGCCGATCTGAATCTGCTGCGCGTGTTCCTTGCTATCTGGGATCTGCGCAGCATGACCGCTGCCGGCGACCGTCTGGAACTGACCCAGCCCGCGGTCAGTCATGCGCTAAGGCGTTTGCGCACGATCTTCGATGATCCGCTCTTCGTGCGCACGCCCGCCGGCATGGTGCCGACCGATGCCGCGCACCGGCTGTATCCTCCGCTCGCGCAGGCGCTGTCCATCATCAATGAGGCGGTCCAGCAACTCGCCAAGTTCGACCCCGCAACCGCCCGGCGCGTGTTCCGCATTTCGATGTCGGACATGTCGGAGTTTTTCTTTCTGCCGCCGCTAGTAGCGCTCCTAGACCGCGAGGCGCGCGGCATCCGGATTGAAGCAGTCAATGTTCCGGTGGAATCCGTAAGCGCCGCCATGCGCTCAGGGGAAATCGATCTTGCGCTCGGGTATGTGCCGGGTCTCGACGCGGGATGCGTGAGCGAGACACTGTTCGTCGACGAGCATGTCTGTGTGGTGCGCGCAAATCATCCGTTAGGTAAGTCACGGCCAACCCGCGAAGACCTGGCCGCCTTGCGGTACGTCTACGCGAGCACCAATGCGACCGGCCATCGCATGGTCGAGCAATGGCTCGACGAGCTTAATCTTAAGCGTGAGGTCGTGGTTCGACTACCGCATTTTGTCGTGGCGCCAGAAATCGTCACAAACACGGACCTCGCCGTCATCTTCCCCAAAAGCATTGCGCGGCGCTTTAATCGCAATAAGGCCTTCCGCATCCTGCCGCTGCCGTTCGCCCTGCCACCCATCGAAATCCAGGTGCACACGCACACGCAATTCACGAGCGACCCGGGCGTGTCGTGGTTGCGCGACACGATCCATTCGATGTTTCGGCAGTCCGACGGGTGATGGTCATTTGCTGCGCCGGTACGACGACTTTTTCGCGGCGAATTCGACGAAGTGAGCGCATTCGGCACGCGGTCGGTAGATCAGAGTTTGGTTCGTTCGCCTCGCCGCCCACGTCCACCGCGTCGCGCCGCTGACCGCAATCGGTCCGCGCAGCGGCGAACGCGCCGTCTCGTGCCACATGCGACCAGTGAGCAGGCGGTTTCGGCATGCATCGCTCTGCGCGCATCAGTTCGGCGATCTGCGTCAAGCTGGGACAGCCAGAGCTTGCAGTCCAATTACGCCGCGCTGATAGGTCCCGTGCGGCGCTTGCGTCGCATCGCGATGGCGCGTGGCGGGTCCATCCAGACGTCGTTCGACATGGCGAAGAAGATTCGCGACGCGATCCGGAAATCGAGGCCGTCCGCGTTTCACGTCAGCCGCCCGCCGGACGGCTGACCTTGGTGACGTCGCAATCAACGACTCGTTCGAGGCGCTGAACAGCGTGTCAGCGGCCGCATTGCGCCGTCGCGCAAGCGGCGGGGTCATACACGATGCCGCGCCGGACTGACTTGGCGCTCAGCGCGACAGAGACTGCGGAGCGTGCCCGGCCGGATGCGTATCGAGCGCTGCGGATGCGTCGTCTTCCAGCTCCGCGGACAGGTCCCGCTTGAAGGTTTCCGCGAGGAAGAATGCGCACACGAGGCTCAGCAGCGCCGTTGCCGCGATATACATCGAAATCGGCAGCGTCTGGCCATACGTGGCGAACAGATACGTCGCAATCAATGGCGTCGGCCCCGATGTGATGATGCCCGCAACCTGATACGGCAGCGACGCGCCCGTGTAGCGGACCCGCGTACCGAACAGCTCGGCAAACCACGTTGATTGCACACCGTACACCGATGCCTGGCTCAACGCGATGCCGCAGACGTACGCCACGAAGATCAAGGTCGGATTGCGTGTTTCGAGCAGCGGAAAGAACGCGAATCCGTAGATCGCCACGAACACAGCACCGAGCATGAAGACCGTCCGGCGTCCGATCGCATCCGACAGCTTGCCGAACAACGGGAGCGTGACAAGCGCAAACGCGCAGCCGAGAATGATCGCGTTCAGCAACAGCCCGCGCGACAGGCCGAGCCGCGTGGTGCCATATACCAGCACGAACACGTTGATCACGTTGAAGGTGATGTCGACCGCGAAGCGCGTGCCAATGGTGAGCACGAGGTCTTTCGGATGCCGGCGCAGCAATTCGATCAGCGGTGCCTTGACGACGCGCTTGCTCGCTTTGATCTCTTCGAACACCGGCGATTCCATCACGCGCAAACGGATAAACAGGCCGATCGCGATCAGCGCGACGCTTAGCAGGAACGGCACGCGCCATCCCCAGGAATAGAACGCATCCGAGGGGAGACTCGACACAGTCTTGAACACGGCGGTCGAGAGCATCAACCCGAGCGGCACGCCCAGTTGCGGAAACGCGCCGAAGAACCCTCGCTTTTTGGCCGGCGCCGTTTCGACCACCATCAGCACCGCGCCACCCCATTCACCGCCCACGCCGAGCCCTTGCAGGAAGCGCATCGCCACCAGCAGGACCGGCGCCCAGACGCCGATCGATGCGTAAGTCGGCAGCAGCCCGATCACGAAGGTGCTAACCCCCATGATCGTGAGCGTCGCGACGAGCGTCGCCTTGCGTCCGATACGGTCGCCGAAGTGCCCGAAAAACACCGCGCCGAAAGGCCGCGCGACATAGCCGACCGCAAAACTGCCGAACGCCGCGATCGTGCCTACCACGGGATCGAACGAAGGGAAGAACAGCCTCGCGAAGACGAGTGCCGACGCCGTCGCATAGAGAAAAAAGTCGTACCACTCGATGGCGGTCCCGACCACCGAAGCGACCAGCACGCGGTTGACGGCCGCGCGGCTGATAACCGGCGCGTCGCCGGCTGAAACGGGCGATGTATTCATGTCTCCTCCCTTCTACGAGATTCTCTGTTTTGAACTGCTGCGAGCTGGCGGTGCGGGTCCGCCGCCGCTTTACGATAGACTCATTGCGCTCACCAGTGCAGTTCCATCGGAAACTGGTCAAGCGTTTCGACACCGCCCGAGGTCAACCGGACGATACGTTCGGTGCGCAGGCCGCCGACGTTCGGCACCGTGATCGTCGCCTTCAGCGTGAACACCATATTTTCCTGCAGGACGGTCCTGTTTCCCGGCCCGATCCACGGCGCTTCCTCTTCCGGGTCCATGCCGGTGCCGTGACCGGTCCCATGGCCGCGCGCTTCGCTCGAGTATTGCTCGTAGTTCGATTCCACCAGCGCCTGCTGGATCACTGCATTCAGTTCCATCGCCGCCATGCCGGGACGCGCCGCGGCAAGCCCCGCTTCGACCGCGCGCGCCGCTGCCGCCACGATCGCCATCTTCTCGGGCGCTGCCTGACCGTAGGTGAAGCCGCGTCCGCCATCGGCCACGTATCCGCGATAACGCGCGCCGATGTCGGTCATGATCAGGTCGCCCGGTTGCAGGATGCGGTCCGAGGGGCGCGCGAGGTTATACGCCGAGCGCGGACCGGACTGCACCATCGAATCGAATGCGGTCCGGTCCGCGCCGCCTGCAAGCATCGCGCGGTCGGCGATCAGAGCGAGTTCCCGCTCGGTGTAGGGACGGCCGTCGGCGAGCGCGTCGCGAATGGCGGCCATCGCCGAATCGGTCAGCGCGGCGGCCTTGCGCATCAGAGCCACTTCGGCGTCGCTTTTTACCGCCTTGATTTCGGCCAGCACCATTGTCGGTGCGAGCTCCAACGCGCCAAGACCGGCGTTCAGGCGCTTCAGCAGATCCGCCGGAATGTAGGCGGCGCCGGCAAGACCGACCGTGCCTTTGCCATGTCGCGCCGAAAACGTCTGCACATGTTGCGTGACTTCGCGCAGGCTGCGCACTTCGAAGGCGGTCACGCTCGTCGCGTAATCGAAGCATTGATCCGACACGAACAGCACGGGGTCGCCATCGACGGGCAGCAGAAGGATTGCGTTGGCAATGTCCGATACGCCGTCGAGCGGACGAAACTCGGTGAAATAACCGATGTTCGCGCCACGCCAGCAATCTCCGAAAGCAAGCAGACCGACCAATCCGGCGCTATCGACTGCGCTTCGTACTTTAGCGACGCGGCCAAGGAATTCGTCGGTGGTGATGCCTTCCGGCGGGATGTCTGCGGTGCGGGTGTTCATTGTTTCCTAGTCTCCTGTACGGCTGCGCGCGCAGTGGTAACCAACCGGTCGCGGTGCTCAAGATCGGGATTTGCCCCCTGAGTGCAGGAGGTCGTCTCCATAGTAGGATCGGCCGATATACTTTAATAATGAAAAATAACTCGGAATCTATATCGATTTGGAATACGTGGAGATGACAACATGACAGAAGGCGTTCACGCGAACAAAGACCCAGCGGGCCGCTTCGACCCGGCACGCCTGAAGATGCGTCAATTGGCGCTGATCGTTCAACTCGACGTTCACCGCTCGGTATTGCATGCAGCCGAGGCGGCGCACATGACGCAGCCCGGCGCGACTAAGCTGCTGCGAGAACTGGAAGAGACGATGGGCGTGCAATTGTTCGAACGGCATCCGCGCGGTGTCGAGCCCACGTGGTACGGCGAGGTGTTGATCCGCCATGCGCGCGGCGTGCTGGCCGAGTTGCAGCACGCGTACGACGAAGTGTCCGCGCTCAAGGCCGGCCTGACCGGGCAGGCAATCATCGGCACTGAAGTCACGGCGGCCACCAACCTGGTGCCGCGAGCGGTGGCGTTGCTCAAGAAGCGCTTTCCGCAGATTCGCGTCAACGTCGAGATGGAATTCAGCGAGGTGCTCGTGCGGCGTCTGCAGGAAGGCAAGCTGGATATGATCGTCGCGAGAGTCTGGAACCCGGACGATCTGGTGGAACTACATTACGTTCCGCTCGCAGAGGCACAGCACGCGCTGTTTGCACGAGTTGGCCATCCGCTCTTCGGGCGCAGGACGCTGAGCTGGGACGAACTCGCGCCGCAGACATGGATCCTGCCGCCGAAAGGGAACGTGATGCGCAATCGCCTCACGCAACGCTTTCTCGAACGACAGCTGGCGTTGCCGACCGATGTAGTCGAGAGTTCGTCGCTGCCTGTTATCACGAGCCTGCTGCAAATGAGCGACATGATCGCGCCACTTGCGTGCGAGCCGGTGCGGCCGTATTGCATTGCCGGCACGCTCGAAGCGCTACCGTTCGAACTTGACCTGAAGCTCGGACCGGCGGGTATCGTCACCCGGCGTGGCGACAAACTCTCACCAGGCGCCCGGGCGATGCTGCACACGCTGCGCGAGGCGGCAGGATTCGACGCGCGTGGCGCCGACGCCGACAGCCTTTGACTCAACCGGGCTCGCGCACACCGTCCGCCACGATGCCTGCGCAAAGGGGCGCCGGTCGTGACGCACGAAGTATGCTTCGTCCGCGACGTCGCCGATAGCGTCGTCTGCAATGGAAGCACTCCGGCGTCAGGCAAATGCGTCCTTCACCACAGCTTCGTCGACAAGAAAGCTGCGCACCAGCGCGTGCGCCTGTTTCCTGTGCGCGGCCTGCCACGACGGCGTGAGCATCGGTGTGCCGAACATGTGCGAAAGCGTGTAGGCATTCGACTTGTGAAAGTATGCGAGGCTCACGAGCGTCACGTAAAGATGCAGCGGATCGATGCCCTCGCGCAGCGTGCCTGCCGTCTCTCCCCGCTCGATGAGCCTGCGCAGTTTATCGAGCACCGGCGACGACATGACCGGAATCACTTTCGAGCGTTTCATGTAGCGCGCGCGATTCAGGTTCTCCCACGAAAGCAGGCACAGAAGTTCGGGATGCGCCGAGAAATGGCTTTCAGTGAAGTCGTAGAGTTGCACGATGCCGACTGCCGGATCGACCTTTTCCACATCGAGCGCGACAGCAAGTTCGGCTTCGCGCAGGCGCGCCAGCACATGCTCCAGCACCTCGACGTAAAGCGCCTCCTTGCCGCCGAAGTAGTGATAGATCATGCGGATATTCACTTTCGCACGGCTCGCGATGCCTTCGACGCGCGCGCCGCTGAAGCCCTTGTCCGCGAATTCCTTCAGCGCAATCCTGAAGATTCGCTCACGGGTTCTCCCGGCCAGTTGCTGACGGCGCGTGGGTTCTTGCTTCGTGGCGGTTACAGTCGTGCTAGGCATAAATTGAGTCGACGGGTTGAGCGCGGTGAAACGAGCGTGTCGGGCATCAATGTTACCGCCATCAGCGCGTAAAGGGCTGCGTGAGCGCGGGCGGTGCGGTCTGTCGTCCGATCAGTCCCGCCACCGCGATCAGCGCAAGCAGATAGGGCAACATGATGAGCAATGCAGTCGGCACATGCAGACCGAACATCGGCAATTGAAATTGCATCGCGGTCGCCGCGCCGAACAGCAGGCACGCGAGCGCGGTGCGTCCGATCTTCCAGTTGCCGAAGATGATCGCCGCAATCGCCAAATAACCCGTTCCGTTGGTCATGCCCTCGGTGAAGGTGTGAATATCGCCGATGGAGATGAAGCATCCCGCCGCCGCCGACATCACGCCCGAGAACACCACCGCGCCATACCGGATGCGCGCAACGGGCAATCCTGATTGATCCACTGCGCGCGGCGCGACCCCGGTCGCATGCAGCGCGACGCCAAGCGCCGTGCGCCGCATGACGACCGATGTCGCGATCAACACCGCCAGTCCCGCGTAGAACAGCCAAACCTGGCCGAACACGGCCTCGCCGATCAGCGGCAGCTTGCCGAGCACCGGCGGCGACCAGTGCGCGAGGCCCGGAATCGTCGCGCTGGAACGTTCGCCGAAAATTTCCCGATACGCGAGTGTGGTCCCGCCCAGCGCGAGAATATTGATGCCGATGCCCGTCACGATCTGATTCGCGCGCAAAGTCACGCTCAGAAACGCCTGCAACAACGCGAGCGGAATCACGCCAAGCAGCCCGCATAGCAGTCCGACAGCCGGATTGCCCGTGAGCCACGAGAAGGTCGCGCCGAGGAACGCACCCGTCAGCATCATGCCTTCGACGCTCATGTTGAGCACGCCCGCGCGTTCGCTGACGAGTTCGCCGGTCGAGGCCAGCATCATCGGCGCGGCAAGCCGGATGGATGCGCCCGCGAATACTGCCAGGAGATCGAGGTTCATCGGCGTGCGCCTCCCTTGTCGAGCCACATCGCGCCGCCCGCCAGCGCGATGGTGACGATGCCCTGCACGATCAGCACGAGCGCCGAAGGCACTTGCGCGACCATTTCCATGTTGATGCCGCCCGAGCGCAGAAAGCCGAACAGTAAAGCGGCCGCAAACACGCCTGCGACCGAGCCGCGCGCGAGCAGGCCGACGACGAGTCCGTCGAAGCCGTAGCCGGACGAGAAACCGGCCTTGAGCGAGTACTGGTCGCCTTGCAGCATCAATGCGCCGGCGAGGCCGCTGAACGCGCCCGCGAGCGCGAGCGCACCGACTAGCGACGACGTGATGGGCAGACCCGCGCGCCGGGCCGCGATAGCGTTCAGCCCCGCCGCGCGCAGCGACAGCCCGAAGCGCGTGCGGGTGAGCAGGATCGCGGCGGCAATGGCGAGCACGATCGTCACCGGCAGGCCGATGTTGAGATTCATGCCGCTCGCGGCGAAGATCGCCGGGAGTTTCGTCACATCGGGGATTTCAAGCGATTCGGGCAGCGTGGCGGCGTTGTTCATTGGCTGTCGAAGCAATGCTTCGCTCTGCACGCACCAATACAGCAGCCACACCGCGATGAACGACAGCAGCAGCGTGCTGATCACTTCGTTGGTGCCCGCCTTCGCCTTCAGCACACCGGGCACGCCGCCCCAAAGCGCGCCTGCGCAGGCTGCGCACAGCATCGGCACGACGAACGACAGGCCGAACGGCAAATGCGCGCAGCCGCCGTAGAGGCTCATCGCCGTGGCGACGATGCCGCCGATCGCAAGCTGCCCTTCGCCGCCGACATTGGTGAGCTTCGCGCGATTCGCGATCACGAAGCCCGTGCCGACCAGCGCGAACGCGATGCTGCGGTTAAGCGATGCACCGATGGCATACGGCGAGCCCCACGCGCCGTCGGCGAAGGCGTCGATCGCCTCCTTCACCGACACATGCATCAGCGCGATCAACGCAAGCGCGGCGAACATTGCGACGGCAACGGCGGCGGCGATCACGCAAGCCACGCGCCACTGAGGCGAGCGAACATCCATGAGCGAAGACCGCGGCGAACTCAGTGGCGATTGCAACTTCATCTGCGGATTCATGCTTCCTCTCCCGCGCCTGCCATCCATGCGCCGATGCGTCCGCGATTGCTCGCATCGGGCGCGCAGGCGCCCATGATGCGGCCGCGATACAGCACCACGATGCGGTCGGCGACGCTCATCAGTTCGTCGAGTTCGGACGAAATCAACAGCACGCCCACGCCGCGGTCCCGCGCCGCGCGGATATGCGAATACACCGCCGCGACCGCGCCGACATCGAGACCGCGCGTCGGCTGTGCGGCCAGCAAGAACAGCAGCGGATCGAGCGTCAGTTCTCGCGCGAGCACCGCTTTCTGCTGATTGCCGCCGGACAGACCGCCGAACAGCGCGTCCGGTCCGCTCGCGCGCACGTCGAAGCGCTGCATCAGTTCCAGCGCGGCGGCGCGCATCGCGCGGCGCTTCAGGAATCCACCTTTCGTATAGCGGTCGAGATGATTGAGCAACAGGTTGTCCGCGAGGCTCATGCCAGTTACGCAACCGACCGCATGACGGTCTTCCGGCACGATACCCACGCCGGCCGCCGTCAGTTCGCGCGGGCTCGCCTGCGTCATGTCCCGGCCCGCGATGAAGAAGCGCCCCGCTGACGCGCCGAGCATGCCCGCGAGCACCGCGCCGAGTTCGCTCTGCCCATTGCCCTCCACGCCCGCGATGCCGACGATTTCGCCGCGATTCACGACGAGCGTGCAGTCCGACAGGCGCTTCACGCCGTCGGCATCCGTCGCCGAGAGCGCGTCGATCTGCAGCACTTCGTCCTGCAACGGCCGCGAGTAAGGCGAGCTTGCGCGAACCAGCGACAGACGTGCGGCGAGGTCGTCGGGGGCGTCGGGCGCATCGCTATCTTCGCGATGGATCATCGCGTGCACGAGCCGGTCGATCTCGCGCGCGGGCGATGCCGAACGCGCCACCACGCGCCCCGATTGCAGCACCGTCGCCTGCGTGGCGATACGGCTGATTTCGCGCAGCTTGTGCGTGACCAGCACCACTGCGCAGCCGCGCCTCGCCACACGCTCGCAGGTGTCCAGCAGGGCGTCGATCTCGGCGGGCAGCAACACGGCGGTCGGCTCGTCGAGCAGCAGCAGGCGCGGATCGCGCAACAGGCATTTCACGATCTCCACGCGCTGGCGCTCGCCCACCGAAAGGTCCGCCACCTTCGCATCGAGCGGTAGCTCGAGGCCGACGCTCGTCAGCACGTCGCGCACGCGGCCGGCTTCACGCTGCCGATTCAACCAGCCGCGCGCCCGCCCGAGCAGCAGGTTGTCGAGCACGCTGGCGTCGTCGACGAGACTGAAGTGCTGATGCACCATCGCGATGCCCCGCGCCAGCGCCTCACGCGGATTGCGCGGACGATACGGCGCGCCGTTCACCTTCATCGCGCCCGAATCCGGCTGATGCACGCCGAAGATCACGTTGCACAGCGTCGACTTGCCCGCGCCATTTTCGCCGAGCAGACAATGCACGTCGCCGGGCGCGAGATCGAGCGACACGTCATCGAGCGCGACGAACGCACCGAAGCGCTTGCCGATGCCGCTCAGCGACAGGATCGGTTCGACGTCGCCGCCAGCCGAAGGTGACGGTAGCGTGCTCATCCTTCGGACACCTTGATCTTCCCGCTCAGGATGTCGTCTTCGATCTGCTTGATCTTCGCGTCCATTGCCGGCGTGGACTTGCAGATGACGAGGCCCGACGCCTTCGGTCCCATGGCGAGGCCGAATGCCTTGTAGCCCGGTTGCCACTGATTCTTGGCCAGTTGTTCGATCGCATACTGAGCCTGATATCCCACGCCCGTGATGCTGTAGGCAACGTAAAGCGGATCGCTGCCGCAACGGTCCGTGTAGCTTCCGATGATGTGCGTGCCCTTCTCCTTGGCTGCCTGCTCCATCCCGCGCAAGCCGAGATTGAGGATGTGATAGTGGATGTCGGCGCCCTGCGCGATGGCTGCGGCAGTCGCCTCACGCGCCTTGGCGACGTTGTCGAAATCGCCGGTGTAGCTTTCGAAGTACTTGACCTTTGGATTGATATAGCGGGCGCCGTTGCCGAACTCCTTGCCCGCGTTCACGATGGACGGAATTTCCATGCCGCCCACGTAACTCACCGCGCCGCTCTTCGAGAGCATCGCGGCGGCCGCGCCCGCAACGAACGCGATCTCCGCCTGCTTGACGTCGTAGCCCGCCACGTTGGGCGGCATCGACTCGCCCTTGTTGCCGCCGACGATCGAGAATTTCACATTCGGAAAGCGCTTGGCGATCTTGAGCACCGCGGCCTGCGTCTGTCCGCCGATCCCGATCACGAGCTGGTTCTTCGTAGCGAGGTTCGTGAGCGCCTGCTCCATGTCCGCATAGTTGATATTCTCGATGATCTGCGTCTTGAGCTTCGGCCCGAACTCTTTCTGCGCGGCGCTCACGCCGTCGTAGCCCGACTCCATCCAGCCCTTGTCGGTCTTGGAGCCGGGAATCAGCACGCCGACGCGCATCGTGTCGTCGGCTGCCTGGGCGCCCGTCGCCATGAAGGCGGGCGCGATGAACACGGCCGGCGCCAGCAGCGCAACCAGGGCCGAGACGCGGACGACGAAACGGCGGCGCGCTGAGTCGCGCGAAGCTTCTTCGAAACTGAACATCACTGGCACTCCTTTTGCGTTGACTTTCGGTAAGTAGGTTATTCATGACTGAAATCTGCATTGCAACTTCGATGCCAATGCACACCCGGTCCACTGAAGAACATCCTGCTCATGGCGAGCCGATGCACGCATCGCGAACGCGACGGCACCGGCCCCGCCAGCTCCATCCGCCCACGCCCCAACGCTTTCGGAGAACCCGATGGACCACCCCTCGAAGCCAACACAGACAACGCCCGGCGGCCTCCTCGGCCGGTTCGCGCAGACCTGCTGGCACGCCAGCGCCGAGGTTGTCGACATGGCCGTCACGACGCCCGCGCCGCGCCTCGCGCTGCTCGATTCGGAGCCGCAGAAGGTGCGCTTCGACGTCGAAAAAGCAGCGCTCGTCGTCATCGACATGCAGAACGACTTCTGCACCAAAGGCGGGTGGGTCGATCACATCGGGGGCGATTTCAGTGCGGATCGCGCGCCGATCGCACCATTGCAGCGCCTGCTTCCGATCGCGCGCCGAAGCGGCGTGCCGGTGATCTGGGTGAACTGGGGCAACCGGCCGGACCTCGCCAACATGCCGCCGAACCAGCTCCATCTGTATAAGCCGACAGGCACGGGCATCGGCCTCGGCGAGCCGCTGCCGGAACATGGCGCGCGCGTGCTGGAGAAGGATTCGTGGGCGGCCGCGGTGGTCGACGAACTGCCGATCGAGGCAAGCGATATTCGCGTGGACAAGTACCGGATCAGCGGCTTCTGGGATACGCCCCTCGACAGCATCCTGCGCAACCTCGGCACGCGCACCGTGTTCTTCGCCGGCGTCAACACCGATCAGTGCGTAATGCACACGCTCACCGACGCGAACTTCCTCGGCTACGGCTGCGTGATGCTGGCCGATTGCTGCGCGACGTCGTCGCCCGAGTTCTGCACGCAGGCGAGCATCTGGAACGTGAAGAAGTGCTACGGGTTCGTCGCCGATTCGCTGCAGTTCGCCGCGGCGCTCGACGGAGCCGGCCGATGAGCGCATTCGTGCCCGGCCCGCGCGTGCGCGTCGAGGCCACGGCGCGCGGCACGCTCGACGGTCTGCGCTTCGCCGTCAAGGATCTGATCGACGTCGCCGGCATCGTCACGGGCGGCGGCAATCCGGACTGGCATGCGACGCATGAGCCCGCCACGCAACACGCGCCTTCGGTGGCAAGGCTGCTCGCAGCGGGCGCATCGGTGGACGGCAAGACCATCACGGACGAACTCGCCTACAGCCTCGAAGGCATCAATGCGCACTACGGCACGCCGCTCAACCCGCGCTGGCCTCACGCTTTGCCTGGCGGATCGTCGAGCGGTTCGGCGTCCGCTGTCGCGAGCGGCGAGGTGGATTTCGCGCTCGGCACCGACACCGGCGGTTCGGTCCGCGTGCCCGCGGCCTTCTGCGGCCTCTGGGGCATTCGTCCCACGCACGGCGCAGTATCGACCGAAGGCGTGCTGCCCTTCGCGCCGTGCTTCGATACGGTCGGCTGGTTCGCGCGCAGCGGCGAGATGCTCGCGCGGGTGGCCAATGTGCTACTCGACGGCGTGCCATCCGTGGAGGTGGCCGCGTCGCTCGTCATGTGCAAGGAAGCGTTCGATGCCCGCGCGGCCCGCGACCCGGACGATGCCCGCCGCCTGCGCGCGCTATCGACAGCGAGCGACGAAATCGACGTCTTCAATGGCGATCCGGCGCGCTGGCTGGTCGTCTATCAGCATCTTCAGGACGATGCGATACGCGCGTCGCTCGGCACATGGATCGATGCGAACACGCCGCGCTTCGGCGCGGATATCGCCGCGCGCTTCGCCCGTCTGAAAGCGCTCGACGACGCGCAAGTAGCCTGCTGCCGCGTCCTGCGTGCGCAACTCGCCGCGCACGTCGAACGGATCGTGGCCGGTGCCCTCATCGTGCTGCCCACCGCGCCGCTCGGGCTGCTCGCGATGAACGAAACGCCCGAACGCGTCGGCTTGTTCTATCGCGACGCGCTCACCATGAACGCCATCGCCGCAATGGCGGGGCTGCCGCAAGTGACCGTGCCGGTCGCGAGCGACGCATCGGGCCCGCTCGCGCTGTCGATCATCGGCCCGCGCAACAGCGACCGCGCACTCATCGCGCGGGCGCGCGCCCTCTTTCCCACACTTTGATCAACATGAACCCCATGTCTTCTTCCGATGAAGTGCTCGCCCGTTACGTCGATGCGGCGCTCGCGCTGCATTACCCGGACGTACCCGCCGACACAGCCGAGCGCGTGAGAGCGCAGTTCGTGCGCATCGCGCAAATCGTGGCGCCGGTGCTCGCGTATCACGTCGATGCAAGCGACGAACCCGCGCCGGTCTATCACCCATGAGCGGCGCTTACACGTTTCCTTCCGGCGTGCTGGCGATCGCACGCGCGTATGCCGATGGCGCTTTCAGCGCGCGCGAGCTGATCGAAGCCACGCTCGCGCGCATCGATTCCTGCGATGCACATGTCAACGCTTTCACGGCGATCACGCGGGCGCGCGCCGTCGGCGCCGCCGATGCACTCGACGCACGCCGCGCGCGCGGCGACAGCCTGCCGCCGCTGGCAGGCGTACCCTTCGCCGCCAAAAACCTGTTCGATATCGAAGGCGTGACGACCCTCGCGGGCTCGCGCGTCCTGGCCGGCGACGCACCCGCCACGCGGGATGCGCCACTGATCGCGCAACTTGCACGGCAAGGCGCGATCCTCGTCGGCGCGCTCAACATGGACGAGTTCGCGTACGGCTTCACGACGGAAAACCACCACGCTGGCCCGTGCCGCAATCCGCACGACCTCACGCGCACGGCGGGCGGGTCATCGGGCGGCAGCGCGGCGGCGGTGGCGGCGGGCTTCGTGCCCGTCGCGCTCGGCACCGATACCAACGGGTCGGTACGCGTGCCTGCCTCGCTATGCGGCGTGTTCGGCGTGAAGCCCACCTATGGGCGCCTGTCGCGGCGCGGCGTCTATCCGTTCGTCGCGAGCCTCGACCACATGGGCGCGTTCGCGCGCTCCGTGGAGGATCTCGCCGCCACGTACGATGCATTGCAATTCGCCGATACGCACGATGCCGCCTGCGCGCAGCGTCCTTTCGAAGCGGCGCTTGCGCCGCGCGACAGATCGCCGGGCGTGCTTCGCGTCGCGCGGCTATCCGGTTATTTCGATCGGAACGCGCAGGATGATGCGCGCGAGGCTTCGCTCACGGCGGCGGATGCGCTCGGCGCGTCGGGCACGGTCGACTATCCGGATGCCGAGGCGGCACGCGGTGCGGCGTTTCTCATCACCGCGGCCGAAGGCGGACAGTTGCACATGGCCGATCTCGCCGCACGCTACGACGACCGCGAACCGTTGTCGCGCGACCGGCTGATCGCGGGCGCGCTGCTGCCGGCCGCGTGGCTCGTGCAGGCGCAACGCGTGCGCGCGTCATTGCGGCGGCGCGTGCTCGAACTCTTCGCCCAGTACGACGTGCTCATCGCGCCCGCGACGCCGACCATCGCGCCGCTCATCGGCGACGAGTTCATCGAAGTCGGCGGCGAACGGCTCGCAGTGCGCCCCAGTCTCGGCCTGCTGACCCAGCCGATTTCGTGCCTCGGGCTGCCGGTCGTGGCTGTGCCGATGCGCACGCCGGGCGGCCTGCCCATCGGCGTGCAACTGATCGCGCCGCCGTGGCGCGAGGATCTCGCATTCGAAGCCGCGCGGCGTCTGGAAGACGCGAACGTCGCGTTTTGCCCGGCGCCGCCTGCATTCGACCCAGCATTGAACGGGGTACCGACGCTATGAGCCACGACGCTATCGCCATCAACACGCCGCATGTGCTGGCCGAGGTCGAAGCGGCCTTCGACGCGTACGAGACCGCACTCGTTACCAACGACGTCGCGATGCTCGACACGCTGTTTTTCGATTCGCCGCATACGCTTCGCTACGGTGCCGCGGAAAACCTCTACGGTTACGAGGCGATCCGCGCGTTCCGGGCTGCACGGCCGGGCAAGGGACTGGCGCGCACGGTGACCTCGCGCATCGTGACCACATACGGCAATGCCTTCGCCACCGCGAACATCGAGTTTCGGCGCGATGGCGATTCGCGCATCGGCCGGCAGAGTCAGACTTGGGTGAAGATGTCGGAGGGATGGCGCGTCGTGAGCGCCCATGTAAGCTGGATGGACGTGTAGCGGCGGGCATCGCCGCCTCGCGCCGCCGACCCGTTGCCGACTGTCGTTGCATTCGACGTCAGCGGCCCCTCTGATCGCCGATGCTGGCGGCGTCTTGCGGCAGAATCGCAACGGCTTGCATCGGCGAACTCGGGCGCACCACGCTATGTCTTACTCGACTCGCTCTGCGCCACACGGCCGCTTGCCGAACGAGCCGGCGGCCGTTACCCAGGATCAGCGTTTGATCAGCATCGAAAGCACCGCACTTGCTGCGCAAAGTCCCGCGACAATCGGAAAGATGATCGACGTGTGGCCTGTAACGTCGATGATGCGCCCGATGACCGGTTCGCCGACCCCAGCGAACATGTAAGACATGGTGTTGAGTACGCCGGTCGCCGTTCCCGCGGCCCGGCGGCCGAAAAGGTCGGGACACAGGGCCCAGAAGGAAGACGCAGGCCCGAAGACAAAGAAGCCGCACAGAAACAGAAACGCGATCGCGACCATGCTGCCATGCGGTATGAACATCATGAAGATCGCTGTCATGCATGCCAAGATCATGTACGAGACGATCGCCAAATAACGGCGTCCCTGAAACAACGCGTCGGAAATCCAGCTATTCGACAGCGAGCCGAGTGCCATGCCCACCGGCAACGCCACCGTGATCCACTTCGGGTCAATCAGCGTCGATGAGGTCTTCCAGTCGATGCCGAGAAAATGGACCGGCACCCACACCACCAGCGCATACCGTGCGGCGTTCTGGAAACCGATCGCGAGGCCCGTGATGTAAAGCCTCCAGTTCTTCATTACAAGCGCGTATCGCTGCGCGCTCGTCATGTCGTCGGCAGGCTCTTCGGGCGGCGCGGCCTCAGTCGAATGATCGGCGACCGCCAGATCGCGCGCCCGAGGCCGTTCCGACACGAATAACAAGAGCACCATTGCGCCGATCAGCATCGACAGCGGTGCGAGACGGAAGATCCAGACCCAGCCCAGTTGCATCGTGCCCACAATAAGGACCGGGAAAATGTAGGCGAGCGTGGATGAGAATCCGGAAAAGCCCACATATACGCCATAGACAAAGCCGCGATGCTTGTGATCCCACCAGTTGGATAGCAGGCGGCTGCCCGGCGCGAATCCCATCGACTGGAAATAGCCGTTGAGTCCCCAGGCCAGCAGAAAGAACGGGAACGTATGGCCGAAACTGAATAGCCAGTTCGCCGCGAGTGAAAGGACGGCTCCGGCAATCATCATCGTCTTGCCGCCCAGTTTGTCGCCGAGGTTGCCATTGATGAACTGTCCTCCGGCATAGCACCAGAGCATCGTCGCACTGATCCAGCCGAGCTCGTACTTCGACAGGCCGTAATCATGCTGAATGCCGACGACAGCGAAACCCAGCGTCTGGCGGCCGGTGTAATAGAAGAGATAGCAAAAGGTCACGCCGATTAGCGCACGCCATCGATACTGCGTGAAGGTCGTGGCGCTTCGGACGGACGAGTATTGCAAGACATCGGGCGTGTCTGAGGGCATGGGTGTCTCCGTGTAGCGCGCGGTCTTTCGCCGCACTAGCCGTTTGTCGCCATCAGGCGAGGTGATTGAGTGCGAGATCGATCACGTCGAAATTGCGCAGGCGCCGCGTGTCGTCGATGCCAGCGAGCTTGCGGTTGAAGATGAGCGGCACCTTCTGCTCGGACAGCCCGCCGTGCGAGCGCAGGGGCACGGTGAGCCCGGACAGATCGTGATTGGCGGCGGCGCTGCCGATGGCCGTGAGCCGTTCGCCCAGCACCACGAGTTCGCCGATCCGGTCCGGCGGCAGTTCGAAGCGCTCGCTCGCCTGAGCACGCGTCAAAACCGCCTCGACGCCGCCGATCGCCGTGATGAACGCCATCACCTCGCGTTGCCGCGCGTCGTCATCGCCATCACGCAGGTAGACGGTCGCGAAGGAGCCCAACGCCCCATGATGGACGACGTATGGATCGGTAATAGGCAGAATGACGCGCGCGCACTGGGCACCAAATTTCGCGTCGAGACGGTCCTGCAGGTACACCACGTTGGGCCGGCCGATCGCATCGGTCTTCGCGTTCATGCCGTGATCGGCGGTGAGCGCGAGGACGGCGCCCTCGTCGTGCAGACGTTGCAGGTAACCGTCCATCATCGCGTAGAAGGCGTTCGCCTCCGGCGTGCCTGGCGCATGCTTGTGCTGCACGTAATCGGTAGTGGAGAGGTACATCAGGTCCGGGCGTTCTTCCCGCAGGATCGACAGACCGGCCGCGAACACGAATTCCGACAGTTCGGCGCTGTAGACCGACGGCACAGGCATGCCGACCCGCTCCACCACTTGCTCGATGCCGTGCTGCCCGCGCGTCACCTGGTCGGCCTTCTCGGCAGAAAAGCAGATGCCCTCCAGCCGATGACCGAGCAGGCTGCGCAGCTTGTCCTTCGCGGTCACGACGGCCACGCGGCCGCCCGCGCGCGCCATCTCGGCAAGTATGGTCGGCGCGCGCAGGTATTGGACGTCGTTCATCAAGACTTCGGCCTGGGTCTCCTTGTCGAAGAAGAAATTCCCGCAGATACCGTGGACCGACGGCGGCGCACCCGTGACGATCGACAGGTTGTTCGGGTTGGTGAACGACGGCACGACGCAGTCGCCCGCCAGCACGGTGCCGATCCACTGCAGGCTGGCCAGGAACGGCGCCTTATCCGCGAGGATCGCCTGATTGATGTACTCCTGCTCGCATCCGTCGACGCATACGATGATCGTCGGAGCAGAAGGCCACTGATAAGTCCGGGAGTTGACGCTGATTTGGCGGGTCATTGGGGCTCCTTGATGGATCGCGTGATTGGGATGACCCCAGCGTATGATGAGCAATCCACTCACACAATCGACAAAATTTCCCAAAACCCGGTAAGTAATTTCACACATGCGATCGAAGATGCCTCCCCTCAACGCGCTGCGCGTGTTCGAGGTCGCCGCCCGAGCAGGGAGCTATTCCGCGGCTGCGCGCGAATTGAGCTTGACGCACGGCGCGGTGAGCCGCCATATCGCCATTCTCGAAGACTGGCTGGGTCAACCGTTGTTCGCGCGCGCGGGGCAGAGCATGGTCGCGTCCGTCCATGCGCGCGCGTTCGCTCGTGAAATCAGCGCGGCCTTCGACCATATTGCGGACGCGGCCGAGCGCTACGGCAAGAGCCAGCACCGCAAAGTGATTCGGGTCAGCGCGGCGGCAACGGTCGCAATGCGCTGGCTAATTCCTCGCCTGCCGTTGTTCGCCGCGCGCTGCCCGGACGTGGACGTGCGGGTGTCGACGACCCTGACGACCGACGCTGCGCTGCGCGGCAGCTTCGATCTGGCGATTCGTCGTGAAGTCTCCCCGGACGGACAGTTTCAGACATGGCCGCTTTTCGAGGAGCGCAACACAGTGATCGCGAGCCCGGCGTTGATCGCGCGAGCTGGAATAACGTCGGTCGAGGAGTTGAGCAATGAAACGTGGCTCACCACGGAATCGCGTCCAGGAGATTGGGAAAGCTGGACGGAGGCCGTGGGGCATCCCGCTCTTCGAGCCAGCCGAACGCTCAGGTTCGATCACTTCTTCGTGACCTTGCAGGCTGTCGCGGATGGCCTGGGCTTCGGTATCGGGCCGTTTCCCACGCTGGAGGCCGATTGCACTTCAGGTCGTCTGCAGACGCCTTTTCCCCATCTGACTTCGAGAGGAGCGACCTATCACGCGCTGGTCCCGCTCGAAGCCGATAAGCCCGTCCACATGAGAGATTTCATCGACTGGCTCCAGACGGCGGGAGCGCGCGACGCTGCCGTCGAGTGACGGGCTCTGGACCGATTGCGCGACCGTCTCAAGCTCGCAGAGTCGATCGGCGCGATTGCGGTCGATCATTTGTAATTCGTCCGCTGAATGACCGTCCGGTGTGCGGCGGCGAAGGTGGCATCGGTACGCGCGGGGCTGGACGTCGCGCGTCGCGTGTTCGAAGTGACGGGCGCCCGCTCGACCACGGCGGCATTGCGGCTCGACCGTTTCTGGCACATTCTGCACGTACATACGCCGAACGATCCGCTCGGTTACAAGGTGCGCGAGCGGGGGAGACTGGGCGCTCAACGGCCGCGTTCCCAAGCCGTCGTTCTATTCGGGAGACGACACGTCGGACCGTCTCTGTCCAACATGGCGCGGAGGATGATGCCGCTCTCGCGCCATGACGCAGCACGCACCTGCTTCACTCAGCGTTCTTCCACGCGCCGAACTGCGCAATGTCAACGACCGGCAGCCGCTTGCGCGGCGCCAGCTCCCGTTCGGCCAACGTGTCGGACAAGACGCCGACATCGCCATGATGCGCAACCGAGATCACGGCGAGCGGCGTGTAGCGCTCCGCGATGCCGAACGCGTCCCGCAAGGCCTTCGCGTCGAAGCCGCTCATCGAATGCGCGGCGAGGCCGCGCGCATGCGCCTCGAGCAGCAGCGCCAGCGCTGCGGCGCCGGTATCGTAGCTCGCGTTCGGATTGACCTCCCCCTTTGCGTTGAGCGCGTCCGCGAGCACGGCGATCAGCACTTGCGCGTGCTGGTTCCACGCCCGGTTGAACGGAACCAGTGTGGCGAAGGCGTCCTCGAATGCCGCGCCGTTCACGTCTTTCTGGAACACGAGAAAGCGCCAGGGCTGCACGTTATACGCCGATGGCGCCCAGCGCGCGGCCTCGAGCAGCGCAAGCACATCCGTGTGCGCGACGGGCTGTTCGCCATAGGCGCGCGGACTCCATCGTCCGGCGAGCAAAGGATGAATGTCGATATCGGTGGGTGCGGGTCGGTGGGTCATGGATTCTGCGATCGAATAAAAACCGGCTTCTAGCATAAGCCGTGCGGAGCGAACGCGATATGACTTCCAGTGCTGATCAAATCGACACGGACGATAAGCCGCCTTCCTGCGCCGCGTGCATGTGCACGCATATCCTTAGCTCGATTCGTGCTTTCCGCTTGGCGATCCAGCCGACTATCATGACGAGTCTTAGCCGCCCGCTGAATAGTCGCTGCGTGGTGTTCCGCCTCATCCGGAGTTGTCATCTTGTCCCCTATCGAACCCATTCCCCGGCCGCTCGTCGTCGGCATCGGCGGCACTACGCGTCCCGCATCGTCCACCGAACGCGCGCTGGGCTTCGCGCTCAAAGGTGCGGAAGAATCCGGCGCTCGCGTGCGCCTGTTCGGCGGCGCATTTTTGCACAGCCTGCCCCACTACGCGCCGGAAACGCGCGATCTCACCGACGCCCAGCGCGAACTGATCGAAGCCGTGCGCGAAGCCGATGCGCTTGTCATCGCGACGCCCGGCTATCACGGTGGCATCTCCGGGCTCGTCAAGAACGCGCTCGACACACTTGAAGAATTGCGTAACGACGAGCGACCCTATCTCGACGGCCGCGCCGTTGGCAGCATCGTCACCGCTTATGGCTGGCAGGCGGCGGGCACGGTGCTGACCTCGCTGCGCTCGATCGTGCACGCGCTGCGCGGCTGGCCGACACCGTTTGGCGCCGCCGTCAACACGCTGGAAACGCGCTTCGAAAGCGCCGACCATTGTTCCGACCCGAAGGTCGTCGAGCAGCTGTTTACTGTCGGACAGCAGGCGTCGAACTTCGCCCTGGCGTTCGCTTCGCGTCGGCCGGATGCGTGGCATGCCGTGACTCGCGAGGTCGCGCTCGCCCAGCGCTGAGACAAGCAAGACGTCGAAAGCGGACGGTTGATCCATTCGTTCCGACGACGAACATTACTTAGTACGTCGACACACATTCTTCACGACCGCCGATTGAATCGACGTACATCCGGTCCTCATATCGATATCTGCTTTGCTCGCTTCGCATTCGGAGGCGTGCGCGTCATCATGTTTCCTTCATAAGCAGGCTTCCTTGAACAGACGAGGGCTCTGAGCGACGCCGCGCGCATCAGCCGCGCGCGAAGAATCGGTTGGCCGGCCTCGGCAAGCCGAAATGCTCACGCAGTGTCGATCCCTCGTAGGCGCGACGGAAAATGCCACGCCGCTGCAACTCCGGCACCACCTTGGCGACGAAATCATCCAGGCCCGCGGGCAGATACGGGAACATCACGTTGAAGCCATCGCTGCCTTCCTCGACGAGCCACTGTTCCATTTCGTCGGCGATGTCCGTCGCGGTGCCGACCATCTGCAAGCCGGAATAGCCGCCGACCCGCTGCGCCAGTTGCCGCACGGTGAGCCCTTCGCCGCGCGCCATGTCGATCACGCGTTCGCGCGCACTTCTGCTCGCGTTGGTTTCGGGTATTTCGGGCAACGGGGCGTCCGGATCGAACGACGAGACATCATGGCCGAGCGCGATCGACAGCGATGCGAACCCGCTGTCGTCATGTACGAAAGTGTCGAGCAATACACGCTTTTCCTGCGCTTCGTCGCGCGAATCGCCCACCACGACGAAAGCCCCCGGCAATATCTTCAGATGCTCGCGCGCGCGGCCGGCGCGCTCCATACGGCCTTTGACATCGGCATAAAAGCGCTTGCCCGCGGAGAGATTCGGCTGCGCGGTGAAGACGGCATCGGCGGTTTCGGCGGCGAGCTGCCTCCCCGCTTCGGACGATCCCGCCTGCACCACGACCGGCCAGCCCTGCACCGGGCGCGCGATGTTCAGCGGCCCGCGCACCGACAGATACTCGCCTTTGTGATCGAGAACGTGCAGCTTCGCGGGGTCGAAGAAGAGGCCGCTTTGCGCGTCCTGCACGAAGGCATCGTCGGCCCAGCTATCCCAGAGACCCGTGACGACATCGTAGAACTCATGTGCGCGCCGATAGCGCTCGTCATGCTCCATGTGTTCATCGCGGCCAAAATTCAGTGCGGCATCCGGGTTCGATGTGGTGACGAGATTCCAGCCCGCGCGCCCTTCGCTCAGATGATCGAGCGAGGCGAAACGCCGCGCGATGTGATACGGCTCGTCGAACGTGGTCGATGCCGTCGCGATCAGGCCAATGCGCTCGGTCACGGAAGCGAGCGCGGACAGCAGCGTGAACGGCTCGAACGACGTCGCCGTGTGGCTGCGCTTGAGCGCGTTCACCGGCATGTTCAGCACGGCAAGATGATCGGCCATGAAGAACGCGTCGAAGCATGCTTTCTCGAGCGTCTGGACAAACCCCTTCAGATGTCGAAAGTTGAAGTTGGCATCGGGATACGCGCCGGGATAGCGCCACGCGCCGGTGTGCAGGCTCACCGGACGCATGAATGCGCCGAGATGAAGTTGTCGGGTGTGTGGCATCGCGTCGATGAATGAAGAAGTGGCGAACCACGTGAACTTACTCCAACTCGCAGAAACACGCTCGATCGCACTGACCAGTTGCAAATCGCGCGCCGGGATATATCCCTAGCGCACGAGAATATTTCCTTCCAGCACAAGCCTTACCCCTTTTCGGTGTATCACGGCGCGACGTTGCCGGCGTGGGAAGGCGCGCCTCATCATTGAATGTGACGGCGAAGCATCGCCGCTCACACGTGGCGAAAGCCCTGCGCGATGCGCTGCGCGCGCACGGTATCGCCCGACACAGCCGCTAGCGCCTGCGTGTGGTTGAAAACGCAATAGCTGCACTCGTTCACGGCCGACGTAACCACCGCGATCAGCTCGCGCTCTGCTGCCGTGAGATGGCTGCGGTGCGGATCGAACAGATGCTCGTAGAACGTGACGAGCCGGTACGCGGTATCGGGATTGACCGAGAGCGCCGCAAGCCAGTTGGGCACGAAACCATACTGGCGGCGAAACTTCGCGTGGATCGCCGCGACGTGCGGCGGCAAACGGGCCTCGTCCGGCAAGCCGAAGCGCGAGACCGGTTCGCGTATTGCATCGGCATCCGAATTCAGCTGATCTACGAACGGATCTGAAGGTGCGAGCGAGGACATCGTCTGGATTCTCCTGGCGCTATGTTCTGGCATCCAAAATTAGCTCACCCGACGACGAGCGATGTCACTGATTTTTCATAAGCTAATCGATGTTTGGGCACATCGCGCTCTCCGAATTGCAAATCGCAAAACGATATTGGATGGCACGGAAGATCGCTGCGCATAATGAGCCGCAGCTTCTCTTCACTCCTTCCTGGCGAGGCATGTGACATAGCAGAAGTTCCGAGCACTGAGGCGCACGTCATTGGACGGCTCGATGTTCCGACACACGATGCGCTGAGCGACGATCTCCGTCAGCTGGTCGAGCAGCACGGCAGCGACAACTGGATTCGCGCGCTGTCCCTGAATGCCGATACCGCGCGCCGCTTCACCCAGTACTTCGAGAAACTCTTCAGCGCGACGGGCGGCCGGCTGCCGCTCGACGAGCGCGAGCTGATCGCGGTGATCGTGTCGCGCACAAACGGCTGCGGGCTGTGCGCGATCCATCACGCGCATGCGCTCGGCGAGGCGCTGGGCGACCGCGTGCAGGCGCGGCGGATTGCGCTCGACTATCACCTCGCGGATCTATCCGAGAGGCAACTGGCGCTCGCCGAGATCGCCGAGACCATCACGACATCGCCGCGCGCAATCACAGCAAGGGACTTCGACCGCCTGCGCAAGCTAGGCCTCGACGACGCCGATATCCTCGAAGCGATCGAGACCGCGTCGTGGTTCAACCATACGAACCGCATCTTCATCGCCGCTGGCATCGTGCCCGACGAGAAGTATTTCTCGGCGCTCGCGTAATGCCGAGCCGCATACTGGAGAGTTCCGATGAGCGCCGTACTCGAATCCGTCATCGTGTCGCCCGCGCCGGGTGACGCCTCGCATTTGCTGTCCGACGCGCTGCTCGATGCGATCGGCCAGCGCGCCGCCGGTTACGACCGCGAGAATCGCTTCTTCTCCGACGACCTGCGCGATCTTCACGAAGCCGGTTTCCTGCGCGCCACCGTGCCGGTCGAATTCGGCGGCCTCGGCCTCACGCTGCCGCAACTGCTGCGCGAGCAGGTGCGACTCGCGGCCCGCGCGCCATCGACGGCGCTTGCACTGAACATGCATCTGTACTGGGTCGGTGCGGCGCTGCATCTGTACCGGCGCGGCGACGAATCGGCGCAATGGATTCTCGAGGAAGCGGGCGCGGGCAAGGTGTTCGCGGCAGGCCATGGCGAACCAGGCAACGATCTCGGTCTCGCCTGGTCGTCGGTGAAGGCGACGCCGCTGCCGGACGGAGGTTATCGCTTCGACGGCCGCAAGATCTTCACCTCGCTCGCGCCCGCGTGGGACTGGCTCGGCGTGCATGGCATCGACGACTCCGATCCGCAGGCGCCGAAGATCGTGCATGCATTCATCCGGCGTGACGCGGCGGGACATCGCACGGTGCAGACCTGGGATGCGCTCGGGCTGCGCGCGACATGCAGCGACGATACCTGGCTCGAAGGCGCCATTGCGCCGCGCGACAAGGTGATCCGCGTGCTGCCAGCGGGCATTCCCGACGATCCCTTCGTCGATGGCATTCTCGGCGCGGTGCTACCCGGCCTCGGCGCGGTCTATTACGGCATAGCAAAGCGCGCGTTCGACGTCGCGGTGGAAGCGGCGAAGCGGCGCGCATCGCCCGCCATCGGCGGCAAGACCTATGCATACAAGCCGCTGACGCAGCAGGCTGTCGCGGAGGCGGCCATCGAGCTTGCGAGCATCGAGGCGCTGGTCGAGCGCGCGGCCGAGCGCTGGTGGACGGGCTACGGCGAAGGCGAACCGTGGATCGCGCACCTGCTTTCGGCGAAACAGCATGCCGTCGATGGCGCGCTACGCGTGGTGAATCTCGCGCTGAAGATCGTCGGCGCGGCTTCGCTGTCGCGGCATAACGAGCTGGAAAGGCTTTATCGCGATGTGCGCGCGGGCGCGTTCCATCCGCCTAACGCGGATGCGACGCATGAAGTCATCGGCCAGGCTTGGCTTGGAGTGCTCGGTCAGGCGTGAGCTCCGCGGCGCATGGTTAATTTTTACATGCGCCGCGATTGACCTTCTGCGCTCTTCGACGCGTTGCTTCTGCGTTCAGGCTTGCGCCGTGCGGGCTTCGCAATCATGGTGCTCACCGCTCGACCTCCACTGCAGGCGCGCGCGCCCGTCTCGCCGCTCTGCGTCGCCCTGCAGCGTGAAGTCGAGCGCGTGGGCGACGTAGCAGTTCTCGCTTACCAGTCGCAGGTCGGGCGGTCCGAGCCGCATCGGAAAGAATGCGCCTTTCAGTGCGCCGATGATGTCGCCGATCGCCTCTCGCGCGGGAATCTCGCGCCCGCCCGGTTCGAGCGAGCGTTACTCTGCTTCGTGTCACTCCTGGCGGACCGTCTGAAGCGCTTGGCCGATGTCGTCGATGTCGAATACAGCCACAGTGCAGCCCTTTCTATGTAATGGGTCCGCTCGCGTGGGCCCGCGACGGGCGCGCGGTGAATTCGTCGCCCGCGCTCATCGATTGGTGCGACCGCTTGACGCGCCGCCTGCATCGCAGCGAAACAGCGGCGGTTCGACCGGCAGCTGAAACATGTCGACCGCGTTGCCCATGTTGAAGTAGCCCGCCTGCGCGAATAACGCGATGTGTTCGAGCCGCTCCGCGCAGCTCGCCTCCCCGTCGCCGCGCGTGAGAGCGTGCGGCGCTTTGCACGCGCAGGCGTTCATCGCACGCCTCGCTTCACGCAAAAAGCGGCGCTCGCGCGACCCTTCGAAACGGTTGGACAGCATGTGCCAGCAATACGTCAGGATATGCCCCATGACTTGCTACCTTCGAATGACGATGACGTCAATCTAGGTCCGCGCGACGCGTTTCACAAACGAGCTTTTCTGCGTTGCATTGCAGGCATCGTGCGTACAAGGCTGCTCTCTCTGGAGCGGCGCGAGAGCAACGCGTGCGCGAGTCCTTGCAGCGCACCGCACAGCATCAGATAGACGAAGCCCACGAACAGAAAGATCTGCGCCGGATAGACCATCAACCGGTTGTCGAGCTGATTTGCGAGGAACGTGAATTCCGGCACACCGACGATATAGGCAAGCGACGTGTCCTTGATGAGCGAGACCCATTGATTCACGAACGACGGCATCATCACGCGCGCGGCCTGCGGCAGGACGACTTCGCGCAGCGCCTGCCAGCGCGTGAAGCCGAGCGACATCGCCGCGTGCCACTGCCCGTTGCCGATCGACACGATGCCCGCATGAACCGAATGCGACAGATACCCGCCGCCGATCAGCGCGAGCGCGCATACGACGGTCGCGAGGCCCGGCACGTTCACGTGCAGCAGAATCGGCATCAGGAAAAAGGTCCAGAAAATCAGCATCAGCACCGGAATCGCTCGAAAGAACGCGACGAGCGCGATCAGCAGTATCTGCGCGACGCCGCGCGTCATCGAAAGCGCGATGCCGCCCGCGAGCCCGATGATCGCCGCGAGCGTCGCGGAGGCGACGGAGAGCGCGAGCGTCAGCGCAACGCCGCCGAGCGGTCCGGAAGGAAACGCGCCCAGCAGGAGATAGCGCAGCGACGCGAACCAGTCGACCTCATTCATGCGTGGACTCGCCGCAACGCGCGCACGCCGGTGCGCTGCCACACCACGAGCGCCGCTTCCATGACCGCGATGGTCAGCACATAGAACACAGTGGCTGTGCCGAATGCCTGAAACGTTCTGAAGGACTCGGTATCGACCTGACGCGACATGTACGAGAGCTCCGCGACGCCTATGGCCATCGTCAGCGACGAGTTCTTCACCACGTTCATGTATTGACCGGCGAGCGGCGGCGTCGCGATGCGCAGCGCCTGCGGCAGGATCACGTAGCGCAGCGCGGCGTAGCGGCTCATGCCGAGCGCGGCGGCCGCCTGCTCCTGCGCGGCGCTCACGCCCCGCATGCCGGCACGAAACTCCTCGCCGATGAACGCCGTCGTGTAGCAGGTCAACCCGATCCAGCCCGCGAACAGCTCAAAACTCGGCCAACGCAAAGCGAAAGGCCCGAGCATCGCGGCATGCGGCGTGTTGAGCCACGTCATCCATTCGGACGGCAGCAACGCGGCCGCCCCGAAATACCAGAACAGCAACTGCACGAGGAGCGGCGAATTGCGAAAGATGAAGACATACGCTGCCGCAACGCGTGCGAGCGCCGCATTGCCCGACGTGCGGGCAACGGCCAGCGCGAAACCGAGCAGCGTCGCGCAGATCACCGCGCAGGCGGACAACATCAGCGTGACGGCAAGACCCTGCTCCAGCCACGCGAGATATTTCGGATCGAGCCAGCTATGCATGGTCGACAGCGATCAACCGTTCTTTTGCGGATCGCCGATCTTGAAGAGGCGCGGCAGCGGCGCGGCGCTCTTCGGGCCGAACCACTTGTCATAGATGCGCGTAGCATCGCCGTCCGCTTCGAGCTTCGTGAGCGTGCCGTTCACGGCGTCGAGCAGGCGCGTCTCGCCCTTCGGCACGCCGACGCCTTCGTAATCGTTGGAGATCGTGAAGGCGGGAATTTCGTAGCTGGCCTTGTCCGGCACGCGCGCGAGCAACGCCACCAGCTTCGGTCCGTCCTGCGTGATCGCCTGCACGTTGCCCGTGCGCAGCGCGGCGAACGCGAACGGCGTATCGTCATAGGCAACGATGGTCGCGTTCGGGAATTTTGCGCGCACCTGCTGTTCGTTGGTCGTGCCCTTGTCCGCGCCGATTCGAAGGCTGTTGATCTGATCGGGCAATTTCAGCACGCCCTTCTTCGCGATGAACTGCGTGCCCGATGCGAAGTACGGCGTGCTGAAATCGACTTCCTTTCTACGCTCGTCGGTGATCGTAAAGTTGGCGAAGACGAGATCGACCTTGCCCGACTTCAGGAACGCGATGCGGTTGGCCGGATTGGTCGGCTGCACTTCCAGCTTAACGCCCAGGCTCTTCGCCACCGCGCGCGCATAGTCGACGTCGAGACCGACAATCTGATTGTCTTTCGGATCGACGAAGCCGAACGGCGGATTGCTGTCGAACGCGGCGACACGCAGCACGCCGGCTTTCTTGATGTCGTCGAGCCTATCCGCATGCGCGGCATTCGAAGCCATTGCCAACAGTGCAGCGAGCACCGCGCCCCAGGTTGTGATTTTCATTGGTGAGTTCCTCGTTCGTTGCGCCGGCGCGCGTCGCCGGGCGGCAGCACGATGGCGAGGCTGGCACTCTATCGGTGCCGCCGCTCCGAAGGAACGAAGTTTTTGTCAAGAAGAAAGCAGGCGCGGAGATTTGGCGCGACGCCCGCATCGTCGTCGCGTGCAGAAGCATATGAGACCGGTTGCGATAGCGTTATATGCATCGCTACGTTGGTCGGAAGGGCCGCTCGCCTTAGCATCGGAGGCTCTCGCAAACCAGAGCTTCCGCCATGTCGAAAACAAAAATCACCGATCGCCGCGCTTTTCTCTCCCTAACCGCGCGGGCCGCGACGGGCGCCGCCGCGCTCGCGGTCATGCCGGCTGCGTTCGCGCAGCAAGCCGCGCACACGCAGCCGCGCGTACTGCGCATCGGCAATCAGAAAGGCTATCTGAACCTGCTCAAGGGACGCGCAACGCTGGAGAAGCGTCTGGCTGCGCTCAACGTATCCGTGAGCTGGACGGAGTTCTCAGCCGGTCCGGTGCAGCTCGAAGCGCTCAATGTCGGGTCGATCGATTTCGGCGACGTGGGCGAAGCGCCGCCGATCTTCGCGCAGGCCGCCGGCGCGCCGCTCGCCTACGTCGCCGCAACGCCGGCGCGGCCGCATTCGGAAGCCGTGCTCGTGCCGGCGCAATCGTCTGTCAAAACGGTGGCGGATTTGAAGGGCAAGCGCATCGCGTTGAACAAGGGCAGCAACGTCCATTATTTCCTCGTGAAGTTGCTGCGCCAGCATGGCCTGCAGTACCGCGACGTCGAACTCGCCTATCTCGCGCCCGCCGATGCGCGCGCCGCCTTCGAGCGCGGCTCGATCGACGCGTGGGTCATCTGGGACCCGTACTTCGCCGCCGCGCAGCAGTTGCTGAACGCGCGCGTCGTGGCGGACGCGAACGGCGTCGTGGGAAACCGCGCCTACTACTTCTCTTCGCAAGACTATGTGGCGAAGAATGCCGACGTGATCCGCATCGTCATCGAGGAGATCAAGGCCGTCGATCAATGGGGCAAGCAGCATCCGGACGAACTCGCGAGCGAACTCGCGCGCCTGTGGGGCCTGCCCAAACCTGTCGTCGATCTCGCGGTGAGCCGTCAGGTCTTCGGTACCGAAGCCATCACGCGGGCGATCATCGCCGAGCAGCAGCAGATCGCCGACACCTTCGTCGAGCTCGGGCTGGTGCCGAAACACGTCGACGTGCTGAGGGCCGCGCCGCCCGGTCTCGCCTGACGGCCGGGGATGCCTCGGGCGCCGCGCCTGAAAGCCGCGGCATCGTGTAGCGATCCCCGCAAGACGTCAAAACACGCGCCCTTCTGTCAGATGCGTCGTCGCGCCGTTGAGCGCGTAATCGCCGATCACGCGCGCCTTGTGCAGCAGCGGATTGTGGCTGAAGATCGTGCGCAGATTGCGCCAGTGGCGATCGAAGTTGTGCGCGCGCGCCGTCGCCGATGCGCCGCCCGCCTCGAACATGCGCTCCGCGGCGCTCAACGCAAGCTTGCTGACGACGATCTGCGTGCGCGCCGTCGCGAGCGCGCCTTCGAGCACGAGCGCGTCGGCGTTGGCATCGCCGTTGCGGATCGCTTGCGACGATCGTTCGAGCACGCGTGCGTTGTCGCGCACGAGCGCATCGATCGCATGACTGTTTGCGCTCAGTTCGCCTACGACCTGCTGAATGAACGCATCCTCGCGCGCCGACGGTGCCGCGCTATGCAGCACAGGGCGTCCGTGTTTCAGCACATAGCGCTCTGCATCCGCGACGACGTTGCGGACGATGCCCGCCGCCACTGCCACCAGATGCAGCTGACGCAGCGCGCCGCCGTGACGGCCAGCGAGCGTCGTCTGCACGCGCGGCGCGACTTCGTGCACGTACACGGTGAGATCGTCGAACTCGAGGCTGCCGCTCGCTGTCATGCGCTGCCCCATGCCGTCCCAATCATCGAGCACGCGCAGCCCCTCGCGTTGAACCGGCACGACTGCTATCGCGGCCTCACCGTGTTCGTCCTGCACGTTGAGGCGCGCGTAGTCGGAGAACGCGGTGCCTGTCGCGTAATACTTGCGGCCGCTGAGACGGAAGTGATCGCCTTCACGCCGAAGTTGCGTTGTGATTTCGCCGGGGCGCGACGTTCCCGCTTCCGTCGATGCGCCGCCGAAGATCGCGCCGTCCGCGACGCGCTTGATCTGCAATGCGTTGAACGGCGTGCGCGGCGAAAGCAGCAGCGCTTCGGTCTGGTCGAAGTGAATCCGCAACGCGTGCGCGACGTTGCTTTCGTGCGCGGCAAGCGTTGCGATTACATTGAAGACGTCTTCGAGCGAGCCGCCGAGTCCGCCCCATTCGAGCGGGAAACGCAACGTGCCGAGGCCCGACCGGCGAAACAGCGCAAAGGCCTCGAACGGCAGTTCGCGGCGCGCCTCGCGTGCGGCCGCATTTTCGCCGATGGCCTGTGCCAGTTCAGGCAACGCGGCGAGCGCGGCTTCGAGTTTCTGATTTTTATTCGACATATGACGTGACGTTCCTATGGTATTGATGCGTGCCCTACGCGGCTTGCGCGTCGAATCGTTTGCCGGGAATCGCATCGAGCAGCGTGCGCGTGTACGCATGCTTCGGCGCGCGCCATATCTCGCGATGATCGCCGCTCTCGACGATGCGCCCGCCATGCATCACGTGGACGCGGTCCGCGATATAGCGCACCACCGAGAGATCGTGCGAGATGAAGAGATAGGCAAGCCCGAGGTCGCGCTTCAGTTCCACGAGTAGATTGAGTATCTGCGCCTGAATGGACACATCGAGCGCCGACACGGGTTCGTCGCAGATCAGAAGCGCGGGCTCGAGCACGAGCGCGCGCGCAATGCCGATGCGCTGCCGCTGACCGCCCGAAAACTCGTGCGGATAGCGATTAAGCGCGGCACTCGGCAAACCGACGCGATCGGCCATCGCGCTCGCGCGTCGGCGGCGTTCGCGCGCATCGGCGATGCCGTTCACGATCATCACCGTATCGAGGATGTCGCCGACGCTGCGGCGCGGATTCAGCGAGGCATACGGGTCCTGGAACACC
Organism: Caballeronia temeraria; assembly: GCF_001544795.2. GTDB lineage: Bacteria > Pseudomonadota > Gammaproteobacteria > Burkholderiales > Burkholderiaceae > Caballeronia > Caballeronia temeraria. Next base: position 25,168 of record NZ_FCOI02000024.1, on the reverse strand, counting down.
ATCTGCACCTGCGCCCGCAGCGGGCGCAACGCGCGTTCGCTCAGGGACGCGAGATCAACGCCACGCAGGCGGATCGCGCCACTCGACGCCGCCACGAGACGCAGGATCGCTTTCGAAAGCGTCGACTTGCCGCAGCCGGATTCGCCGACGAGACCCACGGTTTCGCCGCGCGCGATATCGAACGACACGTTGTCGACGGCGCGCAGCGCGCCCTTGCCATGCCGATGGACATAATCGACTGTCAGATGTTGCACGGAGAGCAGCGGCGCGGCGCTGTCGAATTGCGTTTCCGGCGCGCTGACGGGCGCAAGCGGCGACACGTCGAACGCGGGCTTGCCATCGACGCCCTGCACATGACGAATCTCCGGCAGCTTCCAGTCGCGGTAATGCAACTCGGTCGCTACGTTCAGCGATGCGCCCAGCAGCCCCCGCGTGTACGCATGCTGCGGCCGCTCGAAGAGCTGGTGCACCGGCGCTTCCTCGACCTTTTCGCCCGCGAGCATCACCGCGACGCGATCCGCATGTTCGGCGACGACGCCGAGATCGTGCGTGATGAGCAGCAGCGACATCGACAGATTGCGCCGCAATTCGGCGAGCAACTCGAGAATGCGCGCCTGAATCGTGACGTCGAGCGCGGTGGTCGGTTCATCCGCGATCAGCAGACGCGGGCGGCATGCGACGGCCATCGCGATCATCACGCGCTGGCGCTGTCCGCCCGACAGCTCGTGCGGATAGTCGAAGACGCGTCGATGCGGCTCCGGAATATGCACGAGATCGAGCAGTTCGACGGCGCGCTTCATCGCCGCTGGCTTCGACAGCGCTTCGTGCCTCCGCAGCGTCTCGACGATCTGCGCGCCGACCGTGAGCACCGGATTGAGCGATGTCATCGGCTCCTGAAAGATCATCGAGATGTCGCTGCCGCGCACATCGCGCATTTCACGCGGGCTCAGCGCGAGCACGTCGCGTCCGTCGAAGCGGACGCTGCCCGTCACACGGCCCGGCTCTGGCACGAGCCGCATGAGCGACAGCGCGGTCGCGGACTTGCCGCAGCCGGACTCGCCGACGAGCGCGAGCGTCTCGCCCTCGGCTAAGTCGAGATCGATGCCGCGCACCGCGCGATGCGCGCCGAAACTCACGCGCAGATCGCGCACTTCAAGAAGATTCGCCACGGATAGGTCTTTGGTCAGGAACGTTCGCGCATGCGCGGGTTGAGTGCGTCGTTGAGGCCGTCGCCGAGCAGATTGAGCGCGAGCACCGCGAGCACGATCGCCGCGCCCGGCACGGCGGTCAGATACCACGCGGTGCGCAAGGAATCGCGTCCCGCGCCGATCATGCCGCCCCATGTGACGACGTTCGGGTCGCCCATGCCCAGAAACGACAGCGAAGATTCGATCAGAATCGCGCTCGCCACCATCACCGATGCGGTCACGATCACCGGCGGCAGCGCGTTCGGCAAAATCTCGCCAAAGATAATGCGCGCGTCGCAAAAGCCCTGACTGCGCGCGGCGAGCACGAAGTCAGACGAACGTAGCCTGCGGAACTCGGCGCGCACGATACGTGCGACCGTCGGCCACGAGGCGATGCCGATGGCCAGCGCGATCACCGTCACATTCGGCCGCCCTATCGCGACGATCACGATCACGAGCAGAAACGACGGCACGGTCTGAAACAGTTCAGTGACGCGCACGAGAAGATCGTCGATGACGCCGCCGAAGAAACCACCGATCGCGCCGACGAGCGTGCCGCTGACGAGCCCGATGCCCGCCGCCGATGCACCGATCAGCAGCGACACGCGTGTGCCGTGCGCGATGCCGGCGGCGACATCGCGGCCGAGCGAATCGGTGCCGAGGCGATATAGCGCATCGCTGCCGGGCCATTCGAAAGGCGCGGCGACCATATCGAGCGGATCGCCGGGAAAGAGATACGGCGCGCTCAACGCGAGCGCGATGAACGCAGTCAGAAGGACCATGCCCGCGAGCGCGGACGGATTGCGCAGCAGCGCGCGCCATACGCCGCGCGACGCGTGAGCGTAATGGGCGCGTTGAGCGCGCCGCGCGCCGAAGAGCGCACCGGCGAGCTGGCGCCGCCAGGCCGAGCCGTGGCCGGATGAAGTAAGTTCGGTGGAATCGGAAGCCATGCGTTCTCTGGTTCGATGAGTCAGACGATGCGTGGATCGAGCCATGCCTGCAGCAGATCGACCGTCACGTTGGCGACGATCACGAGCAGCGACGAAAGCAGCAACACGCCGAGCAGCACGCTGAAATCGCGCGCCATGACGGCATCGAGCGCGAGACGCCCGAGGCCCGGCCAACTGAAGACTGTCTCCGTTACGGCCGCGCCGCCGAGCAGCGTGCCGAAGTGAATGCCGACCATCGTCGTGAGCGGCATCAGCGCGTTGCGCAGCACATGACGCACGGTGACGCGCAGCGGATGCAGACCCTTCGCATGCGCGGTACGCACGAAGTCCTGGCGCTTCACTTCGAGCATCGCGGCGCGCGTGAGACGTGCATAGATGGCGACGAAGAAAGTCGCGAGGGTCACGGCGGGCAGCAGCACATGTTTCGCGACGTCGGCGGCATACGCGAAGCCGTGCAAGGACGCGCCGACGGTCATATCGCCGCCGCTCGGCAGCCAGCCGAGATGCACCGAGAACAGCACGATGGCGAGCAGGCCGATCCAGAAGCCGGGCGTCGAATACAGCACGAGCGCGAGCACGGACAGCACGCGATCCGGCCACTTGCCCGCCCAATGCGCCATGACCGCGCCGAGCACGATGCCCGCGACGATCGCGAGGGCGAGCGCCGTGCCCATCAGCAGCAAGGTGTTCGGCAGCCGCGACAGAATCAGCTGCATGACGGGCGCGTCGTAACGCGGCGAATAGCCGAGACTGCCGTGCGCGAGATGCGACAGATACGCGCCGAGCTGATGCAGCACCGGCTGATCGAGGCCGAACTTCGCGCGCAATGCCTGCAGCGTTTCGGCGGTCGCGGAGCCCGCTTCGCCCGCGAGCACATCGGCGGCGTCGCCGGGCATCAGCTTCAGCAGGAAGAAGTTCAGGACCACGATGGCGAGCATCGTCGGCAGGGCCTGCCATGCGGTGCGCCGCGCGATGGCGGCGAAGCGCGTGCGTCGGTTCATCGGCGTCCGTCCTCAGGCGCTCAGCCACACATCGGCGAGATTGCCTTCCAGCCCCTGCGCCGACACCGTGTGATTGCGCACGCGCCGGTTCGCGAGCGTGACCATGCGCGGCGCGACGAGATTCAGGATCGGCAGGTCGCGATACACGATCTGCTGAAACTGCTGATAGAGCGCCACGCGCTTCTTCTCATCCGTTTCGATCGATGCCGATTCGAGCAGCGTATCGACTTCCGCATTGCTGTAGTGCGGCGCGTTCGAGAACGGCACGCCGGGCCGGATGTTCTTCGACCAGTAGAGACGCTGCACGCCCACGCTCGGATCGAACAACGTATTCACGCCGATGCTCGTGAAGTCGAACTGACGGTCCGCATACACGCGCTTGAGGAACGAAGGCAGATCCTGCGAACGCACGGTCACGTCGATGCCCACACGCGCGAGCGCCGACTTCACGTAGTCGGCCTGACGCCGGTACATGTCGCCATAAGGCAGGAAATCGTGCGTCAACTGGAAGCGCGGGCCGCCGTTCTTGCGCGGATAACCCGCGGCATCGAGCAGCTTTTCCGCGTTCGCGATATCGAATGCGTAAGGCGCGAGCTTCGCGTCGTGATATGGCGAGGCGGGCGTGATCGGCGTTGGAGAAATATCGGCGTAACCGTAGGCGATCGTCTTCTGCACGATCTGCGGATTGATCGCATGCGCGATCGCCTGACGCACGCGCACGTCCTTCAGGATCGGATGCGCGAGATTGAAGTCGATCTCCGCCAGCGGTTCCAAAAAGCGATAACCGCGTGTTTCCACGGCGAGCTGCGGCAATTGCGTGAGACGCGGCAGATCCGAAAGCGGCACCGGATTCTCGCCGCCGAGATCGAGCGCGCCGGTTTCGAACGCGGCGGAGCGCGCGGCGGCATCGGGAATCACTTTGAACACGAGCGAATCGATATACGGCTTGCCCGCGTCCCAGTAATCCGGATTGCGCTCGTAGACGATGCTCGCGCCCCGCGTCCACGACTTGAAGCGGAACGGCCCGGTGCCGATGGGCGCATTGTTATGCGGGTTCGTCAGCGGATCGCCGTTCGCGTAGAGATGCTTCGGCACGATCGGCGATTCGCCCGCCGACAGCGCCTTCAGCAGATACGGCGCGGGCTTCGACAATTCGATGACGGCGGTGCGCGCATCGGGCGTCGACACGCGCGTCACGTTGGCGAAGGTGCTGCGCCCGCGCGGATGGATCGACTTCAACAGGTCAATGGAGAACGCCACATCCGCGGAAGTGAACGGCTCACCGTCGTGCCACTTCACGTTCTGGCGCAGCGTGAACGTGTACTTGAGACCGTCCGGGCTCACGCTCCACGCGGTCGCGAGCTGCGCCTTCGGCTTCAGATCGAAGTCATAGGCGAGCAGGCCTTCGAGCACCTTCGAACTCGCGACGAGCGCGGGCCCCGTCGTCTGGAAAATCGATACGAGCACGGGCGGCTCGGGATTGATCAGCATGTTGAGCGTGCCGCCACGCTTGGGAGCCGCTTCCTGCGCGAAGGCGAGCGAAGACAGGCCGGCGGACGCGAGCGCCGCGCCTGATGAAACCAGAAAATCGCGTCGGTTGAAGCCTGCCATGTGATGCCATTCCTCTCTGTTCGTTGTTCGACGGCCGAATGTGACGCGCCTCGGCGATTACGATAAAACGGCATCGCGCGCGCGTGAACAAACGGTTATGCATATGGAAAGCATGGCGACTCGAAAAGCATGTGACGTCGAGTGAAATGCCGAAAGGGATCCATACGTTGCGGATATCGCTCCCTTACCGCGTGCCTAATGCGTGTCGAGCACCGCGCCCTCTGGTACCGACAACCCCAGATGGCTGCGCAAGGTCTTGCCCTCATATGCGCGACGGAAAATGCCCCTTTGCTGAAGAATCGGCACGACGCCTTCCGTGAAAGCTTCGAGACCATCGGGCAGTACGTCGGGCATCAGATTGAAGCCGTCGGCGGCGCCGTTCCTGAACCAGTGCTCGATGTCATCCGCAACTTGCTCGGGCGTGCCGACGATCACGCGATGTCCGCCGCCGCCCGCCAGCGCACGGATGAGTTCGCGCACCGTGTAGCCATGCGCGCGCGCCTGCGCGAGCGTCGCGTTGAAGAACGTGTGATTGCCGTTGCCGCCATTGGGCAGCGGCAAGTCGTCGGGCAAACGCTTGTCTAGCGAAAGCGAATCGACGGGAACGCCGAGCGTGCCGGCGATGCGGTTCAGGCTGTACTGCACCGGAATCAGATCGACGAGTTCGTCGCGGCGGCGCAGCGCCTCGCTTTCCGTCGAACCGATGATCGTGGTCAGTCCCGCGAGCACTTTCACCGCGTTCGGGCCGCGTCCGTGACGCGCCGCGCGCGCATTGAGATCTTCGCGATATGCACGCGATTCATCGAACGATTGCGAGGCCGAAAACACCGCTTCCGCATGCCGCGCGGCAAGCTCGCGTCCGTCGCCCGATGCGCCCGCCTGCACCAGAACCGGATGACCCTGTGCCGAGCGCGGCAGATTCAGTGCGCCGCGCACGCTGAAAAATCGCCCACGATGATCGGCCGGATGCACCTTCTCGATATCGACGAAGCGCCCGCTTGATTTGTCCGCGATGAATGCGTCGTCGTCCCAGCTATTCCACAGCGTCTTGACGAGCGCCGCGAACTCGTCCGCGCGTGCATAGCGCGTTGCATGGTCGGGGACCGTGTCGTGACCGAAGTTGCGTGCGGAGGGCAGGTCTGCCGTCGTCACGATGTTCCAGCCTGCGCGTCCGCCGCTGATCAAATCGAGCGTCGAGAATCGACGTGCGATGTTATACGGCTCGTTGTAACTCGTCGATGCCGTTGCGATCAGCCCAAGATGCGTGGTCGCGACCGCCACGCTCGTGAGGAGCATCGTCGGTTCGAGGGCCGTGATGGGGCGCATGTCGAGCTGATCGGAAATCGCGGCGTTATCGGCGAGAAAGATCGCATCGAGACACGCGCGCTCCGCCAACTGCGCCAAGCGCACATAATGGTTCACGTCGAGGAATACGTTCGGATCCGAATGCGGCAGACGCCATGCCGACGGCACGAATCCGGAATGAAGTGCGTTGATATTCAGATGCAGTTGGCGCGGGGCATTGCCGCTCATGGAAAGCTCCAGAAAAACGGATAACTCTCCATCTTGTACGGGCGACACGAACGACGCCACGAACGATTTCAACAAAGCATATGAAAAGCGGCGCTAAACGGGTGAGGCTCGTGTGGCGCGCGACTCGATCCTCACCTGATCTGCAGCACCGCCTGGCGTACATCGATGCGTCGCGGAATCACCTTCGTATCGAAAGCCAGATTCGCCGAGTCCTGCTGCGCGCTAAGGACGTCGTCGGGAATCGGATAGCTCGCGCCCCACTCCAGGCGCGAGATCGCCCGGTTCCATACGGCGAGCGGCACGCCCGTATTGGCGGACAGAAAGCGCGCCGTATCCTGCGGATGCGCGAGGCTGTCGTTCGTCTGACGCGCAAGCTGATCGAACAGCAGACGCAGCGCGGCGGGATACTTCTGCGCGAAGTCGCGCGTCGCGATATAGAAGCCGTATTGCGGCACCGACAGATCCCCGATGGTGAGAATCGCCCGCGCGCCGGTGGTCAGTTCGGTGTCCGCATAACGCGGATCGGGCACGGCCCACGCGTCGATGAAGCCGCGCTCGAACGCCGAGCGCGCATCGCCGTAGGACAGGTACGTGAACTGCGCGGAGTTCGGGTCCATGTGGGCATCCTGCATCGCCTTCAGCACGAATAGGTGCCCTTGCGAGCCCTTGGCGAAGGCGATCTTCCTGCCCTTCAGATCACGCAGGTCCTTCACGGGCGAATCCTTCGGCACGACGATCGCGTAGCTCTTGACGAGTCTCGGCGCATACGCCACATACACAACCGATGGCGCCGCGCCCGCCTGCGCCATGATCGGCGGCGTCGAGCCGACCGTGCCTACATCGACGTCGCCCGCGTTGATGGCTTCGACGAGCGGCGCGCCATACACGAACTCATGCCACGAAACCTTGACGTGATGCGAAGCGAAGGCCTGCTCCAGCTTGCCCGATGCACGCAGCGCGACGAGACCGTCGCCCTTCTGGATACCGATGTTGATCTGCGCGGGATAGCCCTCGTCAGCGTGCGCGGCAACGGCGACGGAGAGGCACGCGGCAACGATGATGAATTTCAGGGATCGGATCGGCATCAAGACGTGAAATAAGGATTGGCAGGACGCGCGAGACCGTAGTGACCGCGCAGCGTGGCGGCTTCGTACTCGCGCCGGAACAGGCCGCGCCTTTGCAGAATCGGCACGACGTGTTCGGTGAAGAGCTCGAGTTGCGCGGGCAGTACGGGCGGCATGACGTTGAAGCCATCGGCGGCACGGCTTTCGGTCCAGTCGGCAATGACATCTGCAATCTGTTCGGGCGTGCCGGACAGCGTGAAATGCCCGCGCGCCGCCGCGAGCTTCCTCAACAGGCTGCGCAAGGTCGGACGCTCGCGCGCCACCAGTTGCGTGATGACTGCCGCGCGGCTTTGCGCGGCCTGCACCGTCGACGGGTCCGGAAAGTCATCCACGGACAGCGGCTGATCGAGCGGCAAAGTCGAGAAATCGTAGCCGCCGAAGCGGCTCGACAGGCGGCCGAGTCCCACGCTGACGTCGGTGATCGAGTCGAGTTCGTCGAGCAGGGCGCTGGCTTCGGCTTCGGTCGAACCGATCGCCGCGCTGAGGCCCGGCAGGATCACGATGTCCTGCTCCGAGCGGCCCGCCGCCCGCGCGCCCGCCTTGAGTTCGGCATAAAAGTCCATCGCGGATTGCTTCGTGAGATGCGCGGTGAAGACTGCTTCCGCATGGCGCGCGGCGAATGCCTTGCCCGTCGCCGACGATCCCGCCTGCACCAGCACCGGATGCCCCTGAGGCGGGCGCGGCAGATTCAACGGCCCCGCTACGCGATGAAACTTCCCGCGATAGCCGATCCTGCGTACGCGCGCCGGATCGAGAAAGTGGCCGCTCGACGCGTCATCGATGATGGCGTCATCGGCCCAGCTATCCCACAGTTGCGTGACGACTTCGAGAAACTCGTGCGCGCGTGCGTAGCGCTCCGCATGCTCGATCTGCTGCTCGTAGCCGAAGTTCGGCCCCGCGCCGCCGACCCACGAGGTCACGATGTTCCAGCCGATGCGCCCGCGCGAAATGTGATCCAGCGAAGCGAACTGACGCGCGAGATTGAACGGCTCGGTGTACGTAGTCGATGCCGTCGCGATCAATCCGATGCGCGAAGTCGCCTGCGAAAGCGCCGCGAGGGTGGTGATCGGCTCCAGCGCACCGGATGCGACGAATTGCGCGGCATCGCCGAGCGCGAGGGTATCAGCGAAGAACACCGAATCGAACAGGCTTTGCTCGGCCCTGACGGCGAGATCGCGAACATAGTCGATATCGGTCAGCGCCTGGCGTGTCGCGCCGGAATGACGCCAGCCTGCTTCATGATGGCCACGTCCGTGAACGAAGAGATTCAGATGTATGGGTCGGGCCATGAGCGAGTAGTCTCGTTTGCCGGATCAGTCATGCACTTTGGGAAAACCGTGCCGCTCCGCGAGCAACGCGAGAATGCGGCTCGTATCGGTGATAAAACGTTTCTCGCCCAGAGTTTGCGCGTCGGGCGGTGCGGGGTACTCGTAGCCCAGCACCAGCACGGGCAGACTTTGATGCGCCTCGCTCAGCGCTTCGACCGCCACCCGGCGCGGACGCTCGAACGGCACACGGCGGATATCAAGCCGCGCGTTGCGTCCCGGATCGCTTGCAAGCAGCCCTTCGATGGGTGCGCCGTCGGGGCAGATGAACACTTCGCCCGGGCGATTCGGATCGGTGAAGCCCGGTTCCAGCAGAATGAGTAGATCGCGTTGGGTCATGGTCGGCGTCATGCGTGGTGGAGAGCCGCCACAGCGTAACTATCCCGCGCTGAGATTGGAACGAATTGGATCTGCTAACCAAATCTGCGGCGCGCATGACGGAAGGCCGTTCGCGCATTAGCGGATCTCCTGGCTCTCCGCGGCTACGCGGGGAACCACATTCGACGGTTGAGCCCGCGCGTCACGATGCCTGTAGGGAAGCGGCGCCTTCCCGGAACGACACCGTGCGCGTGCCGCGATGTTCGATCGTCAGGTTGGCCGAATACGAGCCGCTCGGCATGGCCTGAGCGGAGGGTGCACCCTCATAACCTTTGTACTGCGTGGGGCGAGTCCGCGGCAAACTCCGGCAACCTTGCCCGGACCGCTTCGTGCCACGGGTCAACGAACGCATCGCCAATCGCCGGCATCGATTCATCATTTCGTCATGCCACGCATTTCGATTCGATGCTGCTGCAACTGTATAACGACGCGTTGCTGGCGTGGTGTAAGCCGTCGGCACTCCGGTCAAAGGCGTCCCGGTCGCGGGTCCGGAACGAATCCATCGCGATTCGGCATGCGGATGGCGGCAAGCGAATGTGCGTCGAGGCGGGCGTCGTCGGGAACGATGCCGTTCTGATTCAGGATCCACGCGCTTACTGCATAGACCTCGTCCGCGCTCAGCGATTGCGGCGCGTTATACGGCATCGCGCGGCGGATGTAATCGAAGAGTGTCGTCGCGTACGGCCAGTAGCTTCCGACCGTGCGAACGGGCTTCTCGCTCGCGAGCGTGCCACGCCCGCCGATCAGCCGGTCGCCCAGCACGCCCTCGCCTTTCGCGCCGTGACACGAGGCGCACTTGGCCCCGAAGATCCGCGCACCGGTCGCCACGTCGCCGCTGCCCGCGGGCAGGCCGCGACCGTCTGGTCCGACATCGATGTTCCATGCGGCGATGTCCGCTGCACTCACGGGCGTGCCGACGGCGCCGATCGCGGCGCGGGACGCTGCATCGTCCACTGAGGACTGCGATGAGCGCCCATCCCGCCACGGCCCCGAGCAGGCGGCAAGACAGAGCGCCGTCAGGCCAACGATCAGCGGGCGCACGGCGCAAAGTTGTCGAGTTGAATCCCTATGCATTTTTCACGCTGCCATCGGCGTCGACGCGCCATTGCTGAATGGCGTTGTAGTGGTAGTTCGAGTTCAGGCCGCGCGCGGCGACCAGTGCCTCGCGAGTCGGCTGGATGTACCCGGTCGAATCGGTCGCCCGCGAAAGGATCGTGGCTGGTTCACCGTTCCACACCCATCCCGTATGAAAACGCGTGAGCGCGCGATCCCCGGGCGTGCCATCGAGCCGCGCCGGTTGCCATGACCGGCCGCCGTCGACGGATACTTCGACCTGACGGATCGCGCCGCGTCCCGACCAGGCCAGCCCGACGATCGGGTAGTAACCGTGAGTCGTCAATTTATGCCCGGGCGACGGCCTCGTGATGACCGATTTCGCGTCCATTTCGAACACGAACTGGCGAGCGCGTCCGTCGGCCAGCAAGTTCGTGTATTTCGACGTTTCCTCTCGCGTTTCGAGCGGCGCGTCGACGAGCTTCAACCTGCGCAGCCACTTCACGTTGGTGTTGCCTTCGAAGCCGGGGACCAGGAGCCGCAGCGGATAGCCGTTCTCCGGCCGCAAGCGCTCGCCGTTCTGCGCATACACGACGAGCGCACGATCCAGCACACGATCGAGCGGCAGGCTGCGCGTCATCGCAGCCGCATCGGCGCCCTCCGCGAGAATCCAGCGCGGTGCATGGCCGTTGTTCGCAGCGAGCCCGCCAGCGGCCTCGAGCAACGTCGAGAGCCGCACGCCAGTCCACTCGCAGCACGACAGAAGCCCGTGCGTGAGCTGAACGGGCAGCCCGCTCGGCCCTTTCCATTCGCTCGCGGTGTTGCCTGAACATTCGAGAAAGTGCACGCGCGACTCGGAAGGCAGCCGCAGCAAATCCTCCATCGTGAAGAGCTTCGGCTCGCGAACGAGGCCATGAATCACGAGCCGGTGCTGGTCCGGGTCGATATCCGGCACACCGGCGTGATGGCGCTCATAGACGAGCCCGTTCGGTGTGATCGCGCCGTGCAGATCGGCAAGCGGCGTCAGCGACGAAGCCGCGCCCGGCACCGGCCACGCCCGCGCCGCGCGGCGCACGACCACGGATTCGCGCGGGGATGGCAGGCCATAGGGATGATCGAGAATGGGCGCACCTGGCATGCGCGTCCACGGCTCGACGCTAAGCGGCTGCAACAGCCCGGACGCCGCATTCGCGTGAGGCGCCACGACTGCCGACAGCGCGAGGCCGCCCAGCATGCGGCGTCGCGGCGACGCGGGAGATTGTCGCGCCGGCTTCGCAGGATCGCCGGGCCGTTTAGCGGAAAACGATGAGAAACGCGGGATTTTCGGCATGCTCGATGAGTCGGGCAGAGAAGACAGACAGTCAGGCGCCCGATTATAGGTCGCCGTTTCGGGATGCCCAATCGAGATTGCGACTATGCAAATGACGAGGATTGCTTAAGCGCCGTGGTCCAAGGCGCTTCTAAGAATGCGGTGAACCACGCGCGCGCCTCTCGCGGCGGCGCCGATGACGAGCCGCGGAAATCTTCTGCATCGCTTCTCCGATGTAATCCGGAATCCAAATAAGACGCTCCAACCATTACAAACGAGAAATCCTTCGTTGGACTTCGGTAAGCACGACCGTAATATCCGGCTTCCTCGAACTCATGGTTAATACCTAAGGAAGCGAATGAAACGAGTCGCACTCGCTGGCGCCGCTGGCTTACTGGTTGCCCTTCCCGGCATCGTTCAGGCTCAGAGTTCCGTCACCTTGTACGGGCTCATCGACGCCGGCCTCGCCTATACGAACAATCAGCGCGGCGCATCCAACGTGCAGGCGACGAGCGGCAAGCTAAACGGCAGCCGCTGGGGCCTCAAAGGCGTCGAAGATCTCGGCGGCGGCTACAAGGCGCTGTTCACGCTCGAGGGCGGCTATCGCGTCAACGACGGCACGCTCGCTCAGGGTGGGCGCGAATTCGGACGGCAAGCGTATGTAGGCGTGGCGAAGACGGGCATCGGCACGCTGACGCTCGGGCGTCAGTACGATCCGAACACGGACCTCGTCGCGCTGTTCGCAGGGCCGGGCTTCTGGTCCCCCGCCACGCACGTCGGCGATAACGACAATCTGAATCAGACCTTCCGCATCAACAATGCCGTGAAGTTCAAGAGCGATACCTTCGCGGGCGTGACTGTCGACGCGCTCTATGCATTCAGCAATCAGGCTAGCAACGGCGCCGGCGCGGGGTTCGGCAACAACCGCGCGTGGGGCGCATCGGCGAGCTATGCCAGTGGGCCATTGCAACTCGGCGCGGGCTACTTGCTGCTCGATCATCCGAATGTCGCGTCCAACACGAGCGGCGCGATCGGCGGTGCATCGACCACGTCCGGCGACGACTACAGCGGCGCATTCTTCTATGGCTTGAACGGCGGTGTCGCGCGGCAGCAGGTTGCGGTCGCGGGCGGCAACTACGCGTTCGGATCGGTCGCGACGATCGGCTTTGCATGGAGCCACACGCAGCTCGACTACAACGACGGCTCGTCACGCAAGTTCAACAACTACGATGTGAATGGCCGCTATAACGCAACGCCGGCGACGACGCTGATCGGCGTGTACAGCTTCACCGACGGCCGCGCCAACAGTCTGCCCGGCACCGGCGGCGCGACACTCAAGCCGCGCTGGCATCAGTTCACGCTTGGCGTCGACTACGTCTTGTCCAAGCGCACCGACATCTATCTCTCCGGCGTCTATCAGCTCGCGGCAGGCGATGCCTCGACGCGCGTCGGCAACGGCTATCAGAAGATCGCCGCTATCGCCGACGCGGGCACGCCGTCGTCGACGAACCGGCAAGTTGCGGCGTTCGGCGGCGTGCGCGTGCGCTTCTGATATGCGGGCTCGGACCGCATCGATCGACGATCATAAGCTCGTCACGACTAAGCTGATAACGATCGAATGATCCGTTCGTTTGCATGACGAACGGGTGGCCGTATCGTTTTCCACTGGCGCGGGCCGTACACAGCGGTCCTTGCGGCGCCGACCGCAACGGCGCATCCCTGATGCGCAGCGCTTGCGTCGAGGTCCGCTTCGAATCAGTGAGGGCATGCGTACAAAGGGAATCGCCGATGATTTCATATCACAACGGAGCCGCGATTCAGGCATCCGCAATCCGCGTGGGCAATCTCTTCATCGCCCGCGCATCCATCCTGGAGGAAGACGGAGAATCGACTTCCCTTGGCGATCTCGGCGTCTTCGCGAACAGGGAGGGTGCGTGCCAGTTCGCCGTCCGCTGTGCCGCGGCGTTCATCGATGGCGATATCATGCCGCTTCCTCCGTGCCGAGTGACCGCGGCCTCGATATCAGGTAACGCGCTGCGTCCCACTCGATCGAACCGGTGAAAAGCCGGCGGCGAAAGCACGGAACGACGCCCTCGATACGCTGCTCTCGTATCGTTCGCCTACGCGCTATGCGAATCGGGCACTTCCGGAAGGCACGCGCGAAGCGTTGGGCTTCGAGCTTCGCCGAGTGCATTCGCGCGACGCGCAATCACGGTTTCAAATCTCTCAAGGCGACAAGCTAAGCAGAAATCGATCTTTGGCAGCCGAAAGCCGATTGCTAAGATCGCCGCTCGCTTTCAACGGACCGCCATAACGACAATGACCTTGCACCGCTCGATCGCTACCCGCCGCGCCGCCGTTGCGCTTGCCGTCGCCAGCCTCTTCACGCTGGCATCGTGCGGCTCTTCCAGCGATAGTTCGCCGACGACCACACCGGTCGCCTCCGCCAAACGACCGAACATTCTGTACATCATGGCCGACGATCTCGGCTATTCGGATATCCACGCGTTCGGCGGCGAAATCAACACACCGAATCTGGATGCGCTCGTCGCATCGGGTCGCATCCTGACGAACCATCACACCGGCACCGTCTGCGCGATCACGCGCGCCATGCTGATCTCAGGCACCGACCATCATCTCGTCGGCGAAGGCACGATGGGCACGCCGACCGACGAACGCAAGGGCCTGCCCGGCTATGAAGGCTATTTGAACGACCGGGCGCTCTCGGTTGCGCAGTTGCTGAAGGATGGCGGTTATCACACATACATGGCGGGCAAGTGGCACATCGGCTCGGGAATCGTGGGCAGCACGACGGGCGGCGGGCAGACGCCGGATCAGTGGGGTTTCGAGCATAGCTATGCGCTGCTCGGCGGCGCCGCGACGAATCACTTCGCGCACGAACCCGCAGGCTCGAAGAACTACACGGAAGACGGTCAATACGTTCAGCCGGGACAGCCCGGCCAGCCGGGCGGCGCCGGCGGCAGTCCGACCGTGTTCTATTCGACCGATTTCTACACGCAGCGCCTGATCTCCTACATCGACTCGAACAAGGGCGACGGCAAGCCGTTCTTCGCTTACGCGGCCTACACGTCGCCGCACTGGCCGCTGCAAGTGCCGGAGCCGTATTTGCACAACTATGCCGGTAAGTACGACGCGGGCTACGACGTCATCCGCAATGCGCGAATCGCGCGTCAGAAAGCGCTCGGTATCATTCCCGCCGATTTCAATCCGTATCAGGGCGCGCCGGAAACGCTCACCTCGTCGCCGGCCACGACGAGCAATGGCACCGCGAACGCGAAATACATCAGCGCCGTGCACAGCGCCGCGCAAGGCTATAGCGACTACGGTCCCGGCACGGTCAACAAGTCGTGGAACAGCCTGTCCGCCGCCGAGAAGAAGGCGCAAGCGCGGTACATGGAAATCTATGCCGGCATGGTCGAGAATCTCGACAACAACATCGGTCTGTTGATTCAGCATCTGAAAGACATCGGCGAATACGACAACACGTTCATCCTGTTTCAGTCCGATAACGGCGCGGAAGGCTGGCCGATCGACTCAGGCGCGGATCCCACCGCGACCGACACCGCGAACGCTTCGGATGCGATCTATACGACGCTCGGCACCGACAACGGTCAGCAGAACGCACAGCGTCTGCAATACGGCCAGCGCTGGGCCGAAGTAAGCGCGACGCCGTTCCGCCTGACCAAGGGCTTCTCGGGCGAGGGCGGCGTATCGACACCGCTCATCGCACATCTGCCCGGACAGACGGCGCAGTTGCCCACCTTGCGCGCCTTTACGCACGTGACCGACAACACTGCGACCTTCCTCGCGGTCGCGCAAATCACGCCTCCGGCGCAGCCGGCTCCGGCTTCGATCAATACGCTCACGGGCGTCGACTCGAACAAGGGCAAGGTGGTCTATAACAACCGTTACGTGTATCCGATCACCGGACAGTCGCTTCTGCCGATTCTGAAGGGCGATGCCACCGCCGAAGTGCACACCGCTGCGTTCGGTGACGAAGCCTATGGACGCGGTTATCTGCGCAGTTCCGATGGCCGCTGGAAGGCGCTCTGGACCGAGCCGCCGACCGGTCCCGTCGACGGTCACTGGCAGCTCTTCGACCTGCAGGCCGATCGCGGTGAGAACAACGACGTGTCGGCGCAGAATCCGTCGGTCATCGACAGTCTCGTGCAGCAGTGGAACCGTTACATGAGCACGGTGGGCGGCGTCGAACCGCTGCGGCCGCGCGGCTACTACTGAGCGCGCGATGAGTGGACGATGGAAGTTCATCGCCGGCGCCGGCGCCGTCACGCTCGCGTTGTTCGGCGCGGGCTTCGGCGCGGCGCTCGCCGTGAACGCGGAACACGGCTTCGACCCGCGTAATCTCGCGCGCAGGCTGGCGCCGCTCGGCTCCGAGCAGCAGTGCGAACGCTATTCCGGCATTCCGGCCAAGTGGCGCGACGATCCGCGCGCGGGCATGGTGCATCTGCACGGCGGCGAGTTCATCTTCGGCAGCAATCTGGGTTATGCCGACGAGCGTCCGGTGGGCGATGGCAAGACGAAGGTCGGTTCCTTCTGGATCGACCAGACCGATGTCACCAACGCGCAGTTCGCCGCTTTCGTCGACGCAACGGGTTATGTGACCGAGGCTGAGCGTCAGGGCGGCGCCGTCGTGTTTCATGTCCCGACGCGTGAAGAAATGAACGCACGCGATCTCGCGTGGTGGTCGTGGGTGAAGGGTGCGTCGTGGAAGCATCCCGACGGATCGTCGAGTACATGGAAAGGGCGTGACAATCAGCCGGTGACGATGGTCACGCTCGCCGATGCCCTCGCCTACGCACACTGGCTCGGCCGCGATTTGCCCACCGAGGCCGAGTGGGAATACGCGGGCAAGGCTGGGCGCGAAGGCGCGCAGCTCGACGCCGCTCCGCGCGATGCCCACGGAAAGCCATCGGCCAATTACTGGCAAGGCGTGTTTCCCGTGCTCGATTCCGCCGAAGACGGCCACGCGGGTTTGTCGCCGGTAGGCTGCTATGCGGCGAACGATTTCAGGCTGTACGACATGATCGGCAACGCATGGGAATGGACGAAAGATCCTTATACCGGTCCGCGTCAGCCGCATTCGAACGGCGACACGGCGGCGCTGGTTCCTGCGCGCAAACACGACACTGCCATGGTCGTCAAGGGCGGCTCGTTCCTGTGCGCGCAGGATTATTGCGTGCGTTACAGGGCGTCGTCGCGCGAGCAGCAGGAAGCGGACTTGCCCGCATCGCATATCGGCTTTCGCACCGTACTGAGGGATGACTGATGCGCGCGCGATTCGTTATCGCCGGAACGATATTGACGGCCCTTTTCACGACGACGGCGCATGCCGCGGAGCAGACGGTTCGCATCGGCGTGATGCCGGGCGAGGAAGCGACGATCGTCGCGCATGTGCGTGAAGTCGCCGCGAAGCAGGGCATGCCGCTCGCCGTCGTGACTTTCGACGACGCCGCGCGCATCGACGCCGCGCTCGCGAACGGCACGATCGATGCCGCCAGCGTCGAGGACGAAGCGAGCCTTGTCGCACGCAGCGCGCGCAACGGCTACGCGATCGAAAGCGTCGCCGCAACCGTGACCTTGCCGATGGCGTTCTACTCGCGCAAGCTCGCATCGATCTCCGGCCTGCCGCGCGACGCGACCGTCGCCGTTCCCGCCGATGCCGCCGGCACCGCGCGCGCGTTGATCCTCCTGCAGAACTATGCGCTCATCACGCTGAAGGACGGTGCGGGCCTGCATCCGACGCTCGCGGATATCGCCGGCAATCGCTTCGGTCTGAAGATCCGCCGGGTGGAACGCGCGAAGCTCTACCAGGCGCTCGACACGGCGAGCTTCGTCGCGATGAATGCCGACGATGCCGCGCGCAACAAGCTAAAGCCGGGCCGCGACAGCATCGGCATCGAAGATGCGCGCTCGCCCTATCAGCATGTCCTCGCCGTGCGTACCCGCGACGCGAAGGCCGCTTGGGTCGGTCGACTCCTTCGCGTCTACCATTCCGACGATGTCGCGCATTTCATCCTCACGCAGTATCAGGATTCGGTGCGCCGGCCTTGGTGAATAGCTACTCCTTCGACTGCACCGCGTGCGGCAAATGCTGCAACAGTCCGCCGGCGATGTCGCTACGCGAACTGTTCGAGCACCGCGACGTATTCGTCGGCTGCATCGCGCTCGGACGCATTCCGCGAGACGCGGACGCGCCACCGCACGCGTTTCCCGTCGATGACGCCAATGCCATCACGATCACGACACTTGCGCTCGATTATCCGTCGCTCGGATGTCCCGCGCTGGCGCATGACGGGTTGTGCAGCCTCCATGCGAAGGGCAAGCCGGATCAGTGCATCGCGGTGCCGCTTGACCCACTCGTGCCGGATCACCTGCAACATGCGGTGCTTGCGCAGCGCTCGCATGGCGCGGGATGGATCGGCGCACAATGCATCCGGCCGGGCGAGCATGCGGGTGCGTTGCTCCTCAGGGCTGGCCAGATCGTGGATGAAGAGGCCAAGGCGGCCGTGCAACGCAGACGGCACGCGCTAAGCATCGAGCGGGCGCTATGGGCCGCGCCCTTGTTCGATGTCCTGAGACGCGACTTCGCCGATCCCCGTCGCGCGCTCGCGATGTTTCCTTCCGACGGTTATCGCACCATTGCGAGCGTGCCGGCGCTCATTGGCATCGGCACGCTATCGACGGCGCTAGCGCGCTCGTGTATCGCCTATATAGATGCGCAGACGGCGCTGATACGCCGGAACGTAGCGCACGCCGTGCAACGCCGCCGCCTCGACGACCGGCCGATGACGCACACACTGCGCGGTTTCTCCGATGCACTTCAGGATGCGCGCGCTCATCTCTGCGCGCTGCCCCAACGCGGCGCAGCCACGGCGCTCGCGAAAGAGGCCGAGGCCTGGTTTCTGGCCTGAGGATCGGCGAACACACGGTCCGCGCCGGCAGGCAGCACACGAATCCGCCTTTTTTGCTGCGCAGCAATCGGACCGTCCAACATGCGCCTGAAGAAATTGAGTTAACGCTCTATTTCGACCCATCTCAGGCCGAACGCCTTCAAGCCCGCAGCCCATTTCGTGATTACATCCTGTCGTAAGGTTTACCCCGATTTAAACGCAAACCAACAAAAGGGACATTCTGGCTGCTGAATGTAATCGAAGCGCAACCCAATTGATGCCATTTTGAAGCGCCAGCTCTGCGGCTGGCGTCGTGGATGCCGAGAGGAGAGCGATTTGGTCCTGGAACTGGAGCGGGTCAGTGTCGTTTCTGGCGGGCAGTCGTATCTGTACGGCGTGGATTTGCGCCTTGTCCCAGGCGCCATCAACGTGCTTCTCGGACCCACGCAGGCCGGCAAGACTACGCTGATGCGCGTGATGGCGGGTCTGGACAGACCGAACGACGGCCGGGTGCTCGTCGACGGCCAGAACGTGACAGGCGTCAGCGTGCGCCAGCGCAATCTCGCGATGGTCTATCAGCAGTTCATCAACTACCCGGCGATGACGGTTTTCGAGAACATCGCCTCGCCTTTGCGCCTGCAAAAAACCGACCCTGCTGAAATCCGCCGGCGCGTGCACGAAGTCGCAGCCCGACTGCATATCGACCATTTGCTGGAGCGACGGCCAGGCGAATTGTCGGGCGGACAGCAGCAGCGCTGCGCGCTCGCGCGTGCACTCGTGAAGCGCACGTCGCTAGTGCTGCTCGACGAGCCGCTCGTCAATCTCGATTACAAGCTGCGCGAGGAATTGCGCCTCGAACTAGCCACGCTTTTCGCCGACGGCAAGACGACCGTCGTCTACGCGACGACCGAACCTCTCGAAGCGCTGCTGCTGGGCGGCTATACGGCAATCGTCGATAAAGGCCGGGTTCTGCAGTTCGGCCCCACTCTCGATGTCTATAACGCACCGGTCAACGTCGCGGCAGCAGCCGTTTTCAACGACCCGCCGATGAACATGTTGACGAGCGACTGCGGCAACGGCCGCGCGCGTCTGCCGATCGGCGTGGAGGTTCCAGTCCGGCACGGTTTCGCCGCGAACAGCGCATGCCGCATCGGCATCCGGCCGGGGCACGTGCGTCTTCAGGCGAAGGCGTCTCATGCGATTGCCGTTGCCTTCCGGCTCGAACTCGCTGAACTGAGCGGCTCGGAAACGTACCTGCACTTGCGCACGCTGACCGGCGCGGTCGACCTGGTTGCGCAGTTGCAGGGCGTGCATCAGATCGAGCTCGGCACGCAGCTCGATGTTTTCATCGACCCTGACGAACTTTTTGTATTTGGCGCGGATACCCAACTGGTGTCCAGCCCGGAGGCAGCTCATGGCGTGCATTGAGTTTCAGAATCTCGGGCACGCATACGGACCGGGCCGCGCGACGCTCGACGACTACGCGCTTCAACCCATGAGCATGGTCTGGGATGACGGCGGCGCTTACGCGTTGCTCGGGCCTTCGGGTTGCGGCAAGACCACGCTGCTGAATATCGTGTCGGGACTCGTCAAGCCGTCGGAAGGCAAGGTGCTGTTCGACGGGCGCGACGTGACGGCGCTCGGCGCACGTGAGCGCAACATCGCGCAAGTGTTCCAGTTCCCCGTGGTCTACGACACGATGACCGTGTTCGATAACCTCGCGTTTCCGCTGCGCAATCGGAAGATGTCGACCGCCGAGGTCACGAAGCGCGTGCACGAAGTCGCGGAAATCCTCGATATGACGCGCGACCTGCCGCTCAAGGCGAGCAATCTCGCCGCCGACGCCAAGCAGAAAATCTCGCTCGGCCGCGGCCTCGTGCGCAAGGACGTCGCCGCGATTCTCTTCGACGAACCGCTGACCGTGATCGATCCCGCGATGAAGTGGATGCTGCGCCGGCAGTTGAAGAAGATCCATCAGCAGCTCAAGCTCACGCTTATCTATGTGACGCACGATCAGGTAGAAGCGCTGACTTTCGCCGATGAAGTCGTGGTCATGACGAACGGCCGCGTCGTTCAGAAAGGCGGAGCCGATGCGCTTTTTCTGCGGCCGGATCACGCTTTTGTCGGTTACTTCATCGGCAGTCCGGGCATGAATCTCTGTCCGATCGAGCTCGACGCCGACGGCGCAAAAATCGGCTCGCAGCGCTTGCCGCTCGACGCCGGCACGCTCGCGACGCTACGGGCCGCGCATCAGCGGACAAACGGCGCGCTCAAGCTGGGGATTCGCCCGGAATTCGTCCGGCTTTCGCAGGAAGGCGGAGCCGGCGCGCTCAACGCGCGGGTGCTGCGCGCACAGCAGCTCGGCAACTATCAACTGGTGACCACGCGATGCGACGGCCATGTGTTCAATGCGAGGCTCGAGCCGCATTTGCGGATTGTCGACGGACCTGCCTGGCTGCATCTCATTGCGCCTGAGACCGTGTTCTTCTGCAACGACGAACGAATCGAAACACGCATCTCCGAAGAGGCCGCGCGATGAAGCCCGTCAATCAGAAAGCGTGGTTGCTGGTCGTTCCGGTGTTCATCTGCGTCGCGTTCTCCGCGATCCTGCCGCTGATGACCGTGGTCAACTATTCGGTGCAGGACATCATCGGCCCGACGCAGCATGTGTTCGTCGGTACAGAGTGGTTTCGCAACATCATGACCGATCCGGATTTGCGCCAGGCGCTCGGCAGACAGGTCATTTTCTCTGCGTGCGTTCTGCTTTTCGAGATTCCATTGGGCGTAAGCCTCGCACTGTCGATGCCGGCTTCGGGATGGCGCGCATCGGCGACGCTCGTCGTGCTCGCCATGCCGTTGCTGATTCCATGGAACGTCGTGGGCACGATCTGGCAGATCTTCGGGCGCCCGGATATCGGACTGCTCGGCTACTGGCTCAATAGCCTGGGCTTCGACTACAACTACACCGCGAGTCCCACGGCGGCATGGCTCACCGTGCTGGTGATGGACATCTGGCACTGGACTCCGCTCGTCGCGCTGCTGTGCTATGCGGGCTTGCGCGCGATTCCGGACGCCTTCTATCAGGCCGCGGAAATAGATGGCGCAAGCCGCTTTGCGGTGTTCCGCTACATCGAGTTGCCGAAGATGCGCGGCGTGCTGATGATCGCCGTGCTGCTGCGCTTCATGGACAGCTTCATGATCTACACCGAACCTTTCGTGCTGACAGGCGGCGGACCCGGCGATTCGACGACCTTCCTCAGTCAGTACCTGACGCAAAAAGCGGTCGGCCAGTTCGACCTCGGCCCGGCGGCGGCTTTCTCGCTGATCTATTTCCTGATCATTCTGCTGTTGTGCTTCATTCTTTATAACTGGATGAATCGCGTGGGCAGAGGCGGCCCCGCCGCGCAAGGAGACGACCATGCAGGATAAGCGCCGCTGGATGCGGACGTTGGTGCTCGTCGTCTATATGCTGTTCGCGCTGATTCCGCTTTACTGGATGTTGTCGATCTCCCTGCGCACGAACGAGGAGACCATGTCGACGTTCGCCACGCTGCCGCAGCACGTGACGTTCGACAACTACAAGGTGATCTTCACCGATCCTTCGTGGTACTGGGGCTACATCAATTCGATCATCTACGTGCTGATGAACACGGTGATGTCGGTGCTGGTCGCGCTGCCTGCCGCATACGCGTTCTCGCGTTATCGCTTTCTCGGCGACAAGCACATGTTCTTCTGGCTGCTCACCAACCGCATGACGCCGCCCGCGGTATTCCTACTGCCGTTTTTCCAGCTCTATTCGAGCATTGGTCTGACCGACACTTACATTGCCGTCGCACTTGCGCACATGCTGTTCAATGTGCCGCTTGCCGTGTGGATTCTCGAAGGCT
This sequence comes from Caballeronia temeraria, assembly GCF_001544795.2. Taxonomy (GTDB): domain Bacteria; phylum Pseudomonadota; class Gammaproteobacteria; order Burkholderiales; family Burkholderiaceae; genus Caballeronia; species Caballeronia temeraria. The sequence continues at coordinate 2,878 of NZ_FCOI02000024.1, read as the reverse complement.
TCATGTCGGGCGTCTCGCGCGAGATCGATGAAACCGCGTACATCGACGGCTACACGTTTCCCGCATTCTTCGTGAAGATCTTCCTGCCGCTCATCAAGTCGGGCGTTGGCGTCACGGGTTTCTTCTGCTTCATGTTCAGCTGGGTCGAACTGCTGCTCGCGCGCACGCTGACTTCGGTCAACGCGAAACCGATCGCCGCTGTGATGACGCGCACCGTGTCGGCGGCCGGCATGGACTGGGGCGTGCTGTCGGCGGCGGGCGTGTTGACGATCGTTCCCGGCGCGCTGGTGATCTACTTCGTGCGCAATTACATCGCGAAGGGTTTCGCGATGGGGAGAGTGTGATGCTCACCTGGATGTACTGGACGCCCGAGGTGGCGATTTTTTTCGGCTGCATCGTCGTGATGCTGGGCGGCATGACGGTATGGGAACTGTGCTCGCCGACTCATGAACGCAAGGGCTTTCTGCCTATCGCGACGACTCGCGGTGACCGCCTCTTCATCGGCCTGTTGACTGCCGCTTATGTGAATCTCGCGTGGCTTGCGATCAGCGCGGACGGCTCGAGTTCCTGGCCAGGCTTCATAGCCTCGGTGCTGGTGCTGCTTGCAATCATGTGGAAGGGCTAGCAAGCCGACGCGTGCGGCGATGACTGACAACCGCCGGCTCCGCTGATGCCCCCAGCGGGCGCCGACAAGATCGAAGGGGCACGGAAGACACAGGAGAAGACCATGCATCAGAGGAGACGGATCGTCGCGCTGGCAGTGGCAAGTATCGTGTCGGGTGCCTTCGCGAATCAGGCTCTGGCGGGAACGCCCGAGGCGCAGAAATGGGTGGACAGCGAATTTCAGCCCAGCACGCTGTCGAAACAGCAACAGATGGACGAGATGAAATGGTTCATCGACACCGCGGCGAAGCTCAAATCGCAGGGCGTCAAGGAAGTTCATGTCGTGTCGGAAACCATCGACACGCATACCTACGAATCCAAGACGCTTGCCAAAGCGTTCAGTGAAATCACCGGCATACAGGTGAAGCACGACATCATTCAGGAAGGGGATGTCGTCGAGAAATTGCAGACCTCGATGCAATCCGGGCAAAGCATTTACGACGGCTGGATCTCGGACTCGGACCTGATCGGCACGCATTATCGCTATGGCGTGATCGTTCCGCTATCCGATTACATGGCGGGCGAAGGCAAGGAATACACGAATCCCGGACTTGACCTGAAAGACTTCATCGGCACGAGTTTTACGACCGCGCCGGATAAGAAGCTCTATCAGCTTCCCGACCAGCAATTCGCGAACCTTTACTGGTTCCGCGCAGACTGGTTCGCGCGCAAGGACCTGCAGGACAAGTTCAAGGCGAAATACGGTTACGATCTCGGCGTGCCGGTCAACTGGTCCGCGTATGAAGACATCGCCGAGTTCTTTACAAACGACGTCAAAGCCATCGACGGAGAGAAGGTCTACGGCCATATGGATTACGGCAAGAAAGACCCGTCGCTCGGCTGGCGCTTCACGGACGCATGGCTTTCCATGGCTGGCGAAGCTGACAAGGGCATCCCGAACGGCATGCCCGTCGACGAATGGGGCATTCGCGTGACGCCTGACGGGTGTCATCCGGTAGGCGCGTCGGTGTCGCGCGGCGGCGGCACCAATAGTCCGGCAGCGGTCTACGCGACGACCAAATACATCGACTGGCTCAAGAAATACGCGCCACCGGAAGCGTCGGGCATGACCTTCAGCGAAGCGGGCCCTGTGCCCGCGCAGGGACGCATCGCGCAACAGGTGTTCTGGTACACCGCGTTCACGGCCTCGATGCTCAAGCCGGGCAACGTCACGAATGCGGATGGCACGCCGAAGTGGCGCATGGCGCCCTCCCCGCACGGCGCTTACTGGAAGGAGGGCATGCAAAACGGGTATCAGGATGTCGGTTCGTGGACGTTCTTCAAGTCGACGCCGCCGAATCAGCGCGCCGCCGCGTGGCTTTACGCGCAGTTCGTGACGTCGAAGAGCGTGTCGCTCAAGAAGTCGATTGTCGGTCTCACGTTCATTCGCGACTCCGACATTCATAGCGACTACTTCACGAAGAACGCGGACAAATACGGCGGCTTGATCGAGTTCTATCGCAGCCCGGCGCGCGTCGCGTGGACGCCGACCGGCAACAACGTGCCCGACTATCCGAAGATGGCGCAACTCTGGTGGAAGAACGTCGGCACTGCTGTCGCCGGTGAGAAAACGCCGCAGGCTGCGATGGACAATCTCGCGAAGGAAATGGACCAGGTGCTGTCCCGTTTGCAGCGTGCGGGGATGAAGGTTTGCGCGCCGGAGCTGAATGCGCAAAGCGATCCGTCCAAGTGGCTGTCCGACCAGCACGCGCCGTGGAAGGCACTTGCCAATGAGAAGCCGAAGGGTGAGACGGTGAATTATGAGCAACTGCTATCGGCGTGGAAGGCGGGTAAGGTGCGGTAGTGGTTCTGACGGCGTTGGGGATTTGTGAAGGGGGCGGCACTTGGTTGTGCCGCCTTTTTTTCGTGGGTTGTGCCGGATCCGACGCTATGCGCCGTCGAACTGCGACGACAGTCTATGTCCACTTCCACGGCGTAAACGGACGTTGACGCGGACAGTTTGATCAAATAGTAGTCCGTGAGTGCAAGAGAAAACTCCGGCGCGAGCGTGCGCCGCACAAAACGCTTAGGTGTTGAGTGCAGGCATGGCCGCTTGGAGCCTCATGGACGCGTTGTCCCAGTTCAGAATGTTGAACAACTGATTGACGTACTCCATGCGTCGATTCTGATATTTCAGGTGTATGCGGTCCTTCAGGGACGCCCTAGCAATGGACGAGTGATTCTCTGATGCTACCTGTCCACGTGGACAGCTGGG
>NZ_FCOI02000023.1 GCF_001544795.2 Caballeronia temeraria | reverse complement strand
ACGTGTGCCCGAAGGGGCTCAACCCGACCAAGGCGATCGGCAAGATCAAGGAATTGATGGTGCGCCGGGCGGTTTGATAGACGCTTGGGATTGAGAAATGGCGCAGCCTTGGACGAGGCTGCGCCATTTTTTTGCCTGAGTTAATTCAGCGTCTGGAGCAAGCGCGCGAACCATCCTGTGAATACCTTCGTTACGGCGAAGGCACCTCCCGAATCGAAGACGGCCAATGCGGCGGCGGACCCTGCGAGCTTCGTGACGACTCGCATCGTTCTTCGAAGAATCCCCGACGGTATGAGATCGTCCGCAACGTAGAACGAAGCGTTGATCTGTGTCGTGTGCATCATGTAGCGGTAGAAGCGCGTGAAGCTGGATCGATTCGGTTCGACTGGCGCCTGCCAGAACTTGTCGGGATCGGATTCATGCACGAGCGCGGGCCGGGCATAGAATGCTGTTCCTGTGACACAAAGTGGCGTCCCGTGATAGAGCGCCTGCAGGCCCGCGGTCGAATTGACAGTGACGACGCCCTTACTGCGTTTGAGAAGAGACGGCACGTGACCGCCATGAATATAGAGTACGCGTTTCGTGACGTTTTCATCCGCCGCGATTGCTTGAATCAGCGGCGCGTAGTCTGCATGTCCGCGCTCAAGCGGATGGTGCTTGAACACGAGCACGTCCGTCGATGTCGCATGTTGCGCAAAGGAGCGGATAGTTGCTTCGATGAATTCGCGATTGCCAGTCCAGTTGCTCGCATGGACGATCTGAGCATCCGTGTTGATCTGAAGCGGAACGAGAAAAAAGTCTGGGCCGTAGGCATCCAGTAGCGAGCCAATCGTGCGCTTTTCGACGAAATGCTGCTTTGTCTTGAGATAAGCAGACCGGACCCAAAGCAAGGTGTCGCGCGGCCGGAATGGCTTGTGATGTTCGTAGTGGGGATACTGTTTTCGCGCAAGCGTGCCAAACGCGAAGTAGGTGAGCGAATAAAGCGCCATTCGGCTGAAGGCGAAACGGAACCGCTCGGGCCGTGCGATCTGCGGATAAGCCGGGAGCTTTTCAGGATCCACATCGACGAGAGCGGACGCGTCGTTCACGCCGCCTTCCTCGAGCGTGATCCACCACGGGCGAGCATAGCCCTCTTCGAACACGAAGACTTTCACTCCCAACTGACGTGCAATGCCGATGGCCGTCTGATGGATCGAACGCCATTGACCGAACAGAACAAGGGCTTTGATCGATCGCTCGAACATCAGATCACGGACGAAAGTCGACCATTCTTCGCGAGTGCCACGATAGTGGATCGCGGACTTGTCCCTATAGAAGAACGAGTCGCCACCGTTGAAGTTGACTTTTGTGACCTTTGCGCCGAGCGAAGTGAGGCGCAGCGCGAGCCGCCGAAAGAAAGGGCCGTTGGGGCCTTGGAGCAGAAGGAGATTCTCGTAACGGCTCAGTTGATCAAGCCTTTGATATCGCGCGTGGCTATTCATGAACTGAGGTTGCTTTGACCTTTATTCGCGCCGGTATGAACGCGTGGTGATACGGCCGCGTGAGGCGTCATTCGTACGTCGGCGCCTGCCTTCATTCGGTTTCTCATTTGCCTCAATGACTGCGCGGGACGGTAGCTATGCCGAACACCTACGAGCCGCGCGCTGAATGCGGTCGAATGTTAAATCTTTACTGGAAGAATTGTAGGAAGTGTTGCAAAAAAGCAATCTTGACCGAAAAGTATCAATTTTTTAAACGAATGCTTATCGGGTTGATATATAGTTCGGCCGACTTCTGAAGGTTTCATCAACTTGTAACGGAAATGTGTTTCCGAAACTAAGCGAGTGCTCGCGCATTCGCTTCATTCGGTGATCGGTAACCCAAGTGCAGCACGCAAATGACGTATCCTGCGGCCTTTCGCCGCTCGACATCCCGATAAGCGTTTCAACGTCGAAAGCTTCGTGCCGTACGTCTCCGGCCGACCGTGCTCTGTCGCAGGCCGTCACGTTCGAAACCAAACGCAATGTCTGACGGTACGCGGTCCCAATCGCCGCGCTCCTCCTTGAGTGTGACGCGGTCTGTGCTATACGCGCTCGTCTTGCGCGAAGCTGTCACGCGCATTTCCCTGGAACGCGGGGCATGGATATGGCTCTTGCTGGAGCCGGGCGAGCACGTGGTTTTTCTGATGCTGTGGCATGGTCTCATTCAGCATCACCTGATTCCTGGCATCAACGCGCCGCTGTTTATCGGCGTCGGAGTATTGTCGTTTTTCATGATGCGCAGTGTCGCCACGCGCGGCATGGACGCAATCTCGGCAAACATGGCGCTGTTTTCGTATCGGCAGATCAAGGCGATCGATACGGTATTGGCCCGCGCGTTCCTTGAGGGGTTTCTCTATCTTCTCATCTGCGTTTTGCTGATCGCGGGGTGTGGACTCTTCGGCGTCGACATTTCGATGAAAGATCCGCTGAGAGTGCTCTTCGGGTTCTTCATGTTGTGGTCGCTCGGTCTCGGACTCGCCTTGACCTTCTCGGCCTGCGCGAAGCTTGTTCCGGAAGTCGGACAGATCGTCAAGATGTCCTTCGGTCCGATCTACTACATGTCGGCAACGCTCTATCCGTCGTCGTGGATTCCTGCTTCCGTTCGTCCGCTGTTCTTTATGAACCCGATCGTGAGCGGCGTCGAAATGATTCGAGCTGGATTCTTTGAGGCCTATCACGAGCCGGATCTCGTGAGTCCGGCCTATCTTGGAATCTGTTCGCTCGTGCTCGTGGTCTCGGGTCTGTTTCTGCATGCGCGGTTCGGCCGAAAGTTGGTGGAACGATGATCGTCGTCAAAGATCTGGTGAAGCGATATCGGAGCCATCACGGTAGCGAAGTCGTGCTCGACGGCGTCAACCTCGAGATTCCGCGCCACGCGAAGCTCGCAGTCATTGGACGAAACGGCGCGGGCAAGACGACCCTGCTCAATCTTCTTGGCGGCATGGACCGACCGACGCGCGGGACGATCAGGCGGACTTGTCGGGTGTCATGGCCGCTCGGGCTTTCCGGCGGCTTCCAGGGTTCATTGTCGGGCACTCAGAACGCAAAGTTCATTGCGCGGCTTCATGGTGTGCCAGAGAGTCAGTTGCCGGAGAAGCTCGCGTTCGTACGCGAGTTCTCGGAACTGGGAGCGGGTATCGAAAAGCCGGTAAAGGCGATGTCCTCCGGCATGCGGTCCCGCCTGGCGTTCGCTGTGTCGCTTGCATTCGACTTCGATCTGTATCTCGTCGACGAGCTTACGTCGGTGGGCGACGCGGCGTTCCGTAAGAAGTCGCGCGACGCATTCCGCGATCTTGCATCGCGCGCGGGTCTCGTGATGGTTTCGCACGACGAGTCCACGCTCAGAAATTTCTGTGACAGCGCCATCTGGGTTAACCAAGGCCAGGTGCATTGGTTCGAGGACCTCGACGAAGCCCTCGCCCGCTATAAAGAAAGTATCGTTCAATGAAGCTTTACCCTTCCAATGCCTTGCTGCGCGCGGTGCAGACCTTTCCACGCGCCACCGCGCGGGTGCGCGCCTGGCGGCGCCACTGGCTGAAACTGCTCGTTCTGGTCGCTATCCTTGGTGCGTCGGTGTACTGGGGATTGATCGCCTCAGATCGCTATGTAGCGGAGATGCACGTCGTCGTGGAACGCACGGACTCGGTTGCGCGAGGGCCGTCGGGCGACCTGCTTTCCGTCATATCGGGATCAAGTGAATCGCGAGACCTGCTCCTTTTCAAGGACCGACTGCTGTCGATCGACATGATGCGGCGGCTGGACAAAAAGCTTCATCTGCGTGAGCACTTCAGCGACTCTCGACATGACGTGCTCTCGCGCCTGTGGGACCGCGACGCACCTGATGAACGCTTCTACCAGTACTACCTGTCGCGCGTGACGGCGACGTACGATGACTACAGTCAACTGCTCGTCGTGCGAGCGCAGGGCTATACCCCGCAAATGGCGCAGGCGCTCGCCCAGGCGCTCGTCAGCGAGGGTGAGGCCGATATGAACGGTGAGGACAATCAACTGGCGGGAGAGCAGGTGTCGTTCATCGAAAAGCAACTGGTGACGATTCGCGACCGCATGATGGCTGCGCGTCAGAAGCTGCTTGAATTCCAGAACCGCAATGGGCTCGTATCGCCGACGGCGACGGTCCAGAGCGTGTCGGAAGTCGTGGCGCGTCTTGAAGCCGAGCGCGCCGACCTCACCGCGAAGAAGCATGCAATGGAGGGTTACCTCACGGCCAACGCGCCGGACATGATCGAGATCGACGCACAGGTTGCCGCGATACAGCGGCAGATTGCAACTGAGCAGGGACGCCTGGCATCGCGTAAGGGCGATCCGCTCAATGCGCTCGTGGAGCAGCAGGAGCGACTTCAGGCCGAGGCCGTCTTCATGGAGGACGTCTACAAGACAGCGCTCGTCTCGCTCGAAAAAGCGCGCGTCGAGGCGACCCGCAAGATCAAGAGCGTCTCGATTCTTCAGTCGGCCAATTTGCCGCAGCAATCGCTCGAGCCGCGGCGGTTGTACAACGTCATTGTGTTCGCGATGGTGTCAATACTGATCGCGGGTGTCATCTTTTTGCTCGGCGCGATCATTCGCGACCATCGGGATTGAAGTCATGTTTCGTGTCATTGCAGTAGGTGTGTTGTCGTCGGTTGCGGTCAGCGCGTTTGCCGCGCGTAGCGATTCGCTGGCCGGGACCAATGTCGCCCTGCAGTCCGTCTACGGGCAAAGCGCGTCGGCCGCGACGGCATCGAGTCCTGCCGACGGTTTTAGCCGCGGCATCGGTAACGCGGCACCGAACACGATGACGGATGGGCCGATCGGCGGCCCGAATGCAGCGATGAACGTCCGGCCGCTTTTCGACGATCCGCGCGCCACATCGGGCGATCCCGCTTTGCCGGATAACGCGACCCCCGTTCTGACGCTGACGCAGCGCCAGGATTACGCGGCCAACGCCGCCAGCGATGTGTTCGGCGCGCAACTTTTCACCGGCGCGTTTTCGCGCGGCAAGTCGGTTACCTTCAACGGCGATTACGCCATCTCCGTAGGAGACCGTATCCGGCTGCGCATGTGGGGCGGCTATGACTTCGACGCCGTGCTGACGGTCGATTCTCAAGGTTCGATTTTTCTGCCGCACGCGGGTCCCCTTCGCGTCGTGGGCGTGTCCAACCGCGACTTGCAGGCAGCCGTCACTAGCGCGCTGCGCCGCGTGTTCAGCAGTCGCGTTTCCATCTACGTCGATCTTCAGGCCGCGCAACCGGTACGCGTGTATGTGGCTGGTTTCGTGCGACATCCGGGCATGTACGACGGGACGTCGAGCGACACGCTGTTGCGCTATCTCGACCAGGCGGGCGGCATCGATCCGGATCGCGGCTCTTTCCTCGATGTGCAAGTCAAGCGCGGAAGTCTCGTGCGAGGCACGTTCAATCTGTATGACTTCCTTTTGCGCGGCGATCTCGGCGCGCCACCGCTCGCCGACGGCGACGTGATCTTCGTCGGGCCGCGTCATAGCACCGTCAGCGTGACGGGGCTTGCATCGAGCGCGCGCCGTTTCGAATTCGCCGGAGTCTCGACTACGCTCGCGCAGATCGCGTCGGCTGCCAAGCCGGATGCAGCCGCGACGCACGTGCGTGTGACGCGCAACGCCGGCACGATGGTCAACGTCGACTACTTTCCGCTCGCCGATGGCGCTTCCGTTTCGCTGCACAACGGCGACCAGATCGAATTCACGGCGGACAAGCAACCCGGCACGATCACTGTGCGAGTCGAGGGCGAGCATCGCGGACAGCAGGAGTACGTGTTGCCCTATGGCACACGCCTGGGCGCGCTGTTGTCGCAAGTGCAGATGACCGAAAGATCCGCTTCGGATGATGTGCAGCTCTTTCGCATGAGCGTCAAGCAGCGCCAGAAGCAGTTGCTCGATTCTGAACTTCAGCATCTCGAAGCGGCTGTATTGACCGCGCGCTCGGGCACCGAGGAAGAGGCGCGCTTGCGCAAGGACGAAGCGGCGCTCGCGCTGCAATGGGTCGATCGCGCCCGCACGATTCAACCGACCGGACAAACCGTGATCGGCAAGGGAGATGTGCGCGACGCCTTGCTGCTGGAAAACGGCGATGTGCTGCGAGTCCCGGCGAAGGATGGTCTCGTGCTAGTGGGCGGCGAGGTCCTGTTCCCAAATACCATCGCGGCCAACGATCGCTATTCGGTGGACGACTACATCGCGCAGGCCGGCGGCTTCTCGCAGGATGCGGATGGCTCTCGCGTGATCGTCGCTCATCTCGACGGCACATTCACGGACGCGCGCCGCGACAAGACGATCAAGCCGGGTGACCAGATCATGGTCTTGCCGAAGGTCGACTTCAAGACGCGTCAGTTCGTGAAGGACATTGCACAAATCGTTTATCAGATTGCCATCAGCGCGAAGGTGGCACTCGGACTGTAGGCGCGTGAATCAGGCGGTCGACACGGCAAGTATGCGAGATATATCCGGCAACGAACGGGAAAACAGGATGCAAGGGGCAAAGTGGATCGCGGCGGCGTGCTGTGCAGTACTGCCCGCGCTGGCAAGTGCGGGCGGACTCGGCCTCGGTACGCTCGAAGGCACTTATGACAGCGGCGAGGGCGCGATGCCGGTCAAAGGCTATGTCGCCGTCGTCGAGATGGCGGCTGACGTCAGGCCAGTCGCGACCGAGCCGGATAGCGCGAATTGCGATGCACGCGCTCCGCTTCATCGCGAGACGACGCTGGCGTGGCAAGCCAAGGCGCGTGCGCCGCTCGCGATCAATGCCGGATACTTCTGGATGCCGCCGCACGATGTTCCCGAGTGCCAGCTTGCGGCGTATCCATATAAAGCCTATGCCTTTCAAGGCAGCCTGCCACCATTGACGGGCCATGCCCCGGCCGTGCTCGCGCTCAGGAGAAACGGCGCGCCGGCAATCGGGTACGCGAATCACGTGGATGCGAGCCGCTTCGATGTAATCGTTTCCGGCGACTGGATTCGCGGAAATGACGGAGCAGTCGTGCATCGGGAGTTGCTCGTCGATGATGCTCATATGAACTCGACGCTCGATCTCGATCCGCGCACGGCGGTGGGTGTTCAGCACGACACGGGACGCCTGGTGATCTTGATGGTCGAAGGACGAAGAGGCGATTCGAAAGGTCTTTCGCTCAACGGCGTTGCGAGCGTGATGCGCGCGTGCGGTGTGACTGACGCCATCAATCTCGACGGCGGCGGTTCCGCGACCTTCAGCTATGTTCCGGCGCTCGATCCGGTTGCCGTCGAAGCGCTCAAGCCGATTCCGCTCGACCAGGTCTGCAACGCGGAGGCATTGAGCGCAGGTCCGCTGTCGCTTGCGATCAAGCAACATCCGCTCGATGCGCCTTTGCGCTCGCGCGCGCCCGGCGGCAGGGAAGTATCGGAGAGCGGACCGGACAAAGGCTACCGCCGCGTGCTCACGAACCTGGGCTTCAGCTTCGGAGAATCCGCAGCGCGTGAATCGGCGGAGCAGGCCCAGTGATCACTGCTCTCGTTCCCGTCGATCTCGCGCGCCGGCCCGTGAATCTGCTGAGACGCGTCGCCCGGCTGTTGAATCGCGCACAGGCTCAGGGGCTTCAGGTCGTCATCGGACACAATAACCGCGGCGGACTTTGCGATCGAATCCTGAAGCGGCTTTGTGCGCATCACGGAGCATCGCTGATAAGCGGCGCGTTTTATGGCGGTGAAGTGAATACGGCGCGGCTGCGCAACGAAGCCATCGAACACGTTAAGACGCCGCTCACGCTGCTGCTCGATGCAGACGTGTACATCGACCGCGATGTTCTCGCGAGCGTCGGCGCGTCCGTTCTCGCAAACGAAAGGCCGTTCCAGGTACTGCCTTGCCTGTATCTGTCGCGCCGTGGCTCGGCCGATCTAGTCCGCCGTCGGGTGTTGCCGGAAAGCCTGTTGAACGACTATTTGCGATTTCGCCGCGCGCCGTTTCTGCACATGGCGATTCCAAGTTCAGTAACGGTTTTCCGCACGGAGGATTACCGCCGCGCGGGCGGGTTCGACAGCAGCTTCAGCGGTCACGGATATGAAGACCTCGACTTCCTGATTCGTCTTGGGTGGCTTCATGACGCCATTCCTCGTTCGAAGGAAATGCTGATCGATGCGCCGGTGCGTGCTCCGCTTCTCGCCTCCGGTTTCCGAGGCCAACTCGCACGGCTCGCGTTGCCTTCGCTCCTGCGTGGGCAGGTGGCATTTCATCTCTGGCATTCAACGCGCCGGGACATCTACTACGAGGCGCGCACGCGCAACGCGAGCCGGTTCCGGCAGAAGCTCGCTGATCAGCTGCCACCGGCGGCAGCATCGGCGAGCGCGCCGGCGCCCTCGTTCGATCTTTCGCTGATTGGCGCGTGGTCAGACATGTGCCGACGCAACAATATCGACGTGAACCGATATTCGGTGCTGTTCGACAACCGTCCAGGCCATGCCGACAGGCTCGATACCCCGATGCGCCGACTGAAGTTCCTGCTCGGCAGCTATTGAAGCCGCGAATTTTTTGATGGCCGGCGCGGATATCTTTCGGCTGGCGACAGCCTGCGCCGCTTCACCACATCACGAGTCGTACATGAGTACTTTCGCAAAGAAGTTTCGCAAGTTGCGCCGCGATCCGGGCAAATTCATCGATGATTTCATCGCAAATCGCAAGCGCCAGTTTGCTTCACTGCGACGCAAACCCGAGACCTCCCTGGTCGCCGGGTCGGTGAAAAGTGCGCGGCGATTTTCGGTGGTGAGCGCCGTGTATAACGTCGCGCCGTATCTCGATGAGTATTTCCGTAGTGTGATTGCGCAAACGCTCGACTTTCGGAGCTGCATCGAACTCGTGATGGTCGACGATGGCTCTCCGGACGACTCGGCCCGCATTATCAGAAAGTGGCAGCGAAAGTATCCAGACAACATCAGGTACGTGCGCAAGGAGAACGGCGGCCAGGCATCGGCACGCAATCTCGGGATCGAACAGGCGACCGGAAGCTGGATCACGTTTATCGATCCGGACGACTTCGTTTCTCCCAATTACTTCGAGCAAGTCGATAAGGAAATTGGTGCGGCAAAGCGGCCGCCGGCGATGGTGTCGTGCAATTTCATTTTCTACTTTGTGCAAGGCAAGCGGATCTCCGACACGCATCCGCTCAAGTACCGGTTCGCGAAGGGCACGCAAGCCGTGGATTTCTGGAAATCTACCGCTCACATTCAACTATCCGCGCCGACGGCATTTTTCGACGCGGAAGTGATCGCCCGCCACGGAATCAGATTTGACGAGCGCATCAAGCCGAATTTCGAGGACGCCCACTTCGTCAACAGTTACCTGTTGCACGCGGAAGGAAGGCAGTCGATATTCTGTCAAGATGCCAAATACTATTACCGCAAGCGCTCCGATGGCACCTCCACGCTCGATACCGCGTGGGAAAAGGAGGGCCTTTACACGGACGTACTGGAGCATGGCGTTCTTGCGCTTATGCGTGCCTGGTACGAGCGAACTGGTGGCGTGCCGTCCTTCGTACAACGTGTGGCGCTCTATCACCTGATCTGGTATTTCAAGCGCCTCGTCAACAACGACAATCAACTGGCGTTCCTCTCCGACGAGCAAAGAGCGCGATTCGTCGCATTGCTGCACGAAATCTTCGCGCTGATCGACACGACGACAATCGACAAGTTCGAACTCGCCGGTATCTGGTTCATGCAGCGGGTCGGCATGATGGCGATGTTCAAGGGTGATCGCCCGAAGTATCAGATCGTCTATGTCGACGGCATAGACTTCGACCGTCGACTCATCAAGCTGAAGTATTTCGTTGGGGCGCAGGGCTTCGAATCGTTCAGGTTCGACGGCGCTGAAGTCGCGCCGGTATTTGCGACCTCGCGCAGCCACACGTTCGTCGGCGCTCCGTTTGTGCAGGAACGCATTGTCTGGCTGCCGCTTCGGCAATACGCAAACCTGACGGTCATGCTCGAGTGCGAGGATGTTCGTCTGTCACTCAAGGGCAAGCAGTACAAATCGCTGCCGGTTGCGGAAATTCGCGCGCACTTCGAGGCCGCACGGCGCAACGCGCCTGAAAGCCGTGACCTGACTGTCCGGCTCGTCTGTTGGCTCGCGCGGCTCCCGGCAGTGCAGGAAAAGTATCGTGACGCGTGGACGCTGATGGATCGCGATGTGCAGGCCGACGATAACGCGGAACACTTGTATCGGTATCTTCGAAAGTCGCGGCCTGAGATCAATGCGTTTTTCCTTCTGGCACGTTCATCGCATGACTGGAAGCGGCTCAAGCGCGAAGGGTTCCGCCTCGTCGCGTTCGGAGGACTGCGGCATAAGCTTCTGATGCTGAACTGCGTGCATCTCGTCTCGTCGCATATCGATCGATATGTTGTGAATGCAGTCCCGGTCGAAGTGTTCGGCGCGCGACTCAAACATCGGCTGACCTTCCTTCAACATGGCGTGATCAAGGATGATCTGTCTGACTGGCTCAATACAAAGGAGATCGACTGCTTTGTGACGTCGGCGCCGCGCGAGTTCGACTCGATCGCGGATGCAGGAACGCGCTATAAATTTTCGGCTCGGGAAGTGGTGTTGACCGGGCTTCCCCGTCATGATCGGCTCGTCGATGCGAATTCCCAGCAGAAGGTTTTGCTCGTCATGCCGACGTGGCGCAAGTCCTTGATGGGCAGTACCGTTCCCGGGACATTTCGGCGGGAACTGAATCGGGATTTCGTGGAGAGCGCTTATTTCAAGGAATGGAACGGTCTGCTTGGCAGCGACGCGCTTTCTGACCTGGCGCGTCGCCACGGATACCGCATCGTGTTCTATCCCCATGCGAACGTGCAGCCGTACGGTCGCTTGTTCGATCTGCCGGACAACGTCCAGCTATTGGCGCATGCGGACGGCAGCATTCAAGATGTCTTCCGTTCAGCCGCGGTGATGATCACGGACTATTCGTCGGTTGCCTTCGAGTTCGGGCTCATGCAGCGGCCGGTCGTGTATTTTCAGTTTGATCGCTCGGAAGTGTTCGGGGGCGGCCACATCTATCAGAAGGGCTATTTCGACTACGACGCCGACGGTTTCGGTCCGGTATGCGCCGAACGCGCCGAGGTCCTTGATGCCGTATCCGCCGTGCTCGCAGGCGGCGGCCGGATGTCCCCCGACTATCACGCTCGCGCCGAAGCTTTCCTGCCGCTGCGCGACGGCCGCAATTGCGAACGCACCTACGAGGCGATCGCGGCACTCGACAGGCCGGCCGTCGCATCGCCGCTCACGGCAAAGCAGGCACTCGAAGGGCTCGAGCGAGCGGTCGCGGCGCAAAAGTGGAGCGTCGCCGTCGAGCGGGCCGCATCCATCGAAGCGATGAGCGGGCTCACCTCCAAGGAACGCACGCAGGCCGCATTGCGCGGCTCGCAAGCATGGCGCGAGCTCGGAGATGCGCACGCAGCACGAGCTGTACTCGATGCAGCGGACGTGCGGCCGCAGTCCAGCCTTGCGGCCGCGATCGAGTTTGCGGAACTCGCCTCGATGCTCGCCGACTGGGACGAAGCCGCCGAACGCTGGGATCAGGCCGTCACGCTTCTTTCGGACCCGCATGGCGCGGGTGACGCAAACGCGTCCGTCCACGCACGGCACCAACTGATTCGCGCGCTTCTGCATGCGAAGCGCGACGTTGACGCGCTGACGCATGCCGCGCAACTCCTCGATTTCCCGTTGGCGTATCACTTCGCGCTGCCCGAGTTCGCCAACATGAGCCGCACCGCGTTCGAGATGAACGATTCCGTGCTCGCCCGGCGTTTTGCGCTCGCGGTGCTCGACCCGATGCATCCCGACGTCGATGCCGAAAGCATCGGAATTGCGAGGGCGACGCTCGCGTCGCTTGCCGAGCAGCAAGGCGATGCCATCAAGGCGCGAGGCATGTGGATGCGTGCACTGCGCGCAGCCCCGCTTCACGAAGCCAGCGCAGCCGCATTCGATGCGCTCGCCGACGCGCAAGAAGAGTGGAGCGCTGCTCACTGGACGAGCGCGCGCGAAGCATCGTCGATGTTCGTCGATTTCCTGGGAGACACGCATGCGAACGAATCGTCCCATGAACTCGACGTTGCGCTGACGCTTTGCGCGATGCATCGTGCGCTTGGCGAGATCGATACTGCGAACCACATTCTCTACATCGCTCAAGCGACGTATGCGAACGACGTTTTCGTTCATCTCGAAGCGGCTGAACTGGCGCTCGCTGCCGGCGACTGCGTGAGCGCGGAAAGCGAATTCGCGAAGGCTTACGCGACACCTTGTGGTTCGCGACTTGGCCGCGTCGCCAGGGGGCTCGTTATCGCAAGGCAAGCGCTCGGCAAGCTGGAAGGTCTCGACGAACTCGCTTCGGCGGTCGCCGCAAACCGGCCGGCCGATCTCGGGGCGGCACGGGCGTTCGCGTCCATCGCATCTGCCGAATGCCGCTGGAATGAGGCGTGCGACCGCTGGCGCAAGGTGCTCGCATTGGTATCGCCGGACGAAGCGACGCCGCGCAACGAGACTTCGATGAAGCTGGCCGCGGCATTGCGCGCCTCTGGGCAACTCGATGAGGCGCAGAGCGTGCTGTCGGCCGCGCTCGAGAAAGCACCCGGCGAAATCACAATGATGCGCGCCTTGGGCGAACTCGCGACGGAGCGGGAAGATTGGACGGTCGCGGCGACAATTTGGAGCAACGTGGAGCGCATGGCGGGATCGTCGCCTGAACGTCGCCACGCCTCCCGGATGCTCGCGCTCGCTCTCTGGTGGTCGGGCGATGAGGCGCGCGCGCGCGAACGCCTGTGGCGAGAAGTCGAAGCGAGCGCCTTTACTGCACTTGCCGCGGACGACGTTGCACTTGCAGCGCGTCAGATGTCGGGCGTGGCGCTTGGCTTACGCGGCGGCGCGTCGATACATGAAGCAGGCGAAACGCGTTCGGAAGACACCGTCAGCCGTTCGTCCGCGTCGGTTGCGCTATTGTTCGACGAACATGGCGATGATCGGCTCCCCGACGCCATGCCGACCGCGCCGCGCTCCGGCTCGGCGGTCGTCGACGTCGGCAGCCATCCCTGATCGACGCATAAAGTTCTACGCACCGTAAAGATGAACGATCATCGCTTGAATATTGCCGTGACGTCGGCGGGCATTGCCGGCCGCAACTTCATCGAAACGCACCTTGGCGCCTCGGTCGACGTCGTCCGCAGGTCACGGCGCGACCTTGGGGAGAAATATTCGGCGATCGCTGGTTGGGGCAACAAGCGCAGCGGAGCACTCGCACGCGAACTGGCAGGGCAGAGCGGCTTGCCTTGCTGGCTCCTCGAAGATGGCTTTCTCAGATCGGCGGGAGACGGTACGGACCCGCAGGGGCTGTCGCTCGCCGTCGACGACATCGGCATCTATTACGACGCGCGGCAGGGCTCACGCCTGGAACTGCTGATCGCGACAGGCTGTCCTCAAGAGTCGCTCGATCGCACGCGGACGTTGATCGGCGCGTGGCGAGCGCATCGGCTGTCAAAGTACAACCATGCTCGAGATGGCGTCATTCGACACCGTGACCATGTGCTCGTTGCGGATCAGACGAACGGCGATGCATCGATCGACGGTGCGCTCGCGACATCCGGCACATTCAGGGCGATGCTCGAGGCGGCGCTCGACGAGCATCCGCACAGCAAGGTCGTTCTTAAAGTGCACCCGGATGTGTTCGCCGGGCGCAAGTCCGGGCACTTCGACGTCATGACGCCAGGAATGGCCTCGAGGGTTGAAGTCATCGGACAGCATGTTCACGCGCCCGACCTTCTCGAGCACGCGCGGGCGGTGTACACGGTCAGCTCGCAGATCGGCTTCGAGGCGCTTCTCTGGGGGCGTGCGGTCCGCACCTTCGGCATGCCGTTTTACGCAGGCTGGGGCCTGAGCGTCGATGCACTGGCGTCGCCGGAGCGTCGCCGGGCGGTGCCGCTGGAAGATCTGACGTATGCCGCGCTCATCGCCTATCCGCGCTATGTAGATCCCGAGCAGCGCGTGTGCTGCGAAGTCGAGACGGTGGTCGAACACATTGCCTTGCAGCGACGCATGCGCGCGCGGTTCCCTGAAACCATTCACGCGCTCGGATTTTCACGATGGAAGAAGCCGATTGCCAGAGCCTTCTTCGGAGGCAGCGAAGTCAGCTTCGTGCGCCATGCCCGGAAGATACCGCCGCGGGCGCAGGCACTGGCGGTCTGGGGCAGCGGCAAAGTCGATACCGGCGCGCCCGGTGACGGACGCATGCTCATCCGCGTGGAAGACGGTTTTGTGCGTTCGGTCGGACTGGGCGCGGCCCTTGTCAAACCTTCGTCGTGGGTGCTCGACGATCGCGGCATTTACTATGACGCGCGGTCGACGTCGCGCATCGAGACGCTTCTGTCCGATGCTGAGTTCGATCCGGCCGTGCTCGAACGGGCGGCTCGTCTGCGGGAAAGCATCGTTGCCCGGCGACTCACCAAATACAATCTGGGCGGCGCGCGCTGGCGGCGTCCGGCGTCGGCGAGCCGGGTTGTGCTGGTTGCCGGGCAAGTCGAAGGCGATGCATCGCTGACCTATGGCGGCGTCGACATCAGGACCAACCTCGCTTTTCTGGAAGCAGTGCGGCGCGAGGAACCGGATGCCTACATCGTCTACAAACCGCATCCGGATGTGGTCGCGGGCTTGCGTCCCGGCGCGGTGCCCGGCGACCAGAGCGCAAGTCTTTGCGATGAAGTGCTGCAAGATCATTCGATCATCGACGTGATCCGCGAGGTGGACGCGGTGCACGTCATGACCTCGCTTGCCGGCTTCGAAGCGCTTCTTCACGGAAAACCGGTGACAACGCACGGGCTCCCCTTCTATGCAGGCTGGGGGCTCACGGTGGACAGGCATCGCGCCGTGCGGCGTGAACGCGCGATCTCACTCGACATGCTGGTGGCGGCAACGCTTATTCTCTATCCGACGTACGTGAGCGAGATGACGGGCCGGTTTACAACGCCGGAGCGCATATTGTGCGAACTCGATGCACGTCGTTCAGCCGCGCGCGATTCACCTGCACGCAATGTCCTGCTAGATGGCGTTCTTCGGCTGGCGGCGCGCTGGCGGTCGCTCATCGGGCCGACGCGACCCTTGAAGCCCTGATCCGCGAGTCGGCGCGTCGCCCGTGCGCGAGCGATTCGCGCCACCCTTTATGTGATAATTCAACCCTTCGCGCCCGCGCGACCCAAAAGGTCCCCGATCCCGGCGCGCAAGGGCCCTCACCCTCGTGGCCCGCTTTCATCCCGCGACATTCCAACAGCAACCACGATGCCCACATACCGTTCCAAAACCTCCACCGCCGGACGCAACATGGCGGGCGCGCGCTCGCTCTGGCGCGCCACCGGCATGAAAGACGAAGATTTCTCGAAGCCGATCATCGCCGTCGTCAACTCGTTCACCCAGTTCGTGCCGGGGCACGTGCACCTGAAGGATCTGGGCCAGCTCGTCGCGCGCGAGATCGAGGCCGCGGGCGGCGTCGCGAAGGAGTTCAACACCATCGCGGTCGATGACGGCATCGCGATGGGTCACGACGGCATGCTCTACTCGCTGCCGAGCCGCGACATCATCGCGGATTCGGTCGAATACATGGTCAACGCGCATTGCGCCGACGCCATGGTCTGCATCTCGAACTGCGACAAGATCACCCCGGGCATGTTGATGGCCGCGATGCGCCTGAACATCCCCGTGATCTTCGTGTCCGGCGGCCCGATGGAAGCGGGCAAAACGCGCCTCGCGAATCCGAAGACGAAGGCCATCGAGCTGAAGAAGCTCGATCTCGTCGATGCCATGGTGATCGCCGCCGACCCGTCGTATTCCGACGCCGACGTCGCCGAAGTCGAACGCTCCGCATGCCCGACGTGCGGCTCGTGCTCGGGCATGTTCACGGCCAACTCGATGAACTGCCTCACCGAAGCGCTCGGCCTCTCGCTGCCCGGAAACGGCACCGTCGTCGCGACGCACGCCGACCGCGAGCAACTGTTCAAGCGCGCGGGACGCAGTATCGTCGAACTGGCGCGCCGTTACTACGAGCAGGAAGAAGCGCGCGTGCTGCCGCGCTCGGTCGGCTTCAAGGCGTTCGAAAACGCGATGACGCTCGATATCGCGATGGGCGGCTCGACCAACACGATCCTTCACTTGCTGGCGATCGCACGCGAAGCCGAAATCGACTTCACGATGAAGGACATCGACCGTCTTTCGCGCACCGTGCCGCAGCTTTGCAAGGTCGCGCCGAACACGAACAAGTACCACATCGAAGACGTGCATCGCGCGGGCGGCATCATGGCGATCCTGGGCGAGCTGGATCGCGCGGGCAAGCTGCACACCGACGTGCCGACCGTGCATGCGCCGACGCTGAAAGACGCGCTCGCGCAGTGGGACGTCAAGCTCACCGACGACGAAGCCGTCAAGACCTTCTACATGGCAGGCCCCGCCGGCGTGCCGACGCAAGTCGCGTTCAGCCAGAACACGCGCTGGCCGAGCCTCGACACGGACCGCGCCGAAGGCTGCATCCGTTCGTACGAGCACGCGTTCTCGAAGGAAGGCGGACTCGCGGTGCTGACGGGCAACATCGCGCTCGATGGCTGCGTCGTGAAGACCGCGGGCGTCGATGAAAGCATCCTCGTGTTCGAAGGTACGGCGCATGTCACCGAGTCGCAGGACGAAGCCGTCGAGAACATCCTCAACGACAAGGTGAAGGCGGGCGATGTCGTCATCGTCCGATACGAAGGTCCGAAGGGCGGACCCGGCATGCAGGAAATGCTGTACCCGACGAGCTATATCAAGTCGAAGGGTCTCGGTAAGGCATGCGCGCTTCTGACGGACGGACGTTTCTCGGGCGGCACATCGGGGCTGTCCATCGGTCACTGCTCGCCCGAAGCGGCGGCGGGCGGCGCGATCGGTCTCGTGCGCGACGGCGACAAGATCCGCATCGACATTCCGAATCGCACCATCGACGTGCTGCTTTCCGACGAAGAACTCGCGTGTCGTCGCGAAGAGCAGAACGAGAAGGGCTGGAAGCCCGCGAAGCAGCGTCCGCGCAAGGTGTCGGCGGCGTTGAAGGCGTATGCGAAGCTGGTGATGTCGGCCGACAAGGGCGCGGTGCGGGATCTGTCGTTGCTCGACGATTAAGGTTGTGGTTGCTTTGAGAAAGCCGCTCTTCGGAGCGGCTTTTTTGTGTTTTCAAGAAAACGCTTTCTCAAACGTTGGCGTCTCTCCGAAAATCGTGGTGCTCCAACGCATTCACAACGCGCTCCAAGACTTCGTCCCAGTTTCCGCGTTCCTTCTGCGTGAAAATGCGCACACTCGGATACCACGGACTATCTTCGCGATTACGCAGCCATCGCCAGCAACCGGCAAAGCGATTCAGGAGCCACACTGGCTTGCCCATCGCGGCCGCCAGATGTGCGACGGAGGTATCGACCGAAATGACCAGATCCAGACATGAAATGAGCGCGGCCGTGTCGGCAAAGTCCTTCATCTCGTCCATCCAGTCGACAACCAGTTCGCGTTGCTCAGGCTTGAGACGCTTCTCTTCGATTTCAGGCTTCTGCAGGCTCACCCAGCGAGCACGAGGCCAGCAGATGAGCGGGTCCACTTGGTCTGCGGAGATGCTTCTCAATTGATCGATGTCCATGAACGAGTGGCCGCCCGCCCATACGAGTCCGATACGAGGCAACGAAGGACGCTCGAGCTTCTCCAGGCGAGACGTGAATTGCTGTGCGGCGCGGCGCTCAGCTTCCAAATAGGGAATTGCGGCGGGTATGGTGTCGAGAGTCGTCCGGAAAGCCATCGGCATCGACATCGTGAAGATATAGCGATCCCACTGCCAGAAATCGCTCGGAACGTCGTCGAGAAGAACCAGGTTTGGCCACCGCGTACCCAATGAGTGGGCGAGCAACCGGCGCAACGGTTTAGGACATACGAAGCCGACCTTGGCGAAGCGTTCGAGCACCATCGGAAGGTAACGACAGAATTGCAAGGAGTCGCCAAAACCCTGCTCGGCAAGCACGAGCAAGTGCTGACCGCTGCTATTGTCGAACGCGCCGTCCCATTGTTGGATGGGTAATGTGGGCATCGTAGCGGACTCCCCTGACGGGGACTTCAAGCCCGCCCAACGATGCTCGAAATGAGGCCACGCTTCTTCGTATCGGCCCGCTAACAACAAGGCACAGGCCAGGGTATTGCGGCATTGGGAACTACTGGGCCGGAGCCGAACCGCATGCTGCATCTGTTCGATCGCGGCGTCCACCTGATCGAGTTGTTGAAGAATGAATCCAAGGTTATTGCGCGCGGCGAAGTTGTCAGGCGTCAACCTCAGCAATTGCCGAAATGCTTCCTTTGCTTCTGGATAGGCCTTTCCTCGATACAGCGCATCGCTCAAATTGGTTAGTAATCCTTTTGTTGTATCCGACGAATCCTGTTCGGCCGGCAAGGCAAGTCCTGCTCGTGCCGCCGCTGCGGCGCGCTCGAATTCACCACAAGATATGAGGGTGCCGGACAAGACGTTGTAAAGCCAGGCACTCGGGAACGCTTGTGCAACCTGTTCGAAGCACGCGGCCGCGTCCGGATGCCGCTTCATCAACTGCGCGATGTTCCCCTTGAGTAGCAAGGCTTGACTGCGTTCTTCGATGCCGATGCATTGCGAGAGGCACGCGTCCACGTGCGTCATGGCCGAAGTCCAGGATTCCGTTCGGCAAGCATCAAGGGAGCGGCTGTAGTGAATACGGCTATTTTCGTTAAAAAGATGCAAAACACTCATACATTGATTGATCGTCGAATCTCGCGGCCAGAGGACTTTGCGGAGTATGCCTTAGCATGAATCCGACCCGCTAGCCATTGAACGATGTGTTGCAGGATTCGAAACGTCGAGACGCCCGCACAGTCGACGTGACTGCGTCGTCGCGCCCCATTGCGTTCGATACATAGACTCAATGTCCCCCAAGGGATTGGGCAGCACGCCACACATCGATATCGTTGTTCAGGCGGTCGCATCGGGCAAGACCGCTTTCGACATCCGGCAGATTGGAGGCAACCAACATGGCGACCCCCACCGTCGCGCCGCTCACCTTTCAGCGCGCGCCCAACCAACCCCGCAACTGCACCTTCAATCCGCACGACTGGGAGATTCTGAGCCAGTACTCGCATCCCGTCGCGTTCGCAGCGGATATCGCGGACAAGCCGTCAGGGCGTGGAACACCGAAGGCTTTCAGGAGATTCTGCCGCCTTCCATCGATATCCAGGCATCGGCGGGACGGCGCGAACGGCATGCGCGCCGAATACGTCAGCACCGTCAGCAACTTCCCGAAGTCGATGCAGCATCGCGCGCCCGAAGGCGTGGCCTTGTGTCATCGAAACATGCGTGCGGATATAGCGATGGTCAACGCAGTCGCGATATCGATTAAACCGCCCGATCCTTATTCCGCCGGATTCATTGCCGCGCGATCATGGTGAAAATGGTCCGTGCATTATGTGCATTCGAGCGGCGTCTTTATCGACGCCGCTCTTCGCATCGAGCGATCAGACCGCGAAGTCCGTCGAACTGGACAACTCACGCCACGTTTCGGTTTCCGCCGTCACGTAAGCGTTTTTCTCCGCGATCACCTTCAGCGTGTCGGTGCCGAGTGCGAGGCGCAGCGGCGGCGTGTGCGCATCGGCGAGCGTGAGAAGCGCGGTCGCGAGCTTCTGCGGATCGCCCGGCTGATTGTGATTCATGCCGACAGCGAAGCGCCGCACTTCGCCCGAGGTCGCATCGTAATCGTCGATGATCTCCTTGCCGACCACGAGCGACGATGCATCGAGAAAGTCCGTGCGGAAGTAGCCCGGCTCGACGACCGTCGCATGAATGCCGATGGGTTTCAACTCCGCATGCAGCGCCTCGGTGATGCCTTCGACGGCGAACTTCGTCGAGCAATAGACGCCGAATCCGGCCGCCGAGCGATAACCGCCGACCGACGACATGTTCACGACATGGCCGCGCTTCTGCTCGCGCATCACGGGCAGCACGGCGCGCGTCACGTTGAGCAGGCCGAAAACGTTGGTGTCGTACATGCGGCGCACGTCGGCATCGCTCGATTCTTCGACGGCCGCGAGCAGACCGAAGCCCGCGTTGTTGATCAGCACGTCGATGCGCCCGAACTTCGCGATAGCCGCGTCGACTGCAGCCTGGGCCTGCGCTTCGTTCGTGACGTCGAGCGCAACCGGCAAGAGCGCAGGCGATTCGCCGAGACGATCGACGATCGCCGCGACATTGCGGCCGGCGGCGACAACAGCGTTGCCGTCGTCGAGTGCCGCGCGTGCGATGAGTGCGCCCAGACCGCGCGATGCGCCCGTGATGAACCAGACGCGCTTGTATTGCTGTTGAGTGGCGTTGCTCATGATGTGCTCCGTTGTGCCGGTAGTGAAGGTGAAACGAAGCATAGGGTTTCCGATTCGCACGAACTAGCCGCCGAACGCTAGACTGATAATCAACTTTTATTTGCGAATCGGGGCGCTCCATGAACGAGGTCCGCGCAATTTCGATCTTCGTGCGCGCCGCCACGCTCGGCAATTTGCGGCGTGCGGCCATTGATCAGGGGATATCGCCGCAAGCTGCGAGTCACGCGGTGATGCAGCTCGAAAAGTCGCTCGGCGTGCGCCTCTTTCATCGCACGACGCGCAAGCTTTCGCTGACCGAAGAAGGCCAGCGTTTGCTGCAGACCGTCGAGCCGGCGCTCGCAATGCTCGCATCGGCTATCGCGGATGCGCGCAGTGCGAAGGAAGACATCGCCGGGCCGCTGCGCATCAGCGCGCCGAAAGCGCTCGGGCGCGCGTTGTGGCCATCGGTGCTGGAGTTTGCCGCGCTTTATCCCGATGTCGAGGTCGACGTGCGCTTCGACGACCATTTCACCGATCTCGTCGAGGAACGCGCCGACGTCGGATTGCGCGGCGGCTCGCCGCCCGCCGGCGGCGCGATCGCGCGTCGTCTCGTGCCGATTCAGCTCATCGTGTGCGCGTCGCCTGCGTATATCGAACGATATGGTGCCCCGCGTAGCGTTGAAGATTTGTCGTTGCATCGCTGCACTGGATATCGTCGGGCGAATACCGGCAAGCAGGCGCCGTGGGAATTCATGATTGGCGACGAGATCGTCTATCGCGAGATCGCGGCGACGCTCTGCACGAACGATGTCGACGCGGAAGCCGACGCCGTGCTCGCCGGTCTCGCGATCGGTCAGCTCGGCAGCTTCTCGGCGGTGACGCATATCCGCGAGGGACGTCTCGTGCCCTTGCTCACGCGTCATATGACGCAGCGCGAATCGATCTACATCTACTACCGGCATCGAACGGAGCAGCCGCTGCGTGTGCGAACGTTCATCGACTTCATGATCGGAAAGCTCGCGGATAACGGCGATTTTTTCCTCTCGCGGACGGAATTGCGCGCGCTCGCGAAATGAACGGCCCGATTCCCTGCGATATCGCGAAGCGCCGGCTAGAATTCATCGTGCCTTTGCAGCCTTCGTAGCATCCATGCCACTCAAGCCACCGGAGCCAAGCGATGAAAACGATCAATGCGCTCAGATTTACCGCCGTTGCATCAGCGATAGCCTTTTCCGTCAACGTATGGGCCCAGACCAGCGATGCGGGCGCGACGCAGTCCGCAACGCCATCGGCCAGCGCGGGAAGCTCGAAATCCGCGATGCGCAAGGCTAACCGCGCACTCAGCAAGAAGGTGTCTCAGGCGCTGCAGAAAGGCGGCGTCGAACTGAACGGCATCAATGTGATCGCCAAGAACGGCGCGATCACCCTCGCCGGTCATGCCGCAGACGCCGAGCAGATCGACAAGGCCGCGTCGATCGCGAAAGGCGTGGACGGCGTGAAGTCGGTGAAGAATGTTCTGACGATTCAGGAAGGCGGCCAGTAACGTCCCGCACGCGAGCGCGCAAACAAAACGGGTGCTCGCGCACGTCATGGACTCGTTCGTCGACGTTCACGATCCCGGGCGGCAACGCCTGCCCTTTCGAGAATCGCTGCTCGCGATGCTCGGCATCGCCTTCGTCACGATGCTGGTCGCGCTCGATCAGACCATCGTCGGCACGGCGATGCCGCGCATCGTTGCCGAGTTGAAGGGCTTCGATCTGTACGCGTGGGTCGCGACCTCGTACATGCTCGCTTCCGTCATCACGATTCCGATCTTCGGGCGGCTCGGCGACCTTTACGGACGCAAGCCGTTTCTGCTCGCGGCGATCGTGCTGTTCACAGCGGCATCCGTGCTGTGCGGATTCGCGAACAGCATGCTGTTTCTCGTGATCGCGCGCGGCGTGCAGGGCATCGGCGGCGGCATTCTGCTGGGCACAGTGTTCGCCGCCGTCGCCGATCTCTTTCCCGATCCGAAGCTGCGTTTGCGCTGGCTCGTGCTCGTCACGTCGACGTTCGGGGTCGCCAACGTGATCGGCCCGACGCTCGGCGGCATGCTCACCCAGATGCGCGGCTGGCGGCTCGTCTTTTTCGTCAACGTGCCCGTCGGCATCGTCTCGCTGATGTTCGTGCTGTTGTTCGTGCCGAACCTGCGTCGCCTGAAGGTGCGCGGACGGATTCAGCTCGACTGGCTCGGCGCGTGCGTCGTCGCGGTGACGCTCGGCGCCTTGCAACTGCTGATCGAAATGCTGCCGAAGGAAGGCCTCTCACGCACGACGATCGTGCTTGCGCTCGTGGCGCTCATCTTCGGCGCGACGCTGTACTTTTGGGAAAAGCGCATGGGTTATCCCGTCGTGCCCGTCGACGTGCTGATGGATCGCAAACTCGCCGCGCTCTTTGCGATCTCCGTGCTCGGCGGCTTCGCGCTCTTCTCGATGGCCTTCTACATTCCGCTGCTGTTTCAGGGCGGTTACGGCATGTCGCCGCACGATTCGGGCATGCTGATCACGCCGCTTCTGCTCGGTACGACGGTCGGCAGCATGCTCAACAATCGCATCGTCACACGCATTCCGCGCGCGAACGTGCTGCTGTATGCGGGCTTCGCGCTATCCGTGGCGGGCTGCCTTGCGCTCGTATCGCTCGATGGCCACGAGCCGCATGCCGTGTGGATGGCGTGCATGGGTGCGAGCGGGCTGGGCCTCGGGCTCGTCGCGACGAATCTCACGATCTGTTCGCAGCAGATCGTCGCGCATGATCAGATCGGCGCGGTCACGGCGTTGCTGCAATCACTGCGCATATTCGGCGGCATGCTCGGCACGGCGATCACGGGCGCGCTGCTCGGGCATCTGTATGCGCAGAACGTGAATCGTCCGCTCGATTCGTATCAGGCCACGCAATGGCTCAAATCGTTCGCGAGCCCTGATCTGCTGATCGATCGCGCCGAGCAGTCCGCGCTGATCGAACGTCTCGTTGCAGCGGGCCAATCCGCCGATGCGATGACGATGATGCATTCGGCGCGCATGGCGCTCGTCGCAGCGATTCACGTCGGGCTCGTGGTCGCGGCGCTGGCGGCGTTCATCGGCTTGTGTCTTGCGTGGTTCGTGCCGGCGGTGCGCGTCGTTTATGGCGATGCGAAGGGGCAGGGCGCGTGACTCAGCGCTTGCCGCCGAGCGCCTTGACGATCAGTCTGGTCGGCGCGCTGGTGGCGAGCCGTTGAATCTCCGACATGTGAACCCATCGGCATCGTTCGATTTCATTGCTTGCGCGCGGCTTCGCGTTTTTCGGCACATCGCAGAAAAAGACGTGATGATGTTTCTGTCTTCCACGATGCTGAAACAGAAACTTCGCCGACTTGCCCGCAAGACGTGTTTCTTCCTTGAGTTCGCGCAGTGCCGCGTCGTGCAACTGTTCGCCTCGCTTGAGCATGCCGCCGGGCAGCGCCCATTTGGTGCGACGTCGCGCAACCAGCAAAATCCGGTTGCCCTTTCGACAGATGACTGTGGCTCGCTTCCTCAAACCGGCTCCAGATATTTTTCTCGTTTATTGAATGCGCGGGACGCTTCCCGCAAGCGGTCCTAGTTTAACCAACAGGAATTGTGTTGTGGGGCACCCGATAACAGCGGCGTTTCCCGTATTGCGTTTCGAGCAAGACGCGTTCCGCGCTTTCATTGCATCGTTTTGGGGCAAAGAGGTTGGCCGGGTACGACGGTTGCATCAAGAAAGGCATTTGGAAAGGGAACGATCATGCCTGGTAAAGCGTCCGCAACGGCCGAAGCGAGATTCGGCGATCTGGCTTCGCCGTTGATCGAAGAGGCGACGCGGCATGCTTCTGCACTCGATGGGAACACCGACCCCGAAATGCTGCACAAGCTTCGTGTCGCGTTGCGCCGGTTGCGTACGTTGTTCTGGGCGTATCGGCCCTTGCTGGAAGAGGAATTCGATACGCGCCAGCGCGCGTTGTTCAAGTATCTCGCGACTTCGGCGGGCAGCGCGCGCGACTGGGACATCCTGCTCGAATTGCTGCATGCGCTTCATGTCGAAGGACTCGATGAATCCGTGAAGACGCATCGCGCGGCCGTGCTTGCGACGAGCATCGAGACCATCGCCAATGCGGACGTGAAGCATGTACTTCTAAGCGGACTGAAGGAGGCGAAACATCAACTCAATACGGGGCGTCGTCGCGTGCCGGTCGAGCGCTTCGCGAAGAAGCGGATCAGCGCGGCCCGCGGTCAACTGAAAAAGCGCATCAAGCAGGCGCTGCGTGCGAAAGAGTCGAACTATGCCGCTTATCACGAGGTGCGCAAGGCGGGAAAGAAAGTGCGTTACCTGATCGAGTTCTTCGAACCGGATATCGCGCCTGGACTGCGTAAGAAGGTGAAGAGCCTGAAGCGGCTGCAAAAGCGCTTCGGTGCGTTAAACGATGTCGTCGCGAGTCGCGGACTGCTTGCGGACTCACAAGGTGCGCTGCCTGATGACATCGACACGAAGCAGGCGACACGCGCGTTGAAGACCGAGCAGAAGCATCGATTCAAGGCTGCGAGAAAGGCGATTCGCTGATATCGGCGCGTATCCCGTATCGATTGGAACGATGTCACACTTGCCGCATCAAATGATCGCTCACATTCACGGAGCATCATCATGGCGCAAAACGAATACGTTCTCTTCAAGGGCACGGTCAAGCTCGGCGTTCCCTTTCTCGATGGTTACAAAGGCGATCCGCATTATGTGATCGTCAGCGAAGACACGAACGGGCAGTCGTTCAATATCGTCACCAATGTGAAGTCGGATAGCTCGCTGACGGGGCCGGCGGGCTATCTCGTCCTGTATCTCTGGAATCAGTACTTCGATCATCCGATGAAGGCCGATCTTGCCAAGCTATCCGCGGGTGTGTCGACATCGAACTTTCCGAAGCTCGACTACGTGCACGATACGCGACTGCTCGATCTCAGCGCAATGCGCCCGATCCCGCTCGACACCAAGGACGAGAAGAACGATATCAACGCGCTGCTCAACGAGATGCTGCAACTCGACATGTCGGCGAATGGCGTCGACTATGTCTACAAGACGCCTAGCTATAGCGACGATCGCCTCGGTTGGAAGCCCACGAAAGATGTGACCGTCTACGCCTTCGGCTTTCTGTTCGAGCCGGGTAAGGACGGGTTGCACGAAACGCATATGAATCAGGGCAATCCGAAGCCAGCCCCGGGCAGTCATATCAAGGACCATTCGAATGAAAACGGCGTGCTTCAGGACGGCGCCGTGATGGTCGAAGTGGATGGCAAGTTCCAGGCGCTGTTCGTCGCGTTCCAGACGCAACTCGTGCCGACGGACAATCGCGGCCGTCCGATACCGGGCCAGTCGCATCCCATTCTGAATGGCAAGACATGAAACACAAGTGACGCCCGCACTGATTAGCTAAGGCCGATGCCTTCGTTGGGAAGAAGCATCGCCCGTATTAGCATGAATCGCTCGCACGCTTTTTTCACGGGACATTCATGCGATACAAGGGATATGACGTCGAGCCCTCCGCGCTGGCCTTGCCGAGCGGCCTTTTTGCGGCGAATCTGATCATCGGGCGCGGTGCGGCGGGGCATGCCGCGTCCCTCACGTTCGACGCGCTCGATTACTTTTTCGAAGCCGAACACGCGATCGCTTATGCGTGGCGCTGGGCGCGTCTGTGGATCGATCAGCAGGGCAAGCGCGCCGGTTGACGCACGCGCGACGTGGACTTTAAGCCGATTCGCGCGATGACAGGCACAATACGATGAATCCGCCATCCGGATCGGCCCGAAGAGGCCGCCGGTCCCCGCTCATTCATCGGTGTCATGAACCACACTCATCCTTCGAAGAATTCCCCGCGTTTTCTGCTGTTTCTGGTTTGCCTGTTCGCGTCGGCGGGGCAGCTCGCCATCGACATTTACGTGCCCGCGCTTCCCGCGATGGCGCAATACTTCGCCACGTCGCCGCAGGCGATCCAGTCGAGCGTCTCGTGTTATATGGCGGCGTATGCGATCGGTCAGCTCGTCTTCGGTCCCGTCGCCGATGCATACGGACGCAAAAAAGTACTGGCGTTCGGGCTCGTCGTCTTCACGCTGGGCTGTCTGCTTTCGCTTGCCGCGACGAGTCTCGAAACATTCCTGCTCGCACGCTGCCTGCAGGGCTTCGGCATTGCCGCGACCAATCTGCTCGCGAAGACGATCATCACCGATTCCTTCAAGGGTCAGGCGTTGATGCACGCGTTCACCTATATGTCGATCGCATGGGGACTCGCGCCGATCGTCGCGCCCGTGATCGGCGCGCATTTGCAGGAATGGTTCGGCTGGAAGGCATGTCTCGTGTTCCTGCTCGTCTATTCGATCGTGATGTGGACGCTCGTATGGCGATATCGCGAGACCTTGCAGAAGCCGGTGCATCTCGCGCCGCGCACGCTGTTCACGAACGCGCGCAAGGTGTTGTCGAGCCCCGTGTTTCAGAGCTGCTTTCTCGCGCAGGGCCTGTGCTACAGCATCCTGCTCGTGTTCAATATCGTCGGTCCGTTCATGGTGCAGAACACGCTGCACAAGCCGCCGACCTACTTCGGCTATCTGGCGCTCGCGATCGGCATGATGTATTTCCTCGGCGGATTGTCGAACCGCCTGCATAGCGTGCGGCTGCCGAACGCGGAGCAACGGCTGCGCATCGGTGCGCGCGTGATGGCGGGCGCATCGGTCGTCATGCTGCTGCTCTCGCTGATAGTCGGCCTCACCGTATGGACATTGGCCGCGCCCGTTCTCGTGATGGGCTTCTGCGCGGGCGCGATGTACCCCACGCTGATGGCGAAGGGCAACTCGCTCTTTCCGCATATCGCGGGCCTTACGGCGGCGATCCTCGGCTGCTCGCTGTTGCTGGTGTCTTCCGTGATGATGGGACTCGCGGGCTTCGTGTCGGTGCATATCCTGACGCCGCTCGCCATTTTCTTCGTGATACTCGCCTTCACGGTCGTCACGATGGTGACGCTGTTGCTGCGTCACCTTGAGCAATCCGAGGCCGCGCGCACGGTGCGGGAAGGTGTCGACGCGGTCTGATGCGCCAAAGCGGTGCGGCCTGCAATGCATTGCAGAAAAGCTTGTTTGTCTAAGTCTTTTTGACAGCCTAGATTTGAGCTATTCATGCTGCGAGGAGGCGAGTCATGCCGCACTTCCTGAGTCAATACTGGCAGGCGTTGTCTGCACCGGCCGAGCGCATGCGCAAGCGTTCGACGAAAGACGCGCACGCCGTGCACGAAACCACGCGCGCGGAGCAGCTCGAGCACATCTCGGTCTATGCGCGCGCGGGGTACTTCAACATGGGTTATACCGTCGACGCGTTCCAGCTGCCGGGCGAGTCGCCGATGCACTGAAACCGCATCGTCGACGCGCGATTCAATGCGATGCGAGCTCGACCTCCCGCTCCAGTGCGTGATACTCGTCGATGCGGTCCGCGCCGAACGCGAGCGCGAAACTCGACGCTTGCCGCCCCACGGTGCGAAGCTGCTCGACGACCTTGGCATCGGAACACGTATCGGCTGATTCGAAGCGCGTCTCCAGCGTGTTGACGGTCGCGCCGAAAGGCGTCGGCCATCCGCGTAACGCATGCACGATGGAACGCAGCGACGTGAGCACCGTGCCCGCCGCCTGCCATCCATAAGCGGTGACGATGCAGCCAACCGCACGGCCGTCGAGATAGGGACGATCGTCGAGCCGCAGTTCTTCCAGCGTATCCAGCGCGTTTTTGACGAGACCCGAGATGCCGCCGTGATAACCGGGCGTCGCGATGATGATCGCATCGGCAGCGCGCACGGCCTCGATGAGTTCGTGTTGTTCGTCGGTGAGTTCGCGCGACTCGGGTGCATAGTGCGGCAGGCTATGAAGGAACGCGCCGCCGAACAGTTGCACGCTCGCGCCCGTTTCCTGCGCGCCGCGCAATGCGAAGGCGAGTGCCCGTTCAGTCGACGATTGCGGCCGCGTCGTGCCGCCGATGCCGACCACCCGTGGCCCGCGCGATGAGATAGTTCGAGACAAGATCGATGCTCCGTGGAAGTGAGACGTGATCCGCATACGTTATGGGAGTGCGCGGCATTCGCCAACGAAGCGAATCTGATAAGCAATGCACGGTTATGCGTGCCGGCCGCCCTCACTTCGTCGCGCGCACCGAAAGCGCGTTCAGGAGCCGCTGAAGATCGTCGATGTTGAAGGGCTTCGCGAGAATCGCAAACCCTGTGCGACGCGCCTCGTCGAGTTGATCGGCGTAGCCCGTCATCAGCGTGACCGATTGATTCGGGCGCGTCATCTTGATCCATTCCGCGAGCCTGATGCCGTCGTAGTTGCCGGGCATCTGAATGTCCGACAGCACGAGATCGAAGTCATCGCCGGCCTCGAGCATCTGCTTCGCGACATCGCCGGACGATGCGTGACGCGCTTGCCATCCGAGCACTTCGAGCACGGCGCACAGGCCCGCCGCGACCTCGTCGTTGTCTTCGACGAGCAACACGGTGGACGAGGGCGCTTCGCGCTCGATGCTTTCGACGGGCGGTGCTTGCGTGGGCGCGTCGGCTTCGCCGGTCCAGTGCGGCAGATAGATGTCGATCGTCGTGCCGAAGCCCCACGCCGAACTGAGGCGCGCGGTGCCGCCCGCCTGCTCCGCCATCGCCAGCACTTGCGCGAGGCCGAGCCCCGTGCCGGCGCCCGCGCCCTTGGTCGTGAAGAGCGGCTCGAACGCCTGCTTCGCGACGTCGGGCCGCATGCCCATGCCGCTGTCCTTGCACGAGATCACGACATATTCGCCCGAAGCGAGACTTTCGCGCGGATCGACATGGCGCACGTTGCTGCATTCGATACGAAAGTCGCCGCCGTGAGGCATCGCGTCCTTCGCATTCACCGCGATATTGATGAGCGCCGATGTCAGCTCGGTGGCATCGACGCGCACGGGCCACGTCGCATCCGGCACGCGCGTGCCGAGCGTCACCTTGTCGCCGACCGACGCGCGCACGAGCGGCTCCGATTCCTTCATCCAGCGATCGAGCCGTATGACCTGCATCTGCAAAGGTTGACGTCGCGCGACGCTCAACAGCCGCCGCGCGAGCGACTGCGCATTCGTCGAAGCGCGCTCGACCGCGCTCACTTCTTTTTCGAGGCCGTTGTAGCCCTTGCGCCGCGCCATTTCCATGTTCGACGTGACGACCATCAGCAGATTGTTGAAGTCGTGCGCGACGCTTGCAACGAGATTGCCGAGCGCGCCCATGCGCTGCAAACGCCGCGTGGCGGCAACGGCCGAGCGGCGCAGCGCAAGCTCGCCGCGCCAGTTGTGCCACGCGGCTTCTTCGGCCTTGAGGCGTTGCAGCGAGAAGCCGATCAGCACCCACAACGCGACGCACGGAATCAGCGCGATCGATGCAATCGACACATCGCGCCGCCACCATGCGACGCGCACGTCGTGAATGGAGAAGCCCGCGGCCGCATAGACGGGATAGCCGTCGACGCGCCGCCACGCGGCGAGCTTTTCATCGTTGTCGAGCGGGGACACGTAGCGCATGAGTCCCGTGGGCTCGCCTTGCGCGAAGGCATCGGCGAGCACCGAATGACGATCGGGCGCATTGGGCGCCGACGCGGGCGGATAGCGCGCGAGCACGGCGCCGTCGTCGCGATGCAGCGCGAGCGTGAGCGCGGGATCGCTCGCGGCGAGCTCGCGATAGAAGCCGATCAGATAGTCGCGTCGCACGGCAATCGAAATCTCGCCGAGAAAGCGGCCGTCCTTCGCATAACGCGCGCTCAACGTGTTGACGATGTCCGTGTTCTTCACGCGCCCGCGCTCGGGCATGGAGACGTGGAAGGTCGCATGCATGTCGCGCGTCGCGATGAAATCGGCGCGATCGCCGACGGATACGTTCGGCGCAGGAAAGAAGCGGCTGCTGAGGATGAGTCTGCCGTGACTGTCGAGCACGGAAAGGGCCGCTATCTGTGCTTGTGTCGCGGCAAGACGCGCGAGCTTGTCGTGCAGTTCCTGCTGACCGCGCGCGATGAAGTCCTCGTCGCCGCTGCCGAGCATTTCATCGATACGCGAAATCAGTTCGCGGTTGATGCTGAAAACGGTGTTTGCCTTTTCGTCGATGATGCGCGCGAACCGTTCGAGCGACTCGCCGGTTTCCGTGAGCGCGCGTCCGTAAGTGTAGTAACCGTACAGGCAGAAAAATGCGAACGGAATGACGATCGACGCAACGAGTGCGGCAAACAGGCGTCTGCGCGCGGCGCGAAAGTCGAGCGGAGGCAGAGAGGGCAGAGCGTCTGCGGTGCCGAGTGCGGAATGTTCTTCTGAATCGTTCATGACACGATGCGAGTCGTGCGCGAGCGCCGGGGCGGGCCTCACGCACGGCTTTTCGATGGTAGCACGCAGGTCTTTCACGGGCTGTGCACGGTCGTGCCGCAATCGAGCTGTGGTATAAGCACCGCATGCACGCGCCCGCTGGCGGCGCGCTACGAACGTAACAGGAGCATGCAGTGAGAAGGACCGCCGAAAACAAGCTGAAGGTGGTCGCAGTGCGGGTCGATCCACAATTCGAGCAACGGCTGCGACTCTTGGCGGAAGCGACGGGGCGCAAGCAATCGTTCTTCCTCCAGCAGATGATCGAGAACGGCATCGGCGCAATGGAAGAAACATGGCTGCCGCCGGACGTCCTCGAACAGGTGAGAAGCGGCGCATTGCCGCCTCTGCAACAGGATCGCATCGCGACAGCGGATCTCTTCGGCGATCATGCCGATGAATAATCGATGATCGCGGCCATCGCGTCCCGGTTCATCCGTCACGGCGCGGCCTGTGACGACGACGTGCTCGCGCGCATCGTTTATGGTGCGACGAGCGGCGCGCCGCGCATCGAAGACGGCGTGCCGATATTGCGTCTCGCGATGTGCGACGACGCGCGCGACGCTTTCGACGAAATCTGGGCGAGCGCTGGCCCGATCCATAGCGGCAGCTTCAACGATCTCGTCTTCGCCCACAACGACGAGTTTCTGTTTTGCGCGGGCTTCATTCCCTCTTCCGATCGATACACCGAAGCGACACGCAAAGCCTATGGCGATGCATTCGCGCTCGTCAGGGAACTGGATTTCCCGACGATCTTCCGCATGTGGAATTTCATCCCGCACATCAACGGCGCGAATCAGGAAGGGCTGGAGGTGTATCGCGATTTCTGCCGCGGACGCGCCATCGCGTTCGAGCGGGATTACGCGGATGCATCGGGCATGCCGGCGGCGACGGGCATCGGCACCTGGGGCGAGGGCGTCGGCTTCTATTTTCTGGCGTGCCGCGAGAGTTCGCCACGGCATATCGAGAATGCGCGTCAAACGCCTGCGTATGAGTATCCGCAGCGTTACGGTCCGAAGTCGCCGAGCTTCGCGCGCGGCACCATGTTGCGCGATGACCTGTACGTGTCGGGCACGGCGAGCATTCTCGGGCACGAGACCGTGCACGAAGGCGATGTCGAGAAGCAATGGAGCGTCGCCGTCGGCAACATTGCGCATCTGATCGGCGCGGACAATCTCGAAGCGCAGGGTGTGCGCGGCGCGTATGCGCTGTCCGATCTCGATCAGATCAAAGTGTATTACCGGCATGCCGCCGATCTGCCGCGCGTGATGCGACTCGCGCAGCATGCATTTCATCCCGATGCAAACATCCGCTATCTGAAGGTCGATATCTGCCGAGCCGATCTGCTCGTCGAGATCGAGGGCATTGCTTCACTTCGTCGTCGATCAGACTGACGCCGATTGCCTGAGCGTCTTCACGAGCAGGCTGT
Source organism: Caballeronia temeraria (assembly GCF_001544795.2). GTDB lineage: Bacteria > Pseudomonadota > Gammaproteobacteria > Burkholderiales > Burkholderiaceae > Caballeronia > Caballeronia temeraria. The sequence continues at coordinate 78,534 of NZ_FCOI02000023.1, read as the reverse complement.
GCAGACTGTCCACCGCTTTCGAGCCGCGCGAATCACGGCTGCGGTAGACGGCGACTTCCATCGGTTCGAGCGGTCCCAGGCCTTCATCGCTGCCGAGAATGCGCAGATGTTCCGGCGCGCTGCATTGCGTGAGCGCCGCCACGGCCAGGCCGCTTTCGACGGCGGCGATCTGCCCGGCGAGACTCGAACTGTTGTAGACCATCTTGTATCGACGCCCCTGTTGCGCGAGCGAATGAATCGCGCTGCGCCGCGCGAGGCTCGTGCTTTCGTAGACAGCGATCGGCATCGGATCGCGTCGCCATAGCTCGAACTGCGTCGCGCCGACCCAGACCATCGGTTCGTGAAAGAGCAGCGTGCCGCGCCGGCCGTGATCGCGCGATACGAGCGCGATATCGAGTTCATTGTTCGCGATGCGCGGAATGAGCGATGTCGACTGCTCGCAGATCAATTCGATCTCGACACCGCTATGACGCGGCGCGAAGCGTTTGAGCACGGGCGTCAGATACTTCGCTGCGTAGTCGTCGGGCACGCCGAGGCGCACGCGTCCGGTGAGTTGCTCGCCTTGAAGCGCGACTTGCGCCTCGGCATGCAGATCGAGAATGCGCCGCGCGTAGCCGAGCAGCGTCTGTCCGTCGTGCGTCAGTTCGAGCGCGCGCGAGCCGCGTTCGATGAGCCGCAACCCCAGCGCGTTTTCGAGCTTCTTCAACTGCATGCTCACCGCCGATTGCGAGCGATGCACTTCGCCCGCCGCGCTCGATAGCGAACCCGCGTCGACAACGGCGACGAAGCACTTGAGCCAGTCCATTTGCAGATCGCTTTGTTTCATGAGTATCGGATAACGCTTTCGAAAATCGAATGGATGATGTTTGAATTATGCGCTTTTCGTTCGACGCGGCGGGACACACACTTCGGGCATGAACACGAATACCTCATTCCCTCAGGCGACCGCGCGCGGCGAAGCACGGCCGGCGTCAGGCGCGTGGCCTTTTCTCCTCGGCTGCGCGCTGCTCGGCACGATCGGCATCTTTCTGCACGAAGCGAAGGCCGATCCGCTGACCGCGACGTGGTTTCGCTGCGCATTCGGTTTGCTGGGCATGAGCGCGTGGGTGATCGTGCGCCGGCAAACACGCTGCCTGCGCGTGACGCGCAGCAACGGTCCGTGGGTGCTCGCCGCCAGCTTGCTGATGGTGTCGAGCTGGGTACTGTTCTTCAGCGCCATCGAACGCATATCGACGGGCGTCGCGATCGTCCTGTTCCACGTCCAGCCGATGTGGGTGCTCCTCTTCGCATCGTTGTGGCTGAAAGAGGCGATCGGCACGCAACGCATCGTGGCCGTTTCGGTCGCGATGTGCGGGCTCGTACTCGCAACGGGCATCGTCGGGCATACGAATGGCGGTTCGCCGCAATCAGACTACTGGATGGGCGTGGCCGCGTGTCTCGCAGGTTCGCTATGCATGGCGTGCGTGACGCTCATCGCGAAACGGCTGCGTGAATTGCCCGCCGGCGTGCTCGCGTGGTGGCAATGCGCGATCGGCACGCTGCTGTTATGGATTTGGCCGATGCAGCACGGCTGGCCCGCGTGGGGCATGTCGTGGGCATGGCTCGCGGGTCTCGGGCTGATTCACACGGGCCTTGCGTACACGCTGATGTATATCGGCATGGCGCGGCTCGATACCGCGCGCGTCGCCGTGTTTCAGTTCGTCTATCCGGCGGTGGCCATCATCATCGACTGGCTGGTTTTCGACGAGCGTTTGAGCGGCGTGCAGATGGCGGGCATTGCGTTGATGTCGGTGGCGATCTGGTTTGCCGAGCGGTCGCGAGAGGCATGATGCGAGCGCTTCAGCGCCGCCCGCGCCCCGCCTTCTGCGAGCGATCGAGCATGAACTCGATAAACGCGAGCGTCGCGCGCGTGTGATGCCGGTTCGGCATGTAAAGCATGTACATGTGCGTGCCGAAGATACTGAGCCGCCATTGATCGAGCGCGGTGAGGACTTCGCCGCGCCGCATGTCTTCCGTCACGACGTAATCCGGCACGATGCCGACGCCCAGCCCCGCGAGAATCGCATCGCGCAGAAAGAGAAAGTTCTCGGAGATGAGGCTCGGTTCCAGCAGCACTTCGTGACGTTCATCGCCGAGATACGCGGCGACGCGCGTCTGCTTGCCGACAACCGTCGCGGTGATCACCGGCACGACGCCCAATTCTTCCAGCCGCGTGGGCATGCCGTGCGCCTTCGCATACGCCGACGATGCGCATGCGACATAGCGCACCGGCCCCATGTCCCGCGCGACGAGACTCGGCGGCGGCTCGGGCATCACGCGCACGGCGATGTCGACTTCATCGCGCAACAGATCTTCGACGCGATTTTCGAACATCACGTCGAGCACGATATCCGGATACTCGCGCTTGAATGCGATCAGCCATTCCGACATGACGAGCTGCCCATAACCGCTCGGCACCGAAAGCCGCACGCGCCCTTGCAAGCGTTGCCCGAGCGACGATACTGATTCCTGCGCCGCGAGCAGTGCGTTGCGGATCGAACGGCCGTGCTCATAGAGTTCGAGGCCGAGTTCCGTCGGCTCGACGCGGCGCGTGGTCCGCCGCACGAGCTGCAAGCCGACGGTTTTTTCGAGCTGATTCAGGTGATAACTGACATTGGCGCGGCTCATCTTGAGGCGGCGCGCGGCCTCGCTCAGATTGCCCGCATCGAGAATTTCGACCAGCAGCGTGAGTTCGTTGACGTCCACGGCCCGATTCGATTGTCAAAGGCGATTTGACAGTCTGTCAACGAGCGCTGTCATTGTCAAGGATGGCTTTCGCCGCGAGAATACTTCCACGCCAAACCGGAAAACAGACTCAGGAGACTTCATCCATGACGCTTTCGAGCGCGCCCGAAACCGCGGACGTCGTCCAGCGTGAATTGCGCGGCAACGTTCTTGTCGTGACGATCGATCATGCGCCCGTCAACGCGCTCAATGCCGCGGTGCGGCGCGGCCTCATCGACGCGATCGAAGCCGCCGATGCCAACGCGTCCGTGCGCGCGGTGCTGATCGTCGGCGCGGGCCGCAACTTCATCGCGGGCGCGGACATTCGCGAGTTCGGCAAGCCGGCGGCGCCGCCGTCGCTGCCGGAGGTGTGCAACCGCATCGAGCGTTGCGACAAGCCGGTCATCGCGGCGATTCACGGCGCGGCGCTCGGCGGCGGGCTGGAAGTCGCGTTGGGCGCGCATTACCGGATCGCCGTCGACGGCGCGAAGCTCGGGCTGCCCGAAGTGCAACTCGGCCTTTTGCCCGGAGCGGGCGGCACGCAGCGCTCGGCGCGTCTGATCGGCGCGGAGGCGGCGTTGTCGCTGATGCTGAGCGGACGACACGTCGGCGCACAGGAAGCGCTGCGCCTCGGGCTCGTCGATCGGGTCGGCCAAACCGATGACGTATTTGCCGAAGGCCTCGCTTATGCGCACGAACTCATTGCGACACATGCCGCGCCGCGCCGCACGAAGAACGCGCGCGGACTCGCGGACAAGGAAGCGAGCGCGACCGCGATCGCCGCCGCGCGTGAGGAAACGCAGAAGAAGTCGCGCGGTTTGCTCTCGCCGCTGAAGATCGTCGATTGCGTGGAAGCGGCGATGAATCGTCCGTTCGACGAAGGCCTGCGCTTCGAGCGCGAGCAGTTCCTCGAATGCCGCGAGAGTCCGCAGCGCGCGGGCCTCGTGCATGCGTTCTTCGCCGAACGCGAAACGCAGAAGTCGCCTGAAACGCGCGATGCGCAACCGCGCGCGCTGCGTAGCGTCGGCGTGATCGGCGGCGGGACGATGGGCGCGGGCATCGCCGTCGCGCTCCTCGATGCGGGTCTTAAGGTGACGATGATCGAGCGCGACGATGCATCGCTCGAACGCGGGCGCGCGCACATCGAAAAGGTGTACGACGGGCTGATCGCGAAAGGCCGCATGACGCAGGAAGCGAAAGCGCGTGCGCTGCAGCACTTCAATGGCGACACGAAATACGATGCGCTCGCCGATGCCGATCTCGTCATCGAAGCCGTATTCGAGGACATGGCCGTAAAGAAGGCCGTATTTGCCGAACTCGATCGCGTGTGCAAGTCCGGCGCGGTGCTCGCGACGAACACGTCTTATCTCGACATCGACGAGATCGCGGCGAGCATCGCGCGTCCGCAAGACGTGCTCGGGCTGCATTTCTTTTCGCCCGCGAACATCATGAAGCTGCTCGAAGTCGTCGTGCCCGCGCGCGTAAGCGCCGAGGTCGTCGCGACCGGTTTCGAGCTTGCGAAGAAGCTGAAGAAAGTCGCGGTGCGCGCGGGCGTATGCGATGGCTTCATCGGCAACCGGATGCTCGCGGTGTATCGCGCCGCGGCGGATCATCTGATGGAAGACGGCGCGTCGCCGTATCAGATCGACCGCGCCGTGCGCGACTTCGGCTTTCCGATGGGACCGTATCAAGTGATCGATCTCGCCGGCGGCGATATCGGCTGGGCGGCGAGAAAGCGCCGTGCCGCCACGCGCGATCCGAATGCGCGCTACGTGCGCATCGGCGATGAACTGTGCGAGCGCGGCTGGTTCGGGCAGAAAACCAAACGCGGCTTCTATCGTTACGACGATGGCGCCCGCATCGGCACGCCGGACGCCGAAGTCGAGTCGATCATCGATGCCGAGCGCAAGCGCGTGGGCGTGACGCCGCGTACATTCACCGATGAGCAGATCGTGCGCCGCTACCTTGCCGCGATGATCAACGAGGGCGCGAATATCGTGCACGAAGGCATCGCGCAACGTCCGCTGGATGTCGATGCCACGCTGATGCACGGCTTCGGCTTTCCGCGTTATCGCGGCGGCCCGATGCATTACGCCGATACCGTGGGCCTCGACAAGATCCTCGCCGATATCCGCGAGTTCGCGAAGGACGATCCGCGATTCTGGCGCGCGTCGCCGTTGATCGTCGATCTCGTCGCGCGCGGCGCGAACTTCGCGAGTCTGAACCGCGCGGCCTGACGCGTGGCCTGCATCAATCTCTTCATGGAACCGCAGTCATGGACCTGACATTCACCGCAGACGAGGAAGCCTTTCGTGCCGACGTGCTCGCGTTTTTGCGCACCTCTCTTCCGGAACATCTCGCACGCAAGGCACGCACCGGCGAGCGTCTGACGCGCGACGACATGGCGCAATGGCACGGCATTCTCAATGCACGCGGCTGGCTCGCGAATCATTGGCCGAAGGAATACGGCGGTCCCGGCTGGACGGCCGTGCAGAAGTTCATCTTCGAAAATGAATGTGCGATTGCGGGTGCGCCGCGCATCGTGCCGTTCGGCGTGAACATGCTCGGGCCGGTGCTCATCAAGTACGGCAGCGAAGCGCAGAAGCGACACTGGCTGCCGCGCATTCTCGACGGCTCCGACTGGTGGTGTCAGGGCTATTCGGAACCGGGCGCGGGTTCCGATCTCGCGTCGGTGCGCACGACGGCCGTGCGCGCGATGGACAACGGCCACGAGTACTACATCGTCAACGGACAGAAGACGTGGACCACGCTCGCGCACTTCGCGAACATGATCTTCTGCCTCGTGCGCACGTCGCAGGATGGACGCAAGCAGGAAGGCATCAGTTTTCTGCTCATCGATATGAACACGCCGGGTGTCGAAGTGCGTCCGATCATCACGCTCGATGGCGAGCACGAAGTCAACGAAGTGTTCTTTACCGATGTCCGCGTGCCGGCTGCGAATCTCGTCGGCGAGGAGAACAAGGGCTGGACTTATGCGAAGTATCTGCTGACGTACGAGCGCACGAACATTGCGGGCGTGGGCTTTTCGGTGGCGGCGCTCGGCCGTCTGAAAGCGGCGGCGAGCAAGATGCAGAGCAATGGCCGTCCGCTGATCGACGATCCTTTGTTCGCCGCGCGTCTCGCGCGTGTCGAGATCGATCTGGAGAACATGAAGACGACGAATCTGCGCGTGCTCGCGGCGGTCGCGGGCGGCGGCGCGCCGGGCGCGGAAAGCTCGATGCTCAAGATTCGCGGCACGGAGATTCGCCAGGAAATCTCGTCGCTGATGCGTCGCGCGATGGGTCCGTATGCGCAGCCGTTGATCGAAGAAGAAGCACTCGGAGAAAATAACGATGCCGAATCAAATGATGCGGCATCGGAGTACTTTAACAATCGCAAGCTGTCGATTTTCGGCGGCTCGAACGAAATACAGAAGAACATCATCTCGAAGATGATGCTCGGCCTTTAAAGGGTTCGCACGATGGATTTCCAGCACACGGAAGACCGGCGGATGCTCGCGGATACGCTGAACCGCTTCATCGCCGAGCAATATGGGTTCGATGTGCGCGACAGGATCGCGCGCTCGCAGGAAGGCTTCAGCCGCGATATGTGGCAGCGGTTTTGCGAGCTCGGCATCATCGGCGCGTTCTTCGATGAGTCGATGGGCGGCTTCGGCGGCGATGGGTTCGATGTCTCGGTCGTGTTCGAGGCGCTCGGACGCGGGCTTGTCGTCGAGCCGTTTCTCGATGCGCTGATCGTCGGGCGTGCACTCGCGCATGCGGGCAACGAAAGGCAGCGCGAACGCGTCGCGAGCATGATCGACGGTACGGCGATTGCCGCATTCGCGCACGACGAACCCGGCTCGCACTACGAGCTTGCACGCGTGAATACGCGCGCGACGCGGCATGGCGAAGGATGGAAGCTGAGCGGCGCAAAGGGCGTCGTGCAGCAGGGCGCGCATGCGGATGTGCTGCTCGTGTCGGCGCGCACGTCGGGCGGCGAGTTTGACGAGGCGGGCATCTCGCTCTTCATCGTGCCGCGCGATGCGCAGGGTGTGAAGGTGCGCGGTCATCGCAAGATCGATGGCGGACGCGTGGCGGAAATATCGCTGGATGACGTGATCCTCGATGCCGATGCGCTCGTCGGAAAAGAAGGCGAGGGATACGCGACGCTCACGCATGCGATCGGTTATGGACTCGTCGCGCTCGCGTCGGAAGCGGTCGGCGCGATGGATGTCGCGAAGGACCATACGCTCGAATATCTGCGCACGCGCAAGCAGTTCGGCGTGCCCATCGGCGCGTTTCAGGCGCTGCAGCATCGCATGGCCGATGTGCTGCTCGAGATCGAGCAGGCGCGTTCGGCTGCGATCAATGCGGCGGCGGCAGTCGGTGGATCGGGTGTCGCGCGCGAGCGCGCGTTGTCGGCGGCGAAGTATTCGGTCGGGCGCATCGGCGCGCTTGTCGCGGAAGAGTCCATTCAGATGCACGGCGGGATCGGCATGACGTGGGAATTGCCGCTTTCCCATTACGCGAAGCGGCTCGTGATGATCGATCATCAGCTCGGCGATGAAGACCATCATCTCGCGCGGTATATCGCACTGGGACGCGCTGCGTCATAGCGAATCACGAGGAGACACGACGACCATGCTGGCGATCATTCAAGACACCGTTCGGCGCGACGCCGCCAAGCAGGCCGACAAGGACGACGCCACGCTGTGGCGCTGGTTCTCCGGACTCTACGACGAAGGACGAATCCGCTGGTGCCGTTCCGCGCAGGGATGGCTCGTCAGCGTGGACCACAAGCATCTCGCGACGGAAACGGATTTCGATGCCGCGATCCGCGTTTCGCGCGAGCGGTATTTCAGCGGCAAGCTGAGGCGCGCGGGGGCGCGTCGCTGAATCCCCGGCCACATATCCCCCTCGCTTCCCTTCACCCAATTCATACAAATAGGAGAGAATAACGCCCTAGCTCGCTGACCAGGGAACGTGCGGAGCAAAGATAAACTCGCGAGCCAGGAACCCGGGACCTCCAAATAGTGGCAACCGAAAATCTCTCCACCCCGAGTCTCAATACGCCCGGGCCCGCGCGCGCGTCGGCGCACGCCCGAAGCTCGACGCCGAATATCATCGTGCTGTGCGGCACCCTCATTGCGCTCGTCATGGTCGGGCTGTGCGCGCTGGTTCTCTATCAGGCCAGGCTCGACGCACTCGACCGCGCTCGCGACACATCGCGCAATCTCGCGCTGCTCGCCGAACGCGACATCGAGCGTAATTTCGAACTGTACGAGCTGTCGCTGCAAGCTGTGGTGGAAGGCGTGCAGCGCGACGACGTGATGAGCCTCTCACCTCGTCTGCGCAACGACGTGCTGTTCGACCGCGCCGCGTCCGCGCGCGATCTGGGCTCGATCCTCGTGCTCGACGCAAGCGGCAAAATCGCCATCGATTCGGGCAGCCTCGTGCCACGGCCGGGTAATTTTGCCGACCGGAATTACTTCTCGGTCCAGCGCGATCATCCCGACACCGGGCTCTACATCAGCACGCCATACGAGTCTCGGCTGCGCGACGGCGCGCCCAGCATCGCATTGAGCCGCAGACTCTCGCATCCCGATGGATCGTTCGCGGGCGTCGCGATGCTCGCCATCAACCTAGAATACTTTCGCAATCTTTTCGGCGGGCTTTCGCTCGGGCCGCACGGCGCCGTGTCGCTGATCAGCCACGACGGCGTGATGATCATGCGTCAACCGTTCGATCCGCACGTGATCGGCCGCGACATCAGCCACGCCGACACCTTCCGGCACTTTCGCGCGGCGGATCAAGGCAGCTTCAGCGAGACATCGTCGATCGACGGCCGGCGCCGGCTCTACTACTTCCGCAATTTTCCGAACCTGCCGCTCATCATCATGGTGGCCGAAGGCGAAGAGGACATTTACGCGGCATGGCGGCGGCGCACGATCATCATCGGCTCGTCGATGGGCGTGCTCGCGATCGGCTTCATCATCCTGTCATTCGTGCTCGCCGCGCAGTTCAGGCGGCGCATGCGCGCGGAGTCGGAGCTGCAATTGCTCGCGCGCACGGACGGGCTCACCGGGCTGCACAACCGTCGCACGCTCGGCGAAATTCTCGATCAGGAATGGCGCCGCGCACGCCGCACGCGCAGTCTCTTCTCGCTGCTCTTCGTCGATATCGACCGCTTCAAAGCCTACAACGATGCCTACGGCCATCAGGCCGGCGACGACGCGCTCGCGGCCGTCGCACGCTGCATCGGCGACAACATCCGGCGGCCCGTCGATACCGCCGCGCGCTACGGCGGCGAGGAATTCGTCGTCGTGTTGCCCGATACGCCTGCTGACGGCGCCGCGCAAGTCGCCGAGAAGATTCGCGCGGCGATCAGCGATCTGTCGATCGAGCACGCGGGCAGCGAGTTCGGCCGCGTGACGGCGAGCATCGGTCTCGCGAGCTGGCGGCCCGAACGCGACGACGACGTGAGCGCGCTCATCCGCGCCGCCGACGAAGCGCTCTACGACGCCAAGGCGCACGGACGCAACCGCGTCATGCAGTCGAGTCCCGTCTGAAACCGCCATTCTGCAACAGACGGGTTGGACGAAAGTTCGGCGTGCATCGGAAAGATTCTGGGCGCACGCACGATGTGCTAGCTTTGGCGTAAGCTCTCGACGCCGCTCAAGCTGCCTTCAGTGGCGCGACCGATCAAAACCGTTCCGATGACCCAGACTCCCGATTTCGAGGCCCGCCGCGTTGCGACTCTGGCGCGCTACCACGCGCTCTTCAATGCAATCGATGACGGCTTTTGCATCATCGAATTCTTCGACGGTCCGCATGGGCCGCTCAGCGACTATCGGCATGTCGAAGCCAATCTCGGCTATGAGCGGCATTCGGGCATTCGCGAGGTCGTCGGCAAGACCTTGCGCGAGATCGATCCGGCCGATGCCGACCGTTGGGTCGAACTCTACGGCACCGTCCTGCGCACCGGCGTGACGGCGCGTTTCGAGCGCTATTTCTTATCGGCGGGACGGCATATCGAGGTGTCGGCGTCGCGCGTCGAGCCGGCAAGTCTGCGGCAGGTGGCGGTCCTGTTTCGCGATATCTCGGCGCGCAAGACAGCGGAGGAGGAACGCGATCGCGCGGCCGCATCGCTGCGCGCGCTCAACGAGACGCTGGAGCAGCGCGTCGCGCAACGCACGGCGGAGCTGATGCGCGCAGAGGAGCAGCTACGGCAGTCGCAGAAGATGGAAGCGGTCGGTCAGCTCACCGGCGGCCTCGCGCACGACTTCAACAATCTGCTGGCAGGTGTATCCGGCTCGCTGCAATTGCTGAACATTCGACTCAGCCAGGGCAGGATCGCAGAAGTCGATAAATACGTCGTCGCGGCACAAGGCGCGGTGCGGCGCGCGGCGGCGCTGACACACCGGCTGCTGGCGTTTTCGCGGCAGCAAACGCTCGATCCGCGCCCCACGGATGTCAACGCGCTCGTGAACGGCATGACCGATCTGATCCAGCGCACGGTCGGGCCGGGCATCAAGGTCGAGGCGGTCGGTGCGGCGGGTTTGTGGCCCGCGCTCGTCGATTCCGGACAACTGGAAAACGCGCTGCTGAACCTGTGCATCAACGCACGAGACGCGATGCCCGATGGCGGGCGCATCACGATCGAAACGGCCAACAAGTGGATCGACCGCCGCGCGGCCGAGAGCCACGACATGCCCGAGGGCCAGTTCCTGTCGCTGTGCGTGACGGATACCGGAACCGGCATGACGCCCGATGTCATCGCGAAGGCGTTCGATCCGTTCTTCACCACCAAGCCGATCGGCATGGGCACGGGGCTCGGCCTCTCGATGATTTACGGCTTCGCCAAGCAGTCGGGCGGTCAGGTGCGCATCTATTCGGAAGCCGGGCAGGGCACGACGGTATGCATCTATCTGCCGCGCTTTTACGGCGGTGTCGATGGCGACGCCGCCGATCAGACCGCAGCGCCGACATCGGGCGCCGAGTCGGGCGAAACGGTGCTGATCGTCGACGACGAACCGAGCGTGCGCATGCTGATCGTCGATGTGCTCGAAGAGGCCGGCTACGCGGTGATCGAAGCGGCCGACAGCGTCGCCGGGCTGAAGCTCCTGCAGTCGAACGTGAGGGTCGATCTGCTGATCAGCGACGTCGGCCTTCCCGGGGGCATGAACGGCCGCCAGATGGCCGATGCCGCGCGGCAGTCGCGTCCCGATCTGAAGGTGTTGTTCATCACCGGCTATGCGGAGAATTCGGTGATCGGCAACGGGCGCCTCGAACCCGGCATGCAGGTGCTGACCAAGCCGTTCGCGATCGAAACGCTGACCGCGCGCGTGCGCCAGCTCGTCGACGAATAAGCGCGCTTACTGCGCCTCGCCGCCCGCCATCGACTCGATGATGCTTTCGAGCTGCGCGCTCATCGGCATGTCGAGGCTCGTGCCCGACGGCAGACGTTGCAGGAACCAGCGCTTGTATTGCCGCTCGATTTCGCCATCGGCGGCGAGGTTCTGGAACGTGTCCTTCACCACTTGCGCGAGCTGCGGATCGTTCTTGCGATACATGATGCCGTACGGGTCGTACGACAGATAATCGCCGACGACCTGATACGCGCCGCCCTTCGCCGCGTTCTCCGCGATGAGGCCGTAGAGCAGCACGTCGTCGGTGGCGAAGGCATCGGCCTGGCCGTTCGCCACGCGCGCGAAGCCTTCCGCGTGATCCGGCACGACCTGCAACTGCATGCCGAGCGAGAACTTCCTGTCGAGATCGCGCAACGCCTTTTCATTCGTCGTGCCCGCCGTCACCGCGACCTTCTTGCCCGCCAGATCGCGAAACGAATGGATCGGCGAGCCTTGCTTCACCATGACCTTGGTGCCGGCCACGAAGAAGATCGGCGAGAAGGCGACGCGCTTTTGCCGTTCGATGTTGCTCGTGGTCGAGCCGCATTCGAGATCGACGCGGCCATCGACGACCGCATCGATGCGATTCTCCGGCGTCACCGGCACCCACTTGATGTTCAGGCTCTTGTGCACCGCATTGCCGATCGCCGCGACGAGCGCCTTGCACAGTTCGATCGAATAGCCGATCGGCGCGTGGCGCGCATCGAGATAGGAGAACGGCACTGAAGCGTCGCGGTAGCCGAGCGCGATCGTGCCCGTGTCGCGCGCCTTCGCGAGTGTGCCGGTGAGCGTCGCGGGCGCGTAGGCGTCGTTATCGGGCGCCGGGGTCTGCACGTCGTCGGCTGCGCGCGCGCCGAGCGCGATCGCCATCAGGCTGGCCGAAGCCAGCGCCGACCAGAAGCGCTGCGTCTTCATGGATCGCCTCCGTCAGACCTGCGCGGGATGCGCCAGCGTGGCTTCCTGTTCGGACTCGATGCGCGCCGCGTTCGCCGCCGCTTCCGATTCCGTCAGCAACTCGCCTTCCCATTTGGCGACCACCGCGCTCGCGATCGAATTGCCGACCGCGTTGGTGGCGGAGCGGCCCATGTCGAGGAAGGTATCGACGCCGAGAATCAGCAGCAGGCCCGCCTCGGGAATATTGAAGTGATTGAGCGTCGCCGCGATGACCACCAGCGACGCGCGCGGCACGCCCGCCATGCCCTTCGACGTGAGCATCAGGATCAGCAGCATGGTGATCTGCGTGCTGATCGGCAGATGGATGCCGTACGCCTGCGCGATGAAAAGTGTCGCGAAGGTGCAGTACATCATCGAGCCGTCGAGGTTGAAGGAATAGCCCATCGGCATCACGAAGCTGGAAATCTTGCGCTTCACGCCGAAGCGGTCGAGGGCGTCGAGTATCTTCGGATACGCGGCCTCCGAACTCGCGGTCGCGAACGACAGCATGAACGCTTCCTTGATGAGCGACAGCAGCTTGAACACGCGCCGGTGCAGAAACACGAAACCCGCGAGCACGAGCAGGCCCCATAGCAGAAACAGACTGATATAGAAGTCGGCCATGAAGACGGCGAACTTCAGAAGGATGCTCAACCCGTTCACCGCGACGGTCGCGGCCATCGCGGCAAGCACGGCGAGCGGCGCGAGCTTCATCACGTAGCCGGTGATCTTGAGCATCACGTGCGAGAGCTGATCGATCGCGGCGAGCAGGACCTTGCCCCGTTCGCCGAGCGCGGCGAGCGCGACGCCGAAGAACATCGAGAACACGACGATCTGCAGGATTTCGTTGTTGGCCATCGATTCTGCGAACGAGCGCGGCACCATGTGACTGACGAAGTCCTTCAGCGTGAACTTCGATGTCGCGAGATTCGCCGATGCGCCGATGTCCGGCAGCGGCAGTCCGAGGTTGTCGCCGGGCTTGAGCAGGTTCGACATCAGGAGCCCGAGCAGCAGCGAGACGAGCGACGCGGTGAGGAACCAGCCGAGCGCCTTGGCGAACACGCGTCCGACCGAGGCCGCGTCGCCCATGTGCGCGATGCCGACGACCAGCGTCGAAAACACGAGCGGCCCGATCAGCATCTTGATGAGGCGCAGGAAGACGTCGGAGACGAGGGAGATGTAGCCGGCGATCTCGGTGGCGGTCTTCTTGTCGGGAAAACTCGTGAAGATCATGTAGCCGACCCCGATGCCGATGACCATCGCGACGAGAATCCAGATGGCTGCGGAATTCTTCTTCATGTCCAGGCCTCCATTGACTGCAGATCGGGCGATTGCAATTTCAAATTTGGATGGAACCGGCGATGCAAAACGAAAGCGGCGCCGTTCAGTATAGAGCGGCGCCGCGTCGGCATGTGTCCGCGAACACTCGAATGTTAGCGGCGTCTTTCGATTTCTGCTGGAAGCGCGTCACGCGCGCCCGGCGGTTTTTAGCCCGGCGTCCGCTCCGAAACCGTGTCGCGGCGAGCGTTGTACGAAGGCGCGCTCGTGTCGTCCGGCAGCGTCGAGCCTTGCACCGCGGAGAGCAGGCTTTCCACCGACGGACCCATCGCGTCCGTGAACGTCTTCGGATGAACGCCGATGCCGAGCACCAGCACGGCCATCGCGCCGAACAGCACGAGCTCGCGCTTGCCGAGATCGCGCAGGCCGGCCACGCGCTCGTTCTTCACCGCGCCGAAGATCACGCGCTTGACCATCCACAGCGTATAGGCCGCGCTCAGGATCAGCGACGTGGCAGCCGCCGCGCCGATCCAGAAATTCAGGCGAATCGCGCCCATCAGCACAAGAAACTCGCCGACGAAACCCGAGGTGCCCGGCAGGCCGACGTTGGCCATCGAGAACAGCATCGCGCAGACGGCGAAGCGGGGCATCGTGTTGGCGACGCCGCCGTAGGCATCGATCGAGCCGTTTTTCGTGCGCTCGACCAGCACGCCGGTGCACAGCAGCATCGCGCCCGACACGATGCCGTACGACAGCATCTGCACGACCGCGCCTTCGGTGCCGAGGCGGTCGAAGGTGAAGAGGCCTAGCGTGACGAGGCCCATGTGCGCGACCGCCGAGTAGGCGAGCAGCTTGCGCATGTCGGTCTGCGCGAGCGCGACGAGGCTGCCGTAGATGACTGCGACGAGCGACAGCGCGATCATCGCCGGGGCGAAGAAGTGGGCGGCGTCGGGCACGATCGGCAACACATAGCGCAGCATGCCGTAGCCGCCGATCTTCAGCATGCCGAGCAGCACGGCGGCGCCCGTCGGGCCTTCCGAATTCACGTCGGGCAGCCAGGTGTGGACGGGCCACATCGGCACCTTGACCGAGAAAGCCGCGAGGAAACAGACGAAGACGACGATCTGCGGCGTGAAGCCGAGCTTCAGAGTGCGCCATGCGTCGATATCAAAGGTATGCGCCTGCGTCCACAGATAGACCAGCGCGGCGAGCATCGCGAGCGAGCCGAGCAGCGAGAAGAAGAAGAAGCGGATGGCCGCATAGACGCGCCGCTCGCCGCCCCACGTGCCGATCAGCAGATATAGCGGAATCAGCGACGCTTCGAAGAACACGAAGAACAGCATGCCGTCGAGCGACGCGAACACGCCCTGCATGCAGCCCGACAGCACGAGGAACGCGCCGTAGTACTGCGCGACCTGCTTCGTGACCGATTGCCAAGACGCGACGAAGATGATGAGCGTGGTGACGGCGGTCAGCACGGTGAACCACAGCGAAATGCCGTCGACGCCCAGATGGTAAGAGATGCCGAACTGCGGCAGCCACTCGACGCGCTCGACGAATTGCATCGCGCCCGACGACGCGTGAAAGCGCGACAGAAGCGGCACCACCGGCAACAGGCTGAGAATCGCGCCGAACAGGGCGACGGCGCGCGAGAGCGTCGCCGATGCGCTGAAAGTCAGCACGAAGATGCCCGACACCACTGGAATCCAGATGAGAAAGCTGAGTACTGACGGCAGATGCATAAGCTCGGTCGAAAATCGGGCGCAAAGCACGGCTGGCACGCGAAGAACGTGCTCGCGGGAAAGGCGCTGACAGTGGAATGTAAGGCGGGACGGGAGCGCGGAGGGTTGAATCCGGAAGCGCAGCCCGAATGACTTAGATTAAGCCTAAGGGTTAACCAGCATAACTCAAAAGAATACATTTTGGGGATGTTGCGGCGTATCAAATTCATTGTGCCGCGCGGCCTTGACAACTTTACCGATCCCCGCTCAGGCCTATGTTTCCGGGAATGAATCGTTCGTTCGCTCCGGGCTTGCCCTGATTTGCCCGGAGCCGTCTGGCCCTTAGCCTAGAGCCAAGGAGACAAGCATGAAGAAAGCATTCAAGGCCGTCGTATTCGCGCTCGTCGCATATCTCGTTGCCGATCGCGCCATGCTCCACGCTCAGGGCCGCGATCTGGCGGCGTCGTCGTGTGCGGAAAGCGCCGCGCAAGTCGAGTTCGACGCGCTGAGCAAGGGTTTCAGCCACGCCGCCGCGGGCAGCCAGCGCGACGCGTTCAGATCGCAATGCCTCGTCTCGGGCCGTGCACAGCCCGGCGAAGCCGTCGCGATGCGCTGAACCCGCGTCAGTTCAGTTTCACCGTGGGCCGCACGCGCTCGCGCAGCCACTGGCTCGCGGCGTACATCAGCGCCCGCTTGACGCCCGTGAGCCCCATGATGTGCCGGCGGTACAGATGCCGGTAGCATGACGCCGCGAACCATCCGTCGATGAAGAGCGGCCGGCGCAGCAACTCGCTCATCAGCGCGCCCGCTGCGCCGGCGCGTCCGAACGAGACCAGCGTGCCCTGATCGCGGTACGCGAAGAGCGGCACGGCGCGATCGTCGAGGCGGCGCGAGAGCGCATCGGCGAGATAGACGGCCTGCTGATACGCGGCCTGCGCGCGCGGCGGCACGGGCGCGTCGCCCTTCGATGCGGCGCACGCGGCGCAATCGCCCATCGCGTAGATGCCCGAGCCGGGCTCGATTTGCAGCGTGGCGTCGACGATCACCTGTCCCAGCCGGTTCAACGGCAATCCTTCCAGCGTGCGCAGCACCGGCGCGCCTTCCACGCCAGCGGCCCAGATCGTGATGTCGCTTGCGAGCGTTTCGCCATCCGCGGTCGAGACGGCGTGCGCATTCACCGAACGCACGCGGCAGCCAAGCCGCACTTCCACGCCGAGCCCGGCGAGCACGTCCTGGGCGCGCGTCGAGATGCGCTCGGGCAGCGCGGGCAGCACGCGCGGCGCGCCTTCGAGCAGACGAATGCGGATGTCGCGGGCCGGATCGAGCGATGCGAGGTGATAGTCGCGCAGCATTTCCGCCGATCCGCGCAGCGCGGCCGCCAGTTCGACGCCCGTCGCGCCGCCGCCGATCACCGTCACCGAAACCGGCGTGCGCGCCGCGCCGGGCGCCGTTTGCCGTGCATGACTCGAGCGCAGCAGGCTCGACAGCAGACGCCGCCGGAAAGTCTCCGCCTGCTCCACGGTTTCGAGCGTCAGCGCGTGCTGCTCCGCGCCGGGAATCGAGAAGAAGTTCGTCACGCTGCCGAGCGCGAGCACGAGCGTGTCGAAAGCGAGCGTGCGGCGCGGCAGAACCGGACGGCCGTCGATATCGGTCGTTTCGTCGATGACGATCTCGCGGCGGCCGCGATCGATATTCGCGAGCCCGCCTTGCTCGAAGCGGAAGTGGTTCCACTTCGCGTGCGCGGCGTAGTCGATCTGATGACTCGATGCATCGATCTGCCCCGATGCGACTTCATGCAGAAGCGGCTTCCAGAAGTGCGTCGGGAAACGGTCGATCAGGACCACGTCGGCACGGCGCCGCTTGCCGACGCTGTTGCCGAGCCGCGTCGCGAGTTCCAGCCCCGCGGCGCCGCCGCCCACGATCACGATGCGATGGGGCGAATCGACCTGGTGTTGTGCGTAAGGATTCAACATCATGGCTCTCCCGGAAGTGCTGTTTGGATGCTTGACGACCTCGTTGGAAAAAATATAAGGTCCCGAAAACATATGCGCTATTTAGTATTTATCGCCGACTCATAAGTTTTCACTAATGTTAAAGACGACGACCTTCCGGCAATTGCGCACGTTGCAGACCGTTGCGCGTGTGGGCAGCATCTCCGGCGCCGCCGACGAACTGCATCTCACGCAGCCTGCGGTGTCATTGCAGATATCGCTGCTCGGCGAGGCCGCGGGCACGCCGCTTCTGCGCCGCGTGGGGCGCGAAGTGCAACTCACGGCCGCGGGAGAAGTGATGACGCGTTACGCGAACGAGATCCTGAGCCTGTGGAACGAGGCGGGCGAGGAAGTGGCGGCGTTGCGCGGCGAACTGGGCGGCACGTTGCGCATCGGCGCGATCACGACGGCGGAATATCTCGTGCCGCCTCTGCTCGTGCGCTTCACGAAGGAGCGGCCCGGCGTGAAGCTGCAGTTTCGCATCGGCAATCGCGACGACATCGTGCGCATGCTCGCGACGAATGAAATCGATCTCGCCATCATGGGACGGCAACCGCGCGAACTGCGCACGAGCGCCGCCGCATTCGCCACGCATCCGATGGCGTTCGTGGCCGCGCCTTCGCATCCGTTGATGCACGCGAAGCGTCTGAGCCTGACCGATCTCGAATCGGCGAATCTGCTCGTGCGGGAGCGCGGCTCGGGCACGCGCGTCGCGATCGAGGGATTGTTCAAGGAGGCGGGATTGAAGCTGCATGCCGCATCGGAGCTATCGAGCAACGAGGCGATCAAGCAGCTGGTCGAAGCGGGGCTCGGCGTGGCGTTTCTTTCGCTGCACGCGTGCGCGCTCGAAATGCAGGCGGGCTTGCTCGCGACGCTGCCCGTGCCGTCGACGCCGATCGAGCGCGCGTGGCATGTCGTGCATATGTCGGAGCGGCGTCTGCCTCAGGTCGCCAATGCGTTCAGGGAATTTCTGATTCAGTCGGGCGCGGCTGTTGCCGGCCTGACCGCGCCGCCGGAGACGCACAAGCCACGCTCGGGGCGCAAGGAGAAGAAAACGGAAGTTGTCGCGGATGCGACTGGTGCCCAGGTCGGGACTCGAACCCGAACGCCTCGCGGCGCTACCCCCTCAAGATAGTGCGTCTACCAATTCCGCCACCTGGGCAAGGGGACCGAATTGTAGCGGGAAATTCTGCAAATGCGAAGGGGCTTCGTGCATCGTTCGGAGCCAGCGAACGATGCCACGCTACTACAATGGTCCCTATAGCAAGTGCCATGTCCGATTCGGCTGAATATTTGTACTGGTCCGCCCACACGGGAGCGTCCATGTTCGGCAACACCTTGCGTATCGAAGTGGGACCCGACTGGCAGGTCAACGTCGCCACCGACAGCTGGCTCGTCGCGACGCTGCTCGTCGCCGCCCTGTTGCTGGCGATTCTGCTGGCGAGCGTGATCTGCTACTACGCAACGCGCGCGATCATGCTCCTGATCGTCAATCGTCTCGCGCGCAAGGAAGGGCGCAAGTGGCTGGTTGCGGCGGAGCGTCATCGCGTGTTCCATCGGCTTGCGCCGCTCGTGCCCGCGGCCATCGTCTATGCAGCAGCGCCGATGCTCACCGGCCTCACGTTTCCCGTCCTCCCTCGGCTCGGCAAGCCCCTCGCCATACTTGCCGCGTGCTACATGGTCTATACGCTGGTGCGCGCGGCGCTTGCGTTACGTGACAGCATCGACGAGCGCTATAGCCACTTTCCGTCCGCGAGCGAACGGCCGATCAAGAGCTTTCTGCAGATCGCAACTATCGTCGTGTATCTCGTCGCGCTGATCGCGGTGGTGTCGTTGCTGCTGGAGCGTTCGCCCGTTTATCTGCTCACCGGCTTGTCCGCGATCACGGCGCTGCTCATCATCATCTTTCGCGATTCGCTGCTCGGTTTCGTCGCGAGCATTCAGCTCGCGGCCTACGACATGCTGCGCGTGGGCGACTGGATCGAAGTGCCGGGCTATGTCGCCGATGGCATCGTGATCGATATCGCCTTGAACACGATCAAGGTGCGCAACTTCGATAACACCATCGTCATGTTGCCGAGCCAGCTTCTACTGACGAACAGCGTGAAGAACTGGCGCGGCATGATCGCATCGGGCGCGCGGCGTTTGCGGCATGCGATTCACTTCGACGTGGACACCATCCGCTATCCCGACGATGCCTTGCTCGCACGACTGCACGATGCCATTCAGAAGCCGCTCGTCATTACTGAAGGCGAACGCCGCACCAACCTCGGTTTGTATCGGCTCTATCTCGGCGGATATTTTCGCGAGCATCCGGCCGTGCGCCGCGACATGCCCGTCGTGATCCGCCAGGTGCAATCGACGACGGCTGTCGTCGCGCTGGAGATTTGCGTGTTTATCGACGAGATACGCTGGGAGCGCTACGAGGCTTTGCTAGCCGACATGCTCGACCATGCCTATGGCGTCGTGCCGTTCTTCGGGTTGCGCTGCTGGCAACGCGAGCGTTCGGCGAGTGCGGCGCCCTGAAGTGATCAGACCGTGGTCGCATGATCGAAGCGGTTTTTCGGGACCGCTCGCAGCGGCGCGAGCACGCATCGTGCGTCGTCGATTTCCTCTTTCATTTCGTCGATGAGCCATTGCGCCACCGCGCGCGTGCTCTCCGATGGATTCGACGAGCGATGTTCGAGCACGTAATTGCAGCCCGTTTCGATGTATCGATCCCACGCGGGAATCACCTTGCCTTCGTTCAGCGGCGCAGCGATCGCAAGCAGCCAGCCGAGCACGACGCCCTGGCCGAGCATCGCGCATTGCACGGCGAGTCCGGGATCGGTGTGATGCACCGCTTCGCCGATACCTTTCTCGGACAGTCCCGTCGCACGATGAAAGTCCGCCCATGAAAGCGTGGTCACGTCGAGATGAATATAGGCGTGACCGTCGATGTTCTTCGGCGCGTCGAGCGGACCGAATTCCGAAAGATAGTTCGGACTGCATATCGGAACGATAATCTCCGGGCACAACATGAACGGATCCGTATCCGAACCCGGACCATGCAGGCGAATGCCGAGATCCGCATCTTCGAGTGGTCCGTAGAGACGTCCGGCCATCACTTGCAAGCGCAAGTTGATGGACGGAAACGTGCGGCGAAATTGCGCATAGCGCGGCAGCAGCCACAACGCGGCGAACCCGCTCGCGAGCGAGAGCGTGACGCTTTCGCCTTGCGCGTGATCGCGCTTGAGTTCGTCGATGGTATCGCCAATCTGTCCGAAGCCGGACGCGACCGCGCGCTGCAATGTTGCGCCGCGATCGGTCAGGGTTAGCCCTAGCTTCGTGCGTTCGAAGAGTTTGAAACCGAGCGCATCTTCAAGCCGCGCCACCATGCGGCTCACCGCGACGGGCGTCACGTTGAGTTCGCCGGCGGCCTTGGTGAAGCTCAACAGCCGCGCGGATGTTTCGAAGACGAGCAGTGCCTGAAGCGAAGGAAGTCGCAGACTCATACAACACCATGTTATGGGGCATGCATCCATTTGTAATTTGACGGCGCATATTGACCTCCTTAACTTGAGTCCGACGCCCACTTCTTCTGGCAGGCCATGACCACTGCTTCGTCGGACCCGTTGCTTCAGCCGTTTTCCCTCAGGCATCTCGTCCTCAAGAACCGTGTAATGAGCACGAGTCACGCGAGCCGTCTCACGCGCGATGAATTCCCACAGGAGGTTTATCAACGGTATCACGAGGAAAAGGCGAAAGGGGGTATCGCACTGACGATGTTCGGCGGCTCGTCGAACGTCAGTCTCGACAGTCCGAACACGTTCCAGCAGATCAACGTCGGCACCGATGCCGTCACGCCGCATTTGCGGCGCTTCTCCGATCGCATCCATACGCACGGCGCGGCGCTCATGTGCCAGATCACGCATCTCGGGCGGCGCGGCGATGCCTACACGGAACCGTGGCTGCCGATGATCGCGCCGTCTCCCGTGCGCGAAACGTTGCACCGCGCCATCCCGCAGACGATCAACGATGCGGACATCAAACGCGTGATTCGCGACTTCGGTCTCGCGGCGAAGCGCTGCCGCGATGGCGGTCTCGATGGCATCGAAACGCATGCGGGCGGGCATCTCATCGGACAGTTCATGGACCCGACCGTGAACCTGCGCACCGACAAGTACGGCGGCTCGTCGGCGAATCGCGTGCGCTTCGCGATCCAGGTTCACGAGGAGATTCGCAGACAGGTGGGCGATGATTTCATCGTCGGCTTTCGCTTCGCGCTCGAAGACGGATGCAGCTTCGAAGAAGGGCTGGAGATGTCGCGCATCTTGCAGGACACCGGCCTCTTCGATTTCTTCAACGTCACGTTCGGGCGCATGGACACGAAGATGTCGCTCGCCGTCAATTCGATGCCGGGCATGTTCGTGCCGTCCGCGCCGTGGCTGCCGAAAGCGGCGGCGTTCAAGCGCGCGGTCGATCTGCCCGTGTTTCATGCGGCGAAGATCGCGGACCTCGCCACCGCGCGCTATGCGATTCGCGAAGGGTTGATCGACATGGTCGGCATGACGCGCGCGCATATTGCGGAGCCGCATCTCGTGAAGCTCGTCGAAGCGGGCAAGGAGGATGAAGCGAGGCCGTGCGTGGGCGCATCGTTCTGCCGGAATTTTCGCGCGACGTGCATTCATAATCCGGCGACATCGCGCGAAACGTACCTCACGCACGACATCCCGAGAGCCGCGAAGAAGAAGCGCGTGCTCATCGTCGGCGCGGGGCCGGCGGGTCTCGAAGCCGCGCGCATCAGCGCGACGCGCGGCCATGACGTCACCGTGCTCGAAGCGAATTCGACGGCGGGCGGACAGATGCTGCTCGCGGCGACGGGAAGCTGGCGGCGCGATCTCATCGGCATCGTCGAATGGCGCGTGTCGCAACTCGACAAGCTCGGCGTCGATGTGCGCTACAACCACTACGCCGAACTGAGCGACGTGCTCGATCATCGCGCGGATGAGGTCATCATCGCGACGGGCGGTCTGCCGAATCTCGATGCGCTGCCGGGCAACGAGCTGTGCAAGTCCGTATTCGATGCGCTCACGGAAACGCCGCCGCGCACAGGCAGCGTGCTCGTCTACGACGGCACCGGCCGGCACAACGCGTATCTATGCGCCGAGCGTTATGTCGATGCGGGCCTGGATGTGTCGCTCGCGCTCATCGACAGCGTGCCCGCTCAGGAAACCGGCGGGCGTGGCGACGATCAGGTGTGGATGCGCAACATCGCGCGCTGGAACGTGCCGGTGCGCGCGGACATCGAACTGATCGAAGTGAATGCGTGCGATAACGGCAAGCGTCGCGCCGTGTTCCGTCATCATCTGACGAATGAACTCGTCGAGATGGAAGCGGATCATCTCGTGGTCGAGCGCGGCATGCTCGCGGTTGACGATCTTTTCGAGGCGGCGCGCATGTATTCGGCCAACGACGGCTACACCGATCTCGAAGCATTCGCGACGGGCAAGCCGCAGCCCGAAGCGCAGGAACGCGAGGAAGGACAGTTCCACTTGTACCGCATCGGCGATGCGAGCGCATCGCGCGACATTCACACGGCCATCTACGACGCCTACAGACTATGCCTGGCGCTGTGACGCACGCCGCATCCCATCCGCAAAACGACATGACCGAGCGAGGCTGACCATGACATTGCCGAAGGACTTCGTTGTCGCCGATCCTGGCCGCCGCAAGGCGATAAAAACGCTGGCCGCCGCGGGCGCCGCGACGCTGATTTTGCCGGGCGCATCGTCGCTCGCGTTCGCCGCGAACGAACCCACGCCGCAACGTGGCGGGCGCATCCGCGTGGCGCTCGCGAATCAGTCGCTGATGGATTCGCTCGATCCCGCGAAGGGCACGCATACCGGCGACTATTCGCGCGCCTACATGTTCTATAGCGGCCTCACCGAACTCGACGCCGACTTCAAGACGCAAAACGCGCTCGCGGAAAAGCTCGAATCCGACGACTTCATGACATGGACCGTCACGCTGCGGCCCAACGTGCACTTCCACGACGGCAAACCGCTCACATCAGAAGATGTCGTGTTCTCGCTGATGCGCCACAAAGACCCGGCGACCGGCTCGAAAGCGAAATCGATCGCGGATGGCATCAGCGCGGTGAAGGCGGCGGGACCGCTGAAAGTGGAGATCGTGCTGACCGAGCCGAATGTGGATCTGCCTGCGCTGCTCGCGATTCCGCATCTCGTGATCGTCGCCGCGAACACGACGGATTTCTCCAAAGGCAACGGCACGGGCCCGTTCAAGTGCAAGGAGTTCACGCCGGCGCAGCGCTGCATCGGCGCGCGCAATCCGAACTTCTGGAAGCCGGGACGTCCGTATCTGGATGAAGTGGAGATCATCGGCATCGGCGACGATGCGGCGCGCACCAATGCGCTGCTCGCGGGCGATGTGCAACTCATCTCGCCGCTGCCCGCGCGCGACGTCGAGCGCCTGAAGCAGACGGGCAAGGTGACGGTGCTGGAAAGCCCGTCGCAACTTTATTCGGATCTCGCGTTGCGGCAGGACATGCTGCCGACAAAAAGCGCGGACTTCAACGAAGGCATCAAGTACCTGCATGACCGCCAGCGCATCGTGAACGTGATGCTGCAAGGCCACGGCACGCTCGCGAACGATCATCCGGTGCCGGAGTGGCATCCGTACTTCATGAAGGGATTGCCGCAACGCGCATACGATCCCGACAAGGCGCAGTTTCACTTCAAGAAGGCCGGCACGCCGGGTGCGCGCGCGGAAATCATCGCGCCGCCATCTGTCGAGACCGCGCTCGATTCGGCGATGCTGATTCAGCAGGCCGCGAAACAGGCGGGCGTCGATATCAACGTGCGCCGCGTGCCCGCCGATGGCTACTGGACAACCTACTGGATGAAGTATCCGATGACCTACGGCTCGATCCTGCCGCGCCCGACGCTCGATCTGCTGTACACGCAGTTCTTCCGCTCGAACGCGAACTGGAACGAGTCCGGCTGGAAGAACGAGCAGTTCGATCAACTGCTCACGCAGGCGCGTCGCGAACGCGACGAAGCGAAGCGCATGCAGATGTACGGCGACATGCAGACCATCGTCTTCGAGAAGAACAGCCTCGTGATTCCCGCGTTCATCAACTTCATCGACGCGCAAAGCTCGAACTTGCGCGGCTTGAAGGGCACGCCTTCGGGACGTGTGATGGGCTATCGCTTCGCGGAGTTTGCCTGGCTCGCGAAGGCGTGATCGATCACCACACTGCCTGGCTCGTCAACGCGAATTGCGTGAGCGTCGCATCGGGGGATGGCGTGCCGTTGAGCGCCATCTGATCGATCGTATCGACGAGCGGCAGCCCGAGCCCGTCGAGCCACGACGACAAGCCGTAACGCAATGGCGTGTCGACGCGCACGAACATGCCCGCGTTCAGCGCGAGCCAATAGCTGATCAGCGCTTTGGCGCGGCTCCGGTCCGGCGATTCCGGCGCGATCACCGGACCGATCACATGGCCATCGCCGAAACGCCGGAAGAGCGCGAAGCCGATCAGCTCGCCGTCGCGATCGAGCGCGATGCCGCTCGCAACATCGAGCAATTGCGGCAGCAGTTCCGTGCGATCCAGTCCGCTCGCACGCGATGCGAGCGCGGCGAGACGCGGTGTGTCCTTCGCGCCGATCGGACGCAGGCGCTCGCCCGGCGGCAGCGAAACGAGCGGCGGCTGAAAGGCCGCGCCCTGATGTTGATGAATGGTGTCGATGTATTCGAAGCCGCGTTCCTCGCAAAGCGGCTTGCCTTCAATTGATGCATGGATCAGCAGCATGCGTGATCCGAGCTTCGCTCTGAGTCGGTCGAGCAGGCCGCGCCCGATGCCGCGCCGCTGATGTTCCGGCGCGACGATGAACATGCCGAGCGTCGCCGCGTCCGTGCCAAACTGAAACGCGAACGCCGTGCCGACGAGCGCGCCCTGGCTGTCGACGGCCGCGAAGCCGCTGCCGATGCGCGCCGCGAAGCGCCAGTCGTCCGCGCGATGCCGCCATTTGACGGACGCCGACAACGCGTGCGCCGCGGGGATGTCATCGAGCGTGAAAGCCCGGTATTCGACCACTTCGTTATGGTTCGAGTCAGGCACGCCGGCCTCCTCAGTTTGAAGACATTTACCGTGACTGTGACACCGCGAAGCGCGCATGGCTAGGACGATCTTCCTGTCGCGCGTGGTGCAACGCAAAACCGCAGGTTATCGCGTCAAGAACGCGCGCGCTGTGCTGAATCGGCAATTTTGTCGGCGAAATATGCCGGTGCGCTCGTCCTACGATAGAGCCATGTCAACGCAGCATCCCCGAGGAGGACTCACGCATATGGACCGGTTCGATCCTGCCAGCATCGTCATCAGGAGCGGGCACTTCATCGGCGGCGAATTGATCGATGCGGGCGCGTCGCGTATCGAGGTATCGCGTCCGTCGGATGGCGTCGCGTATGCATCGGTGCCCGTCGCCGATGACGCGATGATCGACTACGCCGTGCAGAACGCGTACAACGCGTTCAAGAAGAGCGACTGGGCCCGCCGTGCGCCACGCGAGCGCGCACGCGTGCTGCGCAAGTTCGCCGATCTCGTCGCCGCCGATGCCGCTAATCTCGCGCCGCTCGAAGCCATCGGCTCGACGCGTCCCGTGCGCGATGCCTATAACTGGGACGTGCCGTTCACCGCCGAGAGCATCCGCTTCTATGCAGAGCTCGCCGACAAGATCGGCGGCGATGTCGCGGCGACGGATCATCGGCATCTGGGCATGACGATCGCTGAACCGTATGGCGTGATCGGCGCCATCGCACCGTGGAATTTTCCGCTCGTGATGGGCGTATGGAAGACCGCGCCCGCGCTCGCGGCGGGCAACGCGGTCGTGCTGAAGCCTTCGGAGATGACGCCTTTCAGCGCGTTGCGCCTCGCCGAGCTCGCGCTCGAAGCGGGCGTCCCGCCGGGCATCTTCAATGTCGTTCAGGGCGATGGCCGCACGACCGGCGATGCGCTCGTGCGTCATCCGCGCATCGGCAAGGTGACGTTCACCGGATCGACGCGCACGGGCGCCGCGATCATGGCCGCGTGCGCCGAAACCGGCACGAAGCCCGTCACGCTGGAGCTGGGCGGCAAGAGCCCGCAAATCGTATTCGCCGATGCACCGCGCATCGATGAAGTCGCGCGTCGCATCGCGGGTGCGATCACGGGGAACGCGGGACAGGTGTGCGTCGCGGGTTCGCGACTGCTCGTGCAACGCGGCGTTGCTGAAGAACTGACGGATCGCATCGCACAGGCATTCAGCGAACTCAAGGCGGGCGCGACATGGGCCGCCGGCACGACCTTGTCGCCGATCATTTCGGAGACGCAGGCGCAGCGCATCGATGCAATCGTTCAGCGCAGCATCGCGAGCGGCGCGACCTTGCGATGCGGCGGCAAGCGTGCCGATGCCGCGACGCCCGGCGCGTTCTATGCGCCGACCCTGCTATGCGATGTCACGCAGGAAAGCGATGCCGTGCGCAGTGAAATCTTCGATCCCGTGCTCACCGTGCAGTCCTTCGATATCGAAGAAGAAGCGCTCGAACTCGCCGCACATCCCGACTACGGACTGGCTGCGGGCGTGCATACGGCGGATATCGGCCGCGCGCTGCGAATGGTGCGCCGCATTGAAGCGGGCACCGTATGGGTGAATCGCTATGGACGTACCAGCGATTTCGTCATCCCGACGGGCGGCTACAAGCGCTCGGGCATCGGCAAGGATCTCGGGCGGCAGGCTTATGAGGCAAATCTGCGCTTCAAGAGCGTGCTCATCGACACGGAAGTCTGAAGCGCACGATCGTTCGAAGCGCGCCGCATTTTGTGCTGTGACGGAGGATCAAAACGCATGACTTATGTCGCCGCGAGGCACGCATTCAACGCCATGAGTCATTTTTGCCTTGTTTAAATTTTCTCAACACTTCGCTGTTTTTTGTTTAACCAACACACGACAGGACTGACACCATGATCGATTTCGAGCCGAAGTACATTACGTTCGACTGCTACGGCACGCTGACGAAATTCCGCATGGCCGACATGGCCCGCGAGATGTACGCCGACCGTCTGCAAGGCGACGACCTCGAGCAGTTCGTCAAGTTCTTCGCGGGCTATCGCCGCGACGAAGTGCTCGGCGCGTGGAAGCCTTATCGCGACGTGATCGTCAACTCGGTGCGCCGCGCATGCGAGCGCATGAACGTCGAATTCAACGAAGCCGAAGCCGAAAAGTATTACCTCGCCGTGCCGACCTGGGGCCCGCATCCGGACGTGCCGGAAGGCCTCTCGCGTCTCGCGAAGAAGTACAAGCTCGTGATTCTGTCGAACGCATCGAACGATCAGATTCAGAGCAACGTCGACAAGCTCGGCGCGCCGTTCCATCGCGTGTTCACGGCGCAGCAGGCGCAGTCGTACAAGCCGCGCATGCAAGGCTTCGAGTACATGTTCGACCAGTTGAACTGCAATCCGGAAGACGTGCTGCATGTGTCATCGAGCCTGCGCTACGACCTGATGACCGCACACGACATGGGCATCAAGCACAAGGCGTTCGTGAAGCGCGGCCACGAGCCGGGCACGCCGTACTACGAGTATTACGAAGTGGACACCATCGGCGATCTCGCCGGCCAACTCGGTCTGTGAGCGAAGCCCCTACACGCGAGCGATGCCGATGAAACTCGACTCTTACTGGCTCGACACCGCGCCCGCGATGATCTCGACGTGCGAAGGCCCGGCGGACGGTCAGGCCGACGTCGCCGTGATCGGCGGCGGGTTCACGGGTCTGTCGGCGGCGCTCGCGTTGGGCAAGCGCGGCGCATCGGTCGTCGTGCTCGATGCCGGGCGCATGGGCGGCGGCGCGTCGGGACGCAACGGCGGTCAGTGCAACACGGGCGTCGCGCAGGATTACGCGGCGCTGCGTTCGCAACTCGGCGTCGAGCGCGCGCAAGGTTGTTATCGTGCGTATGCGGCGGCGGTGAGCACCGTCGAGCGTCTGATTCGCGAAGAGAACATCGATTGCGACTATCTCGCATCGGGCAAGCTCAAGCTCGCCGCGAAGCCGCATCATCTCGAACACATCGCGACGACCGCCGATCTCATCCGGCGTGAAGTCGATCCCGACATCGAACTGCTCGATCGCGAGCAGGTCCGCAGCGAAGTGCAATCCGATGCCTTCTACGGCGGGCTTTTGCAACGTCATGGCGGACAGATGCATATGGGCAAGTTCGCCGTTGGCCTCGCGAACGCGGCGGCGAGACAAGGCGCGCGTCTCTACGAGCACGCCGAAGTCACGGCGATCACGAAGGAAGGCGGCGCTTATCGTATCGATTCGAAGCGGGGCACCTTGCGCGTGAAGCAGGTGCTGATCGCAACGGGACCGTCGAAGCATGGCCCGTTCGCGTGGTATCGGCGCAGGCTCGCGCCGGTCGGCTCGTTCATCATCGTGACCGAGCCGCTGCCTGCGGAACGATTGCAGCAACTCTTGCCGCAACGGCGCTCGTACACGACGAGCCGCCTCATGCACAACTATTTTCGCGTGACGCCCGATGCACGCTTGCTGCTCGGCGGACGCGCGCGTTTCACCGCGTCGGAGCGTCCATCGGATGCAAAGAGCGGACGCATTCTGCAAGCCAATCTCGCAGCGATTTTCCCGAGCCTGGCTGATGCGCGCATCGACTATTGCTGGGGCGGTCTCGTCGATATCACGGCGGATCGCCTGCCGCGCGCGGGCCAGCACGACGGCATCTATTTCTCGATGGGCTACAGCGGCCACGGCACGCAGATGTCGACACACATGGGCCAGATCATGGCCGACGTGATGAACGGCAACGCGGAGGCCAACCCGTGGCGCGATTTCGACTGGCCCGCGATTCCGGGTCATACGGGCAAGCCCTGGTTTCTGCCGCTCGTCGGCGCGTATTACTCGATCAAAGACGTGTTCTATTGATGTATCGAAAGCAAAAACAGACGGCCTTCAACCAATAAACAAGCCGTCGAACATCCACAGCCCCTATCGCGGAGAAGTTCATGAGCATCGACAAATCGCCTGAAGCACTCGTTCACGCCGATGCCGGCAAACGCCTCGAAGAACTGACGCGCCGTGGCGCGTCGCGACGCAACGTCCTTCGCGCGATGGCCGCGGGCGGACTCATGTCGATGACGGGCGCGGGGCTTCTCACCGCGAGCGGCGCGGCTTTCGCGCAGGACAAGCCGAAGCAGGGCGGGCGCATCCGCGTAGCGACGCAGTCGTCCTCCGCCGCCGATACGCTCGATCCCGCCAAGGGCGCGCTCGGCACGGACTACGCGCGTGCGTTCATGTTCTACAGCGGCCTGACCGAGCTGGACAATCATCTCGGCGCGAAGATGGCGCTCGCCGAATCGCTCGAGACGAAAGACGCGACCGTGTGGGTCGTGAAGCTGCGCAGCGGCGTGCAATTCCACGACGGCAAGTCGCTCGCGCCGCAGGACGTCATCTACTCGCTGATGCGCCATAAAGACCCGGCGGTCGGTTCGAAGGCGAAGACGCTTGCGGATCAGTTCAAGGACATCAAGGCGACCGGCCCGAACGAACTCACGATCACGCTCTCCGGCGCGAACGCGGACCTGCCGGTGATTCTCGCGGACTCGCACTTCCTCATCATCAAGGACGGCACGACGGACTTCAAGACGGCGGTCGGCACGGGCCCGTTCAAGCTGAAGGAATTCGCGCCGGGCGTGCGCACGGTCGGCGTGCGCAACGAGAAGTACTGGAAGCCGGGCATGCCGCATCTGGATGAAGTGGAGCTGATCGGCATCGCGGACGAACCCGCGCGCGTGAATGCGCTCATGTCGGGCGACGTGCAGCTCATCAACGCAGTGAGCGCGCGTTCGACCGACCGCATCAAAGGCACGCCGGGCTTCACGGTGCTGGAAACGAAGACGGGCCAGTACACCGATCTCATCATGCGCGACGATGGCGGCATCACCGGCAATGCGGATTTCCGCCGCGGCATGATGTACCTGATGGACCGCGAGCAGATGCGCAAGACGATCTTCCGCGGCTATGGCGCGATCGGTAACGATCAGCCTATCGATCCGAGCAACAAGTACTACATGGCAGGTCTGCCGCAACGCGGCTTCGATCCGGACAAGGCGAAGTTCCACTTCCAGAAGGCGAAGCTCGGCAGCACGCCGATTCAGGTGTACGCGTCGCCGGCGGCGGAAGGTTCCGTCGAAATGGCCGTGCTGATGCAGCAGGTCGCGCCGCAAGCGGGCATCAATCTGCAAGTGACGCGCGTGCCGTCCGACGGCTACTGGTCGAATCACTGGATGAAGCATCCGCTCGGCTTCGGCAACATCAATGCGCGCCCGAGCGCGGACGTGATCTTCACGCAGTTCTTCAAGTCCGATGCGCCGTGGAACGAAGCGAACTGGAAAAGCCCGCAGTTCGACCAGATGCTGGTCGCCGCGCGTGGCGAGCCGGACGATGCGAAGCGCAAGAAGATCTACGGCGACATGCAGGAACTCGTGCATTCGGATGGCGGCATCGGCATTCCGATGTTCCAGAGCTCGCTCGATGCGCATACGACGAAGCTCAAGGGCCTGAGCGGCATTCCGCTCGCGGGTCTGATGGGCTGGATGTTTGCGGAGAACGTGTGGCTCGAAGCCTGAGCGTGATGTAGCCGCGGACGTGCGTCGCGTTCACCCGCGCGGCGCACGATGTCAACCCTTCAAACGAGAGGCGATATCCGATGAAAGCTCATGCGCAACGACTCATCGCCGCGCGCCTCGGCCTCGCGCTGCTCACGCTCCTGATCGTGTCGATGATCGTGTTCGGCATCACCGGTCTCTTGCCGGGCGATGCCGCGCAGCAGGCGCTCGGTCAGGCAGCGACGCCCGAACAGGTGGCGGCGCTGCGGCATCAGTTCGGCCTCGATCAGCCTGCCGTCACGCGTTATCTGCAATGGCTGCTGCACGTGGTGACGGGCAACTTCGGCACGTCGTTGTCGAACAATCTGCCGGTCAGCGAACTCATCTCCACGCGTCTGCCGAACTCGCTCGTGCTCGCGGGATTGACCGCGCTCGTGTCGGTGCCGCTCGCGTTGTTCATCGGCATTGCATCGGCGATGTATCGCGGCTCGCTGCTCGATCGCGCGCTCAACGTGCTCACGCTGTCGACGGTCGCGGTGCCCGAGTTTCTCGTCGCGACCATCGCCGTGCTGATCTTCGCGGTGAAGCTGCGCTGGCTGCCGGCGTTGTCGTATCTGTCGGATGTCTCGTCGTTCGGCGCGCTCGTGCGCACGTATGCGATGCCGGTGATGACGCTGTGCTGCGTGATCGTCGCGCAGATGGCGCGCATGACGCGCGCCGCCGTGCTCGATCAGCTCAATGCATCGTATGTGGAGATGGCCTTGCTCAAAGGCGCTTCGCCGATGCGCGTCGTGTTGCGGCACGTGCTGCCGAACACCATCGGGCCGATCGCCAATGCGGTCGCGCTGTCGCTGTCGTATCTGTTCGGCGGCGTGGTGATCGTCGAATCGATCTTCAACTATCCCGGGCTCGCGAGCCTGATGGTCGATGCCGTCACCAATCGCGACATGCCGCTCGTGCAGGGCTGCGTGATGGTCTTCTGCGCGGCTTATCTCGCGCTCGTGCTCATCGCCGATCTGGCTCAGATCGTCTCCAACCCGAGGCTGCGTCAACGATGAATCGGAACGTCTCTTCTCACGCCACGACCGTGCTATACGATCAACCGCCCGCCGACGCGCCGCAGGAGCAGGCGCCCGTGGTCGTCAGACGCGGCCTGTTGAGCCGGCTCGTCAGCCGCTTTTCGGTGCTTGGGCTGATCGGCCTTTTCATCGTCGTGTTCTGGCTCGCCATTGCGTTCATCGGGCCGGTGGTCGCACCGTATAAAGGCGGCGCATTCACGTCGACGGAAATCTTCGGCTCGTACAGCGCGGCGCATCTGCTGGGCACCGACTATCTCGGCCGCGACATGCTGAGCCGCATTCTCTACGGCACGCAGTACACGGTCGGTCTCGCGCTCGCAGCGACGGTCGCCGCGAGCGTCATCGGCACGTTCTTCGGTCTCGTCGCCGCCGTGTCGGGGCGCTGGGTCGATGAAGTCCTGAGCCGCCTGTTCGATGCGCTCATCTCGATCCCGAGCAAGATTCTCGCGCTCGTCGTGATCGCCGCATTCGGCTCGTCCATCCCGATGCTGATGATGGTCGCCGCGCTCGCGTACATTCCCGGTGCGTTCCGCATTTCGCGTTCGCTCGCGGTGAACATCATGACGCTCGAATACGTGCAGGTGGCGAAAGCGCGCGGCGAGAAGCTCTTCTATATCGCGCGCGTGGAAGTGCTGCCCAACATGATTCATCCGATGCTCGCGGACTTCGGCCTGCGCTTCGTGTTCATCGTGCTGCTGCTCTCGGGCCTGAGCTTTCTCGGGCTTGGCGTGCAGCCGCCGAACGCGGACTGGGGCTCGCTCGTGCGCGAGAACATTGGCGGCCTGGCGGAAGGCGCGCCCGCCGTCCTGATGCCCGCGGTCGCCATCGCGACGCTGACGGTAGGCGTGAATCTGCTCATCGACAGTTTGCGTCGTCATGGCGCGCGTTCGCATGGAGGCGGCCAGTGAATACGACAACGAGCACTAACATGATCGAAGTGAAAGGCCTGCGCGTCGTTGCAGGCGCGGCGCCGGACCCCGTCATCGAGATCGTGAAGGGCGTCGACTTCACGGTGAAGAAGGGCGAAGTGCTCGCGCTGATCGGCGAGTCGGGCTCGGGCAAGACGACCATCGCGCTCGCGCTGCTCGGTTATGCGCGCGGCGGTTGCTCGATCGCGGGCGGCTCGGTGAAGATCGGCGACACGGACGTCTTGTCGCTCGATGCGAAGGGCCGCCGCGCACTGCGTTCACGCACGATCGCATATGTGGCGCAGAGCGCATCGGCGGGCTTCAATCCGGCGCGCACGATCATGGATCAGGTCACCGAGCCCGCGTTGCTGCACAAGCTCATGACGCCGGCTGTGGCGCGCGAGAAAGCCATCGGCCTGTTTCGCTCGCTGGCGTTGCCGAATCCCGAGACGATCGGCGATCGATATCCGCATCAGGTGTCGGGCGGTCAGTTGCAACGACTGATGGCGGCGATGGCGTTGATCACCGATCCCGCTGTCGTCGTTTTCGATGAACCGACCACCGCGCTCGACGTGACTACGCAGATCGAAGTGCTCGCCGCATTCAAGGGCGTGGTGCGCGAACTCGGAACGACGGCCGTGTACGTGTCGCACGATCTCGCTGTGGTCGCGCAGATGGCGGATCGCATCGTCGTATTGAATGGCGGACGCGTGCGCGAAAACGGCGCGACCGCGCAAGTGCTCGATGCACCCGCCGATGAATACACGCGTCAATTGCTCGCGGCGCGGCGCCGTCCCGAAGTCGAGCTCGCGATGCCCGATGAAACGCGCGACGTGCCGCTGCTCGAAATCCGCAATCTGAGCGCGGGCTATGGACGTGTCGATGCGAACGGCATGCCCGCCGTGCGCGTGCTCGATGACGTGAGCCTCAAAATCGAGCGCGGCGCCACGCTCGGCGTGATCGGTGAATCGGGTTCGGGCAAGACGACGCTCGCGCGCGTGATCGCGGGTCTGGTCGATCGTGCGCGCGGCGACGTGCTGCTCGATGGCAAGCCCTTGCCCGCGAAGTTGTCGGAGCGCACGCTGGAGCAATATCGTCGTGTGCAGATTGTGTTTCAGAACGCGGATACCGCGCTGAACCCGAGCCGCACCATCGCCGATATCCTCGCGCGGCCGATGAATTTCTATCACGGCCTGCGCGGTGCGGCGGCACAAAAGCGCATGCTTGAACTGCTCGATCTCGTGAAGCTGCCGGCATCGATTGCAAAGCGTCAGCCGGGCGGTTTGTCGGGCGGACAGAAGCAGCGCGTGAATCTCGCGCGTGCGCTGGCGGCGAAGCCTGAACTCATTCTCTGCGATGAAGTGACGTCCGCGCTCGATACGGTCGTGGGCGCCGCGATTCTCGATCTGCTCGCGGAACTGCGTCGCGAACTGAATGTGTCGTACATGTTCATCAGTCACGATATCTCGACGGTGCGCGCCATTTGCGATGAAGTCATCGTGCTGTATGCGGGCCAGTGCGTCGAAGCGGGACAGCGCGATGCGCTTTCGCATCCACCGTATCACCCGTACACGGGTTTGCTCGTCGATTCGGTGCCCGCATTGCATCCCGGCTGGCTGGATTCGCGTCGCGCGATGGCGCTCGGCGCGTTGCCCGTGCTCGGACCGGAAAGCGATGCGCCCGAGCTGTGCAGCTTCCGTTCGCGCTGCGCTGCGCGTATCGACGGCAAGTGCAACGTGACGCCGCCCGCGAAGAAGACGCTACCCTCGGGCGCGCAGATCTTGTGTCATCACAGCGCCGACGATCTCGCGCGCATGCAGTCGACGGAAACGGTGACGGCATGAGCGGACGTTTCGTGAGAGTCGCGGAGCACGGGCGCAGGACGTTCGAAATCGTCATCGACGGAAGGCGCGCGCTTGCATCCGAAGGCGACACGCTGATGGTCGCGTTGCTCACATCGCAGGAAGCCTTGCGCGATTCCGAGTTCGGCGATGGCCGGCGCGCGGGCTTCTGCGTGATGGGTGCATGCCAGGACTGCTGGGTGTGGACCGCGGACGGCGAGCGTGTGCGCGCATGCACGACACCGGCGGCCGAAGGCATGTCGATCATCACGCGTCTCGCGCAAGCACAGGAGGGCGTATGGCCGCGACTGTGATCGTGATCGGCGCGGGACCGGCGGGCGTGCGCGCGGCGCAGGCGCTCGTCGAAGCGGGCCTGCGCCCCATCGTCATCGATGAAGGCAGGCGCGATGGCGGGCAGATTTATCGTCGTCAGCCAGAAGGATTCACGCGCACATACGAGACCTTGTACGGCACCGAAGCGCCACGCGCGCACGCGTTGCACGAAGCGTTCGATGCGCTGCGCCCGAAGATCGACTACATGCCCGATACGCTCGTGTGGAACATCGAAGCGAATGCGTTGCATACCATGAGTGGCGCGCGTCATCGCAGGCTCGCGTTCGATGCGCTCATCATTTGCAGCGGCGCGACCGATCGCCTGATGCCTGTTCCCGGCTGGCATCACGCAGGCGCGTATAGCCTGGGCGGTGCGCAGGTCGCGCTGAAATCGCAGGGCTGCGCGATCGGCTCGCGCGTCGTGATGATGGGCACAGGGCCGTTGCTCTATCTCGTCGCGGCGCAATACGTGAAGGCGGGTGCGACGGTCGCCGCCGTGCTCGATACATCGACGTTCGCGCAACGCGTGCGCGCGTTGCCGCAATTGCTCGCGATTCCATCGACGTTGAAGAAGGGCATCGCGTTGATGCGTGTGTTGAAGGACGCGCGCGTGTCGGTTCATCGCGGCATCACGCCGGTGGAAATTCGAGGAACGCCGGAGCGTGGCGTGCTAGGCGTGCGCGTGAGGCAGGCCGATGGTGCGATGCTCGACGTGAAGTGCGATGCCGTCGCGCTCGGCTATCACTTGCGTTCCGAGACTCAACTCGCCGATCTCGCGGGCTGCGAATTCCGCTTCGATCAGGCGTTGCAGCAATGGCTTCCGATCACCGATGAAGACGGCCGCAGCAACGTGAAGGGTGTCTATCTCGCAGGCGATGGTGCGCGCGTGCGCGGTGCCGATGCAGCGGAGAGCGCGGGACGTCTCGCGGCGTTAGCGGTGTTGAAAGACATCGGCATGACGCGCAACGAGGACGAAGCCAGCAAGCTGCGCATGCAACTGTCGCGCTTCACGCGCTTCGCTGCTGGCTTGCGCGCCGCGTTTCCGTGGCCCGCACGATTCGCCGCTGCATTGCCGGATGACACCATCGTGTGCCGATGCGAATCGATCACGGCGGGCGAGTTGCGCCGCGTCGTCAACGATATGGGCGCGCAGGAAGCGAACCGCGCGAAGGCCTTCTCGCGCGTCGGCATGGGTCGATGCCAGGGCCGCTTCTGCGCGCATGCGGGCGCGGAAGTCATCGCGGCCGAAGCACGCGTGCCGCTCGAAGCTGTCGGCCGTTTGCGCGGCCAGGCGCCGGTCAAACCTCTGCCGATGGCGCTCGCGCCGAACAAGGACATGGAGACGAGCGAATGAGCAAGCGCGCCGATGTGATCGTGATCGGCGGCGGTATCGTCGGCACGACGACCGCTTTCTTCTTGCGTCGCCGCAAGCGTTCGGTGATTCTGCTTGAACGGGGCCTCACGGGACAGCAAGCGAGCGGCGTGAACTTCGGCGGCGTGCGTCGGCAAGGCCGCGCGCTCGAACAACTCGCGATGTCGAATCGCGCGCTGCAAACGTGGCGGCGTTCGCGCGAATTGCTCGGCGAGGATGTCGAGTTCCTGCCATCGGGACATACGCGCGTGTGCTATCACGCGCATGACGCGGAGTACTTTCATCGCTATGCAGCCGATGCGCGCGCCTACGGTCTCGATCTCGAAGTGCTCGAAGGCGCGGCCATGTACAAGCGCTTTCCTTTCCTCGGCCGCGACGTGCTCGCTGCATCGATTTCGCCGCTCGATGGCCACGCGAATCCGCGTCTCGCCGCGCCCGCGTTCGGACGTGCGGCGGCGCGGCTCGGTGCAGGCATCGTCGAGAACACGGAAGTCGTGCGTGTCGAAAAGGAAGCGGGCGGCTTTCGCGTGGAGACCGCAACGGGCGATGTTTATCGCGCGGAGCAAGTGCTGATTTGCGCGGGTGCGTGGGCCGATACGCTATCGACGCAATTCGGCGAACCCGTGCCGCTCGTCGCGCGCGGCCCGCAAATGGCCGTCACGGAACCCGTGCCTTACGTCTTCAAATACTCGATGGGCGTGTACACGTCGATCAAGGAAGAAAGCGTCTATTTCCGGCAAGTGGAGCGCGGCAATATCGTGCTCGGCGGCGGCCCGCCCGGTCCCGCCGATGCAGGCACGCGGCGCGCATCGGTTTTGCCGGAGAACACCGTCGCGCAGATGGCGCAGTTCTGCCGCATGGTGCCCGCCATGCGCCCGCTGCATGTGATTCGCGTATGGAGCGGCGTGGAAAGTTATCTGCCGGATTCTGAGCCGGTGATCGGCCCAAGCTCGAAAGCCGATGGTCTTTTCTATGCGTTCGGCTTCAGCGGATCGGGCTTTCAGATCGGACCGGGCGTGGGCGAAACGCTCGCCGAATTGCTCGATACGGGCAGCACGCCGATCGATCTCTCATCGTTTTCCATCAGACGATTTCAGCGCGCTTCGTCGACGCACGCCGAATCCATCACATCCGAGACTTCGCCATGAGCCAAGCCAATCTGGTCGACGCGCGCGCCTATATCGAAGCCAATTTCGACAAGACCGTGAGCCTTGCGCAACTCGCGGATCTGTCGGCGTTGAGCGTGTCGCGTTTCGCGACTGTATTTCGCGAGCAATTCGGGCTTTCGCCGTACAAGTACTTGTGCGAGTTGCGCGTGCGGCGCGCGCAGACCTTGTTGCTTGCAGGCGTGCCGGGATCGGTCGTCGCGACGGAAGTGGGTTTCTTCGATCAGAGTCATCTGGCGCGGCATTTCAAGCGCTTTTGCGGCATGACGCCGAGCGCTTTCGTCGAGCGGGCGCGCAGAAAGGCGCGTTCAGCCAAGCCCGACGCCGGTTTGTTGAAGCGCGTCGCGCAATCCCAGCCGCGGGTATTTGCTTTCGACAGTGCGCATGTCGCTTAACGCTTCCTGAATGATCCACTCACGCACGCTGGCGACGATGGGCCGCATCGGCTTGTTCGGCGGCGTGAGCAGGCAGCAGCGCCGGCTCGTGACGATCAGTTCTTCTTCGGCCGGCACGAGCGCACCTTGCGCAAGCCAGTGCGATGTCACGTTCAGCCATCCAAGCGCGACGCCTTGTCCGAGCAATGCCGCCTGCACGACGATGGCGTAATCGTTGAAGCGCAACATGCCCGCTGCATGACGCTCCTTTGAAGCGAATGCATGAAAACGCTCGTGCCAGCCGCGTTCTTCATCATCCATCACGATGACCGTATCGCCATGCTCGCGCGCCGCGTCCGCTTGCGCGAGTTCGTGATAGCGCGGATTGCACAGCGGCAAGAGCGTTTCGGGCATCACGAGCACCGCGTGTTCGTCGATCTCTTCATCGTGCACAAAGCGCATGCCGAGATCGACATCGACGAGCGGCCCGCCGATACGCCCGGATATCAATTGAAACCGCAAATCGACGGAAGGAAACGCCTGATTCAGACGGCTCATGCGCGGCATGAGCCAGTGCGTCGTGAAGCCAGTGGACACCGAAAGCGTGACCGTTTCGATGCCTGTCGCGCGCGCTTCGATTTCGCGGATCGCGCTTTCGATGCCGCTAAAGCCTTCGGAAATCTTGCGATAAAGAATCTCGCCGCTTTCCGTCAGTTCGATACCGCCGCGCACGCGCTCGAAAAGCCGCACGCCGATATGGTCTTCCATGCGCGCGAGCATGCGGCTGACGGCGGGCTGACTGACATAAAGCTCTTGCGCGGCGCGCGTGAAATTACCGCAGCGCGCGGCCGCCTCGAACACGAAGAGCGCATTGGCGCTCGGCAGTTTCTTGCGAAGGTTTGGCATGACTTCATGTTATGCCCGATCCAACAATTTTGGAATTGCCGTCAAAAACATCGCGACTTAGTATTTTCCCAACCTCTCTCTTCTTCGACGAGACGAACGACATGGACGCACGCGCTAAAACCGGAGTGTCGATCAGGTCAGCGACCAAGCGCTACGGCGCGCTGACCGCGCTCGATGACGTGTCGCTCGATATCGCGCCGGGCGAATTCGTCTCGCTGCTCGGGCCTTCGGGTTCGGGCAAGACGACGCTGCTGGGCATTCTCGGCGGCTTCGTGCAACCCACATCGGGAAGCGTGTGGGTCGGCGAGCGTGACATTACATTTGCGCCGCCGCACAAGCGCGATATCGGCATCGTGTTCCAGAACTACGCGCTCTTTCCACATATGACGGTGGGCGAAAACGTTGCGTTTTCGTTGCGCGCGCGTCGCGAGCCGAAATCGACATGGGCGAAACGTGTCGCCGATGCACTCGCGATGGTCGAGCTAAACGGCTACGAAAGCCGCGGCATTCATCAGCTTTCCGGCGGACAGAAGCAACGCGTGGCGCTCGCGCGCGCGATGGTGTTTCAACCGCAACTCATTCTGATGGACGAGCCGTTGTCCGCGCTCGACAAGCAATTGCGCGAGACGATGCAGATCGAATTGCGCAGACTGCATCGACAGCTTGGCGCGACCATCGTCAACGTGACGCACGATCAACGCGAAGCACTCACGATGAGCGATCGCGTCGCCGTGCTGAAGGACGGCAGGCTCGTGCAGATCGACACGCCCGAGCGTTTATACGATCGTCCTTGCGATGCATTCGTCGCGAGCTTTATCGGCGAAGCGACGATGCTCAACGTCACGCGCGCCGGCGACGATGCCGTGCGTCTCGGCGATACGGTCCTGCGCACCGCGCATCCCTTGCCGCGCGGCGAAAAGTTACTGCTCGCGGTGCAGACGGAAAAGCTCGTCATCGACGGCGAGAACCATCATGCGAATGCGAACCGCCTGTCGTGCCGCGTGACCGAAGTGCTTTATCAGGGCGAGAGCCTGCGTGTGTTCGCCGCGCTCGCCGACGGCACCGCGATCAGTCTTCGCCAACCCGGCAGCCATGAGGCGCGCAAGCGCATTCCCGCGCCGGGTGCGTCGATGACGGTCGCGCTCGATCCGCAAGACACGATCGTCGTGTCGGCCTGATTTCTTTTCACCGCCTGTGCACGGGCGATTTCGACTGCAAACGTAGTTACGCAACCGGTAAAGGATGAAGCAATGAATCTCACCGATTTCAAGGTCCTGACGTTCGATGTCGTCGGCACGCTGATCAACTTCGAAAAGGGCGTGCTCGATTCAGTGCGCCGTCTGGGCGGACCGAAGGCGAAGGACCTCACTGACGACCAGATCTTCGAGCCATACATGGAAGGACGCGCGAAGTATCCGGGCCGGTCGAGTCATGAGATGGCGAACGTGTATCTCTATCTCGCGAAGCAACTCGGCCTGCCCGACGATGCGCAATCCGCCGCCGCATTTCAACGCGATGTGCTCGAATGGCCCGCATTCGAAGATTCGGTCGCCGCATTGAAGCGTCTGCGCAAGCACTTCCGTCTCGTCGCGATGACTAATGCGGATCGCGTTGCGTTGTCGGCGTATGCGCACACGCTCGGCGATCCGTTCGACGATACCGTCTGCTGCGATGAAACCGGCGTCGCCAAGCCGGACCCGCAATTCTTCGCTTATAACCGTGGACGTCAAGCCGCATTCGGCTACAAGTTCGAGGAGATTCTGCATACGGCGCAGAGCCAGTATCACGATATCGGCATCGCGACGAAGCTCGGCTATTCGACATGCT
Source organism: Caballeronia temeraria (assembly GCF_001544795.2). Classification (GTDB taxonomy): domain Bacteria; phylum Pseudomonadota; class Gammaproteobacteria; order Burkholderiales; family Burkholderiaceae; genus Caballeronia; species Caballeronia temeraria. The sequence goes on along the minus strand of NZ_FCOI02000023.1, from coordinate 37,978 downwards.
GGATCGAGCGCCGTCAGGGCATGAAGGGCTTCGGCGCGACGCCGGTGCCCGAGACCGTGACCGCGCCGACGTGGAAGTTCGCGACGCTTGCCGCGCTCGCGGATGCCGTCGACGATGAAGTGCGCGCCGCCGCATAACGATGCGCGCCCCGACGACACCATCACGCCCGCAACCGGACTCGCTGTGGCGGGCGATGGCCGCGCCGCAGAGCACGGGCGCGCCGCTCGCACGCGATATCGCCGTGGACGTGGCGATCATCGGCGCGGGGTATTCGGGCTTGAGCGCCGCCTATGCGCTGCAAAAGCGCGGCGTCGAATGCGCGGTGCTCGATGCGAATCCTGTCGGCTGGGGCGCGAGCGGGCGCAATGGCGGCGTGGTGTCGTCGAAGTTTCGCCTCTCGTTTCCGACGATAGCGAGCACGCACGGCATCGATGTCGCGAAGCGCATGCATCGGCTCGCGCATGATGGCGTGCGCACGGTTGAGGCGTTCATCGACGAATTCAAGCTCGAACGCGCGCGATTCGAGCATACGGGCAGCCTGCGTTGCGCGCATACGGAACGCGCGCTCGCGTCGATATGCGCGGAAGCGGACTGGGTTCGCACGACGCTCGACGATACGTCGATGACCGTGCTATCGCGTGCCGAAGTGGAACATGAGACGGGCTCGAAGGGCTTTGTCGGCGGCGTGTTGAGCGCGGATGCGGGCACGATACTGCCGCTCGAATACGTACGCGGTATCGCGGCCGGTCTGAGGGCGCGCGGCGTGCCGATCTACGAGACGACGCCTGTCATCGACATGTCGCGCGAACGGGGCGGCCGTGTGCTCTTGAAAGCGCCCGGTGGCACGGTGCGCGCGAAGCAGGTCATCGTCGCGACCAACGCGTATTCGAATCTCACCGATGCAACGGCTTCGTATCATCGCGAGCTCGTGCCCTTCAGAAGCGCGATGATCGCGACCGCGCCGCTATCGCCGGAAGTCGATGCGCAGTTGATGATCCATCGGCGCAGCTACACCGAAACGCGCCGCATGATGAAGTGGTTCCGCAAGGTCGATGGCCGCATGTTGTTCGGCGGACGCGATGCGTTCGGCAAGGAAGGCGAGCCGACCGGCTTCGATGCGCTGCAACGCGCGATGGTCTCGCTCTTTCCGCAACTGCGAGACGTGGCGGTGGAATATCGCTGGTCGGGTTATGTCGGCATGACCTTCAATGCATTGCCGCATGTGGGCCGCAGCGACGATGCGACTACGTTCTGTCTCGGCTACAACGGCGCGGGCGTCGCGATGGCGAGCCTGATCGGCCGGCACGCCGCGGCGCTTGCATTGGGCGAAAAGCCGGAGCTTGCGTTGCTCGCGCAAGATGGCCTGCGGCCCGTGCCGTTTCACGCGTTGCGCGCGCCGGGCGTGAGGCTCGTCGCCGCGTGGTATCAGTTTCTCGACGCCGTAGGTGCATGATGACCACAGCCAAACGGATTCTCCAGGACACCGCCGTGATGCAATCCGCGACCATCGATCCATCGGTGCGCCATCAGCGTCGCGAAGACCGCACGATGCTGCTGTTGATGGCGCCTGCACTGCTGGTGGTCGTCGTGCTGCTCGTGGTGCCGCTCGCGTGGCTCTCGTGGCAGTCGTTCTATCACGATGGCGTGTTCTCGCTCGTGAACTACAAACGCGTCTTTACCGGCGCATATCTCGACACGTTTCTGCTGACGTTCAAGCTCAGTTTCATCGTGACGGCCATTGCGCTGCTGCTCGGCTATCCGGTCGCTTATTTCGCGGCGTCGATATCGCCGCGATGGAGCGCGCTCGTGCTCGGCATGGTGATTCTGCCTTTCTGGACGAGCGTGCTCGTGCGCACGTATGCGTGGCTCGTGCTGTTGCAGCGTACGGGTCTCGTCAACAAGGCGCTGCTCGGCATGGGTTTGATCGATCGTCCGTTGCAGCTTTCCTATAACCAGTTCGGCACGATCATCGCGATGGTGCATATCCTCTTGCCGTTCATGGTGCTGCCGCTCTATTCCGCGATGCAAAAGATTCCGCCGAATCTCTCGCAGGCAGGCGCGAGTCTCGGCGGTTCGCCCGTGCATGTGTTCTTGCGTGTGTTTCTTCCGCTCTCGATGAGCGGAGTGCTCGCGGGCGTCACGCTCGTCTTCGTGCTGTGCCTCGGCTTTTACATCACGCCTGAACTGATGGGCGGCGGCAAGTCGATGATGGTATCGATGATCGTGAGCCGCAACGTCGAGATCTATAACAGTTGGGGCGCGGCAAGCTCGGTGAGCGTGGTGCTGCTGATCTGCGTGTTCGCGATCTTCTATGGCGTGAGCCGCGTGATTCCGCTCGAAAAGACGTTGGGAGCGAAATGATGCAAATGAGAAATACGATGTCCTTTGGCCGCGTGACGCTCGGCGCGTCGGTGATGCTGATTCTCGCGTTTCTGATGATTCCGGTCGTCATCGTCGTGCCGCTGTCTTTCTCCGACGCGCGCTTCCTCACGTTTCCGCCGCCTGCTTATTCGCTGCGCTGGTATCACGCATTCTTCGACAACCCGGCGTGGATCGATGCGGCGAAAACGACCTTCGCAGCATCGACGTGCGCGGCGCTCATCGCGACACCGCTCGGCATCGCGGCGGCATACGGCATTCAGTATGGATCGCACGGGTCCTTGCGTTACATGCGCACGTTGCTGATGCTGCCGTTGATGGTGCCGATCATCATCGTCGCGGTGGGCGTGTTCTTCGTCTTTACGCAGATGGGTTATGTGAACACGCTCGGCGGTCTTATCATCGCGGATACGATGCTTGGTTTGCCGTATGTGCTGATTTCCGTCGGCGCAGATTTGCGCACGTTCGATCGCACGCAGGAGATGGTCGCGCGCAGTCTCGGTATGAATCGCTTTCGTGCATTCATGGCGGTGACGCTGCCGCAGATTAAAGCGAGCGTGATTTCAGGTGCGGTATTCGTGTTCATTCAGGCGCTCGATGAAACCGTCGTTGCATTGTTCATTTCGGGCGGCAACAATCAGACGCTCACGCGCCGCATGTTCGTCACGTTGCGCGATGAAATCGATCCGACCATCGCCGCCATCAGCACGATGTTGACGGCGCTGACCTTGTGCCTCGTGATGATCGTCGTCGTGAGCCGGCGCTCGTCGGCGGCGGCGCGAGTCTGAATCTTCCACAACTAAAAGTTATGCGACATCTACAGCAGTTCTATATCGACGGCGAATGGATCGAGCCATCCGGCAGCACGCGTTTGCCGGTCATCGATCCGTCGACGGAAGAAACGATCGGCGAAGTCGCGCTCGGCGATGCACGCGATGTCAATCGTGCGGTCGCGGCGGCGCGACGCGCGTTCGCCTCGTTTTCGCAGACGAGCGTCGAAGCGCGCGTGGCATTGCTCAAGCGCTTGCTCGAAGCGTATGTGGCGCGTTACGACGAGATGGCCGACGTCATCTCGCGCGAAATCGGCGCGCCGACGAAGCTCGCGCATGCGTGGCAGGCCGCGCTCGGCAAGCGGCATATCGAAGAGACATTGCGCACCGTCGAGACCTTTCCGTGGCAGCGCAAGAAGGGCACGACGCTCGTCAATCACGAACCCGTGGGCGTGGCCGCGCTCATCACGCCGTGGAACTGGCCGATCAATCAGATCGTCTGCAAGGTCGCGCCGGCGATCGCCGCCGGTTGCACGGTCGTGTTGAAGCCGAGCGAAGTATCGCCGATGAACGCCGTGCTCTTCGCCGAGATCATCGATGCCGCCGGCGTGCCCAAAGGCGTCTTCAATCTGATCAACGGCGATGGCCCGACGGTCGGCGCTGCATTGAGCGCGCATCCGGATGTGGACATGGTGTCGTTCACCGGATCGACGCGCGCGGGCATTGAAATCGCGAAACTCGCTGCACCGACTGTCAAGCGCGTGCATCAGGAGTTGGGCGGCAAGTCGGCGAACATCCTGCTCGACGATGCCGATTTCGAAGCCGCCGTCACCGCCGGTGTGAATTCGTGCTTCAGCAACAGCGGTCAATCGTGCAATGCGCCCACACGCATGCTCGTGCCTGCATCGCGCCACGACGAAGCGGTGCTGATTGCGTTGCGCGCGGCGCAGAAGCATCGCGTGGGACCGGCCGGCGATCCGTCGACGACGATGGGCCCCGTCGTCAGCGACGTGCAGTTCGGGCGCGTGCAGCGGCTGATCGATATCGGCATCGAAGAGGGCGCGTCATTGGTGACGGGCGGGCCCGGTCGTCCCGATGGACTCGAACGCGGCTATTACGTGAAGCCGACTGTGTTCGCCAACGTGAATCCGTCGATGACTATCGCGCGTGAGGAAATCTTTGGGCCGGTGCTCGCGATCATGCCGTATCGCGATGAGGAAGAAGCGATCGCCATCGCAAACGACACGCCATATGGACTGGCGGCGTACGTGCAGTCGAAGGATCAGGAACGCGCGCGGCGTGTCGCGATGAGAATGCGCGCGGGCAGCGTCTATGTGAACTATCCGGCGTGGGATCCGGGCTCGCCCTTCGGCGGATACAAGCAGTCGGGCAACGGGCGCGAATACGGCGAGTGGGGACTGGAGGCGTTTCTCGAAGTGAAGGGCATCGTCGGTTACGGCGCTTAGTTCACGATGTGCGCGGCAGGTTCATGTTTGTCGAGGACCGTGCCGCGTAACGCATCCGCCACGCGCTCCGCGATCATGATCGTGGGCACATTCGTATTGGCGCACGGAATCGACGGCATCAGCGACGCATCGCACACATGCAGCCCTTCGACGCCATGCACCGCGCCGCGGGCATCGGTCACAGCGAACGGATCACTCGATGAACCCATCCGGCACGTCCCCGACGGATGCCACGTCCCACCCACATTGCGCATCACGAACGCTGTCATCGCGCGATCATCGGCGAGCAACTCGTCGATGCTTATGCCTTGCGTCACGACGCTTTTAATCAATGCAGCGCGCAACGGTCCGGCGATATCGAGCAATGCGCTCAACGCGCCGCGTTGCATTGCGTTCCATGTGCCCGGCACGGCCACCGCCGCCACGCGCGGCGAATAGCTCGACGGAAAGATCACGTTCATCGAAGCCGACGCGAGCGTCGAAGCGCCGAAGCGCAACGCGCGCTTGAGCCGTTCGAGATCGCGGGTATCGGAGAGCATGGCGAAATCGACGTTCGGTGCATCGAATGTATTCGCCGATGCCAGCGTCACGCGCCCGCGCGAATACGACTTGTTGACCCAGAAGAAGATCGTGCCGAGCCGATAACCCACCGAGTGCCAACCCGAGCGCGAAAGAATCGCGCCGTGCATGTCGCCCTGAACGGTGTTGGGCAAACCGGAAGAGAAGCGCACGATCGCCTGCTCGTGATGTTCATCGGGAAACGGTGTGCGTGCTGCGCGCGGGAGAAACGCGGACACGGCAATCGAAGGATGCTCCATCAGATTGCGCCCGACGCCCGCACGATCCGCGACCACGTCGATGCCGAGCGCCGCGAGCTCATCACCGGGGCCGATGCCGCTTCGCATCAGCATCGCGGGACTGTGAATCGCGCCCGCCGATACGATCACGCGATGCGCCTTCACCTCATCACGCGTGCCATCGGCGCGAACGATACGCGCACCGATTGCGCGCTTGCCATCGAACAGCACGCGCTCGACGATATCGCCCGTGCGTATCGTCAGATTGCTGCGTGCGCGCGCGGCATCGTCGAGATAGCAAATCGATGTCGGTATTCGTTCTCCATGGGCACTCACCGCGATCGAACCGATGAACGTGCCGTCTTCCCAAGGCCCGTTCTGATCGTCGTGCAATGCATGGCCGCTTTCGGCGAGTGATGCAAGCACCGCACGCACGAATGGCGAAATGCGCGGCCATGCCGTGCGTTGAATCCGCAAGGGACCATCGCTGCCGTGCAACGCGCCGCTGAAATCGCAGTCCGTTTCGAGCTTGCGAAAGTAGGGCAGACAGGTCTGCCAGTTCCAGCCCTCGGCGCCGAGCGTTTCCCATTCGTCGTAATCGGATGGCGAACCGCGATTGGCCATCAACGCATTGATCGCGGAACCGCCACCCAAAAGCCGTGCCTGTTCATAGCGTCGGAGCGCGGCGCGCTCGCTCATGCGCGCTTTCAATGTCTGCCAGATGTTGCGCGTGTCGAGATACGCGCGGCCCGGAAAACGGCTGCGTATCGCATCGGGCATCGTGTGCGCGGAGATATCGCGGCCCGCTTCGACGAGACACACCTTCGCGCGTGCGTCTTCGGATAGGCGCGCGGCCAGCACGCAGCCAGCCGAGCCGCCGCCCAGAATCAGAAAGTCGAACACGTCTGCGTTATTGCATGAACTTGAGCCAGCGCGCCTTCGCCTGAATGCCGGACTCGGAAGCCCACCATTCTTCCGACAGCAGCGCCTGCTTCGCGGCATTCGCGGGCGCGCTCGGCAATTCGGCGGCGCGCTTATCGGTGATCTTGCCGGTCTTGAATGCGGCCGGATTGCCCGGACCGTAATCGATATAGAGCGGCAGATTGGCCTGCAATTGCGGCGATACGGCCGCATTCAGGAAGCGCACCGCATCGTTCAGGTTCGGCGCGTTCTTCAGGATGCAAAGCTGCGTGTTCTGCAGAATGCCGTCGTTGAACGTAAAGGCGACGTCCGCATCGTCCTTCATCACGGCGCTCGCGCGGCCGTTCCAGATCATCGTCATGTCGACTTCGCCGTCATGCAGCAATTGCGCCGACTGCCCGCCGGACGTCCACCATACCGTGATATTCGGCTTGATCTCTTCGAGCTTCTTGAATGCGCGATCCACATCGAGCGGATACAGCTTGTCACGCGGCACGCCGTCCGCGAGCAGCGCGGCTTCGAGGACGGTCATCGGATCGTTGCGCAGCGCGCGCGTGCCGGGGAAGTTCTTCACGTCCCAGAAGTCCTTCCAGCTTTGCGGCACTTTCTTCAGCGTCTTCTTGTTATAGCCGATGACCGTCGAATAAAACTCATAGGCCACCGAATACGGCGTGCGATATTTTTCGGGGATGCTGGCGGCGTTGGGAATCTTCGAGAAATCGAGCTTTTCCAGCAGGCCTTCGCGACCGCCGCGCAAGCAGTTCGACGGGGGCGTATCAACGACGTCCCAGATCGGCTTGCCCGTCGCGCCTTGCGCCTTGATCTGCGGCCACGCATCCGGAATGCTGTCCTGGTTGATCGTGATGCCCAGCTCTTTCGCGGCGGGATCGAGAATCGCCTTGGTCTGCGCTTCCTGATATGCGCCGCCTTGCGATACGAACGTGATCTTGCCCGCCGCGAACGCGGGTGCCGCGCCCGCGATGGAAAGCAGCAATGTCATGGCCAGCGGGCGGACAGGCACATGCGGACAGCGGAACCTTGCAATCTTCATCACGGCGTTTTCCTCGACAAGGTTGAAGCAGTGGACGTCTTGCAGATCGCGGTCCCGTCATGCTTCGAACGAAGCCGGGGACGCGTGGATGACTAAAAATATATTGAGTCAAATACGCGGGGGCAACGCCGGAATTGTTGGAGTGACCATGACCTGATGTTATGTCAGTGCAATGGCCACACGTTGTCGCGCTTTTAGAAAATCACGTAGACCTTGCGCATGGTTTCATCGACTTCCCATGTGCCTTCCGTGTTTGCCGCGAAGAAGAGCGTGTCGCCGCCTGCGAAATGGATCGTGTCTTCGCCATCGGGCGTAAAGCGGCCGCTGCCCGCGAGAAAGTGCATTACTTCGGCCTCTTTTACCGAACGCCGATAAGTACCCGGCGTGCATTCGAATACGCCGGTGTCGATCGCTTCGCTGCCCGGAATCACTTTCTGCACGCCGGATATCTTGATCTCCTGCGTGCCCGGCAGTCCAGCGGTGCCCCAGTCTTCCAGTCCTTGAATCGCGATGCTCTGCCTGATCTGCTGAACTTTCATGTGTCGCCTTTAAGTGGATTGAATGCGTCGTTCGATCTTGCCGAGCCGCACGACCGTCACGCCCGGACGCAACTGCCGCAGCGACGGCATCACGAGCATGCAATCGTCATAGGGCGTCTTGACCGCTTCGCCATCCGACCAGCCGATCACGCTGCCCGCGTCAGGAAACACTTCGAGGCCGGTGTAGGCATCGGCGAAACGGAAGTCCATGCTCTTCGCGACGACCGGTTCCGTGACGCGCACGACGAGCATTTCCTGCGGCGACGGCCGAATCCAATCGGCGGGCACGTCTTCCTTATCGATAACGCCGGATAGCAGAAGAAAGCGCGCAGTCACATCGCGCGCAACCGTGACGGCGCTCGCTTCCCAGTGCTGTCCGCATTCGATGAGCAAAGCGTTCTTGCTGCTCGACGGATCGCTGAAGTCTTCGTAATCGCGCATACGCCGGCCTTCGGGATGGCCTTCGTCGCAGATCACGGTCGCCGGCGTGCCGAGCTTCGCGGACAATTCGATGCCTTTATCCAGCGGTCCCGCGACGATCAGCGGCTTGCTCTTCTCATGCATCGAATGAAGATCGAGCAAGAGATCCACCGTGTCGATGACGGGCCGCATCGCGCGGGCGCGGCGCAGTTCGCTTGAATCGCGAGACGTGTCGTTGAGCGCTTGTGCGGTCCATACGCGGTTGAAGTCCTGATCGACGAAACGCGAGGCATCGGGCTTGTCTGCATCGAAACGCGCGTAGGCGTCGACGTTCGCGAAGGCGAGCGTGAGCTTGCCGCGTCGAGGCCGCAACTGCGCACGCAACAAGGCATCGACGACGATCGCGCCGCACACTTCATTGCCGTGCGTGAGCGCGTTGATCATCACATGCGGACCGTCGATGCCCGAATCGAACGTATGCACGTACGGCACGCCCGCGTTGCCCGTTGCATGCGCGCCGATATCGGGGAACGTGATCTCGATCGGATACGCGTTCATTCGAGCCCGCCCTGGCAGAGATATTTGATCGAGAGGTAATCGTCGAGGCCGTACTTCGAGCCTTCGCGTCCATAACCCGATTCCTTGACGCCGCCGAACGGCGCGGCTTCACTCGATATCGCGCCTTCGTTGATGCCGACGAGACCCGATTCGAGCAGCCGCGACACGCGGTCGATGCGCTTCAGGTTCTGGCTATAGAAGTACGCTGCGAGGCCGAACGGCGTGTCGTTGGCGGCGCGGATCGCTTCGGCTTCGTCGTCGAAACGGAAGAGCGGCACGACCGGGCCGAAGGTTTCTTCGCAACTCAATTGCATCTCGGCCGTGGCATCGGTGAGCACGGTCGGCGCGTAGTAGTTGGGGCCGAGATCGGCAAGACGCTTGCCGCCCGTGAGGGCGCGCGCGCCATGTTTCACGGCGTCGCTCACGTGACGCTCGATCTTGTCGACCGCGCGTGCGTTGATCATCGGGCCGATCTGCGCATCGGGATCGGTTGCGGGGGCGACCTTCAATGCGGCGACGCGCTTCGCCAACAGATCAGCGAACTTGTCGTACACGGACGACTGCACATAGACGCGATTCGGGCACACGCAGGTCTGTCCGCCATTGCGGAATTTCGACGCCATGAGTCCCGTGACGGCAGCATCGAGATCGGCGTCGTCGAACACAATGAAGGGCGCATTGCCGCCGAGTTCCAGCGACAGCTTCTTCAACGTACCCGCCGATTCGCGCGCGAGATACTTGCCCACCGGCGTCGAGCCGGTGAACGTGATCTTGCGCACGCGGCCATCTTCGAGCCAGTCGGCGACCGCGTCCTGCGCGTTCTCGCGCGATGCGCTGATCAGATTCAGCGCGCCCGCCGGCACGCCCGCTTCATGCGCAAGCATCACGAGCGCGAGCGCCGTGAGCGGCGTATCTTCAGCCGGTTTGCCGATGACCGTGCAGCCCGCCGCGAGCGCGGGCGCGATCTTGCGCGCGATCATCGCGAGCGGGAAATTCCACGGCGTAATGGCCGCGACGATGCCAATGGGTTCCTTCACCGCGCTCATGCGCTTGCCGCGCTGCTGCTGCGGAATGATGTCCCCATAGATGCGCGTGGCTTCGTCCGCGAACCATGCGACGTAGGACGCGCCGTACATCACTTCGCCACGGCCTTCGGCGAACGGCTTGCCTTGTTCGAGCGAGATGAGACGCCCCAACGCATCCGCGTTCTCGACGATCAGCGCATGCCAGCGATGCAGCACCGCCGCGCGATCTTTCGGCAGCGTGTCGCGCCATGCGGGGAAGGCGCGCGCGGCGGCATCGGTGGCGGCGCGGGCATCGGCGGGGCCGCTGTCGGCCACTTGCGCGATGACGTCGCCCGTTGCGGGATCGGTGACGGCGAAGCGCTTGCCGCTTGCGGCGGGCACCCATTTGCCGTCGATGAAATTGTCTGCGCGAATCAGATCGCTCAGTTCGTATCGTTGCGTCATGATGGTCTCCAGACAGTTCAGGCGAGCAGTTGCGCAATGGCCGCGCCGACTTCCGTGGTCTTCGCCTTGCCGCCGAGATCGCCCGTATGCGGGCCTTCCTTCAATACCGCCGAGATCGCGGCGAGCATCGCATCGTGCGCTTTGCGCTCGCCGAGGAACTCGAGCATCATCGCCGCGGACCAGATCATCGCGACCGGATTGGCGATGCCCTTGCCCGCGATATCCGGCGCCGAACCATGCACCGGCTCGAAGAGCGACGGGAAGTTGCGCTCCGGATTCATGTTCGCCGAAGGCGCGATGCCGATGGTGCCCGTGCATGCCGGGCCGAGGTCCGAAAGAATGTCGCCGAAGAGATTGGTTGCGACGACCACATCGAAGCGATCGGGGCTCAGTACGAAACGCGCGCACAGAATGTCGATGTGCTGCTTGTCCCATTTGATCTCGGGATATTGCGCGGCGATTTCGGCGGCCCGCGCATCCCACCACGGCATGCTGATCGAAATGCCGTTGCTCTTGGTCGCGACGGTGACTTTCTTTTCGCGCCCTTGGGCGAGATCGAACGCGAACTTCAAGACGCGTTCAGCGCCCTTGCGCGTGAAGATCGAGGTCTGCGAGACGAACTCGCGCTCGGTGCCTTCGAACATCGTGCCGCCGACCGACGAATACTCGCCTTCGGTGTTCTCGCGCACGATCATGAAGTCGATGTCGCCCGCCTTGCGATTCGCGAGCGGCGAGGGCACGCCGTCGAAAAGACGGGCGGGGCGCAGATTGATGTATTGGTCGAACTCGCGCCGGAACTTGAGCAGCGAGCCCCACAGCGAGATATGGTCGGGCACGGTGTCGGGCCAGCCGACCGCGCCGAACAGGATCGCATCGGTGTCTTGCAGTTGCGCCTTCCAGTCGTCCGGCATCATCTGGCCATGCTGCGCGTAGTAATCGCAACTCGCCCACTCGATATGCCGGTACTCCAGTTCGATACCGAAGCGCTTGCCGACGGCGTCGAGCGCGCGCAATGCTTCGGGCATCACTTCCTTGCCGATGCCGTCGCCCGGAATCACGGCAATACGATATTTGCTGGACATGTGCTACTCCGCGTGAAAATGATCGACGATAAAAAGCACGCACGTGCATAAAGCGCATGCGTCCATTCGAGGCAAACGAGTCAGAGGCGCGCGCCTCAGTGATGATGCTGCGAGAAGAGCGTTTCGAGAGGATAGTGCGTCTTGACGAACGACGTCTTGATGATGACGTAGCTGAAGTACTTCTCGATGCCGATGCCGCGCTCCAGCAGCCCTTCGATGATGCTTTGATAATGGCTTACGCTGCGCGTGACGAACTTGAGCAGATAGTCGTAGCCGCCGCTCGCGAGATGACATTCGACGATCTCGTCGACATCTTTCACCGCGTTCACGAAGTTGATGAAGTCTTCGCGGCGATGATCGGCGAGCGTGACTTCGGTAAAGACCACCTGAACGTCGCCGAGCTTTTCGAGCTGAATCTGCGCACCGTATCCGACGATATAACCCGCCTTCTCCAGCCGCTTCACACGAATCAGGCAAGGGCTGGGCGAGAGGCCGACCGCATCGGCGAGTTCCACGTTCGTGATGCGCCCGCGCTTCTGCAATTGCGAGAGGATACGCAGATCGATTCGGTCCAGCTTGCTGTCGGTGCTCATCGCGGCGGGTCGGGTCTCGCATGTCGGCGGTCGGTCGATGTTATCACGCAGCCGCGCGTGAATTGAAGTCGGGTCCGCCCTTCAATGCGTCGCGCACATCGCTTTGCGCGAGTACGTCGTCGAGCGTTTTCGTGAGGCGCTCGAACAGCATGTCGAAGTTGGCTTCCGTATAACAGAGCGCCGGTGCGAAGCCGAGAATGTTGTCGCCGAATGCGCGGAATACGAGGCCGTTGTCATATGCCGCTGCCGCGATGCGGTCCGGCAGCTTGAGCGACGCATCGAAGCCGCGCTTGCTGTCCTTATCGGCGACGAGTTCGAGCGCGCCCAGCAAACCGCGATGACGCGAATCGCCGACGAGCGGATGATCGAGCAATGCATCGAGCCCTTGTGCGAAGCGCGGCGCTTGCGCCTGGCCGTTCGCGAGCAGGCCGCCTTCGTGATAGAGCCGCATCACTTCGAGGCCGATCGCCGCGCTCACCGGATGTGCCGAATACGTGTGGCCATGACCGATGGCCGCGGACGCATCGCCGCCATCGGCGATGCCTTGATAGACGGCATCGGACATGAGGACCGCGCCCATCGGCGCATAGCCCGCGGTGAGTCCCTTCGCGACCGTCATCAGATCCGGCTCGACGCCTTCGCCTTCGCACGCGAAGAGCGGGCCGGTGCGGCCGAAGCCGGTAATGACTTCATCCGCGACGAAGAGGATATCGAGCTTGCGGCACGCTTCACGCATTGCTTTCAGCCAGCCGAACGGCGGCACGATCACGCCGCCCGAGCCTTGAATCGGCTCGCAGAAGAATGCGGCGACATTATCCGCGCCCAGTTCCGCGACCTTCGCTTCGAGCGCGTTCACCGAAGCCGCGATGAGCGCGGCGTCGTCGGCGTAAGCGTTGCGATACGCATACGGCGACGGAATGTGATGCTGCGTCGGCAGCGGCAAGTCGAAGTTGCGATGAAACGCGGGCAATGCGGTCAGTCCCGCGCCGATCGACGACGAGCCGTGATAACCGCGTTGCAGCGCAATGAAATGCTTCTTCGACGGACGGCCCGTCGCGTTGTAGTAGTGCGTGATGAAGCGCAACGCGGAATCGACGGCATCCGAGCCGCCCAGCGTGAAGTACACGTGTTGCAGCGACGCGGGCGCGAGCTCGACGAGCTTCGCGGCCAGTTCGATCGCCGGCTCCGAGCCGAAATGGAAATAACCCGTGGCGTAAGGCAGTTTCGCCATCTGCTTCGCCGCGGCTTCGACGACGCTCGCGTGTCCATAACCCGTGTTCACGCACCACAGGCCGGAGAATGCATCGAGCAGTTCGCGGCCTTCGATATCGCGCAGGAACACGCCATCGGCGGAATCGAGCACGGTGACGCCGCGCGCCTCATGCGCGCGATAACTGACGACGGGATGAATCAGATGCTTACGGTCGGATTCGACAAGCGACTTGATCGACATGATGCGGCTCTCTCTCGCGAAGGGGTCGGAATGGCTCTGGACCGTTTCATACTATCGGCAGAGCCGTATCGCGCGCATCGCCAAAAAAATCGCCAAAAAGCGAATCCGCGGCGTTTTGCGGGGCGCTCGCAGCATTTTCTGCTGCGCGCGCTTTCCGGCGATTCAATAGCCGCGCGTGCGGTCGATTTCGCCGATCATGCGCTCGCCCGCGCGATGACGGCGCAGGTTTTCCAGCACGACATCGACGGCCGTTTCGGGCCGCGTCGCGCTCGCGATATGCGGCGTCAGACGCACGCGCGGATGCGTCCAGAACGGATGCTCATGCGGCAGCGGCTCGGGATCGGTGACGTCGAGAATCGCGGCGTGCAGATGGCCGCTGTCGAGCGCATCGAGCAGATCCTGCTGGATCACATGCGGGCCGCGTCCGACATTGATGAACGACGCGCCTTTCGGCAGCGTCTCGAACACCTTCTTGCCGATAAGACCGCGCGTGGCATCCGTGAGCGGCAGCAGGCACACGAGGATATCGGTGCGCGCGAGAAACGCGTCGAGCGATTCGGCGCCCGCATGACACGCGACGCCCTCGATGTCATGCGGCGAACGGCTCCAGCCCGCGCAATCGAAGCCGAACGAACGCAGCGTCTTCAGCACGGCGGTGCCGAGCATGCCGAGACCGAGCACGCCCACACGCCGCGTCGACGCCGCGCGCACGGGCAGTTCGCGCCACACGCGCTCGCGTTGCTGCGCGGCGTAATCGAAGAGATCGCGATGAATCGTGAGCACGGCCTGCGTCACATATTCGACCATGCCTTGCACGATGCCCGGCTCGGTCATGCGCACGACCGCGACGTGCGGCGGCACGCCGGACAGATCGAACTGATCGATGCCCGCGCCGACCGAGAAGATCACGTCGAGATTGGGGAACGTGCGCATGACATCGGCGGGCGGCTGCCATGCGGCGAGGTAGCGCACGGCGTTCGCATCGCCGATATCGGGCCATAAGCGGAACGGCACGTCGGGTGCTTTTTGCGCGAAGTGCTCGGCCCATTGCTTGCCGCGATCGGGATCGGCTTTATAGAGGATCGTCATCGTCTTAACCGAGCGCCTGATTGATGATCGCGAATTGCGCGACGGATGCATCGTGCGGCGGCATGCCGTTGCGCGCCATCTTGATGACGGTATCCGCACGCTTCAGTCCGATGCCATCGAGCCACGCCGACAGGCCGCTTTCATCGGGCGTATCGATGCGCGTGAACTTGCCTTCGTTATGCGCGAGCCAATGCGCGATCAGCGCCTGCGCGCGGCGCGCGTGCTGCCGATCCGCGGTGACGGAGACCACCGGACCGATCGCATGGCCGCGGCCGAATTCGCGGATGAGCGAGAAGCCGAGGAGTTCGCCATCGCGTTCCAGCACGATGCCTTTCGCGACGTTCAACAGCGCAGGCAAGAGCGCGCTTCTGTCGAGCCCGCTCGCCCGCGATGCGAACGCGACGAGCGCTTCCGTATCGCGCGGTTCGATGGCGCGCAGTTGTTCGCCTTGCATGAGCTCGATGCGAGGCACGATGAAGTCGGCCGATTGATGCTGATGAATCGCGCCGATGCGTGCGAAGCCGAGCTTGGCATAAAGCGGTTCGCCGGCGGGCGTCGCGTGCAGCACGGTGATGCGATCGCCGAGCGCATCGAGCAGCAGTTCCATCAGCTTGCGGCCGATGCCCTTGCCCTGGCAATCCGGCGCGACGATCACCATGCCAAGCGAGCCGCCGTTATCGCCATACTTCCAGCACAGCGCGGTGCCGACGACGCGCTCGCCTTCCTGCGCGATGAAACCCGTGCCGGCATCGAGCACGAAGCGCCAGTCATCGGCGCGATGCGGCCATTTGACATCGACGGACAGCGCATGCGCCGCGGCGATGTCGTCGGCGGTGAAAGAACGATAGAGAAGAGCGGATGTTTCGGCGGCGGACACGGCATGCTCCACGTTAGACGATGCCTGCCACTGTGACACGCGCTCCGCCGCGCGGCTAGGACGATCCTGTTGCCTGCTTGGCGCGCAAGCCGAGCCACGTCAGTCCCGCCGCGCCGAATCCCAACGCGGCCACCGCGATCCATAACGCGATGGAAAACGATCCCGTGTGCGCGGCGATCGGCGCGGCGACGAGCGGTCCCGCGATCTGGCCGAGTCCGTATGATGCCGTCGCGTAACCCATCAGACCGGCTGCGGCCTCGCCACGCAGGCGGCGCGCTTCGCGCATCGCAAACAGCGTGATGGCGGTGAACGGCAAGCCCAGCAGCAGACTGCCGATACCGAAGCCGAGCACGCTCGGAAACACGATGCCGAGCAGGATGCCCAGCGCCTGAATGACATAGCACGCCGCCGAGAGCAGCCGGTTGTCCCACGACAGCGGCAGCCGCGCGGCGATCAGCGCGCCGGCGATCAACGCCAGCCCGAACACCGGCCAGAACAGATCGGGCCACGGCGAGCCGGGCAAGGCCTGTCGCGCGATGACGGGCAGAAACGTCGCGGTGATGATGTAGCCGAAGCCCGCGAGACTATAGAGGCCGACGAGCCCGATCGAATCGATGCGCGCCGATGCGCTCGACACGCGATTGCCGACAGCCGCACGATCACGCATCGCCGCAGCGCGATGAACGAACGCATTCCACACGATCACGCCCGCGACGCCCGAGCAGACCGCGAATCCGATCCATACCGACGGCGCGCTCACGCCGAGCGCCGCAGCGCCCGCGCCGAGCAAGCCGGTCGCGACGATGCCCACGCCCGGCCCCGCGTAGATCACGCCGGCGAGACCGTGCGCGTCGAGTTCGGCGAGCCGTCGCAAGCCCCATTGCGACGCGAACACGAAGGCCCACGCGCTGACGACGCCCGCCGCGAACCGTATCGCGGCCCACAGCCAGAAGAGATGGACGAGGCCCATCGCGAGCGTCAGCACGATGGTCCACGCGAGCGCGAGGCGCACCATGCGCGCGTGATCGATACGAATCGCCGCGCACGACAGCGCGCCGATCAGATACCCGGCGTAATTGGCCGATGCGAGCCAGCCGCCGTGGCGGATATCGAGCGCGCCGCTTTTGAGCATCAGCGGCAAGAGCGGCGTGAACGCGAACCGGCCGACGCCGAGCGCCACCGCCAGCACGACGGCGCACGCGAGCGCGGCGTTTCGTGCGTGATTAGCCGGCAGCGACGAAGCTTGAGCGGGCGAAGCCATGAGTCGATGACAGAGAGCGAAGCGGCGATAGACGCATCCTAGCTTGACCGATCCATCTTGAAAAATGAATAATCGAGATGCGATCAATCTTCGGAAAAGATCATGGATTTGTCTGCATTGACGATATTTCGCGCTGTCGTGCGCGAAAACGGCGTGACGCGCGCGGCGGCGAAGCTCAACCGCGTGCAGTCGAATGTGACGACGCGCATCCGCCAGCTGGAGGAAACGCTCGGCACGGACCTCTTTATCCGCGATGGCCGGCGTCTCGTCCTTACGCCAGCCGGTGAGACGTTGCTGCCGTATGCGGAACGTCTGCTCGCGCTCGCGGAGGAAGCGCGTCACGCCGTCAGCGAGAATCGTCCGCAAGGCCGTCTGCGGCTCGGGACGATGGAAAGCACCGCCGCAAGCCGTCTGCCGCGCGTGCTGGCGGCGTATCACCGGCAATGGCCGCAGGTGACGCTCGAACTGACCACGGGCGTGACGCGCGCATTGATCGAAAGCGTGCGTTCGTTCGAGGTCGATGCGGCGATCATGGCGCGGCCATACGAACCCGACGCGCTTCCCGCCGAGCAATTCGAATCGGTGGCTGTGTTCGAGGAGGAACTGACGCTCGTGACGCCGCGCGGCCATCAACCGGAAACGCTGGCACGCGAGGCAGCGGGCCTCACGCTCGTCGCGTTCGAGCGCGGCTGCGCGTATCGCTCATATGCGATGCGCTGGTACGAGCAGCAGGGCATCCGGCCGGCGCGCGTGCTGGAGCTGGGTTCGTATCACGCGATCGTCGCGTGCGTGGCGGCGGGAGCGGGCGTCGCGGTGGCGCCGCGTTCGGTGCTCGAACTCGCGGGCCTGGGCGATGAAGTGGACATGCATCCGATGGGCGAGCTCGGGCAAATCGACACGTTGCTCGTGTGGCGCAAGGGGCACTTCTCGGCTGCGCTCAATGCCATGCGCGAGTTGCTGCTAACGAAGCCTCAATAGCGCCGGTCAGCTTTGCGCCGACGAGCGCGCGCGAAGGAACGGATCAGGGCGACATTCCGTGCCCGGCTTGCCACGTGCTGCGCGCTCACTCAAACTCGAAGTTGCGCCGCGAGTAGAAGCGCTGCAACTCATGCTTCTTCGGCCGCACGCCCGTAAAAACTTCGACGTATTCGGGAATGCGCGACATGCGCACCGCCAGGTCTTCTTCAGGCTTCGTCGACACATAGCCGGCCTGCGTGTAATACGCCACGCGCGCGCGGACATCGGCGACGCGCGGTTCATAGCCGAAGCGCGCAAACAAGGCCGTCAATGCCGCGATGCGCAGCGCATCGTCCCGCGCCATCTGCTCCGCGATTTCCGGCGACTGCTGCGCCCAACTGCGCATGGCGGCTTCGAAACGGGAGTCGAAGATCGTGTCGTCGAACCAGCAGTCGAAGACGTTCAGCATCGCTTCGCACACGCTGTCCGCATAGGCTTCCGTACGCTCGATCCAGTTGCCCGTGTTCTTTTCTTTCCATCGGCCGAGCAGGGCGGAAAGCAGCTCCTCGCGATCCTTGAAGAACCAGTAGAAGCTCGTGCGCGAAAGATTCAGCTTCTTCGCGAGCGGAAGGATGCGGACCGCATCCACGCCGCCTTCGAGAAGGCCTTCATAGGCCACGTCGATCCACATGTCGGCGGAGCCGCGTACTACGTCGAGCGTCTCGTCCATTTCGTCGTTTTCCCTATCCGTGATGCCGATGTACACCATTGTCCTCCTACTTGACACATGTGTACAGAGGTTCTACTCTTGATTCACAACAGGCGTTCATCCCCACTTGCTTCGATGAGGCACTCATGTCCACGGATCCGCTGCTCCAGCCTTACACGCTGAAACATCTCACCTTTCGCAACCGGATCATGACGACCTCGCATGAACCGGCCTACGCCGAGGACGGGATGCCGAAGGAGCGCTATCGCGCGTATCACGTCGAAAGGGCGAAAGCGGGCATCGCATTGACGATGACAGCGGGTTCCGCAGCGGTCTCGAAGGACAGCCCGCCGGTCTTCAACAACATCCTCGCGTACAAGGACGAAGTCGTGCCGTGGCTGAAAGATCTCGTCGACGAATGTCACGAGCACGGCGCGAAGGTGATGATCCAGTTGACCCATCTCGGCCGGCGCACGCGCTGGGACAAGGGCGACTGGTTGCCCGCCGTGTCGCCGTCGCATAGCCGCGAGCCGGCGCACAGGGCTTTCCCGAAGAAGCTGGAGGACTGGGACATCGAGCGCATCGTGCGCGATTTCGCGGATGCGGCCGAGCGCATGAAAGCCGCCGGCCTCGACGGGCTCGAAATCGAATCGTATGGCCATTTGATGGACCAGTTCTGGTCGCCGCTCACGAATACGCTCGAAGGTCCGTATGGCGGTTCGCTCGACAATCGCATGCGCTTTTCGTTCGACGTGCTGCGCGCGATTCGCGAACGCGTAGGCGAGCGCTTTCTCGTCGGCTTGCGCTATACGGCCGATGAAATGCTCGCAGGCGGCATCACGAAGGAAGAGGGCTTCGAGATATCGAAGCGCCTGAAAAAAAGCGGTCTCGTCGACTTTCTCAACGTCATTCGCGGCCATCTGGAAACGGATGCCGGACTGACCGACGCCATCCCGATCATGGGCATGAAGAGCGCGCCGCATCTCGACTTCGCGGGTGAAATCCGGCAGGCCACGAACTTCCCGACGTTTCATGCAGGTCGCATACAGGACGTCGCCACGGCGCGCTACGCGATCGAGTCGGGCAAGCTCGACATGGTCGGCATGACGCGCGCGCACATGACCGATCCGCATATCGTGCGCAAGATCATCGAGCGCCGGGAAGACGATATCCGTCCGTGCGTGGGCGCGAACTATTGTCTCGATCGCATCTATCAGGGCGGCATGGCGCTGTGCATCCACAATGCCGCGACGGGCCGCGAACTGGAGATGCCGCAAACGATCAAGCCCGCCGCGACGAAGCGCAAGATCGTGATCATCGGCGCGGGGCCGGGCGGTCTCGAAGCGGCGCGCGTCGCGGGCGAGCGCGGGCATGATGTCGTCGTGCTCGAAGCGATGAACGATCCCGGCGGCCAGATTCGTCTCACCGCGCAGAACGTTCGCCGCAAGGAGATGATGGGCATCATCGACTGGCGCATGGCGCAGTGCGAAAAGCTCGGCGTCCGGTTCAGGTTCAATACGTGGGCGGATACGGAAACGGTGCTTGCGGAAAGTCCCGATGTGGTGATCGTCGCGACGGGCGGCATGCCGCACACGGAGGTGTGCAGCGAGGGGAACGAGCATGTCGTCTCGTCGTGGGACATCATTTCCGGCGACGTGAAACCCGGCACCAACGTGCTCATCTTCGACGATGCCGGCGATCACGCCGCGCTTCAGGCCGCGGAAACCATCGCGGAGGCGGGCGGCAAAGTGGAAGTGATGACGCCCGACCGCTCGTTCTCGCCCGAAGTGATGAGCATGAATCTCGTGCCTTACATGCGCTCGTTGCAGAAACTCGCGACTACGTTCACGGTGACGTTCCGTCTCGAATCGGTGCGCCGCGAAGGTAGCGATCTTGTCGCCACAATCGGCAGCGATTACGGCGGCGTCACGAAGGAACAGCGGCACGATCAGATCGTCGTGAATCACGGCACGATTCCGATGGACGAGCTTTACTTCGAGCTCAAGCCGCTTTCGAAGAATCGTGGCGCGGTGAATTACGACGATCTCATCGACGGCAGGCAGCAGGCCGAGGAGACGAATCCGGAAGGCCAGTTTCAGCTTTTCAGAATCGGCGATGCGGTGGCGGCGCGCAACACGCACGCCGCCATTTACGATGCGCTTCGTCTCGTGAAGGATCTCTGATCACGAACTCAGACGGCTGACCTTCGTGCCTTCGAGCGACACGCCGGCCATGAGACCGGCGTTCGTCAGAACGAAGACCTCGACGGGATTCATCGCCGTGGTCGTATCGAGCTGACCGTTCGCGCCGAGCTTCACGACGGCCACGGTCGCGTCGGTGCCGACCGCCCAGCCGTCGCGGCGACGGAATTCCGCGAGGGCGTCGTCGGTCAGGAACACATAGATCAGCGCCTTCGACTGAGCGCCGATCTGCAAGCCGAACGAGCCGCCCGCCGTGCTGTAGTAGCCATCGGTGCGGCCATCCACACGCAATGCGCCTTCGCCGTATTGCGCGCCCAGCCAGAATCCCGCCGCGATCACGCGAGGAAAGACGAGCACGCCTCGCGCCTTGCTCACGAGCTCGCGCGAGCCGCTCACGGAGACGAAGAGGCGTTGCAGCGTCGCATCAACGGCGGCGTCGATGGCGCGATCGCGATCCGCTGTGCCTGCCGCGGTTTCTCCGGACGACGGACCCGTGGTCGTGCATCCGGTGATGCATAGCGCTGCGGTCGCCATGCCGCCTGCTAACAAGAGACGCCGTTTGTTCTTCTGATCCATACGCTTCCCTGGTCGATGGTTCGTGGGCCTTCGAACTATACAAGCTGTCATCGCGCGTGTGTAAAGCTACGTATTGAACAGAAGGAAACGGCCTGAACCGTGCTAGTCAGAAGCTTCCCGGGATGTCCCAATCGAGAGGAGCGGAACATGAAGCGGCTGAGGGCATGCGTATGCGCGATCCTGTCGTGCTGTCTGAGCACGGCATATCCCGCGCACGAGACGGCGTCGACGCATCATCGCCACGTGAAAACGAATTCCGCTCATCAAAGCGGGCTTGACCGGTCCGGCAAGCCGCGCAAGGGCGAGGCTTCGTACTACGGCCGGAAGTTCTACAAGAAAAAGATGGCGGACGGCACGCACATGAATCCGCAATCCAACGCCGCGGCGAGCAAGACACTTCCGCTCGGCACCAAGGCGCAGGTCACGAACCTCGACAATGGCAAAAGCGAGGTGGTCGAAATCAAGGATCGTGGTCCGTATGTGAAGGATCGGATCGTCGATGTATCGCCCAAAACGGCGGACAAACTTGGCATCAGGAAGGAGGGCACGGCGCCTGTCGAGGTGAAGCCGATCGAGATTCCTCAGTCTGATGCAAATGTTAGTAAAACGAATTAAATCGACTGGCGGTATATGTTTCGAAAGACGGTATCTTTTTCCGATCTCGTCCAAGGCAAAGCACAAGGCGTAATAAGGTTATGCCAAAAATGGATGCGACATGGTACCGGTTCCACTGTATTCTGCGGCCGCAGCGTCGGATTACCGTTATCCGGCCAGTCAGAACCTGAGAGAGAGCCGAGGATCATAAGCCACCGGCCGACGCTGCACCTTGCTTGGCCTTCTGTCACTTCGTCGTCTACAGTCGAGTGTTGCAATGACCTCGTTTATCGCCTGAATTCGTCTGGGAAAAGACGAGCGGCGGCAACTGACGGAGAAATCATGGACTGCGCCGAGCTATACACCGACGCCGATGGGCACTCCGCATTCCGGACCCTCCGCGTGTTCGAAGCCAGCGCCGTGTTGTTCAATGGCGTTTCCGTGTCGCTGTCGCCGCCGCAGCCCTGCGAAAGCATGCTGATGCATGAATTCGATGCCGATTACTTCATGGATCGGCATAACCCGCCGTCGAAGCAGTATGTCGTCGTGCTCGAAGGCGAACTGGAAATCTCGGTCAAAGGCGGAGAAGTCACGCGGCGTTTCGCGCAAGGCGCGATATTCATCGCCGGTGATCTGCAGGGATCGGGACACACGACGCGCGCGATTCGATCCGGCCGCGCTTTGGTCGTCAACCTGCGGGGATAAGACGATGCTGCTCGAACACAAGCTCGCCGTGGTGACCGGCGCAAGCACTGGCATCGGCTTCGCTACAGCGCAACGGTTCGTCGCTGAAGGCGCGCGCGTGGTCATCAGCGCGCGTAACGAGGACAAGCTGCGCCAGGCCGCGCAGAAGCTCGGCGCACATGCACTGCCTGTCGTTGCGGATGCGGCGAGTCCAACCGATATGCAGCGTCTCTACAAGACCGCCGTCGACCATTTTCAACGCGAGGTGAATGTCGTGGTCGCCAATGCTGGTATTTCCCGGCAAACGCCGGTGCGCGAAACGTCGCTGGAACACTTCTCCGAAGTAATGAACGTCAACGTAGGCGGCGTGTATTCGACGGTGCGCGAAGCATTGCCGTCGCTTTCGCGGCCTGCATCGATCGTTCTCGTTGCATCGCTTGCGGCCAATCAGGGCACGAAAAATTTCTCGGCCTATTGCGCATCGAAAGCGGCCGTGGTCTCGCTGGCAAAGAGCTTTGCCGCTGAATTCGTCGAACTGGGCATTCGGGTCAATAGCATTTCGCCGGGCGTCGCGAACACGCCTATCTTCGACACGCTCGGCATGACGGAAGCGCAACTGCTCGAATGGGCGAAAGTGATTCCGATGAAGCGCCCCGCCGAACCCGCCGAGATCGCGGCGGCCATCCTCTTTCTGGCAAGCGATGCATCGCGATACATGACCGGCGCGGATATCGCCGTCGACGGCGGCATGTCGGGAATCAGTCCGTTTTGACAGGCGCGGTCGTCAATCGGCCGTTCGTTCATCGTCTCCGCGCGCCGGAATCCTGAACTGGCGCAGCTTGTGATACAGCGTCTTGCGCGGCATGCCGAGCGCTTCGCTCGCCGCGCTGACATTGCCGTCGTGACGCCGCAGCATGTCTTCGATCAGAACACGCTCGATATGAGCAAGTTGCTCGCTGAGCGGAACATTGCCGCGCGGCCGGTCGGCGGACGGGATCAGTTGATCGCCGGCGAGACCGAGCACGAAGCGATCGGCAACGTTCTGCAATTCGCGCACATTGCCCGGCCACTGATGCGCGGTCAGTTCGGAGACTTGCGCGGCCGTGACCGTCGGCGCATCGGTGCCGAAGCGCTGCGCCGCCGCGAGCACGAAATGCTCGAAGAGCAGCGGCACGTCTTCACGTCGCTCGCGCAGCGGCGGCAGGTCGATCAGCGCAACATTCAGCCGATACAGCAAGTCGGCGCGAAAGCGTCCTTCATTCGATAGCAACGCGAGATCGGCCTTCGATGCCGCGACGACACGGCAATCGACCGCAATCGATTCATTGGTGCCGAGCCGTTCCACGCGCCGCTCCTGCAGCACGCGCAACAGCTTGATCTGCAGCGCGACCGGCATGGTTTCGATCTCGTCGAGAAAGAGCGTGCCGCCATCGCTCCATTCGATCTTGCCGATGCGGTTTTTCGTCGCCCCGGTGAATGCGCCGGCTTCGTGGCCGAAGAGCTCGCTCTCGAAAAGCTGCTCCGGCAGGCCGCCGCAATTGAGCGCGACGAAGTGATGCTCGCGCCGGCGCCCGTAATCGTGCAGCGCCCGCGCGATCAGTTCCTTGCCGGTACCCGTCTCGCCCGTGATGAGCACGGACACGGACGTATCCGCGAGCCGCAGAATCTTTTTGCGGACATCGGCGATGGCCGGCGACTTGCCGAGCACGAGCGCCTCGATGCCGCGTCCGCTTTGCAGCGCCGCGCGCAGGTCCTGGACTTCCAGCGTGAGCCGGCGCTTCTCGACCGCCCGCGCGACGCGCCCCGCAATGTGCTCCGACGAGAACGGCTTCTCGATGAAATCGTAGGCGCCCACGCGCATCGCGCCGACGGCCGTGGAAATGTCGGCGTGGCCGCTGATGAGGACCACGGGAATCTGCGCGTCGATGGCGATCACGCGTTCGAGCAACTGCATGCCGTCGATGCCCGGCATGCGCAGATCGGAGACGAACACGACGGGCGCGCCCGGCACGGCGGCGGCGAGCGCGGCGGCGGCCGTCGCGTGCGATTCCACTGGAAAGCCCGCGAGCGCCACGGCCTGTTCGACGCCGAGGCGCACATCCTCGTCGTCCTCGACGATCACCACGCGGATGTCGTCGTTCATGCTTTTATTCACTGTCGATGCTCCCGCCGTTTGCCGCTACGAATTCGATGGTGAATTGTGCGCCACCGCCTCCGAGATTGACAGCCGCGATGCGCGCACCGAAACCCTCGACGATGCGTGAAGTGATCGCGAGCCCGAGGCCGAGTCCATGTCCGCGCGGCTTGGTCGTCACGAACGGCTCGAACAGATGCGCGAGCACGTGTGGATCGATGCCGGGACCGTTGTCCGCGATGAAGAACGTCACGCGCGCGGCGTCGTCGGAACGTTTTGCGCCCATTCGAATGCGCGGTGCTTCGCGCCCTGTGAGCGCATCGAGCGCATTGCCGAGCAGGTTGACGATCACTTGCTGCAAGCGACCGGGTTCGGCTGCAACCAACGTATCAGGCGCGATGTCGATATCGAGCTGCACGCTTTCGTCGCGGATACGCGAATCGTAGATGAGCCGCGCATGCGCCAGCGCATCGGCGAGCGAGACCGGGACCGTGCTCGCCTCGGGCTTTCTCGCGAAGGCCTTCAGCTCCGCCGTGAGCAGCGCCATATTTTCGACGAGCTTGCCCACGCGCGCCAGGTTGGCGAGCGCCTGCGCGCTTTGGCCGCGCTCGAAGAACGTGCGCGCGTTGTCGCACAGCGTACGGATGGCGACGAGCGGCTGATTGATTTCGTGCGTGAGGCCCGCGGCCATTTGCCCGAGCACCGCGAGCTTGCCCGCATGCACGAGTTGCTGCTGCGAATCGCGCAATTTGTGCTCGGTGAGCACGCGTTCGTCGATTTCCTGCTGCAACGCCGCGGTACGCTGCTGCACGGTTGCTTCGAGACGGTCGTTCGCGCGCTGCAAGGCGTCCTGCGCCTTGAGACGCTCCACGATCACGCGGCGCCGCTGCACGGCGTAAAGACCGTAGAACGCCGCGATCAGGAACACGCCCGTCACGAACGCAAACGCGAGTTGCTGCTGACGCCGCGCCGTGGAGAGATCGAGCGCGACCATGATCGCGTCGCCCGCTTGCGGCGCGCTGCGCGACATCACGAGATAGCGCCGTTCGCGGCCGGGATGCGACCAGTCGGGCAGACGCGCGAACCACGCGCCGTTGCGCCAGTCGCCGAGCCGCGCGTAGCCGAGGTTATCGACCTTGCGGCCCGCGTACTGGCGCGATGCCTGGATTTGCTGCTGCTTCTGCGGGGCGATCGGCGCAAGCGCGGTGAATTTCCACGCGGGCACGGTCGAGATCACGACGACGCCGTTGCCATCGACGACCATCGCCGCTTCGTTCGGCACGCGCCACGCGGACTCCAGCGGATCGACGCGAATCTTGACGGCCGTCGCGCCGAGCACTTTCTGCCCGTCGCGCACGGCGCTCGCGAAGTAGAGGCCCGGCTCGCCCGTGTTCGTGCCGATGCCGAAGAAGCGGCCATTGCCGGCGGACAGCGAATCGGTGAAATACGGACGATACGCGACGTTCGTGCCGACGAAGCTCACCGCCTGATTCCAGTTGCTCGCGGCGATCACATCGCCATTCAGGTCGATGACATCCACCGCAACGCTGCCCGCGTCGCGGTTGACCGCTTGCAAATAGTCATCGACGGCGGGAAGAAGCGCGCGCCGCGCGTCCGGCGGCGCGGCGAGCAGCGTCTTGATGCTGTCCTGGCGCGCTGCGATTGCGGGAAGCAGTTCATAGCGGCCGAGTTCGCTCCTGAGGCTCGCGGCGTAGAGATCGAGCCTATGCGCGCCCGCTTCGGTCAGTGCGTCGAGTCCGCGATGCCAGGCCACTTCCACGGCGGCTGCGGCCGCGGCGAGATAGAGCACCGCGCTTGCCGCTACTGCCCACAGGGGAACGCCCAACATCGTCATACTCGATCATCCGAAATGCGCCAGGATCAACAAAGTCAGCGTGACGACGATTGCACCGCCGATGCGCGTCGCGATCTGCGCGAAGGGCATCAGCGTCATGCGGTTGGCGGCCGTCAGGATGGCCACGTCGCCGGTGCCGCCCTGGCCGCTGTGGCAGGCATTCACGATCGCGGTGTCGATAGGGTACATCTTCAGCAGCCGGCCGACCACGAAGCCCGTGCCCATCAGCGTCGCGACGGTCACGACGATCGTCACGATGTTCGCCAGCGTGAACGCGGCCATCAGCTTGTCCCACGGCGTCATCGCGACGCCGATCGCGAACAGCAGCGGATACGTCACCGCCGTCGAGAAGAACTTGTAGACGACGAACGCGCCTTCCTGAAGCTGCGGCGACACCGCCCGCGCGAGCTTCACGAGCACCGCGAGGAACAGCATCGCGACCGGCGCGGGCAGGCCGAATAAATCGCGGCACGCGAGGCCGAGCAGATACAGCGTGATCGCCGTGATGCCCGCCGCCGCGATATGCGTGACGTCGATATGTCCGGTGATCTCTTCCTTCACCGGGTCCATTTCGTCCTGCTCGCCCACTTGCAGACGGCCCTTGCCCGTCAGATGCGGATAGCGACGGCCGACCATGTCGAGCACGCCCGAGAGCACGATCGCCGTGAGGCTGCCGAGCATCACCGGCGGCAACACCTGCGCGAAGAGCTCGCCCTGCGGCAGATGCATGATCTCCGAATAGCCGATGGAAAGCGGAATCGCGCCTTCGCCGACGCCGCCCGCCATGATCGGCACGACGATATACAAGAGCGTATGACGCGCGCCCAGCCCGAGCGCCGTGCCGACCAGCGTGCCGACGATCGCCGCGACGATCGACCCGGTCGCGAGCGGAATGAAGATCTTGATGAAGCCCTGGATCAGCACGCGCCGGTCCATGCTCAGAATGCTGCCGACGATGATCGACGCAATGAAGAGATACAGGAAGTTGGTCTGCTTCGTGAACTCGGTGGTGAGATGCAGGATGGGCTTCGGCAGCAGATGATAGTAAGTCAGCGCCGACGGAATGAAGGTCGCGAAAATCGCCGCCGCGCCGATGTTGCGCACGAGCGGCATGCGCTTGCCGATCTCGGCGCACGTGAAGCCGAAGAAGGCGAGCACGGCGATCGCCATCGAGATTTCGCCCGGCACCTTGCCCGTCACGGCGAATCCGGCGATCAGCACGAGCAGCAGCGCGTACACCGGCAGCGGAATGATGCCGATGCGCGTTTCCATCAGCTTCCACCAGCCTTCGGGCCAGAAGCGTTCCTTCTTCGTCGATGCCTGCTGCTGCGCTTCGTCGTGCGGCGCGCTTTGAGATGTGATGTGCACGGTGTCTCCTTGCTGATTGTGCGATGCGTGTGCTGCGGTCCGAACCGGCGGGCGTGCGTGTTCATCGCCGCGCCGGGCGGATGATTCGGGATGCGTGGGGGAAAGCGGGCGGGTCCGGTTATCGGACCAGGGGCGGGCGCTCGGGCGTCGGCAGGAACAAGATATCGTCTCCATTTTTTGAGCCGCGACGAGGTTCGCCGTGGCGCTATGCGGATAGACAAGGCAAGGCCCGTGCCAAGCGAGACGTGCGGGTGACTCGCATCAAGCCATTGATTTAACGATGATTTTTATCGGCGATGATTTGCCGGCCGCGCGCCGTTCTGAATTTTCAGAATCGCTCGATTTTCGATGGCCGAGCTTTTAGACTGCGAAAGTCCCTTTCACGCAACCGGAGCGCCTTCACGCATGACGAGAACCAACGAGTATCAGCAGAACATCGGCGAAGCGGTGACGGACTGGCAGGCGCGCGAGCGGCCCGCGCGCATCGGCATCGAGGGCAGGCATTGCCGCATCGAGCCGGTCGACGTGGATCGCCACGCCGCCGATCTCTTCGAAGCCTATGGTCAGGCGCCGGACGGCCGCGACTGGACGTATCTGTTCGTCGGCCCGTTCACGGACTTCGAGACCTTTCGCGACTATCTGACGAAGGCTGCGGCGTCCGCCGATCCGCTGCACTACACGGTCATCGATTCCGCGAGCGGCAAGGCGGTCGGCACGCTCGCGCTGATGCGCATCGAGCCTGTGCATGGCGTCATCGAAATGGGCAGCGTCACATTCTCGCCCTTGCTCAAGCAGACGCGCATCTCGACGGAAGCGCAATATCTGCTGATGCGCTATGTGTTCGACGATCTGGGCTACCGGCGCTACGAATGGAAGTGCGACAGCCTGAACGCGCCGTCGCGCAAGACCGCGCTTCGGCTCGGCTTCGAGTTCGAAGGCATTTTCAGGCAGGCGATCGTCTACAAGGGGCGTAATCGCGATACGGCGTGGTACGCGATCATCGATAAAGACTGGCCGCGCATCCGGCGCGCGTTCGAACGCTGGCTCGCCGACGATAACTTCGATGCGAACGGAAAGCAGCGTGCATCGCTTGCGCAATTGCGGGACGAGGCCGCCTGAACGGCGCATCGCCCGCAACTGCGCGGAACTTGCTTACTTCTTGATGTCGAGCAGTTCGACTTCGAACGTCAGATCGCTATTCGGCGGGATCGCGCCCACGCCACGGTCGCCATAGGCGGTCGCGGCCGGGCAGGTCAGCTTCGCTTTGCCGCCGACCTTGATCTTCTGCACGCCTTGCGTCCAGCACGGAATCACGCGGTTGAGCGGGAAGGTCGCGGGGCCGCCGTGCTTGCTGGAGCTGTCGAATTCGGTGCCGTTGGCGAGCGTGCCGCGATAGTTGACGCTCACCGTGTCGTCGGCGCTGGGCTGCGCGCCGGTGCCTTGTTTGATGTGCTCGACGACGACACCCGACGGCAGCTTCTCGGTGGGGTTGGCGGCGAACGCGGTCGATGCGATGGTTGACGCGGCGAGCAAAGCGATGACTGATTTCATGCGGTTACCTCGTTGAACGGAAGGTTCATTATATCGGCAGGCCTTTTGCCTCAATTCATCCGCGCTTCCGTGCATTCCGCCTGATACCAGCGATCCACCTGACGCTGCGCCGCGTGCAGGTCATCGGGATAGTACGGGTCGTAGAACTTCGACGGATCGTAGCCCGCTCGCTCCAGCGCCGCCAGCTCGCTCAGGTTGCGCTCGCGCGTCATGGGCGCGTGGTTCCTCAGCGCGGTGAGATCGCGGCATTGCGCCGCGCTCAGGTTCGTCGCGCCTTGCTGCGAAGCGCCCGTGGCGCAGCCGGCGAGCGCGACGGCCAGCGCTGAAATAATCGATCGTTTCTTCATGTCGCGTTCCTTTGATTCGGGCGTCCATCCGAAGTATCCCTAGTCCGGCCGAAATCCGCTCGAACGGCGTCCTCCGGCCCCGCGAGCGCTGCAACCGCGCCATTGTTCGCGTTTCGCAAATGACGCATTCGGCGGTTCGCCCGTTCTGTTCATACCGCGTCTGGGTCACCCTTTGTTCCATCGACGATGCCGCACTTCGACGAAGCGGCCCGCGATTCTGACTCAGGAGACGAAGATGACCTCGAACCGGTGGGATACGTCCTACGAATGGAAAGCCGTGACGCTGCTTGCGCTCGGATTCGGCCTTGTCGGCCTCGATCGATGGCTGATCGCGCCGCTCTTTCCGGCGATCATGAAGGACCTGCATCTCACCGCGCAGGATGTCGGCAACTGCATCGGCATTCTGGGCCTCTCGTGGGGCGTGTTCGCCGCGCTGATGGGCGGCATCTCCGACAAGATCGGGCGTCGCAAGGTGCTGATTCCCGCGATCATCGCGTTTTCGCTGCTGTCGGGATTCTCGGGCGTCGCGGGCGGCCTCGCGAGCCTGCTCGCCGTGCGCGCGCTGATGGGCGTCGCCGAAGGCTCGTTCTGCCCGACGAGTTTCGCCGCCACCGCCGACGCGTCGCATCCGAAACGGCGCGGCTTCAATCTCGGGTTGCAGCAAAGCGGATTCGCGCTCTTCGGGCTCGCGCTTTCGCCGATCATCGCGACGCAACTGCTCAACGTGGTCTCGTGGCGCTGGGTCTTCGCGCTCGTCTCCGTTCCCGGTCTGATACTCGGGCTGCTGATGTTCTTCGTAATCCGCGAGCCGCGCGCGACCGAACCGGCGTCTGCCGTTTCGCACGCGCCGGCCGCGAAGGGCTTCTGGCGCGACGTGCTGAAGAGCCGCAACATTCCCGTCGCGATGGTCGCGCTATTCTGCGCGATGACCGGCGTTTTCGTGCTCGGCGCGATGCTGCCGATCTATCTCACTGAATATCTTTCGCTGGATACGCAGCGCATGGGCATCGTGGTGTCGGCAATCGGCTTCGGCGGATTCGTCGGCCAGTTCGGTCTGCCGGGACTGTCCGATATCGTCGGACGGCGGCTGGCGAGCATCGTCGGCTTTGCGGGAACGGCCGTCATGCTGTATGTGTTTCGCGGCGTCGGCGCGCAGCCGGTCGTGTTGTTCATCGTGCTCTTCGTCGCGGCCTTCTTCACGCTGGGCCTCGTTTCGCTGCTGTCCGGGCCGGTCGCGACGGAGGCGGCGCCGATCGGCATGGTGTCGACGGCGATCGGCATTGTCGTGGGCGCGGGCGAAATCTTCGGCGGCGGCGTGGCGCCCGCGCTAGCCGGGTTCGTCGCAACAAAGTTCGGAATCCAGAATATTCTCTGGCTGCCGATTTGCGCGGTGGTGCTCGGTATCGGCGTGAGCCTGCTGCTCGAAGAAACCGCGCCCGCCCGAGTGCGTGCGAAAGCGCGTGCCGTGGAACTCGTCGGAGGCGAGCAGCCCGAGTAAGCGCGGGCGTCCGGGATCACGCGCGCTGCGGGATACACTGACATGCTGGACACGATCGAAAGGAACCGGCATGGATCGTTTTCTCAGCATCGAAGCCTTCGTGCGCGTAGCGGAAACCAGCAGTTTCGCCGAGGCGGCGCGGCAACTCGGCGTCGCCAGTTCGGTCGTCACTACGCGCATCCAGCAACTCGAGAAATTCCTGAATGTGCCGCTGTTTCATCGAAGCACGCGGCACGTCAGGCTGTCCGATGTCGGTGAGGCGTTCTATCGCGACTGCGCCGAAGTGGTCGGGCGCGTCAACGAACTGACCGACCAGATGCGCGAGTTGCGCGCGACCCCGACCGGGCGGCTTCGCATCCAGATGTTGCCCGGTTTCGCGCTCGGTCACTTCGGTGCGTCGCTGGCCGAGTTCAACCGGCGCTATCCCGGCATTCAACTCGATGTCATCGTCAATGACCGTGTCGTCGATCCGATCGAAGAGGGCTTCGACGTGGCGTTCCAGATCTTCCCGCCGATCTCCGATTCGCTGATCGAGCGGCGTCTTTTCACCGTCCGCCGGCTCTTCTGCGCCGCGCCTTCCTACGTGAACGAGCATGGCGCGCCGCGGCATCCGCGCGATTTGCTGGATCACAGAACGGCGCTTTATTCGGGCTATCCGTCGCGCAATCGGTGGACGATGACGCGCGGCGACGAGGTCGTCGAAATCGAGCTGCCCGGCATCGTCCGCTCCAATTCGGTCCACTTGCTGCACGACTATGCGTTGACGGGCGGCGGCATCGTGTGCCTGCCGACGCTCGTGGCGAGCGCGTCGCTGCTGAATGGCGCGCTCGTGCCGATCCTGCCGGATTACGCGCTCTCGCCGATGAACTTCGCGGCCGTTTATCCCGCCACGCAACGGCAGGGGTTGAAGGTGAAGGCGCTGGTCGAGTTTCTCGCCGAGCGGCTCGGGCCGGAGCCGGCGTGGGATGTGCCGCTCATCGAACGCGGTTGGGTTACCTAGCAAAGCAACTAACCGTCTTTGCCGCCGACCCGTGAACAGCGCGCCTAGCGACGCTGTGGCCCGAACATTCGCGACAACGCTTTCGCGAGTTCCTTCACGACAGCATCCGCCGTCGGGCGATGCAACAGCGCGATATCCATCGTCTCGATAGCGGGCAATCCGCTCTTCGTCGTCAACACGACGTGCTCCGGCAGAACGGCGCGCGCCGGCAGCAGACTGATCCCCAGACCATCGGCGACGGCTGCCTGAATACCGCTAAGACTCGAACTGATGAAGCTTAGCCGCCAGCGTCGTCCGATGCTTTCGATCGCGTTGGTCATGTCGTCGCGATACAGCCCGCGCGGCGGAAACGCGACGAGTGGAATCGGATCGAGTTGAATCGACGGATTCTTCGCGCTGTCGATCCATCTCAGTTGCTCGGGCCACGTCGCGACGGCTTCGCGGCTATTGCGCCGCTGCTTCACGAGGATCAGATCGAGATCGCCGCGATCGTAGCTGTTGCTCAGATCGCGGCTCAGTCCGCTCGTCACTTCGAGCTTCACCTGCGGATGCTTGCGGTTGAACGCGGCGAGCATGTGCGTCGTCGGTCCGCCGACGAAATCTTCCGGCACGCCGAGCCGCACCGTCAGGCCGACGTTCGCGCCGGATAGCGCCTCGATCATTTCATCGTTGAGCGCGAGCATGCGGCGCGCATAGGCGAGCAGCGTTTCGCCGGCATCGGTCGGACGAACGTCGCGGCTGCCGCGTTCGAGCAGCCTGTGTCCCGCCATATCTTCCAGGCGACGGACCTTCTGACTGATCGTCGATTGCGTCGAATGAAGCCGTGCGGATGCAGCTGTGAACGTGCCGCAATCGGCCACCATGACGATGGCCTTCAGCAGATCCAGATCGAACAGCGGTGTGCGTGCTTTGGGAGCGTTTTTCATCGACCGGATGGAGCTTCGAAGGGGACACCGACTTCTATCACGCACGAACGACCGTGGCAATCGCAGGCATTCGTTTCTCAACTGACGCCCATTCGAACATTTAACTTTTTAATACGAGGGCAGATGGATAACATCAGTTCGACGTCGATGCGAAGGGCTGACCGTCATGCATCGACGTCAGACAAAAAGCTCGAGCGCGGACGAACAAACGCCCCGTTACGAGACAAATGCCCGGAGACGAGGATGATGAAAGCGCAGGTGCAGATGTGGAGGACATCGCTCGCGGCGGCCGGCACAGGCATGATGCTGGCTGCAACGGCGAATGCGCAGTCGAGCGTCGTGCTGTACGGCATGACGCTCGCGTCGGTGTTCCCCCATGCGCCGCTCGCGTTCACGTCCATCAACATGGGACTCGTTGCGCTGTTCGCGAATGCCGTGGTTTTCGTTGCAATCAGCGGCGCGCAACGCATGCTGCGCCCGCGTATCGATACTGCCGTCGAATCGGCATGACAAACATGAATCGTTCTGTCTATCTCTCGAATGTCCGGCTGGCCGATGGCCAACGCGTTTCAGTCTCCATCGTCGATGGACACATCGAATCGATCGGCGTGCAAGTCGTGGCGCCACACGATGCGCCGATCGAAGACGGCGGCGGCGCGTTGCTGCTGCCGGGCTTCGTCGAAGGCCATACGCATATCGACAAAAGCAACTGGGGCCGTCCGTGGTATCGCAACGAAGTCGGTCCGCTGCTGACCGATCGCATCAGCAACGAACGCGAATGGCGCAAGACATCGGGACACGATGCAGCCGAGCAATCGCTCGCGTTGTCGCGCGCTTTCGTGCAGGCGGGCACGACGCGTCTGCGCACGCATGTCGACATCGACACCGATGCGCGCTTGCGCTATCTCGACGGCGTGCTCGCGACAAAAGAGACGATGCGCGACACGCTCGACATGCAGATCGTCGCGTTTCCGCAGTCGGGCATGCTGATTCGTCCGGGCACGGTCGAGCTGCTCGGCGATGCGCTCGCGCAAGGCGCGGACGTGCTCGGCGCGCTCGATCCCGCGTTGATCGACGGCGATCCGGTCGCATCGCTGAACGCGACCTTCGCGCTCGCGGAGCGCTATCGCAAGCCGATCGATATCCATCTGCACGAGCCCGGCGAAATCGGCGCATTCACGCTGAAGCTTCTGCTGGATCGCGTCGAAGCGATGGGCATGCAAGGACAGGTCGTCGTCAGTCATGGTTTTTGCCTCGGCGCGTTGCCGGAGCGCGAGCGCGATGCGCTGCTCGATCGCATCGCTCATTTGCGCGTGGCCTTGCTCACGAGCGCGCCGCCTTCGCGCCCGGTTCCGCCGCTCAAGCTGTGCCGCGACAAGGGCATCA
The DNA here is from genome assembly GCF_001544795.2 of Caballeronia temeraria. Classification (GTDB taxonomy): domain Bacteria; phylum Pseudomonadota; class Gammaproteobacteria; order Burkholderiales; family Burkholderiaceae; genus Caballeronia; species Caballeronia temeraria. The sequence goes on along the minus strand of NZ_FCOI02000023.1, from coordinate 3,467 downwards.
CGATGTTCGGCGGCAACGACGGCATCCGCGATACGTGGTCGCCGTATGGCGTTCCCGACATGCTCGAACGCGCGATGCTGATCGGCATGCGCTACGACCTGCGTCGCGACGACGATCTCATGATCGCGTTCGATTGCGTGAGCGACGCCGCAGCACGCGGCTGCGGATTCGCCGACTACGGTCTGCGTGCGGGTGCTCGCGCGGACCTCGTTCTGGTTGATGCCGAAACCGTCGCGCATGCGGTCGTGGCGCGGCCGAAGCGCAAGCTCGTCGTGGCGAACGGACGCATCGTCGCGCGTGACGGAGCGCTCGTGTCATGAACGAGCGCGAACACGTCGACATATTGATCGAGCACGGCTGCGTCATCACGATGGACGCATCGCGCCGTGTCATCGACGATGGCGCGGCGCCCGATCGCGGCTACGACATGTTCCGTCATCTGTGGCAGTGCATGCACTACCATCGCAGGCACTTTCGCGATCCGGACGTGCTTCCGCATGGCTAGGCGCTGGAGATGGTGACCATCGATGCCGCGAAGGCACTGTCGATCGATCACGAACGCGGTTCGCTCGAAGCGGGGAAGATGGCGGACATCATTTTCATCGACCTGTTCAAGCCGCATCTGATGCCGATGAACATGCCCGTTTATCGCGTCACGTGCTTCGCGAATGCGGGCGATGTATGCATGACGATGGTCGGCGGACAGATCCTGATGGAGGACTATCGCGTGATATCGGTCGACGAAGGAGAGATACTCGAACGCGTCTCCGAGGTGGCGGAGCGCACGTTCGAGCGCGCCGGCCTGCGTCATCTGCCCGATGCGCCGCCGACGCTATGGGCGCGCAGCCACTACTGAAGCTGCGGCCCGTCGCGTGGACGTTCAACGCGGTGCGTTGAGCGTCAGCTTCATATGGCGATTCACGTCCTTGTACAGCAGATAGCGGAAGCGGCTCGGTCCGCCCGCGTAGCAGGCCTGCGGACAGAATGCGCGCAGCCACATGAAGTCGCCCGCTTCCACTTCGACCCAGTCCTGATTCAGCCGATACACCGCCTTGCCTTCGAGCACGTACAGGCCGTGTTCCATCACGTGCGTTTCCGCGAACGGAATCACGCCGCCGGGCTGGAACGTGACGATGTTCACGTGCATGTCGTGGCGCATGTCGCTGGAATCGACGAAACGCGTCGTCACCCAGCGTCCTTCGGTGCCGGGCATCGGAATCGGCTCGATATCCTGTTCGTTCGTCACGAAGGCTTCGGGAAGCGGGATGCCATCCACGGCTTCATAGTGCTTGCGCACCCAGTGAAAACGCGCGGCATCCTTATGACGATTGCGCAATTGCCAGTTCGTGCCAGGCGGAATGAATGCGTAACCGCCGGTCTTCAGAACGTGCAGATTGCCTTGCAGCGTCAGTTCGATCTCGCCTTCGACGACGAACAGCACGCCTTCGGCATTCGGATCCTGCTCGGGACTTTCGCTGCCGCCGCCGGGCGACACTTCCATGATGTATTGCGAGAACGTTTCGGCGAACCCCGAGAGCGGACGCGCGATCACCCACAGACGCGTCTTGTCCCAGAACGGCAGATGGCTCGTGACGATATCGCGCATCACGCCTTTGGGGATGACGGCATACGCTTCAGTGAACATCGCGCGATCGGTGAGCAGCTCGGCCTGCGATGGATGACCGCCGTGAGGCGCGTAGTACGTATTGCTTGACATACGAAAGTCTCCGTTAGATTTCACGCCGTCGTCGCGAAGTCGACGCCGTGTTGGTGTCCGGCTTTCCCGGACGCGAATGACATGCGGGACGAATCGCTCCAGAACGCTCCGCCGCGGACGATGACGCGTTTCGCGGGCACCGCGGCAACGGCGGCCGCCGCATTGGGCGCCTCGACGACGACGAAGGTGGCGTCGTTGCCGGCCTTCAATCCGTAAGCATCGATGCCCAACACGGCCGCGCCGGCGTCGGTCGCCATGTCCAGCGCGACGAGCAGTTCATCATCAGTATAGAAACCCGAGCGATAACCGATGAGCATCGCGCGTTGCAGCATGTCGCCGTTGCCGTAGGGCCACCAGGCGTCCTGGATGTTGTCGTTGCCGGTGAACACGCGCACGCCCGCCGCACGCAATCGCAGGATCGGCGGGAACGCGCGGTCGCCGGGCGCGTTGGTCATGATGGACACGCCGGCATCGGCGAGCGCCGACGCGACATGATCGACCACGGCGGGCGCGACATCGCCCAGTGCATAAGCGTGGCTGACGTTGACGCGGCCATGCAGGCCCGATGCTTTCGTGCGCGCGGCGATCCGGTAAAGCTGATCGATGCCTTGCTGGTCCGGTTCGTGCAGATGCATGTCGATTTTCACGCCGCGCTTCTCGGCGAGACCGAAGACGATATCGAGCTGGCCGTCGGCGTCGCCGTCGAGTGTCGCCGGATCGATGCCGCCGACGACATGCGCACCCTCGCGCGCCGCAGCATCGAGAATGTCTGCGGTGCCGGGGCAGGACACGACGCCCGCCTGGGGAAACGCGACGAGTTCGATATCGACGAGGCCGCGCCACTTTTCGCGCGCTTCCATGACTGTGTGGAGATTCGCGAGGCCGGTGGTCGCGTCGACGTCGACATGACTGCGCATGGCGATCGTGCCGAACGATGCGGCCTGACGGATCAGCGCATCGGCGCGCTCGGCGATCGGGCGCGCGCCGGCGAGTTCCTGCTTTTCGACGGCGAGACGCTCGCGCAAACTGGCGACGGAACGATGCGGCCGCCAGCGATCGCCGACGAAGCTCTTGTCGAGATGAATATGGCCATCGACGAAACCGGGAAGAACGAGATGGCCTTCGAGATCGACGATGTCCGCGTCGCCTGTGTGCGGGCATTGCGCACCGATGCTGGCGAAACGGCCGTCCTTCACCGCGAGATTCAAGGGATTGCCGTGAGCGTCGATGGCATTGATGAAGACGCGGTCGAACATGCTTGTGCCTCAGTGATTCGGGACCTTTTCAACGCGTCCTGAACCGGCTGCGGCGCTGGATTGCGTGGTCCTCGGTGTGGTGGACCTGTACAAAATATCGGAGGCGGGCGGTATCGACAAATTAAATGTTTGAATGCGGGGTATCCATTTTCTGAATGGAGCGAAAGGTGCCTCTCCAGGATGGGTGACGAGCGCAATCGCCAGAACGAGAGGCGTCTCAGGAGACCGCTGCTTATCAGTTTGATAAGAGTGCGTCCCACCGATTACGCGTGGTGTGGCGGCCGCGCGGCGAAAATCGGATATTTCTAATCTGAACCTACAGCCTATGTCACGGCCAGATACAAATGTCGGGGTTTCAGCTTTTTAGAAATGTCAGGTTTTGAGTTTTATAAATCTCACTGTAAAAGCTCACTTCTCCACCGCGGCTGCCCGTTCTCGCGCGGTACTCAAGACCGCCGCGTTGAACTGCTCGCGCGTCAACTCGCGCTGCGTGC
>NZ_FCOI02000022.1 GCF_001544795.2 Caballeronia temeraria | reverse complement strand
GGGCTGGTGCTATTTGGTGCTGAACCAGTGTGTTGAGTGGTGCGAAGCGGCAGACCGTGCGCGAGCCAAGCCCGGTGGGGCCTATGAGGGCACTCTTTAGGCGAGTGCCACCGAGGACGAGAGAACTACCCAAATTGCGTGTGACCGCGGGCGTTTCGAGCTGCTTTCTTTGGTTACTTTCTTTGCAGCAGCAAAGAAAGTGACTGCCGCCCCGCACAGGGGCAGTGCTTATAGACCAACACGAAACCGGGACCCGGCGAAAACAAAAAAAGCGCCGCAGGAATAAAAACCCCCACGGCGCATAGCGTTTGCCCAAACGCCCAAAGACCCCAAATTACTTAGTCCAGGAATCCACCCGATCCCCATGCGCGCTGATCCACGCATCAGCGGCCGCCTGCGGCTTCTCCCCATTCTGCGTAGCAAGCATCACACTATCGATCTCACCCGGCTTCCACTGAAACTTCTTCAGGAACTCGACAACCTGCGGCGCCTTCTTCTCGAGTTCCGGATTGATCACGTTATCAACGTGCTCCGACTCACCGAACACCTTCTTCGGATCCTCGAGGAACTTGAGCTTGTACTTCGCGAACATCCAGTGCGGCTTCCAGCCCGTCACGATGATCGGCTTTTTGGCTGCTTCCGACCGTGCAAGCTCGGCCGTCATCGCCGATCCCGAACTCGGCAGCAGCTTGTAATCGAGGTTATAAGCCTTGATCGCTTCGCTCGTCTTCTGCATCACACCCGCGCCAGCATCAATACCGACGATGCGCGAATCGAATTCCGCCTTCTTCGCTTCGAGATCAGAGAGACTGTTGACGTCGACATTCTCCGGCACGATCAAACCAATCTTCGCGTCCTGAAAGTTCGGACCCAGATTCACGACCTTCGACTTGAAATTGTTCCAGTACGCGCCGTGCGTCACCGGCAGCCACGCCGACAGCGTCGCGTCCAGATCGCCGCGCGCCACGCCCTGCCACATCACGCCCGCCGCCACCGGCACGAGCTGCACCGGATAGCCCAGCTTCTTCTCGATGACGCGCGCAGCGACATTCGACGTCGCGACGCTATCGTCCCAACCCTCGACGTAACCGATTTTGATCGTCGGCTTATCCGCGGCGTTCGCCATCAAGCTCGAAGCAAGGGCGGCGCTCATCGCCCCCAGAACAAGCATTCTTCTCATCGGTTTCATTTGGTTTCCCCCTTAGCGGCCCCACGCCGTGTAGCGAACAGAATCACCAGCCAGAATTGACCCGTAGCGCACTTTTCCGACACTCAGTTGTCAAGAAACGACGCGCCCCCTTCAGGGCATTACTTGTCGACGACGAGGTCGCTCAAAGGCTTGCTGCAACACAGCAGCACCATGCCCTGATCGATCTCGCGCTGACGTATGCCGCCCGCATGCTTCATGCTCACTTCGCCCGACACGAGCTTGACCTTGCACGTTCCGCACATGCCCTGCGTACACGACGATGGCAAGCGGACGCCCGCCTTCTTCGCGGCATCCAGCACGTGTTCGTTGCTGCCGCATTCGATGTCGCGCCGGCTCTTCGCGAAGTTCACCTTGAACTTCGTGTCGATGGGCGCGGCTTCCGCCGGAATGACTTCAATCGGCTCGATCGGCTCAGCCGGCGCGGGCGCAAAACCCACCGCTTCCTCGCGCGCCTCGACAAAATCCGTCTGCGTTGCGAGCGCGTCGGCCACATGCGCCGTCGTCAGTTCGGCCGCGACTTCTTCGACCACGCCGAACGAAAAACTCTCTTCGTGATAGTGCTTGCGATCGAAACCGCCCGCGTCGAGCAGATCGCGCACCGCCTTCATATACGGCGCGGGGCCGCACGTGAAGACCTCGCGTTCGAGAAAGTCCGGCGCGATCAGCTTCAACAGCGGCAGCGTGAGAAAGCCCGTCACGCCCGGCCAGTTCGTGCGCGCGCCGACACGCTCGCAGACGAACGCCGTGCGGAAGTTCTTGTGATTCGACGCGATCAGATCGAGCTCGCGCGGAAAGATGATGTCGTCGGGCGTGCGTGCGCTGTGCACGAACACGATGTCGGCATCGTCGCCGAGCTCGTGATGCGCGCGGCTCATCGACATGAGCGGCGTGATGCCCGAACCCGCCGACAGGAACAGATACTTGCGCGCCGGATGACGCGCGCACGTGAACTCGCCCGATGGCCCGAGCACACGCACCTTCGATCCCGCGACGAGGTTGTCGTGCAGCCAGTTCGAAACCGGTCCGCCCGGCACGCGCTTCACCGTGATGGAGATGGTGTGCGGGCGCGTCGGCGCGGACGAGATCGTGTAGCAGCGATTGATCTGCTCGCCATCGATCTCGAGCTCCAGCGTGATGAACTGGCCCGGCTCGAAGACGAACGTGCGCTCGCCGGGCGCCTTGAAGAAAAAGCTCTTGACGTCGTGCGTTTCCTGCCGGACGTGACAGCAGACGAGCGTCTCGTCGTTGTCGCAATCCCAGCGCACGGGCAGCGTCCCCCAGAACTTCGGCTGGGTGACACGGCTGTCTGTCGGCTCGAACGTAGCCTGATCGCGCATCATGTTCTACTCCCGCTACGAGTGCTTTCAGCGCATGAAGGAAACGACTTTCTCACCGTGCGACGCATCCACGCCGTGCTCGGGCGTATCGGCGTAATCGGCAAGACGTCCGATGTACCACTCGCAGAACTTCTCGACGAGACCTTCCGTGAACGGCGAATACGGACCCGGCTCGTACGCGTTGCTCGCCACACCGAGCTGCGAATACTCGACGAGCGTGCGGTCCTGATCGTTTGTCGCGCGCCAGACGGCGGTGAGATTGTCGGCGTCGTAATCGATGCCTTCGCGCGCGTCCTTGTGCACGAGCCACTTCGTGCGCACGAGCGTTTCGCCCGACGCGAGCGGAATCACGCAGAACGTCACGATGTGATCGCTCATGAAGTGATGCCACGAATTCGGCTGCGTCCAGAACGACAAGCCGCCCAGGTCCGCGCGCTCGAAGCCGCCGAGCAGTTTCTTCGATGCAACCTTCGCATCGAGCGTCTGCGATTCGCCGTCGCGATCGAGCGGCAGGCGCTGCGTGCGAAAACCCGTCACGAGATCGGCGAGACGCTCGATTTCGGCGGACGGCAGGCACATCGCTTCCCATTGCTTCGTGCGCTCTTCGACGGTCTTTTCAAAGGCCGCCATGCCTTCTTCGTTCGCGGGCGAACGCTGATAGCCGAAGCCGTATTCATAGAGCGAAATGGTCAGCTCGGGATGGTTCGCGACGCAGTGATAGCATTCGCGATTGTTCTCCATCGTGAGCTTCCAGTTGCCCTTCTCGACGATATCGATGCTCGCCGCGATCTTGCAGTCCTTCAGGCCGTGCGGCGCGAGATACGGCTCCATCGCTTCGCGCATGACGGCGAAATCGGCGGGCGGTTCATCAGCGAGACAGATGAAGATCAAGCCCGCGAGATTCTGCACGTGCACTTTCTTCAGGCTGTGCTTGCAGCGGTCGAACTGGTCGCCCATGTGCTCGGCGAACATCAGGTCGCCGGAGAGGTTATAGGTCCAGCTGTGATACGGGCACACGATATTGCCGAGCGAGCCCTTCTCCTGATTGCACAGGCGCGCGCCGCGATGACGGCACACGTTGTAGAAGGCGCGGATTTCCATGTCGTCGTCGCGCACGATCAGGATCGAATCGCTGCCGATTTCGACCGTCGTGTAATCGCCCGGCTCGGGAATATCCGGTTCGACGGCGACCTGAATCCAGGTCTTGCGGAAAATCGCATCGAGGTCGAGCGCGTGAATCTCTGGGCTCGTGTAGAACGGCGCCTCGAGCGTATGGCCCTTTTTGCGGCGTTCGATCATTGCGCGAACGTCTGCCGAAACTTTCATCGTGTGCACCTCATGAGCGCGGGTGTTGCAGCGGTATATGTGGGTCGAAAAATCAGTAGTCGACGAGTTGATGCTCGCGCAAATACGCCAGAATCACTTGTGCTTTTTCGACGGAACTCCCTTCAATTACGACGCTCCCGCCGCGGCTCTCGGTCGTCGTCGCGCCGAGCATGCGCGCGTGGCCCGAACGCTTCTCGGGCGCGGCGAGTTTCTTCGGCTTCGCCATGACCGGGCCGACGCTCCACGCCGTGCTTTCCTTGTCGACGGGCGCGCTCGCCGCAATCGGCGCGACGCGGCCTTCGCGCATGCGCGCATAGGCGTAACGCGGCGCGGCGTTGGCGAGCGGATGCACGGCGACGAGCGCGGGCAGCGGCGCGCGCACGCGGCGGCGCAAACCCTTCGGCATGAACTGGCGCACTTCGACGCCTTCCGTCGTCACGTCGACGTCGACGGCCGCGCCGACGAGCGGAAGGTTCAACGCATCGGCGAGCTTGTACGGCAGCGTGCCGCTGTCGTAAGCGCCTTCCGCGCGCGTGCCGGTGAACACGAGGTCATAACCAGCGAGTCTTTGCGCGAGCGCCGCGCACGCGTCGCGTTGTGTGTTGAGCACTTCGACTTTCGGCGCGCCGAGCGCGAGATATTCAGCGAGCGCCGGATTGGCCGGATCGCCCGCATGCAGCACGTCGAGCTGCGCGCCTTGCGCCTTGGCGATGCCGATGGCGATCGTCAGCGCGGCGGCATCGTTGCGGCTGTAGCGCGCGGCGCCGCTGACGGGATGGCGGCCGGTGGAAACGAGAACGGCGACTTTCATGCTGCAACTCCCTCCGGAACGTGCGCGCTCTGCGCGATCGCGCCACCGTTGGCACGCGAGGCGCGTGCGGCTGCGGCGGCTTCGGCCAGCGCCTTGATCGTTTCCTGCGTGTCCGCGACGATCGTCAGATTCGCGCGCTTCGCGATCGGCGCGCTCGCATCGAGATTCACGGCGATCACATGACGGCAATCCTTGATGCCCTGCAAGTGCTGCACCGCGCCCGAAATACCGAACGCGATATACACGCTCGCCTCCACGGTCTTGCCCGTCGCGCCGATCTGCTTGTCGCGCGTGAACTTGCCATCGTCGACGGCCACGCGGCTCGCGCCGATCGCCGCGCCCAGCGTGCTCGCGAGCGCTTCGAATGCGGCAATGTCCGACACGCCGTTGCCCGCCGACACGATGAAATCGGCTTCCTCCAGCGCGACCTGCGCCGCGTCCATTTCCTCGATGCCGAGATCGACGTATGCGCTCGCCTTCGCCGCCGGCACGATGCCTTCCGGATTCACGCTTTCGCCCGCGCCGACGAAGGGCAGCTTCGCATCGACGGCATTGGCCGCGAGCAGGACCACATCGGGCAATGCACGCGATGCAAGCGCGCGGCCCGCATGCGCATACGACGCAACGTGCGCCGCATCGATCTCGACGATTTGCGTCGCGATGGATGCATCGGCGCGCGCGGCGTAACGCCGGCCGAGATCGCCGTCGCCCGTTGCGTTGTCGGGCATGAAGACATGCGCCGGCGCGAACGCCGCGACGCAGGCCGTCAGCGCGCGCACTTCTTCATCGGGCGCATAGTTGCGGCGATCGAATGCGGGCAGTTCGATATAACGATCCGCGCCCAACACAGCCGCATCGTCCTTGAACTCGCCGAACGCGATCAGCACGACTTCCGTCTGATCGTCCGCGAGCAGCGCGGCGGCGGCGAGCGCCTGGCGCGCGTGATCGTCGAGCGCGCCGCGATCCGTATGCGCCGCGACGAGCAGCGCGCGCGTCGCGGGCTTCGTCGTGCGGCGCGGTTTCGTCGCTTCCTTGTGGCCGCCGTGCGTGAAATTCAGCACGACGCCGTTGCCCACTTCACCGAGCGTGATGCGCTTCAGTCCATCCGCCGTGATGATGAAAGGCCGGCGCGGATCGATTCGTTTGATGTCGTTGTTCATCGCTTCACTCCAACGCCGCTGCGACCAGTTCCGCCACGTCGAGCACTTCGGGACGAGGACCGACCACGCCTTCGAGCATCGCGGTGCATTGCGGGCAGCCGACCGCGACGACTTCCGCGCCGACCGACTTCGCATCCGCGATGCGGATATCGGGAATGCGCTGCTTGCCGGGGATATCCGTCAGCGGCGCGCCGCCGCCACCCCCGCAGCAACGTGCGCGCATGCCGTGACGTTCCATCTCGACGACCTTGATGCCGATGGTCTTCAACAGCTTGCGCGGCGCTTCCGTTTCGCCGTTGTAGCGGCCGAGATAGCACGGATCGTGATACGTGACCTTCTTGTCCGCGAGCACGGCGGCGGCCTTCGGCGTGAGCTTGCCGTTCGCGACGAGTTCCGCCATGAACGCCGTGTGATGTTGCACTTCGTAGTAGCCGCCGAGCGCGCGATATTCGTTGCGCAGGCTGTGCAGCACATGCGGATCGGCCGTGACGATGCGGCGGAACTGGTATTGCGACAGCGTGTTCATCAGCTTCGACGCGCATTGCTGGAACGTGGCCTCATCGCCGAGACGGCGCGCCGTGTCGCCCGTATCCGTTTCGACGCCGCCGAGCACCGCGTAATCCACGCCTGCCTTGTTCATCACTTTTGCGAGCGCACGCAGCGTGCGCTGATAGCGCATGTCGAACGCGCCTTCGCCGGCGATCAGCAGGACATCCACGGGACGTCCCGGCTGCGCGACCTGCACTTGCAGATCCACCGACCAGTCGTAGCGCGCGCCGATGTCGTAACCGTTCTGACTGCCCGTCTCGCGCAGATTCGCGAGCGTGATCGGGCCTTTGCCGGGCACATCGCCTTCGACGAGCGTCTGATTGCGGCGCATATCGACGATGGCATCGACATGCTCGATCAGCATCGGGCACTCTTGCACGCAGGCGCGGCAAGTCGTGCAGGACCAGATCGTGTCCGCTTCGATCATCTGCGAAATCAGCGGCTTGGCCGGACCGCCGGAATGCCTGCCGACCGGAATGCCGGGCGTCGGGCTGCCCGCATACTGCGAGTCCGATCCGCCGACCATGCCGACGACGAGATCCTGAATCAGCTTCTTCGGATTCAACGGCTGACCCGATGCAAACGCGGGGCACGCGGCTTCGCACTTGCCGCACTGCACGCAGGCATCGAAGCTCAGCAGTTGGTTCCAGCGAAACTCGACCGGCTTGCCGACGCCGTATTCCTTCGCATCGAGCACGGGCTTTTTGAGCGCGGTCGGCGGCACGACTTCGCGTTCATTCGCGGTCTTCGCGTGAAACCGTTCCTGACGCGGATGAAACGCGAGATGCAGAAGACCCGCCATCGCGTGCTTCATCGGGCCGCCTTGCGCCGCGCCGAAGGTCATCGTGTACGCGCCTGCCGCGATCAGCAATGCGACGATGATCGCGAGCGCGCCCGACATCCACGATGCGGGCAGCAGCATGAACAACGCGAGACCGAGCGCGAACGAGCCGAGTAGAAGCGGCAGGCTGTCCCACGGTCCATGCGACAGACGCGCGGGCACGTCCTTCGCACGACGGCGCCGATACACGAACACCGCGCCGACGAGCATGATGATCGCCGCGAGGAAGATCGCGCGGTCGAGCCACACCGAGTAGATCGCGAGACCGTAGTTGAGGAAGACGAGCGCCATCGCGAGGATCGCGCCGCCCGCGGTCGCGACGTGCGTCTTCGCGATATACGGATCGCGCGCCACGACATGATGCAAATCGACGAAATAGCGCTTCGGGATAGTCAGCAGATTCGCCCATCCGTATGCGCCGGCGGCCGTCGCGCGCCCTTCGCGCCAGTAGGCCGCGCGCTTGAGCAAGGCGAACGCGAGGCCCGCCATCGAAAGCCAGAGCAGCGCGGTGATGACAAACACGGGGTTCATCGTCGAATACCTCGTCAGAAGTCTTTGCAGAGGCGCAGCGAATCGTAGATCGCGCTGTGGATGTTGTGCATTGAGATGCAGTCGCCGACGCGGAACAACAGGAAGCGTCCGTTGCCGAGCTCCTCGCTCAATGACGGCTGCGGTTCCGATGCGAAGAGCTTGTGCACATCGATTTGCCCGCGATTGAGCGACTCGGGCTTGAGCTTCCAGTAGAGCGCGTCGTTCGGCGTGATGCCGTTCTCGATGATGACCTGATCCACCGCGCGCTCTTCCTGCTCTTCCGTGTACTCGTTGCGGATCACGGCGATCTTCTTGCCATCTTCTTCGTACACCTTATCGAGCCAGTAATTCGGCGTATGAATGACGCCTTGCGCATAGAGCCGTCGATAGAAGATCGGGAAGGTGGTGCCGCCGGTGTCGTCGGCGACCTTCACGTCGGGCGTCACGATCTCGACGTTACTGCCGCGCGACGCGATGAAGTCCGCGACGCCTGCGCCCGCATGCGTCGACACGCCGTCGTAGACGAGCACGTTCTTGCCCGGCTCGACCTTGCCCGACAGAATGTCCCACGAACTCACCGCGAGACCTTGCTCGACGCCCCATGCCGGCACTTGTCCGGTGAAGGACGAGCCGCCTGTCGCGAGCACGACGATGTCCGGCTTCTCGGCCATGATCATCTTGTCGTCGGCGGCGACACCGAGACGGCGATCGACGCCGAGGCGCTTCGTTTCCATATCGAACCAGCGCACGATGCCCGCCATCTGCTCGCGTTGCGGCGCTTTCGCGGCCAGCATGATCTGACCGCCGACATAATCGTTCTTCTCGAACAGCACGACGTCATGACCACGCGAACGCGCGACGCGCGCCGCTTCGAGTCCGGCCGGACCCGCGCCGACCACGACGACCTTGCGCTTCGGCCCGCGCGTCTTTTCGATGACATGCGGCATCGTCTCTTCGCGCGACGTCGCCGCGTTCTGAACGCAGAGCACGTCGAGCCCGTTGTACTGGCGGTCGATGCAATAGTTCGCGCCGACGCACTGCTTGATCTCGTCTTCGCGGCCGTCGCGAATCTTGATGACCATGTGCGGATCGGCGATCTGCGCGCGCGTCATGCCGACGAGATCGACCATGCCGTTCGCGAGCAGACGTTCTGCCTGACCTGCATCGCGAATGCTTTGCGCATGCATGATCGGCAGCTTCACCACCGACTTGATGCCCGCCGCGAGATGCACGAACGGCTCGGGCGGCAGCGCCATCGGCGGCATGCAGTTGGCGAGCGTGTTGTGCGTGTCGGCGCCCGAACCGATCACGCCGACGTAATCGATAAGGCCGCTTTCGGACATCGCCTGCGCGATCTCTTTCAGGTTTTCGTGCGAGAGACCGTCTTCATGGAACTCGTCGCCGCACATGCGCAGGCCGACGCAGAAATCCGCGCCCACTGCTTCTCGCACGGCCTTCAGCACTTCCGTACCGAAGCGCAGACGATTTTCGAGCGAGCCGCCCCATTCGTCCGTGCGGAAGTTGGTGCGCGGGCTCCAGAACTGATCGATCAGATGCTGATGCGCCGCCGAGATCTCGATGCCGTCCATGCCCGCATCCTTCACGCGCTTCGCAGCGGCGGCGAAGTCCTGGATGATGCGCTTGATTTCTTCCACTTCGATGATCTTCGCATTGCCGCGATGCACCGGCTCGCGCACGCCCGACGGCGACATCAGATGCGGCCAGTGCTCGCCGTGCCATGCGGAACGGCGGCCCATGTGCGTCGCCTGGATCATGATGAACGCGCCATGACGATGCATCGCTTCGGCGAGACGCGAGAGCGGATCGATGACCTTGTCGGTTGCGAGATTCACCGACTTCCACCAGCCTTGCGGGCTGTCGATCGAAACGGGACTCGAACCGCCGCACACGGCAAGGCCGACGCCGCCCTTCGCCTTCTCCTCGTAATAGCGGATATAGCGGTCGCCGGGCAGGCCGCCCGGTTCGGCATAGACCTCCGCGTGCGCGGTGCTGACGATGCGGTTGCGCAACGTGAGCTTGTTCAGCTGAAGAGGCTTGAAAAGGTTCGGGTAACGCATTGCGGTCGACCTCGGAGTTGAGCTTTGCTTACAGCGGCGACACTTCGAATACGCAATGCGCATGGCCTTCCGCCGCACATTGCGTTTCGATCGATTTCGAGCGCGGGCCCTTCTTCGCGCTGTCGGGAGCGGTGTCGTTCACCCAGTCCATCGCACCGGCGAACCATCCCGCGAACATGTAGCAGAGCTTGCCCTCTTTGCCCGGCTGCGCGAGCACGAACGACGAGTTATGCAGATGGATGCGCGCATGCGATGTCGCCGGATCGGCTTCGACGATGGTGAACAAACCCCAGCCGCGCTGCGACAGACGCTTCAGGTAGTGCTCGAAGCACGCCATGCCGCTGATGCCGTGCTTCTCGGCTTCCTTGTCGCACCAGTGATACGCGGACTTGTAGCCGGCCTTGTAGAGAATCTCGGCATACGTGTCGCGTCCGAGCGCTTCTTCCACGGCGACGTGATTGTTCGTGAAGAAGTGACGCGGCACGTAGAGCATCGGCAGCGCGTCGGTGGTCCAGACGCCGGTTTGCGGATCGACATCGATAGGCAGTTGCGGTTGCATCGCGGGGTTCCTGTGTAGGTGTCGTTATGTCGTTGATGGTCAGACGTTCCAGACTTCGCCGAAGAAGCGCATCCAGTTTTCGCCCATCACTTTCTTGATGCGCGATTCGCTCCAGTTGGCTTTTTCCATCGCGGCGGTGAGGTTCGGGAATTCGCCGATCGTGCGAATGCCTTCCGGATTCACGACCTTGCCGAAGTTCGTCAGACGGCGATAACGGCCCTTGTCGTGCGTGATCCAGTCGAAGAATTCGGTGCTATAGCCTTGCGTGAAGTCCGTGCCGATACCGACGTTGTCTTCGCCGATCACATCGATCGTGTATTCGATTGCTTCGAGGTAATCGTCGACGGTCGCATCCGGACCCTTCTTGAGGAACGGCGAGAACATCGTGACGCCAACGAAGCCGCCCGCATCGACGATCTCGCGCAGTTGATCGTCGCTCTTGTTGCGCGGATGATCCTTGAGACCCGACGGGCAGCAGTGCGAATACGTCACCGGCTTCTTCGAGCAGGCGATGGCATCGGAAGACGTCTTCGCGCCGACGTGCGACAGATCGACCATGATGCCGACGCGGTTCATCTCGTGAATCACTTCCTTGCCATAACCCGACAGACCGCCGTCCGGTTCATAGCAACCCGTGCCGACCAGGTTCTGCGTGTTGTAGCAAAGCTGGACCACGTTCACGCCCAGCTCCTTGAACACTTCGATATACCCGAGGTTATCCTCGAACGCGTACGAGTTCTGAAAGCCGAAGATGATGCCGGTCTTGTTTTCCTTCTTCGCGCGCAGGATGTCGCCGGTCGTGCGCACGAGCGTGAGGATCTCGCTGTATTCGCGGATCTGCTGCTTCATTTCCGCGATGTTGTCGATGGTTTTCTGGAAGTCTTCCCATACCGAGACGGTGCAGTTCACGGCGGTGACGCCGCCCTTTCTCATGTCTTCGAACACGGAGCGCTCGAACTTCGAGATGTTCAGTCCGTCGATGATGATGCTGTCGTTGTGAAGGGTGCTCATCTTCATGTGCTCCGTGTTGCGGGTAGTGGGGTCGAGCGACTCAGTGCTCTCGGCGCTTTCGTCGTTGCGTCTATTCTTGACTTTCGCCCTCCCGGTCAATTTACGAATTTAGACGTGTTCTTTGCCTTTTCCGACATGCGCGTCTGTTTTCGACAAGTGGCGAATTCCGTTTCGGTGTAGCGCGATTTTTTATGTGTTCTGCTGCACTGCGCCGGAACGATCGTGCGCTAGCGCAGTGCGCGCCTTGTCGCGCATGGCCCCGCGTCGGTGCGCGCGTGCAGCGGAGCATGCGCGGTGCCCCTCATCGCTCAGGGTTTAGCCTGATGGCATGGTAGTTGCACTCGAAACCAAAATTAGAAAAGTGGCAAAGCGCCGCGCAATGACGGCGCCAATCAATAGATTCCAAGGAATCAGTTCTCACATGTCCTCCGATCGCACGGCGTCGCTGTCGCACTTCGCGTTCATGCCGCTCCCCAACTTCACGATGATCGCGTTCACCAATGCGATCGAAGTCCTGCGCATGGCGAATTACCTGACGGGGCAGCCGTTGTATCGCTGGTCGATCGTGAGTCCGGACGGCGGGCCGGTGACGGCGAGCAACGGACTGGCCGTCGATACGGGTCCGGTGGACTGCGTGGGACAGCCCGACATCGTGTTCGTGGTCGGCGGCATCGACGTGCAGCGCGCAACCACGCCCGCGCATCTTTCCGCCTTGCGCCGCTTCGCGCGCACGGGCAGCGTGCTCGGCTCGCTTTGCACCGGCACCTACGCGCTGGCGCGCGCGGGCCTGCTCGCCGGCTATGCGTGCGCGATTCACTGGGAGAACATGTCGGCGCTCAAGGAGGAGTTTCCCGACACGCGCTTTCTGAAAGAGCTATTCGTGATCGATCGCGATCGCGTGACGTGCACGGGCGGCGTCGCGCCGCTCGACATGATGCTGAATCTGATCGCGGCGCGCGTGGGCACGGCGCGGGTCACGCAGATCGCGGAGCAGTTCATCGTCGAACATGTGCGCGATACGAGCGCGCAGCAGCGTATGCCACTGGTCGCGCGTCTCGGGTCGGCGAACAAGTCGCTCTTCGAAGTGATCTCGCTGATGGAGAACAACATCGAAGAGCCTTTGTCGCGCGAGGAACTGGCGCGGCTCGCGGGCATGTCGCAACGGCAGTTGCAGCGCCTGTTCCGCGAACATCTCGGCATGACGCCGACGCATTACTACCTGACATTACGCCTGCGCCGCGCGCGGGAATTGCTGCTGCAAACCGATATGTCGATCATGCATATCACGATGGCGTGCGGCTTTCAGTCCGCGTGTCATTTCTCGAAGAGCTATCGCGATGCGTTCGGCACGGCGCCGACGCGCGAACGGCGCAAGCAGGTGCCGCCGTTGTCTGCCGTTCCCGCGATGGTGGCCTGAGGGTTCGGTTCAGATCGACATGTGAAGCCGCGTTTCGCAGACTTCGCATCCGCCGACTCGTTCGGTGCGGAACACGCCGTCCAGTGCGAAGCCGAGCGCCTTGTAAAAGCGCAGGCCGTGCGCGTTTTCTTCGAGCGCCCAGAGCGTCATTTCCCGGTAGCCTTCGCTCGCCGCGGCGTTGATCGCTTCGTCGATCAGCATTCGGCCCGCGCCTTGCCGCCAGTGTGCCGGGTCGATGTAGATGGCTTCGATTTCGGCATCGGTGGCGCCTTTGTCGTTGTCGCGTGAGACGCCCCATGCGATCCAGCCGAGGATGACGTCGTCGCGTTGCGCGAGCATCACGCGTGGCATACCGCGAGCGATCAGTTCCGACCATAGGGCGCGACGCTTCGGAATGGAAAGCGAATCGAGGTACGCGGCGGGAAAGATGGAACGATAGGCGGCCTGCCAGGCGCGGACGTGGATGCGCGCGATCTCCGCAGCATCGGGAGGGGCCGCCAGGCGGACGGAAAGCGCGGTTCGGAGATAATCGGCCTTCATGCGTCAAGTATGACGCGGTTTTTTGGTTTTTGGGTTTTTTGGTTTGCTTCCCTTTGTGTGCTTTCTGGTTTGTTGCCGGATCCCGGTTTCGTGTTGGTCTATTGGCACTGCCCCTGTGCGGGGCGGCAGTCACTTTCTTTGCTGCTGCAAAGAAAGTAACCAAAGAAAGCAGCTCCACACGCCCGCGGTCACACGCACGTTGGGTAGTTCTCTCGTCCACCGTGGCTCTCGCCTAAAGAGTGCCCTCATAGGCCCAACCGGGCTTGGATCGCGCACGGTCTGTCACATCGCGCCGCTCAACACACTGGTTCAGCACGAAATGGCTTCGGCCCGCTTCGCGGCCGATGGGTAATCGCAAGGCCAGCAAACCGACGGTTTCCCTAGCAGACCCCACGGCAGCGCGTAGCGCTGGGCCGGAACTCTTTCGCGCTGAACCAGCGCCTTAAATCGACTAGCTTGTCAGACCGTGCGCGATCCAAGCCCGATTAGTCCTTCGAGGGCACTCTTTAGGCGAGTGCCACGGTGGACGAGAGAACTACCCAAACTACGTGTGACCGCGGGCCTGAACGAGCTGCTTTCTTTGGTTACTTTCTTTGCAGCAGCAAAGAAAGTGACTGCCGCCCCGCACAGGGGCAGTGCTAATAGACCAAAACGAATACGGGATCCAGCAACAAAAAACCAAACCGCCCCCGCAGCAAGCACAACCCGCAGGGGCAAGCACAAAAAGCCCTTAAGCAGCCTTCAACAACCCATGCGGATCGATAACAAACTTCCTCGGCGCACCGCCATCAAACTTCCGATACCCCTCCGGCGCTTCATCGAGCGAAACGACGGTCACATTGACGATATCGGCAATCGGCAACCGATCCCACAAAATCGCCTGCATCAGATTGCGGTTGTACTTCATGACCGGCGTCTGCCCCGTGTGGAACGAGTGCGACTTCGCCCAACCCAGTCCGAACCGAATACTTAAACTGCCCTTCCGCGCCGCAGCATCGACCGCACCCGGATCGTCGGTCACGTAAAGGCCCGGAATCCCGATCGCGCCCGCAGCCTTCGTGATCTCCATCAGCGAATTCAGCACCGTCGCGGGCGCTTCGTGGCCCGCATCGCTGCCATGCCCATGCGCTTCGAAACCCACGCAATCGACCGCGCAATCCACTTCCGGCTTGCCGAGAATCTGCTCGATCTGCTCGCCGAGCGTCGCGTCATTCGACAGATTGATCGTCTCGAAGCCCATCGCACGCGCGTGCGCAAGCCGCTCCTCGTTCATGTCGCCGACGATCGTGCACGCCGCGCCCAGCAAACGCGCCGACGCCGCCGCCGCCATCCCCACCGGCCCCGCGCCCGCGATATACACCGTCGAGCCCGGCCCAACGCCCGCCATCACCGCGCCGTGATAACCCGTCGGAAGAATGTCGGATAGACAGGTGAGATCGCGGATCTTCGACATCGCCTGCGCCTTGTCGGGAAACTTCAGCAGATTGAAGTCGGCATACGGAACCAGCACGTATTCCGCCTGCCCGCCGATCCAGCCGCCCATGTCGACATAGCCATACGCGCCGCCCGCGCGCGACGGATTCACGTTCAGACACACGCCCGTGTGCTGCGCCTTGCAGGTCGGGCAGCGGCCGCACGCGACATTGAACGGCACCGAAACCAGATCGCCGATGGCAAGCGTCTCGACATCGCGCCCCACTTCGATCACTTCGCCCGTGATTTCGTGGCCGAGCACGAGGCCGACTTCGGCAGTCGTGCGGCCGCGCACCATGTGCTGGTCCGAGCCGCAGATGTTCGTGCTCACGACTCTCAGAATGACGCCGTGGCCGATGTCGCGCCCGCGTGGATCGACCATCTTCGGATAGTCGATGGATTGCACTTCGACCTTGCCCTGCCCCAGATACACGACGCCGCGATTGCTGCTCATTGATCGTCTCCTTGTTTCGTGGACGGCACGCGCGATACATCCGACCGATGACCGCGCCCGTGCAACGAGGGTAGCGCTGTCGCGAAGCCGCGACTGACACTCAATGCGACGCACGTTTGACTGAAACCGACATCGCGTTCATGCGCCGTTTTTATTGATTGACCGTTCAATATAAAAAAACTAGCATTCACGGACGTTCTTCCTCGCCCGACATCATGCCCAAGCTCGGAATGCGCGATATCCGCCGCGCGCAACTCATCGACGCCACGCTGCACACCATCGACCAGTCGGGGCTCGCGGGCGCGACGCTCGCCTCGGTCGCGCAGCGCGCGAGCACGTCGACGGGCATCGTCAGTCATTACTTCGGCGACAAGGACGGCCTGCTCGAAGCCACGATGCGCCATGTGCTGCGCTCGCTGTGGCAAGGCACGTCGCGCCGCCGCAAAGCCGCGAAGCCCGATCCGCGCTCGAAACTGCGCGCGGTCGTCGCGGCGAATTTCGATGTCGAACAGGTGAACGGGCCGGTCATGAAAACCTGGCTCGCGTTCTGGTCGGAAAGCATGCACAAGCCGGAATTGCGGCGTTTGCAGCGCGTCAACACGCGACGTCTGCATTCGAATCTGTGCGCGGATTTCGCGCGGGCGCTCACAAAGACCGCCGCGCGCCGCGCCGCGAGCGGTCTCGCCGCGTTAATCGACGGCCTGTGGCTGCGCGGCGCGCTCGCCGGCGAACCATTCGACACGAAAGGCGCGCTGCGGCTCGCTTACGAATACATCGACCTCGTGCTGGAAGCGCGCGGCTGATCACCCACATTCAAGGAAAGGAGCGCGACATGTCCGCATTCGGCGAGCAACGGCTTTACATCGGCGGCGAATACGTCGATGCAACCAGCGGCGAAACTTTCGACACGCTCGATCCCGCGACCGGCGAAACCCTCGCGCGCGTACAGCAGGCATCGCAGGCGGATATCGATCGCGCGGTGCGATCGGCGCGCGAAGGCCAGCGCGAATGGGCCGCAATGACCGCGATGCAACGCTCGCGCATCCTGCGGCGCGCCGTCGATCTGCTGCGCGCGCGCAACGACGAACTCGCCGCGATGGAAACGCGCGACACCGGCAAGCCGATCGCGGAGACGCGCGCCGTCGATATCGTCACGGGCGCGGACGTCATCGAGTATTACGCGGGGCTCGCGACGGCCATCGAAGGCGAGCAGATTCCGCTGCGCGAATCGTCGTTCGTTTATACGCGGCGCGAACCGCTCGGCGTGTGCGCGGGCATCGGCGCATGGAATTACCCGATTCAGATCGCCTGCTGGAAGTCGGCGCCCGCGCTCGCGGCCGGCAACGCGATGATCTTCAAGCCGAGCGAAATCACGCCGCTGACGGCATCGAAGCTCGCGGAAATCTATGTCGAAGCGGGCGTGCCCGCGGGCGTCTTCAACGTCGTGCAAGGCGACGGACGCGTCGGCGCGATGCTCGCGGAACACGCGGGCATCGAAAAGATATCGTTCACGGGCGGCGTCGAAACCGGCAAGAAAGTGATGGCGCGCGCGGGCGGATCGACGCTCAAGGAAGTGACGATGGAACTCGGCGGCAAGTCGCCGCTCATCGTCTTCGACGACGCCAACCTCGAACGCGCCGCCGATATCGCCATGAGCGCGAACTTCTTCAGCTCCGGCCAGGTGTGCACGAACGGCACGCGCGTGTTCGTGGAACGCGGCGTGATCGACAAGTTCGAAGCGCTCGTGCTGGAACGTGTGAAGCGCATTCGCATCGGCGCGCCCGATGATCCGCGCACCAACTTCGGCCCGCTCGCGAGCGCGGCGCAGTTGCAGAAAGTGCTCGGCTATATCGAGAGCGGCAAGCGCGAAGGCGCGCGGCTCGTCGCGGGCGGCGCGCGCATGACCGATGGCGCGTTCGCGCGCGGCCAGTATGTCGAGCCGACCGTGTTCGCCGATTGCCGCGACGACATGCGCATCGTGCGCGAGGAAATCTTCGGGCCGGTCATGAGCATCCTCGCGTTCGATGTCGAAGACGAAGTCATCGCGCGCGCCAACGATACGGACTACGGCCTCGCGGCGGGCGTCGTGACGGAGAACCTGTCGCGCGCGCATCGCGTGATTCATCGGCTCGAAGCGGGCATCTGCTGGATCAATACGTGGGGCGAGTCGCCGGCAGAAATGCCCGTGGGCGGCTACAAGCAATCGGGCGTCGGGCGCGAGAACGGCATCGTCACGTTGAACGCCTATACGCGCATCAAGTCCGTGCAGGTCGAGCTCGGTCCCTATCAGCCCGTGTTTTAAGGAGTCTGTCGATGAGCGCGAACGAATACGATTACATCATCGTCGGCGCGGGATCGGCGGGCAACGTGCTCGCGTCGCGTCTCACGGAAGACGAGGATGTGACGGTGTTGCTGCTCGAAGCGGGCGGGCCGGATTATCGCTTCGACTTTCGCACGCAGATGCCGGCGGCGCTGGCTTATCCGCTGCAAGGCCGCCGATACAACTGGGCGTATGAAACCGAGCCCGAGCCGCATATGAACAACCGTCGCATGGAGTGCGGGCGCGGCAAGGGGCTGGGCGGATCGTCGCTGATCAATGGCATGTGCTATATCCGCGGCAATGCGCTCGATTACGACAACTGGGCGTCGATGCCCGGTCTCGAGAACTGGAGCTATCTCGACTGTCTGCCGTATTTCCGCAAGGCCGAGACGCGCGATATCGGGCCGAACGCGTATCACGGCGGCGATGGTCCCGTGCACGTGACGACCAGCAAGCCCGGCAACAATCCGCTCTTCGCCGCGATGGTCGAAGCGGGCGTGCAGGCGGGTTATCCGCGCACGGAAGATCTCAACGGTTATCAGCAGGAAGGCTTCGGTCCGATGGATCGCACCGTGACCGCGAAGGGACGTCGCGCGAGCACGGCGCGCGGGTATCTGGATCGCGCGAAGCATCGTGCCGGGTTGACCATCGTGACGCATGCGATGACGGATCGCGTGTTGTTCTCGGGCAAGCGTGCTATCGGCGTCGCTTATCTGCATGGCGGGGAGCGCGTGACGGCGCATGTGCGGCGCGAGGTGCTCGTGTGCAGCGGCGCGATTGCATCGCCTCAGTTGTTGCAGCGCTCGGGCGTGGGGCGGTCTGACTGGCTGAAGGCGTTGGAGATTCCTGTCGTTCACGATCTGCCGGGCGTCGGTGAGAACTTGCAGGATCATCTCGAGATGTACATGCAGTACGAATGCAAGGAGCCGGTGTCCTTGTATCCGGCGTTGCAGTGGTGGAATCAGCCGGCGATCGGGCTGGAATGGATGCTGAACGGAACCGGTGTCGGCGCGAGCAATCAGTTCGAAGCGGGCGGCTTCATCCGCACGCGCGACGATGATCTGTGGCCGAACATCCAGTATCACTTTTTGCCGGTCGCGATCAATTACAACGGATCGAATCCGATCACGATGCACGGGTTTCAGGCGCATGTCGGATCGATGCGCTCGCCGAGCCGCGGGCGCGTGAAGCTCACGTCGCGCGATCCGAATGCGCATCCCGGCATTCTTTTCAATTACATGGCCGATCCGCTCGACTGGCGCGAATTCCGCGATGCGATCCGGATCACGCGGGAGATCATGCGGCAGCCTGCACTGGAACGGTATCGCGGGCGCGAGCTTCATCCATCCGATGATCTGCAAAGCGATGCCGAACTCGATGCATTCGTGAAAGCGAAGGCGGAGACGGCTTTTCATCCTTCGTGTTCGTGCAAGATGGGATTTGACGATATGGCCGTCGTCGATGGTGAAG
Source organism: Caballeronia temeraria (assembly GCF_001544795.2). Lineage (GTDB taxonomy): Bacteria > Pseudomonadota > Gammaproteobacteria > Burkholderiales > Burkholderiaceae > Caballeronia > Caballeronia temeraria. The sequence continues at coordinate 103,213 of NZ_FCOI02000022.1, read as the reverse complement.
GACGCGTGCACGGGATGGAAGGATTGCGCGTCGTGGATGCGTCGATCATGCCGCAGATCACCACGGGGAATCTCAATGCGCCGACGATCATGCTGGCCGAGAAGATCGCGGATCGGATTCGGGGGCGGGACGCGTTGGAGCGGGTGATGACGCCTTATTTTGTGGCGAAGGGGAAACGGGCGCGGGATGTTGGGGTGGTGCAGAGGGGCTTCGCGCGGGTTTAAGGGGGAAGCTCCGCGGGGGCGGAGGGAACGATCTGATCGTGCAGCAGCTGGGAATCGGCGAGGGGCTATCTCCGTGGGGGCGGAGGAAGCATGTCGCCCCAGTACGGCGGCGGCATGCCCGCGGGTCTATCTCCGCGCACGCGGAGGAACCCGTTTGCTTGGGCGATCGTGCGGCGTTGCGCAAGGTCTATCTCCGCGCACGCGGAGGAACCCGAGTGATCGACCCCGCCGCGTTCATTCGCGAGGGTCTATCTCCGCGCACGCGGAGGAACCTTGCGCCGCTCGGAGCGCACCGTGCGCGACTGGGGTCTATCTCCGCGCACGCGGAGGAACCTCTATTACCGTGCGCTCACGGGCCAGACGAAAGGGTCTATCTCCGCGCACGCGGAGGAACCGGCACGAACGGCGTGCCCCTGAAGCGGCTCAGAGGTCTATCTCCGCGCACGCGGAGGAACCTATCAGCGGGCCGTAGCAGCACAGTCGGACGAGGGTCTATCTCCGCGCACGCGGAGGAACCCCTTCGTCCGTGCCCATGTACTTCGAGAACTGGGGTCTATCTCCGCGCACGCGGAGGAACCTCGCCGATTGCGCGCACGGCTTTTTCGACATGGGGTCTATCTCCGCGCACGCGGAGGAACCTGATCGATCGCCTGCGCCATCATGAGCGCCGTGGGTCTATCTCCGCGCACTCGGAGGAACCGAGATCGATCAGCAGCCCCGCATCGGCGACGCGGGTCTATCTCCGCGCACGCGGAGGAACCCTTTTGAGAGATCGTCATATCTGCGGCCGCGGCGGTCTATCTCCGCGCACGCGGAGGAACCATCCCAAAGGAAAAACCCCCATCCCGATCCCATCCAAAAAAACAGATCTTCAAAGAACGAAACACCCCTACCCCGCCAACATCCGCCGCACGACATACATCCCATCCACCTCGACGAGCGCTCTCGGCGGCGCACCAAGATGCGCGATGCCGATGCCACCCACCGCATCGAGATCGCGCCACACCATCACGACGCTGCCGCGCGGCTCATGTCCATGCCAATCGGCAAGCACCGACCACGTTCGCTCGCGCACGCCCTTGCCCATACGCGGCGCCACATACACGCCCGCCGACACCTCCAGCATCACCGACGCCAGAAATCCCCGAAACCGGTCCGCGACGTCAGACGTCACCACCACGACCAGCGCCATCGTTGTCCTCCAGCTTTTCATCGAGACGCAGCACCTGCTTCACGCGATCGATCATCGCGGGAATGACCGCCTTCTTGCGAAACACGCGCGCCGCCTCGCGCCGCACCAGCCGGTCGATGCTCTGATCGCTCCGCCCGGCCTCCTTCGCCGCGGCGAACGCGATCGAAAGCGTGATGTCATCGCGAAAAAGATCGGCGATATCGAGAACGAACGCCTGCCCCGAATCCTCGTGGATGAACCCGAGCTGCGGTATCGCCGCGACCGCCTGCACAGCGATGGCGGCCGCCGCCTGCACGGCCGTCGCCGCATGGTTGATCGCCTGATTGGGCACATCGGCGGCCTCGGGATTCGCGCGGTCATAACGACGCCCGTCCCAGTCGATGCCGAACTGCTGCGCCCGCAGCCGATAGATCGTCTTGACGCGCGCGCCCTCAATGCCGCGCAGCGTGTCGAGATCGCGATGCGGCAGCACCTCGCCCAAACGCAACGCATACATGTGCCGCGCGACGCTCAAGCGCCTTCGCGGATTGCCCCACAACTCAGCCTGCCGGCGCGCGACGCTCGAACGGTCCGGCATCAGCGGCGGCGCAGTGTAGGTGCGCACGCCATCGACGCCCACTGCCGCGAGCAGCGTCCCGTGACGCGCAAGCAGACGCAGCGCGTCGTGCGTCACGCTGCTGCCGGGGCCGAGCAGAATCATCGATACCGATTGATGCGGAATCTGATCGACGTGCTGTCCGCTCGTGAAATGCAGACATCCGTCGATGACGTTCAACTCGCCGCGTTCGAGCCACACAAGTCCATGCCGATGCGCATGCGGAACGCGCGACGTGTCGAGCCCGAGCCGGCCCTTCAGCACGGCCTTCTCGCGCGACTCACGCCGCGCTCGATGCCGGCCTGAGCAGCAGCATTCCGAACCCGAACGCGCGATGACGCCCCACGCCGCGCATCAGCAATCGCGCGAACGCCGCCGTGTCCTCGACACGCACATGCCCGCTAAAAATGGCATCCGGACCGATGATCGTGCGCGGTTCGCGGCCTCCGCCACCTGGGCTTGCCGCCTGTGTCAGCCGCATGACGGGCGTGAGCTGAAAGCGCGTCATGCGCGCATCGATCAGTGTCGCGGCGCCGCTCGTCTCGAACTGCTCGGCGAGCCAGCGCGCATAGACGTCCTCGCGCGCGAGGTCTTTTTCATCGTCCCTGCGCGCTCCGGGTTCACGAAACGCATCCCGCTCGCTTCCGTGCTTGCGATCCTCCACTTTGAAACGACGCATGGGCCGCACGCGCACTTCAAAGCCGAGCACGCGGCCCGCGTCCCATTGCAGCGGAAACGCGCGCACGCCGAGGCCGGGACTTCGCGGCCCCGCGTCGAGGCCGAGCGCATCGGCGAGATCGGGCGCCGCGCACAGCGCAGCCGCCTCGCGCAATTCATCGGCCGAACTGCGCGTGTAGGCGAGCAGACCGGCGCGCGCATCGCGATAGTAGAAAGGCTTGGGCACACGCGCACCGAACACGCGATGAAGCGCCGCATGCAATGCATAGCCGAGATCGCCGCCCGCCGGCAGCCCGCCTTGCCGCGAAGCCCACAGCACGAACTTGCGCGGATCGGGCTGGCAGTGCATCAGATTGAACGTGGTCATGCAGATCGTTCCGGCAAATTCGATTGTTTCGGTGCGGACATCGCACGGATTGCGCTGCCTTCGAACACCCGACGCCATCCGCCGTGCACGCCGGTCTTCCAGTTGCGTTCGTCGCAGACGTCGAGCGATTGCGCGTGACGCAGCGCGCCTTGCCTTCAGGCAACTGAAAGCGGAGTTCGGACGCTTCGGACGCTGGCGCGCGTTCGAGGGCATCGAGCACGTCGTGGGCTTCGATCATGTCGACGAACACGCGCGTCGTCGGCAGACAAGGCTTTCGGCCGATAAAAAGCGGCCGCTTCGGCCGATCGAGCGCGCGCGCGATGTCGTCGAGCGTCGGCTCCTCGTCGGCGGGATCGAGCCGGATGGCGACGAGCGCATCGAGGTCCGCGTGATATTCCCGATGGCGCAAGTGCGGGCTCTTGTACGAATCCTCGCCGCCCTGACGCGTTTCCGGCTCGCCATGCGTCGTCCATGCTTCGTCGCGCCTGGCGAGTTGCGCCGTCTGAAAGTCGACGAGCCGCGTGCCGCTGGCATCGAGCCGCGTGCCCATCACGAGGCGCGCCTGCAAGCGATCGTGCGAAGCGAAGTCGCCGCGATCGTAACCGAGCGCATTGGCGATGAGGCCCGTCACCATCGACAAGGCCGGGAAGTCGCGGATCACGCCGTAGCTATCGATCGTTTCGCCGCCGAACGACACGAGCGGTGCGCGCAGGCGCATCAGCAGATGTCGCCGCATCTCACGCGCCCTCGACGATGCGATTCTGAACCCACTTGCCGAGTAGATCGAGCGACAGGCGCTGTGCGTTGGGCATCGGCGTTTCGTCGTCGAGCGCGAGATAGCGTCGATCGAGCGGCGCGCCGTACGCGGCATCGTGCTTTTCGATTTCCCGCGCGAGTTGTTTGATCGCCTGCTCGCGGATCGTCGCGCCCTTCAGTTTCAGCGCCGTTTCGAACGCGCCCGCGAGACTGCGCGGCTGCCAGTCGCCGGTTTCGACGAGCATCAGGCTCGCGTGGGCGAACGGCGCGGTCGATCCCCGTTTCGCGCCCGGACTGACGGTGGCGATCAGATGCAGCAGATTGTTGACGACCTGTCCCGCCAGATCGCGCCGCTCCGGGTGCGCGTCGAAGCACTCGCCGATGGCGATGCCTTCGAGATTCGCCACGAGTTGCGGCACGTCCACGACCACATAGCCGTAGTAGAGGCCGGACGCGAGTTCCGTGTCGAAGATACCCGCGGAACCGCGCTCGCCGGTCTCGCGCAAGAGATCGTCGACGACGGTGAAGTAGTCGTTCTCCACCTGCGCTTCATGAACCGTGAACGCGTGCGCGACGTACACGGCGGCATCGCGCGATGCGAGCACATCGGATGTGACCATGCGGCCGAAGAGCGCCGCCTCGAGTCCGCTGCCGTGCTTGAGCGCTTCGATGTTCGACTTCTCGTCCTTGAGAGACTTGGCGACCGCGGACGTCAAGGCCTTTTCGTCCTTGCATTCTTCCGCGAGCGTCGCGCAGCGTTGCACGAGGTAGTCGATTTCCGCTTTGCCGAGCAATACGGCCTGCCCGGTTTCCAGCGCATCCTTTCCCTTGAGGTTCTTTCCCCCCTTGTCGAGCAGGCCGGCGTCGCGCAAGGCTTCGGCTGCGGTTTGCGCAAGGTTCTCGGGCACGTTCTGCTTGATCAGCGCGTCGCGGATCATCGTGAGCGTGATGCGCGAGCGGATTGCCATCGGCACACCGAGACTCGCAAGCGAATGATGATCGTCCGCCGTGCGCCAGTGTCGCTTGAGACATTGCGACGAGATGCGCGTGCGGATGGCATCGCCCATCGGGAGGCGTTTGGCGAGGCCTGAATCGTCGCGATTGAGAAGCGCGGCGGAGTAGCTTTGCAGCGTGTGAATCTGGACGAAGCGCGGGTGCGGCATGTTCGGTTCCTTCCGTTTCTGTCTGAGTACGCGTGTTTATGAATGGCGATGGTCAAGGCTTTTTTGCGCTCTCGGGTCTGGCGCTCGTAAAGTCCTGCACGAACCGGATGCGCGACCGATCCGCCCAGCGCCTCGCCCTGGGATGTTCCGCGCTTTCATTGAGCACGAACGTGCCCAGTTCGGCCCAGTTCGGCTCGACCTTTCTGCTTTCCATCAGCCGAAGAACACGCTGCAAAAGCGGAAAGAACGCGTCACCACGTGCGTTGAGAAGCCGCGTGACGCGCGCATCGGAGACGCCCGCGCGCCGCAACTGGAAGCCGAATCGCGCGCTCACCTTGTCCGCGTCGTCCTTCTGCACGTGATGGCCAGTTAGCGCGATGCCGTTCACGATCACGGCCCATCGCTTCCAGCGCTCGATGCTCAATTGCTCGCAGTCCACCTTCGCGCGATGCAAGGCCCGCGTGAACGCCGCGATCTGCTGGACGGTCAGCGCATCCGCGTCCGGGTTGAGACGTTTGAGCGCGACATAATCCGCCTTCAGTGCACCTTCGCCGACTTTGCCGGCTTCGATGAAGCGGGCAAGCGCTTGCGCCTGATAAGCGGAGACGCGCCATGAGTCCCGTGCGACGCCTTCAATTTGAGCCATCTGAAACCTCTTCGAACGATTCGGATTGCGCGGCTTTGCGGGCTTCATTGCGCTGCTTCAGCACGCGAGCCATTCGCGGTGGCGCTTTCTCGGAACGCAAACCGACGTGGAAACGCGAAAGCGCCGCACCGCGCGCGCGATACACACGCTCGGCGCTGCGCGGTCCCGCGACGAACGCCTGCTCCAGCACCCCGGAGGCACGATCGGCGAGCGCGAGGAGCCATTGGTCGTGTTCTTCACTTTTGCGATCGTCAGCGTCGATCTCTCTGGCGAGATCGTCGAAGAAGCGCCGGTCTTCTCCTTGCTCGAAGGCTCTCGCAAAATGATTGGCCTTGTTCTTGGTGTCGTCACTTACGTTTTGATCGCCGTTGCCCAACAGCGCGCACAACGCGCTCCATAGCGTCTTGCGGACATCGGCGATTTCTCCGATACGCTCTTTTGCTGCTTCGGCGATTTCATCGCCTTTTTGCTTCAACATCAGGCGGCGCATCTTTGCTGTAATGGGAATGCGTCTTTCGTGATAGCCCTCGGTCTTTCCCTGACCACGCGTGATGCCTTGAGCAAGGATGAACACGCCTTCCTTGCCGTCGTCATCCAGCAGCGTGCGCGCGATCGTCGGCTCGTATTCACTTGAGAATGCGAGCGTGCTCGCGAGCTTGTAGTCGAAGCCTTTCGCCGTGATCGAAAGCGCTTTGCCTTCCGCAACGTTGATCGGTGTCCAGGCGTCGCCCGTCACGCCGCAGCGCTCCTTCGCGGCGATACGTACAACCTTGCTGCCCGTGGCGATCGCGCTTAGCGTTTCGCCTTGCGCCTGAATGCGCACGCGACGGCACACTTCGATATAAAAAGGATCGAGTTCGGAGAATGAAAGGCTGCTGGCGCCATCCCAAGGCTGAAGCCACACCAGCGCGACGCCGCTTTTTTTCTTCAATCCGAAAGTCTTGGCGATCTGGTCGCGATTGCGACGCAGAAGCTGTACATCGCGCGCCCAGCGCTTTCCCCATCTGCCATTCGGCACCACACCAACGCCCGGTCGACTGGCAAAGCCGCCGTTCATGCGCGATATGCCATAGTTGCCCGCGCCAAGAAAACCCTCTTGCGTCTGCAAACTGACGAGCGCATAGATCCAGTCCTCGGCCTCCGCGTGAACCATGCGTTGCGCCTTCAAATCGTGATTCCGCGATGTCACCAGCATGTCCAGCGCATCGGGCGTCGCGATCCGCTTCTTCCACGTCCGCGACGCTCCGCGTTCACACGGCGCCTGCATGAAGGCAGGCCGATCGTCCGGTGCGACGAGCGCGAACGCCGCGCCGTCGCTATCGTCGGGCGTCAGCGCAAGCAACGCGGCGTGCCATTCGGCAGCGGTTTCGAAGGGCGTCTCACGATTCGCCGCGTGAAGTGCGATGGCCGCCAGTTGCACGAGAAACGCATGCCACGGATGCCGTTGATGCGGACGCAGCGCGGGAAAGTCGCTCACTTCGTCAGCGTTGAAGGCGGCGAGCAGTTCCGGCAATGTCGCGTGCCGTTCCTGTCGAGTGCTGGTTCGATAGCGAATCAGCGCTTGATCGAGCAAGCTGAATTGGATATCCATGAAGTGGCCCTAGCTCGTGTGCGGACCGATCTTTTCGATCCCGAAACGGCTATATGAATAGCGCGCCGCGCCCAACGAAAACTCGAAGCCGCCGTCATGACGAACGATGGAAACCGGCTTCGCGTCCGCATCGAGTCCGTTCGGCAGCAAGTGAAAACGAATCGCGATCTCATGCACGTCCGTACCGAACGGCCCGCGTTCGGGTGGCTCGAATGCGACCAGACGGTCAGCCGCGCCAAGACGCGTGGCGATACGTTCTTCGCCGTCCGGAAATACGAGTTCGTCGAATCCCGCGTCGAACGGAAGCGCATGGAGTCGCGCGATGGATCGCTCAGCGCTGTCGCTACCCTCAAGTAGTTGCTCTAGCTGTTTCCACGCCGCACCGGACTCGTCTTGTATCGAACGCAAACAAGTGGGATGCGTCGCGCGTTCCACGAGCGCACGGTTTTCGAGCGGAATCACGCGACTGGGCTGCTCGCGGATCAGGCGACGCGTCGCTTCGATCATCCGCAAGTCGGGATAGACACCGCCGCCGTCCTTCAGCCGCCCGAGTCCGTTGCGCGGTACTTTGAGGCACGCTTCAAACGAACCGCCCTCAGGTATCAGAACCCACGCGCGCGCTTCCTGAAAGCCCTTCGGCCGCAGATCGTCATCTTCGCGCTTATGCCGATGCAAACGGCCAATGCGCTGCAACAGCACGTCCATCGGACAGATGTCAGTGATGAGCAAGTCCGCGTCGATGTCGAGGCTTTGCTCCAGCGTCTGCGTTCCGACGAGGATGCACGCCCCCTGCTTGGCATTGCGCACCTTGCCAAAGCGTTCTTCGACTTTCTTGTCGAGACGCGGCCGATCCTGCCGGCTGAAGCGGCTGTGATGCAGCGTTGGCACGCCATCGAGACCGAACAGCCACGCGCGATCGCCCGAAGCGTCGACCAAAGCTTCCACCGCTTTTTGCGTGGCGATCGCGGCCGGCACCGTATTGCGGACGATCAGCACGCGCGCCCCTTGATTCGCGGCGTCGCATGCGAGGCTGGCGATGCGCTCGTGGTCGTCGATTGCGTTGAGGGTCTGCCATTGCACGGTCTTCGATCTGCCCGAGGCAGGCAATTCTCGAACCGTTTCACCGTCCGTAAGCGCCGGGTACGGTGATCGCACAGCCTTATCGATATCCGGCGCCGCGATCGTCTCATCTCCGCTTGCAATGCGCTGATACCGCGCTCGCTGATTCGTGCCAAGCGTCGCCGACAAGAGCAGCGCATGGCCGCCCGTTGCGAGCTGCGCCCTCAGAAGTTGTTCCAGCAATTGCGACATGTAGGCGTCGGATGCATGGACTTCATCGACGACCAGCAAAGAGCGGCAAAGCGTTGCATGTCGCAGATGCGCATGACGCACTTTCAGCCCCGCGAGCAACGCCTGATCGATCGTGCCCACAGCGATCGTCGCCGCGAGAAAGCGCTTCGGCGATTCCGCGGCCCAGCGTTGATGTGCTTTCGTATCGTCGGGAGAATCGGACCACAAGAACTTGAAGTCCGGCAAGGCGGCTGACTTTACGTTGCCATCCGCGCTTTCATAGCCTGGCAACGCGCGCACGACCACCGGCGCATTCCGCGGCCAAAGGTTCGCGACGAACGTGCGGACGCGTTCATAAACCTGCGCTGCGGCCACGCGCGTAGGCAGCGCGAAATACAGCGAATCGACTTTGCCTGACTCGAAGAGCTTCGCAAAGCGCCACAGTGCAGCTTCCGTCTTGCCACTGCCGGTTTCCGATTCCAGTATGAGAAGCGGGCCGAGTCCTTCCTCTCCGAGCGCGCTTTGAGTAGCGTGTGGCGCCTTCACTCCGAATGCGGACTGGAAAGAGAATCCATCTCGAATCAACTGCGCGCGATGCGCTGAAGTATCAAGTCCTATGGCTCTCACAGCGTTCGATGCCCGGTCGCGCGCGTCTTGCAGCGTTCGCGCGGCGCCCGGTTTGCTGTATTCGAAAAAGTCTTCGTCGGAGCCAAGCCAGTCGGCCAATTGCACGAGGCCCGCGAACAAGTGAACGAACGCCGGCGTGGACGGCAACGGATCGCCGCCCGGTTCGAACGCCAAGGGAAAGTGCAGGCGCAAAGCATCGCCGATTTGTTTCAGCGTGTGCGCGGGACTGTAGAGTTCGCGACCAGAGGCATCGCGCACTGGGCGCCATATCAGCGGGTCGATTCCAGACCGATCAGCGACCGGACGACCGTGATGGCCCAAGCTTGCACGCAGCAAGTCATCCACTCCGCCGGCCCATTTCAACATCGCTTCGATGGGCAATCCTGCCAGCAGCCCATCGTCCAAGCTGAATGCAAAGACTGCCTCGGCACCGTGTCCCGCTTTCTGCGGCCATTCGCGCGGCGCGGGACCGTTCCATCGTTTCGCCTGAAAACCGCTGTTGGCCTTACCGAAGTCGTGCAGATAGGCGAGCACTGCTAGCCGCTCGATGTCCTGATCAGTCAAGGTTCGGCCGGCAGTGTAGGTCAGAGCGTCGTGAATGCGTCCGCACGCGGCAATTTGCCAGAAAGCACGCGGCCACATCCAGCATGTGATCGCCAAGCGGATGACAAGGCGAGTGCTCGTCTCCGGCGCGCGGCCGTTTGCCCCACGCGGTGAATGTGTCGGTTTCGCTTGCTTCGGTTTTCATGCGCTTTGGGATCGCGTGACGCTGCCTCGAAGCAGAGATATTGCGTCGCGATCAATAGGTTTGGATTCCTATTTTTGTTTGGCGGACCGGAGAGCTTCTATACGAATTTGCCGAATTTCAGGGGCGAATGCCTGACTCGTTGCGGTGCATCAGTGCGGAGCCGCATTGTTCGACAGCGGCCCGGCAGCTCGCGATACTCTTTCGCGTGCCAAATTCAAAACATCGATTTGGTCGTTTGTTCTTTTAAATCATGAATATAGTGGGTAGAGGTTCCTCCGCGTGCGCGGAGATAGACCTCGAACACGCGCGGCGGATACATCGACGAGAACGGTTCCTCCGCGTGCGCGGAGATAGACCCGGCGCGCAGACGATCACCCACATCGACGAACCGGTTCCTCCGCGTGCGCGGAGATAGACCTGCAGAGATCGCAGAGTGTCTGCGCTGGCTGGCGGTTCCTCCGCGTGCGCGGAGATAGACCCGAAAGCGCCTGCGAGGCTACCGACAAAAATAGGGTTCCTCCGCGTGCGCGGAGATAGACCTTTCGGCTCCTTGGCGATCGCGGCGTCGATCGCGGTTCCTCCGCGTGCGCGGAGATAGACCTTCGACGGCGTTCTTGTAGTTGTCGAGCGATTCGGTTCCTCCGCGTGCGCGGAGATAGACCCCAGAATAGGACGAACGATCATGAACCGCTCAAGGTTCCTCCGCGTGCGCGGAGATAGACCCGAGCCGCCCAGTTCGTTTCCGTTTCGGCTCAGGGTTCCTCCGCGTGCGCGGAGATAGACCCGTCGAAGAGTTCCAGCACTGGGGCCCGCTGACGGTTCCTCCGCGTGCGCGGAGATAGACCCTTGACGCTGCAATGAAAGACCCGAACGCGGCGGGTTCCTCCGCGTGCGCGGAGATAGACCCAAGAGACTCGCATCACCAAGCCGCCTTCGGGCGGTTCCTCCGCGTGCGCGGAGATAAACCCGCGCAAGACTACGCGGACAGCGTGCCCATGGTGGTTCCTCCGCGTGCGCGGAGATAGACCCAGGCGCTTGCCGTCATCGGCGATCTACCGATCGGTTCCTCCGCGTGCGCGGAGATAGACCTTCGCCTACTACCATCGGACGATGGAAACCAAAGGTTCCTCCGCGTGCGCAGAGATAGACCCGGGCGGGCGTTTTTCACGATCCGCGGCGAGCAGGTTCCTCCGCGTGCGCGGAGATAGACCCGGCGCTGGCTGCCGGTGCGCGTCGGGCAGTGCGGTTCCTCCGCGTGCGCGGAGATAGACCCGCGCAGCTTCTGGGAAAAAATTTCCGTGGGTTGGTTCCTCCGCGTGCGCGGAGGTAGACCCGGAATGTCGTAGCTCGTATTGAAGCCGATGTTGGTTCCTCCGCGTGCGCGGAGATAGACCGAAAAAGGGCTGATCGCGCGACGCGCGACGCCGGGTTCCTCCGCGTGCGCGGAGATAGACCCGACATCGCGCACATTCGGCGGGATCATTCGAAGGTTCCTCCGCGTGCGCGGAGATAGACCCGACCCACTCCGCTCATACACACGCCGCGGCCAGGTTCCTCCGCGTGCGCGGAGATAGACCTCTGAACAGCCGCGGCGAGACCGAGTTCAACCGGGTTCCTCCGCGTGCGCGGAGATAGACCCTGGATGATGCGTCCGGCGCGCACGGCGACGGGGGTTCCTCCGCATACGCGGAGACAGCCCCAAGGGCATACACGCGGGCAAGATCAGCGGCCCACCACCCTCACCCCACCCCCTCAAACCTCCCCCGCGCCGCCTTCACCACCCGCATCACCGCCTCCTCACTCAACCGCGCGGCGATCGCCTTCACATACTCATGATGCCGCGCTTCCAGCGGCGCATCGAGATACTGCGCGTGCAGATACCGGATCAACGCAATCCGCCGATGCTTCAACGCAATACTCCGATCCAGCAGCGCGAGCGCCGCGTCCGCATCGTGCTTCTTGCATGCACGCTCGGAAAGCTGCGCGGCAGCATCGCGCGACGCGTTCATCGCACGATCGCGTGTTGCGCCTCAGCCCGCAAACGCCACGCATCGAAATCCGCGCGACGCCAGTCGAGTTCGAGCCCAAGGCGCTTCGTGCCCTCGCGAATCTTCGGCTTGTGCAACGTCAACGTGAGCGCATCGAGCGCGGGCCATTCCTCGAACGATAGCGCCGCGATCTCCACCGCGAGCGTCTCGAGCAAACGCGTATGCGCCTTCGCTTCGAGAAACGCACTCACGCGATTGCACCACGCTTCGTAATCGATCAGACCATCGTCCGATTCATGCGGCATGCCGCGATAACGCAGGCTCGCATCGATGCACACCGGCTGCGGCCCTTCATGCTCATGCTCGTACAGGCCGACGCGCGTCTTCACGATCAACTCGTCGACGATCACGCGCCAGCCTTCGCCACCCGCCGCCAGCGGTTCGAAAGGCTTCATGAGAGCAACGGCGCGGCGGCGTCGAGCATCATCTTCACGAAGTAGTCCGCGAAACTGCGGCGCACGATCATCTCGAAGCGATCGCCGCCCAGCGGCACGAGCGTGAGCGATGCCTTGAAATAGTGGCTCTGCGCGCACTGTCCTTCGCCGAAAACCTTCGGATGCAGATCGAGCGGGCAGCCGCGCGAGAGCACTTCACGCGTCTTCGGGCCATCGATTTCGAGCACCGTATACCCGCTGCCGATATCCACCGCCGCCGAGAACTGACCGACGAACACCTCGCGCAGCTTCGCTTCGAGCGGCGCGGGACGCGATGCATCGTGCGCCGTATCGGAATAGACGAGCCATTCATCGGGGCCGAGCCACAGCATCGTGTAGCCGTTGCCGCGCGCGATGGTATTCGCCTTCTCCGGCGGCACGCAGCCGATCACGCTCTGCACCGCCTTCGCGAAAGCCGGATCGCGCGTGTCGCCACGCACGTTCACGAGCTCGAGGAACGGCCGCTCCGTCAGACGAAACGTCTTCGGCGAGCCGCTCTGATGCGCTTTCATCAACGCATCGGCGCCGACGAGCGGAGACTCCTGCCACACGCCTTGCCCGCTGATTGCGCGATCGACGACCGTCGAGGAACCTTTGATCTCATTCAACATGTTGACGTGCTCCTTCGCTGTCGTAGAACACCGAGCTGGTGATTTTTGCGTTGACCCGCTTGCCGTTCGCGAGCGGAATCATGACCGATTCGCCGATCTTCTCCAGACCGCCCTTCACGACGGCCAGCGCAATCGAGCGCTTCAGGATAGGGCTGTAATAGCTCGACGTGACGTGTCCGAGCATCGGCGCGGTATCGCCCTGGAACGGACCCGCGACGATCTGCGCGCCTTCCGGCAACACGAACGCAGGATCATCGGTCAGGAGTCCGACGAACTGCTTTCTTCCTTGTTTCGCCGTATCCGAACGCGTGAGCGAGCGCTTGCCGATGAAGTCCTTCGACTTCGCAACGAGGCCGCCCATGCCGAGATCGTAAGGCGTCATCGAGCCGTCCGTATCCTGGCCGACGATGATGTAGCCCTTCTCCGCGCGCAGCACGTGCATCGTTTCCGTGCCGTACGGCGTGATGTCGAACTCCGCGCCCGCGACCATCAGCGCTTCCCACACCGCGCGCCCGACGTTCGCCGGCACGTTCACTTCATACGCGAGCTCGCCCGAGAAGCTGATGCGCATCACGCGCGCCGCCGCGCCCGCCACCGTGCCATCGCGATAGCTCATGAACGGGAACGCCGCGTTCGCGAAGTCGATGTCGTGACACACCTTCTGCAGCACCTTGCGGCTGTTCGGTCCGACGACCGCGAACGTCGCCCAGTGATCCGTCACCGATGCGAGACGCACGCGCATGTCGGGCCATTCCGTTTGCAGCCAGCGTTCGAGCCACGTGAGCACGCGCGCCGCGCCGCCGGTGGTCGTCGTCATCATGTAGTGCTGTTCGCCGAGACGCACCGTGACGCCGTCGTCGAAGATCATGCCGTTCTCGTCGAGCATCAGGCCATAACGGCACTTGCCGACTTCGAGCTTGCTCCACGGATTCGTGTACATCCAGTTCAGCAGCTTCGCGGAATCCGGGCCTTGAATGTCGATCTTGCCGAGCGTCGATGCATCGAGAATGCCGACGCTCTGACGCACCGCGAGCGACTCGCGCGCGACTGCCGCGTGCATGTCCTCGCCCGCCTTCGGGTAGTACCAGGGACGCTTCCAGTTGCCAACGTCCTCGAACATCGCACCGTTCTCGACGTGCCATTCGTGGATCGCCGTCTTGCGCACCGGATCGAGGAACTCGCCCAGCTCGCGGCCCGCGAACGTGCCGAACGTGACAGGGGTGTAATTCGGGCGGAACGTCGTCGTGCCGGTCTCGGGAATCGTCTTGCCGAGCGCCTGCGCCAGAATCGCCATGCCGTTGATGTTGCCGAGCTTGCCCTGATCGGTGCCGAAGCCCATCGCCGTATAACGCTTCACGTGCTCGACGGATTCGAAGCCCTCGCGCGCCGCCAGATAGATGTCCGCCGCCGACACATCGTTCTGGAAGTCGACGAACTGCTTCGGACCGCGCGTCGACAGGTCCTTGCCGCCGACGATCCACAGCGGCAGCATCGGCGCTTCGACGATCTCAGCGACCTGCACCGGATTCGGCTTCACGACGATATGACCCGCCGCGCGCGCCGCTTCGACGCCCGCATCCGCGCCGAAGCGGATGCCGCGTGCCAGCGAGAACTCGCCCGCGCATGCGCCGACGCTGCTTTCCAGTTGCATCGCCTTGCCGGGCACGAAGCACGCTTTTTCGTCGTGCCAGTGCGCCTTGCCGCCCGATTGCGCGAAGAGGTGCAGCACGGGACTCCAGCCGCCCGACATCGCGACGAGATCGCATTGCAGTTCCGTCTGCTTCTGGCCGACCTTGCCTTGCGCATACGACGCCACTTCCACCGACGCCACGCGCAGCTTGCCGCGCGCAACGGTCACGACCGCGTTGTTCATCACGCGCACGCCATAGCGGCGCGCCGCGGCCGGCAACGTGCCCTTCGATTCGGCCGGACGCGGATCGACGACGGTCACTTCGGCGCCCGCCGCTTTCAGATCGAGCGCGCATTGATACGCGTCGTCGTTGTTCGTGAACACGACCGCATTGCGGCCCGGCAGCACGGCATAGCGATGCAGATACGTCGACACCGCCGACGCCAGCATGATGCCCGGCAGATCGTTGTTGCCGAAGACGATCGGACGCTCGTGCGCGCCGGTCGCGAGCACGACACGCTTCGCGCGCACTTTCCACATCAGTTCGCGCGTGCCGCTGCGCCGCGAAACCGGCAGATGTTCCGTGAGACGCTGCGTGATCGTGACGAGGTTGTGATCCTGATAACCGAACGCCGTGCTGCGCGACAGAATCTTCACGTCAGGCATCTTGCGCAACTCGGCCTCGACCTTCTGCACCCATTGCAGCGCGGGCTTGCCGTCGATTTCCGCGCGGCACGACAGGAGCGAGCCGCCGAGTTCACGCTGATCGTCGACGAGAATCACACGCGCACCCGACAAACCCGCCGCATGCGCCGCCGCGAGACCCGAAGGTCCACCGCCGACCACGAGCACGTCGCAATGCGCGAAGCATTTGTCGTAGCGATCGGCGTCGAGTTGCTTCGGCGCTTCGCCGAGACCCGCTGCATCGCGGATCACTTCTTCGTACTTCGGCCAGAACTTGCGCGGCCACATGAACGTCTTGTAGTAGAAGCCCGCGGGAATGAAGCGCGCGATCTTCTGGTTGACCGCCATGCGATCGTTCTCGATGTTCGGCTTCGCGTTCACGCTCTGCGCGACGAGCCCCTGATAAAGCTCGACTTCGGTCGCACGCGCATTCGGCACCGTGTATGCGCCGGTTTCGAGTTGCACGACTGCATTCGGCTCTTCGACACCCGCCGTGATGATCCCGCGCGGACGGTGATACTTCCAGCTGCGCGCAACGAAGCGCTCGCCGTTCGCGAGCAGCGCGGACGCGAGCGTATCGCCTTCGAAGCCCTGATACGTCTTGCCGTTGAACGTGAAGGTGACGGGAATCGCGCGATTGATGCGCCCGCCCATGCCGAGTCGGTCTTTCTGGCTCATTTCGACGTGCCTCCGTTGTTGTCCATCACAGCCAGCGGACGGTCGAACGTCTCGTAGCCCTGAATCTCGTATGAAACCGTATCGCGCTGCGCCTTGAACCAGCGGCGGCAGCCTTGCGCATGATTCCATTGCTCGCGATGCACGCCGCGCGGATTCTTCCGCATGAAAAGGTAATCGCCCCATTCCTTATCGGAGAGCTTTTCGGTGTCGAGCGGGCGCGCGATATCCGCTTCGCCGCCGCAGGAAAATTCGGTTTCGGCGCGCGGCCCGCACCAGGGGCATTCGATCAGCAACATGTTTTTCGCTCCTAATGCGATTAGTGGGCCACGGCAGCCGCGCCGTGCTCGTCGATGAGATGACCGGTATAGAAGCGATCCAGCGAGAACGGCGCATTCACCGGATGCGGCTCGTCCTTCGCGATCGTGTGCGCATAGGCCCAGCCCGATCCCGGCGTCGCCTTGAAGCCGCCCGTGCCCCAGCCGCAATTGAAGTAGAGACCCTTCACGTCGGTCTTGGAGATGATCGGGCACGCATCCGGCGAGACATCGACGATGCCGCCCCACTGACGATTCATGCGCACGCGCGAGAACACCGGGAACATCTCGACGATCGCCTCCAGCGTGCCTTCGATGATGTGAAAACTGCCGCGCTGACCGAAGCCCGTGTATTGATCGACGCCCGCGCCGATCACGAGATCGCCCTTGTCGGACTGGCTGATGTACGCGTGCACCGCGTTCGACATCACCACCGTGTTCACGACCGGCTTGATCGGCTCCGACACGAGCGCCTGCAGCGGATGGCTTTCGAGCGGCAGCCGCACGCCGGCCATGTCGGCGAGCGTCGTCGTGTTGCCTGCTGCGACGACCGCGACCTTCTTCGCCTTGATGAAACCCTTCGTCGTATCGACGCCCGTCACCTGACTGCCATCGCGGCGAATGCCCACGACCTGGCAGTTCTGGATGATGTCGACGCCCGCACGGTCCGCGCCGCGCGCGAAGCCCCACGCGACCGCATCGTGACGCGCCACGCCGCCGCGACGTTGAATCGACGCACCGAGCACCGGATAGCGGCTGTTCAGATTGATGGTCGGCTCGATTTCCTTGATCTGCTGCGGCGTGAGGAACTCGGCATCGACGCCATTGAGGCGGTTCGCATTCACGCGACGCTCGGTGTCGCGCACGTCCTGCAGCGTGTGCGCGAGATTCATCACGCCGCGCTGCGAGAACATCACGTTGTAGTTGAGGTCTTGCGAGAGGCCTTCCCACAGCTTCATCGCTTTCTCGTACAACGCCGCGGATTCATCCCACAGATAGTTCGAGCGCACGATGGTCGTATTGCGCGCGGTATTGCCGCCGCCGATCCATCCCTTCTCGAGAATCGCGACATTCGTGATGCCGTGCTCTTTCGCGAGATAGTAGGCCGTCGCGAGACCATGACCGCCGCCGCCGACGATCACCACGTCGTACTCGCGCTTGGGCTCGGGACTGCGCCACTGGCGCTCCCAGTTCTCGTGATACGACATGCCGTTGCGCAGCAGGCTGAATATCGAGTAGCGGGTCATGGGTGTTTCCTTTGGTGCAGGGATTGTGCGTTTGGGCTAATCAGCATTCGATGACGTTCACGGCGAGGCCACCGCGCGACGTCTCCTTGTATTTCGTCTTCATGTCGGCGCCGGTTTCGCGCATCGTCTTGATGACCGAATCGAGCGACACGTAGTGCTTGCCGTCGCCCTTCATCGCCATGCGCGCCGCGTTGATCGCCTTGATCGCGCCCATCGCGTTGCGCTCGATGCACGGAATCTGCACGAGGCCGCCGACCGGGTCGCAGGTCATGCCGAGGTTGTGTTCCATGCCGATTTCTGCGGCGTTCTCGACTTGCGCCGGCGTGCCGCCCATGACGGCGGCGAGCGCGGCGGCGGCCATCGAGCAGGCGACGCCGACTTCGCCCTGACAGCCGACTTCCGCGCCCGAGATCGACGCCGTTTCCTTGTAGATGATGCCGATGGCCGCAGCCGTCAGAAGGAAGCGCACGATGCCTTCGTCGTTCGAGCCGTGCATGAACTTCACGTAGTAATGGAGCACGGCGGGAATCACGCCGGCCGCGCCGTTGGTCGGCGCGGTGACCACGCGGCCGCCCGCCGCGTTCTCTTCATTGACGGCCATCGCGTAGAGATTGACCCAGTCGAGCATCGACAAGGGATCGCGCAACGACTCTTCCGAACGCGAACGCAACGAGGAGGACAAATCGGCGGCGCGGCGCTTCACGTGCATCGGACCGGGCAGCTCGCCGCGCTCCTTGCAGCCGCGCTCGACGCATGCAGCCATCACGCGCCATACCGCGAGCAAGCCTTCGCGCACTTCGGCTTCGGTGCGATTCGCGCATTCGTTCTGCATCGTCAGTTCGGCGATAGACAGACCTGTCTCCTGACAGACGCGCATGAGATCGTCGCCGGTGCGAAACGGATGCGGCACCGTGTTGCCCGCGCGCAGACCGTTGACGCGATCGCCTTCGCGATTCACGACGAAGCCGCCGCCGACCGAGTAATACTCCTTCTCGACGAGCAACTGGCCGTTTTCATCGAATGCCTGAAAGCGCATGCCGTTCGGATGCACGATGCTCGAACCCGGCGCGCCCGGCATCAGCTTGCGATAGAAGCCGATATGCTCGCGCTCCTCGAACACGACGTCGTGCTTGCCGAGCAGCTTCAACCGTTTCGTCGCGCGGATTTCCGCGAGGCGCGGCGCGATCGCGTCCGGATCAATGAGATCGGGCAGATTGCCTTCGAGACCGAGCAGCACGGCCTTGTCGGTGCCGTGACCCTTGCCCGTCGCGCCGAGCGAGCCGAACAACTCCGCGCGCACGCGGGTAACGAAGGCGAGCAGATTGGCGTCTTCGATATGCGACGCGAAACGGCACGCCGCGATCATCGGCCCGACGGTGTGCGAACTCGACGGTCCGATGCCGATCTTGAACAGATCGAAAACGCTGACGTTCATTGGCGTGTCCCTGAGGTTGGCGGAAGACTTCGGTATGGCGCTCATTGCACCAAACCCAGAAAAGACTCGATAGAACAAAAACGCCATCGAAATGGGATCGCGGCGTCAGCGCCGTTTTTCGCGTGCCGGCGGCGTCGCATTCCGCACAATTTCCGGCGCGGCGACGCAAGTCCGCGTCGCGGTGCTCGCCTCGGCGCGCGTAACAGAGCATTTCGTGCGCGGCGCGTTTTTGCGCATCTTCGTTGCACTTTCCCCGCTTTTGAGACTGGTCCGAAGCGTCACGCGGACGGGCATCGGTATATTCCCTAGGTCCTCAGGTGAGCCACGCCGCCAGGCATCGGATCACTCGTCTTTTCCGCCTTTTCACGCTTTTTCGGTTTGCATCGATGGAATCTCACGCTCTACCCGACCAGTTCTTCAAATCCTGGGTTCTCGCTTTTGTCATCGGCGTGGTCGTCGTCGGCGCGCTTCAGGTCGTCGATCTCCTAGGCGTCGATCACGTGCTCACGCGTCAGGCGCCCGTCTGGGCCGCGCTGATGCTGCTCTGCTCGATCGATCCCGTGTTGCGCTACTTCGGCGTATTGAAAGCCGAAATCGAGCAGCGCTGGGGCGACTACACGATCGCGAGCGTGCTCGGCCGCGCGACGGGCGCGCTCGCCGGCGGCGCTTTCGCGTGGGCCTTCGCCGTGCTCGGCGGCTGACGCACGTCGCTTCCCTTCGCTGCCGTTCACGCGGCCGGCGTCACGCGACGCCGGCCGCGTTCTATTTCTGACGCACGCCCGAGGCTCGCGGCCGAGTGTTATGCTCGGCGGATAACGTCCAGCCGCATGTCTCCCGCATGAATGCCGCAGAATCTCTTCCGCCGTCTTCCGTCGACGGTCAATCGAAATCGCGCATCCGCTTCGGCATCATCCTGTTGCCGAACTTCACGCTGACCGCGTTCTCCGGTTTCGTCGATCTATTACGCCTGTCCGCCGACGAAGGCGATTTCAGCCGTCCCGTGCGCTGCTCGTGGAGCGTGATCGGCGAGACGCTCGCGCCGGTGCGCGCGAGCTGCGGCATCCAGATCACGCCGTGGGCAACCTACGATCAGGCCGAACCGTTCGATTACGTCGTCGTGGTCGGCGGCCTGCTGCATTCCGGTCCGGCCACGAGTGAGGCGACGCTGCAGTTCATCCGGCGTGCGGCGGCATCGAATGCGACGCTCGTCGGCATGTGCACGGGCGTGTTCTCGCTGATGCGCGCGGGCGTGCTCGAAGGGCATCGCATCTGCGTCAGCTGGTTTCACTACTGGGATTTCGTCGAGCGATTCCCGCACGCGGACGAGCAATCGCTCGTCGCGGACCGGCTGTTTGTCATCGACAGAAGACGCATTACGTGCTCGGGCGGGCGTGCATCGATCGATGTCGCCGCCGCGATTCTCTTGCGTCACTTCGAAACCGCGACGGTGCAAAAAGCGCTGCGCATCCTGCTCGTCGATGACATGCAAAAGGGCAATGCGCCGCAGCCGCATCCGCCGGGACTCGCGCCCGCGACGCATCCAAAGGTGAAACGTGCGATCCTGCTGATGGAGCAGCACGTCGGCCGTTCGCTCACGCTCGATGAACTCGCGCACAAGCTCGATCTGTCGACGCGGCAACTGGAGCGGCTCTTCAAGGCGGAGACGGGCAAGGCGCCGCAGGCGTACGCGAAGCAGGTGCGGCTGCGCACGGCGGCGTGGCTTTTGACGAGCTCCGACAAGACGGTCGCGGATATCGCGTCGAGTTGCGGCTTTTCCGATGCCTCGCATCTCGGACGCGAATTCCGCAAGCAATTCGGCCTGCCGCCGATGATGTATCGCGAGCAGGGCGGCGCGCCGGATGCGCCGGAAGCCAATCAGGCGATGGACTACGACGAGACTTTCCCGGGCCGCGCGCAGGCAATCTGACAGCATCGATATTCGTTTTCCGCGGCTCATCAAACCAAGGAGGAACGGCATGGAGACTCACGGATACTCGCAGGAAGAATGGAAGGTGCGCTGCGATCTGGCGGCGCTTTATCGCGTGATCGGGCATTTCCGCTGGACCGACATGATCTTCACGCACATCAGCGCGCGCGTGCCAGGCAAGGACCATCACTTCCTGATCAACCGCTATGGCGTGCTTTTCGACGAGATGCGCGCGTCGGATCTGGTGAAGATCGATCACGAGGGACGTCCCGTGGATTCGAGCGCGCGCGACGATCCCGAGCGGTATCGCGTGAATCCGGCGGGCTTCACGATCCACTCCGCCGTTCATATGGCGCGGCCCGATGTGTTTTGCGTCGTGCATACGCATACGGCGGCGGGCGCGGCGGTATCGGCGCAGAAGCAGGGCTTATTGCCGATCAGTCAGCATGCGTTGAAGTATTACGGGCATCTTGCGTATCACGACTATGAAGGGATCGCGCTGGATCTCGCCGAGCGTGATCGTCTCGTCAACGATCTCGGGTCGCATAACGCGATGATTTTGAAGAACCACGGCTTGCTGACGTGCGGACAGTCGATTCCGGAGGCGTTTCAGGAGATGTATTTTCTTGAGCGCGCCTGCGAGATTCAGATTCGCGCGCTGGCGGGGAACGCGGAATTGAATCTGCCGTCGCAGAAGGTGTGCGAGTTGACGGCGGAGCAATATCGTCGCGATGAAGCCGATGGGATCATGGCGCTGCAGTGGGAAGCGGCGTTGAGGATGATCGAAGGCGCGAAGCCCGATTATCGGAGCTGACGCGCCTTCTTTGCATCATCGCCCTTAGTTGCCGGCGACGTACGCCTTCACCGCCGGCAACCCATCCTTCCCGTCGAACGTCTTCACGCCCGCCAGCCATTTATCGAGCACGGCCGGATTCGCCTTGAGCCATTCGCGCGCCGCCTTGTTCGCATCCGTCTTGTTCATGATCGGCAGCATCACGTGGTTCTCGATATCCGTCGTGAACTGCAGGTTCGACACGAGCTTCGCCACGTTCGGGCAGCGCGTGTCGTAATCCGTCGGCGTGACGGTCAGCACTTTCGCTTCGCCGTAGTTCGGCCCGAACACATCGTCGCCGCCCGAGAGATAGTCGATCTTCATCTGCACGTTCATCGGATGCGGCTCCCAGCCGAGGAACACGATCGGCTTCTTCTCGCGAATCGCGCGATTCACTTCGACGAGCATGCCCGCCTCGCTCGATTCCACGAGCTTGAACTTGCCGAGCCCGTACATGTTGTTGTCGATCATCTTCTTGATGAGCGCGTTGCCGTCGTTGCCCGGCTCGATGCCGTAGATCTTGCCGTCGAGCTTGTCGTAGTTCTTCGCGATGTCGTTGAAGTTCTTGATGCCCGCCTGATACGCATAATCCGGCACCGCGAGCGTGTACTTCGCGCCCGTCAGATTCGGCGTCGGCAGGACTTTTACTTGATTGGCTTTCCTGAACGAATCGATCATCGGGTCCATCGTCGGCGACCAGTAGCCGAGGAACACGTCGATCTGCTTGCTCTTCACGCCCGCGAACGTGATGGGCACGGAGGCGATCGTCTTCGTCGGGTTGTAGCCCAGTCCCTGAAGAACGGTCGATGCAAGTCCGGTGGTCGCGGCGATATCCGTCCAGCCGACATCCGCGAAACGCACGTTCCTGCACGCGGCGGGTTCAGCGGCGTGCGCTCCCGATAAACCAGTGACCAAAGCTGCCGCGATCCACAAGCGTTTCATTTCTCTCTCCCGGGTTCTTTTTTGAAGGCACGAATCGACCCGCGCACGAGGCTCGTGAAAGCCCGCGCGGACCGAAGAAACCAAAACGAACTAAGTCAGGCCGATAATCGCCGCTCGACGCTCGGCGCATGCCCGAATTGCGCGCGATACGCCTTGCTGAAGTGACACGGCGAATGGAAACCGCAGACGCTCGTCACGCGCGCGATCGATGCATCGGTGTTGCGCAGCAACTCGCGCGCGCGGCGCAATCGCAGCGTCAGGTAGTAATGCGTCGGCGACACGTTGAGAAACATCTTGAACATGCGCTGCAGATGCCGCTGCGACAGATGCACGAGCCG
The DNA here is from genome assembly GCF_001544795.2 of Caballeronia temeraria. GTDB lineage: Bacteria > Pseudomonadota > Gammaproteobacteria > Burkholderiales > Burkholderiaceae > Caballeronia > Caballeronia temeraria. Next base: position 80,216 of record NZ_FCOI02000022.1, on the reverse strand, counting down.
CGCAAGCTCTTCGAGCGAAAGCGGCTCTTCGATGTTCGCCTCCATCAGCCGCACCACTTCGACGAGTTCCGCACGCGAGAAGCCGACGCGCGCATCGACGGGAATGTGCTGATAATCCGTCGATCCGCGAATACGCTCGACGATGAACTGCTCCGACACCTGCGCCGCATGCGCCTGCCCGAGCCGCATGCCGACGAGATTGAGCATCAGATCGAGCGGCGCCGTGCCGCCCGTGCAGGTCATGCGGTCGCGATCGACCACGAAGAGTTCGTCGGCGAAGCGCACATGCGGAAAGCGCTTGTTGACCGGCGACATGTCTTCCCAGTGCAGCGTGCAGCGGTAACCATCCAGCAGCTTCGCGGCGAGCAGCGCATACGGCCCGGTGCAGATGCCGCCGAGCGGAATGCCCGCTTCATGCGCGCGTTGCAAGAGCCCGATCACCTTGTCGTCGACATAGTCGGCGACGTGCCAGCCCGCGCACACGATCAGCACGTCGGGCATGCCCGCTTCGTCGAGCGTCACCGTCGGCTTCACGGTGATGCCGTTGCTCGCACGCGCGGGCTCGCCGTCCGGCGTGATGATCGACCATCGGTAGTGCTGCGCGCGGCCGACGTAATTGGCCATGCGCAGCACCTCGACCGCGCTCGTGAACGCGATCATCGAGAAGTTCGGCAGCGTGAGAAAGCCGAAGTGCGCGAGACTGGACAACGGTGATTCGGTAACCGCCGGGACGATCGCGTCGCGCTTCATTCACTCGCCTCTCAGCTTTGTTGCGCCGCCGGTTCGCGGCGGACTTTCATCACGCTCTTCAGGCCAGCGAACAGCGGGGCGCGCGCCATGCCGGGCGAACGTCCGAAGCTTTCGGTGATGCGGTCAAGAATGATCGCGAGCAACACCACCGACAAGCCGCTCTCGAAGCCCAGACCGATATCCAGACGCTGAATCGATGCAAGCACGTCGTTGCCGAGACCGCCTGCGCCGACCATCGACGCGATGATCACCATCGACAAGGCCATCATGATCGTCTGGTTCACGCCGGTCATGATCGACGGCAGCGCGTTCGGAATCTGCACCTTGTAGAGCAACTGGAACGACGTACAGCCGAATGCCTGGCCCGCTTCCACGATCTCGCGATTCACCTGCTTGATGCCGAGTGCCGTGAGGCGCACGGCCGGCGGCATCGCGAAGATGACAGTCGCGAGAATCCCCGGGACGCGGCCGAGGCCGAAGAGCATCGCCGCCGGAATCAGGTAGACGAAGGCGGGCATCGTCTGCATCAGGTCGAGCACGGGGCGCACGGCCATTTCGACGTACTTGCTCTTCGACGTCCAGATGCCGAGCGGAATGCCGAGCAGGAGGCTGATGAGCGTCGACGACAGCGTGAGGCCGAGCGTGATGACCATCTGATCCCAGAAGTTCGTCGCGTAGATCAGCAACAGCGATGCGAGGACGAACACCGCGAAACGCCAGCCGACACGCCACAAACCGATGCCGACGAAGATCGCCATCAGCGCCCACATCGGGATCGCCTGCAGGCCGTGTTCGATGGCCGCCGCGAATGTTTCGATGACCTTGCCGATGGAATCGAAGGTCTTCGCATCGTGATCGAGGAGATAGTGGACGCCGTGGTCCACCCAACTGCCAAGCGGAATGATTTCAGACATGAGAACCTCGATGGTGCGTAAGAACCTTCAGGACATTGGTCTTGTTGATCGAACCGCAGTACGAGCCGTCCGCTTCGACGACGGGCAGCGGCGCGGGACTTGCGACCACGCGATTCACGACTTCATCGAGCGCGACATGCCGCTCGATGCATTCGATCGGGTTGATGCGCGACGCGGCGTTGCCGTTCGCATCGCGTCCGACGAAGCCACGGATGCGGCGCTGGGCGTCGAGCACGAACGCGTAGTCGGCGCTGCCGTTGAGCGTGGCCGCGACGCTCGATGCGTCGATCTGCGGCGAGTGCTTGATGAGCGGCACGACGTCCGTCTGCATCAGATCGCCGGCCGTCAGATAGCGGCTCGTGTCGATGCCTTCGAAGAAGGCCTCCACGTAGTCGTCGGCGGGATTCGTGATGATTTCCTGCGGCGTGCCGATCTGCACCACGCGGCCGCCTTCCATGATCGCGATGCGCGTGCCGATGCGCATCGCTTCTTCGAGATCGTGCGACACGAAGAGAATCGTGCGGCGCTGCTCGCGTTGCAGATCGAGCAGCACGTTCTGCATTTCCTTGCGCTTGAGCGGATCGAGCGCGGAGAACGCCTCGTCCATGATCATCAGCGAGGGATTCACCGCGAGCGCACGCGCGAGACCCACGCGCTGCTGCATGCCGCCCGACAGTTGCGCCGGCAGCTTCTGCGCGAACGGCGCGAGGCCGACTTGTTCGAGCACGGTCATCGCGCGGGCTTCGCGCTCTTTCTTGCCGACGCCCGCGACCTCGAGGCCGAATGCGGCGTTGGAAAGAACCGTGCGCTGCGGCATGAGTGCGAAAGACTGGAACACCATGCTCATGTCCTTGCGCCGCAGGGACGTGAGCTCGGAACGCGGCACGGCGGCCACGTCGCGGCCGTCGATCAGCACCTTGCCCGCGGTCGGCTCGACCAGCCGGTTGATGAGCCGGATCAGCGTGGATTTTCCCGAGCCGGACAGGCCCATGAGCACGAAGATCTCACCTTCCTTGACGTCAAAGGAGACGTTATGGACGCCGACAATCTGTCCGGTGCGCTTGAAGACTTCTTCCTTCGTCGCGCCGCCGGCCAGCATGTCCAACGCCTGTTTGGGACTGTTGCCGAAAACCTTGCACAGTCCTTCGACTACTACCTTGGGGGAATTCATCGAATATCTCCTGGCGTGTGCGGACGTGCGTCCGCGCTGTGCATACATAGTTGCCAGAAAAAAGTCACATCAGCCGACTATTTGCGACAACCACATGTGGAAATACGACACTGGAATAAGCGCAAAAGTGCCGATGCAGGAGCGAAGCCTTGCTGGATAAGGGTTTGCGGGATGCGAGGAGAACGATCTTGGGATTTTCGGCGTGTCGCGCAAGAACAAGTCGCGAGGCCGTTTTGCGATGCAGGCGGCTTGCGAAGCGCGCGTCAGCAAGATGAAAGCAGATGCGGAAAAACGATGCGTTCGGTTTTCAGGGCCGAAGCGGAGGAGAACTGCTAGAAAAACTACATGAAGCGAAAGAAAGGGCGGGCGGGCCGTACGGTGTGTGCCGTCGTGTGTTGCTGGTGTTGTGTTCCCCGCGCCGCCATTAGCTACGCATTACAGACGGATGCCGAAAGCCGTGCCGCGTGCCTTGCGCTGGCGCTCGGATTCACGGAAACGCGCTTGATATGAGTAGTCTTTGTCCATCGGCAGGTGAGCCGATTCGAACATCGAAGCAAATTTCTGAAGCAGGGCGAAGAGGTAGCTCATGACTGACTCCGGTAAGTGATAGAGGGTTTTCCCTTAGAGCGAATTATAGGGTTGTCCCCTACCAATTTCTAGTGCAATGCAACATTTCGTGCGTAGAAATTTGGTAGTTTTTCTACATTCTTACCGATTTTCCGCCGCCGGAAAAGGGGGACGGGCCGCAGAAGCCCACGCGACGGACCTCCGGCGTGTAGACGAGCGAAAGCGCGACACGCCGCCGCAGCGCGGGGTGTCGCGGGAAAGTGACAGCGGGGGATCAGTGCGCCGTGGAGCCGGCGCGATGGTGCGCATGACGCGCGTGCTTTTTCGGCGCGGAATCGGGCGTGGCGGCGCTGATGGGCTGCATCGGCGAGGCATCGTCCGATGCGCCCGGCATATCGGGCGTGCGGCGCAGGCTGACGTTAGCGGAATCGGTGTCGAAGAGCGACGCGAGCGTCGCCTGCTGGTTGAGCATCAGTTGCTCGGTGCGATCCTGCTGCAGCTTGCTGTCGTGGCTCATGCGCAGCAGCACGGCCGTTTGCGCGATGCCCGTCGCCACCGTGACGAGCATCACGCCGACGATGATCGTCAGCATCGTCTTCATGCGGCGCGCGTGGGCGGCGGTCGACGTCCGTTGCTCGGCGAGCACCGCGTAGAGCGCATCGACGGTGTCCGCGAACGCCGTGGCGCGGGCGCGGTCGAGTTCAGGCGCGGCGATTTCGCGAATGCCCGGCGCGGCGAGCGGCGCGGCTTCGTTGCGCTCCCCGCGCGCCGTTCGATCGCGTGCGATCAGCGCGGAGGCGAGCGCCGCCAGCGACTGCGCGGCGCTCTCCGGCGCAACCGACGTGCTGATGCTCGCCGATCGCGTCGCGACTGCGGCCATCGCACTGGCTTTTGCTGCGGATTTGTTCTCGAGCGGCGGCGGCACGGCGACGGAAGGCAATTCGTCCTCGAACAAGCCCTGCACCGGCGCAACCGATGCCACGCTCGCACGCGCCGCGCGCTTCGTCGCGGCGGATTCGGACCCGTTGCCGCACTGCGGCGTGGTCGGGCCATTCGATTGCACCGCCGCGAGAAACACGTCCGGCAACTCGAAACCTTCGAAGGTGCCCTGGCGGATATCGGTGTTCAGCGCCTGAAGATGCGCGCGCTCGGCGTCTTCGGCGAAAAGATCGAGCGTTTCGCCGGCGCGCGCGCCTTCGCTCAACTGGGCGAGACGCTGCGCCGAACGCGCGGCGCGGGCAAGTTTCTTTTCGGTGTCCGCGCTGGTTTGCGTCGCTTGCAACTCATGCGTTTGCGTCGCGCGCCGGCGGCGGGACGGTGCATCGGAATCTCTCTTTACTGCGGAATCTGGCATAGGTTCGAAATGCGGCAGCCTTCAGGATCGGCGGGCAAAGCACACCGGCGCTTCGGCGATTGTTTTCGAGAGGCCGCATTGTCGCATGGCCGCGTGCGCAAACCAGCATCCTGTCGTCATCCTGAGGACGATTTCAGCTTGCATCGTCCTCGCGAAACTCGCGCACGACGTCGAGTTGCCGCAAACGATCACAAATCGCGCGATATTCCACCGCCGATGCGCGCGACAGTTCGACACGAACCTCGTCGAGCTCGGGCGAATCGTCGCTCTGCTGGACGATGAACTGCTTCACACGCACGCTGCCGGGCCCGAGCGCTTCGTGCAGCGCGTGAAAGCTCAGCGCGCCGCGATCGACGAGCAGCGTCAGTTGACGGCGCTGCTTCACGGAGATGAAGCGCCGTTCGAGCGGCTTGATGCCCGCCAGAATGACGAGGATGATCGCCGTCGCCGCGATCGACGCCGTGTAGAGGCCGCCGCCGACCGCAAGCCCGATCGCCGCGACCGACCAGAGGCTCGCGGCCGTCGTCAGGCCGCGCACGATCTCGCCGCGCAGCAGGATCGAGCCCGCGCCGAGAAAGCCGATGCCCGACACGACCTGCGCCGCGACCCGCGACGGATCGAGCACGACGTGGTCGTATTTCAGCGCATCCTCGAAACCGTACGCCGACACGATCATGATGAGCGCCGAGCCCACGCACACGAGCATGTGCGTGCGCAGTCCCGCCGCCCACGAGAGCCGCTCGCGCTCGAAGCCGATCACGCTGCCGAGCGCCGCGGCCATGATGAGCCGCGAAACGAGTTCGAGATTTCCCAGCATGTTCTTGTCCTCCTTGCAGTCAGAAGCCCGAAGACGCGGCGTCACGGGCCGGTTTTGCTATCCTTTCTCGTTGCGTGCGCCGCGTTCGGCCGCGCGTTTCCCGGACCCATAAGAGTCTTCGTATGCAGGATCAGCAACCAAACGCATCGTCGGCCGTGCCATCGACGAACCCGGAATCCGCCGCGCCGTTGCGCGCGCATTACGCGAACATCGTGCTGCCCATCTGGCGCGGGCCGGGGTTCAATGCGGCGCTCGGCCTCGCGTACGAAGCCGTCGCGCCGGGCGATCACGCGCCGCTGCCGCCGAAGCGCTATCGCGCGATGGCCTGCGCGCGCCAGCTCTTCGTATTCTCGGAAGCGGGCGATCTCGCGCACGCCGCAACGCTCTTCGAATCGCTACGGCACTATTTTCAGGACAAGCGCAACGGCGGATGGTTCTACAGCGTGGATGCAAGCGGCGCGCCACTCGAGCGTCAAAAGGATCTCTACACGCATGCGTTCGTCGTTTTCGCGTGCGCGCATTACGCGAAAAAGAGCGGTTCGGCCGATGCCTTCGCGCTGCTCGATGAAACGTCGCGGCTCGTCGAAGCGCGTTTTTCGAGCGGCGGCGATCTGTTGAACGCGGCGCTTGCCGAAGATTTCGGCGCGACCATCGAAACGCCGCTGCAAAATCCGCTGATGCATCTCGCCGAAGCGTGGCTCGCCGCGCGCGAAGCCACCGGCGACCCAGCCTACGACCGCCGCCTGACGCACCTCGCGCAGTCCGTCGCGGATGCGTTCGTGCACGCGCCGAGCGGTTCGATCGCCGAATTGCCGATGGGCACGCCGGGCAACCGGCTGGAGCCGGGTCATCAGTTCGAGTGGTATTTTCTGGCGCTGGGCAGCGGACACGCCGCGTTCGAGGCGGCGGGGCTGAACGACGGGCTCGTGCGCGCGTTCGACTTCGCGCAGCGGCACGGCGTGGATGCGGAAACGGGCGGCGTGCATGCCGCCATCGACGAAACCGGCCGCGTGATCGACGGCACGCAGCGCATCTGGGCGCAGACCGAATATCTGCGCGCGCTGGCCACGCGCGGCGACGCCGTCGGCGCGCAGATCGAGCGTTTTCGCGCGCGCTTCCTGCACGACACCGGCTGGGTGGAATGCCGCTCGGCGACGGGTGAAATCAGCCGCGCCGAGATGCCGTCGACGACGCCGTATCACCTCGCGACGTCGTACGCGGCGTTGCCGGCTTAAGCAAGCTCAGGCGAGCTGAAACACCGACACCGCCGCCTTCAGTTGCCGCGTCTGCTCGTGCAGCGACGACGCGGCAGCAGCGGCCTGCTCGACGAGCGCCGCGTTCTGCTGCGTCATCTCGTCCATCTGCGTGACGGCCTGATTCACCTGTTCGATTCCGACGCTCTGCTCCAGCGACGACGCGCTGATCTCCGCCATCATCTGCGTGACGCGTGAAATCGACGCCGACACTTCGCGCATCGCCGCGCCCGCGCGCTCGACGAGCACCGAACCGTCGCTGACCTGCGCGACCGACTCGCCGATCAGTTCCTTGATTTCCTTCGCCGATTGCGCCGAACGCTGCGCGAGGCCGCGCACTTCGCCCGCCACGACCGCGAAGCCGCGGCCCTGTTCGCCCGCGCGCGCCGCCTCGACGGCCGCGTTGAGCGCGAGGATATTGGTCTGGAACGCGATGCCGTCGATGACCGAGATGATCTCCGCGATCTTGTCCGAGCTCGACGCAATGCCGCGCATCTTCTCGACGACATCGTCGACCACGCTCGAACCGCGCGACGTCGCGTTGAGCGCTTCGCCCGCGAGCGTGTTGGCCTCGCGCGCGTGCTCGGCGTTCTGGCGCACCGTGGCGGTCAGCTCTTCCATGCTCGACGCGGTTTCTTCGAGCGAGGCCGCCTGATTTTCCGTGCGCGCGGACAGATCGGCGTTGCCGCTCGCGATTTCATCGGCGCCGAAGTTGATCGAATCCGACGTCTCGCGCACCGTTTTCACCGTGCTCGCGACGCTTGCCTGCATCGTCGCGAGACCCGCGAACAGACGGCCGATTTCATTCGTGCCGCGATCTTCGATGCGCTCGTCGAGACGACCGTTCGAAATGCGCTCGAAGTGGCGGCCCGCCTCTTCCAGCGGTTCGATCACGCCACGGCGCAGCGCGACGTGCACCAGCGCGATGCCCGCGACGACGACCACGAGAATCACGATGCCCACCGCGCGGAACCACGCGTAGCGCGTGTCGATTGACGCGAGATAGCCGCGGCCCGCTTCATCGCCGAAATCGACGAACTTCTGCTGTTCCGCGAGATAGCGATCCTGAAAACCTTGCGTCGGCTGGTCGAGGAACGCCTGGATGTTGCCGGCGTCGAGATACTGGACGAGCTCGCTCAGCGCCTTCGCATACTCGGCGTATTTCGCCTGCAGCGCGGCCATGCGTGCCGTGTTTTCCTCGCCGGTCTTGGGCGCATTCAGGAACGCCGTGAACGACTTGTCCGCCGCCGCGATCTGTTCGCGCGCATGCTGGACGATTTCCGTCGGCTCCGTGCCGCCGCGCACCATGCGCGTGCCGGCGCGCGAAAGGTTGATGCGCGCATCCATCAGATGCTGCGTGGTCTTGTTGACCGCGTTGACCTGCTTGAGCGCGATGTCGGATAGGCTGCCGACATCGTCATGGGTGCGTGACAGGGACCAGAAACCCAGCCCTTCGGTCACGAGTTGAAAAAGACAGAACACCACGAGAACTGCGAGCAAACCCGATGAAACCTTGATCTTTCCGAACATCACTTGCACCCACGCTTTCGAAATTAGGCCCGCCATGCGGGGACTGTGCGGGTTTACGGCAGTCGGACGATAAAGCTTGAATCGTTTGCCGCACAGGTTTGTCTACGCGAATGGAGGAACGCGTCACGCCGGCGAAACGTCGCGGGAGGGCGCGCAGGCCGCCCCGAAACGCACCATTGCACAATTTTTGCGTGAGTTCCTTGCAGTGCGCGCGATCGCTTCCTATTGTCTTTGCAGGACGGCACCGAACCCACCCAAGGAGTGTCCGAATGGCCGAAATTGTCGATATCGCGCGCGGTGCGCTGAATGCGCAACCGTTCAGCGCCTTGCTCGGAACCAAACTGATGCAGGTCGATTCAGCGAGTCTCACGCTGTGTCTGACGATCAGGGATGAGCTGAGGCAACAACACGGCTTCGTGCACGGCGGGGTGGTCAGTTATCTCGTCGACAACGCGCTGACGTTCGCGGGGGCGCTCAGGCTCGGGCCGAAGGTCGTCACAGGCGAGTACAAGATCAACTATCTGCGCCCGGCCGTTTCAGGCACGCTGATGGCGCGTGCGCGCGTCGTCCATGCGGGCATGACGCAGGCGACCTGCCAGTGCGACGTATTCGTCACCGATGGCGGCGCCGAGCGGCTCGTCGCGGTCGCGCAGGGCACGATCACACGCATCGGCGAGGGCGTCGCCACCGAACCCGTCTTTCACGCCTGAATTCTTCTCAATCCCGTCGTCCGAAACAAAAAACCTCGCCGCGGCGAGGTTTTTTGCTTTTGCCGCGGCTCGATTACTGCGCCGCGACGGTCTTCTGCGTCTGCTCGCCGAGACCCTGAATGCCGAGCTTCATCGTCTGGCCGGCCTTCAGGTACACCGCGTTCGGCTTCACGCCCATGCCGACGCCCGGCGGCGTGCCCGTGGAAATGACATCGCCCGGCTGCAGGCTCATCACCTTCGACAGATACGCGACCAGTTGCGCGACCGTGAAGACCATCGTCTTCGTGTTGCCGTTCTGGTAGCGCTTGCCGTCGACTTCGAGCCACAGATCGAGCTTCTGCGGATCGGCGACTTCGTCCTTCGTGACGAGCCACGGGCCGATCGGGCCGAACGTGTCGAAGCCCTTGCCCTTGTCCCATTGCGTGCCGTGTTCGAGCTGCCATTCGCGCTCGGAGACGTCGTTGATCACGCAGTAGCCGGCGACGTAATCGAGCGCGTTGGCTTCATCGACATATTTCGCTTCCTTGCCGATCACCACGCCCAGCTCGACTTCCCAGTCGGTCTTCACCGAGTTGCGCGGAATTTCGACGTCGTCGTTCGGGCCGCAGATCGCGCTCGTCCACTTGCCGAAGATGACCGGCTCGGTCGGCACCGGAAGATTCGATTCGGCGGCGTGATCCGCATAGTTCAGCCCGATGCACACGAACTTGCCGACGCGGCCCACGCACGGCCCGATGCGCGGATTGCCGTCGACGACCGGCAGCGACGCCGGATCGGTCGCGCGCAGTTTCGCCAGGCCCGCTTCGGTCAGCGTCGCGCCGGCGATGTCATCGACGACCTTCGAGAGGTCGCGAATCTGGCCCTCGGCGTCCAGCAGACCCGGTTTTTCCTGACCCTTGGGGCCGTAACGAAGCAGCTTCATCTGGTGTGATCCTCCTGGTTCCGAAAAACGTGAGCGGTCGGTCAGTTCGACCAGCCGCCATCGATGATATGAATCTGTCCCGTCGTAAACGACGATTCGTTCGAGCCGAGATACAGCGCGAGCGCCGCGATCTCTTCGGCGCGGCCGACGCGTCCCATCGGCTGACGGGCGACGAACGCGGCCTGCACCTGATCGACGCTCGCGCCCTGCGCCTTCGCCTGCTCCGCGATGCGGTCCTTCAGCGACGGCGATTCCACCGTGCCCGGACAGATCGCGTTGCAGCGCACGCCGCGCGTCACGAAATCGGCGGCGACGGACTTGGTCAGCCCGATCACGGCCGCCTTCGACGCACCATACACGAAGCGGTTCGGCACGCCCTTCACGCTCGACGCCGCCGACGACATGTTGATGATCGATCCGCCGCCATTCTCCAGCATCTTCGGCAGAAACGCGCGAATCGTACGGTACATCGCCTTGGCGTTCAGGTCGAAGGCGAAGTCCCAGTCTTCCTCGCTCGCGTCGAGAATCGAGCCGGCATGCACGAAACCCGCGCAGTTGAAGAGCACGTCGATCGCGCCGATCTCGTCGGCGAGCGCGTTGATCGCCTGCGCGTCGCGCACGTCGAGCCTGCGCACGTCGAACGGCTTGCCTTCGAGCGATTCCGTGCGGATGTCGGTCGCGATCACGCGCGCGCCCTCTGCCGCGAACAGCTCGGCCGTCGCGAGCCCGATGCCTTGTCCCGCCGCCGTGATCAGCGCGGTCTTGCCTGCCAGTCTTTGTACCATCTACTGCTCCAGTCGGAAGTGTTTTTGAGACATGCCCGGTATATCAGCCGTTTCAGAGGCGATAGAACGCGCGGGCGTTTGCGCCGAAAATCGCGTCCTGCTGCACTTTTTCGAGATGCGACGTGAGGTTTCGCGCCGTGCCGTGCCACGCGGCATAACTGCCGTTCATGTCGAGCACGGGCCAGTCGCTGCCCCACATCAGCCGCTCCGCTCCGAATTGTTCGAGCAGATGCGCGACGTAGGGTTTCAGCGTTTCGTCGCTCCAGTTCGGGTTCGCTTCGGTCGCGAGGCCGGACAATTTGCAATGCAGCTTTTGCGGCAGTTTCGCGAGTTGCGCGATGCCATCGGCCCACGGTTGCCAGCCCGCGTCGATGCCATCGCGGATCGGCGGTTTCGCGCCATGATCGATCACGATGCGCAACTTCGGATATCGCTCGACGAACGCAATCAGCGAGGGCACATGCCGCGCGAAGATCAGCGCATCGAAGGCGAAATCGAGGTCGATCAGGCGCTCGATCGCGTCCTTGCGCGGCGCGTGCTCGATCCATGTGTCGTCGGGCAGGTCCTGCAACATCGGGCGCACGGCCTTGAACTTCGGCTCGCGCGCGAATTCGTCGATGATCGTCGTCGCATCCGGCGAATCGAGCGGCACCCAGCCGACGACGCCCGCGATCGAATCGTCACTGCGCGCGAGATCGAGCAGATAGCGCGTTTCATCGACCGTCGGCGCAGCCTGAACGACGACCGTTTTCTGCACGCCGGCTGCCTTGCGCAGCGGCGCGAGATCGCCGGGACCGAACACGCGGTACAGCGGCTTCATGTCCGGCGTGAGCCAGCCGTAGTCGCCGCGCGCGGGGTCCCAATAGTGCTGATGCGCGTCGATAGTCATCGCGGCACCGGCGCATTCGGATGCAGCAGACCTTCGGCGCGCAACGCGTCCCATAGCGCGGCAGGAACCGGCGTCGCGAACGACGCCGCGTTCTCGCGCACTTCATCCGGCGTGCGCGCGCCCATCAGCACCGTGGCCACAACTTTATGCGCATAAGGAAACTGGATGGCCGCCGTCGAGAGCGCCACGCCGTGCGCGCGACACACGCGCTCCAGCTTCCCGACACGTTCGACGATGTCCTTCGGTGCATCGCCGTAATTGAACTTGAGATCGCCGTGGGCGTCGGCGTCGAGGCCGCGCGCGAGAATGCCCGAGTTGAACGCGCCGCCGAGCAGAATGCTGACGCCGCGCTTCTCGCATTCGGGCAATAAATCATCGAGCGTGTTTTGTTCGAGCAGCGTGTAGCGGCCGGCGAGCAACGCGCAATCGATGTCGAATTCGGCCATCGCTTCCATCACGGCCGCGCCTTCGTTCACGCCAAGGCCGACCGCTTTCACGCCGCGCGTCTGTTTCAACTCGTCGAGCGCGCGAAAGCCGCCTTCATCGGTCAGTTGCTTCCAGTAATGCGCGTTCTGCTCGCCATGCGTGACGCGGCCGATATCGTGAATCAGCACGACATCGATATCGACCATGCCGAGCCGCATCTGGCTGTCTTCGAACGAGCGGATGATGCCGTCGTAGGTGTAGTCGTAGATCGCCTGGAACGGCAGCGGCGCGGCCCAGCCTTCGCTGCCGTCGTAGGGTGTCGTGCGCGGAACGAAACGGCGGCCGACTTTCGTCGATAGCGCGAATTCGCCGCGCGGATAACGTCGCAACGCATCGCCGAGCCGATGCTCCGCCTTCGTGTGGCCGTAGTGCGGCGCGGTATCGAAGAAGCGGATGCCGGCTTGCCACGCGGCATCGACGGTCGCGCGCGCCTCGTCTTCCGGCAACTCGTGATACAGGCCGCCGAGCGGCGCGGTACCGAGCGACAGCGCGGTCACGTCCAGCGACGTCCGGCCGATTTTGCGTCGACGTGACACTGCCTCTTGCGTTTCTGCGGTCATCTGCAAACCCCGAATGATTTTGAGATGGCGAAACTCAAGCCGCCACAGTAACGCGTCGCGCGGCGCTCGGCAAACACGCGGGGCCGACCGGCTCGAAGGTTTTGTAAGTCAGGATGAATTCCTGATGCCCGAGCGCCTCCGACTTCGACGCCGCGCCCGCCGCCACCGCGAGGGTCACGTCGACAATCTCGCGGCCCACGTCGTCGAGCGTCGCGCGGCCTTCGAGGATGCGGCCCGCGTCGACGTCCATGTCGCCGGACAGATTGCGATACGTCGAAGGATTCGCGCAGACCTTGATCACGGGCGAGATCGCCGATCCGACCACCGAGCCGCGCCCCGTCGTGAAGAGAATGACGTGGCAGCCGCACGCGATCAGCTCGCCGATTTCCGCGTTGTCGCTGATATTCGGAAAGCCGAAGCGCGGCTCGCCGTCGGGCACGACATCGAGCAGATAGAGGCCGCCTGTCGGCGGCACGTCGCCCGGTTTGATGATGCCGACGATCGGCGACGCCCCGCTCTTCGAATACGCGCCGAGCGATTTTTCCTCCTGCGTCGTCAGCCCGCCGTCCGCGTTGCCGACCGAGAACGAACCGTGGCCCATCGTCGTGTAATAGCGCGCGGCCTTTTGCACGCATTCGACGATTGCATCGCCCAGTTCGGGCCGCGCCGCGCGCCGCTTCATATGGAATTCGCAGCCGACGAGCTCGCCCGTTTCCTCGAAAATGCAGGACGCGCCCTGGTCGATGAACGCATCGAACGCGCGGCCCACTGCCGGATTCGCCGTGATTCCGCTCGTGCCGTCCGAGCCGCCGCAAATCGTGCCGACGATGAGTTCGTCGAGCGCCATCGGCACTTTCTTTTGCGCGGCGAGCGTCGCGCGCGCCTCGCGCACCCAGTCGAGGCCGTTCTGGATCGTGCTGCGCGTGCCGCCCTTTTCCTGGATCGTCAGCACGGCGGCGGGACGGCCGCTCGCGCGCACGACATCGGCGAGATAGTGCTTGTTCATGCTCTCGCAGCCGAGCGACACGAACAGCACCGCGCCGACGTTCGGATGCGTGCAGATGCGCTCCAGCATCTTTTCGGCGTAGCTGTTCGGATAGCAGCCCGGAAAGCCGATCAGATGCACGGGCGATTCGGCTTGCGGATCGAAGGAATCGAATGCATCGAACGACGGACGGAAGTGCGTGACGATCTCGCGCGCGACGTGATGCGCGCATTCCACGAGATACGCCACCGCGACGACATTGCGGATGCCCTTCTTGCCATCGGCGCGGAGATAGCCTTGCAGTGCGGGACTGTTCATGAGTGTTCTTCAGTGCTGTACGTAAGCGTGCCCGGCATCGTGCGTATACGTCGGGATGTAGTCGCTTTCCAGATTGTGCGTATGCAGATGCTCGCCACGCGCGACATCGACGCTCACATGGCCGATGATCGCGCCGTAGCGCAGCACCTTTTCGTCCTTCGACAACGCGCGCCGCGCGATCTTGTGCGCCAGCTCGATGGTCGTCGCGAGCATGACCGGCTCGCCTTCGATCATCAGCGTTTCGCCGGCGGGCAGGCGCGCGGCGGCGATCAGGCAGTTGTCTTCCGGACTCAGCAGAATGAGGCGCGGATCGGTTTCGTGTTGCATCTTTATCGTCCTAGTTTTGCGCTTCGCCACCCGCGAGCCGCGCCACCATCAGCGAGCCGAGGATGATCGCGCCGTAGATCGCCTGAATCCAGAACGACGGAACCTGCGCAAGTGTCAGCAGGTTTTGCACGACACCCAACAGCAAAACGCCTGACAGTGCGCCGAGCATCGTGCCCTTGCCGCCGTCGAGCGAGATGCCGCCGATGACCGCCGCGGCGAACACCGTGAAAATCATGCCATTGCCCTGGTTCGCGTTGATCGCGCCGACATAGCCTGTAACAATCAATCCGCCGATCGACGCGAGCACGCTGCCCAGAACGAACACGCCCCACGTGATGCGCTCGACGCGAATGCCCGCCGCGCGCGCCGCTTCCGGATTGCCGCCGATCGCATACAGCGCGCGGCCGAGGCGGTGATAGCGCAGCATGAACGCGGCGACCGCGAACGCCGCCGCCGCGAGCCAGACGGAAATCGGCAGGCCGAGCACGAGCGTGGTCGCGAGCGTGAAGAACGACGGCGGCATGTCGAACAGCGTGCCGCCCTTGGTCGCGCCGACGAGCATTCCGCGCAGCACGATCAGCATCGCGAGCGTCACGATGAACGCGTTCAGCCGCAGCCGTACGACCAGAAAGCCGTTGATGAAACCGATGGCCGCGCCGACGACGACGATCGCGGCCAGTCCCGCCGCCGCGGGCCATTCGAGCCCGAAGCCCGCCGATGCCGCCGGCATCACGAGCATGGCGCCGACGGCGGGCGCGATGCCGACCGTCGATTCGAGCGACAAATCGAACTTGCCGGTCAGCACGATCAGCGATTCGGCGAGCACGACGAGCGCGAGCGCCGCCGATGCGCCGAGAATGCTGATCAGATTCGCCTGCGTCAGAAAGCTCGGACTGACGAATGCGCCGATCGCGAGCAGCAGCGCGAGCGCGGGCAATAGCGCGAGATCGCGAAAACGGGCGAGTTCGATGCGCGGGCGCGGGCGTTGCATCGGCACGCCGGTCATCGCGGCGCTGGAAACGTCATGCTTCATGGAGACTCACTCCTTCGACGGATGCGATGAGTTCGTGGTCCTGCCATCCGGCAGGGAATTCGGCGACGATCGCGCCACGGAACATCACGAGAACGCGGTCGCAGGTGCGCAGATCGTCGAGCTCGCCGGACACCACGAGCACCGCCTTGCCTTCCTCGCGCACGCGTTCGACGACGCCGAGCAGCGCTTCCTTCGATTTCACGTCGACGCCCGCGGTCGGATTGATGAGCACGAGCACGTTCGGATCGGTTGCGAGCGCGCGCGCCATCACGACCTTTTGCTGATTGCCGCCCGACAGACCTGACACTTCGTGCTCCGGCCCAAGTGTCTTGATGCCGAGCGCGGCGATCATGCGACGTCCGAACGCGTTTTTCTTCGCCGGCGTCGCGATTCCGAAGCGGCCAAGTGTTCGCGCGATGGTCATCGATGCGTTTTCCGCGACGGATTGCGACAGCACCAATCCCTCGCGATGCCGGTCCTTCGGCACGCAGCCGACGCCGTTCGCGAGCGCGGCAGGCACGTCGCCGGCCGGAAGCACGCGGCCATCGACCGCGATCGTGCCGCCGCGTTGCGCCTTCAATCCAGCGATGGCTTCCGCGACGCTCGTGCGGCCGCTCGTCGTCGCGCCCGTCAGGCCGATGACTTCGCCGCGCCGCACGTTGAAGCTGATGCCGGCGTAGTCGTCGCCGGAAAGTGCCGACACGGAAAGCGCAACTGCGGCATCGGCGGGCAATGGCGCGCGCGTCGCTGCATCCGCGACGGCAAGACCGCCCTGCTCGCCCGTCATCGCTTCGATCAGCTTGTCGCGCGGCAACGCCGACACCGGCGCGCTGACGATATGCCGCGCATCGCGCAGCACGGTCACCGCCTGACAGATTTCGTACACTTCCTGCAAGTGATGGGAAATGAACAGGAAAGTGACGCCTTCTGTCTGCAACTCTTCGATACGCCTGAACAGACGCTTGATCTCCTCGCCGTCCAACTGTGCAGTCGGCTCGTCGAGGATGATGAAGCGCGCGCCGTACGACAGCGCCCGCGCGATCTCGACGAGCTGCCGCGCCTCGACGGTCAGATCGCCGGCGCGCGCGTCCTCGCGCACGTCGATCTTCCAGTGATCGAGCAGCGCGCGGGCATCGCGCCGCATCGTGCGCCAGTCGATCACGCCGCCGCGTCGATGCTGCCGGTTGATGAACAGGTTCTCGGCCACCGACAGCTCGCGGATGATCGTCGAATGCTGATAGACGCAGGCGACGCGCTCGCGCCACGCGTCGCGATCCGCGAGCGGCGGCGCGGCTTGCCCGCCGAAGCGGATTTCGCCGCCGTCGGGCTTGCGCAAGCCGGTGATCATCGAGACGAGCGTCGATTTGCCGGCGCCGTTGCGCCCGACGAGCGCGTGCGATTCGCCGGGCAGCACGCGCATCGTGACGTCGGCGAGCGCGGCGGTCGAACCGTAGCGCTTCGTCAGGCCGATCGCTTCAACGACGGGCGCGCTCATTTGGTCGTATTGCCCCAGAGGGACTTGTCGTCGACGTTGGCCTTCGTCACGAGCGGAGCGGGCAACTGATCTTCGAGAATGCCGGGCGCGCGCTGCACGATCGTGCTGCCGTGATCCGTCGGACCGGGCTTGAACGTCTGTCCGGCAAGCGCCGCCTTGATATAGAAGAGGCCGTATTTCGCGTACAGATCGGCGGGCTGGGAAATGGTCGCGTCGATTTCGCCGCGGCGGATCGCATCGTATTCCTGCGGAATCCCGTCATTGCTCACGATCACGATGTGCTTCGGATCGCCCGCCTTCACGAGCAGTTGCTTGCGGCGCAAGGTCTGCAGCGTCGGCGAGAGATAGACGCCGCCCGCCTGCATGTAGATCGCCTTCACATCCGGATTCGCGGTCAGCAGGCTGTCGAGCGCGGTCGCGGCGGCGTCGCCTTTCCACGCGGCCGGGATCTCCAGCAGCGTCAGCGACGGAAATTTCTTCAGACACTCGCGAAACGCCTCGGAGCGGTCGCGGCCGTTCACCGACGCCAGATCGCCCATGATCTGCACGACCTTGCCCGACTTCACGTGCTCGCCGATGTACTCGCACGACTTCGTGCCGTACGCGCGGTTGTCGGCGCGCACGACCATCGCGACCTTGCCCTGCGTCGGCGCGACGTCCACCGCGACGACCGGCACGCTCTTCGCCGACGACGCATCGAGCGCGCGGCTGATCGCCGCCGAATCCAGCGGCCCGACCACGATGCCCTTCGCGCCGAGATTCAGCAGGTTGTTCATGTCGGTGATCTGCTGCGCGGGATCGCCGTTCGAGTTGACGGGCGCAAGGATGTCGAGGCCCATCTCCTTCGCGTACTTCGGCAAGTAGTTGTTGTACGACTGCCAGAACGGCGATGTCAGCAGCGGCAGCCCGAGTCCGACTTTGCCGCTTTCCGCGGCATGAGCGAGTCCGATGGTGCCGATGGTGCCGGCCGCGGCCAAAGCGACGGCGATCTTGCGGGTGAATTTCATGCGTTTCGTCTCCTGATGCGTGCTGTTCTTCGTGACTGCAACGTGGGGTGCTGCGGGAAACTGTCGATGCATCAATTCATCAGTGAACGTATTATTCATATACGCACAAATCGAAGTCAAGAACGACGCGTCGCCAGATCGATCGGTAATTTCCCTAGCCGGTTTTTCGTCGATGGCATCGGCGTTCGCTGACGAAAGGCTTAAACTCGGCGCGAATTCATGAACCGACCCAGACTGCACATGGACGTGGAAGACAACGACGCCGACCGCTACCGCGCGCCCGCGCTCGACAAAGGGCTCGATATTCTCGAATTGCTGTCGGAGCAGAAATCGGGGCTCACGCGCGCCGAAATCACGAAAATGCTCGGGCGCAACGCGAGCGAGATGTACCGGATGCTGGAGCGGCTCGTCGCACGGCAGTACGTCGTGCGCTCGCCCGAAGGCGACCGCTATTCGTTGAGCCTGAAGTTGTATGCGCTTGCGCATCGGCATCCGCCGATGAACCGGCTCATCGCCGAAGCGCTTCCGGTGATGCAGCGTTTCGCCGATGCGGCCGAGCAATCCGTGCATCTCGCCGTCTACGATCGCGGCAATTTGCTGGTCATCGCGCAGGTGGACGGTCCGGGCACGTGGGGCATTTCGGTGCGGCTTGGTTCGCGCGTCGGCTTGATCGATACCGGCTCGGGGCGCGTCATGCTCGCTTTTCAGACCGATGAGCAGCGCGAGCACATGCTCGCCGAACATACGAGGGTCAAGGGCGAGATCGCGCTGGATCGCACGGTGCTCGATGCCGATTACCGGCAGATTCGCGAACTCGGCTATTCGAAGAAGGACAGCCAGCAGACCTTCGGCGTGACCGACGTGACGTATCCGCTGCTCGGGCCGTCGGGCCAGGCGATCGCGGCCCTCACCTGTCCGTATATGCGACGCATCGATGAATACGTCGCGCCGTCGATCGACGACGTAACGGACTTGCTGAAAGATGCCGCCGCGTCGCTTTCGATGATGCACGACTGAACGACGCACGCCGCGCGCGTTAGAATGGCGACCCTCTCAAAAAGGCGGCGCGCCGTAATGACGTGCCGCCGTATTCAATCCGACGCATTCCCGATGGCGAAACTCCTTTCCGACTCCGAATTCCTCCGCTTCAGCGACCTTCAGCAGAAACAGGCGAACTTCACGATCACAACCGCTGAAGCCGATGAGCTTCGCGAAATCGTCGCGCGCGCGCAGAAGAAGCGCGACGATCGCTCAGCCGCGATGCAGGCGATCGAAACGTATATCGCGCAATTCGACATCACGCCCGACGAGCTTTTTTCTGCCGAGCAGATCGGCGATGCGGCGCGCACCTTCGGCCTGATTCCCGCCGCCAAGAAGGAACGCACGCTGCCGCCGCAACTGACGCACAACGGCAAGCCGTATCAGTGGACGTCGCGCGCGCTGCCCGATGACATCCGCGTGCCGCTCTTCGACGCGTTCACGTCGGGGCAATCGGTGAAGCCGTTCATCGCGACATTGAAGGACACGTCGCGCTGCGCGTTGACGATCGCGCGCCTCGAAAAGGAAACCGGAAGTACGTACGCCGAAGCATTGCTCGAAGAGCTGTCGCTCTCGCGCGCTCAGATCGACGACGCGCTCGTCAAACTCGCGGCCTAATCTGCGCGCGGCGGTGACGGCGCATCGCACAGCCGCATCCTGAAACCGACGACGCCCGGGTCGTCGGTCTTCGTCAATTCGAAACCGCTGTTGCGCGCGAGCGCGATCATGCCGGCGTTCTCGCGCAGCGCTTCGCCGACCATCCAGCGCGTGCCGCGCTGTTTCGCATAGTCGATGATGCGCGACAGCAGCAGCGACCCCAATCCCCTGCCCTTCATGTCCGAGCGCGCGGCAACGGCGAATTCGGCGGTTTCGTTGTCCGGATCGGCGATTGCGCGCGCGACACCGAGTGTCTCTCCCGTTCCTTCGCCGTTGGCCCGCGTGACGATCAGCGCCATTTCGCGGTCGTAATCGATCTGCGTCATGCGCGCGAGTTGCGAATGATCGAAGCTGCGAACAGCGCCGAAAAAACGCAGTCGCAAATCTTCGGCGGTATTGGCGGCGACGAACGCCGCGTGCGCTTCTTCGTCCTCGGGGCGAATCGGTCGAACGGTGACGCGCATCCCGCGCCAGTCGAGCGTTTCTTCGAGGCAACGCGGATACGGCACGATCGCCAGCGGCTTGCGATGCGCGCCCAACGTGAGTTGCGGTTCGTGAACGGCGACCGAATCGCGCGTCACACGCAGCGTGAGCCGCAGCGCGACAATTTCTTCGATATAGCAAACCAGTTGCGACAGCGCGGTCAGCGCATTGAGCAGCGTCTCCGCGGGCAACTCGCGCGATCGCGGCGAGCGCATGACGAGGTCGCGCGAAAGCACGGGATTGAGCGGCGGCAATGCGAAGTCGTGAAGTGCATCCGCGAGTCCGAGCGCGCCTTCGGCCTTGAACTCGAACACCGGACCGAACACGCGATGGTTGAGCAGCCGCGTTTGAATCTCGACGGCATCGCTAGTGAGTGAATCCGGCGGTCCGGGTTTCACCGAAATGCCGAAGCGAGCGAATACGCGCGCCGCACGTTCGCCGTTCAATTCGGCGACGCCGCTCGCGAGGGCAGTGCGAATCTCACATTGCGCGGCATCGATGTCTTCGGGGATATCGGCGGGCAGGCCATCGGGCGTTTGCATCAACAGCTCGCGGCCGTGCCGGAAATCGACGAGACGCGCGAACCCGCGTGCCAGCCGATTCGGCGTCGTATGCACGGGAATGCCGTTGGCGTGAAGTTCGTCGCGCGTGGCCGAATCGACGCAGCCGAAAAAGCACGCCAGCAATCCGCGATACGCGTGACGCCGCTCGGCAATCAGCGTGCGCGCGACTTCCGCGACGGGCGCGCTATGCGTCGGCGCATGCACGACGAACACGGTGCCGGTCTCGCGATGCGACGAAAGCGCTTCGAGCGCCGCGCCGAAATCGGCGGGCGTGGCGTCGTCGCCGAGAAGGAGAGGATTGCCCGCGCGTGCACGGGGCAGCGCCGCGGCTACGGCGTCGCGCGCGGCGGTTGGCCATTGCGCGAGATCATCGCCGGCGGCGCCGAACGCGTCTTGAGCAAGCGCCCCGACGCCGCGATCGCTCGTGATCACGGTGGCGACATCGCTCGCCGCGACACGACCAATGCCGAGCGTCTCGATTTCGTCGAGCAGATCGTCGAGTGAATCGACACGCACGAGTCCGGCACGGCGAAAGGCCGCGCCGTAGAGCCGGTCGAACGGATCATCACGGCCTGTGCGGAGAACGAGTACCGGTTTGTTGCGCGCAGCGGCGCGCGCGGCGGACATGAACTTGCGCGCCGATCGAACCGTTTCGATGGCGAGCAGGATCGCGCGCGTCGACGCATCGCTCGCGAGGAAATCGAGGATATCGCCTGAGTCGACATCGGCTTCATCGCCGAGCGCGACGATGCGCGAGAAGCCGAGGCCTCGCGCGCGCGCCCAGCCGAGCACGCCGTTCGTCAACGCGTTCGATCCCGACACCCACGCGACGCCGCCCGATTTGACACTGCATGCGGGTGCGCCGAGACATGCGCCGATCGCAGGTGTGACTACGCCGAGACTGGCGGGTCCGATTATTCGCACGAGAAAAGGCCGTGCGGCAGCAAGCGTGCGCGCGGTCCATTCGTCCTGATCTGCGGCGGACGACGACGGCTTATCCAGCGATGCCGATGAACCTCCACGTTGAGTCGCTTCGCCGACGATCACGACGGCTTTTGTTCCGCGTCGGCCCAGGCGCTCGACGAGGTCCGGCCACGTGTGCGGTTGAGTGCACAGCACGGCGACGTTCGGCGCTTCCGGCAACGCGTCGACGTCCCGAAACACAGGCTCACCACCCAGCGAGCCGTGTTTCGGATTGACCGGCCAAAGAGAACCGGTGAATCCAGCGCATCGCGCGCGCGCCCAAACCATCTCGCCGATGCTGCCCGCACGTGAAGAAGCGCCTACAACGGCGATCGACCTCGGCGCGAACAGGGTGTCCAGGTTGCGAACGGTCATGAAGGCTCCGGCACATGCGGCAGTGAGGTTCAAGCGCTTAGGATAGGCGATTTTGTTTTGGGCGTGATGACGGGGCCGCGGGTCGGTGCGATCGGCGAGGCTTTATGCGCACAAAGCCTCGGCAGTGATCGTGTCATCGGCAAGCTGCGGCCGGGCGACTTTATGCGCATAAAGTCAGAGGCCCGGGACAGCACATCGGCGGCTACTTTATGCGCATAAAGCCTTGTCCGGATGGCTAACAGGATCAATTATTGTGAATTTCGCTGGAAAAATAACTTTGCCAATGTAAAATTCAACGGACTTCAAAATTCGGAGCAAAACGTGGCGGCGGAAATCATAGCGATCACGCAGCAGAAGGGCGGCGTCGGAAAAAGCACGATAGCGATGCACTTGGGTGCGGCCTTTCACGAGAAGAAAAAGCGTGTGCTCGTAGTCGACGCCGACGGTCAGAACACGCTGATCCATTGGTCGAGCGCCGCATCGGACGGTGCAAGTGGTATCCCGTTTCCTGTCGTCAATCTCTCGGAGGCGGGCGGGCAGATCCATCGCGAGATCAAGAAGTTCGTCAACGACTACGACATCATCGTTGTGGACTGCCCGCCGTCGATCACTGAAAAGGTGTCCGGTGTCGTGCTGCTCGCAGCGAGCGTCGCTGTGATCCCGACCTCGTCGTCGCCAGCCGACTATTGGTCAAGCGTCGGCCTCGTCAAACTCGTTCAGCAAGCTCAAGTGATGAACGAAGACCTGCGCGCCGTCTTCCTCCTCAACAAAACCGAAGAAAAGCGCATGCTCACGCGTGAGCTCAAGGTCGCGCTCGAAGAACTCGGCTTCCCTTTGCTCAAAACGCAGATCCCCACGCGCGAGTGCTACAAGCAGGCAATGGCGCTCGGACTGACCGTGCTTCAAATGAGCGATCGCGGCTCGCGGCTCGCGGCGGCGGAAATTCGCGCGGTGGCCGACGAGATTCTCGGCATGCTCCCCTGACTTTATGCGCATAAAGGACCCTGAATGAAACCGTCCCAGTTCGCCAAGGGCTTCAAGGCTCGCCCGGATTCCACGAGCAGCGAGAAGCGCACTGCGCTCGACCGCCTCAATGCGATCGATGGCATCGTCGATATTCAACACGTTGGACAGGCCGCGGCAAATGGCCGATCGAGCGCCTTCGTCGCCGATGAGCCTGCCGACGTCAACGCCGGGCCGGAATCGGACGAGTTCCGGGCGTGGAGGCGTGCGAATCGCTACACGACGGGACAAGTGATCGAGTTGCCGCTCAGATCGATCAAGCCCAGCCCGTTCAACCCGCGACACTTCTATCTCAAGACCTCGATCGCGGAGTTGGCCGTCAATCTCGCGAAGCAAGGCCAACAGCAGGCGATCCACGTCATTCCCGACTATGAGAATCCGGGGACGTTCTTCGTGAGCGATGGCGGGCGGCGCGTGCGAGCGCTGAAAGAAGCGAACAAGGAATCGGTGAAGGCGGTGGTCGTCGATCTGCCGATCGGCATCCAGAGCTACAAGCTGGGCTACGACCTGAACGTTCAGCGCGACTCACAGACCGTTTTCGATAACGCCGTCGTCTGGCGACGATTCCTCGACGAGCAGCATTTCCAGAGCCAGCGCGAACTGGCGGACCATCTGGGTTTAGACGAATCGACGATCGCTGTCGCCTTGTCCATCGCCAAGCTGCCCGAAAACGTCATGCACGAGATGGTCGCGCGGCCGGACCGATTCGGCTCCAACATGGCCTATCAGATCGCGCGCTATCACACGGCCCGCGGCAGCGACGCCACGCTTCGTCTCATCAACAAGATCACATCGGATGATCTGAGCACACGACAGGTCGCCGATATCGTCAAAGGCCGCGCGAGCGCTCAGGACGCACCGAAAACGCCCAGCCGTCAACGCTATGCGCAGCGCCTCGAGATCAAACTCGAGGGCGTCGCGGTCGGCGATCTGAAGTCGTACGGTGAGGACCGTCTCGAGTTGCGGTTGCGCGGTTTGTCGCGCGAGAAGCGTGATGAACTGCTGCATCAGATCGAACTGATGCTTCAGCCTGTCGAAACCAAGGAATAAATGCCCTGACTGGCCGCCGGGATCAATCGGCGGCCATTTTTTGCGAGATAGGTTACAGAAACCAGAAGCGCTGCATAAGCGTAAGCGTCAACGCGATTGACTGAGCGTAAAAGCCAGCAAATCGCCGTCGGTGGGCTCGCCCCAGGTTTTTCGAGCCAGCCAGTCGAAAAACGATGTCTCGGCCAGCTTCGAATCCAATCCGCGCTTGCGCCAATCATCGCGCATGTGCGTGCCGAGTCCGGGTAGCACGTCTTCCTCGAAGGACTGACGCGCGATCTCCCGCTCTTCCTCCCCTTGCTCGTCGTACAGCACGCGCGCTTCCTTGCGACGATAAGCCGAGAATTCGCTCAACAGGCGAGCTTTGAGATCGTCAGCGGCGGCAACGGCCGCCGGCGTGCGCGAGGCAGCCCCACTCGCTGCCGGAGGCAGCGCCTCCACCGGCGGCGCGTAGCCCTTCTTCAGCGCATCCTTGAAAAGCGCTGCGGCGCTGCGAACCGGCGGCAAGGACGTGCTGCGCATACGCTGCTCGGTCATCTGCAACGCGGCGCGAATTCGATTTTCCTCACTGTCGGCGTACAGCGTCTGCGCGTCCTTGAGCGGAATGCCGATTTTCACCATCCGATCTACCAGCGTGCTGTCGAACACGTTCGGATGCTCGTCGAGCGCGAGCATCGGCTGCTTGCGTTCGGTCACGCGAAACTGAATTTCCGCCACCCGACGACCTTCGCGATGTTCGACGAGCTCGACAAAGATATTCGTGACCGCATTCACTTCGGCGATCGCCGGTCGCAGATAATCCCGCTTGAAATACTTGTACTCGCGTTTGGCTTCGTCACCGGCTTCGGTGTCGGGCGTACCGGAGAGGATCGGCCGCCACCATTCCCACGTCTCACGCATCGTGAGATGACTGGGGTTCGTCAGATAGCGCACGCAGATTTCGTAGAGCGCGAGTCCGGCGCTGCTGCGCAACTGGCTCTGAAACTGCAGGCTCAAACGCGCATACTGGACAGGATCCAGCAGCTTTTTCTTGATCTTCGGCGCGAAAGAGAATTCGACCCAGACGCGGCGCGTGCTCGGATCTTCGAGAATTTCAGCATCGGCGATGAGTGTCGAGATACCCCATTTCCGGCCCGGCTTCTGGCTCGACGTGCCCGTACTCCACTCGACCTGCACCGACACCATGCGACGCAAATGCTCTTTCACGAGCGCCGTGTCGTTCGAATCGAACGCCGAGTTCGCGACGATATCGGACAGCAACGCGCGATACGTGTCACCGGACTCATCGGCTTGCTGGGCGACCGCGAGGAGCACGTTGAACAGCTTTCTGGTGAGGAGCGTGATCTTGCCGCTTTTCGGCTGAATCGCAATGGCCTCGACTGCCTTGCGCAATTCTGCCGAGCTCGGGCTGACTACGTCGGTTTTCTTTGCGCGCTTGGTGGCCATGAAATGGTCAAGATCGATATTGCGAGCAAGGATACCGATTGGGGTGAACCCCGTCTATAGGGTGGACTTCACCGTCCAGGGGTGATCCTGAGACAGCCGCGCCGACTCACTGCGGTGCGGTCCCGTAAACACTCACCACTCACCGATCTGGCTCAGGTCACACGCGTACTATCCATGCGGGTAAACGAATTGCGGCCATTTTTGGCGCCACCGGAAGCATCAAGGAAGAGTCCCGAAAATGCTCACCTCAAAAAATTTTTGGCCGATCGCGAGGTATGTGGCGCGTCAGAGACAGCGCTGACATCATCGGTTTTTCGCCGGCACGGTGACCTTCGTGGCTTGAAAACGCTCGTTTGCGGGCGTGATTCGTCAAGCAGCCCGACATGAAGTCCCGAGAAAGCTCACCTTTGCCTGACATCCAGGGCTTGGCCACCCGGTTCCGAGCCTTAATTCACCACATCTTCCACCAAACCAACTCCTGCAAAGCCTCACCTTGCCCGATCTTCGCCATGACGTCGACCGCCTTCGACCGCGCCTAAGCATCCCGTAAAGCCTCACCTCACGACGTCCTTGTGGAAAAATTCAACGTCTTCGGGCACTTATCTCGCTTTGTTCACGTAGATGCAAGCACGTCTGCTCCCGAAAACCCTCACCGCAAGCAGCCTCTGTATGTCGTGAAAAGCCAAACTGGTCTCTCCCGAATTAGCTCACCAAAGCCAGGCTTGTCGCCGACGCTTGCCGTGTATCTCATTGTTTTAACGCTGTTTTTCCGATTTAACTTCGTTCCGTGCTCTGGATAGTGGAGACATTGCCGAACTGAGCTCCCGAATTCCCTCACCGTTTCGCAACGCTAGCCTTGGCAAAATCGCCCCATACAATCGCTTTCGATCGCTCCTGTAAAAGCTCACCTCATGGCTCAAATCAAGCACGAATGGCTCCGTCAAGCGATGCGCGCGGTGGTTATCGCCCCCGCAGAAGCTCACCTTTGAACCGGACGCGGGGTATTTTGTGCTAGAAACAGGCCTCCGAGCCCGAAAAATCTCACCCTCCGGTCCGAATTTTTCCTGAAAATGCTCACCGATCGGTAAAAACGTCCAAATGGGCTGCCGAAATCATAGGCTTTGAACGGTCCCGAGAACTCTCACCTTTCGACGGCGCCCACTTAACACTGCGCTTCTACGCATCAATGCTTACGCGGCAGCGTCCTCCTGAATTCGCTCACCTATGAAATTCAGTCTCTTCCCGAACCCGCTCACGTTCTGTCCCGCGGGTACTCACCGACGTTCCCGAAGCCCGTCACCGAACACTCCCGCAGAGCTTCACCATAGTTCCTGTACAGTCTCACCTGACATCCCGGAAACCCTTACTGGGCAAGGCTTTCCCCGGGCGTTAACGGTGTTAACGAAGTTCAAGGGTGTTTACTTCTAATACTCTCAAGAGACTTGGAAACTGCACAGAGCTTCCCAGTGATACTGCGCCAAAGTCAAAACCGCTCGTGAAACACTCGCCATATCCGTCAATTCAACTAAAATCGTTGTAAAATCATGGCCTTGTAGCCGCATTCTCAGGATGTTTCACGTAAGCCCCTGCTAGACTCAGGATAAACGGCGATAAGCTGCCAAATTGGTCAGACAGACAAACCGCTGTCCGTCAACACCGGAAATTCGTAACGTTCGACACGTAAAACGTTATGATTGCTCCGTAGATCAGCTCTTTTTCCTTTATGGACTCACAAACTCGCGACAATCTGCGCCAAGAAATCGAAGCGATGCGCTCTGCTGGAGCTCGTCGACAGGATCTTTCCCAGCACGCATGCAAGCGGCTTTTCTTTGATCTTGGCATTCGGCCGTCGGTGACCACGGTTCGCGAACTGACGCAGACTGGTAGCGCGAGTGACATCCCCAAAGATATCGAAGCTTTCTGGGCCGGCTTACGCTCGGCGCTGCGCGTGCGTATTGATGCCGGAGCCATGCCCGAAGCGTTGCAGGAACGCGCCGGCGAGTTATTGGCGGCGCTTTATGACGAGGCTCAAAAGCTCGCGCGTGCGACGCTAGAGGAAGAACGAGCGAGGCTCGACGCCGCCGTCGACTCCGCACAGTCCCACGTGCGCGACGCCGACATCCGCCGCGAGGCGATCGAGCAAGCCCACTTGCGTGCCGAAGCGCGCGCCGAAGCAGGCGCGGCACAGATTGCCGCTCTCGAAGCCGAGCTAAAGACGTTGCGAAGTCAGGGATCGGACGCGCAGGCGGGTTTGCGCGAGGTCATCGCTCGTTGGGAGGCTGAGAATCAGGAGCTCTCCGACCGTCTGCGTCAGGAGCAGGATTCCGCGGCGCGGCTTCGCGAGCGCATCGACGAACTTCAGGACGAATTGCGCCATAACACCGAGCACTACGCGCAGCAGATCAAGGATGCGGTGAAGGAAGCCGAGCGGCGTGTTCACCCGATGCTCGTCGAACTCGACTCCCTGCGCAGCATGGCGGCGACGTATCAGGCGGGGGCGCGCGAAGCGAGCCAAAAAGAATTCGATTTTATTCAACAACTTAGCGCGGCGCGGACCCGTGCCGATCGACTTGAATCGCAGGTGCGGGATCAGTCCAACGAGATCGACGCGCTCGTTCTGGAGCGCGACGCTCAGCGCGTCAAATCCGGCGCGAGCGCGGAAGTCGGCGCGTTGATCGTTTCGATGGCTGCACAGGGACGCCTGAGTTCCGCCGAGATCGCCAAGCTGGGCACGCAATTGGATGCGCACGTCGTCGCGCCGGCAGCCTGTCCTGCATGCGAGGCCGGCGAACCGGAGTTGCAGCGCCACGAGGACGAATACGAGCTCTCCTGCCCGAACTGCGAGCGGACCTCGGGTGCGGCGTCATCGAAGCTCGCGGCCGTCGACGGATTCATCCGATCCGCGAGCGTGAGCACGCCCTGAAAGCGCGTCGAACGAGCGCAATCATTAAAGGTGAGAGTTTTCGGGATCGTCGGCGGATAGGTGCGAATCCGCGTCGGGCGTACTTTCAGCGCGCGCACGGGCGATATCCCGCTCCCGTATTTGCTCACCCATCCATTCCTGCCAGGCGCGATGCAGCCGATGCACGGAGATCATCTGCTGCAATCCAAGCCACTGCCCGACGCGCTCCGGGTCCGTTCCATCCTCGAAGAGCTCCGCGGCGTAGGTGTTGCGTAAGGTTTGCGGGCTCGCCCGCGCGACACGCGACGCGGCGATGCCCGAGGCGGCCACGACTGCATCGATGGCGCGCAACATCGTCGCCTTGTGCATGGAGCGTCCGGACGGCGCTGCCGGGAACAGCAACTCGCCCGCAAGACCCGCCGTCTTGCGCTCGCTGATCCAGTTGTCGAGCAGTTCGACGGCGAACGGCGCGAGGCGCGCTTGCCGGATCAGCAGCGGATTCGACGCATCGACGGTGACGTAGGGCGCACCTGCCGCGTAGCAATCCGCAGTCAGCTGCGCGGCCTCGCCCGTTTTGACGCCAGCACCGAGAAATACGGCGACCAACGCCCGATCACGCCGCTCGCGCCAGCGCTGACCGGAGGGCAACGCGCCCATCGGCGAAAACAGATGCGCGACGAGCAGCGCGCGCTCGTCGTGGGTGAGAAAACCGGTCGGCTCGTTGTCGCGTGCCTTGCGCCATGCGGCATTGCCGTCCTGAGCGATGAAGCGGGCAGGGTTCGTCGCCGCCGATTCTATTTCCCGCACATGATCGAGCACGCGTTCGATCAGTCGAAGGTAGCGCATGCGCTGCGGACGGCGGATGTCCAGTTCCGCGACAAACTGCTCGATCACCGGACGTTGCACCGTATGCAGCGTCGCGCGTTTCGCGGCCAGCCATTCCAGAAAGTTTCCCCATTGCGCGCGATACACATCCGCCGAAGAAGCCCTGAACGACTGCTGCGCGAGCCACGCATCGAACGCCGCGTGGGGGTCCGCCTGCCAGTCGGCACGCTGTTGGTCGAAGAGATCGGAAGTGTTCGGCATGGTGTTCGAAGGCGCGTTGCGCGCTGTGTGGCACTACGCACAGCGTCGGGCTTCACGTGCCTGACGTCAAGCGCGCGTGTTCGCCAAAGTGTCGATAACTGTCTTGCCGGGCGTGCATTTCGTCGACTACTGTCTTTGATACCGCTTCCTTCCATCCAAAAATGCAAAGAGCAACAAGGAGTGAACGATGGCCCGACAACCCTGGCAGGAACGCCGCGCGAAGGGGCGCACGGCGCGCGAGCGCACGCCGCGTGCCGGGCAGGAGACGATCGGCGATGTCGATCGTGATCCCATCGAACTGCTGCGGATAAGCAGCAAAGGCCGTGTCGATGCGCTGATCCCGCTGCGCTATGGCCGCATGCTGGTGTCGCCGTTCACGTTTTATCGCGGCAGCGCGATTCTGCAGGCGCACGACCTTGCTGCGACACCGGACAGCGGCATCGTCATTCAGATCTGCGGTGACTGTCATTTGTCCAATTTCGGCGGCTTCGCGACGCCCGAACGCACGCTCATCTTCGATCTCAACGACTTCGACGAAACCGCGCCCGGGCCGTGGGAATGGGATGTGAAACGGCTCGTCGCGAGCTTCACGATTGCCGGCCGGCATCTAGGCCACAGCGATCTCGCCGCCGACGAGTTCGCCTATGTCGCCGCGCGCAGCTATCAAACGCATCTGCGCGAATACGCCGAAATGAGCGTGCTCGATCTCTGGTACGAGCGCATCAGCTTCGAGCGCATGTACGAGACGGTGCAAAACGATGAAGTGCGACGGCGCATCAAGCGCGGTATCGAACGGGCGTCGCGGCGCACGCATGAAACGATGCTGCCGAAGCTCGCCGAAAAAACCGGCGACACGTGGCGTATCCGCGATGCGCCGCCTGCCGTGTTCCACATTCACGGCGAGAGCACGCTGATCGACAAGAACGACGGCTGGATGACGCTGAAAGGTAAACGCGAGGAGATTGTCGCGGCCCTGATGCGCGACTATGTGACGACGCTCACGCCGGAGCGCGCAAGGTTGCTGTCGCAATTCACCTTGCAGGACATTGCGTTCAAGGTGGTCGGCGTGGGCAGTGTCGGCACGCGCTGCCTCGTTGTGCTGCTCACGGATCATCACGACAAGCCACTGTTCTTGCAGATCAAAGAAGCATCGACGTCGGTTGTCGCGAGATATGTGAAACACGCGAAACACGCGAAAAGCGCCGACGATTTCGAGCACGACGGTCAGCGCGTCGTTCACGGACAACGTCTGATGCAGGCGGCGACGGATCCGTTTCTTGGCTGGGCGACCGGGCCGCTCGGACGCAGGCTGTACATCCGCCAGTTGCGCGACATGAAGATTTCCGCGGAACTCGACACTTTCACCGACGACGTCTTTCGCGAATACGCCGTGCTTTGCGGATGGGCGCTCGCCCGCGCGCACGCGAAATCCGGAGGATGCGCACCGGAGATTTCGGGCTATCTCGGCACCAGCGATCGCATGGCGGACGTGCTGGTGCGCTACGGGCGCGGCTACGCGAATCAGGTGGAGAAGGACTACGAGGTGTTTCGTGCAGCGTGCCGCGATGGCAAGCTCGAAGCGCGTTCCGATGCCGACATGGCGGCGGACTTCGCGCCTTGAAACCGTTCGATGCGATCTGAGAAGTGCCAGAGCACGCGGATCTTGCCGCGTGCCGGGCGGGGACGCGTCAATGCGCTGCGATGACGGCTTGCGGTCGGCCCTGTCGTGCGGCGCGTTCGTAGGCGTCCACCGCGAAGGCGAAAACGGCGGGCAAGGCGTCGGACGATGCGACGTCGACGACGTCGTCGGTTTCCGGAAAATGGAAGTCGTCAGGACGCGCAAACAGTTCGCGCAATGCGGCTTCATGCCGTCCCGCAAAACCGAGGTCCGCCACCGCTTCGGCCTCGATTGCATGCAACAGCCGCCAGGTCAGCGGCACGCCTTTGTCGATGTATCGCGCCGCGATCTGACGCGTGATGCGCTCCAGGTCACGCACAGCACGGGCAAACTGCCTTCTGCTCAGATTCTCGCCATTCGTCTCCATGATTCACCCCTTCCCAACCGGTCTTATTGTACTGTACAAATATACAGTACTTGTTGCAATGAAAATAGAGTCGCGCCAGTCGACTCGGGTGTATGTGCGATTCCGCCTACGTGCGTTTCAGACATGCACCGCTATGCGCGCCGACCGACAAAGCGCATCGTTGAACCATGCTTAGGAAATCTCCTG
The DNA here is from genome assembly GCF_001544795.2 of Caballeronia temeraria. Classification (GTDB taxonomy): domain Bacteria; phylum Pseudomonadota; class Gammaproteobacteria; order Burkholderiales; family Burkholderiaceae; genus Caballeronia; species Caballeronia temeraria. Next base: position 48,529 of record NZ_FCOI02000022.1, on the reverse strand, counting down.
AGCGGAACGCGCAGACGTTCTTTTCTGCGTTCGTTCGACGGCATTGCGCGGCCAACAGCGCTGCAAACCACGGGAGAACTGATATGAACAAGGATCAAGCTGAAGGCGTCGGCAAGCAGATCAAGGGAAAGATCAACGAAGGCGTCGGCAAAGTGACGGGCGACAAGGCCCAGGAAGTCAAGGGCGACATGCAGCAGGCAGCGGGCAAGGTTCAGAAAGGCGTGGGCGATGCGCGCGAAGACCTGAAGGACAGTGTGAAAAAGAACCCGTAACGCGGGTCGATCGGCGCGGCAATGCCAGCGCTGTTTTGAACGGGACGTGCACGATGCGCGTCCCGTTTTTCATTGGCGAGCGAGGACGCCTCGTCCCAAACTTGATGCGCATAAAGTCTACGGGCGGTCGGCGCGTCAGCCGTGAATGACCACGAGCAGCGCCTTGGCTTCCGCCCGTCCCACGTTGCGGATCGCGTGTGCTTCGTCGGCGGCATAACGCGCGGTTTCCCCTGCCTTCAGACGACGCGTCGCGCCCGATGCATCCACTTCCATCGAACCATTCAGCACCGTGAGATGCTCGCGCGTGCCCGGCTCGTGCGCATTCGACGTCAGCGCGGCGCCCGATTGCAGCGTGAGTTCGTACCACTCGAACTTTCCGGCCAGTTCGATCGGCCCCCACACACGCAATTGATAGCCGCCGTTGTCGCCACTTAGCGTCGGTATTTCATGCGGTCCGGCCACGCGGATCGCTTCTGCGGGTCTTTGCTGCGCGAACAGTTGATCCAGGCTGATGCCGAGCGCGTTGGTCAATCGCCAGGCGACCGCGATCGTCGGATTGGCCTTGTCGCGTTCGATCTCCGACAGCATCGACTTCGATACGCCAGCCGCGCGCGACAGATCGTCGAGCGTCAGCTTTCTTTCATTACGCAAGCGTTGAATGATTTCTCCAACACGCGGCGGCGTCGCGCCGGTGCTCGCGAGGTCGCCCACTTTTCCGTCTGAACCCGTGCTTGCCATGAATCGATCGATCCCGTAGAGTGTTCGGCATATCGGAATTACGTTCGAAATATCGAACGTGTCCGATGCGATGGATGCACTATAACAGGGCTAAGGGCCGCGCGTGCGCGTCAGGAAGCGCGGATTGCATTGGCACGCCAAGAACAAGGATTGCGATGAAAGACCGATACCTCTCCCATCTGCGCACGATGCTCGATGAAATTCGCGCGGCGGGCTTCTACAAAACGGAACGCGTGATCGCGAGTCCGCAGTCGTCGGACATTCGGCTCGCCAACGGAACCGGCGTGCTGAATTTCTGCGCGAACAACTATCTCGGCCTCGCGGATGATCGCCGGCTCATCGAAGCGGCGAAGAATGGTCTCGACGCCGATGGTTTCGGCATGGCTTCCGTGCGCTTCATCTGCGGCACGCAGACCGTGCACAAGGAACTCGAACATGCGATCGCGCGTTTTCTCGAAACCGACGACGCAATCCTCTACTCGAGTTGCTTCGACGCGAACGGCGGTCTGTTCGAAACGCTGCTGACCGAAGAAGACGCGATCATCAGCGACGAACTGAATCACGCCAGCATCATCGACGGCGTGCGGCTCTCGAAGGCGCAACGCCTGCGCTACAAGAACAACGACCTTGCGGATCTGGAAACGCGTCTTCAGGAAGCCGACGCCGCCGGCGCGCGCTTCAAGCTGATCGCGACGGACGGCGTCTTTTCGATGGACGGCATCATCGCGAATCTCGCCGGTATCTGCGATCTCGCCGATCGTTACGGCGCACTCGTGATGGTCGACGATTCGCACGCAGTCGGCTTCATCGGGGAAAACGGACGCGGAACGCCGGAGCACTGCGGCGTGCTGGATCGCGTCGATATCATTACCGGAACGCTCGGCAAGGCGCTCGGCGGCGCTTCGGGCGGCTATGTCGCCGCGCGCCAGGAAGTCATCGATTTGTTGCGTCAGCGCAGCCGGCCGTATCTTTTCTCGAATACGTTGGCGCCCAGCATCGCCGCCGCATCGCTGAAAGTGCTCGAATTGCTTGCAAGCGATGAAGGCGCGACACTGCGCCGGCGCGTCCGCGAGAACGGCGCGCACTTTCGCCACGCCATGTCGGCGCTCGGCTTCGATCTCGTCCCTGGCGAACATCCGATCATCCCGGTCATGCTCGGCGATGCACAACTCGCGTCGAAGATGGCCGATGCCTTGCTCGACGAAGGCGTCTACGTCATCGGCTTTTCCTACCCCGTCGTGCCCAAGGGACGCGCGCGCATCCGAACACAGATGAGCGCGGCGCACACGCCGCAGCAGATTGATCGCGCAGTCGATGCGTTCGCGCGCGTCGGCCGATCGCTCGGCGTCATCCGCTGAGGCGTCGCCGCCCACCTTTATGCGCATAAAGCCTCGAGGGACGGGCCACAAGCCCGCGACCTTCGAAGCAGCACCATCAAGACCAAACGTCAGGATCAAACGCAATGAAAGCCCTCGCCAAACTCGAACGCGCACCCGGCCTTACCTTGACGCGTGTGAAGCGGCCTGAAGTCGGCCACAACGATGTTCTCATCCGCATTCGCAAGACAGCGATCTGCGGCACCGATATCCATATCTGGAAATGGGACGAGTGGGCGCAGAAGACGATTCCCGTGCCGATGCATGTCGGTCACGAGTACGTCGGCGAAATCGTGGAGATGGGCCAAGAGGTGCGCGGCTTCGCTATCGGCGATCGCGTGTCGGGCGAAGGCCACATCACGTGCGGTTTCTGCCGCAACTGTCGCGCGGGCCGTCGTCATCTGTGCCGCAATACGGTCGGCGTCGGCGTGAACCGTGAAGGCGCCTTCGCCGAGTATCTCGTGATTCCGGCGTTCAACGCGTTCAAGATTCCGCCCGATATCTCCGACGATCTCGCCGCGATCTTCGATCCGTTCGGCAACGCGACACACACGGCGCTCTCGTTCAATCTCGTCGGCGAAGATGTGCTGATCACCGGCGCGGGGCCGATCGGCGTGATGGCCGCGGCGATCGCGCGACATGTCGGTGCGCGTAATGTCGTCATCACCGACGTGAACGACTATCGCCTCGAACTCGCCCGCAAGATGGGCGCGACGCGTGCGGTCAACGTGGCGAACGAGAACCTGCGCGACGTGATGAGCGAACTCGGCATGACCGAGGGCTTCGACGTCGGTCTGGAAATGTCCGGCGTGCCGAGCGCATTCACGGCGATGCTCGAATCGATGAACCACGGCGGCAAGGTCGCGCTGCTCGGCATCCCGCCGGCGCAAACCGCGATCGACTGGAATCAGGTGATCTTCAAGGGACTCGAAATCAAGGGCATCTATGGACGCGAGATGTTCGAGACCTGGTACAAGATGGTCGCCATGCTGCAAAGCGGACTCGATCTCTCGCCGATCCTCACGCACACCTTTCCCGTCGACGACTATCAGCGCGCCTTCGACACGATGCTCTCCGGCAACAGCGGCAAGGTCGTGCTCGATTGGACCGCGGACGCCGCCTGAGCGAATCGCGTGACGTGCATCACTGAGCGTCATCCGCTGGCGCTTTCGAAAATTCTGCCTGAATGGCGACGTGCACATCGTCGCCGACGGCCGGATACCATGTCGTCAATCCGAATTGCGCGCGGCTGAAATGTCCATCGGCTGAAAAGCCCAGCGTTTCCTGCTTCGTGAGCGGATTGACCGCGTGGCCGTTGAACGTGACATTCAGCGTGACCGGTCTGGTCGTGCCGCGTATCGTCAGATCGCCCGTCAATATGCCCTTATCGTCGCTGGTGCGTTGAAACGCCGTGCTGACGAAGACGATCTCCGGATAGCGCGCGACGTCGAACATGTCCGGACCCTTCAGCATGCGATCGAGCAGCGGCACGTTGGTGTTGACGCTCGAAGCATCGATGCGCGCGCGCACCGCGCTTGCCGGCATTCCGTCCGCATTCCAGTCGAGTTGCGCCGTCGTCTTGTCGAATCGGATAACGAAGCGCGAGTAATGAAAATGATCGACGTCGAAGCTCACGTTCCAGTGATGCGGATCGAGTTGATATCGCCCCGGCGGCACGCTCGTTTCGCTCGATGACACATGATGCGTGACTACCTGCAGCGGCGTGCAAGCCGTCAACGCGATTGCTGCAATAAAAGGAACGAGGCGCTTATAAACCTTCATCGCGTTTTGCCTTGAAAACAAAAATGGAAACGTCGACAAGTTTCGCCGAGTTTGTGAAGACATGCGCGGCCGTCATGGGCTTTTCGTCCGCACACACGAAAATGTCGCGATCAGGTAGAGTTCGCCTCGATTCCATCTCAAAAAAATGGCGCCATTGCATCAGCGCTTTGGCGGAGAACACATGCGCACATGGCTGTCCCGATTCCGAACCTTTCGCGCGCACTTTTCGGCGGCTGTCACGCTGGCGGCGTTGGCCTGGACGCCCGCCGCGCATGCGGACTGGTGTGGCGACGGTCTTTGGGTCGATGCGATGGTCGCCTCGCATCACTTTCATCCGGACAAGGATTTCGAGCAGTTCAATCCGGGCATTGGACTGGAATGCTGGGTGGCGCCGCAATGGGCGGTGACGGGCGGATACTTTCGCAACTCGCTTTCGAAGCCGTCGTTCTATGGCGGCGGCGTATGGGGCCCGGACTTCCTTCACTGGAACCACATCAGGCTCGCGGTGATGGCCGGCCTCATCTCCGGCTATGACTACGGCAGCTACGGCATCGGCCATAACCATACGGTGGGACCGGTCGCCGCGCCGCTCATCATGCTGGATTACAAGCGCGTCGGCGCGAACATCATCCTGATTCCGCCGATCCCTTCGAGCGACCTTCCGTTCACGCTCGGCTTCATGCTCAGAGTGAAGTTCTGAGCGTTCGTTTCGCGGACATCGATCCGTGGCGACCCGCACTAAAGTTTCACAGCAATGTTCCGTTATCTCATTGTCGGCACGCCGTAACGAGCGGCAGCCCATGCTTACTTTGAAGACCACGACTACGCTATGAAACGCTTTTCGAAGCTGATGCTGCTCGCCCTGCCGATACTCGCCGCGTGCGGCGGCGGTAACGACGACAAGACGTGCGTGACGGACCTGAGCAATCTGACGAAGTCCTGCGTGGCCAATCCGTCTCATGCGTTGCCGGAAGGCATCTGGTACGGATCGGTGAATTCGTCGCAGTCGATTGCGGCGCAGACCATCGTTCTCGAAAACGGCCAGTACTTCAGCATCTACACGCAGGGCGGTTCGTTCGTGTGGCTGATCGAAGGCATCATGACGGCAACGGACGGCGCGTTCACGGATCCTGCGACGGTCGGCTTCCACAGTCTCGGCGCGATCCGGGGCGGAACGTTGTCCGGCACGTTCTCCACGAAGAGCACGCTCACCGCGACGACGAGCCTTTTCGTGAGCCCGGACACGACCGCCACGAGTTTCAACGGCAACTACAACACGACTTACGACACGCCGATCGGCATCAGCGATGTCGCGCGCACGTGGAATAGCGCGACGGGCGTCACGCCCGCCTCGACGATCACGTTCGCGGCCGACGGCACGGCGAGAGGCACGCAGAGCGCCTGCGCGTTCACCGGCAGCTTCAAACCGCGCTCGACCGGCAAGCATCTTCTCGACGGCACGTTGAATTTCACGGGCTCGTTGTGTTCGCTCGACAATATGTCGATGTCTGCCGAAGCGACCGTCGTGAACGGCCAGCTCACGATCGTCGGCGTGACGCCGCAGCGCGACCAGGCGTTCTATCTGTCGGCGCAGTAACGGCGCTGCTCTGCGATATCGCCGGGAGTGTTGCCCGCTCCCGAATATCCTCACCGGCCGCCTTTCGAACGCGCCGCGTGCTGCAAGCACTCCAGCAACACCGTAGCGGCGGGCGTCAACGGACTGTCCCGCCGCGTGACGACGCGAACCGACACCACGGGCAACGGATCGGCGATCGGAAAGATGGCGAGTCCATCGCTGACCCACGGATGTTCGAGCAACGCGGCGGGCATCGCGGCCAGCGCATCCGATCCGCGCAACAAGCCGTGCGCGATGATGAAGCTCGGACATTCGATCACGCGCTTCGGCACCATCAACCCGCGCTCGGCATATGAATCGAGCAGCGCCTGCGTCGAACTTTCCGGCGATGGATTCAGCAGCCATTCCGCCTCCGACAATTCCGCGAGCGACGTGCAGTGCCGCAACGGATGATCAGCTCTGCCAACGATTGCCGAACGGCTCTCGTACAGCTCGATGTGATCGAACTCCGGCGCGAGATGCTCGGGCACCACGACGGCCACCACGAAATCCAGCGAGCCATCGCGCAAACGCGGCATCGCGACGCCCGGAAAACCCTCGATGAAGCTCACGCGCGCGTTCGGCATCTGCTTGCGAAACGCGCGATACGCCTGCGGCAATATCGATAGCGCGGCGGTCGGCGTGACGGCCGCGCTCACGCTGCCCGCGCCGGCGCCTTTCATCTGCTCGATGTCGTCTTCGGCGCGGCGCATCTCGCTTACGATCAGATGTGCGCGCACGCGCAACTGCTGCCCGAACGCGGTCAGTTGCACGCCGCGCGCGGTGCGCAGCACGAGCGGCACGCCGAGATCCTGCTCCAGTTCCTTGATCGCCTTGGTCAACGCCGCCTGCGACAGATGAAGGCTGCGTGCGGCCGCGCGGATGCTGCCCTGCTCGGCAGTCGTCAGAAATGCGCGCAACTGGTGATACTTCATGCTCATGACCGATACCCTAGGGTTATTGCCGACAACCAATAGTCATCACGCAATAAATTTACCGTCTTTTGGTTTGCTTTTCGGCTTTATATGCTTGGGACACATTGAATTTGCATCGAGCAAGGAGTGTCACATGCTGTCAGTCGAGCCCGTCATCCCCGGCATTGCCGCCATCGCATCGGAGTTCGTCGATGTGCGCCACCGCATTCATGCGCATCCCGAGCTTGCGTATGAAGAAACCCAGACCAGCGATCTCGTCGCCGGCCTGCTCGCGCAATGGGGCTACGAAGTGCATCGCGGGCTCGGCAAGACGGGTGTCGTCGGCGTGCTGAAGGCGGGCGAGGGCGGCAAGCGGATCGGCTTGCGCGCCGACATGGACGCACTGCCAATCGAGGAAGCGACCGGCTTGCCGTACGCGAGCAAGCACACGCGCACGATGCACGCCTGCGGCCACGACGGCCACACCGCGATGCTGCTCTGCGCCGCGCGCTATCTGGCCGAAAGCCGCCAGTTCTCGGGCACGCTGATCGTGATCTTTCAGCCCGCCGAGGAAGGCGAAGCGGGCGCGCGCGCGATGATCGAAGACGGACTCTTCGAAAAATTTCCGTGCGACGCCGTGTTCGGCCTGCACAACATGCCGGGCTTTCCCGCAGGCGACATGTTCTTCACGCCGGGTCCGGGCATGGCGTCGTCGGATCGGGTGAACATCACGGTGCGCGGCGTCGGCGGTCACGGCGCGATGCCGCACGTCGCATGCGATCCGATGCCCGCGGTCGCATCGATCATGCTCGGGCTGAACAGCATCGTCGCGCGTGAAGTGGATGCGCAGAAGTCCGCGGTCGTCACGGTCGGCAGCGTGCAGGCGGGCGAGGCGTGCAACGTGATTCCCGAGACCGCGCTGATCAAACTCTCGGTGCGCGCGCTCGATGCGGGCGTGCGCAAGCAGCTTCAGGAGCGCATCACCGCGCTCGCGAACGCACAGGCGCTGGCGTTCGGCTGCACCGCCGACATCGATTACGAACTCGGCTATCCGGTGCTCGTGAATCACGCGGAACCGACCGCCTTCGCCACCGATGTCGCCACGAAAATGCTCGGCGCACAACGCGTCGATCCGGCCGCGCGGCCGCTGATGGGCAGCGAGGACTTCGCGTTCATGCTCGAGGCGTGTCCGGGGAGCTATGCGTGGATCGGCAACGGCATCGGCTCGAAGGGCGGCTGCATGGTGCACAACCCCGGCTACGACTTCAACGACGACATCCTCGCGATCGGCGCGAGCTATTGGGTGCGCCTGGCCGAAGCCTGGCTCGCCGACTGATCTCATCGGAACCCATCATGAACGCACCTACTCTTGCCAGCGCGCCGGCGAATCCTTCGATGCATACGAGCCGCGCCGCGCGCACGCGTCTCGTTCTGGCGGCGGCGGTCGGCAACGCGCTCGAGTTCTACGACTTCATCGTCTATGCGTTCTTCGCGCTCACCATCGGCAAGCTGTTCTTTCCGGTGCATGATCCGGTCGGCCAGTTGCTGCTCGCGGTGGCGAGCTTCGGCGTCGGGTTCTTCACGCGGCCGGTCGGCGGCTTGCTCATCGGCATGTACGCCGATCGCGTCGGCCGCAAGAAGGCGATGCTGCTCACCCTCGGGCTGATGGCGCTCGGCACGGCGATGATCGCGGTCGCGCCGACCTACGCGCAGGCGGGCATCGCGGCGCCCATCATTCTCGTGATCGCGCGGCTGATTCAAGGCTTTTCGGCGGGCGGCGAGGTGGGTGCATCGACGACGCTGCTGCTCGAACAGGCGCCCGCGAACCGGCGCGGCCTGTATGCATCGTGGCAGTTCTCGAGTCAGGGACTTTCGGCGCTCGCGGGCGCGCTGACGGGCGTCGCGCTCACGGCATCGCTCACGACAGCGCAGCTCGAAAGCTGGGGCTGGCGTGTGCCGTTCTTCATCGGCACGGCGATCGTTCCGGTCGGCTGGTGGCTGCGTCGAACGATGGAAGAAGCGCCGCCGCAACACGTGGCCGCCGCACCCAAAGCGCCGAAGATTCCGCTCTTCACGGTGCTGCGCGAGCATGGCCGCGCGGTGCTCAACGGACTCGGCCTGACGATCGGCGGCACGTCGGCGCACTTCATCATCGTGTTCTATCTGTCGATCTACGGCGTGAAGACGCTCGGTCTGCCGAGCTGGACCGCGATGCTCTCGGGCTGCGTGTCGGGCGCGATTCTCTTCGTCGTCGCGCCGATCGGCGGTTATCTGTCGGATCGCATCGGCCGCAACAAGCTCGCGCAGACGACGCGCATTCTACTGATGCTCGCGATCTGGCCGGCCTTCGCGTTGCTGAACCATTCGCCGAATGCGACGACGCTGCTCGCGGTCGTCACGGTGCTTTCGATCGTGCATTCGCTCAACGTGGGTCCGACCGGCGCGATGCTCGGCGAGCTGTTCCCGCGTTCGGTGCGCGCGACGGGCGCGGCGATCGTGTATAGCATCGGCGTGGCGATTTTCGGCGGCTTCGCGCAGTTCTTCGTGACGTCGCTCATCGTTATCACGAAGAGCGTGATGGCGCCCGCGTGGTACGTGATCGGTTGCGGCGTGCTCTCGGTGATCGCGGTCGCGTGCATGCGTGAACGATCGCAGGAAACGCTCGACTGATTCGTCAATTCTTGCGTTTTGACGCGCGCCGGACGCGTAGCGAGGTGTATAACTCGACGTGTCCGGGTTTCGAAAAGGCCGCCCGCGCGGCCTTTTTGCCACTGGATCCCACACTATGAATAATGCGCGATAAAGGGGACATCCATGCGCAAGCTACGCTCGCAAAGCTGGTTCGGCGGTAACGATAAAGACGCCTTCATCCATCGCTCGTGGATGAAGAATCAGGGCATTCCTCACGATCAGTTCGATGGCAGGCCGGTCATCGGCATCTGCAATACGTGGTCGGAACTCACACCGTGCAACGCGCATTTTCGCGAGCTCGCGGAATACGTGAAACGCGGCGTGCGCGAGGCGGGCGGCTTTCCGCTGGAGTTTCCGGCGATGTCGCTCGGCGAATCGAATCTGCGGCCCACGGCCATGCTGTTTCGCAATCTCGCATCGATGGATGTCGAGGAGTCCATACGCGGCAATCCCATCGATGGCGTCATTCTGCTCGTCGGCTGCGACAAGACCACGCCCGCGTTGCTGATGGGCGCGGCGTCGTGCAATCTGCCCGCGCTCGCGGTGTCGGGCGGACCGATGCTGAACGGGCGCTTTCGTGGCCGCACCATCGGCTCGGGCACGGGCGTGTGGCAGATGTCGGAGGAAGTGCGCGCGGGCACGATGACGCAGGAAGAGTTCGTCGAAGCCGAATCGTGCATGAACCGCTCGCGCGGCCATTGCATGACGATGGGCACCGCATCCACGATGGCCTCGATGGTCGAATCGCTCGGCATGGGCTTGCCGCACAACGCCGCGATTCCCGCCGTCGATGCGCGGCGTCAGGTGCTCGCGCATATGGCGGGACGGCGTATCGTCGATATGGTCAAGGAAGACCTCACGATGGACAAGATCCTCACGCGCGAAGCCTTCGAAAACGCGATTCGCACGAATGCGGCCATCGGCGGATCGACGAATGCGGTCGTGCATCTGATCGCGCTGGCGAAGCGTATCGGCGTGGAACTGACGCTCGAAGACTGGGAGCTCGGCAGCAACGTGCCGTGCCTCGTGAATCTGCAGCCATCGGGCGAGTATCTGATGGAAGACTTCTATTACGCGGGCGGCTTGCCTGCGGTATTGCGTCAGCTTGGCGAGCAAGGGCTCTTGCATCGCGATGCGCTCACGGTGAATGGCCGCACGCTCTGGGACAACGTGAGCGCCGCGCCGAACTACGACGAGAAGGTCATCACCACGTTCGAGCAGCCGTTCAAGCCGCACGCTGGCATCGCCGTGCTGAAGGGCAATCTTGCGCCGAACGGCGCGGTCATCAAGCCATCGGCGGCGACGGCATCGATGCTCAGGCATCGCGGGCGCGCGGTCGTGTTCGAGAACGTCGAAGAGCTTCACGCAAAGGTCGACGACGATTCGCTCGATATCGACGAGCACTGCATCATGGTCCTCAAAGGCGCGGGGCCGAAGGGTTATCCTGGCTTCGCGGAAGTCGGCAACATGCCGCTGCCGAAAAAGGTGCTGCAAAAAGGCATCACCGACATGGTCCGCATCTCCGATGGCCGCATGAGCGGCACGGCCTATGGCGCGGTCGTGCTGCACGTATCGCCGGAAGCGGCGGCGGGCGGACCGCTCGCGCTCGTGCAAACCGGCGACATGATCGAGCTGGATGTGGACGCGCGCCGTCTGCATCTCGACGTATCGGACGAAGAGCTGGAGAAGCGCCGCGCCGCATGGCAGCCGCCCGAATTGCCGAAGCGCGGTTACTACCGCTTGTACGTGGAGCACGTGTTGCAGGCGGATCAGGGCGCGGACCTGGACTTCCTCGTCGGTTCGAGCGGCGCGCCCGTGCCGCGCGATTCGCACTGAGCGGGAGGCGTCGATGTCGAACCTGCAAACGCCGCCGCCCGGCATGTGGCCCGTGCTGTACGCCTATTTCGATGCGCTGAACCGTCTCGACGCCGACGCCACGCGCAAGCAGATCGATGCGACCATCGCGGCGGGCGCGCCGGCCATCGTCACGCTGGGACTTGCGACCGAAGTGAATCGCCTGTCGGAAGACGAAAAGCGCACGATGATCGATGTATGCGCCGCGCGCATCGCGAATCGCGTGCCGCTCGCCGTCACGATCAGCGGCGACACCATCGATGCTCAGGTTGCGCTCGCGGAGCATGCGCTCGAACGCGGCGCGGCGTGGCTCATTCTTCAGCCGCCATCGAAACGCGGTGAGCCGGAAACGTTCTACTACGACTTCTTCGCATCGGTGCTCGAATGGACCGGCGCGAACGCGGGCATCCAGAATGCGCCGGAATATCTCGGCGTGGGCTTGTCGGCGGAGTCCGTCGCGAAGCTCGCGGCCGAGCGCCCGAACTTCCGTTTGCTGAAGGGCGAAGGGCCGGCGGTGACGATCCGCGCGACCATCGAGCGATTGCGCGCGCTCGATCAAACGCTCGCGGTGTTCAACGGGCGCGGCGGTCAGGAACTCGTGGACAACTTGCGCGCGGGCTGCGATGGCCTGATCGTCGCGCCGGATGCGTTCGATCGTCAGGTCGCCATTTACGACGCCTTTGCCGAAGGCCGCGAGCACGAAGCCGAATCGCTGTATGCGGACACGCTGCCGGAAATCGTGTTCGTGATGCAGTCCCTGGAAACGCTCACCTGTTACGGCAAGCGCATCGCGGCGTGGCGCATGGGCTTCGACGTGCTGCACGATCGCGGCGCGCGTCCGACGCCGTTCGGCATCGAATGCGCGCGTCGTTTCGCGCAGCGGCTCGGGCCGACCGCGCGCCCTTTGCGTCGATGAGTCATCGAGCCGCGCGGCGCGTGAAGCGCTGCTCGGTCACCGATGTGCCCCATTGCGTGCCTTCGGCTTCATCGCTCAACGTGAAGCCGAACGATTCGTACAAGTGGCGCGCGGCGTCCAGGCTCTTGAAGGTCCAAAGATATGTTTCGTCATACTGAGTATCGACGAAGCTCATCGCGCGCGCCATCAATTGCCTGCCCATGCCGCTGCCACGCAATGCATCGTCGATGATGAACCAGCGCAGATGCGCCACACGCGTCGCGAGATCGCCGTCGATCGCGAGCGACCCGAGCGTGCGCTCGCCTTCCATCACGAGCCATAACGCCCGGCCCTCGGCGGGCAGGCTTTCGGCGAACGCGGCCATTTCGGTCGCGACCTTGCGTTCAAAGAACACGCCGAAGCCCGCATGATGCGCATAGAAACGCGCGTGCAGACTCGCCACATCGCCGATGCAGCCCGGCCGATATCCCTCGACGATGCGCGCGCTCTCCGTATGCGCGGCGTGCGGCGTTTTGTGCTCGTGACCGTGCGCGAGGGCATCGGCATAGAGCGCGAGCGAGCGCACGAGCGTCTGCTGATCTTCGGGCACCATGCGGCGCAGCGCGTCGGAAACCTGATCGGTCGCGAACTTGTCGATCTTTCTGCGCAGCTTCTGTCCCGCCGTCGTGAGATACAGCTCGGAAGAGCGCGCATCTTCGCTCGATGTCTGCCGCGTGATGAGCCCCGCCGCTTCGAGCCGCGCGAGCTGCCGGCTCGCGTTCGACTTGTCGAGCCGAAGAATCTGCGCGATATCGCGGGCCTGTATGCCGGGCGTCGCGCCGATCTCGATGATCGCGTGCACCGCCGACGGCGCGAGGCCGCTGTCGGCTAGCGTGTTGCGCATGAAGCCGAGTTCGCGCACGAGTTTGCGCGAAAACTCGCGCAGTTCGAGGATGGTTTTGTCGCGGGATTGAACGGGTGTGTCGATGAAGTCCATGTCCTCTCCATCGGTTGCGAAGCGCAACCAGATCCGTTCAATTTAGTTGCGGATTGCAACTTTCGCAAGCGAAAAATCGCGCTCCCGAAAGTTCTCACCTTTAGGCGCGTTCCCGAGCGAGGGCGTTCGTGCGCTCCGCTTCCTGCGCGCCGAACACGTCGGCGAAACCGCCGTGCATCGCGCCGGTCGCTTCGATGGCGCGCGCCACGCGCGGCGAACACAACGCAACGAGTTCGTCTTCGTGACGATAGTTGCGCATCGAGGGCGTCAACGGTCCGCCTGCCGTCGCCGGATGGCTGTAGATTTCGAGCACGCCATCGGGCGCTTTCGCAAGCAGCGCGAGCAACGCGGCCTCGTCCATGCGGCCCGTCTGCGCGATACCCGCGACCCAGTCGTTATGAACGATGCCCGCATCATCGAGCCGCTTCTTCACCCGCGCGATCCACGGCGCGAGAAAGAGCGAGCCGTGCCTCTCGCGCGGCAGACGCATCGCACGCATGCCGAACTGCGCGCCGATTTCGAGGATCAGTTCGAGCACGGTCGGATGCAAATGAAAATGCTTGTGCACGTTGACATGATCGAGTTCGAGGCCGGTCGCCGCGAATGCCTCGAACTGCGCGTGGATTTCGCGCGCGAGTTGCCGCCGCACGCCCGGCAGAAAGTAGAAGCGCACGCCGTTCTCGAACATCGAGCTTTCGAAGTTGCCGCGCGCATCGACGAGATCGGGGATCGACCCATGCGGCAGCGAGGCGACGCCATCGGTCAGCACGAGATGCAGACCGATGCGCAACGCCGGCAACTCGCGCGCGATCTTCACGGCGTGGTGCGCGGCGCGTGCCCCGGCCATCAGACTCGCGCACGTGAGCACGCCCTCGCGATGCGCGCGCGCGACCGCATCGTTCACGCGTTCGTGCAGGCCGAAGTCATCGGCGGTGACGATCAGACCGCGCACGGCATCAGGCTTTGTGTACGTGCAAACGCTGGATTCATGCTGCGAGACCCGGTGAGTGCGTCATTGACTGTCGGAGGCATTGGCATCGTAATGCTCGTGGGCGTCGTCGAGCGGAATGCGCACGCCGCGCCACACGACGCTCGATCCGAACGATGCGGCGAGCCATTGCAGCCACATCAGCATATCGCGCAGCGGAATGAGCGGCAGATCGCGCCAGAATGCGCGCCACGAGCGCGCGCTTCGCTTGTGCAGCAGAAGCCGCGCGGAGAGGCCGAGCGACGTGCTCAGATCGACGATGGTGTCCGCGATGCCTCTCGTCACGTCGGCTCCGTGTTCGAAGCCGAGTCCGAGCAGCGCGCTCGTCAGGAGCCACGGCGTGGTGAACGTGAGGCACAGGCCCGCGAAGCCGAGCGGATTGACCGAGCGGATCGTGCGCAGCCAGCGCGTTTCGCGGTTCCAGAGCGAGGCGAGATCGCGCTCGATCACATCCGTTGCGACGACGACATCGGACAGCACGGTGCGCAAACCCAGCGCGCGCACGTGCTCGGCGAGCCAGTAATCGTCGGCGAGACAGTCCCGCACGGCTTCGAAGCCGCCGGCGTTCACGAGCGTATCGCGTCTGAGCGCGAGCGTCGCGCCGAAGCCGAAACGTCGCTGGCCGAGCACATTCGCCACATGCACGGAAGGCGCGAACCATTCGTCGATGAACAGCGCACCGATGCGCGACCAGAAGCCGCCCACGCGCCGCGCGCGATACAGGCACGTGACGATGCCTACGTCCGCATCCGCGAGCGGCCCGGTCACGCGCACGAGATAGTCCGGCTCGACGGCGATATCGCTGTCCGCGATTACGATGAGATCATGCTTCGCGCGCGCGGCGAGATTGATGAGATTGGCGACCTTGCGATTGCTGCCGTGCGCGCTGCCGCCGATCAGGAGTTCGATATCGCGTTGCGGAAAAGCGCGCGCGAGCCGCTCGACGACGCCCGCGGCAGGGTCCGACGCGCTCGCCACGCCGAACAACAATTGATACGACGGATGCGTCTGCGTGCAGAAGGTCTCGAGATTCGAGTAAAGGCGCGGCTCGATGCCGCACAGCGGCTTCAGCACGCTGACCGGAGCGGGCGCGTCGCCACGGCGCCGCGCGCCGGCCGTGCCGCGCAGCCCGGGAAAGATGAACGCCGCGAGCGTCGCGTGGCAGGTCGCCGCGCAGCACAGCGCGATCACGATCCATAAGAGCAACGGAACCGGATGCGGCGTCATGATCGGTTCGGGTGCATGTAGCAAAGGAACGACGGCATGATGATCCCCACAGTTGCCCAGCGAGCCGGGAACTCGAAGACTGCATCGGCAAACCTTAAGAGATGCTTAGGTAAGCGAACGAATGCACATTGAAAGACACATGAAATGAATGTGTATCGACGCGCTAAGTGAATGCAGCGGACAAAAAAAACCCGGCTCTGAGGCCGGGTGAATGAGATCGGACGCGATTCCGAGGTCACGCCCGACCGCGTGGCACTCTGCAGGACGCCGCTGCGTGGGGACACGCATGCGCGGCGTTCAGCCGTGAGCCGGCCG
The DNA here is from genome assembly GCF_001544795.2 of Caballeronia temeraria. GTDB lineage: Bacteria > Pseudomonadota > Gammaproteobacteria > Burkholderiales > Burkholderiaceae > Caballeronia > Caballeronia temeraria. The sequence goes on along the minus strand of NZ_FCOI02000022.1, from coordinate 32,865 downwards.
GATGAAGTTCCACATGAAGTTGCACGAGCCAGTCGCCTGGACTAGTCCCGTCGATGACGAGCCTGTCCGCGGTCCAGGCGATGCGGCTTGCCGCTCTGGCCGCATCGAATTCGAGCTTCGCGATACGCCGCACGATCAGCACGATGCCCGCCGCGCTCGCGAGCGTCGCGAGCCGCACCGTGATGCTTTCGATCGCATGAATGTGACCCGCGCATCCGCAGACCGTGAACCACGCTGCATCCGACGCGGCCACGCACAATGCGATCAGCACCGCGTTCGTACGCAGAGAAACGAGTGTGGACGCTCGCATCGGCATCTCCGGGGCCGAACGGCCGCCAATCGGCACGTTCGACGTATAGTGCGCGAACGATGCTTATGCGATGCTTAAGCACCTGGCGCGAATAGCCGATAACGGGGACATAATGTGCGATCGCGCGCAAAGCTTAAGTGGCGCTTAAGCATGCAAGCCGGACAATCGGCGGCGACCCGTTCGAGCCTGGAGAAAGTGCATGCGCCTGTTATTGGTGGAGGACGACGAGATGATCGCGGAGACCGTGCTCGCCGCGTTGCGCCGCGCCGGTTACACCGTCGACTGGGCGCAGGATGGCCGCGCCGCGGAGCTTTCGCTCGGCAACGGCGTATATGACCTCGTGCTGCTGGACCTCAACCTTCCCAAGCGCGACGGCCTCGACGTGCTCGCCACGTATCGCAAGGACGGCGGAGACGCGCCCGTGATCATCCTGACTGCGCGCGATGCCGTCGACGATCGTATCCGCGGGCTCGATGCCGGCGCGGACGATTACCTGATGAAGCCCTTCGATCTCGACGAACTCGCTGCCCGCGTGCGCGCGCTGCTCAGACGCCGCACGGGCCACAAGCATCCGGTGTATTCGCATGGCGAACTCTCGCTCGATCCGGCCGCGCACGAAGCGACCAAGGGCGGCGTCGCGCTCAATCTCGTGCCGCGCGAATTCGCGCTGCTGCAGGCGCTGATCGAAGAGCCGTCGCGCGTATTTCGCCGCTCGGAGCTCGAAGAGAAGCTGTACGGCTGGGGCGAGGAAGTCGGCAGCAACGCGATCGAAGTCCACGTGCACAGCCTGCGTCGCAAGATCGGCGCCGAAGAGATCGTGACGGTGCGCGGCGTGGGGTATCGACTGAAGAGGATCGGATGACATCCATACGCCGATGGCTGCTCGGATGGCTCATCTGCGGCCTCGGCCTCGCATGCCTTTTCGCGGGCATCGGCATATTCAACGCGGCGCGCCTCGAAGCGGGCGAGCTCTTCGATTACGAACTGCGCACAGTCGCGCTCTCGCTGCCGCATAACATCTCCGCCGACGATGTCGCGCAGGGACGCAATCCGGAACTGCACGGCATCGCTGACGATAGGCTCGTCATCGACATCTGGGATATGAGCGGCCGGCTCATCTATCACTCGCCGCACGAACCCGCGCTGCCGCGCTTCGGCGAGGGTTTCGAATCGGCGGACCGCGAAGGCTATCGCTGGCGCGCGTTCGGCGTCGCGCAGCCGGATCGCTTCGTGCAGGTCGCGCAGCCTTATTTCATTCGCGACGATCTCGCCATGTCGCTCGCGCTGCGCACGATCTGGCCGCTCGCATTGCTGATTCCGGTGATCGTCGTGATCGTGCTCGTGGTGGTCGCGCGCGGGCTTTCGCCGGTGCGATGGCTGTCGCAATCGCTCATCGCGCGCTCGCCCGAATCGCTCGAACCGATTGTCTTCGACAAGCCGATGCCCGACGAACTGCGCCCGCTCGTCGATGCATTGAACGGTCTGCTCGCGCGTCTCTCCGAAGCATCGCAGGCGCAGCGCACGTTCGTCGCGGATGCCGCGCATGAGCTGCGCACGCCGCTCACGGCGCTCAAGCTGCAGATGCAAGGTGCGATCGGCGATGGTTCGCTTCAGGTCGATGCCGCGACGCTCGCGAAAATCGATGGCCGGTTGAATCGCCTGATCCATCTCGCGCAGCAGCTGCTCAGCATGGCGCGTGAAGATGCCGCGCGCGAAATCGCCATCTTGCCGATGAGCCTGCGCACGCTGTGCGAGATTCGCGTCGGCGATTTCTCCTTGCTGGCCGAAGCACGATCGATCGATCTCGGCCTCGAACTCGAACAGGCGCAGGACGATCACGATGCGTTCACCGTCATGGGCGACTCGCACGCGCTCGCCGTGCTCGTGAACAATCTGCTCGACAACGCGATCCGTCATACGCCGCACGGCGGCCGCGTCGACGTGACCTTGCGGCGCGAACCGGAAGGCATTGCGCTGACCGTGCTCGACTCCGGACCGGGCATTCCCGAGAGCGAAATCGAACGCGTATGCGACCGCTTTTATCGATGTGTCGGCACATCCGGGCACGGCAGCGGACTCGGACTCGCCATCGCGCTGCGCGTCGCGCAGCGGCATCACGCGACGCTCGAAATCAAAAATCGCGATGACGCGAGCGGGCTCATCGTCGCGGTACGCGGCTTGCGCGCCGTAACGTCGACGACGCGCGCGAAGGATATCGTCGGCGGAATGCACGCCTGAATGAAAACGCAAGAAGCGGGGCGTCGCGCGTGATCAGCGCGGCGAAGCTTGCTCTTTCAGTCTTTCATTTCATGGTGCGCCTGTCATGAAGCAGCTCGTTTTGCTATGCGCATGTCTCGCGTGGACGTGCGTAGTCTGCGCAACAGAAGCGCCCGCCGCGGCTTCGTCTGCGGCATCTGAACCGGAGACCTTGAAGGAACGGCTCGGCGATAAAGCCAGCGATGAACAGCGGGTCGACAATTGCCATGTGCCGGTGGACCAGCGCGGCACGAAAGTTCGTCCCGACACGTGCATGCCCTGAAGCGCGCGCGGATGTGATACCGTTGCGGGATGAACCATTTGGTACAAATTCAAGGAGCCCGCCTTGTCTTCCACTCAAGCTTCATCCGTCCTGCGCCTCGGCATTCTCGGCGGCGCGAACATCGCCAGACAATTCACGCGTGACGTGAGGCCGAGCGAGCGCGTGCGCGTCGTCGCCGTCGCGAGCCGCAACGAAGAGAACGCGAAAGCCTTCGCGGAAGCGAACGGCATCGAAACGTCGTTCGGCAGCTATGACGCACTGCTCGCAAGCCCGGACATCGACGCCGTCTATATTCCGCTGCCGAACAGCCTGCACGCCGAATGGGCGATCAAGGCCGCGGACCACGGCAAGCACATCCTCTGCGAAAAGCCGCTCGCGCTCGATCGCGATGAAGCCGCGCGCATGTTCGAAGCCGCCGACCGCAACGGCGTGATGCTGCTCGAAGCGTTCCCGTACTACTTCCAGCCGCAGACCGCCGCGATGATGTCGCTGATCGGCGAAGGCGCGATCGGCGATGTGCGCGCGATTCAGGCGTGCTTCGGCTTCACGGTCGGCAATCCCGGTGCGAACATCCGCATGAAGCCCGAGCTCGGCGGCGGCGCGCTGCTCGACGCGGGCAGCTATCCGTTGAGCCTCATTCGTCTCGTGATGGGAAGCGCACCGCAACGCGTCAATGCGGTGGCGACGTGGGCGGACAGCGCCGTCGACATCAGTCTCATGGCGACGCTCATCTACGCCGACGGCCGCCGCGCGCAAGTCTCGTGTTCGATGGACGCGGCGAATCATCGTTACGCGACGATCATCGGCACGCAGGGCACCATCGACACCGAGTATCTCAATCACACAAGCGCGCAGACGGCGGGCGATCAATACGGCTATCTGCCGAGCCAGATGCGCGTGCGCCGCGGCATTCCGAATTCGGTGCCCTTCGAGCTGGTCGCATCCGACGCGGGCAGCGGTTTCTTCTTCGCGGCGGAAAGCTTCGCGCGCATGGTCGAGACGCGCGATGCCGCCGCTATCGAGTACTACGCGCAAGTGAGCCTCGATAACGCCGCGACGCTTGCGGCGATCATCGAGAGCGCGCGCAGCGCGAAGCCCGTCGCGCTCTGAACACGATCAGCGCCTGACGATCATGACTTCCATGTACTCGCTCGGCACCACGAGCGAGGAGGGCCCCGCCGTATTGCATCGATCGAGCAGGCCGCCGATATCGCGCTCGAGATCCGCCTGCTTCGCGGCATCGAGCGCCGCGAACGCGCGATGCACGGGTCCATAGAAATCGCGGAACACCTGTATCCAGTGCGCGGCCGATTCATAGCGCATGTTGAAGTGCTTGCGCACGCAACGAATGTCGGCGGCCTGCGCGCCGAAGAGCGCGACGAGATGCGGTTCGGTGCCCCACAGCGCGGGCGATTGCAGCCCCGCGGGCGGCGGCACGTAAGCGCCGATGATCTTGAACAACTGGCCGATGAAACCTTCGGGCGTCCAGTTCGCCATGCCAATGCGCCCGCCGCTTCTCGTCACGCGCAGCATCTCGCTCGCGGGACGCGTGTGATCCGGCGTAAACATCGCGCCGAACGTGGATAGCACGACGTCGAAGCGGGCGTCATCGAAGGGCAGGTTCTCCGCATCGGCGACCTCGAATTCGACCGCGAGCCCTTCGGCTTGTGCGCGCGCACGGCCCTTTTCCAGCAACGCGGGAACATAGTCGGTCGATGTCACGTGTGCGAAGCGGCGCGCGGCGGCGAGCGTCGCATTGCCGTTGCCGGCGGCGATATCGAGCACGCGCTCGCCGGCGCGCACATCGACCGCTTCGGCCAGCATTTCGCCCACGATCTGCAACGTCGTGCCGATCACCGCGAAGTCTCCGCTGGCCCACGTGGCCTGCTGCCGGGCCTTGATCGCGGCGAAGTCGGGTTGCGCCTTGGCCGGCTCGTCGCAGACCGCGGATGTATTCAACGCATGCATGGTTACCTCTCCAGATGACGGATGATGGGTCGAGCATCGCCCTGATAGCGGGCATGTGCAGTATCCCGTTACCATCGCTTCGACGCCTGCCCGCGAGTCGCCGCGAATTGTCCGTTCGTCCGCTTCCGTGTCGCGCTGCGTCGCGGCGTTGCTTTCGATCTGCGGGAGCCGACATGAGCCACGACATCCTGTCCGATGTTTTGCGCACGGTGCGTCTGCGCGGCGCGCTGTTCTTTCACGTGAGCGGCAATCGAAGCTGGGCCGCCGAAGCGCCGCCCGCGCGCGATATCGCGAGCATCGTCATGCCGGAATGCGAGCACGTGATGGAGTATCACGTCGTGACGCGCGGAAACTGCTGGGGCGCGATCGTCGGCGAGGCGCCGGTGCGGCTCGCGAGCGGCGACATCATCGTGTTTCCGCACGGCGATGCCCACGTGATTTCGAGCGCGCCCGGCATACGCGCGGAGATCGACTTCAGCGCGTGGTCGGCGAAGATCGATCAGTTGCCCTTCACGCTGACCTACGACGCGGTCGAAGCGCGCAACAATCCCTGTCCCGACGATACCTACGAAACAATGCTCGTATGCGGCTTTTTAGGCTGCGATCTGCGTCCGTTCAATCCGCTGATCGCGACGTTGCCGCGCCTGTTGCATTTGCAGGAGTCGGGCACGCACGGGTGGATTAATCACTTCATGCAGCAGGCGGTGGTCGAGTCGCGTCACAAGCGGCCGGGCGGCGAGGCGATGCTCGAGCGCATGAGCGAAATGATGTTCGTCGATGCGGTGCGTCGCTATGTCGACGTGCTGCCCGATGAAAGCCGCGGCTGGCTCGCGGGCTTGCGCGATCGCTTCGTCGGACGCGCGCTCGCCGTCATGCACGATGAGCCCGCGCACGAATGGACCGTCGAAGAGTTGGGCGACCGCGTGGGCCTCTCGCGTTCGGCGTTGCACGAGCGTTTCGTCGATATCGTCGGTTTGCCGCCGATGCAGTATCTCGTCAACTGGCGCATGCAAGTCGCGGCCGGACTGCTGCGCAATACGAACGCGACGATCGCATCCGTCGCGCAGGACGTCGGCTATGCATCGGAAGCCGCGTTCATTCGCGCGTTCAAGCGTCTCGTCGGCAAGCCGCCTGCTACGTGGCGCCGGGAAAAGAGCCGCGTGGATGCCGTGACGCAGGCACAGTGATTGACTTCGGTAGATTCTCTGACTAGAGTCAGAGAGATGACCCCGACCGATATCAACCAGATTCGCAGCTTCAATCGGACCGTTGCCGAAGGCATCGGCGCGCTCAACGATCATTTTCTCGGGCGCGGCCGTCCTATGGGCGAGTCGCGGCTGCTTTGGGAAATCGGCGCGCACAGCGTCGATCTTCGCGTGCTGCGCGAACGTCTCGGTCTCGACTCGGGCTATCTGAGCCGCACGCTCGCTGCGCTGGAGCGGCAAGGGCTCGTGGCGGTCGCGCCGAGTCCGGACGATCGCCGCGTGCGCCGCGCCCGTCTGACCGATGCGGGCCGCGCCGAACGCGACGAACTCGAACGGCTTTCGGATGAAGTCGCGAGCGGCATGCTCGCGGCGTTGAACGAAGCGCAGCGTCAGCGGCTGATCGCGGCGATGGCCGAAGTCGAGCGCCTGCTGCAACCATCGCTGATCCGTTTCGCGATAGAAGATCCCACGAGCGCCGACGCACAATGGTGCATCGGTCAATACTTCGTAGAGCTGAACGCGCGGTTCGATTCAGGCTTTGATCCGGCCATGAGCCTGTCCGCCGATGCAAGCGAACTCATCGCACCGAAGGGCGCGCTGATCGTGGCGCGGCTGCGTGGCGCGGCCATCGGGTGCGTCGCGCTCAAGTTTCATGGCGCGTCGCCGGCCGAGCTGAAGCGAATGTGGGTGAGCGCCGACGCGCGCGGGCTCGGCGTGGGACGCCGGTTGCTCGAAGAGGCCGAAAGGCACGCGCGGGAGAGCGGCGTGAAGGTCGTGCGTCTCGAGACGAACAAGACGCTTGCGGAAGCGATCGGCTTATATCGGCGATCAGGATATGTCGAAGTCGCGCCGTTCAGCGACGAGGCTTACGCCGATCACTGGTTCGAGAAAGCGCTGCGTTAGTTCGTTCCCGTCAACGCGACGACGAGATCGAGAAACGCGCGCGTCTTCGCCGGCGGATGATGCCGCGACGGATAAAACGCGTAGAGCGGGAAGCGCTCGTCGGGCCAGTCGGGAAAGAGATCGACGAGCTGGCCATCGGCGAGCAGATGTTCATGGCCGAGCAGAAGAATCTGCGCGATGCCGTAGCCCGAGAGGATCGTGCTCATCATCGTGCCGGGATCGTTGAGCGTGAGACGGCCGCGCGTCTCCACGACGACGCGCTTCTTCTTGCGATGAAACTCCCACGCAAACGGCCGCGCCGTCTCGGGATCGCGGAACTCGATGCACGTGTGCGCGTCATCGGCGAGCGCTTGCGGTGTCGCGGGCTTGCCGTGCCGCTCGATATACGAAGGCGCGGCGACCGTGCGCACCGGCGTATCGAGCAGCTTGCGCGCGACGAGACTCGAATCGCGCGGCGCGCCGAAGCGCACGGCGAGATCGAAGCCATCCGCGATCATGTCGCCGAGCCGATCGCTCGTGATGAGTTCGAGTTGCAGATCGGGATGGGCGTTCAGGAACGCATCGAGCTTCGGGCCGAGCAGGAGCCGCGAGAAGATCGGATCGACGTTCACGCGCAGGCGTCCGCGCACGGCCGTCGCGCCTTCCGATGCGCTCGCCGCCGCTTCCTCCAGACCCGCGAGATGCGGCATCACATGTTCGAAGAAACGCCGGCCATCGTCGGTGAGCGAGACGCTGCGCGTCGTGCGATCGAAGAGACGAATCTTCAGGCGCGCTTCGAGACGCGCGATCGCACGGCTCACGCCGGGCTGCGACATGCCGAGCCGGTCGCCTGCGGCGGCGAACGTGCCGGCATCGACGATCGCCGCGAACACGCTGATGCCGTTGAGAATGCGTTCGTTGAAGCCGGCCATTCATGCCTCCGCGTCATGAGCGAGAAGGCATTCATGTTATCGCGATGCGCGCGGCAAAAAAAACGGGCCCCGAAGGGCCCGAGAAAATCACTCCAACACGGTCAACTTTATGCGTGGCGCGCCTTGGCCACCTTGTCCACGGAGATCGAGTCGGCGCGCAGGCGCTCGTATTCCTGCTCGCTCATCGGCACGGCGTCCTTCTTGCCGAGATCGTTCAGACGGATGCGATACGTCTCACGCGCCGTGTAGGCCGCGATCGCCGCGATGATCGTCACGCCGAAAGCAATGGCGCCGACCGTCAGCGGGATGTTGTTCGATCCCGGAGGCGCAACCGCTGCGAAGAGCGCGGGCAGCAGCGCGGTGATCGTCGTGCCGATGTTCTGTGCGATCGCCATCGCCGAAACACGCGAGCGGGTCGGGAACAGTTCCGGGTAGAAGCTCGGGAAGATTGCGTTATAGCCCTGATACACGACGCCCCACATCAAGAGCGACATCAGGAACGCGAGTGGCACGCTGTGGATGCTGATCGCATAGAGATACGCGAACGCCAGCACACCCGAGATCAGCGATCCGCCGATCATCATCGGACGGCGGCCGATCTTGTCGGACAGATTGCCGACGAACGGAATCACCAGCACCGCGACGATATTGCCGACCACCGGAATCCACAGATACACGCTCTTGTGAAAGCCGATGCCATACGACGACTGCACCGCATACGCCGCACCGAAGATCGTCGCGACGACGGGAATCACGTTCATCAGCGCCATGCAGACGACGCGGATCATGTCGGGCGTGCTGTTGGCGAACGCTTCCTTGATCGGCGACTTCGGCAGATCGCCGTGCGATTCCTCGGACGTGAACGCCGGCGTTTCATGCACTTCCTTCCGGATGATATAGCCCGCGACCAGCACGAACGCCGACAGCAGGAACGGCACACGCCAGCCCCACGAGTTGAACATGTCTTCCGGCATGAACGTGGCGAGCGGCAGGAACACGGCGGCGGCGAGAATCTGGCCGGCCTGCACGCCTTGCAGCGTGAAGCTCGCGTAGTAGCCGCGACGTCCGAACGGTGCGTGCTCCAGAATCATCGAGCTGGCGCCGGAGATTTCACCGGCCACGGCGAAGCCCTGCACCAGACGCAGCACGACGAGCAAGGCCGGTGCGAGCATGCCGACGCTGTGATACGTCGGCAGCAGGCCGACGGCCATCGTCGAGAAACCCATGAGGAACATGCAGATGAGCAGCACGTTTTTGCGGCCGTGCGTATCGCCCAGATGGCCGAGCACGAATGCGCCGATCGGACGTGCCACGTAGCCCACACCGTACGTCGCGAGCGACGCGATGATCGCGACCTTCGGATTGCCCGACGGGAAGAACAACTGCGGGAAAATGAGTGCGGCGGCCTGGGCGTAAATGAAGAAGTCGTAATACTCCAGCGCCGAGCCGATCCAGCCGCTCGCGGTCGCTTTTTTCGCCTGGCGGCCGCTGTGCGCGTCTTCCTTAGGGCTAGCCATAGAGATGTCTCCGAACAATGGGTTTATGGAGTTGAGCCTGGAATCTGGCCGAGCAGCGGTGCGTTTTGGTTTGCCGCAATACGCTTGCTCTGAAAGTGATTGGAGAATAAAAGCGCAATCCCTTTCGATCAACGTTTTATGATAAATTTTGCGCGATTATCGCACGCGTGTGTCCGATAATCGATCACTTTGGGGGTTAGCACTAGCCATTGGCTTTAATGGAGCGCCGAAACAACGCCTGATCCATAACTAAACAGACATGGAAGCATGACTAAACCGGAACTCGACAAGCGCGACTGGATTGCCGGTCTGGAAAAGGGCCTGGCGATCCTCGAAGCCTTCGACGATCAGCACGCGCGCATGACGCCGACGCAGGCTGCGGCGCGCACCGGCCTCACGCGCACGGCCGCGCGGCGCTATCTGCTGACGCTCGCGCATCTCGGCTACGTGCAGACCGACGGCAAGCTCTTCAATCTCACGCCGCGCGTGCTGCGCATGGGCTGGTCGTATTTCGAATCGGCGCGGCTGCCGCGCATCGTGCAGCCTTATTTGCAGCAGTTGAGCGCGCTGATTCATGAATCGGTGTATGTGAGCGTGCTCGATGACTGGGACCTCGTGATCATCGCGCGCAACGGCTCGACACGCGTGATGACGACGGGCTTCGTGCTCGGCGCGCGCGTGCCGGCCGCGCTGATGTCGGGCGGCATCGCGATGCTTGCGTACATGGACGAGACATCGGTGCGCGGCTGGCTCGACGCGACCGAGTTCAAGCCGTTCACGCCGCTCACGATCACGAATAAGGAAAAGCTCTACGAGAAGATCCGGCAGGCGCGCGTGGACGGCTACGTCGCGATCGAGCAGCAATTGCAGATGGGCGTGCGCGGTGTGGCGGTGCCGATGAAGAACCGGCATGGCGAAGTGGTGGCGGCGTTGTCGGCGAACATGCCGATTGGGAAGGAAACGTCCGAGGCGGCGCTCGCTCGCGTGTTGCATCCGTTGCAGGAGACGGCGTTGTCGATGTTGAACGTGATTTGAGCGCGTGTGGATCGCGTAAAGGTGAGGGTTTTCGGGATTGTGCGTTTTACGGCGTTTTCAGCCCTTGTTTCAAGGGGTTTTCTGAATCATCGATGACTCAAAGGTGAAGGTTTTCGGGAGCGCGTGACCTAAGACGTTCGGCCTCACTCTCACCTAATTCCCCCTCCCTAGACTCCTTTCGATGGTTGCAGCGACGAAACGCACGCAGCCTCCACCAGACATCGACACACGGAAAGGGGAATCGACATGACCCAGCTCAACGCATCCGCGAACGCACGCAAGGCACAACGCGGCGGCCTGCTTCTCAAGCTTTCGGCATTGACCGTCGTTACCGCGCTATCGCTCGGGGTCGGCGCCGCGCCGGTCTATGCGCAGGCCTTGCCGATGGATAACGATATCGCCATCCACGTACAGCCGGTCAACATGCGCACCTTGCACGACCAGTTGAATCTCAAGCCCGATCAGGAAGTGCAGTGGCAAACCGCTTTGCAGGCGATGCAGCAGAGCCACGCCAGCGAACGCATGAACGCGGATCAGATGCAGGCGCGCATGCAGACGATGCTCCAGCAGCCGATCCTCGATCTCTCCGCCTTGCACGCGGTACACGATAAAGCCGCGCAACAGGACGCGCCGCTCGCCGATCAGTCCGCGAAAGCGTGGCTCAAGTTCTACAGCGGCCTCACCGATCAGCAGAAGAAGACCTTCAGCGATGCGATGCGCCCGCAGTTCGAGAACATCGCGCATCATCCGGCGCGTCCGTACGATCCGCGCACCGGACTCTGATGCGATGACGCTCAGGACGCGCCCGTGAAGATCGGCCCTTGCCCGCCCGGCATGAACGCAGGCGATGCAGAGTCGGCGTGCGCGCCGCTTTGATCGCGCGATGACGCTGCGGGCGCCGGATCGCGCAACGTTACGGCGGTCTCGGGCGTGATCGGCACGCTGGGTTGCGCGAGCAGTTCGGTCTTGCGCATCGAGCCAGCAGACGTCCCGAAGTAATACCCGATGATGCTGATCCACGCGGTCCCGAGCGCGCCGACCACGACGTTCACGAGATCGCGATTCGCCTCGGGCAACGCACGCAACGCCATCAGCAGCAGAATCCCGAAGAAGCCGCCGGTCACGGCCATCGCGAGGAACTTCGGCACCCAGTCCTTATTCGCGATGCTCATTGCGCGAGCATCGGCGCGATCGCCCGCCGCGATGCGCGCCATGTCCGCTTCGAACGACAGGCGCGCCTGCGCCGCCGCCACCACCAGTTGCTGCAATTGCAGCGAGTTCGCGCTTTCGGCCTGCGCGATCTTGTCGAGCGCAGCGGGATCGTTGAGCGCGGTTTCGACGACATTGGGATCGTTCGGAGTGCCAAGCGCATGTGAAATAATCGCCGCCGCAGTCGTCACGCCGAGCCCGACCGGCCCGCCGATAAGACCCGCCAGAAGCGGTGCCTTCGCACCGATGGTTGCCGCCACTTTCGACCAGTCCATCATGCTGCTCCCAAAAGAAGATTCGTCGCCATGCGATCGGTCCAGCCGCGGCTGAACGTCGGCCATGCATGCAAGCCCTTCAGATAACGCAATCGATAAGCAATGAAGCGCAGAACGAAGCGCATCGGATCGGCGGCCTTCACGGCATCGACGGTATCGGGGCCGAACTTGCCGTCTTCCTTCGCGCCCGATGCCTTCTGCATCCACAGCACGACGAGGCCACCGTTGTAGTTCGCGTCGAAAATCTGGAAGGCGACGCGCGGATCGAATTCGTCGAGATGCAGCGGGTCCCAGTACTTCTGCTTGGCGATGCGCTTCGCGAGATCGAGCGGCAAATCCTTCATCGCGCCTGCATAGCCATAGCCGCGCGCGACACGCGCCGTCACGCCCCACATCGTTTCGCCGCCCGGGTCAGCCGGGTTGAATGAGTAACCGCCTTCGCTGCCGATCAGCGCCCGGAAGGCGTCGTCGAAGTTGTTCATGGTGATCTCCTTGGCGCCTGCGTGTGCCGCCGGAACCTTCGTCGCGGCGCCGGAAGAAACGGGCCGGCGCACGAGGCGCCGGCCCGGTCGCGTCAAACAGTGGCAGGCAGTCATGACGCGACGGGACGCCTTATGCATCGGCTGTGCCAGTCGATGCACGAAACGCGCGCGAGCCTTATGTGGCAAGGCGCACGAAGCGCATCGTGGAAGCCGCGAAAAAAGCGAACTGTCGTGCATGGCCCAACGTTTTTCGGCGCGCTTGTTCGGCCCGCACAGACACGGCGCGCTCATTCGATGCTCATTGTCCACGCCTACGATGCAAGGCATTCGGGCGGCGCGGTCCTGATCGAATCCATCGCACTGCCTTTCGTTGACGACGTTTTCATCGAGGAGAAATGCCATGCGCCACTATCCATCGGACAGTCCCCGCGCGGCCGCGCGCATCGTCGTGATGTCGCTGATCGCGGACGGGCATATCGGCAGTGCGGAAATCGAAGAGCTCGAACGGCGCGGCTTCTATGCGCGGCTCGGGCTGCATGCGGGCGAGCTGCATGAAGTCGTGCGCGAGGTCTGCGAGGATCTCACGCGATGTTCGTATCTCACCTGGGACGACATCTGTCGAGTCGATCCGCATGTCGTGCAGCAGCTCGCGCAAGACGTATCCGACGAACGCGTGAGACGCGACGTGCTCACGCTCTGCGAATCGGCCGTGGTCGCCGACGGCGTCATGACGTACAGCGAAGCCGCCGTGATCGACGCCGTGAAGCGCGCATGGCGCATGCACTGAATCGCGCGGATCATAGACCGGAGACGACATCATGCAGCAGCACATTCTCGTGGCCGTGGGACCGGATTGCAGCCATGCGGCGCTCTCGCTCGGCATCGCGCGGGCCCGCGAATCCAACGCGCGACTCACCGCGCTTCACGTCGTGGACCGCGCGCCGTTCTGGGCGATATCGTCGGCGCAGCACGACTTCGGCGCGGCGCTCGCGTATATCGACGAACTCGCGCGCGAAGTCGAGAAGCGCACGATACAGGCGATACGCGCATCGAGCATCAACGGCGTATGCGTGACGATGGACCTGCCGGGCGGCACGACGCTCGCGCGCGTGATCGCGCAGGCGGCGCGCGAGTTCGATGCGGATCTCATCGTGATAGGCCGCACGCAGGCCACGCACTGGCGCTTCTGGGAAGAGCGCGTGTCCGATGCGGTGAGCCGCTATAGCAACCGGCGCGTGCTGATCGCATCGGATGCGGCGGGCAATGGAGCGCCCGTTGAAACAAAAGCGACACCGTTACGTTTTACTATCGTCGATTCGACGCAGCGCACATCATCGTTCAGTTCGAGAGGAAGCTCGCCATGCCGGATCGCATCATCAAACCATCCCGACGCACCGTGTTGAAGGGTCTCGTTTCCGGCACGGGGCTCGCGCTCACGGGCGCGGGTCTCGCCGATGCGCTCGCGCAAGGCGTCGCGCCCGCCGTCGTCACCGCAGACAGGCTGCGTCCGCAACTGCCCGGCGGCGTGATGAGCGGCGATGTCACCGCGACGAGCGGCATCGTCTGGAGCCGCGCGGACCGGCCGTCGCGCATGATCGTCGAATATTCGACGAGCGAGCGCTTCACGACGTCTCAGCGGCGTATCGGACCGGCCGCGCTCGAAAGCAGCGGCTTCACGGCGCGTGTCGATCTGACCGGCCTGCCGCCCGGCGCCGAAGTGTTCTATCGTGTGCGCTTCGCCGATCTCGTCGATGGCAAGGCCTACAGCGAGCCGGTGACGGGCCGCCTGCGCACGGCATCGATCGATGCGAATAAGCCCATCTGTTTCGTCTTTTCCGGCGATGAAGCGGGGCAGGGCTGGGGCATCAACGAGCGCTTCGGCGGTTATCGCATCTATGAAGCGATGCGTCGCGAAGCGCCGGATTTCTTCATCCATCAGGGCGATCAGATCTATGCGGACAGCGTGATCGAATCCGAAGTAAAGCTGCCCGACGGCACGATGTGGACGAACATCGTGACCGAAGGCAAGTCGCATGTCGCGCAGACGCTCGACGACTATCGCGCGGCCTTCGCGTATAACCAGCTCGATAAAAACAAGCGCCGCTTCGCAGCCGAAGTGCCGTTCCTCGTGCAATGGGACGATCACGAAGTGCGCAACAACTGGTATCCCGGACAGGTGATCGGCGAAGCGGAGAAGCGCTATCAGACGCGCTCGATCAACCTGCTCGAAGCGCGCGCGAAGCAGGCGATGTTCGAATACAACCCGTATCGCATCAATCAGCTCGATCCGGAACAGGTGTATCGCGGCTTTCAGTTCGGCCCGCTGCTCGATGTGTTCATGCTCGACGAGCGTTCGTATCGCGGCGCGAACTCGCCGAACCGACAGACGCGCCTCGATGCGGATTCGGCGTTTCTCGGCTCGCAACAGACCGCGTGGCTGAAGGCATCGTTGAAGGCGTCGCGCGCGACGTGGAAGGTGATCGCGAGCGATATGCCGATCTCGCTCGTCGTGCCCGATCTGAATCCCGATGTACCCAAGGGCACGTTCGAAGCGTGGGCGAATGCGGACAACGGCGCGCCGTCGGGCCGCGAACTGGAGCTTGCCGACATCCTGCGCTTCATCAAGCAGGAAGACATCAGGAACGTCGTGTGGATCACGGCCGATGTGCACTACGCGCAGGCGACGCACTACGATCCGTCGCGCGCGAAGTTCACGGAGTTCAAGCCCTTCTGGGAATTCGTCGGCGGGCCGATCAACGCGGGCACGTTCGGACCGAACGATCTCGACATGACGTTCGGTCCGGAGCTGCGCTACGTGAGCGTGCCGAAGGACAATCCGCAGAACCGTTCGCCGGCGGCGCTGCAGCAGTTCTATGGCCGCGCGAAGATCGATCCGCAGAGTCGCGCGCTGACGGTCTCGTTGCACGATCTGAACGGCAAGTCGCTCTACGAAGTGAAGCTCGACGTCGAAGCCTGAGCGTCGATACGGCCGCTAGGCTCGATGCAGCCGAGACCGGCGAGCGTCGCTTCGATCGCGTCTTCGAGCGGCGTGTGCGGCTCGCGGCCGAGCGCCGCGACGAGGCGCGCGTTGTCCATGCGGATCGGCGTGCGCCATAGATAGCGCATCTCGCGCATTTCGCGAAACGTCGCATTGAATGGCGATGCCAGCGTGAGCAGCCACCACGGGAACGCGGCGATGCCCGGTTTGCGTCCCGTGCAGCGTTCGATCACGCGCTGCATCGCCGTGATGAAGCGCGTGCCGTCATCGTCCCAATGGCCGGCCATGTGAAAGCGCGCGAACGGTTCGAGCACGTCGCGACGCGCGAGCAGATCGACCATCGTGCGCGCGACGTCGGGCAGATACGACCATTCATGCCCGACGCCTCGTGCGCCCGGATAACTGATCCTGCCGACCGGCTGCCCCGGCTTCACGAGACCTTGCGAGAACCAGTTGTTGCCGGCCTTCGGTCCGAAGAAATCGCCGGCGCGTACGATCAGCACGCGCGCGCCTTCGTCGCTCGCACGTTTCAGACGCGCTTCCATCTCGACGCGAATCGCACCCTTGCGCGTGAGCGGATGTTGCGGCGAGTCTTCGTTCAACACGGGAAATGCGTCCGGGCCGAAGTTGTAGATCGTGCCCGGCAAGACGATCGTCGCGCGCTCGCGCTTCGCAGCCGCGATGGTGTTGTCGAGCATCGGCAGCACGAGTTCCGCCCAGCGTCTGTAGCCCGGCGGATTGACCGCATGCACGATGACCGCGCAGCCACGCGCCGCGCGAGCGACGTCATCGCGATTCAGCGCATCGCCTTGCATCCATTCGATGCCTTCTGCATCCGGCTTCACCGTGCGACGCAGACCGCGCACCTTCCAGCCCGCATCGCGCAACTGCCGCGCGACTTCTCCGCCGATGCCGCCCGTCGCGCCGAGTACCAGAACCGATTCTCCGTGTGCCATGCCGTGCTCCGATCGCTATGTCGATAAGCCGATTCTCCGCGCTTTCGCGTTGCAATAAAATTGCCTAACTGTGTAGATCGGATATACAAATTCGTATGGCGGAAAATATCGGCTGGGAACTGTATCGCACGTTTCTCGCGGTGCTTCAGGAAGGCTCGCTTTCCGGCGCGGCGCGCGCGCTCGGCATCACGCAGCCGACAGCGGGGCGTCATGTCGAAGCGCTGGAACATGCATTGAACGTGAGCCTCTTCACGCGTTCGCAACTCGGCCTGCAACCGACCGATGTCGCGCTCGCGCTGCGCTCGCACGCCGAGGCGATGCAGCACACGGCCGCATCGCTGGAACGCGCGGCAAGCGGTCATGCCGACGGCGCGGGCGTGCAGGGCGTCGTGCGGGTATCGGCGAGCGAGATCGTCGGCGTGGAAGTGCTGCCGCCGATTATCGCGGCTCTGCGCGAGCGGCATCCGCGGCTCGTCGTCGAGCTCGTGCTGAGCAACCGCGTGCAGGATCTTTTGCAGCGCGAAGCCGATATCGCCGTGCGCATGGTGCGGCCGAGTCAGGCGCAACTCGTGGCGCGCCGTGTGGGAAGCATCGAAGTTGGCCTGCACGCGCGCCGCGATTATCTCGACAGGCACGGCACGCCGCGCAACGCGAAGGCGCTGTGGGAGCACACAGTGATCGGCTTCGACAAGCCCACCGCGTTTTTACGCGGCGCGAGCAAGGCGCTGCCCGGCTTCACGCGCGACGCGTTCGCACTGCGCGCCGACAGCGACCTCGCGCAACTCGCGTTGATTCGCGCGGGCGCGGGCATCGGCATGTGTCAGGTCGCGCTCGCGCGCGGCGATGCGCTCGTGCGCGTGTTGCCCAACGCGTTCGCGTTCCAGCTCGAAACATGGGTGACGATGCACGAAGACTTGCGCGCGAGCCCACGCTGCCGCGCGACCTTCGACGCGCTCGCCGAAGGTCTCGAACGCTATGCGCGATAACGCGTCTATCCGGCGAGCTTACTGGCCAGTTCGGCGACGTGCTTGCCCTGATAGCGCGCGATATCGAGTTCGTTTTGCGAAGGCTGGCGGCTGCCGTCGGGCGAGGCGAGCGTGGTCGCGCCGTACGGTGTGCCGCCCGAAACCTCGCTCATGTTCGTGAGCCCGGCGCACGCATACGGCACGCCGACGATCACCATTCCATGATGCAGCAACGTGTTATGGAACGACGTGATCGTGGTTTCCTGGCCGCCGTGTTGCGAAGCCGTCGATGAAAACACGCTCCCGATCTTGCCGACGAGCGCGCCTTTCACCCACAGCCCGCCCGTCTGGTCGAGGAACGTGCGCATCTGGCCCGCCATGTTGCCGAAACGCGTAGGCGTGCCGAAGATGATCGCGTCGTAGTTCGCGAGTTCGTCGACAGTGGCGACGGGCGCCTGCTGATCGAGCTTCACGCCGATCTTCGCGGCCTGATCGGCGGGAATCGTTTCGGGCACGCGCTTGAGCGTGACTTCCGCGCCCGCGACGCCGCGCGCGCCTTCTGCAATGGCCTGCGCCATTGTTTCGACGTGGCCGTACATCGAATAGTAGAGAACCAGTACTTTCGCCATGATGTGTCCTTGTGAGAGGGGCATGTGCGCATTCAAAGATAGCATCGGCGTGCATATACGCAAGGAATTGGCCTGCCCGCGAAAATGCGAAGCGTTCATGGACGCGTGCGCCTTCGCTGCACGACACTGTCGCTATTCCAACCGGAGACACGATCACCATGACCGGCCACGCCTTGATCAGCGCCAATCTGCTTATCGCTTATTCGGCGTATTTCGTCGGCACCGCGAGTCCCGGGCCGAGCAATCTCGCGATCATGTCCATCGCGAGCACGTCGGGGCGGCGCGCGGCCTTCGCATTCGCGGCGGGCGTGATGTCCGGCTCGTTCTTCTGGGCGATCCTCGCCGCGCTCGGCCTTTCCGCCGCGCTGACGGCGTACTCGGGCTTTCTCGTCGGCGTGAAGATCTGCGGCGGGCTGTATCTGTTGTGGCTCGCATTCAAGTCGGGGCGCGCGGCGTGGAAGCCGCCGCTGCGGACCTCGCCGGCGGATGCGCAAGGGCAAAGCGGCCGCAAACTTTACGCGCGCGGCGCGCTGCTGCATCTCACGAATCCGAAGGCGATTCTCGTGTGGATGTCGGTGGCGGCGCTCGGTTCGTCGGCGGGGGAAGGGCCGGGACATATGCTCGTCGTGGTCGCGGGGTGTCTGTGCATCGGCGCATGCGTGTTCGGCGGCTATGCCGCGCTCTTCTCGATGGCCTCCGCGCGCCGCCTCTACCAGCGCATCCAGCGCGGCCTCGATGCGTGTCTCGCGCTCGTGTTCGGCGCGGCGGGCCTTCGCTTGCTGACATCGCGCGTGTAGCGGATTTGCCGCACTTTCGCGGTTCGGCTTTGCATCCGGACGATGGGGGGCTACGCTCAAGCCAGACGCCCGATCACTCGCGAGCACGATGCCGACCGACGATCCCCCCCGAAGCGCCCATTCCATCTCCGACGAAAGCGCCGCAGCCGTGGGCGCGTTCGTCCACATCGTCCGTGACGCCTTCGCCGCGCTCGGGCGCGAACTCATCGCGATCAGGCCGACGCCCGCGCGCGCGCTCTTCGCCACGCAAGCGATGTTGTCCGTCGGGCTGGCCGTCGCGCTCGCCTATGCATTCCATCTGAGCAACATCTGGTGGGCCGCGATCAGCGGCTTCGCGGTGATGCAGTCGAAATTCTCGGCGTGCGCGCAGCGCGGCGTGCATCGCGTGGTCGGGACGATCGCGGGCGCGCTGATCGGCGCCGTGGCCGGACCGCTGATCGGCGACGTGCCGTGGCTCTTCGTGCCGCTGCTCGGCGCGCTCGTCGGCATGTCGGTGTATCGCGCGCTGGTTTCGGACGCGGGCTACGCGTGGGTGCTCGGCGGCGTGACCGCGCTGATGGTGACCTTCGAGGCGCATCGGCTCGTGTCCGCGGCCGCGACGGCGTCGTTCGCGCTGCTGCGCGTCGCCGAAGTGGTCGTCGGAACGGTGGCGTGCGTGGCCGTGTCTGCGCTCTTTCATGCAGGCGTGCAGCACTACCGGAAGTTGCGCGGGGCGGCGCCGGTGCCGCGCGCTCAGGCGGCATCGACGGTGGATCGTGTCGATGGCGTCAACGCGCAAACCGTCACCGTCATTCCTTCCGATGCCGCCCGCGCCGTGCAGGCGCTCGATGCGATGCACGTCGCGCGCGCCGGCCAGATCGCGCTCGCCATGCGCAGGCGCCTCGCATGGGAAGGCGCGTGGTCGGTGATGATCCTCGCCGCGCTCGCGTATGCGTGGAACCTGCCCGGCTTCGCGCAGGCGATGGTGACGGCGGTCGCCGTGCTGATCCTGCCCGCATCGGCGCTCGGCAAGCCGACCAGCAAGCCGGTCGCCGAGCGCATGATTCAGCGTTTCATCGGCTGTCTGCTGGCGGGCGCGTTGAGCCTCGCGCTGCTGCCCTTATTGGGCGACAACCCGTTCGCCTGCATGCTCGCGCTGTGCGCGGGCGTGTGGATCGGCTGTCACGTGCAAACCGGAACGCAAGGCGCGAGCTATGTCGGGCGGCAGTTCGGCATCGCGTTCATCATGGTGTTCGTGCAGGATCACCATTGGTCGTCCGACCCGATGCCCGCGCTGATGCGCCTCGAAGGGATACTCGCGGGAATCGTGGTGTTGTCGGCGGTAATGGCGGCCGGCGCGCTATGGACCGCGCGCCGGACACCGCATGCCGCGATGCGGTGAATCAGGCTTCTTCCGCCCAGGCGAGATTCTCACGCGCCATCAACGCGCTCGAGGCGGCCGGGCCGAACGTTCCCGCCGTATAACCGCGCGGCCGGTCGCCGAGTTCCTTCCAACCGTTGAGAATCGGCTCGACCCACGTCCATGCCGCTTCCAGTTCGTCGCGGCGCATGAAATGCGTGAGGCGGCCGCGAATCACGTCGATGAGCAGGCGCTCATACGCTTCCGCGCGGCGCTGCGTCATGGCCTGCTGCAAGTCGAGATTGAGCGTGACCGGCTGCATGTGCATGCCGCTGCCCGGCTCCTTCGCCAACATCTGAAGCTGGATCGATTCTTCCGGCTGCAACGTGATCGTGAGGCGGTTGCCGTAGTGACGCGGACCATCGGGAATGATCGAGAACGGCAGATCCGCGAAGTCGATGACGATCTCCGAGCGGCGATTCTGCATGCGCTTGCCCGTGCGCAGGAAGAACGGCACGTTGGCCCAGCGCCAGTTGTTGATATGCGCGCGCAACGCGACGAACGTTTCCGCGCGGCTGTCGGCGGGCACGTTCTGCTCTTCGAGATACCCCTTCACCGCCTCGCCGCCGACCGCGCCCGCCGTGTACTGGCCGCGCACGGTGTCGCGGGCGATGTCCGCGACGGTCATCGGCCGCAGCGACTTCAGCACCTTCAGTTTTTCGTCGCGCACGGCGTCCGGATCGAGCGAGACGGGCGGTTCCATCGCGACGATGCAAAGCAGTTGCAGCAAGTGGTTCTGCACCATGTCGCGCAGTGCGCCGGTGTGATCGTAGAAGCCCGCGCGGCTGCCGACGCCCACCGTCTCCGACACCGTGATCTGCACGCTCTTGATATACGGCGCCTGCCACAGCGGGCCGAAGATCGCGTTGCCGAATCGCAGCACCATCAGGTTCTGCACGGTTTCCTTGCCGAGATAATGGTCGATGCGATAAATCTGCTCTTCCTTGAAGTGCTTGCCGACCGCATCGTTGATGGCGACCGCCGAGGCGAGATCGTGGCCGAGCGGCTTTTCCAGCACGACGCGCGCGTGCTCGTCGAGAATGCCCGCGTTATCGAGGTTGGTGCAGATGGTGACGAACAGTTCCGGCGACGTCGACAGATACAGCACGCGCTGCGAGCCGGGGCGCACGGCCTGCGCGAGACGCTCGAAATCGCCCGGATTTTCCACGTCGATGCGTACGTAGTCGAAGAGCGCGAGGAATTTGTCCCAGGACTGCGCATCGAACACTTTGGATTCGATGAACGGGCGCGCCTGCTCTTCCATGAAGTTCTTGAGGTAATCCTCGCGCGTCCAGTCCTTGCGGCCGATGGCGAGAATGCGCGTGTCGGCGGGAAGGTTGCAGTGCGTGTGCGCCATGTAGAGCGCCGGCAGCAGCTTGCGCGCCGCCAGGTCTCCGCCGCCCCCGAAGATGATCATGTCGAGCGGGCGTTCGTTCAAGGGAGAAGTTGGATTCGTCATGGTGCTTGAGCCGGTAAAGGTTCAGATAAGCCGAAAGCGCGGCGATCGGTGAGATCGTTCGAGACAGCTATGTTGCATGTTTTGCCGGCATTTTGCACGGCAGTCGTGCTAACGGCCGTTCGATTCGACGGGCGATGGACGTTTTGTCACCGACAACGCGTATGTTTAGCGCGCTTAGCGCAACGATTCATCCGCGCGCAGCGTCGCCACGGCGAGGTCGAGAAACGCGCGCACCTTTTGCGTGACGTGACGCCCTTCGCGATGCACGAGATGAATCGGCAAGGGCGGCGGCTCGAAGTCGGGCAGCACGATCGAAAGGCGCCCGTCGGTCACGTGCTGCGCGACCTGATACGACATAAGCCGCGCGATGCCGAAATCCGCGAGCGCGGCGGCGATGGCCGAATCGTTGGTCGTCGTCGTGAGACGCGGATGCGAGCGCACGAGAAACTGGCGCTCGCCGTCCTGAAGCCGCCATTCCGGCGGCGTCGACGAGCCCGTCGACGCAATGATCACATGTTGCGCGAGATCGTCCGGATGACGCGGCGTGCCGTGCTTCGCGAGATAGGCGGGCGATGCGCACAGCACGCGCCGCACGCGCCCGACGTTGATCGCCTGCAGCGACGAATCCGGCAGTTGCGCGATGCGCACGGCCACGTCGATGCCTTCGTCGACGAGATTCACGACGCGGTCGACGAACCAGCAGCTTGCATCGGCTTCGGGATAGCGGCCGAGATAGTCGAGGATGATCGGCGTGACGTGCAGCCGGCCGAACATGACCGGCGCGGTGATCGAGAGCAGGCCGCGCGGCGACGAATGCGTGCCGGTCGCGGAAAGCTCGGCGTTGTCGATTTCGCCGAGGATGCGGCGGCAGTCCTCGAAGTAGCCGCTGCCGGCGTCGGTGAGACGCACGACGCGTGTGGTACGCGTAAGCAGGCGCACGCCGAGATGCTCTTCGAGTTCGGTCACGACGCGGCTCACGACCGACGGCGACACATCGAGCTTGCGCGCCGCCGATGCGAAGCCGCCGGTTTCGACCACCGTGACGAAGGTCGTCATTGCCTGTAAACGGTCCATGAGAAAGCGCGGCGTGCCAGCTTGAAGGATGCCGTGCATTCTCGTGGATATGGGGGCGGGGCACAATCATCACACATCGAGCACGAGCGCCTCTCCCTCTCCAGCCGCCGGCATCGCGCAGCAAATCAGCGCTTCATCCTCGCCGGCATGAAACGCCGGCTCGTTCTCATACGACACCGCGCCCTGCACGACGCGCGTCCGGCAAGTGCCGCACGTGCCGCCCCGGCAATTGAACTCGGGCGACAAACCGCTCGCCTCCGCGAGTTCCAGCAACGTGCCGCTGCCCGGCTTCCATTGCGCGCGCGTGCCCGACTTCAGAAATTCGATCTTCACGGGTTCGGTCGCGGCGGGCCGCATCGGTTTCACGTCCGCGCCGCGATCCGCCGTGCGCTTCAGCGCCGATGGACCGAACGCTTCCGCATGCACACGCGCATCGGCGACGTTGAGCGCGCGCAGGCCATCGTAGATCGACTGCATGAACGCGCCCGGCCCGCACAGATAGAAATCGTAGTCGTTGAAGGGCAGGCGGCTCGTCAGCAGATCGATATCGATGCGCCCCGACACATCGTAATCGCGCTCGAACTGCGCGCCGTTCGTGTCGCTCAGCACGCGGATCACGGTCACCGCGCCGCCCGCGCTTTGCGCGAGCGCATCGATTTCCCGCGAAAACGCGCGGCTCGCGAGCGAATGCGCCGACACGATCATCCACACCGGACGCACGCGGCGCTTCCGCAAACCTTCGTAGACGAGATGCCGCAGCATCGCGAGCATCGGCGTGATGCCGACGCCCGCCGCCATCAGCACGGCAGGCCGGTGCTCCAGCGGATCGATCGTGAAATCGCCCGCCGGCGCGCGCGCCTCGATGACATCGCCCGCTTTCAACGTGTCGTGCAGATGCGCCGACACGCGTCCGTCGCGCTTCACGCTGATGCGATACACGCCGTCCGACGGCGCGACCGAAAGCGTGTAAGTGCGAATCTGCGGCTTCGCATCGCCGGGCAGCGTCACGCGGATCGGCAGATGCTGCCCCGCCTTGTGCACGACGATGCCCGCGCCATCGGCCGGTTCGAGATGGAACGAGCGGATCGCATCGCTTTCATCGACGATCTTGCTCACGCGGAATTCGCGCCACACGTTCGCGAGCGCGGCCGCCTTCAGACGCTCGGCCACTTGCGCCCAGTCGCCCGTCATCAGCGAATTGGGCGACGCGCCGTCGCGGCGCGCCTTCCATCGCAAAGGCAACGCCGCCGCGCGATAGAACACGCGGCGCGGCGTGAAGCGCCACAGCCGCTCCGCGCCCTGGAACGCGGCGGTTTCGGGCGAATCGAGCAGCACGTCGGCATCGCCCGCGAGCTGCAGCACGTCGCCCGTTTCGAAGTCCGCGAACACGAGGCCCGCGCGCCCGTTCACGAGAATATTGCCGAGCGTGTTGAAAAAGAGATTGCCGGCGAAATCGGGAATCGTGAGCGTGCCGTCGTCCGACAGCCGCACGAAACCCGGCTTGCCGCCGCGATGCGACACGTCCACTTGCCGATGCCCGTCCTCGCGATCGAAATACGATGCGACGAAGAACGTGTCCGCGCCCGCGATCATCGCTTTCGCGCGCGGCGAGAGGGTGTCGAGTCGGAGCGGCGGCACGGGCGAGGGCACGGCCGGATCGCGCACGAACTCGACATCGCGCAACTGAATGTATTGCGGGCAATTGCCGAAGCTCTGCTCGACGGACACATCGAACGCGGCGTTCGCGCCATCGCGACGAATCACGCCGTTCAGACGATTGCGGCGGCGCGTGTGCATCTCGATGCCGAGCAGGCCGATCGACGCGCCGTCGTTCATGCCGGCATCGGCGGGATCGAGCGGATCGCGTGCGCCGCTCATCGACAAGGTTTTTGCATCGGGCGTGCGCATGAAGCCGGGATGACCGGCGAGCAGCGTCGCCCAGGCATCGCCGCGTTCGTCGACGGAACCCGCCACGACGAACGGCAATTGCCCGAAGAACTGGCGATGCTGATCCGGCATGTAATCGCGCACGACGCGCCGCCCGACGCCGTCCATGCGCGCGTCGACGCCGAAGGCTTTCTGAATGGCGACTTCGCCGCGATGCCACGGCGAAGGCGTGGCGACTGTTGCGACATCGGGAAGCGTGGAAGCGGACATGATCGTATGCCTCGTCGATACAGGCGGGGCGCTGACCCCGCGCTCACTTTACGCCGCGAGACCCGCGGCCGTCTTCTGAAACGGAACGAAGCCCTTCAGTGCCTCGACGCGCTCGAGCCACGCGTTCACGTTCGCGTAGGCGGCAAGATCGACGTTGCCTTCGGGCGCGCTCGAGATGTAGCTGTACAGCGCGATGTCCGCGATGGTCGGATGCGCGGCGTCGATATCGGCGATCCAGCTGCGATTCGCCAGTTCGGCGTCGATCACCTTGAGGACGTTGTGCGCGCGGGCGATGACTTCCTCCGCGTCGAACTTCGCGCCGAACACGGTGATGAGACGCGCGGCGGCGGGGCCGAACGCGATCTGCCCGGCCGCGACCGAAAGCCAGCGCTGCACGGCGGCGGCTTGCGCGGGCGTTTCGGGCAGCCACTTCTTATCGCCGGCTTTTTGCGCGAGGTAGACGAGGATCGCGTTCGAATCGGCGATGATGACGTCGCCATCGACGAGAACGGGAATCTGGCCGAAGCGGTTCATCGCCAGGAATTGGGGCGCCTTGTGCGCGGCGGCGGCGAGATCGAGGAACACTTCTTCGTGGTCGACGCCGAGCAGACTCAGAAATAAACGCGCGCGGTGCGAATGACCGGACAGCGGATGGTAAAAAAGCTTCATGGCAAGTTCCCTGATTCGGTGGATGGCCGGGAGAGGCCCCGTCCTGTGAATCAAGTATCAGTTCTTGCCGTGAGAAGGAGAATAGCGTCGAATTTCAAATCACTATTCTCGGATCGAGAATGGTGAGCGCGAGTTCGGTGCGTGGCATCACGCAGGTTTATTCACCGCGCGGCACGTTCGCCTTGTTGCCCGCGAGCGGCGAGCCGTAGCCGCCGCTGTTGGCGTTGTTCGGCAGACCGTTGACGAGTTGGGCGCGCGGATCGCTCGGATTGAGATTCAGCTCGCCGGCCTGCGCGTTGCCGTGCGTCGGATACTGGCTGCCGAGCGGCGCGTCGGGCATAAGCTTCGTGCTGTTCTGCGGCGCGTACATGTCGGTTTCGGCGCTCGGATGAAGCTGCGCAAAAGCCGGCGCGACGGCAAAGGCCGATGCGATGACGAGTACGGCGCGGGTCACGTTCATGATGGACTCCCTGCAAGTCATCATTCAGTGTAGCCCTCGCGCACGGCGAGACAGCCATCACCCTTCTGCCGACCAGTCCAGCGTTTGTTCTTTCGCGACGCCTACTTCGCGTGCTTCTTCAGCTTCGCCTTGCGCTTCGGCCTTTCATCGACGATGCGCGCGCGATGCTTGTCCTTCATCTTCTTCCACTCTTTGCACTCGTCCTTCGTGCGCAGACAGCCGATGCAGAAGCCGGTTTTCTCGTCGAACTTGCAGATGCTGATGCAGGGTGAATCGACTGCCATGATGTCCTTTTTTGTCGTCGGCGGCGTCCGTCAATCTCGCACGCGAGCGGTTCGCGCATCCAACTGATTGTTTCGATCATCGCGATAGAGCGCGATATACACGCTCCCGTATTTCCTCACCGTTGAACCCATTGCTGTAAAATTCGGCTCCCGAATAGTCTCACCGCGAGCGCCGGTGGACGCCGATCCGACGGCACGCGCCTTGCTTGCTGCTCTCTCTAGCTCCCGGCGCACAAGCTGGCCGATTCCGCTGACTCCACACTCAAAGCGAGCTGTTCACATGCCGCAAGCACCCGCGCCGCGCCGGCCTCCCGCCAAGATCCTGCCGCCCGAGGCGCCCGGCGTGCGCGCGCTCGCGTCGCTCGTGACGGGCGTCGTCGTCATTTGCGCGCTGTACTTCGGCCGCGCGGTGATGATTCCGATCATCCTCGCGATTCTGTTGAGCTTTCTGCTCGCGCCGTTCGTCGACGTCTTGCGGCGCCTGCGGCTCGGGCAAGTGCCGTCTGTGATCGTCGCGGTGGTGATCGCGCTGTCGGTGCTGACGGCCGTCGGCGCGCTGATCGGCGCTCAGGTCGCGCAGCTCGCGGGCGATCTGCCGAAGTACCAGGTGGCGGTCGAGCGCAAGATCGATTCCGTGCAGAAGATGACCGTCGGACGCGCGGATGAGTTTCTCGGCCGCGCATCGCGTGCGTTGAAACGGCTCTCGCCCGCGCGCGAGCAGGAGCCGAAGAACGAGGACAACCCGGCCGCGTCGCCGATCGATCAGCCGATGCCCGTCGAAGTGCACGAGCCCACGCCGACGCCGCTCGAACTGGCGCAGCGCTTCCTGTCGCCGGTGATCAGTCCGCTGGAAACCACCGGCATCGTGCTCGTGGTCGCGGTGTTCATCCTGCTTCAGCGCGAAGATCTGCGCGACCGGCTGATCCGGCTGTTCGGCTCGCGCGACCTGCATCGCGCCACCACCGCGATGGACGAAGCCGCGCGGCGGCTGTCGCGCTATTTCCTTGCGCAGCTCGGCATCAACGTGGGCGTGGGCATCGTCATTTCGATCGGGCTTGCGATCATCGGCGTGCCGGGCGCGCTGCTCTTCGGCGTGATGACCGCGCTCTTGCGCTTCGTGCCGTATGTCGGGACGTGGATCGCGGCGATCGTCGCGGTCGTGTTCGCGGCGGCGGTCGGTCCCGGCTGGGCGATGCTCGTGTGGACCATCGTGCTCTTCGGCGTGACGGATATCGTCGCGGGTCAGATCGTCGAGCCGCTCCTGTACGGGCACAGCACGGGGTTGTCGCCGTTCGCGGTGATCGTCGCGGCGATCTTCTGGAGCTGGATCTGGGGGCCGATCGGCCTCGTGCTTTCGACGCCGCTCACGCTCTGTCTCGTGATTCTCGGCCGCCATGTCGATCGCCTCGAATTTCTCGACGTGCTGTTCGGCGACCGGCCTGCGCTCACGCCCGCCGAAAACTTCTATCAGCGGCTGCTCGCGAACGATCCCGACGAGGCGCTCGTGCAGGCCGAATCGCTGCTCAAGGAGCGCTCGCTGATCGCGTATTACGACGAAGTCGCGCTCGAAGGCCTGCGCTACGCGCACAACGACGTGCTGCGCGGCGTCGTGACGGCGGACCAGTTGCGGCGCATCAACGAATCGGCGCTGGACATCATCGAAGGGCTGGAGGATGCGGAGGACACGGCGGTGACCGTCGTGCCGAAGGAAGACTTGCCCGCGAGCTTCGAGTCGCCCGAGGACGGGCTGCAAGTGCGGCCCGAGACGCCGCCCGCGCGCTTCGATGCGCAGGCGGAAGGTCACACGGCGTCGGTGCTGTGCATCGCGGGGCGAAGCGAGCTCGACGATCTCGCCGCGACCATCGCCGTGCAGCTTTTTCGCAAGCATGGCCTGTACGCGGATCTGGCGGGTTACGAGCGCTTTTCGCGCGGACGCTTCGGCGAAGTCGATCTCGGCGGCGTGTCGATCATCTGCGTCGTGTCGTTCGATGCGGCCGAGTCGCCGCCGTATCTGCGCAATCTGCTGCGGCGGCTGCATCAGCGCGCGCCGTCGGCGGAGCTGATCGTCGGACTGATATTCCCCGACAGTTCGCTGCAAGGCGAAGTGCTCGTGCGCACGAGTTCGGCGGCGGTGTCGTTCAGGGAACTGGTCGAGGCTTGCGTGGCCGCCGCGCGCCGTCAGTCCGCCGACGGCGTGCCGTGGGCCGGTCTTACCGGCACCGGCGACGAAACCGCGCTGAGCGGCCCGCGCGAGGACGTGCCGGTTTAACGATTCCCGTCGAACAGATCGTTGAGCATGGTGTCGAAGGCGGCTTGCGCGTCTTCGAGTTCCTGGAGCGCGGCGTCGAAAGTCTGCAACGCGATCTGCGACGGCCGGCCGTCGCCTTCGGGCGGAAACTGCTTCTGCAGCGCCAGGAAAGCGGACTGAACCTGGCGCGTCGCGTTGACGATGCGTTCCATCGCTCGCGCTTCTTCCGTGCGATTGTTCTCAGCGGTCATCGGAGACACTCCTCGTTGGCAATGCCCCGATAGTACCAAGCGATGCGTGTTTCGACGCTGCCGATCTCAAGCCTTGGCGACCGTGAAGAGCCGCACCGCCTCGTCCAGCACGACGGCGCGTTCCGCGAGGCGCTGCGCCGTGGCCGCCGCCTGCTCGACGAGCGCGGCGTTCTGCTGAGTCGAATCGTCGAGATGGGCGACCGCCTGATTCACCTGCGCGATGCCCTCGGCCTGCTCGCCGCTCGCCTTCGCCACTTCCATGATGATCGTCGAGACGCGGTTCACCGCTTCGTCGATGGCGCGCATCTGGCTCGTCGTGCGCGTGACGAGGCTCGTGCCTTCCGCGATCTGCGCGACGCTCGTCGCCACCACGTCCTCGATTTCCTTCGCCGATGCTGCGCAGCGCTGCGCCAGATTGCGCACTTCGGTCGCGACCACGGCGAACGAGCGGCCCGCTTCGCCCGCGCGCGCCGCCTCGACGGCCGCGTTGAGCGCGAGGATGTTGGTCTGGAACGCGATGCCGTCGATGACATCGGTGATGTCCGCGATGCGCCGCGACGCCGTCGTGATGCCCGCCATCGTCTGCTCGACCTGGCTCGCGATGCGCCCGCCGTCGTCGGCCGCCGCCTGCGCTTCCTTCACGAGTTCGAGCGCACGCACGGTGGCGTCGGCGTTGCCCTGGACGGTCGTGGTGAGCTGATCCATCGTCGCAGCCGTCTGTTCGAGCGATGCCGCCTGCATCTCGGTGCGGCGCGACAGATCCGTGTTGCCGCTCGAAATCTCGTTCGCGGCCTCGAGCATGCCGCCGATCTGACCGCGCACATCGAACACGATCGCCGCGAGATTCGCCTTCAACTGGCCGAGCGCGCGCTGCACGTCGCCGAGATCGTCGTGGCGCGCATCGGGCATGTCGACCGTCAGATCGCCCGCGGCCATGCGCGCGGCGAAGCTGGACATCGTGCGCACGGGGGCATCGACCTGACGTGAGAGCGCGAACCAGCCCGCGAAGCTCGCGGCCGAACTCACGCCGAGCGCGATCCAGAAAGGCAGCGGCGGCGCGCCGCGCCAGCCGGCCAGCGCCGCGGCCAGCATGCTGACGGGCACGGCCGCGAAAGCTGTGGCGAGCCGCGCGCGCACCGGCAGGTTCGCGAGCGCCGCGAGCTTGCCTGCGATGCCGTGCTTGACGAGCGCGCCGCGCACGAGCCGGTGCGACGCGTTGCCCGCCTTGATCTGCGCATAGAGCGCGGTGGCCTCGCGCACTTCGTCGCGCGCCGGCTTCACGCGCACGGACAGATAGCCCACGACCTTGCCGTGCTCCATCACCGGCGTGACGTTCGCGCGCACCCAGTAGTGGTCGCCGTTCTTGCGGCGGTTTTTGACGAGCGCGGTCCACGAGCGGCCGGCGCGCACGGTCGCCCAGAGATCGGCGAAGGCTTCGCGCGGCATGTCGGGATGACGGATGATGTTGTGCGGCTGGCCGATCAACTCGGCGCGCGAGAAGCCGGACACCGACACGAACGCCGGATTGCAGTACTGGATGTTGCCGGAAAGATCGGTGGAGGAGACGAGCATCTCCGAGGCGTGGAATTCGAACTCTTGCTGGGTGACGGGCTGGTTATTACGCATGATGTCCTTGCTTATTTCGATTCACGATTCCAAGGACATAACGGCCGAAGCCCCCACGATCTTTAGGGGAATCCGACGAAAACGCTCAAGTGTGACGAATTGCCGCCGATAGGGGCGTCATGCGGATCGATAACGATTCAGGATCGTTTCGAACACCTCGCGCGATTCCGGATGTATCTGCAGGCATGCTTCCGTCAATTGCACGATTTGCTCAACGTTCATCTGGAAGGGGCCCATTTGCACGATTTCGGCCGAGCGTGAGACCGTATTGATCCTGTCGATATACTCTTTCATGAATCCGCAATCCGTCCACTCCGGCGACTCGCTCATCTGGTTCAACGCGCTGTATGTCAGACGATCGAGATAATCTTCGCTGAAAATACCCCGGTTCGTTTTGACGAAGATTACTTCGAACGGATGTGCGCTTCGGCCGAAATAACTATAGGCACAGCTCGGATCTCCCTGCGATCGATGTACGCCCGGGTCTAAGTCGACATGCGAGTTCCGATAATCAATCTTATTAAACTCAGGCAGGAGCGCCGCGATATTCAGACCGCGAGCCAGAACGAGCTGGGACAGCAGGATTTCATACCTCAGAACTACCTGCTCTTTGGTCAAATCGATATTGTTCGAATAGAATCCGGATTCTATGAGATATGAGAGCGTCGTTTTCGGCATGGCGTAGGCCATTGTCTGAACGTGTGAAAACGGCTCGCGAAAACCTGGAATACTTGCACGAAACGCTTCGGTGAACGGCGATTCCTGCGACAGGATATTAATGGTGGGGCCCACCAGCCCGACGTCGCCGGTCAGTTTCATGCTGAACACGCTTTTCCAGTCGCGTCCGGCATACGGCGGCATGAATGGACCGCGAACCGATGAATTGACGAAGTAGACGAAATCGTAAGCCAGAGCGTCGTTTCCGAGCGCATTGATGACCGCGGAATAGCCGCCGAAATCGTTATGCTTGTTTTCCGTGAAAACGTATCGAAGATTATGCCGTGTCGGCAAATCGATCGTGTGCTCTCCCGCGATCACGATAATGTGATCGCAATCCTCCGAGTAGCCGAACAGGAGAAAATGCGCGAGATTATAAATATAGTTCTTGTCTTTCTCGAAGAAATGGTAGATGACGAGGGATTTCGCGCGATGAGCGCCGGCCGGATCGCTGGCCGTATTGCGTGCGGAAAGTGAGTTCATGGCTTCGGGGTCAGTCGATTCGCAGCTGATCGGCCGATGTTACATGAACTCCATAATGGGATGGCTCGCGGAAACCGAATCAATCCATCCGTTTTTACGATTCATTACGTATTTGCGCGCCGCCTGAAAATCAGGCGGCGCGCGTTGCTTACTGCGCGCTCCATCCGCCGTCGATCTGCAGCGCCGAGCCGCGCATTTCGCTTGCGGCATCGGAGCAGAGGAACACGGCCATATCGCCGATCTGCTGCGCTGTCACGAATTGCGCGGACGGTTGTTTATCGCCGAGGAGCTTCGCGCGCGCCGCGTCGGGCGTGAGCGAGTCGCGAGCGGCGAGGTCGTCGATCTGTTTCTGCACGAGCGGCGTCAGCACGAAGCCCGGGCAGATTGCGTTGACGGTCACGCCGGAGCGGGCGTTTTCGAGCGCGGCGACTTTCGTCAGGCCGAGAATCCCGTGTTTCGCGGCGACATAAGCCGACTTGCCTGCCGATCCCACGAGCCCGTGCACCGACGCGATATTGATCACGCGTCCCCAGTTGCGGGCGCGCATTTGCGGCAGGGCGACGCGCATCGTGTGGAACGCGGAGCTCAGATTGATGGCGATGATTGCGTCCCAGCGATCGACGGGGAATTCGTCGATGGTTGCGACGTGCTGGATGCCGGCGTTGTTCACGAGCACATCGACGGCGCCGAATTGTTCGATTGCGAAGGCGATCATCGCTTCGATGTCTTCGGGCTTCGTCATGTCGGCCGGATGGTGGACGGCTTTGACGCCGGTGGCCTCGATTTGCTTGAGGGCGCCATCGACATCGCCGAAACCGTTGAGCACGAGATTCGCGCCGGCTTGCGCGAGGGCCGTGGCGATGCCCAAGCCGATGCCGCTCGTCGAGCCGGTGACGAGCGCCGTTTTGCCGGCGAGCGATTTGTTCGATGCGGGTTGAGTCATGGGCTGGGTTTTCCTTCTTCGGTTGATTGGGTTCTTGCGAAGTTTCGGGTGTTGGGGTGTGGTGCGTATATTGGGGTTTTCTTTTTTTTCGCTGGGTCCCGGCTTCTTTGTGGTCTATTAGCACTGCCCCTGTGCGGGGCGGCAGTCACTTTCTTTGCTGCTGCAAAGAAAGTAACCAAAGAAAGCAGCTCGATACGCCCGCGGTCACACGTAGTTTGGGTAGTTCTCTCGTCCTCGGCGGCACTCGCCTAAGTGTCGCCCTCGAAGGACTAACCGGGCTTGGCTCGCGCACGGTCTGCCGCTTCGCACCACTCAACAAACTGGTTCAGCACCAAATAGCACCAGCCCGCTTCGCGGCCGAGGGGTCCACCCGGTCGCACAGCGCATGCGAACCAA
>NZ_FCOI02000021.1 GCF_001544795.2 Caballeronia temeraria | reverse complement strand
GCCAGAATTCTTCGGCACGCCCTTCAGGGCGTCCTTCCTTCTCCCAGAGCAGGTAAGCGCGCTCCCGGACGGCCTGCTCCAGACCCTTTCTGGTTTCCGAATTCCCCTGCAGGTCGTCGCCGTACGGCGCCATCTGACCGCCACGACCGGTGTGCATCCTCGAAGTGAGAGTGCCGAGCTGAGCGTCCGCCACGAGATGGCCGCTTGCTGCCGCTTGCAGCGCCTTCGCCAGGTATGCCGCATCGTCAGCATTGCCCGACTCGCCCAGCGTAATCGGGTAGGTATGCAGGACATTGCCACTGCCGTCCATTACGTCAACCAGTCGCTCTGTCATGATGGTTTTCCTGACGTTTCCTATTGAATGTCGGGCTGTGTCGCGCGATCCATAGTGGACCGCCGAACGTGCCGGTCTCCATAGTCAATCCGGCGGGCGGCTTGAACCGAGTATGATCCACCGCGGTGGCGCGCGTCTTGCTCCCACTTGGGCTCTGCGAAGGCCTTGCATTTCCCCCTGACAATCCGCTGAGCGGACGCTGCCCAAAGAGACCCCATGACAAATTACACACAGGCGATCGGGGGCATTTCCGACGAAGAGTCTTTCCGGCTTCTCGTAGCAGGCGTGAGGGACTACGCAATTTTCATGCTGGGCCCGGACGGTTGCGTCAAAACCTGGAATGCCGGAGCGCAGCGCTTCAAGGGCTATGCCGCGAATGAAATTATTGGCAAGCACTTTTCCACGTTTTACACGGAGCAAGACCGGATCGCCGGTCGTCCCGCTTTCGCGCTCCAAACTGCGCTGAACGAAGGAACATTCGAGGATGAAGGCTGGCGGGTGCGAAAGGACGGCAGTCAGTTCTGGGCGAGCGTGGTCATCGATCCAATCCGTGATGATGCGGACCGTCTCATCGGCTTCGCCAAGATCACTCGTGCCATCACGGAGCGAAAGGTCGCCCAGGACGCGTTACGGGATAGCCAGGAGCAGTTCCGGCTGCTGGTTCAGGGGGTCACCGACTATGCGATCTTCATGCTTTCACCAACCGGCGAGGTGACCAGCTGGAATGCCGGCGCCGAGCGCATCAAGGGTTATAAGCGCGACGAAATTCTCGGCAAGCATTTCTCTTGCTTTTATACCGATGAAGACCGAGCCAATGGCCTGCCCGCCCTGACGCTGTCAACCGCCGCCGCAGAAGGCCGCTTCGAGCGGGAAGGCTGGCGGGTATGTAAGGACGGCAGCCGCTTCTGGGCGCATGTGGTGGTCGATGCTATCCGCGATGAAGCTGGTAAGCTCGTCGGCTTCGCGAAAGTGATACGCGACGTGACCGAGCGCAAGCAGGCCGCGGACGCGCTGGAGCGCGCCAACGCTGTGCTGTTCCAGTCACAGAAGATGGAATCACTGGGCCAGCTGACCGGCGGGGTCGCCCACGATTTCAACAATTTGCTGGCCGTGATGTCGAATGGACTCGAGGTGCTTTCGCAGCGCGTCCACGACCATGTCGGTCTCACCATGCTGGAAACGATGCATCGCGCGGTCGCCCGTGGCGCGACGCTCACACAGCAGCTGCTTTCTTTCGCACGCCAGCAGCCGCTCAAGGTCGAACCATGCAATGTGACGGCGGTGATCCGCGGCTTCGAGGCGATTCTCCGGCGGGCCGCCGAGGGCGCGATTGGGCTCGAGGTAAGGGCGAAATCCCGGCCGGGGCCGGTCCTGCTCGATGTAGCCCGGTTTGAGGCGGCACTGCTTAACCTGGTCGTCAACGCGCGCGACGCCATGCCCGACGGCGGAAAAATTGTCATCGACGTGGAGAACGTCGAACTCGGCGAAGGGACGGTGGGGATGCTCGCGGCCGGCCCGTATGTCAGGGTGTCCGTCGCGGACACCGGCTCGGGGATGCCGCCCGAGGTTGCGGCGCGTGCTTTCGATCCGTTTTTCACCACCAAGGAGGTCGGCAAGGGCACCGGCCTTGGCCTGAGCCAGGTCTACGGTTTCATTGCCCAGTCGGGCGGCGACGTGCTGATCCAGAGCGAACCAGGCCAAGGCACGGTCGTGAGCATCTATCTGCCGGTCGCGGAAGACTCCTCTGGCGGCACTGACACGTCGACTGGCCCGGCACTGGATACCGTGCTGGTGGTTGAGGATGAGCAGAATCTGCTGGACGCGACGGCCCAACTGCTTCACAGCCTGGGTTACGAAGTACTGACCGCCAGCAACGGGTCCGAGGCGACGGATGTGTTGAGTCGGCGCGACGACATAGGTGTCCTGTTCACCGATGTCGTGATGCCTGACGGAATCGATGGCATCCAGCTCGCGCGTTACACGCGTAACCTTCGTCCTGATATCAGAATCGTCCTTGCCTCGGGATATCCCCTTCCCGCTCTGAAGGCGCAGCACGGAAATCTCAGCGACTTTACGTTTATCCACAAACCGTACCGGCTGGCCGATCTCGTGCGGGCGCTGGGCATGGCGACGTAGCGGCGGCGGTGTAGCAGGTTCCTTGAGCGAGGCGTGCGGTACGCGGCGATGGTGAGTGCGGCTTGCATTGATAGAATCATCGGGGCGGATAAGTCTTCGATAGCTGTTCCAGCTGGTCGTTACCCCATCCACGGACCCGGTGCAGATACGCGCGGGCGAACCGCAACCGGGAAGCCCCAGAGCCGTTTGGCTTTTTCAAGGAATGACATGCGACTGGCTGATTTCATCCTGCGCGATATGGAGCGCATCCTGACGCAATGGGAGGCATTCGCCGTGACATTGCTGCCTGCGGCGGCAAGCATGGATTCGCTGGCTTTGCGTGACCATGCCCGGCCGCTGCTTGAGGCCATGGTGGCCGACCTGTCGACCTGGCAGACCGCGGAAGCGCAATCACAGAAAGCATGGGGGCGGGCCCCGCAGCTGGCCGATGCGCCGCATACGGCGGCCCAAACGCACGCCATTCTGCGTGCGCAAAGCGGTTTCGACATTAATCAGCTGGCCGCCGAGTACCGCGCGCTGCGCGCCAGCGTGCTTGAATTGTGGATGGATGATTGCCAGCCTGAAGCGCCCCATCTCGATGACATCATCCGTTTCAATGAAGCGATCGACCAGGCGATTGCCGAATCGATCCGTTCTTTCAGTGCGGAGGTCGAGCAGGCACGCAACCTGTTCCTCGGGATGCTCGGCCATGACATGCGCAGCCCGCTGCAGACCATCCAGGCAACGGCTGCCTATCTCGCAAGGATGAATGCCGGTGATGGGGTATCGGCTGCCGCCAACCGCCTGATCCGAACTGGTGCCCGGATGCAGGCGTTGCTCGACGATCTGTGCGATTTCAACCGCACCGAGCTGGGCTTGGGAATCAGGATCGTGCCAGCCGACGTCGACCTTGCGGCGGTATTTGCCGATGAGACGGATCAGCTGCGTGCGGCTCATCCCGACCGCCAGATCGTGCTGGAGGCGCCTGTCAGCCTGCGCGGTGTTTGGGACGGTCCACGCCTGCAGCAACTACTGGGCAACCTGGTCGTGAATGCGATCAGATATGGCGCTAATGACCTGCCAGTGCGGGTGGTGGTGACGGGCGACGAAACGGAAGTCCGGTTCGAGGTAAGAAATGCGGGCGCCCCCGTCGAGCCCGCGCTGCTGCCAAGGCTATTCGACCCCCTCCAGCGCGGCTCAGATGCCGGATCCCGGAAGGGCGCCAATCTCGGGCTCGGACTGTATATCGCCCGCCAGATCGCCGCGGCGCACGGCGGCAAGATCGACGTGCGGTCGGACGCACAGGAGACAGCCTTTACAGTGAGCCTGCCCCGACGGGCAGTCACCTAAGGAGCGCTCTGCGACCAGGGCATCTCGTGACGCTTGCCGCCTTTCTCGGGCACTGCGGCGACTGCAACGCCCCAGACAGGCAAAGCCCGTGACGAGGCCGAGCGCACAGGCAACTCTTCTCTCGAAACCAGCCTGGTCATCGCGCCCGTCTGGATAAACTCTCGCGCAACGAAGAGGTACAAGCGAAGCTCGAGGCACCAGAGCCGCGCCGTAGCTATCGGCGTGCGCGCCTTCCTTCGGTTGCGATTGCCGCGGCCTCCGAGCTCCGCATTGGCACGATTTTAGGTTAGCGTACGCGGCCAAAAACACGTCACCAACAGGCTAAATTATGATGAGGTCTTTTAGAGTCATGCGATCAACGGACAGACATCAATGAAAGAAAGGGCAACCGTTTTGTGTGTCCGAGACAGCCGTATCTTGCTGGTTGCGAGGCTAAGGTCGCGTTGGGCGCTTCCGGGCGGCCGAATCCGTCGAGGGGAAACGCCTCGCGAAGCCGCACTGCGTGAACTGGAGGAGGAGACGACACTCACCGCGACCGAACTGACTTACCTTTTTCAGTTCAACGGTTTCAACACGCTCCACTATGTATTCTTCGCCGAGGTGGCGTATCAATCGATTGCGCAGCCGAGCAACGAAATCGCTAAATGCAAATGGTTCGCGCCCGTTAAGGTCGGAACGCTTTTCACGAGTGTACCGACCCGGGGAATCGTTGAGCTTTTCTTCCGACACGTGGCCGCTGTCGAACACGGGGGTTTGCGACGGATATCGGAGCAACTCGTAGATGTGGCGCCATGAACTGCACATATCAATATCAAGGATTCGACATCGAGGTGTCGGTTGAGGCAGGCGTCAACTGGCGGGGCGGCCGGGCCGCTTCGGAAGAAGTTGGATATGTCGCCGTGGTGAGGATCTGCAAGGCTGGTTCCGCGGTAGCCATTTTCTCCCCCCTGCGTTTTGGCGAAGCCCAAGGCAAGCCATTTCCCAGCGAAGCAGATGCGCTCATGGGTGGTTATAGCGCGGGGCGGCGGATCGTCGATGATCTGTTCGATTCATAGTCAGTGGATCAGCGGACAAAACGAATCAGCGCCTGGGGTGTTTGACTCAGATGTTTGTTCGACGTCGAATGGCCGAAGTGAGCCTATGACCTGCCGCTTTGCTACGCCTTGCGACTGTCGGTTCTTGGCCGAATTGGAGCGTTGCCGCTTCGCAGAGGCTCAACCCGCACCAGATTTGTAAGCGCTAATTTGAGTGCACGGGCACGCGCGTGAATGTCGCCTTTCGCTGCAAATCTGCTGACGCGCAAGCGGGACGTTTGCGTGGATTTTTTTGCTCAGGCGGCGTTCGTCGAAGCCTGAGACTGCATGAACCGAAATGGCAGTAGGTCGCTTATGTCGGCGTCTTGTGCTCGTTGAGGCAGTTGGGTCAGAACGTGAAGCAGGTACGCGTATGGCTCGACGTTGCACGCGCGGCATGTAAGCACGAGACTGTAGATGACGGCGCTGGCTTTCGCTCCGGCGATCGTGTCGCTGAAGAGCCAAACTTTTCTGCTAGTGGCGAACGGGCGAATGTCCCGTTCCGCGATGTTGTTGTCCGCTGGGGCTTGCCCGTCGCCGACGTAACGGCTGAGATACTCCCACTGATTAAGCGTGTAGTTGATGGCATCGCCCAGCGCGCTTTCGGGTGGCACTTGCGGTGCTTGCTCATCTAGCCAAACTTTGAATGCCTCAAGGAGCGCAACGCTGTGCTGCTGTCTTAGTCGTAAGGTATAACTGACACGCGTGTGCCCGCTCGGAGGTTTCTCTCGCGCGAGAGCTTCGACGCGGTAGAGTCGCTGGAAGAATTCGAGTGCTTGCTGCGCGCGTTTGCCTAATTTCTTCTGCGTCTTCAGCGCGTCTACGAATCCGCGTCTCGCATGAGCAAGGCAGCCGAAGTGGGTCACACCTTTGATTGCTCGCCAGGCGCTATACCCGTCGGTCACCAGCATGCCTTTGTAATCCGCGAGAAACGCCTGGGGATATTGCTTGCCGCGTCCGGGTTGATAGTCGAACAACACTACAGGCTCTTCGCTATCCTGCCCACTGCGGTACAGCCACATGTAAGACTGGCTTTGTGCGGCCTTGCCCGGCTCCTTCAGCACCTGAACGGTCGTCTCGTCACCATGAACCAGCGGCTGCGACAGCAACGTCTTGCGTAGCTCCTGGTACAGGCGGTCGAGATGCAATTGCGTTGGCTTGATGACCCAGTGCCCCAGCGTGCCTCTGCCCACCGGAATGTTTGCACGCCGGAGCGCCTCTTCCATCCGATAGAGTGGCGTGCCGTCGACGTACTTACCCGTCATCACCGTGGCGATCATGGCCGCGCTCGCCCGACTGCCCGGCAACGGTTGAGCCGGCATCGGGGCGGTCAGGATCGGCGTCCGCTCAGCGACACGTTCGCAATGACGGCAAGCATATTTGAAACGGACGTGCTGCAGGACCGAGGCCTTTACTTCGATATGCAGTTGTTCGCTGATTTCCTCGCCCATACGATGCAGCGCGTTGCTGCAGCAGGGGCAGATCTTCTGCTCCTCGGGCAAGTCGTACTCGATTCGCTGACGCGGAAGATCTGCAGGCAGAGGCTTGCGTCCTCGTTTGCGGCGAGCGGGCTTGGGCGCCTCCGGCAGACCGGTGTCTGGTAAGTCGAGTTCGTCTACGTCCTCGTCAAGGTCCTCGATTGCGTTCTGCTCGGCCTCGTTGAACACCCGATCCTGGAGCTTCTCGCTGCTTGGCGCGAAGCGCTTGTGTTGCGCGAGCCGGAATTGTTCCTCGAGATGGCGTACGCGTTCGCCCAACTGGCGGTTGCGGGCCTCGAGCTCGCGAATGTAAGCCTGCGCGGCAGGAGGCAATTGGGAGAATTCGCGTTCATCCATGGCGCCCACAGTAGCCAAATGCAACGCTCGATGGGTTTACGGAAATTTGTAACAGCTATCGGGAACGTCGCTCGGAGAAGGCGCGCCGCATCAGCTCGTATGATGGTACTGCCGGGCCGGATGACGTCGTACCGCGTCGATGTCGATGCCGTCCAAGAGCCAGTGCAGCTGTTCGGTCGTCAACTCGATCACGGGCTGCTTCCGGGATGGCCACGCGAAATGGTCCGCCTCGAGGCGTTTCAACATCAGCCAGAAGCCCGAGCGTTCGTATAACAACAGCTTGACGCGGTTGCGTTTGCGATTATGGAAAGCGAACACGGCGCGAGCGAAGGGGTCGAGCTGCATCGACTGCTCAACCAACGCCGTGAGGCTGTTGATTCCCGCCCTAAAGTCAATCGGTTCACGGTGCAAAAAAACGCGAAGGTCGGAATCAAGCCGGAACATCAACGCTCTCCCAGCGCGGCTATCAACGCCGCGACAAGCGTCGCATCATGCCGTGAGCACTCAAGTTCGACTGTTACCCCGTTCGGCAGATGCGCTGACAGGCGCGCCGTTGGTCGCGAGGCAGTCGCTGACTGCTTGTGACTAGACGCCGGCGGCGCAGAGCCCGGTTCAATAGCTAGGACCGGGATGAAAGCCGCCGCTGACGGCTCGACCGCTCGAGCAGAGTTTGCCTTCTCCTGTAGCCTTATCCACTTGTGAAGCTGGTTTGCGTTCACCTGCGCCCTAAGTGCGAGCCCAGCGATTGACGCTCCTGGTCGCAAGCACGCCTCAATCAGTCGGCGCTTCCCGTCAGGGTCGTATCGTCGTTTGCCGTTGGAGCACTCGCGAATGACTCGAAGTGGCAGAAAGTCAAACTCATCGTCGCTCATGGTCTGCGTCCGCAATGTGAGTTGCGGACGCAATGGTCGCTCCTAGAAGCCGACAAAGATAGGTGTG
This sequence comes from Caballeronia temeraria, assembly GCF_001544795.2. GTDB lineage: Bacteria > Pseudomonadota > Gammaproteobacteria > Burkholderiales > Burkholderiaceae > Caballeronia > Caballeronia temeraria. The sequence goes on along the minus strand of NZ_FCOI02000021.1, from coordinate 116,619 downwards.
CTCGTTTTAGCGCTTACCCAGATTTGGCCGCTCCCGACCGTGGCTTCCCCCCGACTTCAGTCAGCGGGTCGTATCGTCTGGCTTGGGGCTTTTGGCCACAACGAAGCGACTTTGAACAGCGACGAGCTGGTCGTCAGTGGTCGCCACCAGCCACAAATGCGCGTTCTCCGCAATTTTCCGGTTGTGGTCCTTCAACGGGCCCAGTGCGGCAGCGGCCTTCCAGACCACCGGGCCAATGCGGCTGCTCCTGCCCGACGCCGCGCCTACCAACAGGCAGTAAGGTCCAAGCGGAAGTGATACGAACGGCAGCGCCGGACTCGCGCGCACGCGCCAGTCGATGAAGGGTGTTTCACTGATAAGCAGCGGCGTGGGCAAGCCGTAAAGCACACTGAAATCGTACAGTGCCAGTTGCCCCCGCGTGGCCGCGTAAATACGCCGAACATCAGCGACAACCGCCGCGCGGATTTCGTCCTCGAACATTGGCTCCTGCGCATAGCGGGCCAATGCCTTACGTGCATCCAACTGATATGCGCTGCAGAGCCCGAGTTCGACGCAGTCTTGAACTGCACGCTGGACTTCCGCCACAGAGCCGGCGTCTTCTGGCTTGCCCGACTGCGCTGCCCGTAAGAACCGAGCAAGTCCCGCTTCCTGGATCACAGGGCCAGCCGCAGACGCATCCTCATCAGCGTCCTTATCGAGCGGCACATAGACATATTTTTCGGCCGCAAAGCGCGATTTCTTACCTTCATCAAACTTGATTTCACCATCGGTGCAGTCCAGATAGCGAGTACCGATGCGGCCATGCTCCCAGACCCAATTCTTCAGGAGCGGACGTAATGGATGCAACGGATCGCGGTCAGTCATTGAAACCTCCCAGTGCCTTCGCATAGTCCCACGTGGTCGTGTGTCCTGTCGAGGACACGGCAAGCGCGAAGTACTCCATGACCGAGTCCAGGCCGACGGCGAACGCAGCAAACCGACCCGAAGCCGACTTCGAGCATGACGCAGCAAGGATGACCGTTAACGAAAACCTGCGGACATCGCTGCGTAGACCCCTTGGCGCTTTAAATCGCGTCACGAGCGTCACACTAATGAGGCTCCAAAACGGTCATCGTAAAGATCAGCTTTGACTTGCCTTCATTCGCGTACCGGTGTGGCGCGTCGGTCCGTGCTACCGAAGAGCAGCCAGCGGGAATCAGAAGTTCAGTCTCGTTCACCGCAATTTTCAGCTGCCCCTGCTCGACGTGAATCAGTTCGAACGTTCCTTCGGGGTGGCCAGCGGATTCAAAGACTTCGCCTGGTTGCATTTCCCAGCGCCATAGCTCGATCATGTTCGGCCCGCTCGTGCCGGCGAGCAGCCGCGCAGCACCGCCTTTCGGCCCCGTCCACAATGTCGGGATGTTTTGTTTCTCGACGAGGTGCAGAGCAGGTGAACTGGCCACGTTGACGATGTCCGCTACGGACACGCCAAGCGCCGCCGAAAGCTTGCAGAGAATGGCGATACTGGGATTGGCGGAACCCTTTTCGATCTCGACCAGCATGCCTTTGCTCACTCCCGACCGCCGCGACAGCGCGTCCAGCGTCAGCTTTTGCTGCTTGCGGTATTCCCTGAGGCGAATCGCGACCGCCTCACTCACCGCCTGAACGTTGGCACCGGCTTCGGTCGATATATTGACTTTTTTGGTCATTGGTCGATATGATGTTCCAAAATGGTCACCAACGGATTCTCTATGCGCACCGTCCTCCCGTCAATCGCCCGCGAGATTGCGGTGCTCGCTCCGGGCTTTCGTGCGCTGAGCATTAGTGTCAGCGCATCGCGGATGGTGAGGCCCGACCTCGGTAAGCAAGCGCTCGAAGCAGCGTGCCAGTCCATCGCACCAGGCGCCCCCGCATGGGCCGACGCGCATCTTTCCGCATGGGCCGACGTGTTCAGGAAATTCGGCGCCAAGCCGCAGCGCACCGCCTGTTCCGCCGATGCGCTGCGCAAGCGGACGCTGAAGGTCGGGAGCTTGCCGAGCATCGATCCAGTCGTCGATTTGTACAACGCCGTCAGCCTGAAATATGCGATTCCTGTAGGCGGCGAGAATTTTGAGGCGTATGTCGGGATGCCTCGACTGGTGATCGCCGACGGCACGGAAGAGTTCGACACGATCAAAGGCGGTGTGCCGGCCCTTGAAGCACCGGAGAAGTGCGAAGTCGTATGGCGCGATGATGTTGGCGCTACTTGTCGCCGTTGGAACTGGCGGCAAGGCGTGAGGACCAGACTGACTGCCGATGCCAAGCAGATGTGGTTCGTTCTCGAAAGTCTGCCCGAGATGCCGATCAACTCGCTGAACGAAGCTGGCGACGCGCTCGTCGATGGCCTGCGTTTGCTGATGCCTGATGCCGCGATCGACACTCGCCTGATTGGCGCGCACATTGAGTGATGCGGACTTTTCACATGCTTCCGTCCGCCTCGTTCCTCGTTGCCACCCTGTTATTAGCGGTCGTTCCCGGTCCTGGTATCGCGTATGTCGTCGCGCGTACTGTCGCGGGGGGCAAAGCCGAGGGCATCGCCTCTTCGATGGGCGCGGCCATCGGCGGCATGATTCACGTTTTCTGTGCCGCACTCGGTCTCTCGATGCTCATCGCTCGATCGGCTGAAGCCTACGCCCTCGTGAAGTACATCGGCGCCGCGTATTTGGTCTACCTTGGCATTCGCACGCTCGCGTCGAAAGCGCCAGCAGATGATCAATCGGCGCAGCGACAGACAGGCGTGCGAAAGGCGTTCCGAGACGGGATCATCGTCGAGGCGCTCAATGTCAAAACGGCGCTGTTTTTCCTGGCGTTCATCCCGCAGTTTCTGTCCGCCGATCATGCGCTCGCGCCTCAGTTCATCATGCTCGGAACGACGTGCATCGTGCTGAACAGTACGGTCGATCTCGTGGCCGTCTTTGCGGCGCACCGCGTTGCCGGCTCGGGTACCGCCAAAGTCGCAAGACAGCGACTCATGGCTCGGCTATCCGGTGCGACGATGCTCGTGCTCGGCATCCTCGTCGCCGCCGCGAATCGAGAAGGCTAGTTCTTCATCATTCTCAGAACGCCGACCGCGTGCGTTCCGTCCCAGGTCCGTGTCACGAGAACCGCTATGTACATACCTCATCACTTCAACCAATCCGACACTGAAGTCCTGCAGCAGCTGATCGCCCAGCACCCGTTCGCGGCGCTCGTAACGCATGGAAAGAATGCTTGATGGAATCGTTGGGCTCGAAGTCGAATTCACGCAGTTGGTCGGAAAGCGCAAACTGGGTCAGCATAAGGATGCGCGCGACATCCGTGGTCCTGCCGAAATACTCGTGTCTCGCGGAAACCAGCAAATCGGTGACGCGATGCTTGCCCGTGCCGCCGGGAAGGTTGATTGAGCTTGCTACGTCACGCTAGGCGCTGAATGCCTATCGAGGACTCGGGGCGGCAGGGCTAAAGATGGAGTTGTGCTTCGCCTCTGTCGTGGTCTTGCCGTCGGCCCGCTCGCGCATCACCCGTTCGGAAAACAGGCGCCAACGCGACCTCTGGTCCATGCACTGGGCAATCGAGCGGTTAAGCGCAAGTGGGCTACACACCGGTCGCACAGCGTCGTCCAGCCGGCGGCAACCGAGCAGCAGCGGTCATCCGAACGGCTGCCCAGGGTTGCTCGTGAACGTCCCTTCGTGAGGCGATCGCTCAAAGGCAGGAGGACAGAAAGATCTGCGTGCGTTCGGGCAAACGAAAGCTTCCGTGAACGTGACAAAGCCCGCGCAGGCCTTCCGCACTGCGGAATCCGGTGATGGTCCGCGCATGCCGATCCTGGACATTACCGGCGCCGCCACTCACAGCGAGTCTCTCATGTCGCATTGCTTGTGATGGCAGCGATCAATTCCCTGGTTGTCAATACTTCATGGGCGTAGGTGGGGCCATTAATATCCATGGCAGCGCGAAGTGCTTCATGTGAACGCGCAGAGGTCGCATCCCGAACGAGAGTTACGTGATAGCCAAGTTCCATCCCGATGCGGCCCGTCGCTTCAAGGCAGGTGTTCGCAAGCAGTCCAATCAGGATGATCTTTTCCTTGTAGTTCCTTTTAAGCAGTTGGTCCAGATCGGTATTTGGAAAGCCGCTGGATGCCCAGTGCTCAGTCGCAACAATGTCGCCTGGTTGCACCTGAAATTCATCGTGAAACGTACCGCCCCATGTTCCCTTTGCAAAGGCTTGACGCTCAGCCGCACCAAGCTGGTAAGGCGACGGATATTTCCAGTTCACGTAGTCACCCGACTCCCAACGATGGTGCGGTACGTGAAAAATCGTGAGGCCGGAGGTACGCGCCGTTCGTACGATCGTCCGAAGGTTCTCCATCATGTTGTTCTCTGCGGCGATGTCCTTGATCCACGGAAATAGCTTGCCTCCGTCACTCAGAAAGTCGTTGTACAGATCCACGCAAAGAACTGCTGTGATCTTGGGGTCGTAGCTGGTCATCGAAATCTCCGCTGTTGAACTGCGAGCCGAACCGGCCAGAGGCGACGCCGGCGCTTGCTGAAAATAGAATTAGCGGGCGATCTGTACGGCTGCTGCCTTTTTTACACGTGTCATGAGAACAACTGTGTCAAAGAAATTGATCCGACTTTCGTCAGGTCGGCGGTCACAGGCGTATCGAGCGCGCTCATGCAAACTTGAGTCCGATCACGCCACCGAGAATCAGCAGAATGAAAAACACCCGCAACGGTGCGGCCGAATCTCCGAGCAAAGCGATACCAAGAATTGCCGTACCCGCCGCCCCGATTCCGGTCCACACGGCGTAGCCGGTCCCGACCGGCACTGTACGAAGCGCCACGGAGAGCAGAATCACGCTCGACAGCCCGGTCGCGACCGTAAGCAGCCCGGGCGTCAGTCGCGTGAAGCCGTCTGAGGCCTTCATCGCAAAGGCGAAAGCGATCTCAAGCACGCCTGCCAGGCTAAGTAGTAGCCATGCCATCAGTGAAAACTCCGTACAAGGTGCGCGATGTCAGGCTTTAGCGTAAGCTGCGGCGGGAACGGTGCGGAAGGCGATGCCAAGACGATTGAAAGCGTTCATCAGGCTGATCGCATAGGTGAGGTCGGCGAGTTCCTTGTCATTGAATTCGGCCGCCGCCGCTTGATAAGCGTCATCGGGAGCGTGCGTTGCCGCCACATCCGTGACCACTTCCGCCCAGGCGATCGCTGCTTTCTCGCGCGCGCTGTACAGCGTGCCGGCGTCGTGCCAGACCTGTAGAAGGGTGAGCTTTTCCTCCGATACCCCGAGCTTCTTCAGGTCTCGCGTGTGCATATCGATACAGAAAGCACAGCCATTGATCTGCGAGACGCGCAAGTACACGAGGTTGATCAGCTCCTTCGCAAGGCCGCATTTCTGAAGTATCGAATGTACTTCACCGAACGCCCGATACGCGTCCGGCGACGCCTTGCTGTAGTTGATGCGTTGTGTCATCAAGAATCCCTCTGATCGATCGTTAAAGAGGCTTCATCTTGTCTCACCTTGGTCTAGTTCAAAAGGACCATGAACTTGCATCCGCGCTATGCCATGATTCTTGGCGCATGTGTCGACCCGGTCACATCAGCGCCAGGATTCGCTTGCCGAGTTGCGCCGCGGTTGCCTGACTGTCAACGTTCGTGAAGCCGACGAGCAGCGCCGATCCGACTTGCCGTCCCTCGCTCCAATCCGAAAGTGCTTCGGCGTACAGGCCGTTTTCACCCATACTCGCAACGAGCCGGCGGTCCGACCGGCGACCACGCAAACGCAAGATCAGATGCATCCCACCAGGTTGTGCATCGATGTCCACATAGTCACCCAGAGCGCTTTCAAGACCTGCAACCGTTGCATCGCGTCGTTCGGCATATAGCCTGCGCATTCGCTGAATATGTCGTGCAAAGTGCCCCTCTCTCATGAACGATGTCACCATTGCCTGAACGAGGTGGGACGTGCCTGTGCCAAGCGTTTGAACGACCTGCTCGAAGCGTTCGACGAGCGTGTCGGGGACGACCAGATACGCGAGTCGAAGGCTCGGCATCAGCACCTTGCTGAAGGTGCCCGCATAAAGGACTCTTTCGTTTCCATCAAGACTTTTCAGCGCTGGCAAGGGCCGGCTGACATAGCGATATTCGCCATCGTAGTCATCTTCGACGATCCATCCCTTGTTTCGCGCAGCCCATTCCAGCAAGGCCAGACGGCGGGGCAACGAAAGTGTTACGCTTAAAGGGCTTTGATGGGCGGGAGTCACGATCACCGCCCGCGCGCGCGGCGCAAGTTCAATGCCGCAGGCAACATCTATTCCTTCTTCGTCCACCGGAATGGAAACTCCGCTCAGATTGAGCATACCGATCAACTGCCGGGTCGGCGGGTACCCCGGATTTTCATACCACACCTGATCGCCCGCGTGGAATAGCGCGTGAGAGATGAGTTCGATCGACTGACGATAGCCTGATGTTACGAACACCTGTGTTGGCGCGCACTTAATCCCGCGCGCGACCTGAAGGTATGTCGCGATAGCCCCGCGAAGCTCTTCCAGGCCACACACCGGCGGGTGAATCATGTCGAACGCTTGCATGGCACGAATCCGGTTCGCGCCCAGCCGGGCCCAAATTTTTCGTGGAAACATGTCGAGTGCAGGCAAGCCCATCTGGAAAGGCAAGATGGAATCGGGTCGGAAGCTGGGGGCTTCTGGCACGGCCTTCAACTTTGGCTGCACCTCCCGTGTTGGAATCCGTTCTCGGAGGCCGGGCGTGACGATGGTTCCCGCCTGACCTCGCGAGACGACATACCCTTCGGCGGCCAATAGCTCATACGCAGTATTCACCGTGCCCCGGGCCAGACCCAGTTCGGTCGTCAGGGCGCGCGCGGAGGGTATTCGGTCGCCGGGCTTGAGCGTGCCATCCGCGATGACCGCCACGAGACGTTCATAGATCTGGCGATAAAGCGGAGTCTCCGCGGTTGGATCGAGCGGTGAAACAATCGATGTTTTCAATTTGACCATGAGCGGTCGCGTCTGCGCGTCTGAAAAAGGATTGAACCATGGCATGCGAAACAGGCGTCTCATGCTGTTCGCAGCAGTGACAGTTTTGTCTGCCGCTTCGGCATTGTCCGCTATTCAATTCGACGTCGTCGTGATGGTCCATACGAAAACTCAATTCTTGGTTCTGTTAGCTAAACCATCCCCTCGTTAGAGTATTCCCACGCGACGCCTTCATCAAGCGATCCAGGCGCATCAGAAGAACACAGCACCGCTGCCTTGAAACGGAACTTTGGGAACCACTTAGATGAACATCCTGCATCTCACATTCAGTGCACGGGGAGAGTCTTCAGAGAGTCAAAGGCTTTCGAGGAAAATCGTCGAGATGCTTTTTCAAAGAAATCCCAAGGCCGAACTGGTCGTCCGCAGACTTGGTGATGGAGCGCTACCGCACGTCGATGCGGACTATGCGTTCATGCAGCATTCAAACGATGCGGGACCCTACGGAAAGGGGTCGTCCGCCATGTCCGACGAGTTGATCGTGGAGCTTGAGCGGGCGGACGTAGTCGTCATCGGAACGCCCATGCACAATCTCAGCGTGCCGTCCTCCCTTAAGGCGTGGATCGATCATGTGGTTCGTGCGCGAAGGACGTTCACCATGGCAACCTCGGGCAAGAAGGGCATGCTGCGCGATCGACCTGTGTACATCGCGGTAGCGTCCGGCGGACGCTTTTCCGGAACGAACGCTCATCAGCTGGATTTCCTGACGCCCTATCTGAAAGCCTTTCTGGCGTCGATCGGACTCAACAATCTGCGCTTCTTCTCAGTAGAAGGGACTGGCGCACGCGCGGAGTCCGTGGAACTCGCCCGTCGCGTGGCCGATCAAGCGCTCACGTCCCATTTCAACTCTCTTGAGCTTCAGCATGCCAGAGAAAACCTCGACTGAAACGCTGTCGCGCACAATCAACGCCATCGCCGTTTTCTGCGGCTCGAACTTCGGTGCTTCTGAACAATACGCACAGGACGCACGCAAGCTCGGCCTGGCCTTGGCAGGTGTGGGCATAAAGGTAGTGTATGGTGGGACGACCAAAGGATTGATGGGTGTCGTAGCCGATGCGGCAATATCGGCGGGAGGCCAGGTGCACGGCGTCATCACAGAAAACCTGCATCGGCGCGGCCATTCGCATTCGGCGCTAACTCAATGCGAGATCGCATCCACGCTAAGAAAGCGCAAGGAGCGGATGGTCGAGCTTGCTGACGCATTCATTGCACTGCCCGGAGGAATCGGAACGATTGAAGAAGTGATGGAAGCCTGGACGATGAACCAGTTGCAGGAAATCGACAAGCCTTTGGGTCTGTTGAACACTGCGAACTTCTTCATGCCCTTCATGGGTTTCATCGATCACTTGGTTGAGCAGAGATTTCTGCCTTTCGCACATCGTGAATCCATCGCTATCCATAGCGACCCAAACGAATTGATTGAGTCGTTACGTCGTCAGTCACGTATCGATGTACCCAAATGGATTTAGCTGATGAGACCATCATCTACATCATGAATATGATCGGACGGCCGCTTACGAGTCTCGAAGAGGCACTCGCATGACCTAAGAGCGGAGGAACTGTACGACCGCTTGTGGCCGCGAGCCGCCCGACGGGGGTCTGCGGCGGCATGCGTAGCGGAGCGCGAGTCCAATCGCCTAGCCAGTGACTCTTTTATTTTGCGTCGTCGAAACCCTTGCCCAACGAGTCTCTATAGACCTCGGAGCATCGAGTATTCCTCAAGTGACACATTTACTGTCGCAACGGTGACAGATTTAATACGGCCTACGCTACCTCCAAACGGCGATCAGGCTAGAACTTCGACCAGTCGCCTTCAGCCGCTTCCGCCACTGCTGACGGCTTTGGCGCAGCCAACGGCTTCAACGCACCGGTCGTCGGCGCGCTCTTTTTTGCCGACGTAGCCCGCGGCGTGGGAAGTCCTCGGTGGCTCACTGGCTGCTTCGCGTGGCCGGTACGGAAAACGGCGACGGCTGCAGTCAGTTGCTTCGCCTGGTCCTCCATCGAACCTGCGGCTGCCGCTGCTTCCTCAACAAGCGCCGCGTTCTGCTGCGTCACCTCGTCCATCTGCGAGATGGCTTGATTCACTTGCTCTATGCCACGGCTCTGCTCGTTCGACGCCGAGGCGATCTCGCCCATGATGTCGGTGACACGCTGGATCGCTCTGCCGACGCGTTGCATGGTTTCGCCTGCTCTCGCGACGAGTTCCGTTCCGGCCTGCACGCGGCCGCCAGACGTCTCGATCAACTCCCTGATCTCTTTCGCCGCTGAGGATGAGCGCTGTGCAAGGCTGCGAACTTCGCTCGCCACTACGGCAAAGCCCCGACCTTGATCGCCGGCGCGAGCCGCTTCCACGGCGGCGTTGAGTGCAAGGATGTTGGTCTGAAAGGCGATACCTTCAATGATGCCGATGATCTCAGCAATCTTCGCCGAACTCTGCTCGATGCTAGCCATCGTCTCAACGACCTGTCCGACGATCGCACTGCCCTCGTTCGCGACGACGTTGGCGTTGTCCGCCAGCCCGCTCGCCTGCTTGGCATTCTCAGAATTCTGCTTGACCGTGGAGGTGAGCTCTTCCATGCTCGCGGCAGTTTCTTGAAGCGATGCCGCTTGCTCCTCGGTACGCGACGACAGGTCCGTATTGCCTGCGGCGATCTGCTTGCTGGCGCTAGCGATCGCTTCGCTGCTCGACCGGACGCTTCCGACAGTAGCGGCCAACTTGTCTTTCATGGCGGCAACGCCGGCAAGCAACTGACCCATCTCATCGCGCTTGTTGATCGTCACTTCTTGCGTGAGATCGCCACTTGAAATGTGCTCGAAGTGCATCAGCGCTTCACCAAGCGGCGTCATGATGGCACGGCGCAAGACGAGCCAGCCAACCGCCGCTGCAGCGATTCCCATAAAAAGCGCGACAAGACCCAGGTTGCGCAGTGTCGCCGCACGGGCTTCGTTCTCTGCCTCTTGGCGCGCCGCGTCTGTAAGTTGGAACGCCTTCAACTTGTCGAACGCCTCGATGCTTCGGGTATATGACGCAGGGAGGTCCTTGTACGCGAGGCGCGTAACGGTCTCCTTGTCACCCGCTTGAATTGCAGCGCTAAATTTTTCGACGTTCTGTCGCACGTCCGCCCTCGCATCGACGACTGCCTTCGCCAGAGCGTCCTCATCGGCGCCGCGTGGAATCGCGTCATATTTGCTGTACCACTCGTCTGACTGGCGCATGAAACCACTGGCGCGCGCTGGAAGTCCCGGTGCATCAGCATCTGACGGATCCAGCGCGTAGCGATCGAGCGCGAGTCGCGCGCGTGCGATGTAATTGCTCGAGATCCCGAGCGCGTTGACCGCGGGAAGAGAGTTCGCAGTGATGTCTTTCGCCGACGCGTGAATCGCGCTGATGCCATAAAGGCCAAAACCTACCGAAAGCGCCAAAATCAAGCCGAGGAAGGCCATAGTAAGCGCGAGTCGCGCTCGAATCGTGAGGTTCTTCATAGTTTTTGGTTCAAGCGCTTTTCGCAAAAGGCTGCCGGTCGCGCGCCCCGCGCATGCCTGCCGCTTCTCGATAGACGACGGTTCGTGTATATCGGCTGCAGAAAGGCACTTTTGTAGTGGAAAAGCGATCCAGCACGGAAGGCAAAAGAACGGGATTCGGCAAACCAGCCCGGAATTGGCCAGCACTCCGGCGTCGCAATGGACGGCGGGGGGCGAACCTCTTGCCGCCCACGCGCGGCTTCCAGTCGCGGCGCAACAAGCCCCCCCATCAACCTAGACGCACACACCGTCGCCAAGCGCCAACGAACATATCGGGTTTATGGTTCAGTTTTTATCCAGCATGCCGTTGTCCGGTAGTTAGCAGCGTCTGCACACGAGCGCCCTGCCTGAATAAAACATGAGGCCAATTCAGAATGAAGACCGATCAACGACACGGCGCGCCAGAGGCGAGCAGCGAAGAGTTCCTCATCTTTAACCTGGGGCAAGAGCAGTACGGGATTGACATCTTGAAAGTCCAGGAAATTCGCGGATATGACTCGGTGACGCGCGTTGCAAACGCGCCGGTGTTTATCAAGGGCGTTATCAACCTGCGCGGCGTGATTGTGCCAATCGCCGATATGCGCCAGAAGTTCGAGTTGGAGCGAGTGGTCTACGACGACCAGACGGTTGTCGTCGTGCTCAACGTCGCGGGCCGCGTGGTCGGCATCGTCGTTGACGGTGTCTCGGGCGTGCAGACGCTCACGGCCGAGCAGATCCGACCAGCGCCCGCATTCAATTCCACGGTCAGCACGGACTACATCACAGGGATCGGGACGATCGACGACGGTATGTTGATTCTGATGGACATCGAGAAACTCATGACGAGCGAAGAAATGGCGCTGGTTGAAAGCGCCACTGCCTAAGCACACCAACAAACCAACACGCCAACGACATGACCTTTCTCCAGAAAACTCTGGCTGCCTCTGCTGCTTAGCCTGGTATGCCTCGCAGGAATCTCCGTTGCCGACGCGTTTCGCATGCGCTCGATCCGCACGGAACAGACGCAGCTGGGCATTAAGCACGCCACGGATGTCGCAAACAGCATCATTCGTGAGTTTGCGCAGCAGGCAAACACCGGCGCAATGACGCAGGACCAGGCCAAGCAAGGGGCGCTCAACGCGATCCGCGATATCCGGTTCGGTGACAACGGCTATTTCAGCGTCTTCGACTCGCAGGCGAAGGTGCTTGTGCATCCGATGAAGCCCGAATTCGTTGGCAAGACGATGATGGACTTTAAAGACCCTAACGGCGTCTATCTGTATCGAGACCTTATCGATGTGGGCAAGCGTCAGGGTGCGGGCTACACGTACTACTCGTTCGCGAAGCCCGGCACCAATGAGATCCTGCCGAAGATGTCCTATGTCTCGATGTATCAGCCGTGGGACTGGCTAGTCGTCACCGGCGTCTACATCGACGACATCAATGCCGCGTTCTACACATCCCTCGAATGGAGTCTCGGCGTGCTCGTGGTGATTGCGGTCGTGTTGAGCGTTGTAGTGTCGCGCCTGAATCGCGGGATTCTCCGGTCGATGGGCGGGGAGCCGGCATACGCAGCGGAAGTGGCGAATCAGATCGCAGACAACAATCTCGCCGTCGACGTGGCCACCGCCGCGGACGACCGCTCCAGCCTCATGTATTCGATGGCCCGGATGCGCACGCAACTGCTGTCAGCCGTTGACAGTGTGAAGACGTCTGCTAATGCGATCGCCAATTCTAGCCGTGAAATCGCTGTCGGCAACACAGACCTGTCGTCACGCACCGAGCAGCAAGCGGCGTCGCTCGAACAGACAGCCGCGAGCATGGAAGAGTTGACTGCGGCCGTGAAGCACAATTCCGAAAACGCACGTCAGGCAAGCGGCTTGGCGGGGAATGCACGCGACGTTGCCCAGGAAGGCGCGACAATCGTCACGAACGTCGTTGGCACGATGGCTGAGATCGAGCAAAGCTCTCACAAGATCGCCGAGATCATCGGGATGATCGAAGGCATCGCGTTTCAGACGAACATCCTCGCGCTTAACGCTGCGGTCGAGGCCGCGCGCGCCGGCGAACAGGGGCGCGGTTTCGCAGTCGTCGCTGGCGAAGTGCGCAGTCTCGCTCAACGTTCCTCGACTGCCGCCAAGGAAATTCGCGAGTTGATCGAGGCGTCCAGTTCGCGCGTCCACACTGGCACCGCACTGGTCGGGCAAGCCGGAGAGACGATGACCAAGATCGGCGCAGCGATCCAGAAGGTCACCGACATCATGGACGAGATCGCCTCTGCATCGAACGAACAGAGTCGCGGCATCGAACAGGTGAATCAGGCGATCAGCCAGATGGACGAAGTGACGCAGCAGAACGCCGCACTCGTTGAGCAGGCGGCGGCCGCTGCCGGTTCCCTGCAGGATCAGGCGGAAACGCTGCGCGCGACGATGGCCGTCTTCAAGACGACTGCCGCCTAAATCGTCAAGGACTGGGAGCGGCGGACTTGACTACGTGGGGTTGTTGGTAAGCTCATAGGCGTTCCAATAGCCCTGCAGTAGAAGCCACGAACCGATGCCCAAAAGAAATCCGACGAAGTCGCAGCGCGCCGTGATGGAGTTGCTCGATCAAGGCTTACCGGTAGAGCAGATCGCAAACAGTCTCAGCAAGAGCGCCTTGGCTGTCAAGAAGCAGCTGAACCGGATCAAACGCCGGGTCCGCGAAGGAAGGATCGACCCGTCTCCTTTGCCAATCGAACGAGCCGCGAGCGAGCCGCGCATCTACCTAGCCGGATTCGACGTGTTCCGCCGCGACGCGAAGGAACACGGCGAGCACCTCAAGCAGCTCTGTCGCGATCGCCGCTTCGTTGGCCTCTATCCACTCGACGGACAAGTGCCCTCCTCCCTTCAACGGCAAGACGCTGCTCGATGGATATATGCCGCGAACATCGAACTGATCCGGTCGGCCGATATCGCGATGGCGAACCTCGATGACTTTCGCGGGTCGGGTGAACCAGACAGCGGGACGGCTTTTGAGGTTGGCTTTGCGGCCGCGCTTGGAAAGCCGATATGGGCATATCGGTCCAGCGGAGAGACGCTTGTTGAGCGCGTGAAGGCAGCCGCGATCGGGAGCGAGGGCGGGTTTTGTGCTGGCGGCTACCTCATCGAAGACTTTGGCCTAACCGTAAATCTCATGCTGGCATGCTCGGCTCAGCTTGTTGTCGGCGGACCGGCTGCTTGCCTCGACGCCATTCGAAGCGAGGTCGTCGAAGGCAGCTACCGCGTTGGTGGCTCGGGGTTGGCGAAGCGTTAGCTTCGCTGTAGGGTTTGAGTTGAGCGAATTTCAGTATATCGAGTTCTATGTCTGACGATATTTGGCTTGTTGCACCGAACGACGCCTACGTCCAATGGCAACGAGAAGAAGCCACCGGCTCCGATCGCCGGGCGTTCGCCGACCAATCGATCGTCCAGCACTGCTCGATGTTCTCGCGCTTCAACGACTATCTGATCGCGCACCGTGCGACGGTGGCGAGCTTCGGGGCGGATCACATTGATGGATTCTTCGCCGAACTGGCGCAGGACTGCGCTCCCGGCACGACGACACGCCTGCGCTATCTAAAGCTCATCGACCGGTTCACGCGTCACCTCGTGAACATCCAATTGCGCGGTGACAATCCGGCGGCACAGATGTTGGTCAATGAGAGCTGGCCACAAGACGAGCCGACGCCGATCTATCTCTCATCGGAAGACGATGCACGGCTACAAGCGGTGTGCGTTGCAACCGAGGGCGCGGCGTTCAAGGAACTGCGAAACTCGGCGATCGTGGCGCTATTTCTCGCGTCAGGGGTCACGGCCGCCGAACTCAAGCTGTTGCGCGTCGACGACCTCGATACGCATGGCGAGCGCCCTACTGTCTTCGTCGACAAGCACGGGCCGCGGATTGCACGACGGGTTCCGATCGATGCCTTCGCCATCGACGTACTGCGCAGCTATCACGAAGCGCGCAGCAGCATTCAGTCGCCAACGCAATGGCTGTTCATCGCCACGGCTGGCGGCAAGCCGATGCTGCCGGATACGATGCTGAAATGTGTCCGCATAGCTCTACGCCGTGCGGACTTGTCGGCGGCTGACGAGAGCCCGCGCTTACTCAGAAACACGTTCGGGCGACGGCATATCCTCGCCGGCAAGACCAACGAGCAAGTGAGCAATCTCATGGGCTTGTCGAGCCATCGCACCGCTACCCGCCTGCGGCAGACGGTTGATGTTGGCGTGATGCTCCATGGGAACAGGTCTAACGGCGCATAACGCTGCCAGGCGTCCAACAAGCGACATTTGCGCACGGCCTAGTGATGACGTCAGAGGGTCAGTTCCCGTTCGATATGGGTCGTGCGGCCAGGAAAATGCACCATGTTTCCGCGTGTTGGCGGGCATGGTTGAAGGGTTGAAGAGCACGTGGTCGGCACGTCAAGCTCAGAGGCCGGCTTGGATGTCGCTTCGCGCGATGAACCAGGGTAGTCCCCACCGGCTCATTTGTGATGAACTCGCTTCATCCATTCCGACGAAATGAGGGAAAATCGCGCGTTCGTTTTTGTGGCGTCCATACTGCCAAGAGCGCCCTTTGCGGTCACCGTGTACACATCCCTGATGACGCCTTCGTTGTCGACGCTGTTCTGCCTCTGGCCTTGAGCGACGTTCCCTTCATCCGGTCTCCGAACAGCGAAAAGTGCGGGCGCACACGCCGTTGGGTCGTTGTACCACCGACTGGTCAAGGACAACGACGTGCGCGTCGCGGAACCCCAGGCCCGTGCACACGCGTCGGACGACGTGCGCAGGACCGTACTAATTAGGCTATGTATGGACGCAATGTACGCCGGCCAGCCGTTGCGGTGGTCGAGGATCTCGTAGTTCAACGAGATTTCTGAGGGACCGGCACGGGAAGGCGTTGATACCGGAGGCCGAACGGTTCTGCCACCCATGCTTCTTATCTCGCGGACTCCCAGTGACGCCCATCGCTTCTCTGAACGTGCCGGCTTCCACGCCGATTAGAGGCGGGGGTGACGGCAAGCAAGAGCCGGATGGTTGGCGAAAA
The DNA here is from genome assembly GCF_001544795.2 of Caballeronia temeraria. GTDB lineage: Bacteria > Pseudomonadota > Gammaproteobacteria > Burkholderiales > Burkholderiaceae > Caballeronia > Caballeronia temeraria. The sequence goes on along the minus strand of NZ_FCOI02000021.1, from coordinate 101,001 downwards.
GTCGACCGTTGAAATCTGAGGTCCTCAATAACAACGCCGGCAGCGGTCACCCGCCAAGACTGGAAAGTCTCGAAAGCGGCCGCTATCGCAAGCGAATTCCCTGTCCGGTCGCGAGACAGCGTCGGCGGCAACGTCGCCCTCTTCGTCGACATCGATGCCAGGGCAGCCGCCTCAACCGTATATCGTGGCCCTTGCGCGACTGACTAGAGACACCGTACGACGCTCATCGCCATTCACCAAGAACAACCAGTGCTCTCCGAATTCACCGCTGCCGGTGCATCGAAGGACTGCAATTAAGGTTTGGGCCACCTAGCCAAGGCACGTTCCGCCTCGAAGCGCAGCCAATGGTGCCCCGCTGTCGCTACTCACTTAAAGACGACCAGCAGAGCCATTATCAAGCCGCGACCAATCAGTGCAACAGCGCCACGGGCTAAGGGAACTCTTGAGGCTAGATAAAAACGAGATAACAGTTATGTCTGAACCGGGCTAACAGACCGTGGCGGCCGCGCGATATATTGGCAAGCGCGCAGGAACCCGGGACTGGCCTTGCGAACCTCGTTTTGCGACCATTATCGTCGGTGTTGGTACTCTTGGCAGCCCCGCCCCCGAAACTCTAGCAGGGATCTATAACGATCCGTCTGCTGAAGGGTCAAAAAAATGCCGTCCCGGGGCCGCTCTTGATATTCCTTATTGGGATCCGTCAATGAACCGACGTAAGTTCACGACAGGCATGGTCGCCGGCGCCATTACTGCGGCGCTTGCGGCGCGGGCTAACGCTACACAGCCGGCAGTTACCGGGGCCCGCAACGTCGTACTTGTTCATGGCTTATTCGCCGACGGGTCGTGTTGGTCCGAGGTGATTCTTAGACTACAGGCGGCAGGACTCAACGTCACCTCCGTGCAAAACCCTTTGACTACACTCCCCGACGCAGTTGCGAGCGCGCAGCGTGTGCTGGCGAGGCAGGACGGTCCCACTGTCCTCGTCGGGCATTCCTTTTCGGGGATGATTGTGACCGAGGCCGGCACGAATCCTAATGTGACGGCACTTGTGTATGTGGCAGCGCGTGCGCCAGACGCAGAGGAAGACTACACGGCGCTTGCAAAAACGTTCCCGGCCCCTCCGGCTTCCGCTGGAATCGTCTTCGACGGCGATGAGGGGCGCTTGACCGAGGAAGCCTTTTTGCGCGATTTCGCTGGAGATCTTCCAATCGCCAAAGCAAGGGAGCTTTTTGCAGTGCAAGTGCCGTTCCACAAGGACCTTCTCGCTGGCAAAACCGCGCATGCGGCATGGCGCTCGAAACCGAGCTTTTACGCGGTGTCTACTCAGGATCGGACAATCAACCCCGGGCTTCAGCGCTACATGGCTAAGCGGATGGGCGCGACCACCATCGAAATCGAGGCAAGTCACTTGTCTTTGATCTCCCACCCGGATGTGATTACAAACCTGATTCCGAGGGCCGCGAAACAAGCCGTATAAAAGTGTTTGACTTCGGTACTGGGCGTAGGCGACGACGAAAGACCTCGCCGCCTCGCGCGCTAACGCGCGAGTCACAAAGCGAGCGGTAGCTGTGTCTAACGCAGTTATGGTCACGGTGCATAGCCGCTGGACTCCGTAATGTAACGGCCCTGCGTCCCACTCTATCGAGCTGTCTAGTTTTGACGGTCCATGCAACGTTTAATGGAGAGGGTCAGTGATGAAGCGCAGGAGGTTCCTAGCAGATTTGTCAGCAGGCGTAGTCGGGTCAAGTCTAGCGACACTGGGCGTGAGCAGCGCTCAAGCAGAAGAGAGAAAATCGACGTTCGTGTTCGTGCACGGCGCATGGTTCGGTGGCTGGTGCTGGGCCGAAGTGGTCAGGCTTTTAGCTCAGCAAGGCCACAACGCAGTGGCGGTAGACTTGCCTGGACATGGTATAAGCGCCCGGTTTCCCGCCGCTTACCTGACTACCCCCCAGAGCCCCGCGAGCCTAAGCACTGAGGTCTCACCGTTGGCAACAATCACACTTAGAGACTATCGCGATCATGTTCTCAGAATCATCAACGGGTTGGTCAGCAAAGGAAGCGGCCCAGTAATTTTGGTCGGCCACAGCTTGGGCGGTGTCACGCTCAATGCCGTCGCTGAAGCCGAACCATCCCTGATCAGGCGACTGGTGTACCTCACAGCTTTCGCTCCCGTTCGAAAGCCATCGGTTCTAGACTATCTGAGCCAACCCAACTTCGTCGCGTCCAAGCTCTTGCCGCTCTTCGTCGGTGACCCATCGCGATTGGGCGCCGCCCGAATTAACCCCAACTCCAACGATTCTACGTACACGTCTAATGCCAAGGACGCGCTTTTTCAGGACGCCACTGAAAATGCGGTTGCGGCGACGCTCAATTTGATGACGCCGGATGAGCCATTACACGGGCTTGCGGATGACGCGACCGTGACCGCCGGGCGTTGGGGCAGTGTCCCACGAGCCTATATTCGGTGCACGAATGACAATGCGATTCCGCTCGCGGGACAGGATCAGATGATCCTTGAAGGCGATGAGCTAACTCCGCGGAATCGTTATATCCAGAAAAGCATCGACAGTAGCCATTCAGCATTTCTATCGCATGCGGACGAGGTGACACAAGTGCTCCTACAAATTGTGTGATCTACTTTCTTCGGTCGGCGGAAGGGTCTCGTTGTCGTATTCGCGCGATCGTCTGTAGTAGTCAACGCGTGCGCCAAGTTCGCGGATGAGCTTCGTCGGTGCCTCCAGACGGTGGCGCTTCTTAGCTTGAAGAACGGATTCGGTCGGCGTCGGCCCGGAAGGCCCCTGAGCCGACGCGCTGGCCTTACCCGTCGACCTATCGTTGCAAGTTGTTTGTGTCTCCGTCGTCGATCGCAACCGCCTCTCGAGCGTTTCAAGAAGCACAACGACTATGCGCTGGCTGGTTTGGGCAAGCGACGGTCGGATCAGCCTCAGCAACATCCGACGACAGCCACTCTACCTCCGAGCGCCCGGGCATCGTCAGGGGCGATGACCGTTAACGCCAAACAGACGAGGACTGACAACATGGTGACGCGTCTGCGTTGGCTGCATAGGACTCGTTGTGGCGCTAATAAGATAAGCGCACGCAGCCCGATGCCCGGCCGCGCGCGTCGTCCTCGCTCGTACCGGTGCGTGAACCGCCGGAGGGTCGCACTCTTTGGCGCCGGCTGGCATGATCATCGCAGAAATGTGCGTCGAACAAGTAGGTGTACCAACTGTGGCACATCGAATGTGCATAGCGGCTAGTCCGACGGACTCCAGATACCGCACAACATTGTCATCCTTGACGATGAGCGTTGTGTCCTGACCAACAAGCAACGAAGGATGAAATCCCGCCAAAGGGAAATCCAGTCTCTCAGGGGCTCTCCAGAGCCTTTTCGCCGACCCGAAAGTGTCGGCTTTTTTTTGGGGCTCACCGTGCTGGACGAAGGAACTTGGATTTCAGCGCGACGTATTTGCCGTCGGCGGCATTGAGCGAGGTGTGCGCAAGCATTCGACGGACGTGGACACCGTCTCGCGATGCCCGAACGTACCATCTGCGTCATCACCTGTGTACCGGCCACCAAGGACTCGAGTCGGTCCCGATCGAGCCGCAGCCATCAAGTTCTGGTCGGCCTCGCCCAGACGCTCCAATGAGGAACCCTAAAAAACTGTCCGAATTACCGAGGCCACCTCGGTCGGGCCGGCTCATGCACTTTTTCTAACGGCCGCATGAACTAGACCGATTGTTTGATACTCCAGAGATCGAGTAATAGATCTTGCAGCATGGGTACGACCTGGTTCAACAACGGTCCACGAGGCCGTTGAGCCGACGTGGCGATCCATAGCATTGTTTCCAAAGTCGGTGACCGAATTGGACGAACTGTGAAGTCGTCTATCCGTCCGCTCAAGTGAACCGCTTTCAACGAAAGGATCGCATGCAGTTCCTCGCTACATACAAGCGTTAGGATCGCGGGAATGCTCTCAATCTCGAGTTCGATTTGTGGTTTAAGCGATGCTTGGGCCATTGTTCCTTCGACTAGCATGCGAATGGAATGCGGCCTGCTTGGCATCACAAGAGTCTTTCTGGCCACTTCAGCCAGGCTAATGTCGTTGGAAACAGCGGGCTCTGGACAGTCTCGGTCACTCCGCCGAGATACCAAATGCAGTTGCTCATTGAGTACAGGCACAAGGTCCACGCCCACTGATGTAGGGACCGTGTAGACCACCGCGCAGTCAACGCGTCCGATAGTCAGCCACTCCAGGATGTTCGTAGACAGACCCTCTAGCACACAAAGCGTCGCGCCTGGAAAGCGAGAGCGGAAAGCCCGAACCAACGGCGCTGTGAGCGCATGACTGACGCTTGGCGGAAGCGCCACTACAAGCCGGCCGGTGAATGCCCCACGGCCTGCCTCCATGTCTAGACGCGCTCGTTCGATCTGGGCGAGGACGCTGCGGCCGTGCTCCAAAAACCGCTTGCCGGCCTCGGTCAAGGTCACTCCCCGCCCATTGCGCTCAAGCAGCACCTGCCTGAATTCCACCTCTAGCGCCCGTACGTTCCGGCTGAGTACTGGCTGCGCAACCGACAGGAAGTTCGAAGCACGAGTGAAACTGCCCAATTCCGCTACATGGACAAAAAATTCTAGCTGTCGCAGCTCCATATCTCCCCCGCCTAGAATTGCGTCCCGTGCATATCTGATATGCCGGAGTTGTCATTGAAGAATGGCAGATAATGCCAAAGAATACAAGCTAGATGACATGACGAGGCGACGATGAGCGACCATTTCACGAAGACCCCTGGGTGGCTGGGCTGGCATTCCAACCCGTCCCGTCCCCAATTTCGGTTGCCCGAGGGTGCGGTCGATGCACACTGTCATGTATTCGGTCCGCCAGATCGCTTCCCGTACGCTCCGCAGCGCAAATACACCCCTTGCGAGGCGACTGCGGATCAACTCTTCGCTTTGCGTGATCACTTGGGCTTTGCGCGCAATGTGATTGTCCAAGCGACCTGTCATGGGTCAGATAATCGTGCGCTGGTTGACGCCTGCCTCGCTGCGAAAGGCAAGGCACGCGGAGTCGCAACGGTCGAACGGGACATCAGCGACGAAGAACTCGCAAAGCTACACGCCGCGGGGATACGCGGCGTCCGATTCAACTTCGTCAAGCGCCTGGTTGACTTCACGCCTAGAGACGACTTGATGGCAATTGCGGAGCGCGTTGCCAAGCTGAACTGGCACATCGTTGTCTACTTCGAGGCGGTGGATCTACCTGAGTTATGGGATTTCTTCACCGGGTTACCCACCGATGTGGTGGTCGACCACATGGGGCGTCCGGACGTTTCAAAAGCCGTCGATGGGGAAGAGTTCGAGTTATTCGTAAGGTTTATGCACGAACGTCCCAATGTATGGACCAAGGTCAGCTGCCCGGAAAGGCTTTCTGTGTCGGGAAAGCCGGCGTTGGGTCGGGAACGGCATCCCTATTCGGATGTGGTTCCATTTGCTAAGCGTCTCGTCGAGACATTCCCTGACCGCGTTCTCTGGGGCACCGACTGGCCTCACCCAAATCTCAAAGATCACATGCCTGATGATGGCCTGCTTGTGGACTACATCCCACAGATTGCTACCACAGCAGAGCTACAGCGAAAGCTGCTCGTCGACAATCCCACCCGTCTTTATTGGGGCAACGAATGAACACAGACACCGCTCGCGATTATCAGCTAATCCCTGGCACCTACGTGTTTGACGGGGCGCGTTGCCGCGCAGGATACGCACTGAACATGTTCTGCAAGTCGCTCGACCAGGAATCAAATCGAGCAGCGTTCCGCGCCGACGAGTCGGCGTATCTCGACAACTATAAATTAACCGACGACCAACGCCGCGCTGTGCTTGATCGGAATTGGCTAGAAATGTTGCGCTTAGGCGGGAACATTTATTACACGTTTAAGCTCGCGATTTTTGATGGGCTGACTATGCAGCACGTAGGGGCCGCCATGTCAGCCGATGGAATGTCGGTGGAAGATTTCCGCGCAATGATGACTGCCGGTGGCCGTCAGATCCAGGGCAATCGCAGTGTGGAGGAATGGAAACATGGCTAAATTCGTCGGCGGTATCGCGACTTCACACGTGCCCTCGATCGGCGCCGCAATTGATCATCGAAAAACACAGGAACCGTACTGGAGACCGTTATTCGACGGCGTGGAGCCAGCACGCGAATGGATCCGAACTGTCCAGCCCGATGTGGTTATTGTGGTTTATAACGATCACGCGTCGCGTTTCGGGCTCGACCTGACTCCTACGTTTGCCATTGGCGTAGCAGAACAGTTCCCGCCGCATGACGAAGGGTACGGACCGCGGCCAGTACCTTCTTGCGAAGGCGACCCGGACCTCGCATGGCACATCACCGAGTCGCTCGTATTGAACGACGAGTTTGATGTGGCGATGGTCGGCGACATGACAGTAGATCACGGTCTTACTGTGCCACTATCGCTGATGTTCGGCCAAACCGAGCGATGGCCGTGCAAAGTAATTCCGTTATGTGTAAATGTAATTCAGTATCCTCAACCCACGGCACTACGTTGTCTAAAGCTCGGACAGGCGCTGCGCCGGGCGATCGATTCCTATGGACCGGATGTTAAGGTTGCCATTTTTGGAACGGGCGGAATGTCCCATCAGCTTCAAGGCGAACGCGCCGGCCTGATTAATCGCGCCTACGACGAGAAGTGGCTCGATGGGATGTATAACGACCCTTCAACCCTCGCGAAAATTGGGCATACCGAACTGTTACGCGAAGCCGGATCGGAAGGTCTAGAGATTATCATGTGGCTTGTCATGCGTGGTGCGCTCAATGAGCAGGTCCGTCAAGTCTATCGCTTCTATCATGTGCCAGCGTCAAATACCGCTTTTGGCCTGCTAGTGTTCGAGGACGCGTGATGAAACCGCTAAAGGTCGCAGTGGCGGGCGCGGGCGCTATCGGAATACAGCACCTCGATTCGCTTTCGGAATCCACAAATGTCGAAATAATATCATTGGTGGACAAAGAGACTGAAAAGACGCGCGCTATTGCGAACCGTTACGGCATCAAACAAGTTGACAGGGAGTTAGACGACGTTCTAAAGCTTCCTGAGTTAGAAGCGGTGATACTGTGTACGCCAACGCCGCGACATGCAGAGCAAGCGATCGCATGCTTGCAAGCGGGAAAACATGTCCTGGTCGAAATTCCCTTGGCACAATCCCTAGCCGATGCTGAAACAGTGGCGTTATGGCAGCAGCGCACTGGACTGATCGCCATGTGTGCGCATACCCGGCGGTTCAATGCGGGCCACAGCTGGTTGCATGACCGCATCGTTGCGGGGCAGTTCTCGCTCCGTCAGTTGGACGTGCAAACGCATTTTCTGCGTCGTTCGAACACGAATATATTCGGGGAGCCGCGAAGCTGGACAGATCATCTACTGTGGCATCACGCCGCTCACACCGTTGATCTGTTTCAATACCAGACAGGTGAGGACGTGATTGAAGCGAACCTGCTGCAAGGACCGATCGATCCAGCGCTACAGATCGCGCTTGATATGTCGATTCAGCTGAAGAGCACGAGTGGGGCGTTGTGTACTTTATCCCTGAGTTTCAACAACGCTGGGCCGCAAGGGTCAACGTTTCGTTATATTGGCGATGGCGTTACATTCATCGCGCGCAATGACGCTTTGACCGATGGAAACGGGAACAACATCGAGCTCGGTCATGAGGATTCGATCCTAAGCGGGATTACGCGGCAAGATCATGAGTTTTTCAGTGCGATTCGAGAATCTCGAATGCCAAACGCAAGCGTCGCGGGCGTGCTGCCATGTTATCGAATGCTACAAAGGCTCGAAATGACGCTTACATGAGGGAGGCAAATCGAGATCGAAGTATAACTAAAATATTTATCTCGTTGACAACGCAGTGCGTCGAAAACTCAGACTTTCGTTCCCCGGAGTCAATAAGCGAAGTGAATCAAAAATTAAAATTATGGAGACAACATTATGCAACCTTCTATCACCCGCCCCCGCCACTTAATAATCGACGCCCCCACTCACAGCACACCGCCTCGGCGAATGAAATGGCGGAAAAACGGCATGCAGCAGTGCAAATTGAGGTCTGAGATGCGCGTAGCTTGTTCAAAGGTCCCCGGCTGAATCAGGTTCGGTCGGATCTACGGGGTCGCCTGCGCGCCACGTTCAGATATGTTTGCTTGGGTCATACGCAGAACGATGACCCGGAAAGACGGCTCCTATCAAGGGATTCAGGAAATGAAAAGTACTGTAAGAGCGACGCTAGCGGTCGCCATGCTACTCGTGTCGCTCTGCGCCCGCGCGGAAGGCTCGGTGACCCTCTATGGCGTTCTTGACGTTGGCGTGGACTGGGAAAATAAAGCCGCGACTGCGCCTGGACAGACTGCGGCTTCTGGTTCTGCCGTCCGGATGACATCAATCTCGGCTGCATTGCCGTCACGTTGGGGATTGCGCGGCAAAGAAGAGCTTGGCGGAGGATTCAATGCCATTTTCGAATTGGAAAATGGCTTTGCGCCGAATACCGGTGGCCTCCAACAAGGAAATCGGCTGTTTGGACGATCCGCATGGGTGGGACTCGAAACGCCCTATGGGACGTTTCGTGCGGGTCGTCAAATTAACATGACGTACATTGCCTTGTTAAGGTCGACAGTCATCGGACCGGCTCTTTATTCGTTGGCGTCGCTAGACCCGTATCTCCCGAGCGCGCGTTCAGATAACGCGCTGAGTTATCTCGCCGAATTCCGCCATTTCGTGTTAGGGGGCACGTATAGTTCGGGTCGTGATGCGGCGGTAGCCACAGGAAGCGCCGCGGTCAACGGAGGCGCGGCATATAACCCCGGAGCAACGAATTGTCCGGGCAACGTTGCAGGTAGTCCGACATCGTGCAGGCAAATAACGGCGCTCGCCGGTTACTGGGGCCCGCAGTTTGGCTTGCAGTTCGTCTATGACGACCTACGCGGTGGACCTGGCTTGTTGCCCGGGAGCGTTTCATTCGATCCATCCATGCCGCTGCTCCTCGCTAATTCGCATCAGAAGACAACTCGTTACATGGTCAGTGGGTACGTGCAACTCGCAGCTGTCGCATTGCGTGGCGGCATGATTCACCGGAAGACCACGACTGCGACCGATTATCAGACAAACATTTTCTACGGAGGCGCATCGTATATGCCGGCTCCAGACATTGAGTTGGCCGGTGAAGTGTCCAGAATTACGACGACGGATCAGAAGAACGCTAACATGTACGTCATGCGCGCGACGTACCTCTTATCAAAGCGAACGTCGGTCTATACCATGCTCGGCTTTATGCAGAACAACAGCCGCGCCTCTTATTCCGTCGGTGCGGGCTACTTCACGGTCGCCGGAGCCAAACAAACCGGCGTGCTCTTGGGCCTTCAAGAGAAATTTTAAATTCAGGCAAACCCGAGGGCGCAACAGATATGAAGTTATTTTTCTGGCCATTCGCCTACAGAGGTGCGCTCTCGACACCTACTTTTTTTGCGCGTACGCCCTTGGAGATCGGCGGCCTGGAGGAGATGAAGACCCTCGGAACATATACGTGCCGCGTGGAGGAACAGCGTGAATAATGCAGCCACCGCGACGTCAGGGGCGCAACGCCAGAAGAAGCCTTTTTATCGCGCACTCTATTTTCATGTGCTCGTGGCCATTGTGTTAGGCATCTTACTCGGTCACTTTGCGCCGTCGATCGCGGTAAAAATGAAGCCGCTCGGCGATGCCTTTATTAAGCTGGTCAAGATGGTGATCGGACCTATCATCTTCTGTACGGTCGTGGTGGGCATAGCCGGCATGGGCGATATGAAGAAAGTTGGGCGCGTCGGCGGCAAGGCATTGCTGTATTTTGAGATCGTATCGACGTTCTCGCTTGTTGTCGGGCTTGTCGCAGGTCATCTATTCAAGCCGGGCAGCGGCTTCGACCTGACGCCGGCGATGATCGATAGCAAGGAGTTGAGCGCTTATACGACAGCCGCGCAAGCGCAGAGCACGGTTGACTTCCTGCTACATCTGGTTCCTGACACTTTCATCAGCGCGTTCGTAACCGGCAACGTGCTGCAGATTCTGCTGATCTCAGTGCTATTCGGGGCATCGCTGGCAGCGCTCGGGGAACGAGGTAAGCCGTTGATTGAGCTAATCGACAAGACTGCGAATACCTTCTTCGGCGTCGTGCACATCATTATGAAGGTGGCCGCAATTGGGGCGTTCGGCTCGATCGCCTTTACCATCGGCACGTTCGGGGTCGACGCCGTGATCCCCTTGCTCAAACTTATCGGTGCGTTCTATATGACGCTCGCCGCGTTCGTGCTTGTCGTGCTGGGCGCGATCTCGCGCATGCTCGGTGTCAATATTTTGCGATTTATGAGCTATATCCGCGAGGAAATTCTCATCGTGCTCGGCACGAGTTCCTCTGAAGCGGCGCTGCCACAAATGCTGAATAAACTGGAACGCATCGGCTGCTCGAAGTCAGTCGTCGGTCTCGTGATTCCGGCAGGTTACTCGTTCAACCTTGACGGCACCAATATCTACCTCTCGATGGCCGTGCTGTTCATCGCGCAGGCGTTCAACGTCCAACTAACTCTGGCGCAGCAACTCACGCTCGTCGGCGTCGCGATGCTCACGTCGAAGGGTGCGAGCGGCATCGCGGGCGCGGCGTTCGTTATGTTGACCTCTACTCTGCTCGTCTTTCCGGTGATTCCCGTGTCAGGGATGGTGCTGATTCTCGGCATTCATCGCTTCATGGGTACGGGCTTGGCAATTGTGAACACGATCGGCAACGGCGTGGCCACGCTCGTGATCGCTGCCTGGGAGAAAGAACTCGACCGCTCGATGCTGGAAGCGGTGTTGTCGCGGCAGCGCGCCGAGTAGTTCCCGCTTTCTTGTCTAGGTTCGTGCGTCTCTCCCACCGCGCTGCCCGGCGGACCGGTTTGCCGCCGCTGCGGCCTACAACGTCACTCTCAAGATCCGTGGCGCCAACGAAGACAGCCAGCAAGCACGGCGAGAACAGGATCGCATAAAGATGCGCTACGGTTATCGACTGCTTGACTGCTTTACGTCAAGCATCGATGCTTCTTTCGACATTAGCGTGGAACACAGCAAGTTGCTGACGGACAACCTCGCTTATAAGCGAGGTGCCTTGTTCGATAAGCGCGTCATCGAGCGTACGAACGGGTCTTAAGACCGAGAGGCTGCACCGCAGGGCTGAGGGTTTGCCTATGCGATGCAGTGTCAGTTCCGGATTTCCGATGCACGAGTGAACTCCGCTTAAAGGAATTACTGAGCTTCCGTAGCCTCTTTGAACTAGATCCAGAATTGCGGAGAGATTTTCGATCTCGTGCGCGACTTGCGGCTCCAGGCCAACTGCTGCCATCGCAGTCGCTAGCGCCACGTGTATAACATTCGTGTTTCCTGCGGTTACGAGCGGCAAGCGGGCAATGTCCGCAAGGGCAAGCGTGCGGGGTGGCGCCTTTCCGTTATCGCCCGCCGCCGGTCCTGACACGAGGTAGAGATCCTCCTCGCAAATCAGTCGCATTTCGACCAGATCGCTGGGCGGCTGATTGTATACGACCGAGCAGTCGAGTTTTCCACTTTCCACCATCTCAACCAGATTGGCCGACAGGCCGTCAACAGTGCGCAGGGTTACCGCGGGGAGCCGCTCTCGGAACGCGTCGATAAGTGGAACAACCGACGTGCGCGCTAAGCTCGGCGGCAGTCCAAGCACCAGCGTCCCCTGAACCGGACCTTCGTCCCCCCTAACGGCGCGAGTTGCTGCAGCAATTTGCCGAAGAATGATCGGCACATGCGCCAAGAGCCGCTGGCCAGCATCGGTCAGCACAAGGCCGCGGCCGTTGCGTTTGAATAGCACAGTCCCGAGCTCAGCCTCGAGTTGCGCAACCTGACGGCTCAACGCTGCCTGGGTGAGCCCTAGGAGCGAGGCCGCCCGCGTCAAATTTCCAACCTCTGCGATGCGCGAGAAGTTGTGGAGTTGCCTGATTTCCATGCCGTGTACCCCCGATATATGCATAACAGCTATGTCGAATTTCCGGTTTTAAACTGTCTGGTATCGATATATCTTAACACTCATGAACTTAAGGCGGTAACGACATGCGACGTTTACTTGAGCTGTGGCAGCACAGCGCCGCTGTCATCGGGACAGGTCTTCTTGGTTCGTTTTTGACCTGTCTAGTCGGCACTTTTGTAAACGCGATCTTTGATACGGACGTGCACGCCCTTGAGGCCGCCACGTTTGTAAGGCGCCTTTCACTCGGTTACATCGGCGCAGCAGTTGTCGTTGTCGTTGCCTTCCCCTTCATGGCAAACCGTCGTCGGCTAATTTCCGACGACAGCTAATACTGACGCATTCGTCCGGCTATACGGACTGAAGCGCAACCTACATAGGAGACACTGCATGGAAACCCCGACGCAGCCGATCGTAGTAAAACCGCGCCCCCGAGGCGCTGATCGTTATCAGTATCTGACGCAGACCAATGCCGGGACTCCCGCAGGTGAACTGCTTAGGCGCTATTGGCAACCGGTGGCGACCAGCGACTCATTGCCAAAAGACGGAGCGCCACAACCGATTCGCATCATGGGCGAAGACCTTGTACTGTTCCGTGACGACAAAGGGAAAGTAGGTCTGATTGACCGAAAGTGCGCTCACCGTTGCACAGATCTCGCGTTAGGCCGCATTGAAGACGGCGGGATCCGCTGCCCCTATCATGGCTGGCTGTTCGATGTCAACGGGCGATGCCTCGATCAACCGGCCGAAGCGTCGCCGACAGCGAAAGACCGCATCCGAATGAAGTCCTATCCGATTCATGAGGCCGGAGGAGCATTCTGGGCATATATGGGTCCCGGCGAGGCGCCGCTTTTCCCAAACTATCCGGCGCTCGCAGGCGGCGACGAATTTCGCTACACGACGCGCTGGTTTGGCGACTGCAACTGGATGCAAGCCAGCGAGGGCAACATCGACCCGGTCCACACATCCTATTTGCACCAGTTGGAGTTGACTAGCTCCGACATGCAAGCGCGTTGGGGCGTATTCGCCAACCAAGCTCGGCCCGAACTTGCCGTCGAAGATACACGCTTTGGAGTGAGGCTCTACACGCTCCGCAAGATTGACGGAACCGATCGCTCATCAATTCGCATTACCAACTTTGTAATGCCTAATGCTTGCGCCGTTGGCGGCTTTGAGGGCTACCTCGGCGAGGGCGGACTCACGATGCTCTGGGATGTGCCCATCGACGACGAACATCACTGGCGCTGGGAATTTATCTTTCATCGAAGCGGTCAACTCGACAAGGCAGCGCTTGCTAAGCAATACGAATCCGAAAAAGCAGAAGGCGACCGCATGCGGCGGGACAAACGCGATTTGTATTCGCAAGATCGTGACTCGATGAAGAGGGAGGCCTATCTGGGCCTGGGTGAGTGTTTTTCTGTCCACGATATTGCGATCACTCAGTCGCAAGGAACGATTCACGATCAGACCGGGGAGCATCTTTCTTCCTCTGATATCGCCATCATGCGAGCCCGACGCATGCTCGACGAAGGTGCAAAAGATGTGGCGGAGGGTCGGGATCCGAGAGGCGTCGTGCGCGCTGAATCCGAGAATCAGTTCACCGACCTGGTCGTCGTCACAGGCGAGATTGAGTCGACTGAATCAAAAGAGATGTTCTGCGCACGTTATGCAAGTGATCCAACGCTCTTTGCTCTGAACAACAAGGGTGTCACCGAATAGCGCGCGATAGGTGCCCGCTTGATCACTGACCTTTCGTGATTGTGCGGGCCATCCGCGCAGCTTCGCGCCAGGGATCGATATCCCGAATGTAAATAGCAGGTAGCATCGTTTCTAACGGACCCTAATGCGATGGCCAATACAATCCTCGTGCGGGTGACTTCCGTGTCGCCGATCGCGCAAGACATCCGTCTAGTCACGCTGAGCGCGGTTGATGGAGCTCAGCTTCCCACGTACCAACCCGGCTCGCATATCGATCTGCATATGGGGCCAGGCTTGATTCGCCAATATTCGCTGTGTGGACCGCATGACGATCCTGCTAGCTATTCTGTCGCTGTCAAGCGGGAGCCGGAATCGCGTGGCGGCTCCAAGTGGGTGCACGAAGACCTAGATGTCGGTACGGAACTGGAGATCTCTTTACCACGCAACAACTTTCCGATGGCCGAGCACGCGAGACACAGCATTCTTGTTGCCGGCGGCATCGGCATAACCCCTTTGATAAGTATGGCGCGTGTGCTAAACGCACAGGGGCAGTCTTTCGAGCTGCTCTATTTCTGCCGTTCGTCGGAGCACGTTGCGTTTCGCGATGAACTCGAGAGTGGCGCGCTGTCTACGTCATGCCGCATGTTTCTTGGATTAAACCGGGAGGCGGTCGCAGAAGCGCTGCGGGACGCGCTTTCCGTCCGGTCCGGGGACACGCACCTCTATCTTTGTGGACCGCGCCCGTTCATGGACACCGTCCAAGAGGTTGCGGCGCAATCAGGCTGGCCAGTCGACGCAGTGCACCTTGAGTACTTTGGCACGTCAGAGCAGGCGATAGCGATGGTCGGAAGTCGTAGCTTTCAAGTAACCCTGGCACAAAGCGGTGTGACGGTCGACGTGGGGGCCGATGAAACGATCATCGACGCACTCCGCGCGCGAGGAATTGAAGTGGAAACCTCGTGCGAACAGGGTGTATGCGGTACTTGCGTCACGACGGTACTGGAAGGCGTGCCTGACCACCGCGATTGCTTTTTGACGTCTGCCGAGAAAGCGCAAGGCGACTGCATGGCAATCTGCATCTCACGTTCGAAATCGCCTGGCATAACCCTCGATATCTAAGGCAATGCAATCGACGATGTTGTCTTTGGCTTCGATGACTGTTGCCCGAGCACGAGGGTTTCGAAACTTAATAAGTTAGTGGAATTGGCCCAGGCAAGCCGCTTCGTTGACGAAGCGGCACCGTCGCCCATGCCGTCGTACTACTCGGGCGTCGAACGGGCGCCCTATGTATGGGTCGATCCACTTCAAGCGGAGTAGCGATGATTATCGACATTCACGGGCACTACACGACCGCGCCCAAAGCGTTAGAGTTGTGGCGCACTCGGCAAATTGCCGGCATCAAAAACCCGGCAGAAATGCCAAAAGTATCTGAGTTGAGAATCAGCGACGACGAACTGCGTGAGTCAATCGAGACCAACCAGCTACGGTTAATGAAAGAGCGCGGCCTCGACATGACCGTTTTTAGTCCTCGCGCGAGCTTCATGGCACATCACATTGGAGACTTCGAGGTCTCCAGTACCTGGGCTGCGATTTGCAATGAGCTCTGCTATCGCGTCTGTCAACTGTTTCCGGACAACTTCACGCCGGCGGCAATGCTTCCCCAGAGTCCGGGCGTCGACGTCGATACAAGCATCCCCGAACTGGTGAAGTGTGTCGAGCAGTACGGGAACGTCGCTGTTAATTTGAATCCGGACCCGTCTGGAGGTCACTGGACAAGCCCTCCGTTATCCGATCGCTATTGGTATCCGATCTACGAGAAGATGGTTGAATATGACATACCGGCGATGATCCATGTAAGTACTAGTTGCAATGCATGCTTTCATACGACCGGCGCTCATTATTTGAACGCAGATACGACTGCATTCATGCAGTGCCTGACGTCGGTACTTTTCAAAGATTTTCCGACGCTTCGCTTCGTCATTCCACACGGAGGCGGTGCAGTACCTTATCACTGGGGCCGGTTCCGCGGACTTGCGCAAGAATTGAAAAAGCCTTTGCTGAAAGATTATCTTCTTAATAACGTTTTCTTTGATACTTGCGTCTATCACCAGCCGGGCATCGATCTGCTGACACGCGTGATTCCGGTCGATAACATTCTATTTGCGAGCGAGATGATTGGCGCGGTGCGCGGCATCGATCCTGAAACGGGACATTATTTCGACGATACGAAGCGGTATATCGAGGCGGCAAGCATCGAGCCGCAAGCGCGCTACAAGATCTACGAAGGCAACGCCCGTCGTGTCTATCCGCGCCTGGATTCCGCGCTTAAAGCAAAGGGGCGTTGATATGTACGAGCTTGGAGTGGTTTACCGCAACATCGATCGCGCGGATGCAGATGCCGCGCAGAGGCTCGGGGCGCTCGGATCGGCAACTGTGCATGAAGCAATGGGCCGCGTGGGCCTGATGAAGACGTATATGCGGCCGATCTTTAGCGGCGCGCAGGCAAGCGGCACCGCCGTTACGGTGCTGTTGCAACCGGGCGACAACTGGATGCTGCATGTTGCGGCCGAACAGATTCGCCCGGGCGATATCGTCGTGGCCGCCTGCACTACCGAGAACACCGATGGCTTCTTCGGCGACCTCCTCGCGACGAGCTTTAAAGCGCGCGGCGCGCGGGCGCTCGTCATCGATGGCGGCGTGCGCGATGTGCGGGTTCTGACGGAGATGAACTTTCCCGTCTGGAGCCGTGCCGTCTCCGCGAAGGGCACGGTGAAAGCCACGCTCGGCTCAGTGAACGTTCCGGTGGTGTGCGCGGGCGCGATGACCACGCCGGGCGATGTAATCGTCGCCGATGACGATGGCGTCGTCGTGGTGCCGTCGGCGATGGCGAAGCAAGTACTCGACAACGCGATCGCACGCGAGGCGCTCGAAGAAGAGAAGCGGGCGAAGCTATTGAGCGGCGTGCTTGGCCTCGATATGTACAAGATGCGGGAGCCGCTGCAAAAGGCCGGCTTACGTTATATCGACTGACGGCGGAAAGATAATGACACTCACCTGCATCTCATCGATGGCGACGCGCAATCTACTTAATGCTCTCGCCGCGGAATATCGGGTAAGTTCTGCATCGCGCGTCGCGATCGAATCGGTGGGCGGGGTAGAAGCGGCGAAGCGCGTGCTGAACGGCGAACTGTTCGACATCGTCATCCTGGCATCGGACGCTATGTCGCCTCTCGCAGATGCTGGGCGAATCGACCGCGCTAGCCTCGTTGAAGTGGTCCGCTCCTCGTTGGCGGTTGCCGTGAAGGCCGGCGCTTCCGCACCTGATGTAAGCAGCGAAGCGGGGCTTCGCGATGCAGTGCGGTGCGCCAGTTCCGTTGGGTACTCAACCGGGCCCAGCGGTGCACATGTGCTGCGATTACTCCACCGCTGGGGCGTGGCCGACGGGGAAACCGAAATGCGCCGGCCACGACTCGTGCAGGCGCAGCCAGGAACGCCGGTCGGCTCTTTGGTAGCAAGCGGTGAGGTTGATATCGGCTTTCAGCAGTTCAGCGAACTGAAGGACATTGAGGGTATTGACCTGCTTTGGCCGCTGCCTTCACCGGTCGGTTTGACCACCGTTTTTAGTGCCGCCATCACATCTGGCTGCACAGCACCGGAAGCAGCAAAAGCATTTCTCGCCTACATTGCCTCGCCTGAAAGCGCGAGCACGAAGCGGATCCACGGGATGGAACCGGCTTAGCGATCTAATTATGTCGGCAGACACACACGCTTCGTCATCGCCGTCGCACCCACTCTCCCTCTCACTTATATGCCCAGCTCCAGCGGTCGCGCTTTCTTGCATGAGCAGCCACATATGCCACGGCTGACTTCGTGACGCCGACGTTGGACGGCGCAGGGACGCGCTTTTGTCGACGGTTTGCCCGCTCTATCATTCGTCGCCGCAGATACACTTTAGTTTGCCGCGCGTCCGTCATCGAGCGCCGGGGTTACCCTGGTACCAGCTGCCGAGCAATTAGTCGGTGATTCCAGGCCCTGGTGACGCCTGAATCTTTGAGATACGCCGTTTCGTCATCGGCCACGGTATATCCAACTGCACCGAGGCGTGGATCGAAGTGTCCGTGTTGCATGTAGCTTACTCGACGGCTAGCGCTGCAACCAAGCGTCTATCAAGGTGTCTCAACACGCTGACGTCCAAGAGTGAACGTCCTCGGCAAACGACCCGTCCCGCTTATCGCGATCAGCGCTTTTCGGTCCAAAGGGAGCAATGCCAAGGAGAAAGCCAATCGGGGCCTACGTCGACGGTGCTTCCCCAATGCGAAAAACGGCGACAGCAGCGCTTAGATACGAGGCTTGCTGTTCCATCGAGACGGCGGTCGCTGCGGCCTCTTCGACCAGTGCTGCATTCTGCTGCGTTACCTCGTCCATCTGCGATATCGCTTGATTGAGTTGCTCGATGCCGCGACTTTGCTCGTGCGATGCCGTAGCAATGTCATGCATGATGTCGCTGGCACGCGCAATCGCGTCGCGTATTTTTTCCATTGTCTCTCCTGCACTAGCGACAAGCTTCGATCCAGCCTCAACTCTTGCACCAGACGTCTCAATAAGTTCTTTTATTTCCTTCGATGAAGTGGAGGAACGTTGCGCAAGGCTCCGAACTTCACTGGCAACCACCGCAAAGCCACGGCCATGTTCTCCGGCGCGAGCTGCCTCAACAGCGGCATTGAGCGCCAGAATGTTCGTCTGGAAGGCGATACCCTCGATTAGGCCAATGATGTCTGCAATGCGGTTCGAGCTATCCTCGATGTCGCTCATTGTCTCGGCAACCTTACCTACGATCACACGACCCTCGCGCGCGACGGCGCTGGCCTCGGTCGCAATGCGGCTTGCTTGGTTTGCGTGCTCGGTGTTCTGCTTCACAGTAACGGTTAGTTCTTCCATGCTAGCCGCGGTTTCTTGCAGTGAGGCCGCTTGTTGCTCAGTGCGGGACGATAGGTCCGTGTTCCCAGCGGCGATCTGCTTACTCGCGCTCGCAATCGCTTCACTGCTAGTTCGAACCGCGCCAACGGTACTGGCGAGCCTCTCTTTCATCGCAGCTACGCCAGCCAGCAATTGCCCCATCTCATCGTGCCGGACAATCTTCACCGGACGAGTCAAATCACCGGAAGAAATGTGCTCATAGTGTCGGAGAGCTTGATTGAGCGGCTTCAAAATCGAACGGCTTTGGAGAGCGAATGCCAAAATGGCCCCTCCAATTCCGCACAGCAGCGAAAAGACGCCGAGCGTCCGGAACACTGACACTTCCCTCTGGTTCGCGGCGTCCTGGCGCGCGGCGTCCGCCATTTGGAACTCCCTAAGCTTTCGAAAAGCTTCGCTTGTCCGCTCGTATGTTCTCGGTACTTCAATTCCGACGAATTGCATAATTGCCGCGCGGTCGTGGCTGTCAATGGCCGCTGCGAATGCTTCATACGCCCTACGCAGCTGCGCGCGACTTTTCGCAGCCTCTTTCGCGAGAGTATCTTCCTCGGGGTCACGAGGGATCGCATCATACTTCGCATACCACTCGTCGGAATCGGCGAGCGCCTTTTGAGCCCGCTCCTGAAGTTTGCCCGCACTCGCGCCTTCCGGGTCCAGCGCATAATGGTCTAGGAGCACCCTTGCCCGGTTGAGATACACCTCCGAGGTGCCTAAAGCATCAATCGCGGGAAGTGAATTCGTCCCTACGTCCTTCGCAGAGTCGTAAATTACGCTCATTCCATAGAGCCCCAATCCTACGCAAAGGCAGAGGAAAAATGTCAGAAAGGTCATGACGAGCGCCAGCCGCGCACGAATGGTTAGATTGTTCATTGATATCCGTTTGATTCTGGGTGAAACGGCGCGAACTGTGTCGCGTAGGTTCCGCGAAAGAGAGCGTGACCCTTTGTATATCGACAGGACCAAGACAAACTTAGAGGGAGATGCGAAGTGTCGTCGACATAGCTGTTATGCAAATATTGAACGTACACGCGTATAAGATAAATCCGGCAGGAGGGCTGACACGATCAACTAGGCGTTAGGGACGTGGTGAATGTCTCCGCCTCCGGCGATCGGTTCGATGGCGCTGTCGCCCATGACCCACCGCGTTACGACGCCGCTCTCATGCGCTGCTTGCTGTTGATTGGAACGTAGCGCGCCAAATATTACGTAGTGCGCAAGAAAGATTTCTAAGCTTACGCTTCCGGACGCTCGCCTATTTCCATCACAAACGAGTTCTCAGAAGTGAGTTTTTCGCCTCATGGGACTTCGCCGATGCCAAAGGAAGCCGAGGAAACGCGGAGAGACACCGACGATGGACCTGAGCGCGCGATTGCAAACAGTGCAACTATTGCTACGCCGCACAGGGTCGGCTATTCTCAAGCACTTACTTGAAATTCGGCCGGCGTCCGCAGTTGTACGCCTCGCTTAGACGCTCCTCGTCCACCCGTCCTGCTGATGCCCGCATCATGTCCCAGGAAACGGAAAGCCATCTGACAGCGCTGTTCATATGCGGGCTCCACGGCGACGAAGACGCCTATCGCGGCTTCCTGCTGATACTGGCGCGGCACTTACGCGCCTTCCTGCGCGGACGCGACCCACGGCATCGCAACGACGTGGAGGATCTGCTACAGGAAATTCTTTTGGCGGTGCATAACGCGCGCCACACGTACCGCTCGGACGAACGGTTGATCACGTGGCTGCACGCGATTGCCCGCTATAAGCTGGTGGACACCTCTCGGTCGCGTGCGCATCACGAACCGCTGCACGATTCGATCGACCACTTCTCCGATATCCTCGCTGCAACTGACGACGAACCGTCCCATGCACGTCGCGATATCGGCAAACTGCTGGAGCAACTGCCTGAAAAGCAGCGTCTGCCCATCGTGCATATGAAACTGAAAGGACTGTCGGTGACGGAAACCGCTGTTATCACGGGGCTTTCGGAATCGGCCGTGAAAGTCGGCGTACATCGCGGCCTCAAGGCGCTCGCCGCCCGTCTGCTACGAGGCGCGCCATAGAAACAGAGGCCTCATCCGTCTGCTCGCGAATCAGGCGACGCGCGGCGTTCACGCGGCCGTTGGGCGGCGTTCGCGCGTCGGGGTTGGTCCACACAGCATCGGTTCGCAGCCGCCTTCTTCGGGCCTGCCTCAGCCCCCGAAAACGGCTCCGCTCTGAAGCTGACGCTTCTAGAACTCTACAACCGGCTTAGGCTCCCGATAACGCAGCACGCGGCCTGCGCCCCCAGTACGCATCTTCGAGCAGGGAGCGGATGGCGTCGCGCTCCATAGGACGCGGATTCGGATATGGCGCGGCCAGCGCAGCATCCGCGACGCGATCGAGATCCGCAAGTCGCATCCCCAGCGCTTGGAGGGCAACGGGTACATCCAAATGCGCCGCCAGGTCGAATAAGCCCTGTGCCGCGTCGCGGCTCTGCAGAGCGTGACGTATGGTGCCCATCGCCTGGGCAGCCGCCGAAGCGTTGTAAGCCGTTGCATGCGGCAGGACGATCGTATGCGTCTCCGCATGAGGCAGATTTAGCATGCCGCCCAGCGTATGACAAAGCTTGTGATGTAGCGCCACTGAAGTTGTTGCCAGCACTGATCCCGCAAGCCATGCACCGTACAGGCATTCCGCGCGGGCGTCGATATCTTGGGGACGTTTCACGATGCGCGGCAGAGCTCGCGCGAGATAACGAATTGCTTCTTCAGCCATTATTGACGTGACCGGATTCGCGTTAGTCGCATACAGGGCCTCAACACAATGCGCTATCGCGTTCATGCCGCTCGTCGCACTCATGCGCGTCGGTAGCGACAGAGTGAGTTCTGGATCGTAGATGACCGCTCGCGGCAGCACCCTAAGGTCGCGTCCGGTCTTCTTTGTCCCATTCTCCGTGATGCCATAGATCGGTGTCATTTCGGAACCGGCATAGGTAGTCGGAATCGCTACGATCTGAATACCGGATTCGAGTGCGACAGCTTTAGCAAGTCCGATGGTCGACCCTCCACCGATGGCCACGACGCAATCAGCTCCAGCGTCATTCGCCTGCACACGTGCCTGCCTCGCCGTTTCGACTGGCACGTGCATTGTTGCGCCAGGAAACACACCGATGCACCTGTCGCCGATCATTCGAGCGGCAGAATCGCCCAAGTCTGACTGCTCGGACGTGCAGACTACCAGCGCCCGTGCGACTCCCAGCTCGTCAATCTCATCGGGCAAATTACTGAGGGTGCCGGCACCGAAGAGCACTCTTGCCGGTAAAGCGGAGAAGACGAAAGTTCGCTGGAACATGGGATGGTAGGTCCGGACGTTGGTCAAGACGCCGCCGTGCGCCCGATAAGACGGAGCACGGTGCAGCTATCGAGGGTTGTTGCGTGGTGACATCTCCTGGCACGTTTCGCGTATGACACTCATGGCGGGACGTGCGTCGCCGGCTGGGTCTATTGCCTGCGCTCCGAATGACGGGAGCTACCGCAACTGAGCATTCGCATCTGGCGTAGCAACAAAGCTCTCGAGCGCCGATAGAGTCGCCGCAGGCGTTTCGATCGTCGGATAGTGACCCGCCCCGCGCAATACCTCGAGCTTTGCGCGTCGATACCACCGCAACGTAGTCGCCCGGGCAGCCGTCTCAGTGCAGTTTGGATCGTATTCGCCGACGAGCACGAGAATCGGTACGTCGAGTTTCTGAACCTCTGCGTGAATGTCCGTCCTGCTCGCGTCAGATGCATAGCTGGCGAGCGCGCGTCCGTCGATCTCATCCCATGTCGAGGCGACGATCTTCCTTGCAAACCCTTCCGTGTACCGCCCAGCAGTTCCGGTCATTACCAGCGCTTCACGGCGCTCGCGTGAATCGGCGAGGGACTGCATAGACGCTGTCCGATCTGGATGTGCGCTCGCGCCATTGGCACCCAGACCCGCGATAGACACGATCGCGCTTACGCGGCTCGGCAACGCGATTGCAAGCATCTGCGCCACGAGTGCTCCTAGCGAGTGCCCACCGACCGCCAAGCGCGTCCAGCCCAGATAGTCCAGAAGCCGAACGGCGTCGATGACCACCTCGCGCAAAGTCAGCAATCCCACGTCGCCGCGTGCTTGACCATACCCGCGATATTCGGCAACAGCATACTGGAACGTGTCGAGATCGGCATAGCGCAGCATCTCGTCGAATGCATCACGCGTCCCGAGCACCCCCGGAAACAACAAAACCTTTTTGGACCCATGCCCAACAAGCTTCATGGATTTCACTGTTCAGTCCTCCTCGTACGGCCGCCTTATCAACGATTCGTCCCCGTCAGACATGAATGGGATCCTCCACCTGCATCAGCTTTCGCAAGTCGTCGTGCGACACGTCAAACTGCGGTGATATCTTCAATTCCGTTCCTAGCATCGACTCATCTTCGTCCATCTCGAAGCCGAGCGACTTGGTCGCCTCGAACATGACGCCACCCGGCGTGCGCACGTACACAGACTCAAAGTAGCCGCGGTTCTTACGGTCCGAAAAGTCGGTAAAGCCCATGCCCTCGGTGTCGAACTTGACGCGTGCCTGGGCGTCGTAGTCAGGCACATCGAACGCGCCGTGATGGACGATTCCTTCAGCGAGCGTCCAAGTTCCCTGGCGCAGGTCGGGCGCATGCAGCACGTCAATGCGACGCCCGCCACCGCCACCGTTCGCCTCGAAGCGCGTAAAGCGCCCGTCCTGCAGTGTTTGACGAAAATACCAAGCGTCCGTCATGAACGACTTCATATCCTCTAGCTCACGTACCGTCATTGTCCAGTTGTGAAAGCCACGTACCGCGTATTGCTCAGGAACGTACTCCGATTTCCACGGCGCGCGCGTATCGGTTGGATCTTCCACGACTTCGAAGTCGATCCCTGCGTGAACAACGCGAAGATATCGTTCGCCGAACCGTTCCGAGTCCTCCTCCACCCTCACTCCATTGCGACTGAAGTGTTCGCGCCAGAAATCGATCGATCGACCCGGAACCGAATAGGCAATTGCCGTAAACTGGCCCGAGCCCTTGCGCCCAACCAGTCCCGTGCGACGCATGGGGAACGTCGTCATGACAGTGCCGGGCGTTCCTTGTGCATCGCTGAAATACAAGTGATAGATCGGAATGCGACCATCATAAAAAAGTGTGCGCTTGATAAAGCGCTGCCCCATTACCTTGACAAAGAAGTCGACGTCGCCTTGTGCAGTCGACGTACATAGCGTAATGTGGTGGAGGCCACGTATCAGCCCGGTTTCCATTGCGTCTCCTGGTTGTTGAACAGTCAAACCGGCATGCAGGCAAAGCACGCTGTGCAGGCGGTCTAGTTCCGTTCCAGTATGAGATCCGACGAGCAGGAGCACTATCCTTAAAGCTGAATTCGTTCCATGCAAATCTCGAATGGAATCGCGCAGACTTCCTCGTCAGTCGTCCGGCGCGTAAGAATCAGAAGTGATACGTGTACCGCCGCGCAGCGACCCGTCGGGGTTGGCAACCAGCGTATAGATCAGATCACGAAACCACTTGTTTGCTGGGTCTTTGTGAAAGCGTTCGTGCCAGAACTGACGCACAGTGAATCCGGGGATATCGACAGGCAGTTCCAGGACTTGAGCACCCAGCAACCGCCCGATATGCTCGCCCGCGTGGCGCGAGACAGTGAAGAGCGCGTCGGAACTGGGCAGCAAAGTGATTGCTGTCAGGAAGTTCGGCACGACGACGGCAAAACGTGCTGCGGGGACGTGTTCGAGGAGGAAACGCTCAAGCGCCTCGTAGCCGGATGGCAACGGAGCGACCATAGCATGCGCGGCGCTCAGGTAGCTGTTGCGCGTTAGACGCCCTCTTATTGTCGGATGTTCACGCCGGGCGAGACATACATAGTCGCAGTAGTACAGTCGGCGCTGATAGAACGACTGCCGGTTGATGGCAAAACTACCAACCCCGACGTCTACCTCTCCCTGTTCGATCATTTCATCGACACCGTACCGCGGCGCGTTGGTCGCGCGCACACGTAGGCCGGGCGCGTGGCTCGCCAGGTACTGCATAAGTTTTGGTACTAGATAAGCCACGCCGAAATCGGTGGACGCGAAGCTGAACGTGCGGGAGGATGTGACCGGATCGAAATCGGCCGAGCCATCGAGAGCCTCCTGCATTAGTTGGATCATCGCGGCAATCTTGGGAGCGAGTTCGCGTGCGCGCGGTGTAGGCGACATGCCGCCGGACGTCCGAACGAAAAGCGGATCGCCAAAGTATTGACGCAACTTTGAAACCGACTGGCTCATGAGCGGCTGACTCATGCCAAGACTGTCGCCCGCGACCGTAAGGCTCGCCTTCCGCATAACCGCATCAAATACTACCAACAGTCGCAAGTCCAGAGATGAGGCGAAGCTATTGCTGATCGCCACGGTAGTACCTCCACGTCGAGAAATCGAATCTATCGTCATCTAGCCGGCAAATGCGCGTCAATAGGGAGGCGCCTCGATGACTGCGGTGACCGGTCATTCAGATACGGCATGTCGCAAATGCGTTCCGCAATGTCGACATCGCACACCGGGATCATTACTCTTCTGTAGGAAGCATACGACGACTCGGGACAGCGGCACTAAACAAACGAAAGACTCGTTCACAAATGCGCAGCTGTTAGGCGGTCACCGCAGCAGCCGCGTTCCCCGGCACGAATTAAGGAATGTTTTGGAAGGCAACATGGACGCGAATAATAGAGTGGCAATCATAGGAGCGGGCCCCGTCGGTCTGACCGCGGCGCTTGGCCTTGCGCAGCGTGGCGTGCCCTGCGTCATCTACGAATCGCTGCGGACAATTCCACGCGAGCAGCGTGGGGCGGCATTTCACCCGCCTACGCTGGAGATGTTGCACAAGCTGGGCGTCGGCAAGCCGTTGATGCAAATGGGTCTACGCGTTTCAACCTGGCAGATGCGGGACCGCGTTGATGGTGTGTACGCAGAATTCGATCTCGGTCTGCTCGCAGACGTCACAGATTTCCCGTTCCGCTTTCATCTGCCACAGCATTACCTGTCGGCGATATTGCTTGACGAACTGCGACGGCGACCCAACGTGGAGATCCGATTTGGCGAAACACTTGAATCGATCGAACCGGAAGCGGACTCGGTGCGTCTCGTGTTTGCCACAGCGGGTGGGCCACGTGAAACGACCGCTCCTTGGGTCGTCGGCGCGGACGGTGCGCATAGTACAGTCCGCAAGAACGCGGGCTTCAGTTTCCACGGCTTTACGTGGCAGGAGAAGTTCCTGGTAACCAACGTATGCAATCCGCTCGAAACGCTGGGCTACACAGGCACCACCTACGTTTCGGATCCGGATGCGTGGGCCGTCGTGCTCAAGCTCTATGACGAGCAGCGCGACGATCTCTGGCGTGTCGCGATGCCGGCTGCCGCAGACATCGAAGATTCGGTGCTGCTCGAACCTGAGAGCGTGCAGCGCCGTCTGCGCGAGACGCTCGGTTCGGAAATGCCCTTCTCGCTGGCATACTCTGGAACGTATCGCGTCCACCAACGCGTCGCCGATTCATTCGTCAAGGGACGCGTCATACTTGCGGGCGACGCGGCACACATCAACAATCCGATCGGTGGCTTCGGACTGAACGGTGGGGTGCACGATGCATGCAATCTTGCCCCCAGGCTGGCGGACGTGTGGCATGGACGCACGGGGAGCGAGGCGCTTCACCTTTATTCGCGTCAACGCCGGACAGTAGCGCTAGAAGTTGTGCAGAAAAACAGCATTCGAAATAAGAAGCTGATGGATGAGCGCGACCCGGAAGCGCGTCGTCGGAACCAGCAAGTGCTGCGCTCGATTTCCCTCGATCCTGAAAAGAGCCGCGAGTACCTGATGGAAACGTCAATGCTAAGCGCGGTCGTGAGCGCCGAGCAAATTCGCTGAATCCGCAGGTACCCGTAAGGGCCGACATGGTATCGGCTGGCCGATCCGGAGAAACGATGCGCAAACGCCACCCCGGACGCATTCCACGCACAAGCAGCCGCAGCCAGACTTGAGGCGCGAGTACGCGATGTGCGTTTATAGCCTGATCACGACCGCATCTCACCTTGCGTGACCGCTATATGCTCACCGTTTGACCATTATCGGGCTGGCCCTTATGATCGGGCAGGCAGCCGAGTTCTGTGCGCGATAAGATGGCCGGCAAACGACCGCTCGCCGCATCTTGCGTGGCTGTCATGTTTCTACCCGGCATGCACAGGATCCACACGGTCGCTCGCCTTACGTACCACGGATGCACCAGACATCATTATGTCGACCGCTCGATCCGCAACCGCCATCACGGTTGCGTTGGTATTGGAGCTAATGATCGACGGCATCATGGATGCATCGAACACGCGCAGGCCGGTGACGCCTTTCACCTTAAGATCCGGTGTCAGGACCGACAAAGGATCGTCGGGACGCCCCATTCTGCATGTGCCCACGGGATGGTAGTTGGACTCCGTCGTGCGTCTAATGTACTGCGCGAGTTCATCGTCCGATTGGTACTGTAGCCCTGGTCCCACTTCGGCCTTGACGATAGACGAGAACGGTTCGTTTGCCGCGATCTCCCTCATATACCGGATCGCTTCGACGAGCCGCTTCGTGTCTTCGTCATCGTGGAGCCAGTTCGGATTAACCAGTGCATCGTCTGTCGGATCAGCCGACCGCAGGCGGACCGTTCCGCGCGAGCGTGGCCGA
Organism: Caballeronia temeraria; assembly: GCF_001544795.2. GTDB lineage: Bacteria > Pseudomonadota > Gammaproteobacteria > Burkholderiales > Burkholderiaceae > Caballeronia > Caballeronia temeraria. The sequence goes on along the minus strand of NZ_FCOI02000021.1, from coordinate 73,539 downwards.
ACAAGATTTGCCATCAGCGTCATGCCATAGGACGGTTGCGGAGCCTCCGGATCGGGCCACATGACTCCAACGCAATAAAGCTGCAGGTCCGGTTCGCCGTCCGGGATTCTAAGGTTCACGAACGCCATTGTTTCCGCGCCGTTCGACGCGATAGGACCGCTACGGAAGGCAAGATATTGCAATCCGTTCAACAGAGCACGTGCTCCACGATCCTCCCCAAAGTAACCATGCTGACCGTGCGTGGTCATCGAGACCACAGCGACGTTATGATCTTGCAGGTTTTCGCCTACGCCCGGCGAATCGACTCGTACCTCTAAGCCATGTTCTTGCAGATGAGTGGCGGGGCCTATCCCTGACAACATCAATAGCTTGGGCGTCGCGAAAGCGCCCGCGCAGACAATTACCTCCGACGACGCCCGCGCCTGCACTCGCGCGCCGCCCGCCGTGTATTCAACACCGACAGCGCGTTCTCCCTCGAAAATAATCCGATGGACGCTTGCGTGGGTGATGAGTGACAGCAGCGGATCGGACATGACTTGCCCAAGGAACGCATTTACAGCGCTGCAGCGTTGCCCCCCCTGCGTAGTCGTCTGCATATAACCGACTCCGCGTAGCGTTCCCGCATTGAAGTCCGTCGCAAATGGTAAGCCCTGGCGCTGCATGGCGCGCACAAAACGGTCCGCCACGTCGGCCTTGTACAACGGATCCGAAACCTTCAGCGGGCCATCGGCGCCGTGCGCCTCATTGTCCAGTCGCTGATTGCCTTCCTGTCTGCGAAAATACGGCAGCAGTCCCTCCCACGACCAGCCCGGATCACCCGTTGCGGCGACCCAGCGTTCATAATCGGTGCGAGATCCTCTCGTATAGGCCATCGCATTCACGGAACTGCCGCCGCCGACAACGTTTCCCTGGGGAATAGAGACCGTGCGACCACCCAGCGACGCCTGGGGGGCCGACGCATAGCGCTTTATGAATGGGCTACCGTTGAAAAGCATCTTGAACGTTCCAGCGGGCATACGGATAAGTGCACTGTTAGCTGGCGGCCCTGCTTCCAACAGCAGGACTTTCGCTCGCCACTCGCGCACCAGTCGGTTCGCGGTAACGCAGCCCGCACTGCCGGCACCGATCACAATGAAGTCGTAGTCCATCGGGTTAATCCTTCCGCGTGCTGGACGAACCGGCAGGGAGATAGATCGCCTGGTCTTCCATGAACGCTTGCAAGCCTTCCGGCCCCCCCTCTCTGCCGATCCCCGATTGCTTGAAGCCGCCGAACGGCACGTTGGGCGCCATCTCAAGCGCGTTCACCGAAACGTTGCCGGTTTTGATGCGACGCGCGACCGCGTAACCGCGCTCAACGTCGCTCGTGAACACCGTACCGCTTAGACCGAAGTCGGTATCGTTCGCGAGTGCCACAGCTTGATCTACGTCGTCATATGCGATGATCGAAGCGACGGGGCCAAAAATTTCTTCGCGGGCGATCGTCATATCGGCTGTGACCCCCGCGAACACCGTCGGTTCGACGAAGAACCCGCGTTCATATTGAGCGCTGCGCGCCCCGCCCGTCGTGATCTGCGCCCCTTCTTTGCGCCCCGAATCGATGTATCCGAGCACCCGGTGAAGCTGACGGTGACTCGCGAGTGGGCCAATTTGCGTCGACATGTCCCAGGGGTCCCCGACCTTCAGAGAGCCAATAACTGCGCTATACGCTTCGACGAACTCCCGTTCGCGTATTCGCGGGACTAGGATCCGCGTTTGTGCAAAACAAATCTGGCCGGAGAAAGGCATCGTGAACGGCGCGAGGGCGGCAAGCGTCGGATTCAGGTCCGCATCATCGAGAACAATGGCAGCAGATTTTCCGCCCAGTTCGAGCGTCACTCTTGCGAGCCGGTCGGCACAGGTTTTCGCAATCACTTTCCCTGTCGCTGTACTTCCGGTGAAGCTGACCTTGTCGACTTCCCGTTTAGCCACAAGATGCGCGCCACCGTCTGCGTCTGCGATGATCACATTCAGTACGCCCGGCGGCAGGCCCGCCTCGTGCGCGCACTCTGCAACGACGAGCGCGTCGAACGGTGTTTCTGGCGGAGCCTTGACCACAACCGTGCATCCTGCAGCCAGTGCCGCGCCCAGCTTATAGGAGAGGATAGGAAGTTGCGCGTTCCACGGCGCAATCAGCGCGGCAACGCCGACGGGTTGCCGGATAATGCTGGCCGCTCCATTGCGCGTGGGCCGGTTCTCCTCGAAAGCGAAGGTTGACGCGAGGTCTGCGTAGTAGTCAAGCATCGTCGTCGCGGTGGGTACGAACATATCTGCGAACCAGACTGGAGCACCGACTTCAGCGGTCCAGAGGCGCGACAGGAGCGGCAATCGGGACGCGAGCAAAGCGGACATCCTTCGCAGGTAGGCTGCCCGATCGGGTCCACTCATGCGCGGCCAAGGTCCGGTATCGAACGCTCTTCTCGCGGCACCGACAGCATTATCAACATCCTCCGCCTTCGCAACAGGGACGGTCGCAAAAGCCTGTTCGGTCGACGGCGCCACGACCGAAACGGACGCATCGGAGCTCGGTCTCACCCACTGCCCATCGATGTAAAACCCAGACAGCAGGTGAGGAGCCAGTTCGGATGTTGGCTCGAACGGAAAGGTAGGCATGGGTTCTCCAAATATTCACAGCGTTTTGGTGGCCGAATACAATGCCGGCATCTGTTTGGGGTGCGACCTAAAAGCGATGCCCGTAACTAATGCCAACGACCTCGGTCCGCGTTCGTAGGCTGAATCCGGTACTGGCGCCTTCTCCGGTTACGGTGACGGGAAATCCATATTCGAAGACTCCACTCACTTCATCAGTTTTGTTGAACCGGTACGTCGTGCCGACGGAAACCGATGTTGAAACTGGCATCGCGGAAAGCAGATTCTGCGCGACCACAGAGGGACCGATCGGATGATTGCCGCGCGACAACCCCGTGCGCAATGTCCACCTCGAATCGACGTCCCACGCCGCGCCGAGGCGGAAGAAGTCCTGGTTTTGCCAGCCGAATCCTTCCGCGGAGCCTATTACCGTGTTGGAAAATTCCATATGCAACCAGTCTGCCGCCAGCGTCACGCTTGGTACGATCTTGTAGGCGATGCCAAGTCCGTATTGAGCGCCAATATCGATTCGGCCACCTCCGCCAGCGAGCAAATCGTCTTTATAGCCGGCCAGCTTACTCATCCGGATGCGAGAGGCGTAGCTTGCGCCAAAAGTGAACGCAGGTACGGGATTCCAGATGTAGCCGATGCGCGCACCGTAACCGAACGCGTTTGACACGCCATGTGAAGGCAACGGCTGAAGTGTGCCATCGCCCATGGGGACGATTGCGCCGTTGGCGGAGAAGCGCTGGTAGGCGAGCGCGAGACTGAAGCCAACGATGCTATGCTCTGTAATCCTGTACGTTACGGTCGGTGCGGCGACGGCGGTCTGCAAGCTGGACTGGGCCACCCCCGCACCGGCAATCGGGAGGGCCGGTCGACCATAGCTCGTGCCCACGCCGACCCCGAACAGGGACACGCCAAACGTCAGCCGCGGTGAAATTTGCCAATTCGCGCCGCCGCCAGGCACCGCATATACTTTTCCGCTATGCAGCGTGTTCGACGTGCTGCCGTACTCGAAATCTGTCAGCGGCTCCAGGAACTGGACGCCAAAGTCTGTCCGCGATCCGACTAGTCCCATGCCCGCAGGATTGTCAGCCGCGGCCGTACTGTCTTGGGGAAATGCGATCGAGGTTCCAGCCATACCGGCGGACAGCACATTTGAGCCACTCAGTGCGATGCCGTCAACTGCCGATGCATACTTAACAGGCAGCATGGTAAGAGCGGTCGCTATTAGCGTGCGTACGCAACCGGTCCTGCCGAATTGCTTCGACATCGTTGTCTCCAATTTTTTTAGTGAGTTTTTTCTAACGGCTAACTACGAGTTGTACAGCCACTATGTCGCGACGGTCAGGGCAACCCTCGAGTAACGTCATCATTTAAGTTCGTCAACTAGCGTGGTCCCAACGCTAGCCCTTGGCGGATGGCTCGACGTATCCGCCGGGACCGCGAACGGCTTTTATGACTGGGCGAGCTAGACGTCGCACGACGTTAGCCGTTCGACATCGAATGACACCGCAGAAACACCCCTCGAAATGAGCCGCGTCCTACGGCCGACCATGACCTGTGGCGACGGTGCGGACTTTGTCCATGAAAGCTGACGTCCGCAAAGGCGCCGTCGACTGCCGTCCGGCGGCCGCGCAGCGCATTGGCCGACGTCGCTTGAACCGCATGCGCTGAGACCAAACAGCACCCCGCATGAGCCGTTGAGTCGCAAGTCGATGGTTCATCGCGGTGAGTAACAGCCAATCCGGCCGCCGGCGGCCGCATAGTCCTTTCGGACCTCACACCTCGCCAATCTCTAAACATGTCTGGCGGTCCCGTCGGAAACGAGCAGATGAGCGCGTTCCGGAAAACAAAGCGGCCGCGCCTCAGTCATTCAATTTCTCGGAGCGCAGACATCGCCAGGCCCACGAGCGCTACGATATAGAGATATTGGGTCCAAATACATCGTGTAGTCTGCATATCTGCTATACACGCCGAGTAGGGAAGCGGACAACGAATCTATCCCGTTTGATCAGGTCGCGTCACGGCCCGAGGATTACATGAACCACGTTGCGTTCCGCTGCTCTTTCAAAATCGCCGTTCTCTACACGACAACCCGTTCCCGCGAGTGCGGTGGACCGTAGAGACCCATCTTGGCCATCTTTGTGGCCGTCGGCTCACCGGCTGCGTTTCCGGTATGTTGAAGGGACCATCGTCCACGCCTCAGTGGCTTAAGCATCCTGCTGTCAATTTTTCTCGGTTGACGTTCGCAGAGGCATGGCCGTAACCGACATTACTGTGGACTCGAATCGCGTCACGATTGGTTATCGCTCCCGACGCACGGCTACAAGCGGTGTGCGTTGCAACCGAAGGCGCGGCGTTCAAGGAACTGCGAAACACGGCGATCGTGGCGCTATTTCTCGCATCAGGGGTCACGGCCGCCGAACTCAAGCAGTTGCGCGTCGACGACCGCGATATGCATGGCGAGCGCCCCACTGTCTTCGTCGACAAGCATGGTCCTCGTATCGCACGGCGGGTGCCGATCGAATCTTTCTCGGTCGACGTGCTGCGCCGCTGTCACGAAGCGCGGAGCCGGATTCATCGCCAACGCAATGGCTGTTCATAGCCACTGCGGCGGCAAGCCGATGCTGCCGGATACGATGCTGAAATGTGTCCGCGTAGCGCTACGCTGTGCGGACTGGTCGGCGGCCGACGAGAGCCCGCGCTTACTCAGAAACACGTTCGGGCGACGGCATATCCTCGCCGGTAAGACCAACGAGCAAGTGAGCAATCTCATGGGCTTGTCGAGCCATCGCACGGCGACTCGCCTTCGTCAAACACTTGGGTCGTGCGAGGTGTCCGAAGCAAAGGCTTAGTGGCTTGCGGCCGGCGTCGGGAACGAGGGCGATCGGACGTTATACCGCGCTTGTCCCTGTCACCTGGTCCGTGCAGGATCAGTACGTTGATCGGAATACCGTCAGTGCGTCAACGCTTGCCAGATGCTTTGTCATGGTCTTCCTGCGAGCCCAAACGACCGTTCGACTCCGCGCGTCGAGCGGGCGCACGCGTCCCGCTGGAACCACCCCTCAGCCATTTATCGACGGCTATATAGCGGGCGGGTGAGAACTCGACCGATTCCTCGACCGCTTTCGCTGTCTGTATTTGTCGCGCGATCTCGGGAGGGATTTCACCACAGGCGATTAACACGCCCTTTCCGTTAATCGCCCGCTCGATCGTCTTTCCGCGAAAGGAAAGACGTACGCGAAACGAGGGCTGCTCATCCGCGTCTGGTGAGTACGCAACGTCGAGTGTCGAATCCGCAAAATCGGTCCACAGTTCGGCGAGTCTAGGGGTCTCACTGCGCGTCAGCTCCGATGCACGGTCGAACCCATCATTCACCTTAGTTATCGAGCGTCTGTCCGGGTCAATCAGGTAGCACAGAAACATGTCTCCTCCGGCAGTTGGAGGTCATCGACGAAAACCAGCTTTGAGTTCATGACTTTCGTCGAATGGCTTGCTGTCCGGCCAAGGAACAGAGCCATGGTGTCGGGAGGCGCAATACAGCGCGCCGTGGTGCTGACCGCCGCTTTAAGGATAGGAGCAAAAAAGAGCCCCGCGCGGCTTTCGCGCTCACAGACCAAAATTAAGATAGGAGCCGAAGCGCAGACTCGTGGACGGAGCCGGCGAAGGGGCGAGCCGTCCGTCACATGTGCCTCCCGCTAGGCTCGAAGTGACCGGTGAGAGGTTGCGGCCATAGACGGTCGCGTTGGACTTGCTATCGCAAATTGCTGACAATCAAGGCATCGTATCCCCGTGTGTTGGCAACAGGATCCCTGTAATGTCCACAACAGGCATGCTTGGTTGAGGTTCCCGCAGCAGAGCCGGCCGTGGCGGACCTCCGGAGCCGTTACGACGCCACTTCCAGTTTGGGTGTCCCGGCGCATATCACCGTCCTATTCCCCTTCATGTCGCCCGACGAGATTACCTCCGATGTGCTTCGCGAGGCACAGGGCGCGTTGACTGCCGTGAAGCCGTTTGAATTCTCGCTTACGAAGGTCGGGAGGTTCCCGGTCACTAGCTATCTCTGCCCAGAACCTCCAGAGCCCTTCAATGCCTTAACGAATGCGCTTGTTGGGCGCTTTCCAATGTTCCGGCCGTATGGGGGCGCACACGGCGACATCGTCCCGCATCTGACTGTCGCACACGGAGACTCTGAACGCGCAGATTCCGCCGCAGTTGAATTGGAACGGCGGCTAAGCATGCTGGATCCGATTCGAACGTGGTGTAGCGCTGTAACGCTACTGGAGAACTCATCCGGTCGCTGGAAACGGATGCATGTAATCGAGCTTGGAGCCCGCAACGTGCATACGCTTGGATAGCGGTGCAGGCTGCGTCGAATTCGACGATTCGCCATGAAGCAATCTTAAGTCGATAGCCATCCGACGCCGTGCGGCCATAACCGGCATAAGCCGACGGTCGATTGGGTTACCGGTCCGCCGTTCAGGCGTCGGCTGCTCCTCCGCGACCGGTCGTTCGACTGTCGGAGAACGGTGAGACTACGCGTTTGCTGCTCCGATCGACGTCTTTTTCCTGATATAGTTGCCGCTGGCTGTCGTCGCCTGCCGCGCGCGCCCCTCCGGGGCATGACAAAGACGATGTTTAACCGCACCCACCCCATTCAATCGTCGTTGTTTTCGATGGGCGGTCCGCAAAGCGTGCACCGGATGTACCGCCCAGGAGAAGACAATGGACACTCAGCAGTTGAAGCTGCTGGCTGCGGTCGTCCGCGGCCTTTTGCAGCCGTCGCACCCTTCCGTTAGCCACGGGCAATCGCTCGACCTCATCGCCGCGCTCCCAGGGCTTCGTAACTGGCCCGAGGTAATGGCGTTTCCGGATCGCGTCGCCGCAACTGAACTGGACACCGCAGCAACCGGCCGCTTGGCGTTCCGACTGAAAAAGCGCTTCGCGGTGGACTGGTCGCCGCAGGAACTGCTCGCAGCCCTGTTACCGCCCGGCTCGGTCGTCAGCCGAAGGGCTCCGCAGGTCTGGCCAGCGGGCCCCGTTCCCGGCGTCTACATCACCACCTCGCAGGATGCTATCGACGCCCTGCTGGAGATTTACGAGGACGCCACCGACGGCGCGGTCGTCTACGCCGAACGTGCGGGCAATCAGTGGGCCGGGAGCATCGATCTGGGTGAGTACGGCCTATGGTCGTCCGGACTGGACCGGGTGCCCAGCGGCACGCTGCTCATCGTCGGGCCGTTGAAATTCGACCAGCAATCGTGGAACGACGCGGGCGAGCGGCTCGAGATGGCGTGCAACCATGCCCTGAACTCTGGGCATCGCATCGCCGTACTTGTTGACACTCCCACACCGGAAACCGTTCACCAGGATGTTCAGCTCCTTGTGACGTCGCGTCCGGACCACACGGATGACGACACGGCGTTGACCGGTGTTGTTACGGCCGATGGGGAACTGGAACCGCGCACGCCGTTCGCGCGCCCCTGGCCCCGCATTGAGCTTGTGCCTTCCGCGACCACGCCCGACGCTTTCCCAGCCTCGATCATGGGCCCGCTTAGCGAGGCCCTCGCCGGGAAGACGAGCGGCCTCTTGCTGTTCGGGTCGGGGACCATCGACGAGCACCCAGCCATCCACCTGGTGGCAGCATCGCTCGCACTGACCGAGCACGCGGGCCCAGCGGCTCGTGTCATGCCCCGCCACCGCTCCACTCCGTCGAAGGATTGGGACGTGCCGGAAGCGATTCGCGCGCTGCCTTTCCTCCCATCGATCGAGAGCGCCTACGCCCAAGGGTATCGCCGGATCATCTACACACCGTGCTATAGCCGTTCTGACCATTTGCTGGGCGCGAGCAAGGACGCGCTGTTGATCAGCGGTGCCTATGGCAGTGACCTCGCGCAGGTGTTCATGGCTTCGTCGCGCTACGGTGGTGCAAAGGACGAGGAAAGCCTGCTGAGCCGCATTGTTGCCATTGCCGCCACTGTCGATATCAGAACCAGCAGCAACAGCACCGCGTCTGTCGCAGATCTTTACATCGCCAACGGGCGGGCCCTCGGAACCCCAAAGCGCTTCAGGGAGGCCGACGAGTTCATGACCGCCCACCGCCTCGTGCGTTGGGAAGACGAGCTGACACGCCTGCTCGATGCGGGGTCGGTCACGCACGACGCCGTCAAGGAAGCGTTCCCGCGCAGCCATGGGATAGACGCCTTCCTGGCTGACCACGCGGCAACACGTTCGGGCCAAACAGCGTAAGGCGAAAGGGGCGCGGCCTCTTTGGCCGACGCCCCTCCAGTACCCACGAGCGGCTCCATGGACGTTGGGTGATTTCTAAACCGCCGGCGGCCTTTCATCCGCCAGCGCGAACAACGTCGGCTGCGACCGGCCGCCTCGGGCAGTAAGCCGGCCGCTTCCTACCGCTCGCCCAGCCGTCTAGTGGTCACTCGGCTGGCCGGTCCACTCCGAAACCCGCTGGTTGTTGCACGCGCGCTCGGTCGGCCTTTGCTGACGTTCGCCGTTTCGCTAAAAAGCGGCTCGTCGGGACCTGACCGAATCGCCAGGCGCAGTCACGGTTTGGTTTGGCCTGCCTTGCGCACAAACGTCCGTACGCCCCCGTTATCGGGCCTCCGAGTGCTCCACCGGGCGTTGGAAGCCACCACGCTTGTCATGCCCTTGAGACATGCGCTCATTGACAAAGGTACAAAGATTGGTACAATGATCCCGTTGCACTGTTCAGCAGACACAGCATCTTTCACTGTCCGGAAAGTGTCTGCTGTAGCGAGCCTCCGGCCTGACAATGATCTAATACTTGAAACTGATCCTGACGCCGCTTACGAAAATTGAACTGACACTGTCAAAGCTAAACGACTACTGATCTCGATACTGATACTTCTGGCGCTAATTTAACTCTCTATTTAACGATGACTATTGCCGGGATCGGACAGGATCCCTTGGAGCTCTTGATGAACATCCTGACTTTCAGCGAGGCGCGAGCCGGCCTGAAGCAGGCGATGGACGACGTTTGCCGGGATCATGAGCCTGCTGTGATCACCCGGCAACGCGGAGAGCATGTGGTATTGATGTCGCTTGACGACTTCAACAGCATGCAGGAGACCTTGCGGCTGCTTGAATCTCCTGCCAATGCGAAACGGCTCAGCGAGTCTATCGCCCAATTCAATGCTGGCAAGACCTCCATTCGAGGTTTGAGCAATGAACCAGCAGAAAAAGAAGGCCCGGAACAAAGCCGAGGCCGTAAGCGCAGTTAAGGTTGCGTGGTCTGACCACGCATGGGATGACTACCTGTTCTGGCAAAAAACCGACATGGCAGTCGTCCGCGAGATCAACGGTTTGCTAGAAGAGATATCGCGCGATCCGTTTCGAGGAACCGGCAAACCGGAGCCCTTGAAAGGAAGTCTTACTGGCTTCTGGTCTCGCCGAATCACCAAAGGCGATCGCTTGGTGTACGTGGTTCAAGCCGGTGTAATTCACGTGATGCAATGCCGCTATCACTATTAACTAATGAAGGGCACCGGAGACAGTGCCCTTTTTTATGGCTTAGGGATTTTTCGAGCGTGCATCAAACGCGCAGAGGAAGTCAAGGTGCTGCGCAACGATATCCGAAACGCCGACAAACACTCGGCCGCGATACGTCCGCTGTACGTTCGCGACCGGCCATCGACGTAGCAATGACGCGAACGTCGCGTGTGAGTCGGCAACAGCCGGTGCCGCTCGACACATCGGCGTCTGCGCGGCTATGTTGTTGAACGGAGATAGGCGTCCAGCATCTCCAAATGCATTTCACAGATTTTCTGCCGGTCAGACCAATGCGCATAATCGCGACCGGTGAACGCGTTGATAGTGAAGCGGTTCGAAGCGATGTAGTAGCCCATCCCAACTAGCGTGACGTAAAAATCGAGCGGATCGATTCCGCTACGAAACTGTCCTGCATCGGCTCCCCGCGCAAGAATCGACCTGACGACTTCAACCACTGGCGAGATCGTCTCGCTGAGTTTTTGTGAAGACTTCAGGTACCGGCCCTGATGCAGGTTCTCGTTGTTGATCAGGCCGATCCATTCGGGGTTGTCCCATAGATGCGCCCAGATGGAGGTTGCGAGCGCTGCCATCGCCTCACGAGGCTGCAGGCTGCTCAGGTCCAGTTCGCTCTCCTTCTCCGCGTAGTCTGCGTACATGGACTCCAGCACGGCGACGTAGAGGAGTTCCTTACTGCCGAAGTAATAGTAGAGCATTCGTTCGTTCGTACCGGCGACCTGGGCAATTGCGTCGGTCCGCGCGCCGGCTAGTCCGAACTTGGCGAACTGGCTTTTTGCCGCTTCGAGAATGCGGCGACGAGTCCCCTCGGGATCACGCTTGACTACTGGCTTAGGCGGTTTGCTGTCCATTTTTTGTCGGTCAAATTAGCGGCGGCATATGGCTGCTCGACAGCATTATGAACGCCACATCGCACCCTCGATCGGTTTGCCGGCTTCCCTTGACTTCACTGGCCGTTCCGTAGGCTCGGTAGTGAGTCGTGACGATGGTGTCGCGGCAGCTAACGGAGAGAGCATGGCGTATCTAGGAAAATTCAGAGACATCGTCTACGCGAATGAGAAACGGGAGCCTCGAGTCGCGACTTACCGCTTGGTGCTACTTGAAGAAGAACCCACAGCGGCTGTTGTGATTCACCTGCATCGTAAGCACCACGCAGGAACCGTTCGCCTTGCGCGAGAGCAAGAACTCGACGTCGTCATCGGCCGCATTGTCGGCCAAGAGCTTCGGGGCATTCGCGTGGACCGCACGCGTGTCGTTGTCGAGACAGACCGGCGTTTCACTGAATACTCGCTCGACTTTAATGCGGCTGACCTGCCGACCACTCGGCCGTCTGCCGAACCATGGACGCCCCCCGTTGTCTCCGTAGAGTCACGCGACATCGTCGGCGGCAGTCTACCCATCTTCGTGGACCTAGCAAGCGCGCGCCCCGTCGACGTGGCTGCTGAAGGTTCTGGACCGACGGTCCAGATAAGGGCTTTTCGGCAAACCCTTAAGAGTTTCGTGGCGCGGCCGCTATGACGTCATCTACCGCTGAGCAACAGTTTTAGGGAGAAGGGATCTGCTGTGCCGCCGAGATTTATAGAAGCAGGAAACGAGATAAGCCTCGCGCTTTTGGACATCGAGTTTGATGTATTCGAGCAGTACCAGACGAAAGAAGACCGCATCGACGCGCGTCGCGCCGTACATGAGCAGGTGCGGCAAAATTACGGATTGGCGAGCGCTCGCGAGGCGGTTCGCTGTCGCGAGATCAGCGCGTTGGTTGCAAACCGACCCGCGATGATGCATCTCTTCGACTATGACGAACTGAAGGCGATGGTGATGCTCAGGGTGAAGCCGGCACTCGTCGACCAGTTCATCGCAGCAAAACGAAGGGCGTCGTCGTTTGGCTTACCGGAAATTCTTGGGTTGGCTCTCCATGCGAAAGAGCGTCACGATTGGGGCTGGGACTAGGAGCGTCGATGCAACGATATGCGGTCGGAGAATGGGAATCGCTGTGGGCCACCGAGCCCTACATGAAGCACCGGTTCGTGCTCGATCTGGAGTCGCGCACCGTAATCGCCGGCGAAGACCGCGTCCGACGTCACTGGTGGTCGATGCGTCTTGAGCACGTCGCCTATATGCAGCAACTTCTCGACGAAACGTTCGATTCGATATGGGACGAGCCGGAAGAACTCGGCTTTGTTCGTCAGGACTGGATTCCATCATGGGCGACAAAAGCGTGGCCGTGGCCACCATTGCCCGAGGTCCAGGACGTCGAGAAGATGCTGGACGGTTCAGACCTGCCCTTCGAGCGCGACGAACACGGCTGCATCATCTTTCCGCCTCGCTTCATCGCCGGCGGACGCAAGTAGCGGCAGCGAGCGCGGCGGCCGCGTCGGCACCGGTCGGTCGAACTTGCGGCACACTGCTTCTTTTCGTTGGAAGAGCGATCGGTGGCCAAGGCATACAAACCCACGGCGGAACAGGAAGCCGTCGTCGAAGCCGCAAAAGGCGGTGGCGATCTGAAGGTCAAAGCGTATGCGGGCGCTGGAAAGACTTCGACGCTTCGGCTCGTCGCTCAGCAGCTCACTGGCCGGCGCGGTAGCTATCTGGCGTTCAATAAGGAGATCGCGGACTCGGCGCGCCGAGGCTTTCCCGCCAACGTCTCAGCCCGCACCGTCCATTCGCTCGCCTACGCTAGCACGCCCGCGTGGCTGACCGCGCGCATCAATCTGCCCGCGGAGCCACCGCACGAACTCGCCGCGCGATATGGGGTCGGTCCTATCGAAGTGCCGACCATCACGGGAAAGAATGCGGAAGTCGCGCCGTTCGAGATCGGCCGGATGATCGCAGACGGTCTCGGCCGCTTTTGTCGGTCCGCTGACGACACGCCGCAGCCCTTCCACATACCGGTCGATGAAAAGATCCGCGACGATGCGGCCGACTGGCTGCGAGAGCAGCTCGCGCCCAGCGTTGGGCGGCTATGGGCGGAAAGCATCAACCCACGCGGTCTGAAGGCGATACAGCCAGACGTTTATCTGAAGGTGTGGGGCCAGTCCAATCCGCGCATCAACGCCGACTTCATCTTGTTCGACGAAGCCCAGGATAGCGATGGGATCATGCTGTCCGTTCTTGCCCAGCAACGGCATGCGCAAAAGATCTACGTGGGCGATCCGTATCAGCAGATTTACGAGTGGCGCGGCGCCGTCAACGCGATGGCGCAGATCGCTGCGCCCGAACGGCCGCTGACCGAATCGTTCCGTTTCGGGCCGACCTTCGCAGGACTCGCGAGTTGTGTGCTCGCACTGCTTGGGGAATCCACCCCGATCCGCGGCCAGCCGACCATCGGCTCGATCATGGTCGAAGATCCGTCAGTGCAGCCGCCCGTGGACGCGGTGCTTTGCCGGAAGAACGCGACCGCAATCTGGCAGTTCGCGGCGGGCATTGAGATGGGACACCGACCGGCGCTTCGCATGAACCCGAGCGAGATCATTGCCTTTGCGGACGGCGCCGATCAGTTGCTCAACGGAAGACGGGCTTTCCGCCCAACGGCCCTATCGCTATTCGAGAACTGGAAAGAAGCTCAGGCTTTCGCGCGCAGCGCTGTCGGGCGCGATTTGCTGCCTGTCGTAGAGATCGTCGACGATCGCGGCACGGATTACTTGCGCGCGCTCGCTCAACGTCAGACGCCGGAGGGCCAAGCTGACTATGTCATCTCGACCATCCATCGGGCGAAAGGACTGGAATGGAAGCGCGTGCGGATCGTCAACGACTTCCGCTTCAAGATGGTCGACGGCCGGCTGACGTTAGACGAGGACGAGATGCGGCTGCTGTATGTCGCACTTACGCGCGCGCAGCATGTGCTCGACATCTCCGATGTTCGTGACGAGCTGCTTCGGCTTTTCAACGTGCCGAAGGCCGCTCGCGGATAAAACGCTCAGGCCGCCTTTGCCTGCAAGGCGGCGTCGCGCTCGAGCGCGGCTTTTGCGGCCGCCTTGGTCTTACCTGCTCGTGACGGCGGCTGGCAGATGCCACACACCATCGAATGCGACGGCTCATGGGCGTGCGCGACGAACTTGCCGCGGCAACGCGTGCAACCCGCGAGACGCAGGATGCCGGCGTCCTTGAAACGGATGAAGGTCCACGCGCGCGTCAGGTCCATCTGCAACGGCTCGCCGATCATGTCGAAGTGCTCGGCATAGAGCGAGTACGCACGAGTCAGCAGATCCACGCGGTCCAAGCCTTTGCTGTTCGCTTCGAGAAAGGCGTAGACGTTTGCGAACATCGACGTATGGATGTTCGGCGCCCACGTCAGATACCAGTCCTCCGAGAACGGCAGCATGCCCTTTGGCGGCGATGCGCCCTTCACTTCTCGATAGAGACGAATGAGCCGTTCACGCGAAATCGTCGGGATTTCCGATTCCAGCACTTGCATGCGAGCGCCGAGCTTGATCAGCGTGATGGCGCGCATGACTTGTGCCGCTTCGTCAGCGAGGCTCTTCGAAGGCGTGGTCGTGGTCATCTTCAGGCCGCCATAAGGACGTCGTTAGCGACGGGCGACGCCACAACGTCGTGGCTGCGACCGGCGAGGCCCGCGAGCATCGCATCGGTGCTCATGCGGAAGAAGCACAGCACTTGCGACGACGATGCGAGTTTCAGCGTCTGTTCCGGCGAGAGTTTCAGAAGCATGTCCGCCGTATCCACCGAGAGACCCAAGTGCGACTGTGCCGCTTCCCGGTCCGATGCCAGAATGCGCTGCGCGAGCGCGAGGTACGACATGTTCAGTTCGCGGATAGCACTGAGATCGGAGGTGGTGTTCATAGCGGCAGACCAGAGAGTAATTTCGACTTGCTCGTCGCGCTGTCAACGAAGGCGCGAATGAGTTGTCTGATCACAAATCCGACTTTGCAACAATTAGTTACACAGGGTAAACGTTTGCGGGAGGCAGTCAGTCTTTTCGCAATCGTTAGCGCGGAATAGGATTCTTCTTCTGAACGCCACCTCCACACACAGAATATTCTCCTTTCCGGTGATCTGTGTGCTGTCTGCTGTCATGCTTTTTCACTCGCGTGAGCACAGTCCTCTTCGTGGCTGTTGGAAATGTAAAGCGCCCGAATAAGTAACCGATACCGATTCGGCAATCAAGACTGACGTTTCCATGCGACAAGCTTACTCGCGCTGCGAAAGTTGTTGCGCTCCTCTGGCATACCAAACCGCTGTCCTTCCTGTAGACTACTGTACAAACATACAGTACGGCGTTGAACATGGGAGCGTTGGCCCTCGAAGACCTTCATCCATCGATCTGGCGCGGCTCGCAGCTGGCCTCTGCTCGCGTGAACGTCGTGCCGTGTGGCTCCGAGACGCTCGCCGCAGAACTGCCGGGCGGCGGTTGGCCCAAAGGCGCGCTGACCGACCTGCTGGTGCAGCAGCCGGGCGTTGGCGAAATGCGATTGCTGCTGCCGGCGCTGAAGGCTGTCGCCGGACGGCGCATTGCTTTCGTGCAGCCGCCTCACCGCTTTCAACCCGAAGCAGCGGCGTACTGGGGTCTGTCTGAGACGTCGATCAACGTCGTGCGCGCTCAGAAGACCGCAGATGCGCTTTGGGCGGGCGAGCAGATTCTTCGCGCGGGGACGTTCGGCGCACTGATCTTCTGGCAAACGCATGTTCGACCGGAAGCGCTACGCCGCCTGCACCTTGCCGCGCAGACGAGTGAGTCGTTGTTCTTCATGGTCCGGCCGCTCGCTGCTGCGAGCGATACGTCGCCTGCTCCGCTTCGCATTGCTGTACGCCCCGCGCGCGACAGCGTTTCATTGGAGTTCGTCAAGCGCCGCGGCCCGGCGCGTGATGAGCCGCTTGTGGTTGAACTGACTCATTCGCCTATCCTGTTGAATCGCCATGCTAGTGTGGATCGGCGTGTATCTGCCGCACCTCAGCCGAGAAGTCTTCCAGCCGAACTGGTCGTCCACGAGTGAAGCCGGCTTCGGTCCGGGCCTAGTCGTGCTCGACCATGAGCGTGTGGTCGCACTCGATCATATGGCGCACGAGGCCGGTGTCCGCATGGGCATGCGCAAAGGCGGCGTTCTCACGCTCGCGCCCGATGCGCGCATTCACGACAAAGACGAGTTGAAGGAGCAGCAGGCCGTCGCGGACGTGGCCACCGCCCTAATGCAGTTCAGTCCGCAAGTCGCCATCGCCGAGGAGCAGACAGTCTTGGTCGACGTGTCGGCGAGCTTGCGCTTATTCGGCGGGGTGCGCGCGCTCCGACGCGCGGTTTGCGCCTCGCTCGCGGCGTTTGGCTTCACTGTCCGCATGAGCGTCGCGCCCACCGGCCAGAGCGCGTGGCTCATGGCCCGCTATCGCGGCGGCCGCCGTCTGTCCATCCGCTCGCTGATGCGTCAATTGCCGCGCTTGCCCGCCTTGCTGGTGTTGGAAGCTCGACGCTATGCCGACTGGTTCGATGGCCTCGGATGCACGAGCGTGGCGGACCTACGGCGCTTGCCGCGCGCCGGTCTGAAAAAGCGCTGCGGTACCGCGCTGCTGGATACGCTCGATCGCGCCGTGGGCGAAGCGCCCGAACTCTATGAATGGGTACAGACGTCGCCGTCCTTCAACGCACGAATCGAGTTGCCGGATCGCATCGAGCATGCGGAAGCTGTCCTCTTTGTCGCGCGGCGGCTCATCGTGCAGTTGACCGGTTGGCTCGCCAGCAAGCAACTGGCGCTCACGCGTTTCTCAATGGAACTCGAACATGAGCGCGGGCGCGCGGCGTTGCCGCCAACGACGATTGAGGTAGCGCTCGCGGAACCCACGTGGCACGAGGAACACCTCACGCGCTTGCTGAAAGAGCGGCTTGGGCGCGTCGAGCTGGCGGCCGCGGTCATCGCCGTGCGCCTCGAAGTCAATGACGTCGAAGCGGCCGAGCCGCCGTCGGACACGCTATTTCCCGAGCCAGGCGGCAGCGCGGCCGACCATAACCGGTTGATGGAGTTGCTCGTCGCGCGTCTTGGCCACAAGAACGTGTTGCGCGCCGCGCCCGTGGCCGATCATCGGCCCGAGATCGTTTCGAACTGGGTGCCGGTGTCGAGCGACGTCAAAGGCTGTCCGCTGCCCGGCGATCAGCCGCGCCCTTCATGGCTGCTGGAGACGCCCATCCAGTTGATGACGCGCCAGCACCGGCCGTTCTATGGCAGTCCGTTGCGCACGGTTTCGCCCGGTGAGCGCGTCGAAGCGGGATGGTGGGGAGGCGAGCTCGTCACGCGCGACTACTTCGTCGCCGAAGCCGACGACCACACTTGCTACTGGATCTACCGCGAGCGCGTCGGCAGCCGCGCCGAAGAAGATCCACGATGGTTCCTGCACGGCCTGTTCGGGTGAAGCGATGGACGTGTACTCCTCCATGCTGCCCGGCTATGCCGAGTTGCAGTGCTTCTCCAACTTCACGTTCCTGCGCGCCGCCTCGCACTCGGAAGAACTGATTCTGCGCGCTGAGCAGCTTGGTTATCTCGCGATCGCCATCACCGACGAATGCTCACTCGCCGGCATCGTCCGCGCGCACGTCGCCGCCAAGGAAGCAAATATCCGGCTCATCGTCGGCGCGCATTTCCAGTTGGCCAACGCCGACGGCACGCCTGCCCTCGCCTTCACGGCGCTGGCCATGAACCGCAATGGCTATGGGAACCTGTCGGAACTCATCACGCTCGCGCGCACGCGCACGTCGAAGGGCACCTACCTGCTGAGGCCGAACGATCTGGCGCGGCCCGAAGCGCCGCACGAACATCTGAAGGGTCTGCCCGACTGCCTCGTCATCCTCTCGCCCGAATATCCCGCAAAGGAAGAGCGACTCGATGCGCAGATGGAATGGCTCGCCCGCACGTTCGAGGGCCGTTGCTGGGCGGCGCTGACGCTCCACGCCCGCGCGATGGACGATATCCACCGCGGCATCGTCGAGTACGTCGCCGACCAGCACGGCGTACCGGTCGTGGCCACCGGCGCTGTCACCATGCACGTGCGTTCTCGCAAGCCGCTGCAGGATACGCTGACCGCCGTGCGTCTGAACCGGTCTATTGCCGAGTGCGGGTTCGAACTGGCGCAGAACGCCGAGCAACATCTTCGCGCCAGGTTGCGGCTCGCGAATCTCTATCCCGAACGGGCGCTGGCCGAGACGCTGACGATTGCGAATCGCTGCTCCTTTTCGTTGGATGAACTGCGATACGAGTATCCCGACGAGCTGATCCCGGAAGGCACCACACCGACCGCCTACCTGCGACAGGAAACGTACATAGGCGCGCATCGCCGCTTTCCCAAAGGCATCCCGCACAAGGTGCAGACGCACATCGAGCACGAACTCGCGCTCATCGCCGAGCTTCGGTACGAGCCGTACTTTCTGACCGTGTACGACCTTGTGCGCTTCGCGCGCAACGAAGGCATCCTGTGTCAGGGGCGCGGGTCGGCGGCGAATTCTGCGGTCTGCTACTGCCTGGGCGTGACCGAGGTCGACCCCGCGCGCAGCTCGATGCTGTTCGAGCGGTTCATCTCGAAGGAGCGCGGCGAGCCGCCCGACATCGACGTGGACTTCGAGCACCAGCGGCGCGAAGAAGTGATCCAGTACATCTATCGCAAGTACACGCGTACCCGCGCGGCGCTCGCGGCCGCCGTCACCACCTACCGTCCGAAATCCGCACTGCGGGATTCGGGCAAGGCGCTCGGCGTCGATCCGATCATCGTCGACAAGGTAGCCAAGTCGCACCACTGGTTCGACTCCAGCGCGGATCTACTCAACCGCTTTGTCGAATCGCGCCTAGACACGTCGACACCCATCATTCAGCAGTGGGCGAGCCTCGCGTCGCAATTGCTGAACTTCCCGCGTCACCTGTCGCAGCACACGGGCGGCTTCGTCATTGCGCGCGGCAAGCTCTCGCGACTCGTCCCGATCGAAAACGCCGCGATGGTCGATCGCAGCGTGATTCAGTGGGATAAGGACGACCTTGAAGCGCTCGGCCTGCTGAAAATCGACGTGCTCGCCCTCGGCATGCTGTCGGCGATCCGTCGCACGCTCGACCTGATCGCCAAGCAGCGCGGCGAGCCATTTGAATTACAGGACATTCCGGCAGAAGATCCCACGACCTACGAAATGATTTGCCGCGCCGACACCGTAGGCGTGTTCCAGATCGAATCGCGTGCGCAGATGAGCATGTTGCCGCGCCTGCAGCCGCGCCAGTTCTATGACCTCGTGATCGAAGTCGCGATCGTGCGGCCGGGCCCCGTTCAGGGCGGCATGGTGCATCCGTACCTACGCCGGCGGCAAGGACTGGAAGCTGTGTCGTTTCCCTCACCCGAGATGGAAACGGCGCTGGCCCGCACGCTCGGCGTGCCGATCTTTCAGGAGCAGGTGATGCAGGTCGCGATGCTTGCCGCAGGCTTCAGCGCCGGCGAGGCCGATCAGCTTCGTCGCGCAATGGCTGCGTGGAAGCGCAAAGGTGGACTGCAGCACTATTACAAGCCGCAAACACAAGACCCACATTACCGAGTCACGAGAAGTTCTCTATCGCTGGCACCCGTGGTTCGGTCGAACGGCCTGGATCTTCAACGTGGTCGAGAAGAATGGCGAGATCATTCTTCGATGTGCACTCGACCCTTTCGAGGCGACAGCGCGCGTATCGGAGATGCCGCAGTGGATGTTTGACCCGGTTATCTGCCGTCACATCGGGTATTCAGTATTGCCAGTTGCAAACTGCGAGGCGCTACGTGATCTGAAGCGCCTGTTGACCGATAAAACTCTTGCCTCACAACTCAATGTGGTACAAGCCGAGCACCGTCCTTTGTCCTTTACAGGAGGAGCCGATGCGACGCGTTCCGAACCCCCATCCGAGCGATCAACCCGATCTGTTTCAGCCTTGTCCGGAGACGCCCGCGTGGGCGCATCTACCGGTGGAAGTGCGGCAGCAGACAGTGCGCCTGCTGGTGCAACTACTGCGGCAACACCGACGCGAATTGCACGTCGCGGCACGCGAACAGGAGGTGTGCGATGAGTGACAAGATTCGAGTTCAACATCTGGATCGCAAGGCCGTGCTGTACGTTCGCCAGTCGTCCGCGTACCAGGTCAGCCACAATCTCGAGAGCCAGAAACTGCAGTACGCGATGCAGGATCGTCTGCGCCAGTTGGGCTGGAAGGAAATCGAAGTGATCGATGAGGACCTGGGCTGCTCTGCGGCCGGCACGGAGACTCGCACAGGTTTCGAACGCATGGTGGCTGAAGTCTGTCTTGGGCGCGTTGGAGCGGTGGCTGCTCGCGAGGTATCAAGGTTTGCACGCAACAGTCGTGAGTGGCAGCGACTGGTTGAGGTGTGCCGCGTTGTCGATACGGTGCTGATCGATCAGGAGACCGTATATGCCCCGCGGTTAAGCAATGACCGCCTGCTGCTTGGACTGAAGGGCAGTCTCAACGAATACGAACTGGATCTGCTGCGTCAGCGTTCGCTGGAGGCGCGGCGCGAGAAAGCCCGACGGGGTGAACTCGTCATCATCGCGCCGGTCGGCTATCGCAAGACCGAGGATCAGCGCCTCGAGAAGGTTCCGGACCTGCGCGTGCAGGAAGCCATCGGGTCGGTATTCCGTCAGTTCCTCGCAATTGGCTCGGTCAGGCAGACCCTGCTATGGTTTCTGGAACATGATCTGCTGTTGCCCGCATGCACACCGCGTGGCGAGATCCACTGGAAGCGACCGTCTTATGGGACCATACACCAGATCCTGACCAACCCGGCGTATGGCGGCGCCTATGCGTATGGGAAGACCGAATGTACCGTCCACTATGAGGCGGGAGAGCCGCGCAAACGCGATCGGCGCAAGCCGCGAGACCAGTGGCTTTCGCTCATCCCCAATGCTCACGATGGGTACGTTGATTGGGACGAGTTCGAACGGATCCAGCGCGCCATTCGTGCCAACGTGCGTATGGGCGCACACGCCGGCGCTCCGAAGAACGGCGAGGCACTTGCCACGGGTCTGTTGAGGTGCCGGCGATGCGCGAGCAAGCTCACGGTACACTACACAGGTAGCCGGCATGACGCCCTGCGCTACAGCTGTCATCGCGCGTGGCTGGACAAGGGACTGCCCCGTTGCATCGCATTCGGTGGCACGCGCGTGGATGCGGCAATCGCCCAGGCCGTCCTGCGGGTAGTCCAACCTGCAGCAATTGAGGCAGCTATCGTGGCTCGTGAAGAAGAAGCCCATAAGCATGACGAAGCACTGACCGCATTGCAGCGTGACCTGCAGGCGGCTCGTTACAACGCACACCGTGCGCAGAAGCAGTATGACACTGCAGATCCCGAGAACCGGCTCGTCGCCGACGAGTTGGAACGCCGATGGAATGATGCACTGCTGCGTGTGGAAGAATTGGAGTCGCGTATTGAGCAGCGCTCGCACGTATCTGGCCAGATACCGCCTGTTCAACCCGACGAATTCAACGACCTTGCCGCAGCGCTCGAATTGATATGGCCGCAGGCTGACGCCCGCCTGAAGAAGCGCATCGTGCGAACCCTGATCCATGAGGTTGTGGTTGATCTCGATGACGCGACCAGCGAGATCGTGCTCGTCATCCACTGGAAGGGTGGCGTCCACACCGAGATCCGCGTACCGCGCCGACGTCGCGGCCAATGCGCCACCCAGACATCCCCTGAAGCGATTGATGCGGTTCGCCTGCTGGCTCGCATCTGCCCGGATCTGGTGATTGCCAGCATGCTCAATCGGAACGGACTGCGAACTGGACGAGGCAATTTCTGGACGCAGGAGCGCGTCACTGCGCTGCGCAGTCATCATCGAATTCCAGTCTATTCGAGCGAGCGGCGGGCAGCCGAAGGATGGATAAACCTCACCGAGGCATCAGCGCTTATCGGAGTAAGTCCCAAAACCCTGAGGCTCGCAGTCGAGCGCGGCGAGATCGCGGCGGAGCATCCGCTATCGCTTGGGCCATGGATCTTTAGTCGCGATTCCCTGAACACCCGCGCCGTCAATGAGTTCGTCGCGCGTACCCGCGCCCGGCGCACATACCCCACAATACCACCGGCACAACAGGGATCTCTAGATTTATCAACCACATAGCGAGGTTGGGCACTATGAATCACACTTGTACGACCGCATCGTGAACGGCATGCTCGATCGCGGCTACGACCGCGAGTTCGCTGAATCGATCTTCGCGCAGATCCAGGGCTTCGGCGAATATGGCTTTCCGGAGAGCCACGCCGCGAGCTTCGCCCTGCTCGTCTATGCAAGCTGCTGGCTCAAGTGCCACGAACCGGCCGCGTTCCTTTGCGCGATGCTCAACAGCCAGCCAATGGGCTTCTACTCGCCTTCGCAACTGGTCCAAGACGCTAAGCGTCACAAGGTGCGCGTGCTGCCAATCGACGTCACGATCAGCAACTGGGATTCTTTTTTAGAAGGCGATGGCTCGATGGCGTCGGTGCGGCTCGGCATGTCGCTCATTCGCGGCATGCGGGACGAGTCGGCCGCGCGCATCGAGGCCGCGCGAGCAGTGCGTCCTTTCGAGTCGGTCAATGATCTTGCCAACAGAGCACGGCTCGATCGCCGCGACCTTCAGCTGCTCGCCGACGCGAACGCCCTTTCCGCGCTATCGGGCAATGGGCGGGAGGCGCTTTGGCAAGCGGTGGCAGCCGTTCCCGACAAGGACTTGTTGCGCGCGACGACGCGCGATGAAGAACTGCCGGTACTGGCCGCGCCCAACGAGGCGCAGGAGATCGTCAGCGACTATCGCTCGACGGGCCTGACATTGAACCGGCACCCTCTTGCTTTGCTGCGCGAACGGCTCAGTGAGAAGAAGATCTTCGCGGCGTCGAAGCTCGCCACGTATCCAAACGGGCGGCTCGCCAAGGCATGCGGGATCGTCACCGTTCGTCAGCGGCCGGGCACGGCGAAGGGAGTCTTGTTCATCACCCTGGAAGATGAGACCGGCCAGATCAACGTGATCGTCTGGCCGTCGTTAGTCGAGAAGTTCAGAAAGGAAGCGCTCGGAGCCTCGCTGCTTGGTGTCTATGGTGTGTGGCAGAAGGAGGGCGAGGTAAAGCACCTTGTGGCGAATCGGCTCGTCGACATGACTGCCCTACTCGGCAACTTGGCGACGTCGAGCCGCAATTTTCACTGAACCTATTTGTGCCCACCGTTTATGCGGTATATCGTGTTGTCAACGTCTGCCTGGGCTTGCTTCAAGTGCGCACATAGACCTTGTGGTGCTTCCAAATCGCCGCATTTTACCTCGGCGATCGCCATCTGGATTTGTTCGTTCGCGGCGCGGGCAGCCGACAACAGCGACTCTTTTTCGTCGTCGGACGGTCGGTGCTCGCTGCAACCAGATGCGAACGCAGCAACGAGCGCAACGACGTAAGCAGTGGTTCTCATTGTTTTGGTTTTCCGGCGTCTTCGCGCAAGAACGTGGTCTTCGCTCCCGCTTGTGATGTGCTCGCTGAGCGACTGAAAAAAGACTTGGCGCTCCCTTTGCTAATGACATTGCGCGGTCGCAAACGAGCGCAGGCCAGCACCAACATTGTTGCCGAGAGCGGCCTGGCGCGTCGCGGAGCACTGGCCAGGACAGACCATGAGCCGGGTGGTGCCCAGCTTTCTATAAAACTTCCGGGATCCGCGGACCAGTCAACAATAGCGAAGGGCCTAAAGCTGATCGAACGGCTTTCGATCCAACAAACAGTCGATGAATGCACCGAGGAGCGCTGGTCGGTGCTGCCTACTCGGATAGTAGAGGAACAGCCCCGGGCGCGAAATTGACCAGTCCGCGAGAACTTGGACTAGCCGTCCCTGGGCCAGAAGCTCACCCACGCCATCTCGTTCAAAGTGATACGCAATGCCGAGCCCGTTCACGGCAGCAGCTATCCCGATGTCAGCATGGTTCGTGACGACGGGGCCGTCAACCTCAACTTCGAGTTGTTGCCCCCGTTTCCTAAACTCCCAGCGGTAACGCCTGCCATCCATCTGGAGCCGCCAGTTGATGCATGCATGCTTATGCAAATCGGCAGGTGATTTGGGAGTCCCTCGACGCGAGAGGTAGTCTGGGGACGCTACCGCAACCATGTCTAGGTCCGGCGTGAGGCGCACGGCCACCATGTCTTTCTCGAGTCGGTTACCCACACGGATGCCCGCGTCAAAGCGGCCAACCACGATATCGGCCAGCGCATCGTCGACCACGATGTCGAGAACCACGTCAGGGTGTGCTTGATGGAAACGTGAAAGCCGGGGCGCGATGATAGTTCTCGCCGCTATCCCCAGCGTGTTAATGCGAAGTGTGCCGCTCATCTGTCCCGTCGACTCACTGGCTTCAGCGACTGCAGCAGCCATCTCTCCAAACAACGGAGCTATGCGCCTGTACAGCAGCTCGCCACTTGCCGATGGCGCAACGCTTCGAGTAGTGCGATTCAGAAGACGGGCTCCGATGCGGCCCTCGAGCTGTCGGATGGTCTGGCTGAGTGCCGAAGCGGATAGGCCCAGATGCTCTGCGGCGCGCGCGAAGCTCTGTCGCTCCACGACGGCAATGAAGGCCTTCAACTCAGCAAAATCGGACCCGCGCATTATGCACCGTTATCTTCATTGACTGCACGCAATATACAGCGATTACCTAAATTATCGCAAGGGCGACGCCTGCAACTGTCTCCACCAAAGAGTCCAACGCATCGGCCCCCTCGCCCCAGACCCGGAGAACGGTAATGAACGCCCAGATTTCCCTCAATGGCCAAATCGGCTTCCTTTGGACGGCCGGCGAGCGGGCTCTGGAAAATTCCCCATCACTTGAATCAGCAGTTTGTATGCGCCGCGCTACATGACCTATTAAGAATTCGAGCGATTACCTGTTAGCTCCGACCGCGTCATGCTTGTTGCGCGGCGAGTTCGGCTCGGAAGGAACCAGACGGCTGCGCAAATCCGGTCATCGATAAGGATGGCAGGCACTTTCAAACAAAAAATCTGGAGACAACGGTATGCCTATAGTACGGAGCACGGGTTGCTATGCGCTTGTCTCGGCATGCGCGGCAATGCAGATAGCGGGCTGTGGCGGCAGCGATGCAGACAATCATTCTGCTGTGAACGATTTGAAAATCGTCACGTCCCCCGACTATCCGTCTTTGGTTTGCGAAGAACAGATGGTTCCAGCGCGAGACGGCACTCGTCTCAAGACCTATGTATATCGCAACAACAAAACGACGGGGAAAATGCCGACGTTGATGATCCGAAGTCCTTATAGCCGCCTGTATGGCGAGAAATGTTTTTCCGGGTATCACTTCGAAAATCTCGTCTCGTATGCAAAAGATGGGTATGTCGCGGTCGTGCAAAGCTCGCGCGGGACGTTTATGTCCGAAGGCACCTTCAAGCCGATTGATCAAGAGGGCCAGGACGGCTACGACGCTATCGAATGGGCGGCGTCCCAGCCGTGGTCGAGCGGGAAGGTGGGGATGAAGGGTGCGTCCTACTTTGGCCTAACACAGTGGCAGGCGGCCATTAAGCGCCCTCCCCATCTAGTTGCGATCGCGCCTGACATCACGGCCTCCGACTACCACGACAACTGGACGTATCAAAATGGCGTGTTTGATCTCTGGTTCAACGTCTCATGGACGGCAGGAGCCTTCGAAGCGGACCAGATCATTCGAAAGTTGACCGCCAGCGGGGCGCCCCAGAGCACGATCGACGCTCAAGCGGCAGCATGGACTGCGGAAGTCGCGCAGAACGTCGATACGACGTGGCCCAATACCCTGCCTCTGACGTCTCTTCAGGTGATGAACGCGGACCAGCCCTTCTATCTGGAATGGTTGAAGACGCCCACCTATGATGCCTCGTGGGAGAGGATCGATATCGAGAACAAATATGGCACGCTTGACATCGCGACCCTCACTAGCGGTGCCTCCTATGACATCTTTTCTGTTGGAAGCGCTCGTAATTTTCAAGGGATGAAGAAAGCTGCTGCAACTGCGGCCGCGCGCAACAATGCCAAGCTCGTGTGGAGAGCCTACGGACATTCTGTCGATAGCGGCTTTCCGACGTTCGGCAACGATACGCCCGATCCGAGCATCGAAAAGCGCTTCTTCGACTACCACCTGAAGGGCGTTGCAAACGGCTTTGACAGGGAGCCGCCAGTTCGGATCTACGTGCTGGTTCCGCCGGATTCAGGCCAGACGGGCAGTGGCTTTTGGATGACGGGCGACGACTTCCCGCTGCCTGGCACGGTTTCGACCCGCTACTACATGGGCAGCGGTGGTAGTGCCAACACGCGATCGGGCGACGGCTTCCTCTCGCCGACGCCGGTGACCACGGGGGCCACTTTCGATTCATTTGCATATGACCCGAACAAGCCAGTGCCGACCGTGGGCGGCAATGTCTGCTGCTTCGCCAGTCCGACGAACGCCGTACGAGGGGGTGCGCAAGAGCAGGCATCCGTAGAACAACGCCCGGACGTCCTGGTGTATACAAGCAACCGCATGGACCGTGATATGCCCGTGATCGGTAATGTCAGAGCCAGCTTTTGGGCGAGTTCTTCAGCCGTGGATACGGACTTCACGATGAAGCTCGTGGACGTTCGCCCCGACGGCAGTACGCACAACGTGGTCAACCGCATCGTCCGTGCAAGTTATCGTGCCGGATCGAAGCTGCCTCGGCAGCTGCTCACGGCGGATGGAGCCACCAAGTTTGAACTTGATCTGGGACCGACTGCGATCATCGTGCCCAAGAATCACAAGCTTCGTGTGCAGATTTCGTCCTCGGACTTTCCGCACTACGCGAGGAATTTGAATACTGGGCTCGACAGCAACAGCACGGAACAGATAAAGACGGCCCAGCAGCGTATCTTTCATGATGCTAACCATCAGTCCTTTATCGAACTACCTGTCGCGCCTATCACGCGATGAACGGCGGAGCTGCCCAGAAGGTCTCAAATACTTGGGCTCGGGGCAGGCGCATCTTGGAGCCCTGTAGTCGGAAAAGACGAAGGGCGGGTCGATCCAGCCCTTCGTCTCGACCTCCAGGCTGTTGATGGCCACCTGCTCCGTTGGGTGCAACGCGGAATCGACGGCCATTGCAGCAATTCAACAGACGCCGACGTCTCCATCGGCGTCAGGCGCCTCGCGATTCAAGCCGACGCGGTGCAAGGCTCAGAGTGTGCCGCGGCAATCAGTATTCCGGCGAAGGGCTGTGAGCAGCTCAGTGAGCGCTCGGTTGCAGAGCAAAGGCCGGCAAGGTGGTGCTGCGCTGCGCACCTCGCGATCAGCAACCTGCCTAAAACACTGAACCCGGGAAACTCATCCGCGCTGATTATGTGCTGTTTTTTTAACTGGCCATACGGATTCTGACTCATTCTCTAATTACGAAGCTTGAAGCACTCTTACCAATTCGTTCGTTACAAGGAGCCATGTATATGAATGCACAAGTTGAGCTGACTCTTCCCGAACCGATCTCAGCGTATTTTGCGGCGGATCGGCAGGGCCCTGAAGCCGTCGCGCGGTGCTTCACCGCGCAAGCCGTCGTTAACGATGTCGGGCAAATGCACACCGGGACTGACGAAATCAAGGCTTGGAAGGCGAAAGCTGACGCAAAGTACACCTACACGATGATACCCTTCGAATTGGAGCGCGACGGGGAGTTTCATATCGTCCGCGTACATGCAGCCGGTACCTTCGAAGGGAGTCCTATTGACATGACCCTCCGCTTCGGGTCTGCCACGGGCTTAATCGCATCTCTGGAGATCTCGGTATGAGCTTCGACCTTCAGCTGAATGGTCTGCGGGCGGTGGTTACCGGCGGCACGCTGGGCCTTGGCGCTGCAGTCGTGAAAACTTTTGCTGAGGCCGGCGCCCGGGTGACGACATCCGCGCGCACCTTGCCGGCGCAGCCGATGGAGGGAGTCACCTACGTAGCTGCGAACCTATCAACAGCGGAAGGCACGAGTCTGCTTGCTCATACCATTCTGCAGGATTGGGGCGGCGTCGACATATTGGTCAACGTGCTCGGCGGCTCAACTACTCCCGCTGGCGGTTTCGCCGCAATTAGCGATGACCAATGGATCGCCGAGTTGAATCTGAATTTGATGCCCGCCGTACGGTTGGATCGTGCGCTGCTGCCGTCGATGCTCGCTCAAGGCTCGGGTGTGATCATCCACGTCAGTTCCATCCAGCGCGTGCTGCCTCTTCCTGAGTCGACCACTGCCTATGCGGCGGCCAAGGGTGCCCTCACGACATATAGCAAATCATTGTCAAAAGAGGTGACGCCAAAGGGAGTGCGCGTGTTGAGCGTGGCGCCAGGTTGGATCGAGACCGAGGCTTCGGTAGCGTTCGCTGAGCGGATGGGTGCACAGGCAGGAACGGACTACGAGGGCGGTAAGAAGATCGTCATGGATTGGCTGGGAGGGATTCCAGTGGGCCGACCCGCCAAGCCACATGAGGTTGCCGATCTAATCGCCTTCTTGGCGTCGTCGCGATCCGCTTCGATTGCAGGGTCCGAGTATCGGATCGACGGCGGCACTGTTCCCACCGTGTAGCCGACTGCAGCGGCCGGCTGAGCTAACGCGAGCCCTATGGCTTGCCTTCCATTAGTTAAGGGGCCTCTTACCCGTCCTGAAACATCTCAAACGCCGCGACGCTGCTCAAGATCGAATCAGAAAGCGGAGTTGGAAAAAGGTATGGGCGGCAAGATCATGTGCCCAAAGTGTCCAGCAGGCTTGCGACAGCGTTGAAGCCACCGCCAACTTCAATTGGGAAGCGAGCTGAGGACCGGTCTTGACAGTCGCATAGGCAGCGTGCAGCAGTCGTCTATCCGCCTTGACATGGTGCAGTTTGTTCGGTGTGCCGGTCTCTCAGGGCTCCACTGTGAGCCTTTTTGCCGACGCGCAATGCGTCGGTTTTTTTTGGTGCAAGAAGTTTGGTTGTTTTGTTGCTTGATGGCGAGTTACGGATGGCGCCGTCGGACCGTCTCGCAAATCGATATGCGTCTTTGTGACCGGCGTCGCACGACGAGCGTACTCAACAGGCCCGTCTGTCCTCGCAATCTTTGCGCATGCTGGTGTCCAATCGCTTCGGGGGGACGCTTGCCGTTAAAGGCTCGTATCTCGTCGCGAGCGCTGTCTAGGGCGCATGTGAATTCAGGGAAATTTGCTCGTCGGGTACTTCTCGAAATCAGCAACAAATTGCGCCGTAAGCCCGGATGCCAACATCGCTTCTCGGCCTGATGCGACCTCCCTCTGGAACGCGAATGCTCCAAGACATAGGACGACAAGCAGGACGATAGGCGCGACGGTCTGCGTCCATTGCAGAGCGCTCGAAAGCTCCGCCCCCGCTTGCATCAACGAACGCGTTATGAGGACGCTGCCGCATCCGAACACGGCTGCCGCGCCGGCCTGGAACAAAAATCGCCGACGGCGCTTTCGAGCTTCCACATAGAGCGCGATCGCTTCCCATTGCTGCTTCGTATAAGTGCGCTCATCGAGCTGCATGGCCCCAACTTCCTATCAAACGTCCTGCTTCGCCTCTGCCTTGAGTGCGAATACGAAGATCACAACGGCGAGGCCGAAGCCGACCGCTCCGCCAATGCCACCGGCTTTTGAAACGTCGACCGTTGCGTAGTGCAACTCAACGGCACCCAGATTAATCGCCTGCCCAACGAGAAGCCCGATAAGGCCCAGGGCGCCGGAAAGGATCCCGACGAGAGCGGCCAGCCCGAATATACGAAGCAGGCTATCGTTCCAAGCTATGTCCATTTATATCCTTATTGTCGCTGCCTCGGGGTTCCGCCGGGCCGTGGACGCTGCGCGCGCCGGCGACACCCACCAACTATTTCATAGTGAGACCGTGTCGGTCAGTTCAATGCGCCCGTTGTCACTTGATCCGATTCCATTCGGCGTAGATCGCGCCGAAGACCGTGGGCACCACGTCGTGGCCTTCAAAAGAAACCGGCCGGTCGTCGTTTGGATAGCCCATTGCGGGAGAGGCCCGCAACATACCGAGCATCCGCGCGCTGTGTTCGCCAGTGGATGCAACTTCACTGAGAACCTCCGACTCGATTTTATGAATTAGCGCCCAAGTCAGCGTCCCGGCCTGCCGATGGCGTTGCACGGCTGCAGGCGCGGCGTCTCTCAAAGCCGCATCGGCGGCATACAGTGCGTCCATTTTTTCTCCGTTTCCTAATTGGGCAGTGCGTGCTTCCGTAGCAGAGCCCTGATCGCATCTTCGACCGTCGACCGGAGCACATACTCCCGACCTTGCGGGAGTAGCGCGGCGAACGCTTCAGTCAATGAATAAGCGACCTCAGCCACATCACGTTCACGAACGATTACCCTTAATCCAGCGGTAAGCTCGGCTTCAAGTTCACGATCGTTGATTCGGAGTTCGATAGTAGCCATCGTCTCATCTCCTGATTCGATGCGTCGTTTTCCTCATTCGTGGTCACGAAGGTCCGACAGAGATTCTTCGAGCATTCCGCCGCGTCCAAATGAAGCTGCACAACGGTATCGGTTCGGTTAGCGGCTCGCCGTTGGGCATCCTGCGTGACTCCGCAGAATCGCGCAAAACGTTAATCGCTGCCCGCAGAGCAAGCGCTGGAGTCAAATTGGACATGGTTCGTTTTCCGTGTTTCATGACTGGCTGACAGTCAGAGCTTTATGACGAGGTCCGTGTACTTTGCGACGTTGTCGTCTTCGCTGAGCAGGCGCAGCGGCTCCGTGATGGCTTGTGCCACGAGCATCCGATCGAAGGGATCTCGGTGAATGTCTGGCAGCTCGCGAACAGTCGCAGCGTGCGCCGCCGTTACTGGTAGTTCGCGAAACCCCGCGTCCTCCATCCGCGCGACCAGCTCCGGTACATCGGCGTCAAGCTTTCCGAGCGCCGCCTTGATAGATATCTCCCAAATGCTCGCGGCGCTGACGAACACAACGTCGGCGCTAAGCATCGTTGCTTCAGCACGCTTGGAAAGCCTTTTATCGCCGCCCATCGCCCACAAAAAAACGTGTGTGTCGATCAACAGGCGCATTACCGGCCCTCGAACGTCGCCAAGACCTCGTCCGCCAACGGCGCGTCGAAGTCGTCGGCGATCTTGATTTTTCCCTTCATCAAGCCGAGGCGAAGTTTCGGCTTCTGCTCCACGGAAACGAGCCGAACGACGGGCGTTCCGGCCTTGGCAATGACGACTTCTTCGCCGTTAACGGCTGCCTCGATGAGGCGCGACAGCTGCGACTTTGCTTCATGGATATTCACGGTCTGCATGGACCCTCCACCACTGATTAGCTTAGTTTAGCCAAGTCTCGACCTGATGGCAATGTGTAGAACGCAGTAGGTGGTTTGATGCTTGACCTAACCGGGACAGGGATGCGCAAAAGACGGATGAAAAACCGTGGCTTTCGCCTGCGCAGGGTTCGGTTTTTTGTTCACGATGCAGTGCTGCCGGTCCGCCAAGGCGCGCGGCTGCGCCTTGACAAGGCACCTTTTCCTCAACACTGGCGTTACATCGCCCCTCGCAAGCGAGGGAGTCGGTGGCTAAGAAAACGATCGGAACGCCCTACGGCGTCCACGAACTTAACGAGGTCTGGTTTGAAACAGTCGTCTGCTGCATTGCCGTCCATTCGCCTTTTCGCTTTGACGGCTTTGACCGTCGCCGTGCTCGCCGCATGCGGCGGGGGCGGTTCTTCTGACTCGAACAGCGCGAAAAGCTCAAACAGCACAGGAGGCTCGAACGACACGGGGAGAAAGAGCGGCACGCCAGCCGCGTCTCAGAAAGCGAGCTTCCTGCCACCGGCGTCCACGGCGCAGAGCGTTGCGGCCACGGGAGACCCCATCGCCGACAGCATCGCTTACCTTAACGCCATGCGGCATAACGTCGGTTACACGACGGCGCTTTCGATCGACAAGGGGCTAATGACGTCGTCGCAAAACCATGCTGCTTGTCTTGCCGACAACTCGATTTTGAGTCACAACGAGACGGCTGGTCAGCCGGGATTCACCGGTGCAACCCCCCGGGGTCCGCATCAACGCACAAGGCAGCTACACGGCTTGGGGCGAGGTAACGTCTGCAGGTGATGCGCGCGCATTCACCGACTCTCTGGTGGCCGTCAGGCTCCTGTTAGACGCGCCCTATCACCGTGTCATCATGCTCGACAACCTCGCCAGTATGGGCGTGGGCAGCGCCTCCAGCTCGACGTGGGGGGCGTTCAACATCGACTTCGGCAACATGACGTCCGCCCTCAGCGGCACGCAAGTCATCGCTTATCCGTACCCGAACGAGACGGACGTTCCGACGGATTGGTACGTCAACGAGATCCCGAGCCCGTTCGCGTCCGCGCCGCAGTACAACCAGACATACACCGGCTATCCCATCACTATTCAGGGCAACATGTTGTCGAAACTCAATTCCGTCAGCTATACGGTGACCGACAGCGGCGGGAATGCGGTGCCGTGTCAGCTTCAGACGTCTGCCAACGATACGCAGCTCACGAACGCTGCGATGTGCGTTCCTTTCAAGCCGCTCAACGCAAGCACCACGTACACGGTGCATGTCGTCGGCGTTCTGACCACATTTGGGGCGAATGGGACGCAGAACAGTCCGCTTGATCTCAGCTGGTCGTTCACCACCAAGGCTGCAAGCACAACGAAGACTCAAAGGGTGAACAGTGGCGGTGTTCGTCCGCCAGCCGTTCTATAAGCGTCTTTCACGAAATGCACGGCTTGCAACGTGGCGCCGGGAGGTGTCCGCACTTTGGCCGGGCCGTGCGATCAATGACAAACCGCCCAAGCTCGGAAACCAGAAATGAGCCTTGAAGACAGAGATTGGTATCGGGAAGAAATGCGCCGAAGAAACTCTGCCAGCAGTTCGCTAGGGCGGAGCGGATATATCCACCCAAATCTGAGGCACTTGCACTCCGCCGGCCGGAGCCCATCCCGCGCCAAAATCGCTTTGGTGTGGCTGCTCGTGTTAGGTGGGTTGTACCTCGTTTTTTCGTGGGCGGCCCAACGAAGCCTCCATTTGGACCTTGCGGCCTCACACGCTGTCGATCTGTTTCACCGAAACAGAACTCGACTGTTGGGACTGTTCTGCGTCCTTTTTGTCTTGGCGTTAATCCGCAGTATTCGCGGAAGCCGCCGACGAAGGCACCTCACAGCGTGGCAGAAGGCGGTTTACGACCCTAAAGAGTTTCGGCGGGAGCGGTGAGGGTACCAATGCGCGAGCAACGAAAGCTCGACCCGTGAACCGTCGCGGTGGTCATCCGACAGCCGTTCCAAAGTAACGCCTCAAAAATGCACGGCTTTCAGCGAGGCCCGAACAAGCGTTCAGCCTCTGCTTGCAGTGCTCAACCTATAACCGCACCGAGGGAACATGCAAAGCCACATTGCGCCAGTCGTAGTCATCGCCCTACTGGTGGGCATCGTAGCGGTCATTGCCAGAAAGGTAGCCGCGAAGCCGCGATATAGGGCGATTCCTCTGCTGACCGCCAACGAGAGGGAGTTCTTCGAGCGGCTTCGCCGCGCGCTTCCCGAGGCGTTGATCTTTCCGCAAGTCGCGATGTCAGCGATCATCCAGCCGATCTCGAGCGGAAAGCAGCGCACCATCGACTTTCGACGGATCTCGCAGAAGCGGGTGGACTACGCGGTCTACGATAGACAGCTCGCCCTCGTTGCTGTCGTCGAGCTTGATGATAGGACGCACGACGCCGCGCGTGACGCCGTGCGCGACGCATATCTCGCAAGCGCGGGTATTCGGACAGTCCGCTTTCAGTCGAAGGCGAAGCCGGACGAAATCGGAATCCGCGCGGCGCTATTCCCTTCCGAAACGCGCATTCAAGCGGTTCAAGCAGCCGAACGTTCCCCGCTCTTCTCGCAGGTGTGAAGCGGCGGCAAGTTCCTTGACTTCGCGGTGGTGTCGATAGGCTGGTTTGTGACGCGGACGAACTCGCGTCGCTATCGTCACCTAAGCGAGGTCCCATGGAACCCAACAAGAAAGAGCCCGTCGACGCGATCAAAGTGATCAAGTCGCTCATCGACGTCATTCAAGCATCCTTCTCGACCGCGTGGAAAGCGGTCCTCCTCCTCGGCGGTCTGATACTGGTCGCCTACTGCTACTTCGAAAGCATCGTGCCCGAGGGGTTGTCGCTGGGCGATGCGTTCTTCTTGGCGTCCGCCGCGTTCTCATTCACCTGCATAGCATTGATCGGCGTCGGCTTCGGGGCCTTCTCGACGTTGTGGGCGCTCAAGCTTCTGGTTGTCGCCAACAACTTCCGCCTCAAGCGGCGCGGGGAGCCGCCGGCGGCTTCGCTGCATCGCGCAGTCGATAGCGGATCGATGGTCTTTATGTCGTTTCTCGTGGCGCTCCCCCTTGCCTATCTGCTCGTTTTTGTCAGGGACCAGTCCCCCGACGCCCGCATGCACGCGACCCTTATGTTCTTTGCTGCTGTAGGCGCAATCACCGCGATCATCGTGCTGATCGTTCCGTCCAAAGTGCAGCAGCGCGATATTCGTCTCACGGTGGTCTTCTTGGCGGTGGCCATTTTTGGCGCGCTCGTCGCTACCCGCCCCGCCCCCCTGAATTTGTCGATGGTGAACCTCGGCGTGCGCTCAGCGCCCGGCCAAGATGTGATCTTTTCCGATGCTGAGCATACGCAGTTGGCTGCGATCGCAACGGCGAGCGGTGTGAAGGTGCAGTTCTGCAAGCTTCCGACCACCGATAAGTGGGGTACGCGCGACGCCCGCGCCGTGTGGCATGGGGTCGGCGGAAGCTCGTACATACGGCTCTTCGACGAAACAAACGGGTCGCGCGACGTTCTCGTGCGGGCGAACCGCGCAGATGTCGAAGTAATCCGAGGGGACCGAACCGGCTTCGACTGCCCGCCGAAGGTGGCGGCTTCTCCGGACGGCAAGTCGTCATGACTCGCATCTACGCGACGCTGAGAAGGCGATACACCACTGAGGCATTGAAAGGCATGGGGTTCGTCAAGGACGGCGGGCTGATGGTGAAGCGCGGGGCGATGCGTCGCGTTCGCGCGCAAGCATCGAGCCTTGACGGCGTGTGGTGGCGAGTAACCCCGCTCGAGCGCCGCTGGCGTTAGACACCTCAGAAACATGAAAGACGCGCAAAAACACGCGTCTTTCCAAATCCAAGACGCGCCCACGGCCGGTAGCCTTGTTTTCGCTCATGAAAGCGTCTGCGCGGTGACCGCGCAACCGCTGCTGGCTCAATCGGCCGTTGCGCCATAAATCAAGAATTCACGACTACAACGAGGAACCATGAAGCTCAAAATGATCGGCATCGCCGCCCTGTCCGTTTTCGCGCTGTCCGCATGCTCACAGATGCAGCCGGGCGCGCAATCCGCCAAGACGGCGGCGACCGGTTCCGCCGCCGGCGAAGCGTCGCAGAACGCCAATGCAGGCCTGCAGCACTGCCCGGCGCCGCTCGGCACCGTGGCCATCGTCGAGGATACGGAAGCGCCGTGGTACGGCCTTCTCACTGGTCAATATCAGCTCGGCTCGACGGTGCCTGTGCTGAAACTGCTCGTCCAGCAAAGCAACTGCTTCGTGATCGTCGATCGCGGCCGCGCGCTTGGCACCGCGATGGGTGAACGCGCCCTGAACGCATCGGGCGAACTGCGCAAGACCTCCAAGATGCACAAAGGCCAGATGGTCGCGGCCGACTACACGATCAGCCCGAGCGTGACGTTCAGCAATCGCGACGCGGGCGGCGGCGCAGCAGGGCTCCTCGCATTTGTGCCCGTGGTTGGCGGTGTGCTCGCCGGTGCCGCTGGCACGATGAAGGCGCAGGAAGCGTCGACCATGCTGACGCTCGTCGACAACCGCTCCAGCGTCCAATTGGCGGCCGCAGAAGGTTCGGCGCGCAACGTCGACTTCGGCATGCTCTCCGGCGTGTTCGCAGGCGGCTTCGGCGGCGCTGGTGCGGCGGGCGGCGGCGCCTACGCACGCACGGCACAGGGCAAGGTCGTCGT
Organism: Caballeronia temeraria; assembly: GCF_001544795.2. Classification (GTDB taxonomy): domain Bacteria; phylum Pseudomonadota; class Gammaproteobacteria; order Burkholderiales; family Burkholderiaceae; genus Caballeronia; species Caballeronia temeraria. The sequence continues at coordinate 37,421 of NZ_FCOI02000021.1, read as the reverse complement.
CGCGGCTTTCACCGACTCCCTCAACAACCTCGTTGGCGCAGTTCGCCAGTACCGCGCGCAGAACGTCAAGGGCGGTCTCGGCAACGGCGGCGCTCTGGTCGTCAACTGATCGCGGTATCGCATAGAGGCGGGAGGCCAGAAGTCTCCCGCATGTTAAGGAACCGTTTAAGCAGGCCGTTATACCGGTCTCATCGAACCATCAAGGAAGCACATATGCGCCTCTTTCTCGCCATCATCATCCCGTGGCTCCAGTTTTTCACGATCGGCCGTCCGATCGCCGGGATCATCTGTTTTCTGCTGCAGATCACGCTGATTGGCTGGATCCCCGCCGCTATCTGGTCCGTTTTCGCACTCGGCCAGTACAAGACCGATCGTAAGATCGAGCGCGCGCTCGGCAGCCGGGCCTGAGAAACGCAATGGGGCTGTCACCGGGGCAGGAGCTTCAGAGCTTCACGTCGGTTCCCATTTTGAGATGAGCGTGATCATCCGATACGCATTCAACGTCGGGCGACTTCTGTTACGTCGAAGGATTACGTGGCAGACATTCAAGTATTCGCTTCGCGCGCGCCCGATCGCGGTTGCTGGCCGCGGTGGCGGCTACATCGTTGACCCGGAATTCGACTAGCAAACGACGCTGCGAGCGGCCAGCGTCGGTTGGTGTGACCTCGACATCGACATCCGCGAGTGGTCGCGCACAGAGCCGGGACCTCGTTTACGGGAAACAATTCGAAATGAACAAAGCAAAACTGCTTGCATCAGCATTGGCGATTCTAGCGACGCTCGGAACCGCGCATGCTCAGCAGGTCATGGGCGCGAAATGCGCCGGCGAGAACAATGGCGCGTTCGACGAGACTGCATCGCATCAAGCAGTCATTTGCGCCAACGCCAAGTGGCAGGATGCGACCACCGCCCCTCTGGCGACTGTCAATGTCGAAAAATACAGCGAGGCCAAAGCTCTCGAAGCGTCTTATGCTACCAAGGATGTGATCGGCCGCTGGAGAGTCCAGCAGAGCAACGACGGACACCGCCAATTCACGCTAGTGGCTAACGTCGTTGCGCTCAATTCCGACAATACGGCGCACGTCGTCGTTGATTTAGAGGATTCGGGCTGGCAGCAGCACGTTGACACGACGGTCCCGCTCAACGCCGCGACGGCCATTGCGACCGACAACCGCGGCGCAGAGTACCGGATCACAGTCAAACGCACGCCCGCCTAAGTTCTTCGCGTGCAATCGATGATGCGACGCCTCTGTCGCATCAGTCACTCCAGTTGCCTATGACGATTTCGCCTTCTACGCCATTGGCAGCGGCCACCTGCCGAGCAACGGCCATCAATTCGTCGTCCGTCAAGGTGGCGTCAGCAGCACGCCGACGCCGTTCGAACCGAATTCCGGCGGAACGTATGCCGCTCGATAAGTAGGCATCGCCCTTCTCCTGTTATTCATACCGGCATCTTCCGCCCTCGATCAGCCACCGTCATCCGCAAGAAGGGACGCTTGCGCCAGATCAACGTTAGCGGCTGCCTTCGGTTTGGCGGTTCTGGGCGGCAGAGGAAACGGCTCGGCGTGCATCTCGTCGGCCGGGTAAAGCTGCAGGAAGGACCGCGCTTCGTCCGTGCTTTTGCAAGACAGCCAGTCCTCGTACTCGGTTGGCGGGATGATGACCACCGACCTCTTCTCCGCTCCCGGCCTATGGAACCGCTTCATCAACGGGTGGTCGCCGGCGTTGACCGTCAACATGGTCATCGACAGGCTCGCTGAGCCGTCGGCGGGATCTTTCCAAGCACGCCATAGCCCAGCTATAGCAAGCGGAGCGCCATCGGCCATCCCAATGCGCCAGCGCACTGCCTTGCCCGTCTCGTAGTCTGGCTCGTAGAACCGGCGGCACGGGATCAGGGCGAGTTGCAACTTATTCCACGCGGTGCGAAAACTCGTCTTCTGCCCGACTGATTCGGACCGCGCGTTCATCGTATCGAAGGCTTTCACGCCCTGCGGGATGAACTCGCGCGGCACCATGCCGAACGTCGCAGCGTCAGTCAAATACTCACCGTCGATGCGGCGGAAGATCGGCGCGGCATAGTCCTTGTAAATCTCCGGCTTGTAGTCGAAATTCGGCACCGGGAACAGACTGAAGACGTCGAACGCATCTTTCGGATTAGACTCGTAGCTGGTGCACACTTTTCCCTCTCTCTCGCCGAAACGGGTGAGTTGCCGGAGCGCATCTGGCGCCGCCCAACGATGTATCGGGTCCCGGGCCATGCCCCGGGTCGTGGCACCTATTTTGCACGAATCGTGCCGTTGGCCTTGCCGCCTAGCCGTAGCGCCGCGTCATGCGGCGAGATGTGGCCGGCCATATAACCTACGAGAGGTTCGTATGGCTGCCCGTTCGATCGCATCGATGACGCTCAGTTTTGGACTCGTTTCCGTTCCGGTGAAGGTCTATACGGCCACCGAGAGCAAGTCAGGAGTGGGTTTCAACCTGATGCACAAAGAGTGCGGCACCCGGTTGAGACAGCAGTACGTCTGTCCGCACGACGGAAAAGTCGTCGAGCGCGCCGATATGGTCAAGGGCTACGAATTCGAGAAAGAGAAGTACGTGATTTTCGAGAAGTCGGAGCTGGAGGCGCTGGAGGCGAGCGCGAGCCACACAATCGACATCGTGTCGTTTGTGCCGACCGAGGCGATCGACCCGATCTACCTCGACAAGCCCTACTACCTCGCCCCGGACAAGCGCGGCGGCAAACCGTACCGGCTGCTGCAAGAAGCGATGAAGGACAGCGGCACGTGCGCCGTGGCTCGTTGGACGTGGAAGGGCAAACAGCACATGGTGCAGGTGCGCGCCGGCAACGACGGCCTGATTCTCCAGACCTTGCTCTACGCCGACGAGGTTCGCTCGCAGGCCGATATCGGCATCGAAGAGACGGATATTCAGCCGACGGAGCTACAGCTCGCCGAACAACTGATCGATCAGTACCGCGTCGACAGCTACGACGCCGCCGCGTACAAGGACGAAGAGAAGGAGCGCATCCTCGCCGAGATCGACAAGAAGATCGCGGGCAACAAAATCACCGCCGCGCCCGCCATCGAACAGCCCGGCGCGCAGGTGATCGATCTCGTCGAAGCACTGCGGGCGAGTTTGAAGAAAAAGCCGCCTGTGGAACGGCCAGCAGAGCAGCCAGCCGCACCGCGAGCCGCACGCAAGAGCGCGCGCACCGCCGCGCCAGCGCAAGAAGCGGCAGAAGCTGCTTCGGCGCCCAAGCGCCGGGCGGTGCGCCGGGCGGCCACTGAGGACCAACCGGCACCGGCGCGCAAAACTGGCACGAAACGGTGATATGCAAGACGACGGGTACAGCCTTCGCGATGTGCAGCGCATGCTCGGCGTGTCGCGCAGCGTCGTTGAACGGTTGATCGCAGCGGGCTTCGTGTCACCGGTGGGCGGCGAAAAAGGCGAGCGGCGCTTTACCTTCCAGGACATCGTCATGCTCAGGACCGCGCACGCGCTCCGAGTGGCAGGTGTCTCCCCCATGAAAATCGTCCGCGCACTTGATCACCTTCAGAAGAGCTGGGGGCGTGAAGGATCGCTCACTGGCGTGCGCATTGCTGCAGTCGGCGACCGGGTTGCGGTGCGGGATGGGGCAAGCCGCCAGTGGGATGCGGAAACCGGCCAACTGCTGCTGGATTTCGAGCAGCCACAGGCGTCGGGAAACGTCGCTTCCATGCAAGCGCCGCGCGAGCAGCGGGCACGTGAAGAAGCCGTTGACCTGTTCCGGCAGGCGCGCGCCTTGGAGGACGATGACCTCGACGCCGCAGAAGCGGCCTATCGGAAAGCGCTTGAACGCGCGCCCGACTATACCGACGCATCGCTGAACCTTGGGGGCATCCTGATGGACAGCGAGCGGTTCGACGAGGCGATAGCGGTGTACCGCGACGCGCTGCGATACCGCGCGAACGACCCGGTGCTGCTGTTCAACATCGGTGTGGCGCTTGAAGATTCGGGCCGCTTCCGCGAGGCGCTGCAGTTCTATGAGCGTTGCATCGAACAGGACCCCGACTTCGCGGATGCCCATTTCAACGCCGCGCGCATCCACGAAGAACTGGGCGAAGCGACCCTTGCCATTCGCCACTTCAACCAGTTCCGCAGACTGCAGAAGCTATAGGAGATGCTGATGACGATCGAAGCCGTCTGGTTCCTGATCGTCGGGGCATTGATGGTGCTGATGGCGCTGGGCCGAAATCTGGTTGAGCGGCTGCCGATGACCGGCGCAATGGTGTACCTCATCGTCGGCTTCCTCCTGGGTCCGGCGGGCGCTGGACTGTTGACGATCGACGTCGAGCGCGACGTGCGCCTGCTTCGCACGCTTACCGAAGCGGGACTTGTGGTGTCTCTGTTCGCCATCGGAATGTACCTGCGCGTCGAGCTTTCCAGGCCGCTTTGGCGACTGACCTTACGCCTCGCCGGTCCAGCCATGCTGATTACCATCGCGGTCGTGTTCGCCGCCGCGCGATGGGGTCTCGGGTTCGCCGCAGGCCCGGCATTGCTGCTGGCGTCTGCGCTCGCGCCGACCGATCCCGTATTGGCCAACGAGTTGCGCGTCGAAGAAGCGGGCGACGATGAACCGCTGCGCTTCGCTCTTTCATCGGAGGGCGGACTCAACGACGGTGCGGCCTCTCCGATGGTCTACATTGCTCTCGCGCTTTGCGGCGTCGGCAGTCTGGGCAGCGAGAACCCGTGGACGTTTGCCCTCGCTATCGCGTGGGGGATGACGAGCGCACTATTCTTCGGCTGGGCGTTGGGAACCGGGGTGGTCGTGCTGGTGACGAAATTGCGCACGAAGTACGACTATGCGTTGGGACTAGAAGGATTTCTTGCGCTGGGGCTCGTTGCCTTAGCCTACGGTGCAACCCTGATCGTCGATGGATACGCCTTCATCGCAGTCTTCGCCGCCGGCGTCGCGCTGCGGCGGCAGGAAATGAAGGCAACGGGTGACAAACCACCAAGCGAGGTGTTGGAATCAGTCGAGCGGGGCCAGCGGGAGGAAGCTGCCAAAGATCCGGAATTGGCTCATGCGTATATCGCGGAAAACATGATGGGCTTCTCGGTCGAGATCGAACGCTTTGTCGAACTGGGCCTGATGGTCATCATCGGCAGCGTCGTATCCGCGCACTGGCGGGAGCTCATTCATTGGTCCGTAGTCTGGCCGGTGCTTTTCCTCTTTATTGTGGCCCGGCCGCTCGGCAGCACCCTCTCCCTGATTGGCTCGTCGATGGACCGCCATCAGCGGTTTTTGTTTGGATGGTTGGGCCTGCGTGGCGTCGGCGCGTTCTACTACCTGCTGTTCTCTCTCGAACAGGCCGGGCACGACCGCGTCGGACCGCTCCTGCCGATCACCCTGGCGGCCATCGTCCTGTCGGTGTTCGTGCACGGCGCCAGTGCCACGCCCCTCCTCAAACGCTATCTCAGACGGAAGTAATCGGGGCGGAACAGTCTTTGCTCCTTCCACGCTATAAACGAAAGCGCGGAGGAACTCATGGCAGAACAGCACAAGCCCGGCGAGAAAGTTCAGACCTCGGGCATCTACAAGGTCGTGAAGGAAGGCGACGGCGGATCCGTCTTCGAAGTGACATGCGTCGAGGGCGAGCATTTTCCGCCGACCCGGAGTGGCAAAGGCGCTCACTACGAGCTCGTTCACGCGGCCACGCATTCGCACAAGCACAGCGAGCTCGGCAGCGGCGATTAATGCAGGTGGCAATCGTGGGCGCGACACGGAAACACTTGGTGACGGCATTCGCATCGGCATACTTGCTCGCCGGCTGCGTAGCCATCGGCGAGATGCCACCGCCCGGCCGGTACCTCACGGACCGCGAGTGCCACGACCTGACGGCGCTGAGGACGAACGCGAACCCCACAATGGCGGAGCACCAGTCGGAGTTAGCCGCGTTGCGAAAGGCAGGATACGATCCATCGCCGTTCTGGGACGACCCCTACTATCCCGAGGACCTGCAGGCGGCGCAGCGACTCGTTGATTATTGGTACAGGAACGAATGCGCACCATTACGAATGCAGTGAACCGGTGACCGCAGTCCGCTCAATCTCAACGACGAACGCGCAGGAACTGTCGATCGCTATCAGCAGAGCCCGCGTCATTCCTGGTTCTCCAGCGCGGGTGACGTTCGTCCTGCAGAATCGTTGCGACTGCGATTTTGAGGTCGTCAGCAGCGCATTCGAGGTCAAGCGTACGTACATCGGCGCACGACACGCCCTCCCGAAAGCTGGATGGGGCTACGCGGTCACCGACGCGGTCACGCCCGCGACGGTCCTGCCGACGCGCAGCGAGCTATGGACGACGTTTGAGGCCGACACACGCGCGACATTCCGCGGAGCCGTTCCAGCCGAAGCGCCCTCTTCCTTTGATCCGCAGTACTATTTCGCCGGGCGCATTCTCTACCGCCGCTTCTGCGGCGAGTTGATCGAGACCAGCGTGTATCGTCGGCTGGCGTACCCCGAACTCGACTGCTCGATCATCGAGCCGAACGATGCCTGCCTCAACAAGGAGGGCAGCGTCGTCTTCGCCTCAGTCTGAAGCACGGTTGGCCGGATCATGATCGCGCGCTAAGTGAGGCAATGAAAAGCCGAGATCAAGGGTTGTCTGGTCGACGAAATTCGGTAAGGCCGTCGTCGCCAATGCCCAAAGCCCAGCGCAAATCTCTAGCAAATTCGATGCAGGTGTTCTTCCACTCAGGCGTACCGAAATCGACGTCGCGCGGATTCTTCTTCCCGCGTGCGCGCCGGATTGTCTCGATGCTGATAGCCAGCGCCCGGGCATCTGCGTGTAGCTGCTCGTCCACAATTAGCCGTCGTCGTTGTTCCTTGTCCATCACTCGATTTTCGGCATTCGCTTCAGAAACTTTATGTGCCGAACAGCGCTTGTGCGGGGCAATTTGCGACTGAGATGCCGGAACTGGCGGCACCCGTGGCGGAGCAATGGTTTGAATCGCACCAGTCCAAGCTCTCGGCATTGACAAGGCACGCCGTGTGGGCGGCATCATCATAGCGTGTGCGGCGGAGGCGGGTTGTGGCGAGCAAGGAGGGAAGTTAGAGACGATGAAGATGTCGAACATCCTCAAACGTTTGCGCCACTGCCACGGCTGCCGCAGGCGAATCCGGGGCCCAATCCCACCCAGTTGCCTCCTCGTCGCTGCATCCACGCGGCGTCAAGAAGACGTGGAGGCCGGGAGAAAATCCTCGCTGCCGGGGCAGCAGTCTATTCATCTCCTCGACGAACAGAGAGGGGCGAATCGGAGGGAGGCTCGTGTTCACGATGTTGATTGCTCCGCAACGTTTTCCGTTCGGCGCCTCCACGCGGACAAGAAGGCTAGCTTAGCCCATGCAAACGCATCGGCACCGACGTTCTCCTCTCGAAGTCCGGTGTATGCGCAGAAGTATTCAAAGTCTTCTTGTCCGGTGTGCCCTAGTTCGTTACGCAGGGGGAGCGCGCTCGCAACGAGTTCCAGCAGATCGTGAGGGTTTCCGTAGCACATCGATCTCCTTCAACGGTGACATCATTTCAGCAACGAGCGGGCCAAGCTGCGACATTCTTTACCGCCGCTTCCGCGGCGAGTTGCTCGAGACCAGCGCGTACCGCGGCTGGCCTAGCCCGAGCTCGAGTCCTCGATAGTCGATCCGACTGATGCCTGCCTCTACAAGGAGGCGGCGTCCCTTGCCTCAGTCTGAAGCATCGCGCAGCTCAGCGCTGCGTTGCCCGCTCTCCCGGGCTGGCCAGAGTGAGGTGCTCAGGAACTCAGCTTCGGCATCGGCGACCGGTCCAAGCCCCTCTCCGAACCATGGCACCTGCGCGCGCAGCAACGCGACGTACGACTCCCATCCTGATTGGTTGCCTGCGAACAGGTCATGCTGAATCGTGTAGGCCAACAGCTTGCGATTGAGCGTCGGCTCAAGCAGCTCTTTGGTCCAGAGGAAGAAAGCGGTGGCTGCTCGCGCAGCGAAGTCGTGCGGCGTCAGTTGCGGTGTGACGAGGCCCAATATCGGAAAGCTGGCGAGTGATTCCTCATCGGCGGCCGCCTCGCCGATCGTCCTATGACGCTCGGCGCACTTCAATACGCAGCCGATTGATTCCACTACGTCACCGAGATGCAGCAGGAGCGCTCGCCGCTCGTTGGCGTCTTGCAGGCTGGCAGGCTGTACTTCAATGTCGTCTCGTTGTAGTTCGCTCATCTTCCCTCCCTTCGCTCATGAGAACGCGGCCGACGGCCACGGTTGCTTTGAACTGGCTAGGACCAATAGCAAGTCACGCGCCGTGGGCGGGCGTCACCAAGGAAGCGCTGAAGAACACGCCGGAGTGCGAGCACAACAAGGTCAAGCCGCCGCCCAAACCGCACAACTGAAAGACGCGCGATAGCCGCAGAAAGACGAAGCCCCGACCGATGATTCGGGCCGGGGCTTCGCTTACTACGATTGCGTCAACTTCCTACAACGTCTCTCTAACGCTGGACAGCAACGACTACCCCGTAACGACTAATCTCTTGAAGCGGAGCGATGAACGCTGAGACGCGCGCGTGGCAACCGCTTGTCCGGATAGGCGTGAGATTGGGCCGGATGCTCGGTGACTGCCGTTGTGCGACTCGTGTTTGGGCTTCATCGCCACGGAAAGAAGTGTACGTGTCGGTGCAATAGTCTCATTCGTTAAAAAGGAGCAGGAAACGCGCTCTTCCCAGAGGATAGGGAATCAGTTCCTTGCCGATAGGACGACAACTGCGCGGGCGCGCTTGATGGCATTCGCACGTCGTGCAGTTCGTTCTTGTTGAGATCAAGACGACGTTTCCTGTTTCGCGCGCTGTCGCTACGCGGCGGCTTGCACGGCTAAGCGCTGCCCGCGCGGTCGCTCACGTACAGCGCGCTTCTCATTGCGAACTGCGCGTAGATGCGACTGCAAGCGCTCGCAGACATCTTTCCTGCGCACAGGATTAAGAGGATCGCAAAGACGTATCGTCAGCGTCGCCGCTTGCATATGCGGCCGCATCGAAAGGTCTGGTTCGGGTGCTTCCCATAGCACCACGGTATGCGTGCCATCCGAGACCTGCACGACCTGAAAGGCCGCGAGGTCGATCTTGCTGAGCTCGTGAGGTTCGATCGAGTGATGCATGATGTCACCGGGGATCAGTTCTCCATGTACCGTCACATCATGCAAACAGCGTGCCGGTTGACTTTCGGCGAGACCTACAGACACCGCGGTTTGAGCGTGTAATTTTCAGTATGGCATCAATGAAATTACGACACTCCGCTGGATCCACCAAGGTGCCGCGGTGCTCGACAATTGCGGCAGGCGGCAGGAAGTCTGACGCTGGGCTGTCAGCGCAAGCCGACCGCCCTTCGCATCGCAACCGTAATGCCTTGCCGCGTGCGGTGGAAGCCGTCCCATGGATCGGCCCTTAGCGAATGCATGCGCCGCGCGGCCGTTTTGATAGTCCACTGATCGGCGCGGCCGATGTCCTTTAGCTCGTCCCACGCGATGAGCATCGACACGCCCATGCCTGAGCGCGCGCGTGCCGAGTACGCCGCGACCGTGCTCGCCCCTTTGCTGTTGCGCAGGTAGTCGATGAAGATTTTCTTCACCCGGTTCTTGGGTCCGAGGACCGCCGAGAACCGCTCGGGCATGAGCCGCGCCATGTAGCGCGCGACCGCGTGCGAGAAGTCTTTGACTTCATCCCACTGCTGCCGGCGCGTGAGCGGCACAACGATATGGAAGCCCTTGCCGCCGCTCGTCTAAATGAAGCTTTTGAGTCCGATCTCGTCTAGCAGCACCTTTGATAGTGTCGCCGCATCGACCATCATTTGCCATGACAGCTCCGGGTCGGGGTCAAGGTCGAGGATGAAGCGGTCGGGATGATCAAGGTCGGGCTGCACGGCGTTCCAGCTATGCAATTCGACCACGTTCATCTGGGCGAGGCCGATGAGCGCTTCGTGATGGTCGACGACTAGCAGCGGCGGGTGGCCGGGGTGCATCTCAACGGGCAGTCGCGTGATGCCAGGGATCTTTGAGCGCTCCTCGTGCTTCTGGAAAAACAGCTCGCCGTGGATGCCTTCCGGCGCGCGTACCAGCGACACCGGCCGCTCTTTCAGGTACGGCAACGCGAACTCCGCGATCTCGTCGTAGTAACGCACCAGATCGATTTTCTTCAGGCGTGTCACGTCGTCGATGATGCGCTCGGCGTTGGACACTTTCACGCCAGCGATGACTAGCGTTCCCGCCCGGCCCGGTGACGCGCGCGTGGTTCCCTTCGCTTGGGGCAGGCTCTCCGGCTCGTCCACATCGACGACTGTTTCTTCTGTCACGGCCGTGGCGGGCTTGTCGTCGCGCATGCCTTGGAAAACGGGGTGACGAACTTCGCCCGAGGGCGTCCATTCAAGGAAAGACGCTTCAACGACGAGCTCGGGGGCTAGCCAAACGAAGTCGCGATCCTTTTCGCATGGGGGCGGGTTGTAAAAAGGAGGATCGTCGCGAAGGAGCTTCGCCGCCTTCTTCTCTAACTCAGCTAGCGGGCGCGGCTTTAGTTCTACCTTCACAGTTCCGGCGAAACGCAAACTGCCGTCTCGCTCGTGCACGCCGAGCATGAGCGATCGCATCCCGCTTTTCGCGCCCGCGAGCCTCGTGTGGCCGCCCACGACAAATTCTTGCCGCTGATTGCACTTTAGTTTGATCCAGTCGGTCGAGCGGCCGGAACGGTACGGCGCATCCGCACGCTTGCCGATGATCCCTTCTAGCCGCATTCGGCACGCCGACGCGAGCAGCGATTCCGGATCCTCTGTGAATGACTCGCTGAAGCGCACGCGCTCGCTCGACGTCCGGGCGATTAGCTCGCCGAGCAGCTCGCGGCGCTGCGAGAGCGGCACCTCACGCAAGTCACGTCCGTTGAAAAACGGGACATCAAACGCGAAGAAGGTCAGTTGCGCCGTGCTGCGTCGGTCAAACGCGTTCTGCAAAGCGTTGAAATCGGGAGTTCCCGACTCGGTGAGCACCACTACTTCTCCGTCCAACCACGCATTGTCGACCGGCATTTCTTCGATCGCGGTGGCGAGGGTGCGCATCTTCGTTGTCCAGTCGTGGCCTCCGCGCGTGATCAGTTTGACCCGCCCCGCGTCCAGCCTGCACATGAGGCGATAGCCGTCGAACTTAGACAGGCACCTTTTGCGGTGTTGCCTTTCATACTGACCGGGGACCGGGATACCGCAAATCGTGATCTGCCGGATTCCCGCCACAACCGTTCGCTGCGGAGACCGGCAGATCGTTGACAACTATAAGCAATTGGCAGAGCAAGAGCGCTCGATTGAGCAAACGCCCGGTATACGTGCCCGACAGGCCTCGATCGAAACAGCCTCCATCGCCTTCAGGGCGACACTTGTGGTGCTGTCGGCAAATGTGCGTAAGCGTACAGAGCCATAACTCCACGGCAGCGCAAGCTCGATACGTTGCACGAGTCGCATAGTCACTGTGTACCTGATGATAATCAGGGAGGGCACCATGCCGGGAGTCTTCACTCATTTCCTAACGGTGGATGAAATCGCTCGACAACTTGGTCAACCATGGGCGAGGGCGGGTCAAGATTACCCGATGCACGTGGCGTTTGGGAGTATCGGACCGGATTATCTCTATTTTTATAAAAACGACTGGGGTCCCCTCGGACAGGTTGGTCATCTGTTCTTTTCAGTATTTGATGATCTGAGAGAAATCGTCAACCTTTACAACAGTGTAGTTACCGCCCAAGAAAATGTCACTGACTGGCTGAGCGGTGGATTGCAGAGTGCGCTCCAAGCGAACGTTGCGCTACTAGAATCAACCGTCGTCGCGCGACTAGTTGCGCTTGCGACATCGTCACACGATCTATTCGAGGCTTTTAGTCCACCGATTTCGAGGCGACCAGAGGGAGCGGCAATCAAGGAATGGTGGTGGGCGGACATTGCACACCAGCATCGCAGCTTTGATTTTGCTCGCCAAATTTGGGCAACTAGTAATAACGATAGCTCACTGCGTGCATATGTCTTGGGATATCTAACCCATCTTGCCACCGATGTGGTTGGTCACCCGCTTATAAACCTGTATTCCGGCGGCCCATACAGGAATCACTGGAGGCGACACAACATCATCGAGAGGATCCTTGACTCACATCTATGGCAGTCCTCGACCGGAGAGGAACTCACCGAGAGCGGAGCCTATCGTCGCATACACTTCCCCGGGTACGACCCTTCCACTCCGGTTATTCCTGAGAAACTGTGTGCGTTCCTCGCTGATGCGTACAAAGTCGTATATCAAGATCTAGCGATTGCAAGTGGAATCCCCGATGCAAATGACGTCAGAGAAATGTTCAAGATCTACTACAAGTATCTCAAAGGGGCAACCGATAATACGCTTTTGAATCGCCCCAAACCCCCGGAAGATTTCGACTGGTTCGACCTCGATGAATGGATCCGCGTGAGATTCGAGGACGTCATGTCGAGACAACCCAATCTCGGAAAACTGCCTTATATCAATCCAAATGATCCGCGGAGCTGGCTTGCATTTCTAGTTTCGCTGATGCAGTACCTCGTGTGGTTGGCAGAGGTCGCCGTTATGATTGCTACGATTCCTGTGGCGGCAGGCATGCGACTTGCCACAGCGCCTGCACGATATTTATTATGGAAGTTATCGCTCACTTTATACGAACTATATGACACGTCACGGCTCGTTCTAGTTACGTCCGGATTCGTCCATCCGACTTATGCTCAGGTAGAGCAGTGCTTCCCACATATAGTACGTATTGGAGATCAGGACGCGTTTCGGTCGAAGAATACTTCATATGTACATGTGACCAATAGCGAACAAACTTATCACCTCGTGCACCCAAGCGACTTAGGCGCAGACCTTGAAAAACCGTCGGAGCGGATAATTCAAAATGTCAGTAGCACGCGTTTCCAATCTTTGCTGCTCAGTCGATTCTCAAATGTTGATAGATCATTTCTTATTAACGCGTGCCACTCGGTGGAGACTTCTCCGCAATTTGGTGCAATCGACCTCGCGGATTTCCTAGTAAATGAGTTCCAAAGTAATGGAGGCCGAGAGATTCCGAACCTCAATCTAGATGGCGACAGAGGATTCGGATGGACCGACTGGATTACTGATGATCCTTTGCCGTGGAGCGAAAACACTAGCTTCATTCGTTGCCCAAAAATCTAGGGGGAATGTTTTGAAAACCGTGAGTCCAACATTACGGCCCATGGGTGACGGCGAGTCCAAGCCGATAGTACATGGACCAGTGCTTACTGCAACTGACAGTTTCCGATTTGACTTGGTCAGGCGCAATGTAGCCACGTTTGATCGATCGTGTGGCTGGTCCCGTTCGGATAGTTTGACCGTGGACGTTAAGACCAGTAGCGATGCTGATGTCCGATACTCGATTTCAAATATGGGGGATCGGCCGTCGTACGGCGCCTCTCTTCTGGCAGTTGCATGGGGCATCGAGACGAATGAGATTGGCTTCGTGCGCATGCCACTGGCCGATCACGTTCCGGCTACCTCCCCCGTAGATCCAGGCACTCCTGGGCAACTGGTTGGTCAGTTCGGCCTGAACATATCCGATATGAGGTTCGGCCCGGCGGCCGTCCCTATCACCGATTTGAACAAGCTAACGGCGCTGTACCTGGCAGTCTTTGATCCTCCTTTCGACCCTCCTGACATGACCGTGACTGAACTATTCAAAGCCGCGATGGAGGGGCGACAATATCTAGGTGATCAAGGTATCCATCCTTGCAGGGTTTCTCGGCAGTTAGCTTGTGCTATCCCTCGACAAACCCCGGCTTTTAGAGTCTCTGGCAACACGCTCTATCATGAGGTAGCGGGCTACATCGACTTTTTTCTGACTAGTCGAGGGACGTCGGCCAGTGCTGATCTGCTCGTTCGCCCAGACGATCAACTGTTGTTCTCAGACATTGCCGCGCTCGAATTGGGCGGTAGCGCCACTATCAGCCGAGTGAAGGTGCCGTCAGGGCAGATTGAGTTTGTATTGCGTCAAGATGACAAGGTAGCTAGCAGTGCAGACCCCAGCCACGCGCAAATACATGTAACACAGGAAACCACCGACGTGATCAGCATAAATTGGAATGATCCTGCAGGAAACGATGGCGACTTCGGAGATTTTGTCATGACACTGGTACACCATTGATTGAGGAGTACCAACATGAAGCTACGCGTCCAGAGGAAGAGGCGGATGCACTCACTCCTGGCCAAGGTTCGTGACCACAGGAAACGGCTTCTGTTTAATGAGGGTAATGGTTTGGGTGTCTTTGATTCGTCCCAAGGCGGCGATGACGCAGACACGATCGACGATATCATAGCGACTCTCGAAGCTGCTTCTGCAAACCCGTACGTTGGTGCAGCAGTGTCTGTACTAAAAGTCTATGGTTTCATCACCGACAGCGCGTTCAAACAACGGGTCGAAAGTGACCTTGATTGGATCAGGGAAAAACTCGAAGAGGTAAAGATCAAGGTCGACCAAATTCTAAGTTTAGTCACTAGACTCCCCGGAATAATAAAGCGCGAAATGGAAGAAAACACTAAAACGGAACTTTTGACAGAGGTGTGGGCTGATCGCAAAGTTGCCGAGGGAATCTTGGCGAATTACGTCAAAGGCGGCGCCGAGCATGGTCACGACATTAAGCGAGATCACATAGAAAAACTTAGCATGCTTGCGGCTGATGCCATAAAAACCACATATCAATTGAGTAAGTGGGGCCAGGACGCGCATGTTGGCGTGGCTTTCGGTTACACGATTTATTTGTTCATCGTCCGCGCATCGGGCCAGAGCATCACCGATCCCAAGCACACTCGCGACGACGTACGTGATCTTATTGTCGAATCGGGATCTATACTGAAGAAGGCGCGCGACGAGCTTTCAGGTATAAGACGAGAAGCAGACGCAAAGGTTCTAATCATTAACGCCATTCCGCGAAGGATCTTACTCGTAGAAAAAAGTTACACCTTTTATTACGCAGAATTATATGGAGATGTAGAGAGAGGGTTTAGTTTTGGACCCGTCGAGCTTGCCGCCTATGCTCCCCCTGAGGGTTATGTTTGGGCTCGAGACGTAGCTCCCTGGCTTGCCACGCTCGATAATTACGACGATTATCAGGTTGTGGAGCAAAAGGTGCTTGATATGATTTCGATAGAGATGCAAAGGCGAAAAGCTGAAATTCCGAAGCAGGAAACATTCGACGAACTCGATGCACTGATAAAATCAGCTGATGCACTAGCAAAAGCAATCCAAATCTCCAAACATTGAGGCGCCATCAGCTGCAACTGATGTGAATCTATCCGCAGCTTTATCCAATCCATTGTCCGGCAACAAGGCTGCCACGTCGCTTCTGATGGGCAGCCGGCACGATGGCTCCGACCGTTCCTGGAATCGGTGAGTGTCCCGCTTGGGTCGCAATGAAGCATTGGCTCGACGGTGCGCGTAGAAAGAGCGCATCGTTGAAAGGCAACAGCCCGTGATTTTGAAAGGCAACAGTTGTTTGAGACAGCCTTGCGAGACATGCCTTTGGATGGCAACACCCATCGAGGTGCCTACTTGAACTTTATTTCGTAGACCCAGTCGCCGCTCGCGGGAGGTCAGCGCGCGAGCGTGGCCAGTTGAGGAGCGATGGACTCCGGCAACGGCTCATCAGCGGTGCGCCCGCCACCGCGCGAGAAGCGCCTTTTCATGTGCTGATCGCTGGGTCATTGACAATGTGGATGTGCGCTTGAGGGCAGAGTCGCGCGACGAGATCTAGCGTTTCTAGCTTTTGAGCTACGATCGTCACAAAGACTCTCCCCCGCCGGGCGGCATCGGGAACTTCAATGCGCCACCCAGTGTCCGTCGCCGCCTGGCGACGACCTCGTCCACCGCTCCGTTACCGCTAGTCATCGCCTCGTTCCGGGAGTGTGGGTATGGCGACGCTTGCGCAAAGCGCCTGCCCGAGCATGTTGGCCGTCTTTCGAAATTCTCGTCTAGCCAGGCCTTCGCCCACGCGATGGCGCGGTCGTGCGCCGCGCGCTCGCTGTCGAAGTACCCGATATCCGAAAAGTGGAAGATTTGGCCGTCGGCGTCATCTTCGGTCGGTTTGCGCTCGAGCTCACACCACGCGTGCCAGTGATGGCCGCTTCGGGTGGGCCGCGAATCAATGGTCCACTCGCGGTACGCGGTTTTGTTCACCGATCCATCGTCGGGCTGCGGCACGTGGCGCAACGTTGGCGTCGTTGTCATCCGTATAGGTGCTCCTGATCAAAGTGTCGTAGTCGGCGCGTTGTGTGCTGAGGATCGAGCGAAGCATTTTGGTGACGGCATCGTCGCGCCTTAGGTTGCCGACGATCACGCGGGCGGTGCGCAGCGTGATTTCGTGAATCCTAGGCGGGCCGAAGCCGTCATCCGCTTCGAAACGAAACCGATGGAGTTCCTCCGCCGATCCGAGCGGTGGAGGCTCGTGCCAAACAATGATGACTTTCATGCCGATCGATCCTAGCTACCGTTGCTGTACATCGATAGCAATACTCGAACCCAGGGTTTCTCGAGAACCATGGCCCGCGGCCGTAATGGAAAGCGTAGATTCCTCAGCTGAGGGCTAAAGCGGCAGCGGTCGCACTTACGCCTTTTCCTACGATGCATACCACCCTCATTCACCTGCCCTCTACGCCGCGGCATCGAGCCATGGCTGCCGCGGCGGCGGCCTTGACGATTGTTGCAGCCGTTCTGGTCTGGCCGCACGCTAAGAACGCCGGGCCCGTCATTCCCGCTTTTTTGCCGGTGTTCGCGACCTGGGTCACCCTCACCGAAGGGCTGACCGCGTTGCTGCTCTGGACGCAGTACGTTGTCTCGGGAAGGCTGCTGTTCGCCGCGCTCAGCGGCGCGTATGCCTTCACCAGCGTCATCGCCGCCATCCAGTTGCTCGTGTTCCCAGGCATTTTTTCCACAACGGGACTGCTCGGCGCGGGACCGCAGACGGCGATTTGGATTTGGGTGTTTTGGCATGGCGGCTTCCCTGTTCTTGTGACGGCATCCCTGGTTGGCCGGTCCATACCCTCGACTCTTGGCCGCCGGGCGCGCGGCAGAGCTGTTGTCGTGGGCGCAGTCGCCATCGCGATTGCCCTTTGCGCGCTTGCATCCGCCGGCCAATCGCATCTTCCTTCGCTGGTCGCCCAATCAGGTTCCTACGCGCAATTATCGAGCAGCCCCGCCGCACTTATCGTCGAGGCGATGTGTCTGGCAGCGCTCGGATGTCACCTCTCGGCCACGCGCCTGCGTTCGTTGATGGATCTGTGGCTCGCGGTCGCGCTGCTTGGCACGCTGATTGATGTGACGTTGACGCTTTCGGCGAGCGCCCGTTACAGCGTGGGCTGGTACGCGGCACGGGGAGCGTCCATGGTGTCATCTAGCGCCGTACTCGGGATGCTGATCTACGAGACCACGGGCCTCTACCGGCGTCTGTCCGAGACTCACCGGACCTTGGTGGAGACGTCGGCACGCGACGGCCTGACAGGCGTCTTCAACCGCGCCTACTTCGACGAGCGTTTTGCCCGGGAGTTTTCCTTCGCTCGCGCCAGCAATCAGCCCTTGTGTGTCCTGCTCATCGACGTCGACCATTTCAAGCAATACAACGACATGTTCGGGCATCTGGCTGGCGACAAGTGCCTGAGACAAGTCTCAGGCGCGCTCGCGGGCACTTTGCGTCGACAAGGCGATGTCGTCGCTCGCTACGGCGGTGAAGAGTTCGTCGTGGTCTTGGCTGGCTGTGAACCGACGGCAGGACTGCGCGTGGCAGAGTCGCTGCGAGCAGCAGTGGAAAAGCTCGCGATCCCATCGGCATCGCCGGACGGCGGCCCGGTCACCGTCTCGATCGGTTTGGCCACCTCGTTTTCGAACACCGGCGAGTCGGCGACCGCCCTGTTGGGCCTTGCAGACGCGGCTCTCTACCGAGCCAAAGCGCGCGGCCGCAATCGGGTGGTCGACGACATTGCCGGAGAAGCGACCGCCATAGTGATTCCCGCCAGCGCCGAGCGTTTCGGCCACTAAGCTGAGACGCGATATCCGACTTTAGGCGGTTTGCTATGGTCCGGCCCGTCAGGGAGGGGGGGGTCCCGACGATCCACTTCCGCCATACCGTGGGCAATCGCGAACTCTCTAGCCGACGCTGCAGATGGGAACTGGCCGAGCGCACCGCTTGCCCGCATCTCGCCGTCGGGCGTCGTCACCAGGACCATCGCGGTGAAAAACTCTCCGTCGTCGACAGCGATGGGCGACAGCGTCCAGCCCTTGTACAGAACGTCAGCTTCCATGACCGCCTCTCTCAGTCATCTAGAGTCACCCCTAAATAGTAGACCAAGATCGGCAATTAATGCACAGAAGTCTAAAAACCGGCAATCTTTTCGCGACGGCTAACGCCTCAAGCGGCTCTCCCGGCGCTATCGATTGCTGCATTGAGTTGGACGACATCGACAGGCTTCGTGAAATGGAAGTCAAACCCGGCTTCGGCGGTCCTCGCCCGATCTTGTGGCTGCCCCCAGCCGGTGATGGCAATCATCGTCACGTCCTTCGTCGCCGGCCTCGCGCGTACGCGACGCGCGACGTCTATTCCGCTCATGCCCGGCAATCCAAGATCGAGCAAAACCACCTCGGGGTTGTAGTGATTGAGGATGTCGACGGCTTCCTCGCCCGAATAGACCGTCCGTACCTCGTGCCCTTCAAGCTCAAGGAGCGCGGTGAGCGCATCGGCCGCATCAACATTGTCGTCAACGACCAGAATGCAACGCTTCGCAAGCGCCGACGCGACGGTTGGCGCCTCTCGCGCCGGTATCGGCGCGGCCGCCACTCGGATTTCGTCCGGGAGGTGGATCGAAAAACAGCTTCCCCGATCTTTTCCACCGCTCGAAGCCGTCAGCCGGCCCCCATGCAGTTCGATCAGCGACTTCGATAGCGCGAGCCCAATACCAAGCCCGCCCTCGCGGTGAGGGTCGGGGTGAACCTGTGAAAACATTAAAAAAATTGCCGACAGCTTGTCAGGCTCGATACCGATCCCATTGTCGGCGACTGACATCACGATCTCGTCATCCTCGGCCTTCGTCGAGAGTTCGATGCGCCCACCCGGTGGGGTGTACTTCGCGGCGTTTGTAAGCAGGTTGCCCAACACCTGCGCGAGGCGCAGGCGGTCTGCCTCCACATGCAATGGTCGCGCGGGCGGCTTAATAACAAGCTCGTGCGCCTTGCCTTCAATAATCGGCCTCGCGATCTCGACTGCCTCGTCGACAACTTCCCGCAGCGACACGACCCCCTTGCGCAATGTCAGCGCGCCGCGCGTAATTCGTGACACGTCGAGCAAGTCGTCCAATAACAGTGCCATCGCTGCGGACTGGCGACGCAGCACCGCGACGCACCATTTCCTGCCCTCATCGGTCAGTCGCGGCTGCTCCAGTATCTCGGCGACCTGTCTGATTGGCGCGAGCGGGTTGCGTAGTTCGTGCGCGAGGGTGGCGAGGAACTCGTCCTTGCGGCGGTCTGCCTCCGAAAGCGCCTGTTCCGCCCGCACATGCGGCGTCACGTCACCAAACCATGCCACGACCGAGCCGTCGAGAGATGCGGCGACGACATGAAACCACTGCTCGCCGGTCTCCGCTTGCACGTGAAGATCGAATGCGTCACGACCGCCGCGTTTGGCAAGCGGCGCAAGTCGGTCGAGAAGCAGATCGGCGTCCCAGCCCGTCGGGCGCACATAGGACGTCGAACTGCCGATGACAACCGTCGCGGCCTGATTGAAGAGTCGCGCGGCCGCCTCATTGAGATAGTCCCATCGGAGTTCTGCTACCTGCCCGTCTCTCACGACGGGTGTAAGTATGAAGAATGGCACGCCTGCGCTGTTGAGGGCTACGTCGAAGCGATGTCGCGCGTCGCGCTCGACTTCCAAAAGGCGGCCCGCAGCATCATGCGTCGCTGATTCGGCTCTTCCGGCGCGTCGCGCAACCTTCGCCAGTTGCTGCCCGGCCACCACCAGGGATGCGCCGATGACGACGTAAGCCAGCAGCACGATTTGGTCGTCCGACTGCTGGACGGCCAGACTGCCAAGAGGCATCATCCACAGTGCACCAAAGCCGATCCCGGTCATGAGAAGCAATAGTCCCGAGAAAGCGCCGAAAAGCACCGTGACGAACGGCAGCGCGGCACTGATCAGCAGGAACGTCAGCCGACCATGCGCAACGGTGGTCAGCGCTTGCTGCGCGAGGAGGACGGCGGCCGTTGACGCCATGCCGAGCAGCAGGCGCTTCTTGAGCGGGTATTGCGCGATTCGGACAATCATGGACTTTCCCCGGTCTTCTGACGCCTTATTCGTCTGCATTAAGCATTCCTCGCACATTAGCGACTGAAAGTCAGTTCGCAGCGCAAAAAAAAATCCCGGGTTCTATGCCCGGGATTCTTCTAGATATTGACTGGCTGCTAGGCCGCTACAAAGAGGCTGAGCTGTGCCCGGTCGTGGCCCAACAGTGCTCGATGCTCATCGTCGTCCATTGCATTCTCAATGAGATGCGCATGGAGCTCAGCCGGGCGTCAGGTTAAGACGCTGAGCCAGCCGCGCGAAGTACTGCCCGCGCTTTGCTATGTCCTGATACCGCTGCGCCATGCCGGTCGGCAACTTCACGATGCCCTCATTCAGCCAGAAATGCGCTGAGTCGATGGCGTCGCGGTGCTGCGGGTCCAACATGAAGGCAGTGTCGTAGGTGCAGGTGCCAGTCGGCGCCCTTGAGTGCGGCCAGGTTGCGGCGTGTGCCCGTGCGGCTCGCGTAACCGACAAGCGGCTGCCGATGCATGGCGATCCGCTCTTCGATTTCCGGGTCATCGTCAGCAGATCCGTCGACTCCGTAGTACTCGGCGTACGACATGAACGCTTGCGCGTAGCCGGTCTTCTGGCCGCTGGCGTATTGCTCCAGCCACGGCGGCGTCATTGGCGCACCCCGTTTTGGGGTTGCACTCTGCCGCCGATTATCAGGAAGACCTTCGTATCGACGTTTCGGACCCACGGGCGAACTTCGCCCGCGTGCGTCGCGGTGCCGGCGATGTAACCAATCGCCGCTTCCAGGTTGGCAAACTGCTCCGGCGATGCGCCCAGCTTCGCTGCTTCGAACATGAGAATACTCCACAGAAAGAACGCGGAGCGACCCTAGCGGGCCGTTTGCCCGCAAGGGTTGAGAAAAGAAATTGGACTGGTTTCGCGCCGCTTACTCGATCAGCTTGACGCTTTGCCACCAGCGACCGCCCGAGGGCAGGTCTCTGACGAAAGAGAACGCGTCCGCTTCTTTGCGCGTGAGCTCGATCACACCGCCCTTCAAGATGGCCGTCTGGAGATAGACGACGTTCGCGAGGGCGAGCGCGCCGTGCTGTTCGGCGATGCCGGTGAGCGTTTCGACCGCATCAAGGAGTTCGGCATGAAACTGCTTGGCGTCAGCGGCGAGACGAAGCGAGACATCCGCTTCGCCGATTGCGCCCAATACCGCATCGCACTGAGCTTGCGGGTCGTCAGGTCCGTACTGCTCGGGTTTGATCCAGCTTCGGATCAGCATGTCATTGAGTACATCGTCGACGAAGTCGGTGCAGGAATAGGCCATGAAAGGCTCCAGTCAAGAAGTGAAAGAGAATGAGCCGGTGTCAGATGCGACGCAGACGGCCGTTATCGAACGCGGACGCGCGACGCAGGTCCGGCGGCCGCGGCGGTTGCGATTGCGCAGTGGCCGGTGCGGCTTGCTGCGTTGGCGGCTGGTGACGCACCGCGTTCGAATGAGACGGACTGCCGGCTGCCGCGAGCAGCAGCATCAAAAGGTTTGCCATAGGGTCTGTCGCCGAACGGCGCGAGAAAGGAGAGAAACAGGGAGCGCCCTTGTGGGGCCACTCCCCCACAAGAGTTGAAAAGAAATCAGGCGGCAAGCGCCTGCACGTCGATGACTGCGTCGGCTTCAGCGACAAGGTCCGGCGTCTGCGAGATAAAGAACTCCCGCTGATACCCGCCTTGGCGCAACACCTCGCGCTTCATACGCATGAACTGCACTTTGCGCTCGGGATCGAGCGGGCCGTCTGACTCGTCACTGAACAAGGTCTGATACGTCTGACCGGTGTTCTGCGCGAGATAGAGCGCGATGCCCCGTGTGAGGCACTCGTTGATCCAGACCTTCTGACCGCCGGACATGACGGAGACCGACTTGCTGCTGTCGAACTCGGCGTCGTGAACAAGGATCTCAAAGCCCTCGCGCAGTTCGCCGCTTGCGAGCGTGCGCTGCGTGCGGATCTCAACGGTGAACCGCATGCCGTAGCACGCGAGCAATAGCTCGTTGACGGTGTGCGTCAGCGCTGGACCCGCGTCATCGATGGTCAACGCGATAACGCCGTCGTTGCCCAAGCCCTTAGCCAGCAGCTTCCAATGAGCAATTTCGTCGGAGAGGCGATCGGCACGAGACTGCGTGGCCGAGAACTTCTCCAACTCCAGCGCCAGGGCTTCCGCTTGGGCCTGCAACACACTCTGAGCCCGGATCGATTGCTCGATTTGACCATCCAGTGCCGCGACGGTCTCCCGGTTCGCCGCGATGTCGCGGTCAAGCTTCGCAATCGCTGCTGTAACGTCGACCGAAGAGAGTTGTCCGACCTCCTCGGTAATGCGAGCAAGCTCCGCTTCAATACGCGTCTTCTCAGACTGGTACTTGGCGGTACGTGCGGCACTTTCCTCGGCGATCGAACGCAACTCAGCTTGCGCCGCTTCGAGTCCCGATACGGCAGCATCCAACAATGGCTTCGTCGCAGCAAGCTCAGCAGCCGCCTGCAGTGCACGGCGAAGCTGCGCCGCCGCATCGGTGATGGCCAGCATTTCGACGCGCTTTGCCGCCAACTCGGCCGGCACGCGAGCCAAGGCTTCGGCCTGCGCTTTCTTCTCGCGATACTCCGCGCGAAGATTCGCGACCGATACACACTGCACCTCCGCTTGCTCTTTTGCTTGAAAGGCTTGCGCGAGCAGCGGGCATTGCGCATGCATCGAATGACCGACGCACGGCACCTGCTCCGTCACGGCTGCCTGCTTGTTCAGCGTCTCGAAGTGCGCGGCTTTCGTCGTGCCCTGGTTCATCAAGCTGGTAAGCGTTGCATCGAGCGTCGTCAACGTCGCGCGTTTGATCTCCAAATCGGCAATGTGGCGCTGCAGGGGAGCGAACCTCGCTTCCTCGCGCGCAATCGCCAACTCGGCCTCCTCGCGCTTCGTCGCCGCACCCATGATTGCCTCACGGCGAGCCAGCGTTGCTTGGTGCGAGGCAACCGTCCGCCTCAGCACGGCAACGCGCTGCTGGCAACGAACCGCTGCTGCTTGCTCGTCGTCGGCCGCGCTTTTCAGGGCACGCACCAACTCGTTGCGGCGCACGCCCAGCTCTCGCAGGCGCGCTTCGGTCGTGACCGATTCGCTCTGCTTGGCCGCAAGCGTCGCCCGCTCCTGAGTCAGCTTGCTCGCGTGCTCAAGCGCAGCATCGCGTTGCTCCCGAGCGGCACGCAAGGTGTTGCCCTGCGCGACGATCGACTGCTCAGCGTCGGCTTTACGTTGCCGCTTTCCGGCGAGCGCACCAAGCTCAGACTGGATGCCTTCGAGCGACTTGCCGAGCGCCTTCGCGACCTCACCGGCTTTCGCCGACAATGCCTTCAGGTGGTCGATGCCAAGGAGTTCGGCCAGCAGCGTCTTGATCTCGCCCGCGCCGTAGGACGCGAGCGGCCGCCGGTTCTGAGCCGAGAACACGCTCGTGAAGAACGTTTCCAACGAACCGTTGATCGCCTCGACGCAGCGGTTATACGACTCCGCCTTGCCGTCCGACACCGTTCCGTCAGGCAGCGACACCGGACGCCACGTACCGTCGACGCCACGATAGGCAAGGTAGTACTCCGCCTTGCCTGTCTTGCCGGGCTTGCGAAAGGTGAAGGACGAGCGATAGCGAATGCCGTCGTGCTCCCATTCGAGCTCTTTTAGCGCACTGGTGCCACAGATGTGATCCCAGTACGAGAAGGCGTCGACCGACAGCTTCGACGCGCGCGACGGCATGATCGGATACGGGTGCAAGTTGTCCATGATCGTTGTCTTGCCCGCCCCGTTAGGGCCGGTCAAAGCGATCAGGCCATCCGGCAACGTCTCCAGATCGAGCGTCACGCTGTCGCGTTTCATGCCATCGCGCACGCCAACGAAGCCTTCCAGTGTCAGTTTCAGAGGCCGCATGACACGTCCTCCGACACGCTCATCGAAGCCGACATAGCGGCCATCTGCGCATAGAAAGCGTCGTCGTCCTCGTTGGGAAACGGCTCGTTCATCACGACCGACGGCATAGACTGCACCGCTGCTTTGGGCGCTTGAAGCGTTCCGTCTAGGGCGGCCGCCACGATGTCGCAGACTTTGACGAACTCGCGACGCGCGTTCGTCAGAAGCTCGGACCAACCGCTATGCCCGGTGAGGCTACGGATCTCGGCAGGAGACCACTGGCTTGCATACCCTTCCTGATACGACCACAGAACTTGCTGCATTTCAACGGTCGGCGTAACGGCGATCTCGCAAGCGCCGGGGGTCGTGGCGACCAGCAACAGCGTCTGACCGAGCTGCGCCAGCACTGCGCCGCGGTACTGGCCGAACGGCTGATGCTGGATCGCAGCGGTGAAGCCTGCCAGGTCAACCAACGACTTTTGAAGATCACGCGATGAGCAGTCGCCCAACGCAAAGGTGCGAACCCAGTTCGGGCCAGCGGGATAAAGACCAAACATGATGCACTCCGTTATGGTGGGCGGAGTGCGGCCCCGGTAGGGATCGCTCCCCGCCAGGGTGAATGAAAAGATGAACTGCTAGAGAAAGGTCCTGCCGCTACTTATCGATGCGTCAAAGACGCGGTGAAACCTCCGTTTCGATAGCGACGATCAAAATCGGCTATCGGAACACGGCTCGCGTGTCCAGGCGAAGGAGCCATACTGGCCTCCTCTGCATGAGCGGCTACCTCATTTGCTAATTAAGCCGCGAATAAATCATCGTTGAGCCACGAAAGCTGATCTGCAGACGCCGACTCGCCGATTTCCACCGTCGCATCGGGCATGGGCAGTGCATCGTCGCCAACATCGCTATCCGGAGCTACGTGGGCCGTCACCGGCGCAGGCTCGGATATGCTCGACAATGCGTCAGTGTCGCTCAGTCGCGCCAGCACGCCAGCGGCAACTGCCTCCGCGTCCCCCGTTTCCAGCAACTGCAGCCGGTCAAGCAAGGGAGCCGGATCAACATCAGCGTGCTCGCACCACCGCTCGAGCTTTCGGTCAATCGAGGTTTCGAGGCTGATGCCTTGAGCGCGTGACCGGACGACGGGAAGAATGCGAGCTTCGACCTTCAGCTCGGCCGCGTCGCCGAACAGCGCCGCGATCGCGTCGCGGTCCGCTGACTGTTTGTGCTCTTCGTCGACCTGCCAACGAATTCGCACGAACTTGTCGGTCGCATCGAGCGCGATTGCCGTCAGGCGCTGCATGTCGGGTGGTCCGTCAAAATCGACGCAGATGGTCTGCCGAGAAGGCGTAACGACCAGATCGGCTTGCGCGCTTCCCACCTCGACATTCCACATCAGAAAGCCCTTGTCGCCTTCCTCACCGTAGTGGAATCGCCCGATGGAGCCCGGATAGGCCACGACTCGCCCCGCTCGCTCCCATTGCTGCGCTTTATGGATGTGCCCCAGCATGAATGCATCGCATTCGGCCTCGAACAGACTACCAAGCGAAAACTCATGATCGAACCCCGCCATCGTCACACCGTGCTCAGTCGTACAACCGTTGACCGTGCCGTGTGAAACGCCAACAGTGCGGATGCCTGCGGCACGAAGCTGCTGGTTGACCCGCCCTGCTGCGGCGAGATAGTCGCCCAGCACGGCTTCAAGACCCGTCCCGGCTTCCTTGGCACCAACAGCGACCGCCAGCGCCCCCTTATTGACCGTGGGCAGACAGGTGAACACGACATCAGCGCCGATTGCCAGAACCTCGCGCAGCTCCTCGTCCGAGAACACCGGACCGTCCGAGGGGTAGAACCGCCCCTCGTGAAGGCTCACCTGCTGCACGCGTTCCGCAACGTAAATCTGATGCGTGGTCGCCATCAGCTCAAAGTTGCGCAGCGTCCCCGGAGGCTCATGTGAGAACGTGCCCTGCAGCATCAGGACCGGCATGCTGCCGCTCAGCCCGTTGATGCGCTTTGCAAGGCGGTTCAGCGACGGCGCGTGTGCGTCGAGACGATGGTCCGTCGCATCACCCGAGATGACTGCCACGTCCGCATGGGCCAACACCGCATGGTCGATGCCGAAACCGAAGCATCGGTCCGACTCTTCGATGTTGCCCGGCGCGTAGTGCAAGTCAGAAAAATGTGCGATCTTCAAATCGCCTCCTATAAAGAAAAAGGCCACCCGAAGGTAGCCAGTATTTGCCGATGCGCCGCTCGGGCGCGCTAAGAAAGGGATTGCGTTGACAGCGTGTCGCGGACTTTCATCAGTGCCTTGCCCAGAAGGTTCTGGCCGCGCCACTTCGATCTGTCCGTGATGTCAGGATGATGCTCACCGAGACCCACGCCCCATATCGTGTCGTAAGGACTTGCTTCGACTAGCTCGGTCGGCGCCGTCGCAAGCAACAGCGTTCGCAGACCCGGATGCTGCGCGAACTTCTCGCGGCATCCGACGTACACGATCGACTCGCGCTTCGCCTTCCACGTGTCGAGGTCGAAGCCTTTGACCTTGCGGCCGAGGGCTTTTTGTTCCTTGGGCAGATGCGTGGCGAGCACAGCCTGAGCGATGTCTTCGTCGCCGAACAGCTTGGCTTTCGAAAACATCATGAACTGTTCAACACTGACGAAAGCGACGTCGTGATACGAAAAGCGGCACGGATGCCAGTTGCTAAAAGCGTCTTCCGCGCCGAAGAACAGCGTGAAGTTGCCGACTCTACGCATCGGAATCTCCTTCGCGTGAACAAGTAGATAGGCCGCCGAAGCGGACGAATTCGATGCGCAGGTACAGCGCGGTCGAAAACATTTGAGCAAGCGGTTCTTGCTGAAATGCTCTCATGCGCGAGCGAGAAAGGTTGTGTCACACGGAGAAAGGATGCCAGCCCCCGAAGGGGGACTGGCCAAGGTTACACGTAAGCAGCTTGTGCAATCGCGTCCTGAATTTCGACGTCGAGCGAAGCGGGATCATCGAGCGCGTTCTTGAGACGCGCATTCATCGCATCGACATCGGCGATGCGTTCGATCCAGCCGCGACCGTAGGTCTGGTGCGCGTATTTGCGAAAGCCGTTCTGTCGCTCCGGCTGACTAAGGCCCAGACGATGCAGCAGGTCGGACATACGGTGACGCTTGTCTTCCAGCGTCTCATCGGGGTCGGGCGAGTCGTCGTCATGACCAGCTGCGCCGTCGATGCCCGACGGCTGTCCATCGCCTGCCCGTTCGGCCCCAGATTGCTCCTGCTGAGGCTGAACGACCGGATCGCCAATCGACTGTACCGTCCCGTCTGACTCCAACAGCGCCACTGCACGACTGGCAGCATCGAGCGCCGGTTGAGCCTCCTCCGCGCCATCCAGTAGGGCGCCTAGGTCGATGTCGGCATCGAGCACAGTCAACATCTGCTTCTGACGCACGGCCTGGCCGTTGTCGTCAATCCGCGTGATGTCGAACTCTTTCTTCGAGAGCCAGAAGCGAGTGCCGGTGAGCCTGCCGCGCGCTAATGCCACGGTCTGCATCGCCGAATACGCCTTCTGCAGCACGTAGATCGAGTTGGTCGGCAGTTCGATCAGGCCAAGCCCCTTCACGTCGGGAACGGCAAACAAGAAGTTTGCGGTCAGGTTGCACTTCCGGTCCTGATACTGCGGACAGACGTGAGGATCACAGACGCCATCGGGAATGTCGTCGTCTTGCCGGTGAACGACCAGTCGCCCACCGAAGGATCGTCGCGCCCGCTGTGCACGTGCGTTACGCTCGACCGGCGCGTACGTCTTGCAATAGCGCTTGCCGTCGCGGTCGTACTCCGAGAAGTACTGTCGCCCGGTTGTCGTGTACGCGGCCATCTGATTGGGCACATTGCGCAGCCAGTCGTCGAACGCAAACATGATCGGGAAGCGGTATAGCCGCAACCCGCCGCGATCTTCGCCATACAGCCGCAGGATCTCGTCAGCCGTGTCCGGATTCGAGAAATCCGAGCGTCTGCAGACGAAGTAGTCGACGTTGCGCGGAATGAGGGCGTTGCGCAGCTTCAGCGACGTTTCGAGCACCTTGCCGATGGCTTCGAACGACTCGCCCGCGGCCACCATGTCGTTATAGAGCTTGACCGCTTTTTCGTTGGCTTGATGCGCCCGCGTAAGCACTTTGATACCGGGTCGAATCTTGCCGATCGTGGGCGGGCGGATAGCTCGTTCTTCAACGAGGCTGCGCGGCGCGTGATCGAACATCTGAACGACTGCATTCATGACGGTTTCCTTGCGAGAAAGAAGATGGCGTTGGTCCGCAGTGATTCGGCCTGAGATTGCATCTGTCGGGCTGCCGCACTGCCGCGACGTTCGCTGATATGGGAAATGAAGACAGAGCGCTCTGCGTCGCTGAACATCGCGACCCGAGCTACTTCGCACCGCTCACGCCAAACCGGGGACGAGGTGTCCGCCTGCTCGCGCTCGGTATTGATTTGATGCGTGATGGCCTCGGCGATACGCTGATTGAGGCGGTCGGGTAACAGCATGGAACAGCACCTCCGTTGAGAAATGTCCGGCCGCAAGAAGCGACAGACGAAAAAAAAGCCCGCTCCGGTGAGGGAGCGAGCTTCGTGAAATCGATATAGAGACCTACGCGCCACGTCCCTTCCGGGGACGTGGCGTGCAGGGAGCGGCCGGCATACGCCGGTGTCGCTCGGTCAGAGAACGTAAAGTCGTTCTCGCGCAGCATGGTCACGCCGCGCAACAGCCCTTTTCGGAATTACTTCCGCCGCAGGAATCACGGATCAGCCAACTTCGATCGTTCTACCCAGATCAGGCTCTGGAGAGAGAACACCCGAAAACCCGGGTTCGAACGATGTACCGGCGCAAATGAATGCAGCACAGAGTACGAGTATCACGGCTGAAATTGGGGAGTGTGTAGCGAGCACACTCAGCACAAGGAAGATTTCCACACCGGTAGCTATCCGGTCGGCGCATGCCAACGCACGAGGCGGGCACGACTTGCAGAGAAAAGATGGACTCCGGGCTTGGAGTCGAGGTCGATGCGTCGGTGACGCGGGGAATGGAGTTGAGTATCCGGGTTAATGACGTACGCGTGCGCTCGAAAGCTCACGAAATTCATATAGCTTTCGCCCGTTCGACTCTTGCCTAATCAATGAAAATTATATGTGAGAGAGAACACAGACATCCCGAAAATCCCATGGCCGTTATTGACCTAGAAGCGCCTGACGAAGACCCTAAGCAAACCGCTGCGCTCGGCAACGAAAGCGCTGCGCAGAGCGGGCTGCGTCCGTTGAACCGACTGACGAACGACAGTCGTCTCGCTCGCATCAACGGCGACACGCTGGCAAAAACGGAACTGCCGTACTACTCATTGTTCGCGCGTGAATTCCTGCGCGCCGACTTCAACTTCGCCGCCGCAAAGATGACCGTTGCACGCGGAGGCAAGCTCATCGCGATCGAGTCGGAGTTTCGAACTGCCGAGGCGTTCATGAAGAAGGCGCTCGCATGGGCAGGTAAATTTCCAGGTCGACGTGCACCGACCCCGCCCGAGATGGTCACGCTTGAAATCAAGCACGCCATGTCCGGTCGTCTTGTGCGACTCCTCTCGATGTATGACCAGCTTTTCTTGAAGACGATGGAAGCGCTGATGGCGAGAACCATGACGGCTCAAGTGCGCCAATCCGCATTGGAGGCTGCCGAGGCACGCATCAATCAAATCCCTTTCTTGTGCATGCCGGACAACGACCGCTTTGCACCGGAAGGTGTGCTGCTTCCAGACTCGGATCGTACTCACTGACATCCGATAAGACGGCCCTGCGCTTCGCGTTTGCCACGCGGCGGGCCTGGACTTGCTCGACCTAACAACGACGGGAGGACCCCGCATGGACTTACGCGAAATTCAACGACTGCATGCGCAGTTCGCACCTGACTCGATGACCATCGATCTGCCGCGGCAGATCGCTGCGCTCCCAGCGCCGACCGACCTGACGGCAGACGCCAAGACACCCACGCTCAGACTGCGGCTTCCGAAGGCGGTGCCGGTCGCCCGCCGAAGCGTCGTCGCAGTCGCTATCGCCGCTGTCGTGGCCATGGCGGGCATGGGAGCCGCGTCGTTGTACAAATCGGTGGGCGCGCTGTCCGCGCACGAAGTAAAGAACACCGCCGCGCAGCCGAAATCCGACGGCAGCGAACGGCCAACAACGGAAGGACCGGCAGTAGCCCCGGCGACGCGCCCGATCGACGCAGAGCCGCCTCATCCGGTAGCGCTCGCTCCGATGCTGACGGGAAAAGACGTTGCTGCGGCTTCTCCAATCGGTCTGACGGCTGACCAGTTCAAGAGTTCGCTGGGTACAACGAGCGGCCCAGCGGAGGGCGCAGCGAGAACGGCCGCCAGCAAGGCCGTTCCTCCTGTCTCGAACGATGTGCAACGCGCGGCTGCCTCGCCTATTCATCAAGCGCGTCGCGAGGCAGAGGTGGCTAGCCAAGCTCCCACTCAACCCGTGGCGTCAGTGCCGCCCGCGCAAGCGGTGGCGCAGCCGGCCGCCGACGAACAAGCGTCGCAACAACACGCGGCACCGGCCCGTACGCACAGCTACCGTCATCGCTCGCATTCGCGGGATGAGCAGGTAAGCGATGGCGACACGAGGTCGGCTACAAGCAAGAAGTCAGCGCCTGCGAACCGCGGCGGGGCGAACGAAGTACAAATGTTTTAAGGAATCGACACCATGAAAACCGAACTCAATATCACGCTTATTGCGCGCGGCTGCGCGATCTCCGGCGACATGGTCGTGGATCACGGCATTTCGTTCTTCGGCTTGCTCGACGGCGGCATCATCTCGACGCAGGGTCTGCTGCACATCGGCGAAGGCGGCCTCGTGAAGGGCAGCGCACAGGGCGAGCACGTTCGCATTGACGGGCGCGTCGACGGGGATGTGCACGCTCGGGGCTCGCTGGAAATCAATGGCCAAGTCTCGGGCGACATCTTCTACTCCGGCACGATCCGCCTTGGTCCGCGTGCGTCTTTGAACGGCACGCTCAAGCGGGTTGCCAGAATGCTGACGATCGAGGCCGATTCCACGCCGGACGAAGGGCCTATCGCCGGTCCGCGCCTGGACGAAGTTAAAGGCCACGAACGCGCGGAATCAAATGTGACAGAGCTCTCCCGCGCAATGGCCTGAGTCTCTATAAGCAGCCCCCATGATTTGCCGATAACGGGTCAAAGCCTCTAAGAACCCCGACCATGAAACCGATTGACCCGATCTTCGATTTCCTCACCGTGACGTGGGATGCGGCAGCGCAAGAAGCCGCGTTCGAAGGCCATTGCTTCTGCATGCTCGACACCGGGCGGCTTGTGAACAGTCAGGGGATGACGCCAGGCACGCCACACTGGAACCGCCCGGCGTACAAGTCCGTTGTGACGTACAAGCTGGCTATACGTCAAAAACCATAGGGTTTATACTGAACTCGTCTCCTCCATGTCTCGACCGATATGGATTGCTGCCCGCCCTTCAGCGGGCTTTTTTTTGGCCGCATCGATAATGAACTGTCAGCGGTTCATCTGACGTTAAGCGAATATGCAGGTCGCCACGGCCTGCACCTCAGACCACCTCGACTTTTCGACTTCACTGAGTGAGGCCGCCATGCCTGAAACCGTCCCGAAGCCCGAGCACGAGCTCCTCAACGCGCTGAGCAAAGAACACAAGCGCGTTTCAATTTTCTGGTCAACGGCATAAAGCTGACAGGCAACATTCAGTCATTCGATTCCTACACGGTCTACCTGAACGGCGTCACCGGCTCACAGGTTATCTACAAGCACTCCATTTCGACGGTCATTGAGGACCACGGCCGCCGTTTGACGTCTGATCGGCAAGACCGCCCCGAGCGGCGCCCGCGCCCCGCGCGACGGGTGCTATGAACAGACACGAAAGCGGAACGTTCGAAGATTATTTGCTCGTCGTGGCAACGGTACGCGGAATGCGTGCATGTAGCTGCCTCAGAAAGGGATGTGGAAGTTATGAAATCCGACCTGCAGTACTCGTACGACTCGCGCAGCGGTAAGGACTGGTGGGACGCACGCTCCAAGGAAGATCAAGCTGATCAAGCGGCGTGATTTGCGAGAGTACGCAGCGCCAGCCCCGACGATGCTTGGAAGGCGTTCAAAGGCTTCCTAGTGATCGTCAGGTAGTCCAGGCGGCCCACCTGGCGCTTGAGACCGCGGCAACCACCAAACGACAGCGTCAGGCGGACGCGGCTATTGCCGAAGCTAAACTTCGACGACGAGGCGAGAGTCGAGACTTTGGACGGGCAGCACGCTGCAACACGATTGACGGCGTGGACCAACCTCGCCGCGACAGCGCTATGGGACGCTCTCCGGAGAGCGTCCCATAGCGGCCGAGGGTTTGGTTAATCCCCTGATTTTAAGGAAGAAAAGGCTTGTTACAAAATGCGCCGAATATTCACACCCCCCTTATTCGGCGCATTTTTCGCTTTATGAAAGCGTATCGAGACTCTCTTTGTG
Source organism: Caballeronia temeraria (assembly GCF_001544795.2). GTDB lineage: Bacteria > Pseudomonadota > Gammaproteobacteria > Burkholderiales > Burkholderiaceae > Caballeronia > Caballeronia temeraria. Next base: position 4,622 of record NZ_FCOI02000021.1, on the reverse strand, counting down.
CACGTCAGGCTCCAGCCACCCGTCGTTCCAAAATTCTCCCAGCAAGCGCAGTTCTGCAGGTCGACTTAAAGCGCGATAGCGCCCTGCTTAAGCTGCGCCTCAACGACAAATCGGGACTCGAAGTTTTTCGACGTCCCTGAGACCATCAACGATTCGCGAGCACGCGTCATGGCGACATAGAACAGCCGGCGCTCTTCTGACTCGGTCGATTTGGGGTCCGGGACGATCGTCTCCTCGCTGCGGGCAATCCAGACGTGATCCCATTCGAGCCCTTTGGAGCTGTGCATTGTCGTCAAGATAAGCGCGCCCGGGGTCGGCTCGTTGTTGTCTTGACGCAGGAAGAGCAGCCGCTCAGCGAAACTGCCTGACAGGCGCGACAACACGTCGTTCGTCGCCTGAATTGCGCGGATTGCGGAATCCTTCTTCGCGTACTTCAACATCCATTCGGCGACGCCGGAGAGCGTCAGCGAATAAAACTTGCGATCGCACAGACTTTGCCACTCAGCGAGCCGCTTCATGAACTCGCGATAGTTCGTCGCCACGTCTTCGGGCAGCCCCAGTTCTACCAACTCAGCCCGGCCCTTCTGCGTCAGTTCCGCGCCCATATCCGCGTGAAGGGCGCGTAGCTGCTGGGCGGTAAGCCCTAGGTGCGCCAAGACCGCATCGAGGCCTGTGTGTTTGATTCGCTCCACGATTTCGAGCAGATTGCACATCAGCGCGCCCTCCGGGCGGCTCAGGACGGACGCGCCCGATGCCCGGTAGTATTTAATGCCATGCGAGCGGCAAACGGACTCGAGGGGGTCTAGTATGCGGTTGGTACGCGCCAGGATCGCGCACGACTGCCCTTTCGCGAGCAGCGGCCCGAGCACCTCGACCGCCGCGGTTGCCTCCTCATATTCATCCGGATGGCGGGACGTTTGCACAGTACCGCCCAAGCCTTTTTCCGCACGCAGGACTTTTGCGATGCGGTCGGCGTTATTCCGAATCACCCGGTCCGCTGCGCCCAGAATCTCTGCGCGGCACCGGTAGTTGCTGCCTAAGACAACGGGCTTTGCGGAGAACGACTGGATGAACGACTCCATGCCTCGGTAGCCAAGCGCCTCGCGGAACGCGTAGATGCTCTGATCGTCGTCGCCCACGACTGTCACGATCGAGCCTGCCTGCGCGTGCAATTCTATCCAGCGGTACTGCAGCGGGTCGGTGTCCTGAAACTCGTCGACGAGCAGATAGGTGAACGCGTATGGGGCGATGGTGCCTTGCTCCATCCCCTCGACAGCCAAGCGCAGCATGTCCTGAAAGTCGATCTTGCCGTTACGCGCAAGCGCGTCCTGATATGCGTGATACAGCTCGCCGTCGGCGGTGTTCCGGTCGCACCGCCCGAAATTCGTTTTGATCTTCTCGATCGTTGGGATAACGTCTTCTGCCTTGCCGTCGCGGCCGAGTTCCTGCATCACCCGGATCAGCAGGCCAAGCCTGTCGCCATCGGAGGCGATATCGTGCGCCTGCGCGCCGGGGCGTTTCAGTTGTTTGAATGCTAGGGAATGGAAAGTGCCCGCAATAAGGCGCTTCTTCACCGACTCGCCGGCAGCGGCCAGGATGCGCTCACGCAATTCGAGCGCGGCGTCCTTAGAGAAAGTGACGGCGCCGACCGTTGCGGCGCCGTCTTGTAGCAGCAGAGCTGCTTTCGTGGCGATCGTTTTAGTCTTGCCCGCGCCCGGACAGGCGATCGCCACGCAATGCTGGCGCAACTGGGCGACTTCCCGTTGCTGGGGATTGAGTTCGTCCAGCATCGCGCCCTCCTTAGTTGCCGCGGACCGTCGTCATCAGCTTCAGGTGCGTCATGTACCCGCGAATGCCAAGCGGGTTGAAGCGCTTGAGGAAGTTGACGGCTTCGTCGTCGACGTCGGACTGGTCGCGAATGCCGTTCCACACCATGAAGTCGAAGTGATCCATCGCCAGGTCGAACTTCATGATGACGCCCAGCACACGCATCGAAAAGCGCGAATACGCCTCGACCTCGATGTCCATCGCGGGCATCGGGATCGTCGGCTCAAACACGAATTCCTTGTTCGCCCGAAGCTCCGCTTCCTTTTGCTGGCGAAAGCCTTCGGCCACGCGCAGTTGCTCGTCAACGTAGCTCTCAATGCCCGCGAGCAGCTTTTCGAGCGCGCTGTTGACGACTTCCTTGTCGTTTTCGCCGAACGTCGAGCGGCCGAAACGCTGCATGTTGATGCTCATGCGGTTGATGTACGGCCACCACTGTTCGAACAGCGGTTTCAGGCGGGTATGGTTCAGACGCACGCGGGCGGTCACGACGGCAGCGCCCGAAAGCTGGCGGTCCAGTAATTGACGGCCGATATCGCGGCGGCGCTTGATGATGGCAATACGCTCAGCGGCCGGCAGGTCGCGGAAGAGCTTGCGCGTCTTTGCGACTTCCGCCCGCTTCATGTCGGCGTCGTCGGTGGAGATAACGCCTTCCTTCTGGAGACGGTCAGCGTCCGCCTCCATCTGCGTCAGTTCGCGCTCTAGCTCGCCGTCGTCCGCGCCGTCGGTCGTCAGCGGCGCCTCGACCGTACCTTGTTCAAGTGCGCTCAGCGCGACTTTTTCTTCACTGCCAGGTTCGACAACCGTGCTCATTCGCCATTTCTCCTGTCTGGACCGCATCGGTCCCGTTTCATCGTTGGGGATCAGGCAAGCAAAGCGCGTTGCCCATCCTCAACATTGTTGCGGCGGTGGCAACGCGAAAAAGCTCGAAACGGTGGCTATTTCCAGCGCCTTTCACCGAAATATCGGTGCGCCTCGGGGCAAGAGGTCGCGAGAACGGCGGCGAAAAAAACAAAGGCAACGCTATCCGGATAGCGTTGCCAGAGGGACTAAAGCAAATTTTGATGTGCTGCTAATGCGTCTCGCGATGTCCTTTTCTTATCTCGATGACTGGAAGGACTCGGCAGCTTTCCACAGGAGACCTCCGAGGAGCGCAGCGACGGCGACCCAGTAGCCAACCAAGACAGGCAACGGAACCACCAGCACCGCGAACATCGTTCCAGTGACAAGCAGCAGTCCATGGCCTGCCAGATGGAAAGACAAGGGACTTACGAAGCCCGCAGCCGACGCTTTGATCTTTCTGCGCGCCGCACCGTCGATGAACATGCCGATGGCGAAAAGAAGTGTTCCAACGATCCACATCTTCATCACCATCGCACGGAAAAGCATGCGGTACACCAGCAGCCAGAAATTCTCCGTCCACGTATGCGCGAACGACGAGAACCCGCCGTCGTCCAAGCCACCTACCTTTCCCGAGGCATTTAGCGTGCGGTTCAGCAGCCCGCTGTCGACAAAAGCACGGCGGAACTGGTCGTTGGCACTGCGCATCGCGCGGTCGACCCGGTCCTGCCCGACTGACTCAACGAGAGAATGTGTTTCCGCTTCCGGCACCTCGAATAGCTTACGCTCCGGGATCGCCGGCATGACAGCGATGGCTAGCACCGGCACTAGCAGAAACCACACCTTGATGTGCGAACCGAACCGGCTAGCCATGTAGCACCTTGACTAGCATGAGGGCGGGCACCGCGACGATCGCCATCAGTCCGCCCCAAAACAGCGCCGGCCGGAATTCGGCGATTGTTGCCAACGCGTAGCACCGCGCTCCTGCGCCGTAAGTGAATTCCTCGGGCACGGCCGCGTTGACGTCGCCGTCGAAGGCGGCGGCAGTGTCGCGCGCCCGCTGAGCCGTGCGCGGCTCAACTCCCGACAGCTTCGCTATGATCGTAACGGTGAGCGACATCGTATTCCTCGAAGTAACGGCGGAAGGCTTCTCCTTGAAGCACGCGTGCGGCGAGCTGAAACGCGGCGGTGCGCTCAGTGATCTCGTCCGGGCAACGCTCATCGACCATCTCGAACTGGTACTCGAAGTGGCGCGCTTCAAACGCGGGAATTGCCTCGACCATCGGGCACCACACCGACACCTTGTCGCCAAACCGCGCGACAAGCCGGCGAGCGTATAAAGCTTTCGATGGCTCGAATAGACCTTGCATGAACGCGATATGCTGGTCGCCCGTGCGCTTCGCGCGCCGGAAACCATCGAGCGCCGACTCGATCATCTCCGCGGCCAGCGGCCCTTTGTCTCCCATAAACCGCTCCCCGATGAAGTCGGCCACACGCGAGCACGCAAGCTCCAGCTCCGGTGCGACATTGAAGACCGCAACCAGCCGGTGCGAGAGCTTGTGATCGCGAATGATGTTTTTATATGCAGCGGACATAACTTGTGTTTTAGCCTTCGATGATAGGAATTCGACCCTGATACACGGCACCGCCAGAGATGCGCATGAAGTACTGCAGATTCGGCAAACTGTGAAGCAGCTTCACGGGAATGAGCGGCACCTTCTCCAGCTGAATGGACCGGGACTGCGAGCCACTGAATTCGAACGCATGCGCCTCGGTCGTGGTATTGGTGCTGTTGGACACGTTCACCACGCGGATCGCAGTCTCTCCGACCTTGTCCGAGAACCACTTTGCTGTATCTGAGTCCTCTAGTCTAAGCACCACCTGAACTGTAATCTAGTAACAGTTACACGCGATGGGGCTTTCTTCGCCTATATTTCGTGGCAGTCGTGTCGTTCAGG
>NZ_FCOI02000020.1 GCF_001544795.2 Caballeronia temeraria | reverse complement strand
GCTGGATCGCGCAATGGAACGAGATGATTGCCGATCCGGAGCAGAAGATTGGCCGTCCGCGTCAGTTGTTCATCGGCGAGGGGAAGAGAGCGGTCGCCTGAGGTCGCGATTTCCGACGCTGCATCGGCGGCGCGCGGTGAGATGGGCGAATGTCCAACTCACCGCGCGCCGCTTTTTCATTCCGCCCGACGTTTGTAAGCCTGCCGTTGGGTTGTAAGACGTCTCATAATGGAAATCGTTTTCCTCCCTTGATCAACGCCCAAAAATAGGGCTTTTTGCAGGGTTAACGCCTAATTAAAACCTTGACGGCGTCGGGATATAGTACGTCGTCGTACAACATCTCTGGCCGTAGGTCGCCATTCAGCGTTCGGTTCGCGCGGAAAACGATTTCCTGCCTCCGCATTGAAGGAAGACTCCATGAAAAAGATTGCTCTCAGCGGCGCCGGCGGCCAGCTCGGCTCGGTCGTGCGCGCGGCGTTTGTCGAACGCGGCACCCCGTTGCGTTCGGCGGCGGGTTCGAAGGCGCTGACGCCGCTCGTCGATGGCGAAGACGTCATGCACGGCGATCTGCGCGATCCGGCGGTGGTGGATCGTCTGCTCGAGGGCGTCGATGTGCTGATCCATTTCGCCGGGACGAGCGTCGAGCGTCCGTTGCCCGAGATCATCGAAAACAATTTGCGCGGGCTCGTCGAAGTGTACGAAGGCGCGCGCCGGCAAGGCGTGAAGCGCATCGTGTTCGCGAGCTCGAACCACGCGATCGGCATGTATCCCGTGACTGAGCGTCTGGCGCTCGACTGCGAGCTTCGCCCGGATGGCTTCTATGGTCTGAGCAAGGTCTGGGGCGAGGCGCTGGCACGAATGTACTGGGACAAGCACGGCATCGAGAGCGTGTGCGTGCGCATCGGCAGTTGTCTCGAACGGCCCACCGAGCAGCGGCATCTCAGCACCTGGTTCGGTCATCGCGATCTGATGCATTTTCTCGATCGCTGCATCGAGGCCGAGAACGTGGGCTTCCTGACCGTCTGGGGCGTGTCGGCCAACACGCGCAGCTGGTGGGACAACAGCGGCGCCGCGCGTCTGGGCTATCAGCCGACGCAAAACGCCGAAGACTACGCCGATGACATCCTCGCGCGTCCGAATCCGCTCGATGCACTCGGGCAGCGCTTTCAGGGCGGCAGCTTTGTCGGCATCGATTATTCGCGTGACGATGCCGGCGCGAACCGCCAGGCCGCGTCGGCGTAGCAACAGACCTGACACGGTCGAAGACTCAAGAGGAGACGTAGCATGAAAATCAAAGGTATTCGCTGGTGGATGGTGAGTCTGGTCGCCGCCGGTCTCATCATCAATTATCTGGCGCGCAACACCCTGTCCGTGGCCGCGCCGAGCCTGATGAAGGACCTCAACATCACGACCGAGCAATACGCGCATGTGGTCGTGGCGTGGCAGCTTTGCTATGCGTTCATGCAGCCGGTGGCGGGCTTCCTGCTCGACACCGTCGGCACCAAGATCGGCTTCGCGGCGTTCGCGCTCGCATGGTCGCTCGCCTGCGCGGCGGCGGCGTGGTCGACGGGCTGGCGCAGCCTCGCTTTCTTCCGCGGCCTGCTCGGCATCGCCGAGGCGGCCGGCATCCCCGCTGGCGTGAAAGCCACGAGCGAGTGGTTTCCGGCGAAAGAGCGGTCGGTCGCGATCGGCTGGTTCAACATCGGCTCGTCGATCGGCGCGTTGCTGGCGCCGCCGCTCGTCGTGTGGGCGCTGATGCATGGCGAGTGGCAACTGGCGTTCGTGCTCGTCGGCGTGGCGGGCGTCGTGTGGTGCGCGGTGTGGATGATGCTCTACAAGCATCCGCGCGATCAGAAGCTGCTGGGCCATGCCGAGCGCGACCACATCCTGAGCGGACAGGAAGCCATGCACAGCGATGCGGCCACGGGCAAGCGCAGCTGGTTCGCGATGCTGGGCAGCCGCGATTTCTGGGCGATCGGCATTCCGCGCATGCTCTCAGAACCGGCGTGGCAAACCTTCAACGCATGGATTCCGCTCTACATGATGACCGAGCGTCACATGAACCTGAAGGAAGTGGCGATGTTCGCGTGGATGCCGTTCCTCGCCGCGGATATCGGCTGCGTGCTCGGCGGCTATCTCAGTCCGCTGTTCCACAAGTACGCGAAAGTTTCGCTGTTCACGTCGCGCAAGATGGTGTTCGTGGTCGGCGCGCTGTGCATGATCGGACCGGCTTGCGTGGGCCTCGTCGCGAGTCCTTACGCGGCGATCGCGCTGCTGTGCGTCGGCGGTTTTGCGCACCAGACACTGTCGGGCGCACTCTACGCCATCACGTCCGATATGTTCGGCAAGAACGAAGTCGCGACGGCCACCGGCATGGGCGGCATGGCGGGTTATCTCGGCGCGGCGGCCTTCACGGCGCTCTTCGGCGTGCTCGTGACGCAGGTCGGTTATAGCCCGTTGTTCGTCGTGCTCGCTGTCTTCGACATCATCGCGGCTGGCGTGGTGTGTCTGCTCGCGAAAAATGCAAATCGGACGCCGGAGCCGCGTTGGGTTGCGGCGGTTACGGCGGCCAAGTGATGTTCGTTCGATGAATCCGACGAGTCCCCGCCGTTCAGACGACGCGCGGGGCCCAAAAGAGGTAATTACTTCTCGTGCGCCGGTCCGCTGATACATTTTGGGCGAAACGGGGTCACATAAGCCATTGATTTTTATGACAGAATACGCGCTGTGCGAGCGGAGTGGCAGAGTAAATCGTGCGCCTTCCGCCAGAATCAACGTTTCTGTCTATTGAGGATTGGTGATATGGGAAGTCTCAGCATCGGGCATTGGCTCATCGTTCTGGCAATCGTTGCGCTCGTTTTCGGCACGAAGAAGTTGCGTACAGTCGGTTCGGATCTGGGCGGCGCGGTCAAATCGTTCAAGGAAGGCGTAGGCGTCGATTCGACGTCGGCTTCGGGCGCAACGTCGAGCCCGACGACGGTCGATGTCCAGGCCAAGGACGTCACGGCGCGATAAGTCAAGATTTCCCAAGCCAGCGACAGGCGCAGCCGTACGAGTGCACGAACCTCCGCAAACTGGTCTCGTTCTCACGATGCGCCTCGCTACTTTCTCCGAGCGCGCTCGCGCTTTGTTCATCGATTCGATCTGGTGGACGCTCATCGTTCTTGTCGTTCCGCTTGGGCCTTCCGTCGAGGACATCCCGCTGTCACCCGATGCCCTCGCGGCGACTTTCACCCTGTGGCTGATGGTGGCGCAGTGCATTCCGATCCTCGTGACCGGTGTTTTATGGATCGTGTGGGGCACGTCGCCGGGTAAGCGCGCGCTGCGATTGCGGATCGTGGACGCCGACAGTCACGAGCCGATGACCCGCCGGCAAGCCGTGTTGCGCACGATCGGCTACGTGCTCACATTTGCTTTGTGCGGAGCCGGGTTTCTCTGGATCATGTTCAATCCGCGCAAGCAAGCGTTGCATGATCGCATCGCAAACACAGTGGTCGTTGCTGAAAAAGCGCGGTAGCGTCTCGCGCGCGCTGCGCGCCGTGGCGTTAGTTTCGGATAACGAAATGTTTCGTCGATGAAGATATCCGTGCTTGACGCAGATCAACAGTGAGCGCCCCGTTAGCTCCTTAAATGATGTCGTCTCGTTCGAGGAGTCATGAATGTCATGGGATTTCTGGTATCGGCCGTCATCTTTCTCGTATCAACTGGATTCCTCGTCAGCGCCGCGGATTCACCCGCTCCCCCGGCGACGAGTGTCACGACATCCGGCGCGCACGTCGAAGAAGCACGGAGCGCGATCGTCACGTCTTCGAATGCCGTAGACGAGTGAGCGGGAACTCGAGCGGAAGCGCACCGGACGAGCAACGGTGCGCCGCCTCATCGCGCGTCATTTCAGCAAGGTCATCTGCAGCACCTTGAAGATCACGAGACCGACCGCGACCACCAGATAGCCACGCAGCACGCCCATCCAGATTCGTGTGGCGAGCGTCATGTTCTGCGGTGCGAGCGTGTCGAGCGGCGGCATGCGCCATGTGTCACGCTGCGCGCGGTCGATCGGCGCGTGCGTCGATCCCCGTACGCGACGCAGTAGCGCCGTGGCCACGAAGCAGGCGATCGCGAGCACGCTGCCGCCGATCAGCACGTCGATGATCGTCTCGCCGCTGATGTCCGGATACAGCACGGCCGCGGTCAGGATGATCGACAGCATCACGAGCACCCAGATGACCGTCCCCGTGAACAGGTTCAGTCTCCGCGAGTTGACCCACGGACCGAGCACGCTCCGGTCGTTGCAGAGCAGCAGCAGGAACACGGTCGCGCTGGGCAGCAGCACGCCCGCGAGCGTCTGGACCGCTTCGGTCAACAGCCCGAGCGGGCTGCCCGGGATCAGCACGATCGCGGCCGCGAGTGCGACGATCCCGAAGTAGACGAGGTAAAAGCCCTTCGCGTCCGTCACGCCACGATGCAGCGAATGCCGGATCTTGAACACATCGCCGATCGCATATGCGGTCGACAGCGACACGGCCGCCGCACCGATGATGCTCGCATCGAGCAGCGCAACCGCGAACAGCGTCGCGCTGGTGCGGCCCGCGTACTGCTCGAGGCCGGCGATCACGCCGCCCGCATCGGCGAAGTTGCCGAACTCCGGACGGCCGGCGAATAGCGCGGCGGTGAAGCTCATCATCGCGACCGCGCCGACCAGCACGAACACGATGCCGATCCACAAATCCGCCTTCTCGTACTTCATGAAACGCGGCGTGATGCGCTTGTCGATCACGTAGCTTTGCTGGAAGAACAGTTGCCACGGCGCGACCGTCGTGCCCACGATGCCGATCACGAGCAGCATCACGTCCGAGAGCTTCGCGTGAGTGGGCCAGTTCGGCACGAGAAAATCGCGCGTCATCTGCGAGACCGGCGGATGAATCGCGACGAGCACCGGCACGAGCACGAGGCTCAGCACGCACAGCACCACCGCGAAGCGCTCGAAGCGCCGGAAGTCGCCGGTACTGACTGCGGCCATCGTCAGCGCAGCCGCGATGCAGACGCCCGCAACCTTGGGCATGCCGAAGAAGTCGAGCACGAACGTGATGCCGATGAACTCGGTGACGATGGTCAGCGCGTTGAGCAGGAAGAGATCGATCACGCTGAAAGCGCCCCAGAACTTGCCGAAGCGCTCGAAGATCAGCCGCGCGTGGCCGACGCCCGTCACCGCGCCGAGACGCAGCACCATTTCCTGGTTGACGTAGAGCACGGGCACGAGCAGCAACATGGTCCAGAGCAGCGTCGTGCCATAGTTCTGGCCTGCCTGCGTGTAGGTGCCGAACGCGCCCGCGTCGTTGTCGCCGACCATCACGATGAGGCCGGGCCCGAGGATCGCGAGCAGCGTCCGGACGCGCGCCCACCACGTATTGCGCGGCGCGGTGTCGTGATGCGCGATCGAGCCGAGCGCGCCGCGAATATCGCCGATATGCGCGTCGTCGAGAACGGCGCCGCGTTGCGGAGCGGTGGGTGGAGAGACGTTGGATGGCGTGGACATGATGCACCCCGTGGCAAATATTGTTTATCTGACTTGGCCGCCGTTCAGCCTGCGGTAGCCACGTAGGCGTGCCTTTGAGACAGGCGCGCGCGAACGCGGCCGCATGCGAAGCGGCGGCGGAACCAGACGGCGGACGCACGGCGGCATCACGCCATCTGGGGCGGATCGAGGTGCACGGGTGAGTTACGGCGAAGTACTACGGCGCGCACCGCTTGCCTGAAGACAAACGGCGGCGTTGACAAGGCGCGGACGTGAGTCGCTCAGGCGGAATTCTGATTCGAAGGTCGACTACTGCTAGTGTCCAAGGCGTTCGCCCAATCGTTGAAGATTGTCAATTTTATGGACCGCTTTAAAACGGCGTCAAGCGTTGAATCTCGATTGACCGAAAATAATTCCGGATCACATGGAGCTGAAATATATGCCCTTGGATTCACGCGCTCGAACCTTTCAGCAGGGCATCGTCGGCGCGACAGTTCCATCGGATGTTCATTCGCGCGTCGCCTGAATGCGTCCCGCCTTGACGGCTGATCTGAGTACTGACCAGTCCGCCTCGTTCTGCTCCGCATAACGATGACCGCGAGTTCCTTTCGTCTTTCTTCCGCCGAGTCGGCCATCGCGAGCAAGTTCGTCGATTCGAACTGGTGATACCAGACGTCGAGCGTATCCATCTTGCTGAATGCGGCGATGCGCTGCCGGAACGTCGCGCATAGACGTCGCACGATGTGACGCTGGCTGTTCTTTGGAAATCCGCGCTCGCGCGCTGCGATCACGAACGAAGCGGCCAGTCTGCGCACATCCCAGTCGAAAGGTCCTGGAAGCGTTTCGTCAAAGTCGTTCGGGCCGAAAAGAATGCGCCGCTCCGGACTTGCGAACAGCCCGAAGTTGGCAAGGTGCGCATCGCCGCCGAATTGCACGATGACGTCCGTGCGCGGCAATGTCGACAGATCGAAAGCCATCAAAGGCGCCGCACCTCGATAGAACACGAACGGATTCGCAAGCATGCGCCGGCGAGCGCCGCTCGTGGAACACGTGTGCGCGCCGCCTTGCCCAGGTTGATCCGCGATACGAGCGCACCACGGCCTGCGAACATGTTGGAGACGTCTTGTTGTGTTGTCATGTTCTTGATGTCTATGTCGACCTTTCAGGCTGTCAAGCGTAACGATGGTCCGGGCGTTCGCGCAATGGCTGCATCGCTTAAGCCTTCCTTAAGCATGAGTGATGCAGGCTTTGTGTCCCAAGGGCGCTACCTTCCGGACGATATGGCTCATCAGCTGCATGTTGCCCATCTGTGCTTCGCCTTTGCTGCAGCGTTGTTCGCACTGTGCTCCGGTGCGGGCATCGTGTACACCGTGTCGGCGAGCTTTCTCGTGCGACGGTTCTTTTCGCGTCCGAAGGATGCGCCCGCCGGCTTTCCGGCCATCACCATCGTCAAGCCGTTGCATGGCGATGAGTGGCAGCTATTGGAGAACCTGACGAGTTTCGTCGAGCAGGACTATCCTGGACCGGTGCAACATATCTTCGGTGTCCATGACAGATGCGATTCGGCACTCGCGGCCGTCGAGGCTCTGCGCGCGCGGTTTCCAGATAAAAGCATGACGGTCGTCGTGGATAGCCGCGTCTACGGACCCAACCGGAAGATCGCCAATCTGACGAACATGCTCGACCTCGCGGAGCACGATGTTCTCTGCTTCGCCGACAGCGACGTAAGCGTGAACCCCGGCTTCCTGCGTGACATCGCCGGCGCGCTTCAGCAGCCTGGCGTCGGTCTCGTGACGTGCGCGTATCGTGGACTGTGTGCGCCCGGCTTCTGGCCGCGGGTCGGTAGCGCGATGAGCGACTATCACTTTCTGCCCGGCGTGGTGACCGGACTGGCGATCGGACGCGCGCGTCCGTGCTTCGGGCAGACGATCGTCATCACGAAGGACACCCTCATGCGCACAGGCGGTCTCGCGCAGTTCGCGCATCATCTCGCCGAAGACTATGCGATCGGCGAAGCGGTGCGCGGCATCGGTCTGCAGGTTGTCGTTCCGGCTTTCATCGTGCGTCACGCGTGCGTCGAAACGACGTTTTCCCAGTTGTTCGCGCACGAGTTGAGATGGAGCCGCACGATTCGCGCCGCGGACCCGGCGGGGCATCTCGGCGCTATCCTGATGCATCCGTTTGCGCTTGCGTCGCTCGCCGCGCTCTTTTCGTTCGGCAATCCGCTGGCCTGCGGACTGGTCGCGTTGACACTCGTCGTGCGCGCGATACTGGTATGGCAAACCGATCGATCGACGGATACGCGCTGCAGCGGCTTTCCCTGGCTGCCGCTCTGGGATGTCCTTCAATTCGTAATCTATGTGGCGAGCTTCTTCTCGTTTCGCGTGCTATGGCGGGGACGACACTTCAATGTCGACGAGGACGGTTTGCTGTCGCCCTGTGTTCAACGTGACGCGGGTCTGAAATGACCTTCCAGTCGATCACCATTCTTTCGGGACGGACCGTGCGCCGATGAAATATTTCGGGTCCATTGCCGCTTTGCTCGGCCTCTTCATCGCAGCGTGGCTCATCTGGCGCGATGATCCCGCAGCGATTCTGCGTCTGCTGGAATCGGCCGGTGGGGGTCTGTTGCTGGCTGCGCTCGTCCATATCCTTCCGATGCTGCCGAACGCGAGAGACTGGCGCTCGCTGATCCGCGATGCGGAGCGGCCCTCGTTCGCGACCATGCTCAAGATCGTCTGGATTCGCGAGTCGATCAACGGGCTGCTGCCTGTCGCGCGGATCGGCGGGGAGATCGTTTCGTTTCGCCTGCTCGGCCGTGCCGGCGTGCGTCCTGCAACGGCCGTGGCGAGTCTCGTCGTGGACATGCAGCTCACGTTGATCAGCCAGGTCGTGTTTGCGCTCGTCGCGATCGGGTATGTGCTCGGGCAGGCGGAATCGAGTTCGGCGCATCTTGCGGGAAGATTGGCATGGGGCCTGGCTGCGATCATGCCGGTGCTCTTGCTGTTCGCACTCGTGCAACATGCACGCCCGTTCGAGCGCGCCGCGAGAACGCTCAACCGGGTCACGAGCGGAAAGGTGTACGCGCTCGTCGGCAAGTCGGCGCGCATCGATCAATCCATCAAGCTGATCTGGCGGCAGACCGGCGTCGTCGTGCGCTATCTGTTCATCTGGCAGACGCTGCAGTGCCTCGGACTGGCGCTCGAATTATGGGTCGCGTTGCACGTGCTCGGATCGAACGTGAGCTTCGCGACGGCGTTCGTGCTCGAAGCGCTGATTCAGATCGTGAGCAGTGTGGCGTTCGTCGTGCCGGGCGGCATCGGTGTGCAGGAAGGCGGCTTCATCCTGATAGGCGGCATGCTGGGCATCGATGCATCCACTTGCCTCGCGCTGGCCGGCGCGCGGCGCGTGCGCGATCTTCTGTTCTTCGTGCCGGGGCTTGTCTACTGGCAAGCGGCCGAGCGTTCGTTCGGCGTTCGGCGTGCAACCGCCGTGAAGCCGGGCAACGCGAGCGCGAAGTGATTTCATGGGACGAGGATCGCGACGCGTTCCAGGCGCGGACGAGTTTCAAAAACCTGAATCAATCCACATGAGCCAACCGTCATCTTTGAGGGCATCTATGAAAACGCTGTTTCTGCAGGCACCTTCGTTCGACGGCTTCGATGGCGGAGCAGGCTCGCGTTTCCAGACGCGACGCGAGATTCGATCATTCTGGTATCCGACGTGGCTCGTTCAGCCTGCCGCGCTGGTCGAGAACAGCCGTGTCGTCGATGCTCCGGCGGACGGCCTATCGTTGGATGCCACGCTCGACATCGCTCAGGAATACGACCTGGTCATCATTCATACGAGCTCGCCGTCGTTTTCGAGCGACGCGCACTTCGCGGAGCATCTGAAGCGACGCAAGCCCGGCATTCTCATCGGGATGATCGGCGCGAAGGTTGCCGTCGATCCTCACGGCTCGCTGACCGCAAGCGATTCGATCGACTTCGTGTGCCGCGAGGAATTCGACTTCACGTGCCGCGACATCGCGCAGGGGTTGCCGTTCGAATCGATTGCCGGTCTGAGCTATCGCTTGCCCGATGGCGGCATCACGCACAACGAAGCCAGACCGATTCTCGAAGACATGGATCAGCTGCCGTTCGTCGCACCCATCTACAAACGTGACCTCAATACCGCGAATTATTTCAGCGGCTATCTCAAGCATCCGTACGTTTCGCTTTACACGGGACGGGGCTGCAAGTCGCGGTGTACCTTTTGTCTGTGGCCGCACACGGTCGGCGGGCATCGCTATCGCACGCGCTCGGTGGATAACGTCCTCGAAGAAGTGAAATGGATCAGGGACAACATGCCCGAAGTGAAGGAGATCATGTTCGACGACGACACCTTCACCGATCTCAGACCGAGAGCCGAAGAGATCGCGCGCGGTCTCGGAAAGCTCGGGGTGACGTGGTCGTGCAACGCGAAAGCGAACGTGCCGTATTCGACGCTCAAAGTGATGAAGGACAACGGCTTGCGGCTGTTGCTCGTCGGCTACGAGTCCGGCGACGATCAGATTCTGGTCAACGTCAAAAAGGGCCTGCGAACCGATATGGCGCGCCAATTCAGCGAGGACTGCCGCAAGCTCGGCATCAAGATTCACGGCACGTTCATTCTCGGGCTTCCCGGCGAAACGCACGAAACGATCCAGAAGACGATCCAGTATGCGAAGGAGATCAATCCGCATACGATCCAGGTCTCGCTCGCGGCGCCCTATCCGGGGACGGTCCTTCATAAGCAGGCAGTCGAGAACGGATGGCTGGAAGAGACCAAGGTGATTACGCTCGTCAGTTCCGCGGGCACCCAGACTTCAGCCATCGGCTATCCGCATCTGACGCGCGAAGAGATCTTTCTCGGCGTCGAAGAGTTCTACAAGCGCTTTTATTTCAGGCCGTCGAAGATCTGGGAAATCGTTCGCGAGATGCTGGTCAGTTGGGAGATGATGAAACGACGCCTGCAGGAAGGCGTGGAGTTCTTCAGATTTCTGCGGGATCACAAGGCGTGATTGCTGACGGATGCCGGTGTGAAGTCGAGTCTGTTCCTGCTTCCTGCGCTCGCGCTTTACAGCGGCAGCCTTCTTGCCGATGAGTCATGCAGAACCGCGGCCACGCTTCGACGAACGGACTCTGATCCAGCACCGCGTCCGGCGACGCTGAAGTCGCTGACGGCCACCGGCGACTATGGGAAAGGCGAGGACATCGCGCAAGCGGTGGTCTTCCTTGCGAGCGCCAACGCGAGCTACATCACCGGCGCGGCGCTCACTGTCGATGGCGGTGCGAACGCGTAAAGACGAAGGCGCTGGCGACCGGTCGTCAGCGCCGAAAGATCGGGTATCGCATCTTTCGCTTCGGGTCCGCAGTGGTTTCGCCGGAAACATGGAGGGCCTCGGGCACGTCGCGCAGCGCGGAAAGGAACGCATCCGGCGCGATGCAGCCTTGCGACCCGCCCTTTCTCCGCGAGAATCTGCCCGCATTGCAATGATGCTGGCGTTACGCTTCACGCGCTCTCCCGGTCGATGATCGAGAAGCCCGTATCGATGCGCGCCGGCATGTCCATACTCGAAGGACTCGCTCCGAACCTCGACAGCAGAGCGTCCGCAGCCTTCATTCCGATGGTCGTGCCGTCCACGCGCACCGTGGACAGAGACGGATAGACGTGTGCAGCCGTGCTCAAATCACCGAAGCCCATCACCGCGACGTCGCGCGGCACCGACAATTTCCGGCTCGCGGCTTCGGCCAGAACGCCTTGCGCGAGCGTGTCCGAACTGCAGACGATGACCTCGGGCCGGGCTTCGTCGAACAGCAGCGCGGCGCCTTCTCGTCCGACCTGAAGCGTGGCGGGCGCCGGCAGAATCTTGAAGGCCGTATCGGCGATGCCTTGTTTGCGCAATTCGGCGATCAGACTCTTTCCACGGCGCAGACCTCTCGGATCGTCGACGGAAACGATGCCGAACCTGCGATAACCCTTATCGAGAAGATGCCGCGCCACTTGCTTGCCGACTTCCTCGTGCGAGAAACCGATGACCGTATCGATCGGCTTGTTGGTCAGATCCCAGATCTCCACGACGGGAATTCTGGCCTTCGTCAGCCGCTCGACCGTGGCCTTCGTGTGACTCGTTCCCGCGAGCACGATGCCGTCCGGACGCCGGCCGAGAATGGCCTCGACCAGCGCCTCTTCGCGCGCCGTGGAATACGCCGTAAGACCGAGCAGCGTCTGATAGCCCGCCTCGGTCAGCTTGTCGACGAGCGCCTGGACCGTTTCGGCGAAGATCGAGTTGGCGATCGTCGGAAGCAGAATCGCGACGAGCCGGCTCTTGCTGCTTGCGAGTCCTCCGGCAAGCATATTGGGCACGTAGCCCGTGGCCCGCACCGCATCGAGCACTTTCTTCTGCGTGTCGCTGCGGACCAGTTCCGGCCGATTCAGCGCCCGCGACACGGTCATCGGTGCGACGCCCGCCACTTTCGCGACGTCGATGAGCGTCACGCTTTCCGGCTGCGTGGACAGCGATATCGGCCTGCTTGAAATTTTCTTCGCCATGTTCGGAGTCTGACAACTGCCCGTTTCCCGATGCGGTTCGCGCGCCCCGCGGAGCCGCCGCAGATGCATTAGACCACGAACGCGGCGGCTTTCCGCTGGACGGGTAACCTCACGCTTATCGGGGAAAACACCGATGATTGCGCAATCAAAATCGGTTGAATGATTGCGCAATCACTGTATTATCCATCGCAAGCCGACCACTCAGGAGACAAGCGTGGCAGTCCAGTCATCAAGCGCCCAGAGCGGCGCACACCGCACGAAGGTGCGATGGTTCATCCTTGCGATGATCTTCGTCGTGACCGTGTTCAACTACGTGGATCGGGCGACGCTCTCGATTGCCGCGCCGAGCATGCGCCACGACCTCGGTTTCGACGCGCTGACGATGGGCATCGCGTTCTCGGCCTTTGGCTGGGCCTACACGGCGATGCAGATTCCGGGCGGACTCATTCTCGACCGCTTCGGCGCGCGCATCGTGCTCGGCATCAGCCTGATCCTGTGGTCGACGCTGACCTTCCTTCAGGGCTTCGTGCATCTCTTCGCGTCTGCGTTCGTGATGCTGTTCGCGCTTCGCTTTCTGATGGGCATCGCCGAATCGCCGGCATTCCCGTGCAACAGCCGCCTGACCGTGATGTGGTTCCCCAGCGCCGAGCGCGGTCTGGCCACATCCATCTTCCAGCTTGCGCAGTACTTCGCACTCGCCGTCTTCACGCCGATCATGACCTTCACGGTCAGCGCGTGGGGCTGGCATTACGTGTTCTTCACGACGGGCGCAGTCGGCATTCTCATCGGCCTCTGGTGGTTGCGATCCGTGCGCGAACCGCAGCGCGATCATCGCGTGAATGCTGCGGAGCTGGAGTACATCGCGGCGGGCGGCGGCCTGCCGACGATGGGCGACAGCCCCCAGCCGTTCAGATGGAAGCAGGTGAGCGCCATCGCGGCCAACCGCATGATGATCGGCGTGTATATCGGCCAGTTCTGCCTGACGTCGATCACGTGGTTCTTTCTCACGTGGTTCCCGACTTATCTCATCGAAGCGAAGGGCATGTCGATCCTGAAGGTCGGGCTCGTCGCCGCGTTGCCCGCGGTGGCCGGATGTATCGGCGGACTCATCGGCGGTCTGTGGTCCGACTGGATGCTCAAGCGCGGATTCAGTCTCACGGCTGCGCGCAAGACGCCGATCATCAGCGGTCTGGTCTTGTCGAGCACGATCGTGGTGGCCAACTATGTTCACTCGACGACGATCGTGATCCTCGTGATGTCCATCGCGTTCTTCGCCAAGGGCGTCGGCAATCTCGGCTGGTGCATCGTCGGCGATGTGTCGCCCAAGCATGCAATGGGCATCAGCGGCGGGATCTTCAATCTCTGCGGCAATCTCGCGAGCATCGTGACGCCGCTCGCCATCGGCTGGATGATCAAGAGCACCGGATCGTTCGAAGTGGCGCTGACGTATGTCGCCGCGCTGTCGATCCTCGGCGCGTGCTCTTATCTGTTCATCGTCGGCAAGCTGCAGCGCCTGGATCTCGACGACCACGACGGTCCATCGCACGAACGCGTCGCCGCGCCCTTGAAACCGCGCCCCGGCCTCTGAGCCGTCCGCGCCATCGAACTCGTCATGTAAGGAAGCAATCATGAACGCAACATCTTCGCTCATCGCCGGCACGTCGAACGATTCGATCAAGTGGGTTCGCGTCGCCTCCACCTTTCTTCCGCTCGCCAATCCGATCAGCGATGCCAAGGTGCTCACCGGCCGCCAGAAACCGATGACGGAGATCGCGATCCTCTTCGTCGAAATCGAAACGGCGGACGGTCATCGCGGGCTCGGTTTCAGCTATTCGAAACGCGCCGGCGGCCCCGGCCAGTTCGCGCATGCGAAGGAAATCGCGCCGGCGCTGATCGGCGAAGACCCGAGCGACATCGCGCGATTGTGGGACAAGCTGGCGTGGGCGGGGGCTTCGGTGGGACGAAGCGGGATGGCCGCGCAGGCGATCGGCGCTTTCGACGTCGCGCTGTGGGACCTGAAAGCGAAGCGTGCAAACCTGCCGCTCGCGAAACTGCTGGGTGCGCATCGGGATTCCGTGCGGTGCTACAACACGTCCGGCGGCTTTCTGCATACGCCGCTCGATCAACTCCTCACGAACACCGACATTTCGCGCGAGAAGGGCATTGGCGGCATCAAGCTGAAGGTCGGGCAGCCGGACTGCGCAATCGATATCGAGCGCGTGCAGACGGTGCGCAAGCATCTCGGCGACGCCTTTCCGCTGATGGTCGATGCAAACCAGCAATGGGATCGCCCGACTGCGCAGCGCATGTGCCGCATCTTCGAACAGTTCAATCTGATCTGGATCGAGGAGCCGCTCGATTGCTACGACGCGGAAGGCCACGCGGCATTGGCCGCTCAGTTCGATACGCCGATCGCAACCGGCGAAATGCTGACGAGCGTGTCGGAGCACTGGGAGTTCATCCGTCAGCGCGGCGCGGATTATCTGATGCCGGATGCGCCGCGCGTCGGCGGGATTACGCCGTTCCTGAAAGTCGCGACGCTCGCGGACCATGCGGGACTGATGCTGGCGCCGCACTTCGCGATGGAACTCCATGTGCATCTCGCGGCGTGCTATTCGCGTGAACCGTGGGTCGAGCACTTCGAATGGCTCGAACCGCTGTTCAACGAGCGCCTGGAGACAAAGAACGGCCGCATGATCGTGCCGACGCGTCCCGGCCTCGGCCTGAGTCTGAGCGAGCGCGTCGCCGGGTGGACGGCGCAAGAGGCCGAGATCGGCAGCCGGGCCTGAGCCGCGCCTGTTCGATATCGTCGAAACCCGTCATCGAGAGAAGCGCTATCGCGACGACGGACGCGTCAGCCAGTATGTGATCGTGGGCCCGGTCTGCTGCACGCGCAGAACTGTATAGCCGAGCTTGCGTGCGTCCGCAGGTATCGAATGGATCGACTGAGGGCAATCGCTCAATACTTCGAGCACTTCGCCGGGCTCGGGGGAGCGCATTGCCTGAATCGTCGCGACGGCCGGATAAGGGCACGGCTCGCCGCGAAGATCGAGCATGAAGTCGGGGATGTTGTCCTGCACGTTCATTGAAATGCCTCTTGAGGTTCGACGTTGGTTTCACGCGCGCGCTGGCGCTGGCCAAAGCGGCGTTCCCACCACAGCAGCAACAGGAACGACGCGGCCAGCCCCGCGTAGGTTGCGACGAGACCGCCCGCCGGACTCAGCGTAACGAGCAGATTGACCTTCGGATAGCGCGTGGCGAGCGCGGGGCCGAGCGTGTCCCAGTTGGCGGCGAGCACGGTCGCGCCGGCGATGTTGCCCACGCCGACCCACCAGTAATGAACTTGCCCTTCCATCGAACGATAGATCCAGCCGGTCTCGCATCCGCCCGCGATCACGATGCCGAAGCCGAACAGCACGCCGCCGAGAATCGCATTGGGGCCGGCCCAGTAAATCTTCGGCGCCACGCCCAGTTGCACATAACTGAAGATGCCGAACGCGCTCACCATCATGCCGATGATGATCGCGCGGGCCATCGCGGTGCGGCCCGTGATCCACATGTCGCGGAATGCGGACGTGAAGCAGATTTGCGCGCGCTCGATCAGCAAGCCGAAGCCGATGCCGAAGAGACCGGCCATGCCGAGCTTCGGTTGCCCGAACAGCGCCGCGACGCCTGCGCCGACGGCAACGACGAACACCGCCATGCCGATCCGGAACTGCCGCGACGATTCCACCGCGGTGCTCGCCGGACGCCGCTTGTCGACGCGCACGAGCTTCGCGTCCGCCTGAAGAAAGCGCATGAGCGCGACACGCGTGCCGAAATACGAACCCATCACGGTGGACAGCGCGAACAGCCACGCATGCAGCGAGAACTGCGGAATGCCCGTGAAGAAGGCCGCGAGATTGCAGCCCATCGCGAGCCGCGCACCGAATCCGGCGATCGCACCGCCGATCAGCGCTTGCGCGATGCGCCGCTTCCTGCGCGGAAACCGCAGCTTGACGTTGCGCGCCCACAGCGCGGCGGCGAGGCTGCCGGCGAACATGCCGATGACCATCATTCCGTCGATCCGGTTCCACGGCGCGCCCTGCAGCCCGATGACCTTGAAATAGGCCCAGTTCTCGGGATGAAAGCCCGCGAACTGCAGCAGATGCCCGCCCCAGCGCGTGAACTCGCCCGTCACGGCCCAGAACGTGCCGGTGATGCCGAAGTACAAGGTCGACATGATGCCCGCGGCCACGACAGCGGACAAAGGCGACCAGAATCGAACGAAATATCTCTCTTTGAGGTTCGTCATAGGTTCCAGCTTTCCAGAAGCGGTTGTTCGTTTCAAACGATGGCGAGCAGCGCTGGCTGCGTCGGGGGAGGTCCAGATCCGGCATCGTCACGACATTTTCGGCCGCGTCGAATTGCAGACCGAACGGGAGGACGAAATTTGACAGGCCGTAGAAGATCGGCCCGCTCCTGTAGATTTTCCCGCCTGCCGATCTGCATGAGCACCGGATGCGCAATCCCATCTTCCTCGCGAGCCAGGATGCGTAGAATGGTCACGCTGCTTCTGATCTTCATCTTCCGTGCACGAGGACCCTCTCATGCTGCAGCCATTCGCATCTTCAGATTCGTTCACGATTGGAGTCGAACTCGAGATTCAGGTCGTCAATACGCACGACTACAATCTGACGAAGGCGACAACGGAGCTATTGAGCCGGGTTAAGGAAAAGAGCTTCGCGGGTGCGATCAATCCGGAGACGACGGAAGGAATGATCGAGTTGTCCACTGGCGTATGCAAAAGCTTCGATCAGGCGCGAAGCGAGTTGCAGATTCTTCGCGATACGCTGGTAGACGCCGCTGATTTTCTGAATGTCGGCGTATGCGGCGGCGGGACCAACTTCTTCCAGAACTGGTTCGACCAGCGTTCGGACGGACGCGAACGCTCCGAGTACCTCATGGGGCTGTACGGCGCGCTGTATCAGCAGTTCACGATCTTCGGCCAGCACGTGCACGTTGGCTGTCCCGATGCCGACTCGGCGCTCGTTCTGCTGCATTCGCTTTCCCGTTACGTGCCGCACTTCATCGCATTGGCTGCGTCTTCTCCTTTCGTACAAGGGAGCGACACGCAGTTTCAGTGCGCCAGGCTCAATTCGGTCGCGCCGTTTCCTTTGGCCGGGCAGGCGCCTTTCGTGACGAGATGGTCCGATTTCGAGCAGTACTTCGATCGCATGACGAACACGGGGCTCGTCAACAGTCTGAAGGACTTCTACTGGGATATTCGTCCGAGTCCGGGATACGGCACGATCGAAGTTCGTGTCATGGATACGCCGCTTCGAGTCGAATGGGCCGCGGCAATCGCAGCCTATATCCAGGCGCTTTCGCGCTATCTGCTGATGGGCAAACCCGCGCGCCTCAGCGAGCGGGATTATGAAGTCTATCGGACGAACCGGTTCATGGCGTGTCGCTTCGGTCTGGACGGAACCTGCGTGAATCCCGAGACGGGCCAGCGTGGTTCGATCCGCAGCGAGATCGTCGAAACGCTGGACGCTATCTCGAGTCACGCGCAAGTTCTGGGCGCGGAAGAGGGCCTTCATCTCATCAGGCACAGCGTAACGTCCGGCCTGAGCGATGCCGACTGGTTACGCCGCGTCTACGGCGCGCATGACTCGCTGCATGAAGTCGTCCGGCAGCAATGTCAGATCTGGCGGGGCGCGCGGGCGACTGGTTAATCGTTCTCAGGCCTCATCGGTCATCGCGGTTGCAGACGCGGCGATCATCACGCTTGGCCGCACGCTAGTTCTGCGCGTGGTCGTGCAGGGCGTCGAAACCGCCGGGCAGCAGGCGTTTCTCGGCCACTTCGGCTGCGATACCTGCAGGGCTTTCACCTAGGCAAACCGATGCCCGCCGATCAGTTCATGCGGACCGTCGCGGGCCGCGTCGTCTCCGGCTGACCGGCGCGCCGTTGTTCCGAAGGCCCGTTCACGAAGGCACGGTCTGACTCGACTCCACCGCGAGCAGATTCAGCACCAGCAGGATGACCGCCTGATTCTCCGCGACGATCGCGATGCCGAGCACACCGCTGATCCATCGGCCGATCTTCGTCGCGGCGAAGTCCGCGCTGTGCGCCGACTTCTTCAACGTGACGCCGAGCCGCATCGCCCGATAGTGATACGAAGGGATGTGATGCCGCGTCGCCAGCCCGAAGAGGCCGCCCTTGCCGGCCGAACACCAGCCGAGCGTGCCCGCGAGCACGAGCTGCTCGTACTTGTCGAGATGGTCGATGAACTCGCGCGCACGGCCCCGCACGCGCGCTTCGTCGAGACCGTATTGCAGCAGCACGGACTCGACCGGATCGTCGACGGCGTGCGCGTGCTCATCGACCTGGGCGACGATGCCGTCGAGCTCCATCGACACATCGCGCTGATAACTCGCGCTGCGCAGGCAATCGATCAGAAAGCGCCGGAAGTACGCGCATACCGCATAACCGCTCGATGGCGCGCTCTGCTCGCCCGAATGCGATTCGCCGTGTCCGGGTTCGAGCCGCAGCACTTTCGAATAGATGAACTGCGCGACGAGTTCTTCCTTGTCCTCCTTGAGCGATTGCAGCTCCGGCGGGTGATAGCTGCGCAATGCGCCTTTCACGAGCGTGTAGATGGACGCCATTTCGTCCTGCGACAGTTGCGTGCGCCTGCGCCACAGGTCGGTGAGCATCGAAGGCGCGCCCGTCTCGCAGACGGGATTTATGGTCAAGGTCTCCACGTTGTCAATCCCCTCGAATAGGTGGCAACGTCTTGAGTATGGATTTCTCGTATGGAAGGACCAATATGGAATTAGTCATATCCGTTGACTAAACTTTTGGGTAAACCGGTCAGGCAGGCGACCAGGGAATCGCGCGGCAGTTGGGTTGCCGCAGGTTCGCAACGTCCGCCCGATGCGTGACGTCACCCGAAGCAATCGACGCAATAAGGGGATGACAGATGCATGGCGATCGTGAGCAGGGCGAGATCGACGAGGATCTCGCGAGCGCGCTCTACGCGGCGGACCCGGGTGCTTTCATCGCGCACGCATGTTCCGTTGCGCTTCTGAGCACGTCCTGTCTGCCGGACTCGCATGTCGGGCGGCCCGTGTTCTGGTGCCTGATCTTCTATGGGATTGCGAACTGTTTCGCAATCTGTCTGTGGGCGTGGCGGCGGCGCGATCCGCTTCGTTTCGATGCCCGCCGCTGGATTCGACTGCATGCGCTGAGAAACGTGCTGCTGCATGCGGCGCCCGGCATCGCCATCTGCTTCGCGTTCCAGAGCGAGTCCGCGCCGTTCGTCGCCGCGCAGGCGGTGTTGCTCGTCACGCTGGCCGCGCTCGCTTATGTGTCGAACGGACTGAGCCTGCTCAATCTGTCGGGCGCGGTGCTGACCCTGCTTCTGCCCGTCACGGTCATGAGCCTCGCGTGGCCCGGGGACGGCCGCTTCGAACTGGGCGTCGTGCTCGCGGTGTTCGTCACCGCCGTTCACGTGTTCGGATCGCAGTATCGCGAGCTGTTTCGCGGCATCGTGGAGGCGCGCGTGCATCAGCAAAGGCAGGCCGAAACCATCGCGCTCCAGAAAAGCGTGATCGAGGAGGCGAGTCTCGCGAAGACACGCTTCTTCGCGGCGGCGAGTCATGATCTGCGTCAACCGCTGCACGCGATCGGACTGCTCGCGCAGGCATTGAGCGATGGCGGCGCGAGCGCGCAGGAACGTGATGAATCGGCGCAGCACATCATCGCCAATGTCGAAGCGCTCAATCAGCTCTTCAATCAGGTGCTCGACCTCGCGCGCATCGAAAGCGGCGTGACGCAGGTCATGCCGCAGCACTTCCCGCTTGCCGAATTGCTCGCGCGCATCGAGCGGCAGTTCCGGCCCGCCGCCGCCGCGAAAGGACTGGCGCTGCGCATCGCGCCGACGCAATGCATCGCGTTCACGGATCCGGTTCTGCTCGAACGCATCATCGCCAATCTGGTGTCGAATGCGGTGCGCTACACCGAGCGCGGCTCGATCTGGATTGGCGTGCGGCATGGCTGCGACCCGGCGCGTGGTCATGTCGAAGTGCGCGATTCGGGCATCGGCATCGAGCCGCGCGAGCATGCGTTCGTCTTCGAAGAGTTCTATCAGGCGCCGCTGCCGCCGCATGCCGCGCGCCAGGGCCACGGACTCGGACTGGCGACGGTGCGCCGTCTCACACGTCTGCTCGGCGAAGAGCCGATACTGCGCTCCGAGCCGGGCCGCGGCACGACGATTCGCGTGCCGGTGCGCTTCGGCGATGCGAGCCTCGTCAGTGCGAGCCTGTGTGCGCCGCTGGCGGTCGGCGGATGCATCGAAGGACGCCGCGTGCTTTGCGTCGACGACGATCCCGCGAACCTCGACGCGCTCGGCGCGCTCTTGACGCGCTGGGGCTGCATCGTGCGCGGCTGCCGCGACGAGCTCGCCGCCGTGCGCGCGATTTCCGATGGCTTCGTGCCCGACGCGCTGCTCTGCGATTACCAGATCGATCGGCACGAAACCGGCGCCGAGGTGCTTCAGGCGGTGCGCGAAGCGTTGCGGCGGCGCGGGCACGGCGAGCCGGCGAGCGTGCTGATCACGGGCGACATGGCGTCGCCCGGACTGGCGGCGCTCGCGGCCGATGGCGTGCCGATCCTCTACAAGCCCGTGACGCCGACGCGCCTGCGCCGCACGCTCGACGTGCTGCTGCAGCCGCGCGGCCAGGACGAAGCGGCCTGAGCGAGGCGCATCGTGTGAATCGGATTCAGAGCGTGCGCCCGCCTTGCAGCCAGCCGTTGATGAGCGCGATCGCCGACGACCGGTTGTGCACGCCCAGCGCCCGGAAGATCACGGAAAGATGGACCTTCACGGTGCCTTCGGCCACTTGCAGCTCGCGCGCGATCATCTTGTTCGTGCAGCCGCGATGCACGAGCCGCATGATTTCGCGCTGACGCGGCGAGAGGTTTTCCATCAAATGAAGATGATGCGGCGCGAGCGGCGCCGCCGACATGTTCATCACCGGGCGCGGACGCTCGGCGGCGCTCTGACGGGCGAGCCGCGCGGGCGTCGGATCGATGAGACTCAGCGCTTCGATCGGCACATACGCGCCGCCGGACAGCACCAGCTCGATCGCTTTCACCATCACGTTGGCGGGTTCGCGCTTCGGCACGAAACCGAGCGCGCCGGCGGCGAGCACGGCGCGCATTTCATCGACGGATTCTTCCGCCGACAGCACCACGAGCGGCAACGCGGGATTCGCCTTCAGGAGCGCCGTCAGCGACGCCGCGCTTTCCATGCCGGACATATGCAGATCGACGATCGCGAGATCGTGATTCGCTTCCGGGCGCGCGGCGGCGGCGAGCGTGTCCCAGTTGTCGGCTTCGTCGAACTGCGCCTCGGGATCGATTCCACGCAGCAGCGACTTGACGGCCTGGCGGATCAGTTCGTGATCATCGGCGACGAGAAACCTCATGTTTTCTCCCGCTGGCGCGCGTTCTCATCGTGTTTCGTCGACGCACAGATCCGGATCGCTCACGACGCAATCGGCGCTCGGCATCATCGGGCCGCCTCGCACGCGCACGCCGCTTTCCTTCGCCGAAATCCGCAGTCCCTTGGGCAGCAGCACCCACATCTGCGCGGGCTGCTTCATCCGGCTCGCCTGCTGTTGCGCTTGCGGCCCGGTGCCGAAAAAGTAGTCGGCGCGCACCGCGCCGCGTATCGCGCCGCCCGCGTCCTGCGCCATCAGAAGACGCGTGACGGACGAACCCGCGCCCTCGCTCGCGTTGATGAAAACCGGCGCGCCGAGCGGCGTCGTGCGCGGATCGATGGCGGCCGAGCGTCCCGCGGAAAGCGGCACGCCGAGCGCCCCGATGGGACCGGCGGGCGAATCGGGGATCGTGCGGAAGAACACGTAGCTCGGATCGGATGCGGCGAACGTATAGCTGATCGGCGGCGCGCTCGCGAGCGATGGCGTTTCGGCTTTCGTCGACGGCATGACCGAAGCCGACGACGCACTCACGCGCGCAGGATGCGCGGCGGCGGCGCTCTTCGTGAGATTGAAGCCGCGCAAGAGTTGCGATTCGGGCGCGGCGTCCGCGTTGCCGGCGGGCAGGTCCTGGGCGCCGCGCAACAGTGAGGACTGAGGGGCATCGTCGGACGCGGCGCCGCCGATATCGTTCTGTGTGTTCTGAGTGCCCACGGTGCCTTCTTCCAGGTCGATCTCGACGCCCCGCACCAGAACCTTGCGGCCCTTCGTTCCAGCACTGGCGACAGGCGGGTTGAACGCGAAACCGTTCTGCTCCGCATAGGCGAGCCGGATGACGGTCTTGCCGTCCGGTAACACGACCTTTCCGGCACCCTGTAATTGCATAGCATAGAGCATCGCGGGGTCTTCCACATAGGCGAGCACGGGCGCGCGGCTCAGACCGCGCTCGATCTCCGCGCGCGAGTAGTAGGGCACGATGTCCGCGCCGTCGCGGCGCAGCCTCAGCTTCTTGTCGCGGATGTCCGGCATCGAATCGCCGATGCGCAGCGTATACGTTTTGCCGCTCATCGAAACGGTCGTGAGCGGCACCACGTTGCGGCCTTCGATGCGCGCCGGAACCGGCGTGCCGCGCGCGCCCGGCGGCAGCCGCCGCGCGTCGAGGAACAGCATGTCGGTCGGCACGCCGTAGACGGGATAGACGAACGGCGGACGCCGCTCGCGGCTGCCTTTGAGGATCGGCTCGTAATAACCGGTCAGCACGCCGCGCGCGGATTTATCGACGTTGCGGATCTGATAGACCGTGAAGTTGTCCTCAAAGAAGCGGCGGATGGCGGCGCTGTTCGCGGCATCGATCGTGCGCGACGCGGCGCACGGCGCGGCCCAGCCCGGCTTGCCGCCCAGCACGCCGCAACTGCGCCGGAACGCGTCCCAGGATTCGGCGACGTTGTCCGCGCCCCAGCCCGGCAGGCTCGAAAACGGCACGGGCGTGTAGAGCGCGTTCTTCGTTGCGAAAGGCGTCGCGCTTGCGCTGACCGTTGCAGACGGGCTCGCCGGCAACGGATTCGCGATGCCCGGTTCAGAGCCCGTCGCGCTGACCATGCGGGCGTCGTCGTCGTTCGATGAAGATGTCGCCGGCGCGGACTGATCGTCTCGCGCGGCGGGCGCGGGCGGCGTGCCCGCGCATCCGGCGAGCGCCACGGCCACGAACGCGGCAAGCGTAGTAAATGCGGTGCGCAAACGCGTTGCCGCGCATGGATTCGACAGCGGCCTGGTTGGTGTTGCCATGGTGCCCTCGTCTCGCCACCGGAGCCAACGGCGTGGTCTCCGGATTTCGTTCATCTATCTAGACGAACGGACGACATCGATTTTGAATGTCGCCGCGCCGTACGCGACGGGGCAGACGGACGCCTTTTCGCCGCACGACGGCACGCCCGCGAACGGCGATGCGGTGAGCGTGCGCTGCGCCGCCGCCGCGTTCTGCGCATCGGGCGAGAGACTGGCGAAGACGGCGTCGTGCGCGAGATCGAGCGCGGGAAAGTCGCGCGGCGCGGCGGACACGATCACGACGAAATGATTCTCGCCGACCGGTTCGCCCGCCTGCATCGGCCAGCCCGGACGCGGCAGCACGAGACGCTTCTTCTTGCCGATGCGGTTATCGCGGTCGAGCGCGTTCGGAAACAATTGCAGATACTGCTTCGCCGGATCGACGACGAACACGTACACGTAGCCATCGCGATTGCTCGTGAGCGCGAAACGCAGCAAATCCTTGTCGACGACGGCGCGCGCGAGCGGCACCTCGACCTTGACATCGAACGATGCATCCGCGAGCGACACGATGCGCGCGAATTCGCCGTCCGGCGTGAACGGCGGCAGCGCGGGCGGCGCAGGCTGCGCGACCGCCGATGCCGCCTCGGGCGCCACCGCCGACGCCACGACGACGGCGGAAGCCGGCGCCGATGCCACGACTGGCGCACTCGCGGCGCGGCCAGCGGACGTTCCATGCGACGTGAACCGCGGCGCGAACCATCCGGCCGTGGCCGCCACCGCGAGCACGCACGCCGCGCCGAGCGCCCAGCCGATGCGCCGCCGCCCCGCCAGCGCGCCCGCGCGGGCCTTGCCGTGCGCCTGCGGCGCGTCGTCGAGCGAGATGCCGAGTTCGGCCGCGAACTGCCGGTCCGTCTGCGGCCGATGCGCGGGCGACACCGCGAGCCCATGATCGATCGCCTTGAGGAAGCGATCCGAATAGCGGCCCGCCGCCAGCTTCGCGAGCGGCTGATAGCTGTCCTTCACCACGCGCCCGACGGACGGCGGCGGCGTCTTGCCGGTCACCGCGAAGTACACGAGCGCGGCGAGCGCATAGTGATCGGTCCACGGTCCTTGCCGCATCGACGGCACTTCGGCGTATTGCTCGATCGGCGCATAGCCCGGCTTCAGGATCACGGTGAGCGCCTGCGTCATGTCGCCGATCACGCGCCGCGCCGCGCCGAAATCGAGCAGCACCGGCCGATGGCTTCCCTCCAGCAAGATGATGTTGTCCGGCGCGATATCGCGATGAAAACAGTCGGACGCGTGCAGCACCGAAAGCGCATCGAGAAGCGGCGTGAGCAGCGCGCGCAGCCAGGCTTCGTCGGGCGGCTTTTTCATCGCCCTGAGCGTGTCTTTCAGCGTCACGCCCTTGTAGTAGGGCATCGCCATGTAGGCGGTGCCGTTGGCTTCCCAGAAGCGGTACACCTTCACCAGCGATTGATGATCGAAGCGCGCGAGCAGCCGTGCCTCGTCATTGATGAAGCTCTTGAGGCCCGCGCGGAACGTCGGCTCGTAGCGCTCGGACTTGACCTGAACCTGCGTCACGCCGACGCGCGACGCGAGCGCCGCCGGCATGTATTCCTTCACCGCGACATAGCGGTCGAGCGACGTGTCGAACGCGAGATAGACGATACCGAAGCCGCCTTCGCCGATGAGCCGCACGATCTCGAATTCGCCGAGGCGCGTGCCGGGCGGCAGGACGTTGTGCATCGGCGGGGCGTCGTGCGCGCTCATGCCCGGCATCGCCGATGAAGGCACCCGCGCGCCGCCGCCGACGATCACCGTCTTGTCCTCGTCGCCATCGCCGGGATTGGTTTCGGTCTTGCCGCCGTTGCCAGTCGTGCTGCCGCTGGTCGTGCTGTCGTCCTCGCCCGGTAGCCTGCCCGTCGCATTCATGATCCGCAGTCCCGCAGCAGGGTGGTGAAGAGCGCCGTGTCGGGCAGGCCGTACACGGGCCAGATGGTGAACGGCCGCGGCGGCGGATTCCGTTCTGCTCCGCCAACGTCCGCATTTTCTGGATGAGGCGGCGTCTGCGCCGATGTCCACATGCTCATGCCGTAGACCTCCGTCTGCCAGACCGGCGCGAGCGTGCGCGCGAGCGCGCCGGGGAGCGTGGCCGCCGACTGCACGATCCACGGTTCCTGCAACACGGCGGCGCGCGTGCCCGCGTACGCCGGCTGCGGCTGCGGTACCGGCAGCGTCGCGAGCTGCGCGTCGAGCCGCTCGATGCTGTGATCGAAATCGAGCGCGGCGAGCGCCACGTCTTCGATCGCCGAAAGCCATTGCCAGAGCGCGGCGACTTCGTTTCCCGTCGATGGCGCCGCCGGCATCGACGCCGCGATCGTCAACGGGAAATGCCTTCCGACACGATCCACCGACGCCATCACGACGCCCGTCCAGCACGCCCCGAGCGTCGGCGCGATCGCACCCGGCATCGCGAAGAAGCGCCACACCGGACACGTGAGATAGCGTGCGAGCCATTCGTCGCCGAGCGCGAGCTGCGTTTCGGCGACGCGCTGCGCGAGCCACGCGTCCCACGGCGCGACGAACGCGTCCGAAAGGCGCCGCGCCGCGAAATCGCCGAGCGAGGGCAGCTTGCCGTACCAGCCCGCGATCGCCGCGCCGTCGCCGGCCAGCGCCACGCCGTCCGCATCGCTCATAGCCGCTCCGGACAGGAAAATGCGCGCAGATCCGCGAGCCGGAACGGATTCTCGACGCTGTTCGCCGTCACTTCGAAGCGCGTCTTGCGCCCTTCGACATCGAACGTGACGATGAAGCGCTCCGGCTGTTCGGTCGGCTGCACGTCGAGCCGGTCGAACATGCGAAAGAGCGCCCACGGTCCTTCGAATACGAGATTGCGCGCGCCGCTCGTGGGCGGCGGCGTCAGTTGCAGGCTCACGCGTCCCGAACCGCGCGTGCCGGGCCATTGGATCGCGGTGGCGATCTGCGGGCCGTGCGCGTAGGTGAGCACTTGCCCGTCGACGTCGAGCGTGAAGGAGAGGATCGTCGGGTCCATGTCGAGCGGCTTGAACTGCAATGCGAGCGCGGGCGTCTTGCCGCCGCCGCGGAAGAACACGCCGCGGATCGTCGCGGCGCGCTCGAACTGCGCGAGCCCGGACGGGCTGATCTGCGACGCCGACGAATCCGACTTCTTGAACGCCCACGGCTTCGCGGACACGTCGACGTCGGGCGCGAGGTTCTTCTGGAAGAAGTCGTCGAACTTGCCGCCCGGCGCGAACAGCGTGCCGAAATCCTCGGGCAGCACGTCGCGCCCGGAATCCGGATCGAACGGATAACGCCCGCTCACCGCGCGATTGCAGAAGGACGAAATCGATTCCTTCAGATCCGCCGACAGATTCACGCGCCGCGCCTGCTGCGCCTGCCCCGCGCCCTGGCTGCCGAGATCGAGCAGCGCGGTGCGGATCGGCTCGGGCATGCGCGGCGCGAGCGAGCGCAGCTTCGCGGGCGCGTCCGACGGCGGCGGCGCGGTCTTTTGCTGCAGGGCTTCGTCGGTGGCGCTGAGATACGTGTAGACGTCGTTGATGACGGCGAGCGTCTGCGCGATCGGCGCGGCCTGGCCCGCGCCCGGACTCGTGACGAGCGCGCGCAGTCCGGTGAACCGGTCATCGACGATGCTTTCGAGCTGCGCGCCCGGCGCGACGGTGGCGATTTGCGTCGGATCGGGCCCGCGGATGACCTTCAGCAGCTTGTCGCGCGCCGCGCCGATCTTGTCGTTCGCGCGATCCACGACGGTCGTCTCGGCTTCGGGCTTCGCGCCGAGCGTCGTTTCGCGCGACGCCGCCTTCGAGAGCGCGGCGAGCGGCGAATCGGGCGCGGAGAGAATGCGCGCGATCTGCGTCGATTGCGACAGCGAGTCCGCATGCACGATGCGGATATCGTTCAGGAATTCCGTCCAGATGCGCGCGTAATCCTGCAAGTACAGGAGCCGCACGTCTTCGGTGAGACGTTGCATCGCGGCCGGATCGCCTTGCGGCAGGCCGCTCTGATCGCGGATGCCGAGCACCCACGGTTCTTCGGCGGCGAGCTGCGCGGCGGTGTCATCGACGGCTTTCAGAAACGCCTTGTGATAGCCGTCGAACGAATAGAGGCCGGGCACGCCGCGCGTGAGCGGCGCGCCGCTCGCACGCGTGAAGACGAGCGATGCATTCGGCCCGCCCGCATGCGCGACGGTGAACTCCGGATAGTCCGCCCCTGCGCCTTGCTGCTTCACGCGCCCATACACGCGCTGGGCGAGCGTGCTCCCGGCGAGCATCGCGCGCAAATGCGCGACGAGGCGCTCGTCGAACGGCAGATTCGGATGCACGAGGCCGCGCGCGAAGAGCGCATCGAGATGACCGGCGAGCGCGGCGCGTTCCTCGTTGCCGATGTCGCGCGGCAGCGAGCGCTCCCAGTCGGTGAGAATCCACGCCTTGAGCGCATCGGCATCCTGATGGTCGGGCTGGTTCAGCATCAGATACGCCTTAAGGGCTTCGTACGCGTAGCCGGCGTTCGCGGGGCTCGCGCTGCGCGCCTGTTCCTCGATGCGCGCCGCGAGCTTCGGCAGGAACAGATCGGTCAGGAGGCGCTCGTAAGCGCCGGTCGCGGCGGCGTCGAGCTTCGCGCCTTGCCACAGGCCAAATTGCATCGCGACGGGCGGATGCGCGGCATCGACCTGCGGCGTCGAGGCGAGATGGCGGACCGCCGAGAGCAGCGGTAACAGCGCGACGAGCTGCGTTCCCGCCGCCGATGTCCCCGCGACGGCTTCCTTCGCCGCATGCGCGGTCTGCTCGACGTTCGCGACATACGCGCGATTGCGCAGATAGCTCGTGCCCCAGAGCGCGAGCACGCCCGCCGTCACGGCCGCGATCGCCGCATACGCGCCGAGCCGCCACAGATGACGCCTGCGCGCCCATTGCAGGTTCGATCCGGCGAGCCCTTGTTCCGCGAACACGACCTGCGTCAGCAGCCGCTCGATGAAGTAGCTGCGCCCGCTCGACGGACGCGGCGGCTGCACGCCGCGCTCGATGCCGAACGCGCGCGCAAGCGAGCCGAGCACGCGGTCGATCGGCGTGCCTTCCTGCGTGCCGCTCGTGAAATAGACGCCGCGCAGCAGCGGCATGTCCTCGTGTTTCGACTGCACGAACGTCGCGTGCAAGGCTTCGGCGAGCAGCGGTTTCGCCGCCGCGAACTGCTGCGGAAATCCCATGATCGCCGCGCGCTGCGCCAGCCCGCTCTCGGCATTCAGACGATCGGGCAGGCGCGCGACGAGACGCGCTTCGAGCGCATCCAGTTCGGCATCGACGCGCGCGCGGAAATCCGCATCGGCGAGCGTGTGTTTCGGATCGAAGGGAAACGTGAAGCCGAAGACCTGCGCGCGCTCGTCCTTCGGCATGTCCGCGAAAAATTCGGTGAATCCCGCGAGCAGATCCGTCTTCGTGACCAGCACGTAGACCGGAAAACGCGTGCCGAACGCCTTCGTCAATTCGCGCAAGCGGGCGCGCAGGATCGATGCCGTCTCGTCCGTGCTCGCGGGCGTCGCGGCGAGCAGATCGGGGACGGCGAGCGTCAGCAGCACGCCGTTGATCGGCTGGCGCGGGCGCGTCTTTTTCAGGAGCGCGAGAAAGCCTTGCCACGCGGTCTGATCGGTGTCGCGGTCGCTTTCGTGCGTCGTGTAGCGGCCGGCCGTGTCGATGAGCACGGCGTCGTCGGTGAACCACCAGTCGCAATTGCGCGTGCCGCCGACGCCGCGAATCCGGTCGGTGCCGAAGCGCTCGGCGAGCGGAAAGCGCAAGCCCGAATGCACGAGCGCCGTGGTCTTGCCCGCGCCCGGCGCGCCGATAAACATGTACCACGGCAACTGATACAGATATTGCCGGCCCGAGAGCGTCACCCAGTCGCGCCAGCCGGGTTTTCTGCCGGACGCGGTGATGCGCGCGTCGCGGAGCACGGCGAGCGCTTCGTCGAAACGCTTGCCGAGCGTCGCGACTTCGGCGTCGCCGGCGCTTGGCGGCGCGCTCGCGCGAAGCGGGATGCCGGCAGGCGCGGCCAGTCCCGCCGACAGCACCGCCTGCGTGCGCCGCGCGCGCCACGCCGCCCAGAGGTGCCGCAACACGAGCAGCAGCGCGACGCAGCCGATCGCGATGAAGCGCGCCGTCGTCGATTCGAGCGGATACGTGCGCGCGAACGACAGAAGCGGCCCGGCGATCCAGATCGCGCCGGCAATCAGCAGCAAGCCGACGATCAGCAGCAGCACCGGATGAAACAGGATCGCGAAGATTTTTTTCATGTCAGCTTCCCGGCTTCGCGAAGAGCGTCACCTCGACGCGGCGGTTGCGCGCGCGCCCGGCGGGCGAATCGTTCGGCGCGACGGGATCGGCGTCGCCTTTGCCTTCCGACTTCAGGCGTTCGGGTCCGACGGTCGCGGCGAGCAGATCGCGCACGTTCGCCGCGCGTTCCTGCGAAAGCTCCCAGTTCGACGGAAAGCGCGCCGAGCGGATCGGCCGGTCGTCGGTGTGACCCGTCACGAGCACCTTGCCCGGCACGGCCTTCAGCGCTGCCGCGATGCGCTCGATCAGCGGCCGCGTCTGCCCGCCGATTTCAGCGCTGCCCGCGCGAAAGACGTTGTCGCCATGCAGCGTGATGACGGAGCGGTCGACGCGGTCATCCACGGCGACGAGGCCATCGCGAATGTCCTGCGCGAGGAATTCGGCCAGACGCGGCCGCGCCGCCTGCGTGACGACGAGCGGCCGTTGCGCGCCCGCGCGGATCGACGCGAGCGTGTCGAACGCCGGATCGGACAGGCGGCCG
Organism: Caballeronia temeraria; assembly: GCF_001544795.2. Lineage (GTDB taxonomy): Bacteria > Pseudomonadota > Gammaproteobacteria > Burkholderiales > Burkholderiaceae > Caballeronia > Caballeronia temeraria. Next base: position 100,323 of record NZ_FCOI02000020.1, on the reverse strand, counting down.
AGCTGGAAGCTCATCGCGAGCCAGGCGGCGGCGAGCAGCAACAGCGCGAACGCGCCGACGACCCACACCGGCAAAACGTCGGTCGTGCGCCGCCGCGCCGTCGGCACGCCTTCCCAGTGCGGCGACAGCGCGCGCTCCGGTTCGCCGCGCTCCTTGCGGATCAGCTGATAAAGCCGCGCGCGGATCGCCTCGAGCGTCTGTCTGCCTTGCGCCGCCACGCGATAGCGCCCCTCGAAGCCGAGCGCGAGCACCATGCTCGCCAGTTCCAGCAGATGCAGATGCTGCGCCGGTTTCTGCGCGAGCCGCGCGAGCAGTTGAAAGACCTTCTCGCCGCCCCACGCTTCGTTGTGAAACGTGACGAGCAGGCTTTGCCGCGCCCACACGCCCGCGCCCCACGGCGTGCCGGACGCGGCTTCGTCGAGCATCGTGCAGACGATGTAGCGCGCCGCCGTCACCTGATCCGCCGCGATGCCGTGCGCGCGCGCCTCGTCCTCGAAGCGGCGCACGCCCGCCGCGAGCCACGCGTGCAGCGCGGCGGGATCGGCGCAGGCGCTCATCGCGCGGATGCGCGGCGCGAGCTGCAACAGCGGCGCGCAGGCCGCGACGAGCGGATTGACCGCGCCGCCGCCCGCGAAGGCCGCGTCGAACCCGCGCTGATCGAAACCGGACGGCGAAGCCGCCGCGCCCGCCGGCGCACGCGCGCCCTCCGTGCCGCCGCTGGCCGCGGCACGCCGTCGCGCGCCGGGATTGGGCTTGATCATCGTCTGATCGGATTCGAAGCCTGCGAAAGGATCGTCGTCGTTCGTCATGTCGTGCCGTCGCCCCGTTAAGCCCGCCGCTCAATGACGGATCGCCCAGAATTCGAGTTCGAGCGCGGGAAAGTCGCCGGCGATATACATCGCCAGATTGCCGGTCTGCTCCAGCTCCTTCCACAGCTCGCCGCCGCGATCCAGTTCGAAGTACGAAAAGCCCGCGTGAAACGGAATCTGGCGCGGCGCGACCGGCATCGCGCGCAATCCGATGCCCGGCAGCGCGAGATTGACGAGATCGCGCAGCTTTTCGGCGGGCGCGATCTTGACCTGCGTCGGGAAGCGCGTGCGCAGCGCTTCGCCCGGCATCTGCGCGTTCGCGGCGAGCACGAAGCCGGCGTGCTTCACGAGCTCCGGATCGTTGATGAGCGCGACGCGCACGCCCGGCTTGCGGCTTTGCAACTCGATGGCGACGGCATCCGGTTCGCGCACGATGCCGATCAGTTGCCGCACGTCGCGCATCAGCGGCTCGAACGACGCGGCGAGATCGTCGTGCCGATACGGCGGATAGGCGAGCACGCGGCGGCGCTCGTCGAACGCGGCGAGATCGCCGGCGAGCGCGAGCGTCGTCTGATACAGGCGTTCGGGATGCAGCAGCGGCACCTGCAGCAGATGCGCGTACTGCGGCTCGAAGCGGTTGAGCGTCTGAAGCAGCAGGAAATCGGCGATTTCCGCGACGCCGCCGCGCCCCGGATTCGCCAGCCGGCTCGCGAGCCGGTCCGCATGCTGATGCACGAGCCCGGCGAGCTCCTGCGCGTACCCGAAGAGGCGCGGGTCGGCGTGCGCGTGGAGCATCGGCGGGATGTAGCCGGGATCGAGCAGCACGCGATTGTCCGCGCGCCGCTCCAGCACGCGCGTCACGCCGATGGTCGCGAAGGCGCCGGTGGCGTCGCGCGCGAGCATCAGCCGCAGATTCGGCGCGCCGACGCGGATCTGCGCGACGCGATCCGTGCTCGTCGTGATGTCGGCGACCGAGGTGTCCGTCGTGCGAAAGCGCAGTGCGTCGGCGCTTTGTGCGGCATCGCCGTCGGCGTCGAATTCCTTGGCGCCCGCGCGCGCGAGCGGCAGCGCGAGCAGCACGATTTCATCGCGCGTGCCGGCGGGAATGTCGAGCGGCGGCGGCGCGGGGAAGTCGTCGGGAAAGGAGAACGCGGTGCCGTCCGGCAGCACGCCGAATGCGGACGCGAGCGCGATCTTGCCGAGCCCGAGCGCGATCTCGTCGAGCATCACGGCGGCCCAGCCCCACGACCACGCTTCGGTCGCGCGTGCGTGCGAGCGCACGAGATGCTCGATGAAGCGGTCGTGCTGCTGAAAATGCTGGGGTTCGAGGAACAGCCCCTCGGACCAGATCATGCGTTGGTGCCAGGTCATGGTGCCTCGCGTCCGCTTGGGCTCGATGCTCAAAGGACGATTCAGCGCGGCGGATTTGCAAACCGGCGCGTCGTCACTTCTTCTTTCCCGATGCCGGCGGCGCGGGCTGCGCGGCGATGGACACGTCGGCGGCGTCGATGCGCACGGTCAGGAGCGTCGTCTGATTCGGCGGCACGGGCGCGCTCACGCGCCAGCGCGATCGCTCGATATCGCGATACGCCGCGACGACCGCGACGAACTTCGTGCCCGGCTGCACCGTCTGCTCGACGCTGCGGCTGTCGCCCGGCTTGAGCATGAATTCGTTCTTCGCGTTGAGATCGCCGCCGAGCGTCGCCTGCTCCTTGCCGTAGAGCGTGAAGAAGTCGGCGCTGTCGAAGGCGGCGGTCGTCTTCAGTTCGTACACGCGCACGACAACGGGCGACGGCCGGCCCGCGTGATCGGGATTGACGCTGTCGAGCGCATTCACGTTGATGCGCACGATGGTCGGCGCGGGCGGCGGCGGGGACTTGCACGCGCCGATCGCGCATGCACAAACGAGCGATGCGCACAGACGCGCGAACAGACGTGAGATGGCCATCATCGGATCGTGAGTGTCTTCGGACACTTCAACAGACGAACGAAGCCGCCGCGCTTTTCAAAACCGTCGAGGTGTTTCGTCTACTGATGGCACCGCGCCGGAGCTGTCCGGTTGCGCCGGTGCACGACGACGGTCTTCGAGGAGCGCATTGGTGAAACCGATCGAACGGATCGCGCCGGCCCGTATTGCAGCCGGCGATGCGGCCAGGCGGCTTTGCACGGCGCTCGCGCTGCTGGCGGCGCTGGGCGCGCTGGCGCTGGCCGCGCCGGGCGCGCGTGGACAAGGCACGCCGGGCGTGAGAACCGCGCCGAACGTGCAGAAACCGCAAGGCACGCAGAGCGACGAAGCCCTCACGCCCGCCGCGCGCCAGGCCGAAGCCCGCGTACGCGATGCCGAAACCATCGCGACGCTGTCGCAGGAAGGACGGCTGCTGCTCGCGCGCGATCAGGTCAAGCTCGACGGCTACGCGTACTGCAGCATGTCCGTCGCGGCGGCCGAGCGCGGCGATTTCCGCGAGAGCATCGAGGCGGCGTCGCGGGCGCTCGTCGTCGCGCGGCAGACGGAGAACGCGAACCTCGCCGCCTTGTCGCGCCGCGATCTGGCGATCGCCTACAGCTACGCCGGCGATCTCGACGACGCCGAGCGTTACGCGAAGGAAGCCATCGCGCAGGGCGAGAAGAATCCCCAGCAAGTGCTCGCGCCCGCGCACAAGGTGCTCGGCGATATCGCGGCGCGGCGCGGCGATGCGGCCGGCGCGCTGACCGAATATCGCGCGGCGCTCGCGACGGCCTCGCCGCGTTACAAGCCGATGGTCCTGCTCTCGATCACCAACGCGCAGATCGCCACCGGCGACGCGGCGGGCGCGCGCGCCACGTTCGAGCAGACGAGCAACGTGCAGGAAACCTTGCTCGCGCCGCTCTACAAGCGCATCGAAGGCAATCTGCTGCTCGCGGAAAACCAGCCGCGGGCGGCGCTCGACGCCTTCACCGCGAGCGCGACGAAAGGCGGCACGGACGCGAGCTACGACAACCTCTGGGCGCACGAAGGCATGGGCCGCGCGTACCTCGCGCTCGGCGAGCGCCAGAAGGCGCGCGAGGCGTGGCTCACCGCGCTCGACGACTCCGAAACCATCCGCGCGCGTTTTCGCAGCGACGAGTTCAAGACCGGCCTGTTCTCCGATACCCAGACGGTCTTCGAGGAAACGATCGCGCTCGTCGTCGAGGACGGCGACTATGCGCTCGCCTGGACGCTCTCGGAAAAGAGCCGCAGCCGCGCGCTGCTCGATGTCGTGCGCAACCGGCTCGCGACGAACGTCGACGAAACGCAGCTCAACGGCCGCGCGCTCTCGCTCGACGACGTGAAGAGCGCGCTCGCGCCCGGCGAGGCGATCGTCGAATATCACGGCTTGCCGGACCGGATGATCGCGTGGGTCGTGCGCCGCGACGGCATTCAGGGCTTCACGCTGCCGATTCCGCGCAAGGAGATGACGCTCGCCGTCAGCGATTTCCGCACGTCGATCATCCGCGGACGGCCCCAGGCGCTGACGTACGGCGCGAAGCTCGATGCGCTGCTGATCCAGCCGCTCGGCCTGCGCGCGAACGAGCGGCTCGTCGTCGTGCCGAACGGCGCGCTGCATTACATGCCGTTTCAGGCGTTGAGGAATGCGCAGGGATTCCTGATTCAGCGGCACGCGCTCGCGCTCGCGCCCTCGGCGAGCATCGCGGTGCAACTCGTGCGGCGGCAGCAGCGCATCGCGAGCAATCTCGTCGCGTTCGGCAATCCGCGCATCGCGCCGGAATTCGATCTGCCCGGCGCCGAAGCCGAAGTCCGCGCGATCGGCCCGCTGTTCGCGCAGCGCGAAACCTTCGTGCAAGGCGATGTCACGCGCAAGACTTTCAGCGACAACGCGCCCGCCGGCCGCATCGTTCACGTGGCGACGCACGCGCAGGCCGACACCATCGATCCGCTGCATTCGCGCGTGCTGCTCGCGCCCGCGAAGCAACCCGCCGACGGCCCCGATCCGATGCTCGCCCAAGACATCTACAACCTGAAGTTCGATTCGGTCGCGCTCGTCACCTTGTCGGCGTGCGAAACGGCGCTCGGACGCATCGAGCGCGGTGACGAAATCATGGGCTTCACGCGCGCGTTTTTCTACGCGGGCGCGTCGGCGCTGCTCGTGTCGATGTGGCCCGTCGCCGATGAATCGACCGCACTCACGATGCGCACGTTCTACGGCTCGCTCACGAAGGGCGCGGAAGCCATCGACGCGATGCGCGACGCGCAGCTCGCCGTGCTCGCCGACAAGCGGTTCGCGCATCCGTTCTACTGGGCGCCCTTCGATCTGATGGGCAACTGGCGGCTCTCGGTCGCGCGCTGACGTGCGTTTTTGATCATCGGTGAGGATTGCTGAAGTGAACCACGCCATCAAGTCCGAATCGTTTCCCGCACGGTCGACGGCGCGTTCGCGGCAGCTCGCGCGCGCGGCGGGCGCCGGCATCGCCTGTGCGAGCGCGTTGAGCGCGTTGAGCGCGTGGGCGCAGCAGGTGCCGATGCCCGGCACGGCGCAGGTGCCGAGCGCGGGCACGCTGCTCAACGAGCAGCCGCGTCCGTCGACCGCCGCGCCGCCGCCCGGCGGTTCGAACGCGCTGCCCGCGCCGCCCGCCGCGCCGCCGGAAGCGCCCGAGGGCAAGAAATTCGTGTTGCGGAACATCGCTTTCGCGGGCAACGAAACGCTGCCCGCCGGCACGCTGCTGCCGCTCGTCGCCGACAAGATCGGCCAGCAAGTCTCGATCAACGATCTCAACGCGATGAGCGCGCGCATCGCGAAGGCGTATCACGAGCGCGGCTTTCCGCTCGCGCAGGTCGTGATTCCGCCGCAGGACGTCACGAATGGCGATGTCACGTTCACCGTGCTCGAAGGCAAGATCGGCCGCGTCCGGCTGACGATGGCGCCCGGCGCGCCCATCAAGGAATCGATGGTGCGCGCGCGGCTCGCCGCGATCGAACCCGGCAAGCCGCTCAGGCAGAGCGAGCTCGAACGCACGATGCTGCTGCTCTCGGATTTGCCGGGCATTCGCGTGAGTTCCGCGCTGGAAACCGGCAGCACGCCCGGCACCGTCGATCTGAGCGTGACGGTCGAGCCGGTGCGCCGCTGGAACTTCGCCGTGTCCGCCGACGACTACGGCTCCGCGCCCGCCGGACGCTGGCGGCTCGGCGCGCTCGGGCGGCTCGCGTCGCCGTTCGGCATCGGCGACAACCTCGACATCAACCTGCTCGCCGCCGAGCGCGCCGACACGGTGTACGGGCGCATCGGCTACGACGCCCCGGTGGACGCGAGCGGCACGCGCGTCGGCATTGCGTATTCGCATCTGTACTACTACCTCGGCGAGCAGTTCGCGTCGCTGAACGCGCACGGCGATGCCGATGTCGTCACCGCGTCGGTGTCGCATCCGCTGATCCGCTCGCGCAGCCAGAACCTGCTGCTGCGCGGCGCGCTGGAATATCGCTCGCTGACCGACAAGATCGACAGCGTCAGCTTCGACAATCCGCAAAAGCTGTATGTGGCGAGCGTCGGGCTGTCGTACGAAAGCCGCGACAGTTTTCTCGGCGGCGGCTTCAACAGCGCCGACGTGCAACTGGCGTTCGCGCATCTGAACATCGATTCGGCGGTCGCGGAAGCGATCGATCAGGGTCCGTTCGGGCGCCACACGCAAGGCAACAGCGTGCGCCTGACCATGCAGGCGAACCGCCTCAACGCGATCACGCGCAACACGAGCTTCTTTCTGGGCGTGTCGGGGCAATGGGCGAATCAGAACCTCGACAGCTCGTCGCGCATCACGCTCGGCGGGCCGCGTGCGGTGCGCGCCTATTCGCCGTCGGAATCGGTCGTCGACGAAGGGCTGATCGCGACCGCGCAGCTTCGCTATGCGGTGATTCCCTCGGTGACGCTGTCGGCGTTTTTCGATATCGGCGTCGGCCGCTACAACGCGAAATCGATTCCGGGCCAAGGCGCGAACACCGTCACGCGCAGCGGCGCGGGCATCGGCGCGTTCTGGAACGGGCCATACGGCATCACCGTCGATGCGAGCGTCGCGTGGCGCACGACGCGCCCCGACACGACCGGCGACGACAAGGTGCCGCGCGTGTACGTCCAGGTCTCCAAATCGTTCTAGCGCAAGCGGATCGGCAATCAAAGGAGTTCGCCATGAGCGACATCACCTCTCTTCGGACCCGCAGGCATCGCCGGGAGTGGGATCGTGCGATCCGCCGTTTCGTGAAGCGCGCCGCGCGTCATGCAGGCGCCGATCTCACGGCGAGCGCGCTGTTGCCGCTTTTCGTGGTCGTCGCGGCGCCGGGTGCGTTCGCGCTACCGGTCGGCGAGCAGGTGCAAAGCGGCAACGTCACGATCAGCCGGCCGAACACGAGTTCGATGACGATCAACCAGGGCTCGCAAAAAGGCATCGTCAACTGGAACGGCTTCTCGATTCAGAGCGGCGAGCGCGTCGATATTTCGCAGCCGTCGGCGCAGGCGGTGCTGCTCAACCGCGTCGTCGGCAGCGATGCGAGCCGCATCGCCGGGCAGCTCAACGCGAACGGCAAGGTGTTTCTCGTGAATCCGGCGGGCGTGGTGTTCGCGCAAGGCGCGTCGGTGAACGTGGGATCGCTCGTCGCGTCGACGCTCGGCATCACGAACGACGAATTTCTCGCCGGGAAGTATCACTTCAACCAGGGCGCGGCGGCGGGCGCGAAAGTGTCGGTCGAAGCCGGCGCGAACCTCACGGCGTCCTCGGGCGGCGCGGTCGCCTTGCTGGGCGCGCAGGTCGACAACAGCGGCTACGTGAGCGCGACGCTCGGCAAGATCGCGATCGGCGCGGGCAGCGACATCACGCTCGATTTCGCGGGCGACGGCCTCACGATGCTCAAGGTCAACGACAAGGTCGCGAACGCGCTCGTCAGCAACGCGGGCACGCTCGAAGCGGACGGCGGCCAGATCGTGATGTCGGTGCGCGCCGCCGACGCGGCCACGGCGGCCGTGGTCAACCAGACCGGCACGGTGCGCGCGCGCAGCGTGGAGGCGCGCAACGGGCGCATCGTGCTCGATGGCGGCACGACGGGCGTGACCAACATCGGCGGCACGCTCGACGCCACCGCGCCCGATGCGGGCACGGGCGGGCGCATCGACGCGACCGGCTATCACGTCGCCGTGAACGACGGCGCGCAGATCCGCGCGGACGGTGCGCAGGGCGGCGGGCGCGTGCGCGTGGGCGGAGGCGCGGCGGGCAAGGCGACGGACCTCGCCAACGCGGATGCGCTGTGGATGAGCCCGAACGCGCACGTGAGCGCCGACGCGCTCGTGTCCGGCAACGGCGGCAACATCGTGATGTACGGGACGGAGGCGGCACGCGTCTATGGCGAGCTTTCCGCGCGCGGCGGGCCGCAGGGCGGCAACGGCGGCCTCGTGGAGACGTCCGGCGAGTATCTGAACACGGATGGCGCGCGGATTCGTCTCGGCGCGCCGAAGGGGCACGGCGGGCAATGGCTGCTCGATCCGGCGAGCATCGAGATCGTGAATACGGCGCCGTCGAGCATCAGCACGACGACCAGCAGCACCACCACGCCGCCGAATCTCACGCTCGCCACTGGGCCGGCTCCGGCGCTCGTCACCGCGACGCCGGTCGTCTTCTCGCCGGGCGCGTCCGACAACTACGTGCTGGCGAGCGCCATCACGTCGCAACTGGACCAGGGCGCCTCGGTGACCATTTCGACGAGCTCGGCCGGCACGGGCGCATTCAACGGCGACATCACGATGCTGAGCGGGACGAGCATCACGAAAACGGCGCCGGCCGCCTCCAGCGACGCCACGCTCACCCTGAGCGCCAACGGCTCCATTACCGTGCTCGGGAACATCGGCGGCGCGGCGGGCGGGCAGGGCCCGAGCGGCAGGCTCAACGTCGTGCTCGACGCCAACAAGGGCGGCACGGGACAGAGCAACATCATCCTCTCCGGGGCGTCGATCAGCACCAACGGCGGCAGTCTGAACATCGGCGTGCGCGAGGCGGACATCGGCACGGCCGCGGCCGCGACGAGCTTCGACGGCGCGGCGGTCGGCATCGCCGGTTCGACGCTCGACACGACCGTGCCGCAAGGACCGGCCGGTCTCGCGAGCGGCCCGGTGACGATCCACGGGCAGGGCGCGCTCAACGTCCCGGCCACGATCTTCGGCGTCCAGAATCCGTCGCTGGGCTTTCAGACGAACACGCCGCTCGCGCCCGTCAGCATCGACTCAGCCAGCATCGCGACCTCCTTCAGCGATATTTCCATCGCGGGGCAGGCCGGCGCCGGCGCGCCCGCGGGCGTTGTCATCAGCGGGGCGCGAAGCCTTCACACGACATCGGGCAACATCAACATCAGCGGCAGCGCGCCCACGACTCAGGCAAGCGGGGTGACGCCGCCGGAAACCTACGGCGTCGAGCTCGTACCGCTGGCGCTCGGTCCGGGAAGCGCGCTGCTCAGCACGACGTCGGGCAACGTGTCCATCGCCGGCACGGGGGCGGTGCTGCAAAGCGCGACGGGCACCGTGAGCGGCGGCGGCGTACTGATCCAGCCGACGGCGCGCCTGAACGAAAGCAATACGGTCATCCAGACCGGCTCGGGCAACGTCAGCATCGCCGGTACCGGCATGTCGATCGGCACCGCTTCCGGCAACGTGAGCGGCGCGGGCGTCTCGTTCCGGCCGCAAGCGCTCAACGCGGGCGCCGGGCCGCTCGTGCATACGGGCTCGGGCAACGTCTCGATCTCGGGCAGTGCGACCACGGTGCAGAACCTGACCGGCGGCACGCTGTCCGGCGCGGGCGTGAGCATGGCGCCGAATGCGGGTGGAAGCGTGCCTGTTGGCGTGTCCGTCGTTTCGGATTCCGGCAATGTCTCTGTCACCGGAAAGGGGCCGAGCGTCACGGGAACCAGCTCGAACGGCGCCACGGTCAGCGGGGCGGGCATCTTCATCGCAGCTTCGGCGGCGGTGCAGACGCTCAGCACCGGATCGGTGACGGGCTATGGCGTGCAGATCGTGCCGACGCTCGTCTCGACGACCGCCTCGTCCGTCAGCACGACGAACACGCCGCTGCTGCAGACGCAGGCGGGCCGCATCTCGATCAACGGCAATGGGCCCGCGGTGCAGACCGTGGCGACCGGAATCTCGACCGCGGCCGGCTCCGTCGCGGGCGACGGCGTGAACATCGTGCAGGCATCGCTCAGTACGGGCGGCGGCGCGATCGTGCCGGTCATCGGATCGGCGAGCGGCGGCATCGCCATTCAGGGCAACGGCGCGGTCGTCCAGAGTTCGCCTGGTCTGGTTCAGGGCGACGGCGTGCATATGGTCGGCACGTCGATCAGCTCGGGCGGCGCGCTCAGTCTGACCGGAACCGGCGCGACCTTGCGCGGCGGCAGCGGGAACGTCATCGCCTCGGGCGTCTTTCTCCAGAACGTGACGCTGACGGCCAAAGGCGCCATTGGTATCGACGGCACCGCGGCCCGCTCGCAAAGCCCGGCGTCATCGAATCTTCTGGGCCAGGGCTTGCTGTTCGGCGACGTCAATATCAACGCGGGCGGCACACTCGATCTGACCGGACGCGGACCCACAACCACCGCCGCCGGATCGTCCGTTTCCGGCGCGGGCATCGAATTGCAGGGCGGCAGCCTCACGGCGGGCGGCACGATCGGCATCGCCGGCACGGGGCCATCGGGAAGCGGCGCGCAGACATTCGTCAGCGGCGACGGCGTGGAGCTTTTCGGCAATTCGACATCGCCGATGCGCATCACATCGACAAATGGCGGCCTGACGATTCAGGGCACGGGCGCGCGCGGCACGAACGTGACCGGCGGAGTCAGCGGCGGTGGCGCGATCATCGATTCGGTCAATGTCAACGTGAACGGCGTGATCGACATGACCGGCACCGCCGCGGCGGCGAACGGCGGCACGGCCAGCGTCGCAGGCTTCGGCCTCACGCTCGCCGATACGTCGCTCATTTCGGCGCGCGGGCCGGTCACGCTGCGCGGCACGGGCGCGAGCGGCAGTGGCGCGCCGGGGAATCCGGTGCGCGGCGACGGCGTGTCGCTGGTCCGCACGTCGATCAACACGGCGGGCGCAATCGACCTCACGGGAACCGGCGCGTCCGCGAACGGCGGTACGACGGCCGTCGGCGGCGCGGGCATCTACGCGCAGAACGCGACGATCGCATCGAGCGGCGGCAACGTCGCGCTCAACGGCACGGGCGCGAAAGGCAAGGTGCGCTTCGTCCTGCCGCCCAACGCGGAGGACACCGCGCCGGATTTCGACGGCGTCCATCTGGAGGCATCGGATATCGCGGCGAATGCGGGCAGCCTGTCGATCCGGGGCGTCGCGCCCGATGGCATCGCCGCGTACGGCGTGTTCGTGTCCGGCATGGCCGCGACGCCCGCGCGCGGTCTGCGTGCGAACGGCGCGGTGACGATCTTCGGCCTCGGCAGCGGCTCGGACGGCGTGTCGCTCGCGGGCACGGCGTCGAATCGCGGCGCGGTCAGCTCGGCGGCCGGTTCCGTCGATATTCGCGGCGGCACCAACGGCCAGCTCGATGCGACGGGCGCGCGCGGCCGTGGCGTGTCGATCGTCGATGCGGACATTCGGGCCAACGCGCCCGCGCAGACCGTGTCCGTCACGGCATCGACGCCGGCGGACGGCGCGCCCGCGCTCTTCCTCGACCGCGCGACGTTCTCGGCGGGCGATTACGGCGCGATCATCGTGCGCGCGGCGAACTCGGGCACGTCCGGAAACGTCTTCGATGCGTCCGGCGCGTCGTTCTCGTCGCGTTCGGGCACGCTCGTGTTCGCGCCGGGACGCGTCGGCGCGGACTTCGGCATCGTCGGCGAGAACGCGCAGCCGATCAACGTGCTCGGCGGCAGCAGCGGCCTGACCATCGGGCCGTCGATGTTGAACGCGGCGGCGGCGAATATCGGCGCGATCGTGATCGGCTCGTCCACGCAGACCGGCAGGATCACCGTCTATCAGGCGACGGGCTTCACGCACGATCTCACGCTCCAGAACACGGGCGCGGGCAGCGCGGGCATCGACCTGCTCTCGGGCGTCGCGATGCCCGGCAGGACGCTCGCGCTCGCGTCGTCCGGTCCCGTGACCGATCCGGGCGGCATTCAGGCGCAGACGCTCCTGCTCACGGGCGGCGGCGATTTCGATCTCACCGACGCGGGCAACGTCGTCGGCACGCTCGCGCTGTCCGGCGCGCACAACGTGCGATTTTCGATGCCGGGAAGCTTCACGATCGGCACGGCGAGCGCGACCGGCATCGACGGCGCGACGGGCGCGCTCGTGCCGATCGGCGGCACGCAGCCGAACGTGACCGGCGATCTCACCGCGATCTCCGAAAACGGCGCGATCGCGCTCGGCTCGGCCGGCGCGCCGGCGCAACTGAGCGCGGGCGGCAGCATCGACCTCGTGATGCAGAACGCCGTCTTCGATAACGCGCCGGGCGGCACCTTGAGCGCGGGCAACGCGTGGCGCGTGTGGGCCGCGACGCGCAATGGCGAGAACCGCAACGGGATCGATCCGGGCGGCGCGCTGCCGAATTTTTACGGCTGCCTCTACGGCGGCATTTGCAGCTGGAACGGCCAGCCGTCGCAGCACGTCGTGACGGGCAACGGCAATCACTTCGTCTACGCGGACCGGCCGACGGCGACGATCACCATCGGCAATCAGACGCGCGGCGAAGGCTCGCCCAACGGTCCGTTCCGCTTCGACATCAGCGGCCTGCTCGACGGCGACAAACCCGGTTCGGCGATCGTCGCGGGTCCGCTCGGCTCGTCCGCGACGACGGCATCGCAGGCGGGCGCGTATTCGATCGACGGCACGTTCTCGTCGCCGGTGGGTTACAACATCGTCGTCGTGCCGGGCACGGTGACCGTCACGCCGGGCGAGCTTCAGGGCGCGGTCTTCAATCGCACGGGATTGCAGCCGCTCTTCACCGCGCAGGAGCAGACGTTCGTGTACGAGAGCAATCTGGGCGGCGTCAATATTTGCGTCGGCACGAACGAGCCGATCCTCGCGCTGCAACAGGCCGAAGGCGAGGCGGACACGCTCGCGGCGGAATGGAAGCACGTGCGCTCGCGCCCGAATCTGAACAACTGCCTCGTCGTGAACGGGCAGCACGGTTGCGGCGAATTTTGAGCGGGAGCCGCGATGATCGACGTCGAACCGCTGCTCGCGCCGACCGTATCGATGCCGCCCGCGGGCATCGATCTGGAATACGACGACGCGTATCTCGAATTCGAAGCGCGCCTGCGCGGCAATCCACAGCGCCAGTTCGGCGCGCCCGCCGAGCCGCCGCCGTGGAACGAACTGCTGGAGCAGGGGCAGGCGCTGCTGGCGCGCTCGAAGGATGTGCGCATCGCGATCGCGTGGACGCGCGCGGCGGCGCACGTGCACGGGCTCGCGGGCTTTATCGCGGGGATACGGCTTCTGAGCGGTCTCATCGACCGTTATTGGGCGGGTCTTTTTCCGCCGCTCGATCCCGACGACGAGAACGACGCCGCGTTGCGCATCAACGCGCTCGCGCCGCTCGCCGACGCCTACACGCCGTTCGCGGAAGCCGAAACGCTGCTGCACGAACTGCGCGAATGCGAAGTGTGCCGCGTGCATGGCGAGCGCCTGACGGTGCGCGAGATGCTCGTCGCGCAAGGACGGCTCGCGGCGCAGGACGGCGCGGCGGCGACGACGTTGCCGCGCGTGGAAGGCGTGCTCGCCGATGCCGTCGCGCAAGATCCCGGCGTGCTCGACGATGGCCTCGACTTGCAGCGCGCCGTGCAGACGCTCGCGGGCTGTCTGACGGAGAAGCTCGGCGAAGCGCGCGCGCCATCGATGGCCGCGCTGACGACGACCGCGCGTCACGTGACCACGCAGTGTCGCGCCGTGGTGTCCGCGTCCGCGACGGCGAGCGATGAAGCGGCGTCCGCCGCCACGCAATCGCCGCACGAACCGGCGGCGCCGCAGCCGATAGCGCGTTCCGGCGGCATCGCGTCACGCGAGGATGCGCTCGCCGCGCTCGATGCCGTGTGCGCGTTTCTCGAACGCACGGAGCCGACGAATCCCGCGCCGCTGCTGATCCGGCGCGCGCGCGGGCTGATGGGCAAGGACTTTCTCGCGGTGATGCAGGATCTCGCGCCCGACAGCCTCGCGCAGATTCATCTGATCGCGGGCACGCGGCCGGAGTGAACGGCGCGAAGCGCGGCTGCGTCGATCTTCAAATCCGCGCACGGTGAATCGTCTTGAAAGCGTGGCTCTTGCTCACGCGAAGGAGGCGTCATGGCAACCAGCAGTCAGAAATTCATCGGCCGCAATCGCGCGCCGCGCGTGCAGATCGAATACGACGTCGAAACTTACGGCAGCGAGAAGAAGATTCAGTTGCCGTTCGTCATGGGCGTCATGGCCGATCTGTCCGGCAAGCCCGCCGAGGCGCTGCCGCCTGTCGATCAGCGCAAGTTTCAGGAAATCGACATCGACAACTTCGACAGCCGCATGAAGGCGATGCATCCACGCGTCGCGTTTCAGGTGCCCAACAAGCTGACGGGCGAAGGCAATCTCAGCGTCGACATCACCTTCGAGACGATGGACGACTTCTCGCCCGCAGCCGTCGCGCGCAAGGTCGATGCCCTCGCGAAGCTGCTCGAAGCGCGCACGCAGCTCGCCAATCTCGTCATCTTCATGGACGGCAAGAACGGCGCCGAGGAACTCATCGCGCGCGTGCTCGACGATCCCGCGCTGCTCAAGACGCTCGCCACGGTCACGCAGCCCGCCGCCGACGGCGCCGCCGCCACTGCTGAATGAGTGCCGAAAAGGAAACGACCATGTCCGACATCCCGCAATCCGCAGCGCCGGAAGCGCAATCCGCCATCCAGGGCGCGATGCTCGAAGGCGACGAACTCTCCTCGCTCCTGAACCGCGAGTTCCGCCCGAAAAGCGACGAAGCCCGGACCGCCGTGCAGACGGCCGTGCAGACGCTCGCGCAGCAGGCGCTTTCGCAGACGAAGCTCGTTTCCGGCGATGCGATCCGCTCCATTCAGGCGATGATCGCCGAGATCGACGCGAAGCTCACCGAGCAGGTCAACGAGGTCATGCATCATTCGGACTTTCAGAAGCTCGAAGGTTCGTGGCGCGGGCTGCACTATCTCATCAACAACACCGAAACCGACGAGATGCTCAAGATTCGCGTGATGAACATCTCGAAGAAGGATCTCGGCAAGACGCTGAAGCGCTTCAAGGGTGTCGCGTGGGACCAGAGCCCGCTGTTCAAGCAGATTTACGAGCACGAATACGGCCAGTTGGGCGGCGAGCCGTTCGCTGCGTTCGTCGGCGACTTTTATTTCAACCAGACGCCGCCGGATGTCGAACTGCTCGGCGAGATGTCGAAGATTTCCGCGGCGGCGCATGCGCCGTTCATCGCCGCCGCCGATCCGAGTCTCCTGCAGATGGATTCGTGGCAGGAACTCGCCAATCCGCGCGATCTGACGAAGATATTCGGTACGCCTGAATATGCGAGCTGGCGTTCGCTGCGCACATCGGAAGATTCGCGCTATGTCGGGCTCGCGATGCCGCGCTTTCTCGCGCGTGTGCCGTACGGCGCGAAGACCGAGCCTGTCGATGAATTCGACTTCGAGGAAGACACCGGTTCCGCCGATCACACCAAGTACACGTGGGCCAATTCCGCCTACGCGATGGCCGTGAACATCAACCGTTCGTTCAAGCTGTATGGCTGGTGCTCGCGAATTCGCGGCGTGGAATCGGGCGGCGCGGTCGAGGGCTTGCCGGTGCACAGCTTTCCGACGGACGATGGCGGCGTCGACATGAAATGCCCGACCGAGATCGCCATTTCCGACCGGCGCGAAGCGGAGCTTGCGAAGAACGGCTTCATGCCGTTGATTCATCGCAAGAACTCGGATTTCGCGGCGTTTATCGGCGCGCAGTCGCTGCAAAAGCCGTTCGAGTACGAAGACCCGGACGCCACCGCGAACGCCGCGCTCGCCGCGCGCCTGCCGTATCTGTTCGCGTGCAACCGCTTCGCGCATTATCTGAAGTGCATCGTGCGCGACAAGATCGGCACGTTCAAGGAACGCTCCGACATGGAAATCTGGCTCAACAAGTGGATCACGCAATATGTCGACGGCGATCCGGCGAACTCGTCCGAGCACACGAAGGCGCAAAAGCCGCTCGCTGCGGCAGAGGTGAAAGTGCAGGAAGTGCCGGGCGCGCCGGGTTACTACACGTCGCAGTTTTTCTTGCGGCCGCATTATCAGCTTGAAGGGCTGACGGTGTCGTTGCGGTTGGTGTCGCGGTTGCCGTCGGCGAAGCAGGCGGCGTGAGGGTTTTGTTGATGATGCCCGCGACGCAGATGTCGCGGGTTATTTATTGGTGGTTTCGAAGCAGCCACGTTTCACCAGAGCGCCGCATCCGCGCTGAATACGTCGATTGGACATCCTAATCTTAAATCGCTGCTTTTCGGCAGTGCCTCTGGCCTACGCGGTCGACGCCCTTCCTCCCAAAATAAATTTCCTCTACGTTTCGCGGTTGCGATCTTCTTTAGCCGACGAACACTAGATACGGGAGTCTTTCTTGAATAGAAGAGAAGAGTTTTATGCGGCGCGTGAACGGGTATTCAAGGGGAAGCATCAGCACTACTTCATCGATGTATTGCAGGCACCAAGTTCGGCGACTGCGGATGTCATCGAATGGGAGAGCATCGAGGGTATTGGCCATGAGACCCGGTGCAAGATTCGCTTTACGCATACATCACATGACCTGTCCCAGCGGGAATACCTCGGTCAATTGGGCTCGCTGCTTATTCAAGAAAATTTGATGGGAGGTGGCGCCTGGAAGGAAAGCGCGGTGGTAGGGCCGAATTATTTGGAGTGTGTGCGGAAGCACTTCTCGATACTAACCGCCAAAACATGGAAAATTGGGTATGAAGCTAGTTAGATTGATTCGCAAGATTTTCTCTTTTTTTGTCTTTATACCTTTCTTATTCATGATAAATCAGGATGCTCTTGGAATGAATGTCACTTTAAACCTCGGCGGCAGCGGCGAAGGATTCGGGATCGTTCAACTAGGCGGTCATGACTATGGGTCAAACAGCTTGGGTGTGTGGCTTTCCGGAAACGTTCGAATGGGTTTGTCGGACACTGTCAGCGGCGATCTAAGCGGCGTAGGGGTTTTCGATGCCCGGCTGTCGCCAGATGATATGAAGCTAGCGAAGGAAATTCATCGTCGACTATGTAAAGCAGCAGAGGACGGCCCCGTACATGAAGTTCGAGTCGTGGAACCCTCGGCAATATATGATGTCGATTGCATCCGAGATGGGAAGCTAATAAACAAAACGGCGAAAATGTATGAATTGCCCGAAGAACTGTTCAATCTGATGCATCGATTCAATTCATCGATGACCCAGTACCTGCCCGACGCTCGAACCGTTGTGAAACTCGATGTTCGAGTCGCGAGGGTCGAACGAGCCGCGGAGAGATTCCGGGTATCGATTGAATTCAGGAACGGAGGGCCAAATGCAATCAGTTTTCGACGTCCTGACGATCTGGAGCCGGACCAGGGGGACAGGCTGAATGTTCAAGGGTCGCTTGCGGGCGGGAGCGTTTTTTGGGAGACGAATCTTGCTGGCGCTACACCGGTAGATGCGTCTGATATATCGGGCAAAAAAATTACGACGCCCGGGGGACGCGTCGTAACCTACGTAACCGTTGCTCCGTATAGCTCGCTAGTTTTTGAATTTGATGTCTTGCCAAAGCTCAAAATCCCGCACGGCCTATACAGCTTCAATCTCGTTGCTGCTCTCGACGCGAGTGCGCCCGATGTCGCGCCAAGTCTGGGCTTCGTGGATTTCCACTCCGACTATCAGCACCCATGTCGGGTCACTTTCGACCGTGATTATCCCTCGACGCCTGAAGAGTGGAAGGACTTCGAATCCCGCAAAGCCAAAGAAGTGTCGGCGCTGCCGACCGGCGCGATGGTGGCCGAATCAGGTTATTACCGCATGGTGTCGGTCTTCGGCCCTCGCAGTCAGTTCGTGACGAGACTCGAAGCGGGAAAAGCCGCGCCAAGACTCGATGCGAACAACTGGGACACGTGGGAATGGGAGGCTGATCTTGCCCGTTCGACCATTTGCAAGCCGGCCGACGCTTGCACTCGCGAAGGAATATGGGTGCTGCGCAAAATGGCTGACTACGTCCCCAAAGCCACCGATGAAACGCACGAAAGTTATACGCGTCGCGTGCGCACCGGTGACTCCTTTCCGTCGCTCAACGTGCCGGGCACGTCGAAACTCTATTGGGAATGGCTCGGTGTGTAGGCGCACCTGACTCAACCACGCCGGGGCATCATGCCCCGGCTGCGCACGAAGCGCCGCACGCGGTAAACCTTGGTCGCAGAAAGAGACGTCCATCAAACCCACACCGCGCTCGCCGTGAAATTATCGTGATTCGGCCGCGCCGCCTCGCGCAGATGCGCCACCATCAGATCGAGCCATTGCGCGGGCGTCCGCGCGCGTCCGATCGCCTCGATCATCACGGATTCGTCGAGATACTCCCAGAAGCCATCGGTGCATAGCAGGAAGGCGTCGCCATCGGCGATGACGAACGGCTCCTCCGATGCCGCGATCGCCAGATCGTCCGCCGTGCCGAGCGCCGAGAACAGCACGTTGCGGCGCGGATGATGACGCACGTCGCGGGAATCGAGCAGGTTCGCGTCGATCATGCTTTGCACGAGACTGTGATCCTGCGTCTGCACGACGGTCGCGCCGCGCCGGAAACAATAGAGACGCGTGTCGCCGCAATGCGCCCACGCCGCGACGCCGGCCGCTTCGTCGATGCCGAGCAGCACCGCCGTCGAACGCATATGCGCGAGTTCGCGATCGTGTTCCTGCGCGTCGATGATCGCGTCGTTGGCGCGCAGCAGCACGCGCAACAGATTCGGCCCGGTCAGCGCGACGCCCGCCTTCGCCACGCGCGTCAGCTCCGCGAGCACGGTGTCGACCGCGATGCGCGACGCCGCATCGCCGCCGCCGTGACCGCCCGCGCCATCGGCGACGACACTCGCGAAAAGCGCCGCGTGCCGCCATTGCCCGAGCGCGTCCTCGTTGCGCGACCGGCCGCCCACTTCGCTCACGCTCGCGGTTTGCAGTTGCATGTCGTGTCTCTCGTTACGGGCGCACGCGCGGTCTGAGTTCGTCGATCTGCGCCTCGTAGGCGGCGACGAACGCGCGTCCGAACAGCGTATGGAAATCCTCGGTGGCTTCGCTCGAAAGCTGCCCGTACATGTCGATGAACAGATCCCAGCAACGCGCGCGGCGGGAGAGGCCAGGCAGAAAGCCGTCGAGCATCGAGCGTCCGGACAGGCGCGCCTCGATGCGCTGCGGCTCGAAGCGCTCGAACACGCCGTCTAGCGCGGCGCGCATGCCCGCGACCATGCCGACCTGATGCGCGCGCAAATCGGCGTAAGCGTCCTCGAATGCGACGGCGGGCGCCATGAAGCCGCGCATCTGCGGGTTGAGCAGATGCATGAGCGCCGCTTCGACGTTCGGCGAGAACTTGAGCGGATTGTTGTCCGATGCCTCGATCATCGTCGCGCCGGTGCGCATCTCGCGCTTGAGCGCGGCGCGCGCGGCGAGCAGTTCCAGCGTGCCGCGCGCCGCCTCGCGCAGCAATTCGCCGATGAGCTGCATCAGCGCGGGCGTCAGCGCCTCGACGCGCACGCCGTGTGTGTTCAGGCCGCGCAGGAACGCATCGACGAGCGCGCGATCGTCGGTCGGCTGTGCCGGCGATGGCGATAAAGCGGGCGATGGCGTCGCGCGCGGCCTCGGCGGCGTGAATGCGCTGTGCAGTTCCGAGCCGGCGTCGGAGCGCGTCGCGGGCGGCTCGGCGGGGCGCACGGCGCCGGTGAGACTCGCGAACGGGTCCGCGTCGTGAGCGGTGTTCGGCTGCGTGACCGGCGCGATGAACGCATCGGGTTCGGGCGAAGCGCCCGGCGCGAGATCGAACAATTCGTCGATCGAGCGTTTCGCGGCCGGATCGTCGAAGCCGAAATCGAAGTCTTCGGCGCGCCGGGGCGCGGGCTTCGGCGCGGCGAGGATATCGTCGCCGAAAGCATCGGGCGGCTTCGGCATCGCGGGCGCTGCGTCGAGCAAGCCGGAGAACGGATCGTCGCCGGATGAGGCGTCGGCGCTCAGCGTGTCGTCGTCGGCGGCGGCGTCGACATCGGCGTGAAGCTGATATCCGCCGATCTGCACTTCGTCGCCGTGCGCGAGCGTCACTTCCTGGCCGGGATCGAGCGGCGCGCCGTTGACGAGCGCCGGATTGCTGCCGCGATCGATCAGCCGGTAACACCCGTCGCGCCACACGATCTGCACGTGCAGGCGCGACACCGTGCGCTCGGCGTCGTCGAGCACGAGCCGGTTCGACACCGCGCGGCCGATCGTGCCGCCGTCCGTATCGAACGTCGCCGAGAGCGGCACGCGCGGCGGCTGTCCGTTGTGAAGCGTCACCGTGAGCGTAAGCATGGTTCAGTCGAATGCGTAGACGAAGTCGTCCGCGCTCGCCGACAAGCGGATCCGCGCGAGCGCGCCGCCCTCGGTGAGACGCGTCAGATATTCCGTCGAGATGCGCGGCAGCACGGTGTTCGTGAGCAGCGCGTCGATCACGCGTCCGCCCGATTCACTTTCCGTGCAGCGCGAGACGATGAGCCGCACGGCGTCGTCGTCGTAATCGAACGGAATGCCGTGATTGTCCGCGACGCGCCGCCGGATGCGCGCCAGTTGCAGGCGCACGATGTCGGCCATCATCGCGTCGGAGAGCGGGTAGTAGGGCACCGTGACGAGCCGCCCGAGCAGCGCGGCGGGAAACACGTCGAGCAACGGCTGGCGCAGCGCGCGCGCGAGGTCGCCGGGCGCGGGCAGGCGCGAGGCGTCGCGGCACATCGACATGATGAGCTCCGAGCCGACATTCGAGGTCAGCAGGATGATCGTGTTCTTGAAGTCGATGTAGCGGCCTTCGCCGTCTTCCATCCAGCCCTTGTCGAAGACCTGGAAGAAGATTTCGTGCACGTCCGGATGCGCCTTCTCGACTTCATCGAGCAGCACCACGCTGTACGGGCGGCGGCGCACGGCTTCGGTCAGGATGCCGCCCTCGCCATAGCCCACGTAGCCGGGCGGCGCGCCCTTCAGCGTCGAGACGGTGTGCGCTTCCTGAAACTCGCTCATGTTGATGGTGATGACGTTCTGCTCGCCGCCGTAGAGCGTTTCGGCGAGCGCGAGCGCGGTTTCCGTCTTGCCGACGCCCGACGTGCCCGCGAGCAGAAATACGCCGATCGGCTTGTCGGGATTGTCGAGCCGCGCGCGCGACGTCTGAATGCGCTTCGCGATCATCTCAAGCGCGTGGCGCTGGCCGATCACGCGGCGATCGAGCGCATCGGCGAGATGCAGCACGGCGTCGAGCTCGTTCTTCAGCATCCGGCCGACGGGAATGCCGGTCCAGTCCGCGACGACGCCCGCGATCACGCCCGCATCGACGCTCGGCAGAATCAGCGGCGCGTCGCCTTGCATGCCGGCGAGGCGCGTTTTGAGCTCCGCGAGCCGCGCAAGCTGGTCGTCGCGTGACGATGCGGCGGTGGCTTCGCGCAGCGACGCGCGCAACGCCAGCAATTCATCGACGACGCCTTTCTCTTCGCTCCAGCGCGCCTCCAGCACGCCGAGCGCATCGCGTTCGCGGGCGAGCGCAGCCGCGACATCGGCGGCGCGCGTGCCGGTATCGACGCCCGCGTTCGCTTCCCGCGCGACGATATCCGCCTCCACGTCGAGCGCTTCGATGCGGCGGCGGCAATCGTCGACCTGCGCGGGCGTCGCGTGCTGGCTGACGGCGACGCGCGCGCACGCGGTGTCGAGCAGCGACACGGCCTTGTCGGGCAACTGCCGCGCCGGAATATAGCGGTGCGACAGCCGCACGGCGGCCTCGATCGCCTCATCGAGCAACTGCACGCGATGATGCGCTTCCAGCACCGCAGCGACGCCGCGCAGCATGCGCACGGCCTTGTCTTCGTCCGGTTCCTGCACCTGCACGACCTGAAAGCGCCGCGTGAGCGCCGGATCTTTCTCGATGTGCCGTTTGTATTCGGCCCACGTCGTCGCGCCGATCGTGCGCAGATCGCCGCGCGCGAGCGCCGGTTTCAGCAGATTGGCCGCATCGCCGGTGCCGGCCGCGCCGCCCGCGCCGACGAGCGTATGCACTTCGTCGATGAAGAGAATCACCGGCTTCGGACTCGCCTGAACGTCCTCGACGACCTGGCGCAGGCGCTGCTCGAACTCGCCTTTCATGCTCGCGCCCGCCTGCAAGAGGCCGAGATCGAGCGACAGCAGCGCGACGTCGCGCAAGGGCGGCGGCACGTCGCCGCGCACGAGACGCTGCGCGAAACCTTCGACGACCGCCGTCTTGCCGACGCCCGCTTCGCCCGTGAGCAGCGGATTGTTCTGCCGCCGCCGCATCAGGATGTCGATGAGCTGGCGGATTTCGTCGTCGCGGCCGGTGACGGGATCGAGCGCGTTCCTGCGCGCCTTGTCGGTGAGATCGGTCGCGTATTTGCGCAGCGCGTCCTGCGCGCCCATCGCGGGCGGCGCGTCGGTATCGGCGGGGCTGTGCGGCGGCTCGGCTTCCGTTTCCTCGACCGAATCGGCGACGATGCGCGCGAAATTGTCCGACAGGTCGTCCGGCTTGATGCGCTCGAACTGCTTCGATATGCCGACGAGCACGTGCCGCAGCCGCTGCGTCTTCAGCATGCCGACGAGCAGATGGCCCGTGCGCACCTTGCTCGCGCCGAACAGCAGCGTGCCGTAGACCCAGCCGCGCTCGATGGCGTCGCCGATGTGCTCGGAGATATCGGAAATCGCGCTCGCGCCGCGCGGCAGACGGTCGAGCGACGCGGTCAGCTCGCGCGCGAGCGCGGCGGCGTCCACGCCGTAATGCGCGACGATGCGCTGCCAGTCGGAGTTCGGCGTCTCCAGAATCTGCATGATCCAGTGCGCGAGTTCGACATATGGATTGCCGCGCATCTTGCAGTAGACCGTCGCGCTTTCGACGGTCTTGTAGCCGAGCCTGTCCAGCTTGCCGAACAGCGCGACACGACTGATTTCCGCCATTCCGATCTCCTTTCCCGGCGCGAGCCTCCATCCGATAAGACGGTGCAGCGGCGCGGATTTTGCAACCTGCTTTCGATGCCCGCGATGCCCGCGATGCACGCGATGCACGCGATCACGCGATATGCGCTCCGGCGTCGAGCGCGAGATCGGCGCAATCGGCGTGTCGCGCGGCGCGACCGAGCCACGCCGACAGCCCGAGCCGCCCGTAGCGCCCGATTCGCATGGTCGGCACGTCGGCGGCGGCGAGCACGAGCTGCGCATCCCACGCGAGCTCGTCGTTCAGATGCTGACGAACCACGGCGACGAGCGCCGGCAGCGCGTCGCCGCCCGGCAGGAGCGCCTCGAACTGCGCGAGCGACAGCGGCCCGATCACGAGACGAAACGCGTGCTGCCGGTCCCACACGGCGCGGCCGAGCACGGCGCCGCGCGCGAGTTGCGCGAAGCCGGACGCATCGCCGGACCAGCGCATCGCGCGATGACGCAGCGCCGTGCGTTCATCGCGTTGCAGCGTCATCCAGTGCCCGCGATACGGCTCGACGCGCACCGGCACGCGCAGGAGCGCGCCCGCGATCGCTTCGAGCACGGCGGCAGGGCGCGTCTGCATGTTCAGCAGGCCGGCGAAATGCAGCTTCGCGTGATCCGAGACCGCATCGCGATGACGGCTCGCTTCATCGGCGATACCGATCAGCGCGCCCGCGTAGAACGCGAAGCGATCGTTGCCCGGACGATCCAGCGCCGTGACCGGCCGCCCCTGCGCCCACGCGCGATAGAACAGCAGCAGGAACCGGTGGAGCAGCGCATCGAGCAAACGCGCGAACGCCGTATCGCCATGATGCAGCGCGCGCTCGCGGGCGAAATCCGTCAGATGCAGCGGCAGCGGGCCATTCGGGCCGAAATAGCCGAAAAAGCGCTGTTCGAGACGCGGCGCGCGGGCGCCGCAATCGCGTTCGAGCGCGGCGAGCGGCGCGGGCGCGAACGCGAGCGAGACGTCTTGCGCGAGACGCACGGGTTCGTCGGCGGGCCGCGCGCCGCAGCCGAGGCGCGGCAAGTGCGGCGTCAATGCCTCGACGTGCCGCATCACGCGATAGAAATCATGCCGATGCGGCTCGGCGGCGACGGCATCGAAGAGATCGACGAGCGCGCGCGCGGGTTCGGGCAGCGCCGCCGCGCTCAGAAGATCGGTCTCGTGCCGCATCGCGGTGGCAGCCGGAGAATTTCGCCGCGCGTGCTCGTGCGCAGCGCGGTTTGCACGAACGCGTTGATCGACACGTAACGCGCGAAAAACCGGTCGAGCACGCTGCCGAAAAGCCACGCGCTGCCGCCCTGAAAGGCCAGATCGTCGACGAGCACGTCGATCAGCAGGCCGCGCCCGAACGCGATCGGGCCGGGCATCGGCAAGCGGCGCGCGACGGCTTGCGCATCCACGGACACGACGCCCGCGACCTGCGCGCGCCCGGCGTGATCGGCGTCGGGAACGTGCAGCATCAGCAGCGCGCGCAATGCGGCGGCGGCTTCGCGCGGGCCATTGCACATCGACAAATAATGCAGCGACAACTGGTCGATCAGCCGCCAGCTTTGCGTCGCGTCGAGGTTCGCGGGCGCGGGCCGCGACGGGCCGCTCACGCACTGGACGGCGCTCACGGGCGCGGCGATATCGAGCGAGAAATCGTTGCCGGCGGCGCCTCGCGGCATCGTCAGCGGCAAGTCGCGATTCGTGCAGAGCGTCGCGAACGTGAGTTGCCGCAGCGAGGCGCGATACGGCGCGGCGTTCGGATCGACGATCGACACATATGTCTCGCTGCCGACGTACTCGGTGCGCGCGCCGCTCTTGCGCCGCCCGGCGGCCACGATGCGCGGCTCGCGCTCGGTCGTGAAATACGCGGCGTCGCCGGGACGGTCCGACAGAAAATCCGCGTAGAACGGATGAAACACCTGCTCGGTGTCGTCGCTCGCGCCGTAGCCGGACACGGCGGTGACCGAATGCACTTCGAAGTCGAGCGGATGCGTGCGGTCCGGCACGACATGAAAGCGCCCGGCGGCTTCGGTCACGAGCGCGCGGTCGGCGCGCTTCGGAAAGAGGTTGATCGCGGGCACGCAGTCGAGCAGCACGTTGCCTTTCGTGACGATGCGTTCCAGCGAGGCATCGCCGGCCGCGAGCAGAAACGTCAGCTCGATTTCGCGCGATGCGAACGACGGCAGCGCTTCGGCGAGACCGTTCAGGCGCGCGAAGCGAAAGCGCTCGGGCAGCGCGAAATACTCGTGCAGCAGCCGGTAGCCCTGAAACGCGTTCGGCGTGACGGGCAAGAGCGCTTCGCGATCGCTGAAGCCGGCGGGCGCGACGGCGTCGCCGGGCAACGCGGCGAGCGCGCGGCTCGGCCGCTCGGGCGTGGATACGACCACGGCGAGCGTGCCCGCCATCACGAGCTCGTACAGGCGATACGCGGTTTCGTCGGCGCCTGAGAAGTAGAACGTCAGCGCATCGGGACGCAATGCATCGAACGACAATCCCTCGGACGTCGCGAGACGGATGCGCAGCGCGCCCTTCACGCGATGCGCGAGCGCCTGCGTCGCGGGCAGCGCGGCGAGCGGCAGATCGTGCAACTGCGCGACATAGCGCGCTTCGGCGAGTTCGAGCGGCCAGAGCGTGAGATCGGCGGCGGTGCGGAATTCGCACGGCGTCGCGTGCGCGCCCGGCGCATCCCGGCCGATGAGCGCCGTGCCGCGCGGCACCGTGAAGCCTTCCGCGAGATTCGGGCTGGCGAGATCGGGCGCGAGCCGGGCGATCAGCATCGACGGCGTCGGACACGCGGCCTGCGGCAGCACGACGTGCGCGAGCTGCTGCGTGAAGCGCGGAAACTCCTCTTCGATCTTCAACTGCACGCGCGCGGCGAGAAACGCGGTGCCTTCGAGCAGCCGCTCGACATAAGGATCGGCGACGTCGATGCCGCTCATCCCGAGCCGCGCGGCGATCTTCGGAAACTGCTGCGCGAACTCCGCGCCCATCTCCCGCAAATGCGCGAGCTCGGTGTTGTAGTGACGTAGAAGGCGCGGGTCCATGAGCGTCGCCGTGGCCGTCAGCGCGGCAGCTCCATCACCGTGATGCCGCCTTCTTCCAGATCGATCTCCGTGCGCAGCGCGAATTCGAGCGGCACCGGCTGCGCCCACAGAAGGCCGCGAATCACGAGCGCGATCTGGTTGTGCATGTCGAGCACGGAGCGGTCGAGCACCGGCTCGATTTCCAGCGTCGACGGGTCGATGCGCGGCTCGAAGCGCTCGATCGCCTGGCGGATCGCCTGTTCGAGCAGGACCGTATCGATCGTCGATGCAAACCGCCCCGACAGGCACGGCAAGCCGTAATTGAGCACCGACGCGAACGCGTGCGGACAGGCGTCTTCTGCAATCGCGTCGCCGAGATTGGTCGTGTTGAAGAGCCACGACACGTCGCGCAGCACGGCCGCGCGCAAGCCGCGATGCGACATGAAGCGCCCGCCGGCGGGATCGGTGCGCGCGGCGGGATCGTCGTCGATAAGGCGATCGAGCAGCGTCGGCTGGAGGCGGTCGGCGGCGGCGGGTGCGTTCATCGGCTTGTCCTTGCGGTCAGGTCACGCGACGCGCGGAGACATCGAGCGCGAAGGTCACGTCCGCGCCGCGGCTGCCGGTTTCGGTCTGCGGCGCGCAGATCATCGTGATCTGCTGCGCCGACACTTCGAACACTTCGCACGGCCGCGCCAGGCGCGCGCTCGTGTAGATGTGATAGTTGCGGATATACGCCTGCTCCAGCTTCATCGACAGATATTCGATCTGCACGCCGTGGTCCGTTCCCGCCGACTTGTAGCAGCGGATGTGCGCGAGGGCGAGCAGTTCGGCCTGCGCGCACAAACGCGCGAGCACGGGCGAGGCCGAATCCACCGATTTGACGACGCCGAGCGCGGTCACGCGCATGTCGTTCGCGTTGAGCGCGGCGGCGAGCGGCGCGGCGTCGTAGCCCTGCGCCCAGCGCCAGCCGTGAATCTGCATCGGCGTGTCCCAGTCGCCGCGCTTCGGCGCTTCGCCCTTGACCGGCGTGTTGCTGCGCTTGGGCACGACGTGCAGAAACATGTCGTCGGAATCGGCGAGCGCGAGCATATCGAGCTGGCGCAGGGCGTCGATCGTGAGAAGGCTTTCCGGGCGCGGCTCGCGCAGATCGTGGCTGGGCATCGTGCTGATCCGTTGGACGGCGTATCGAACATAAGACGGCGCGCGACGCGCGATTTTGAAGTTCAAAAACCGCCGGGGCGATTCGTTTAACCAGTGGATTGCATGCGCGAGGCGCGCGCAACGAAGGCCGATCACGACGGAGGATCACATGGCTACGACCGACTGCTATCTGAAGATCGATGGAATCGACGGCGAGTCGAAGCACAAGGGCGCGGAAGGACAGATCGAGGTAATGAGCTTCAACTGGGGCGTGACGAACGCGAGCAATCCGATGACGGGCAGCGGCAGCGGCATCGGCAAGGCGTGTCCGGGCGTCTTCCAGTTCGTGCATCAGTACGACAAGTCCGCGCCCACGCTCAAGAAGAGCTGCGCGAGCGGCAAGCACATCGCCAATGCGAAACTGACCGTCAGCAAGGCGGGCGAAGGGCAAAAGGAATTCCTCACCGTCACGATGAAGCAGGTGACCGTGACGCAGGTATCGCTCAAATGCCTGGGGAACAGCCATCCGGAGCAGACTGTCGACCTGAGCTACGCGGACATCGAGTTCGAATACAAGCCGCAGGACGACAAGGGCGCGCTCGGCGGCGCCGTGAAGTTCGGCTGGGACGTGCGCAGCACCGAAGTGCGCTGACCGGAAGCACGGTGCGTTCATGGCCAACGATGCCGTCGCGCAAAGCCCGCTCGTCACCGTCGATACACCGCTCGGCGACGATCTGCGCATCCTGGGCGTGCGTGCGAGCGCGGAGCTCGGGCGCATGCCGCGCATCGAGCTGACGCTCGTGTCGAAGCGCGCGGACCTCGACTTCGGGCGCATTTTGGGCAAGCGCGTGAGCGTGTCGCTCAATGTGCCGAAAGCGAAGCCGCGCGTGTTCGGTGGCTACGTGGTCGGCTTCCGGCAGACCGGCATGCGCGGCCGGCTGCACGTCTACGAGGCGGCGGTGCGGCCGTGGCTGTGGCTGCTCGCGCGGCGCAGCAACTGCCGCATCTTTCAGAACAAGACGGTCGAAGAGATCGTGAAGGCCGTTTTCGCCGATCCCGTCTACAAAGGGCTCGAATTCGGCGAGATCAAGTGGAAGGCCAGCACGCGCGCGCATCCGCCGCGTGAATATTGCGTGCAGTATCGCGAATCGGATTTCAACTTCGTGAGCCGGCTGCTCGAAGACGAAGGCATCTACTACTGGTTCCAGGACAAGGACGGCAAGGAATCGCTGATCCTGACCGATACGCTCGCCACGCACGAGAGCGTCGCGGGCTGCGAATCGCTGCCGTATGGCGCGGTGATGGCCGCCGCGCCCGATATCGAATACGTGAGCGAGTGGCGCACGCAGCATGCGATCGAAACGCGCAACTGGCTGCTCACCGATTACGACTTCAAGCATCCGTCGCGGCCGTTGCAGAAGCAGGCCGCGAAGCCGATGCAAGGCTTCGATGCGTTCGCCGGACTCGAACATTTCGATTATCCCGGCGGCTATGTCGACGCGGATCACGGCGAGAGCCGCGCGAAATCGCGCGCGGAAGAGTGGCGCGTGGAAGGCAGCGTGCCCGACGATCCCGGCATCAACTGGCATCAGGTCGAGGCGCGCACCAATAGCCGCAGCGTGCGCGCGGGCGCGTTGCTCAAGCTGACGCGGCATCCGCGCGCGGATCAGAACGCGCAGTATCTCGTCACGCGCACGCGCTACGAAATCGAGCTCGCCGACTACGAAGCCTTCGACGGCGCGCAGGCGAATCGCTGCGAATGCTGGTTTTCCGCGATCGACTCGAAGCAGGCCTTCGCGCCCGCACGCAACGCGCGCAAGCCGTTCGTGCAAGGGCCGCAGACGGCCGTCGTCGTGGGTCCGGGCGGCGACGAAATCTACACCGATCAGTACGGCCGCGTGAAAGTGCAGTTCTTCTGGGACCGGCAAGGCAAGCGCGACGAGAACAGCTCGTGCTGGATTCGCGTCTCGCAGCCGTGGGCGGGCAAGGGCTTCGGCGCGGTCGCGATTCCGCGCATGGGCCAGGAAGTGATCGTCGATTTTCTGGAAGGCGATCCGGACCGGCCGATCATCACCGGGCGCGTGTACAACGCCGAGCAGATGCCGCCGTACGACTTGCCCGGCAACATGACGCAGAGCGGCATCAAGAGCCGTTCGAGCAAGGGCGGCAGCGCCGCGAACTGCAACGAATTGCGCTTCGAGGACAAGAAGGGCGCGGAGCAGGTCGTGCTGCACGCGGAGAAGGATCAGAGCATCGAAGTCGAGAACGACGAGACGCATTCGGTCGGGCACGATCGCAAGAAGACGATCGATCACGACGAGACGACCGTCGTCAAACATGACCGCACGGAAACGGTCGGCAACAACGAGAAGATCGAGGTAGTCGTCGATCGCAACGAGAAGGTGGGCAACAACGAGACCATCGCGATCGTCGCGAACCGGACGGAAACGGTCGGCAGGAACGAGACCATCACCATCGGCGAGAACCGGACCATCAGCGTGAAGGCGAGCGAGACGGCGAGCGTGAAGCTGCAACGCACGCACGCCGTGGGCATCAACGAGACGATCGCGATCGGCGCGGCGCAGGAAGTGGGCATCGGCGCGTATCAGTCGGTGTCTGTCGGCGGGTATCAGAACATCGACGTGCGTCTGAGCCAGACCGTTTCGGTGGGCGCGAACCAGACGACCACCATCGGCAAGAATCACAAGCTCACCATCGACGGCAACCGCACGTTCGAGGTCAAGGGCGATGTGAAGGAGACCGTCGGCAAGGCGCTCGCCGTCAAGATCACGAAGGGACGATCCGTCAATGTCGGCGAGAGCGACGAGCTGAAGGTGACCAAGACGCTCATCGTCGATGCGGGCGAGTCGCTCACGCTCACGAGCGGCGACGCCTCCATCAGCCTCAAGAAGGACGGCACCATCGCGATCTGCGGCAAGAACATCACGCTCGACGCCAGCGGCAAGATCAACATCAAGGGCGGCAGCAGCATCATCATGGAGGCGTCGGATATTACGCTTAACTAAGCGTGTGTCTGCCTTCATCGCCGGGAGCGAATCGTGTCCAACATGTCCGAGGTTTTATCGTCGATTCTTCCGCCCGCGCCGGTCTGCGCCGCGCGCGTGCTGGCCGCCGAGGACGGCGGCGCGGTGACCGTGCAAATCGGTGAAACGGCGCGCATGGCCGAATGCCGCGTGCTTGCGACGGGCGGCGAAGCCGTCGCGCTCTGCGCCGGCGACGACGTGCTCGTGTGGCTCGCGGACGCATCGGGCGGGCGCGGCGTGGTGATCGGCAAGATCGTTCCGTATGCGCAGCCGGATGCGATCACCGCGCCCGCCGAACGCGCCGCGAGGCCGCCGAAGCTTGTGCTGGAAGCGCAGGGCGACATCGTGCTGCGCAACGGCGGCGCGCGCCTCACGCTCGGCCGCGACGGCGACGTGGAACTCGCCTGCAAGCGCTTCACGGCGCGCGGTCACCGGCTGCTCGAATTGCTCGCGCCGATGATCAAGCTCAACTGACGAGGCCCGGCATCATGCGCACGGCACTTGCCCTGACCGACGTTCCCGCGTGTCTCGGACTCGCGGCGACCTGGGTCGGGCCGCCGCGCGAGCACGCCCGCGAGACCCGCGCGCCGCTCAGTGTGCGGGGGCCGGTGCGCGACGCGGACGATATCGCCCGTTTCAGACGGCACGCGGCGCGCGAATGCTTCGATACGGCGTCGGCGCTGCGCGTGCATCGCGAGCCGCTCGCCGATGAGCGTTGGCAGCTTCCGGCGCGCGCCGAGCAGCGGCTGCTCGCGCAGATCAACGCGATCGTCGCGCTCGGGCCGGATGCGCTGGCGCTGGTGATCCGCCTCGCGCTCGATCCGGATCTCGCGGACCCGGGACGTGTCTTCGCGGCGCTGCTCACGCTCGGCACCGTCGACGATCCTGCGCTGCACACGCAGGCGCTGGGCATTTTCAGGCGCGCGGTCATGCGCAGCGCGCCGGAGGCGAGGGCGGCGGTGGAAGCGCTCGGCGTGTGCCCGCATCCCGGTTTCGACGATGCGCTCGCGCCATGGCTGTGCGATCCGCAGGCGCGCATTCGCGAGGCATGCGTTCGCGTGCTGGCGTTCCGGGGCACGCTTGCCGAAGCTGCGTGGCACGCGGCCCTGCGCGATCCGGATCTCGGCGTCAGCACCGCCGCGCTCGGCGCGCCGCTCGCGGGCTACGAGCCGCGCGCGTGCGAGGAAGCGCTTCAGCCATGCTTCGACATGCTTCATGCCGAGACGCGCGTGCGTCTCGCGTTGCGCGCGGGCGTGAGCATCGGCGCGGCGCGTGCGCACGATTTCGCGTCGTGGTGCATGCGTGGCGATGCGCCCGGCTGGGCCGATGCCGCCCATTGCGTCGCGCTCTTCGGCCGCGCGGCGGATGCGCCCGCCATCGCGCGGCTGCTGCAAGGCGCCGATCCGCGCGCGGGCATCCGGGCGGCGGCCCGGCTGGGCGTCGTCGATCTCGTGCCGGATTTGCTGTCGGTGCTGGCGCGGCACGCGGCGGATTCCGAGGCGGCCATCGGCGCACGGCGGTCCATTCAGACCATCACGGGCATTGCATGCGATGCATCCGATGCACGCGATGCCAAAGCGAACGCGCGCGAGACCGCCTCGCTCTGGGAACAGCGCGCGTCGCATTTTCGTTATGGCGTGCGTTATCGCGATGGCCGCGCGCTGTCGCTCGCGCTGCTGCTCGAACTGCTTCGCGACGGCCCCGGCTCGCGCGAGGAACGCGACACGCTTTATCTGGAGATGCGCGCGGCGACGGCATCGCGTGTGCCGCGCTTCAGCGTGCATGATTTCGTCGGCGTGCAGCGGCAGGCGCTCCGGTGTATCGGCGCATGGTTGCGCGAGCGGAGCTGAACGTCATGGACGAGCCCGCTTTTCACAATCACAGCGACCTGCTCGCGGACGTGCTGCCGATCATCGATCGCGACGGCGCCGAAGCGCGGATCGTGATCGTCAAGGCGTCGTACGACATTCGTCCGGGCGAAGCGCTGATGCCGAGCGAAACGCCGCGCGCAGTGCGCATGGGCGACGTGATGTGGGGACCGGCGCACATCCCCGATATCCGGCTGCCGGCGGACTATGGGCTCGCGAAGCGCGGCACGGACGTCGTGCTCGCCGGTCACGCGATGCCGCCGTCGATGCGCGCGCAGCCGGGCGTCGATGTCGCGCTTTCCGTGGCGGGGCGCGTGAAGCGGCTGCGCGTCTGGGGCGCGCGGCTCTGGCAACGCGCGCCGCACGGTGTCGTGCCGGGCGCGAGCCTCGCGCTGACCGCGACGCCGCTCGCGTGGTCGCGCGCATACGGCGGGCTGGATCTGAGCGATCCGCAGCGGCCGCTCGAAGAGGCGCGCAATCCGGTCGGCAGCGGCATCGCGCGGGTTCCCGCGGCGCTGATCGGCACGCTCGCGCCGCAGATCGAGGCGCCGGACGCGCCGATCGGCATTGCGGGCGGCCGATACGTGCCTGCCGGGTGCGCACCCATCGGCCGCAGCTACGCGCCGCGCCGTCTGACGATGGGCACCTGCGACGCCGCCTGGCTCAAGCACGTTTATCCCGCGCGACCGGCCGACTATCGCGCGGAGCATGAGAACTGCGCGTCGCCGGACCTCATCTTCGATCCGCCGTTGCAGGGCGGCGAGCGCGTCACGGCGGCGGGCGTACATGCATCGGCGGAGCTTGGCTTTCGCTTGCCGAGATGGCGCATTGCGGTCGATGCGCTCATCGACGGCGCGCTCGTGCAGCGGCGTCCCGCGCTCGATACGGTCGTCGTGGACAGCGATGCGCTCATCCTCGAATTGGTGTGGCGCGCGATCTTTCGCTGCCCGCCGAAGACGCGCGACCGCTTCACGGCCATTCGCGTGCAGGCGAAGGAGTATCGCGTATGAGCACGCTGCGCGATCAGACGGCGCTGGCGCGATGCGTCGCGTGGGATGCCGTCACGAGCCTCGGCGAGAGCGCAGCCGAAACGCTGCTGCTGCTGCGCGCCGGGCTGTGCAACGTCACGCAGTCGCGTTTCGTCGATGCCGCGGGCGAACGCGTGATGTTCTGCCGCGCGCCGTCGGTGCCGCCGGACGTCGCGGGGATCGGGCGCATCGAGGCGCTCGGGCGGCAGGCGCTCGACGGACTCTGCGCGCGCTTGCGCGATACGGGGCGCGACATCGGCGACGCCACGCGGGGCCGGCGTCCGGCGCTGCTGATGCTGTGCCTTTCTGCGCACTACGAGGGCGATGACGTGATCCGCCGTCTGCGCGAGTGCTTCGGCGCGGTCTTTCCCGATATCGACATCGAGGTCTTTCCGTTCGGACGCGCGGCCGGATCGCCCGCGCTCGCGCATGCGGTGCGGCGCATCGGCGAGGGCCGGCTGGTGATCTGGGGCGGCGTGGATTCGCTGCACGACTGGCGCGTGCTCGAAGCGCTCGAACGGTCGCAGCGCTTGCTGACCAGCGAGAACGTCGACGGCGTGCGGCCCGGCGAAGCGGCGGCGTTCATCGTGCTCGAAGCGGCTCGTGCGCCGGTGGATATCGGCGTGTACGGCATCGGCGCCGCGCGCGAGCCGCATCCCGTGGGAAGCGAGGAGACATCGAAGGCGGCGGGGCTGAATGGCGCGCTGGATCGCGCGTTGACGCCGCTGCGCGCGGCGGGCGGGCGCAGCAACGCGTGGCTGCTCGATGTCTCGCACGAAGACTATGCGGCGCAGGAGTTGCAGAACGTGATTCCGCGTCTTGCCGATGTGCTGGGTCCGCGCGCCGGTCTGAAGATGCCCTTGAAGGAACTCGGCGATCCGGGCGCTGCCGCGATGCCGCTGCTCGCCGTGCTGGCGGCCGAAGCATGGCGTCTGCACATCGCCGACGACGACACCGCCGTGATCACCGGCTGCTCCGACGACGGCGCGCGCGGGGCCGTGCTGCTCGGCGCGGATGACATCGAGGAGGCGCGCGCAGCATGATCACCGCGAACAGCAAGGAGATCGCGAGCGAATCGAGCGGTCATCAGGTCGTCTACATGAACCCGAGCGTGTGCATCACGCCGGCCGCGCCGAGCCCGCTGCCCGTGCCGTATCCCATCCTGACCGCCGACGGCACCGGCCGGCTCGACGACGATACGCGCCACGTGAAGATCGGCGGGAAGCCCGTGTTCACGCTCAACTCTGCGGTGAGTGCGTGCAACGGCAATGAACCCGGCACGCAGAAGGAGGTCGTGAGTCTGAAGACGGGATCGAGTTGTTACATCCTGACCGGCAGCACGAACGTGAAGGCGGAAGGCGCGTATGTCGCGTTCACGGGCAGCACCGGCATGGGCAACCAGATGTGAGCGATCATGGCGGAGACGGCAGCGATGGTCCAGGCCAAGCTGGTGAAGGCCGGTGCGAAGGACAAGATGAATTGCGCGCAGATATTCGCGCAGTTCGATCCGCCGATCAAAATGGGAACGCACGAAGAGATGCAGGGCACGAAGAAGCGGTATCAGGCGGAGCATATTCTTCCTTGTTCCGCGATGCATGAGTCGGGGCGGTCAGGCCCGAAGTTCGGCGATTGCGGAGACTACAGCACGAGCGGCGCATTGACGTGGATGGTGAGCGATGGCCAGTCCGAGGGGCAGGAGCACAAGCTTCTCACGGACCCCATGCGAGAGTTTTCTCAGCAAAACGAACTGAACGGTACGAATGCGACGCGTGACGAATGGATGAAAAAGTACGAAGAGGCCACGAAAAAGGCGCTCAAGGATGGAAAGAAGCGACGCGAGATCAAGGATTCGACGCTCGATCGCGACGACCTCATCGACAAGGCGGCCAAATGCATTCGCCTGCTTGCCGAGCAAGCGTTCGAGGATGCCGGCATCACCGCGAAGACGAAGCTGCGCAATCCCTGGGATCCGACGAAAGAGCAGGTCGCGCTAAAAAAGGCGGCGACAGCGGCAAAGAAGGCAGTGACCGGAAAACGCGGTTAGGAGCCGAATCATGAGCGAAACGGAAATGTGCACCGAAGTGCTTGCTGCGGCGCGAGCGGGCGACGAACTGTACCTGCTGTTCATCGATTATGAAGAGGGCGACATTGCGAGCGCGACGGGCGACGTGTTCACGTTGCCGGCGGATCAGCCGGTGGGAGCCGTCCCCCAACGCGTTCTGGAAACGAACGATTCGCTGCGTTGCCTCTGGGCTTCGCCCCAAGGCTCGGTGTGGACGGGTAGCGCCGACGGTACCGTTGCGACCACGGCTCGCGTCACATGGCCGCCGCCCGCGGGCGCGGTGTCTTACCGGACCGAGGGCGGTTCGCCCGCGTGGTCGGCGACCGATCTTCCTGTACTGCGCTCCACGCGCTTGCCGCCGAATCTCACGGTGTTGTGGGGCAACTCGGACGACGATGTCTTTGCCGGCACCTACGGCGGCCACATCTATCATTGGGATGGCCGCGCGTGGGTGCAGCAACACGAGGGACCGGGCAACGGCGAGCGGACGATACGCGCGTTCGCAGGCAGTCCCGGCGATGTCTATGCAGTCGGCGCGATGCAGACCTTGCTCCATTTCGACGGCGCCACATGGCGGCCACTGAGCGTGCCCGGCCCGGTGGATCCGAGCGAGAGTCTGACCGGCATCTGCCGCTTCGAAGGGCAGGACATGTTGATCGCGGCATCGGGTGAACTCGAACGTCTGGT
Organism: Caballeronia temeraria; assembly: GCF_001544795.2. Classification (GTDB taxonomy): domain Bacteria; phylum Pseudomonadota; class Gammaproteobacteria; order Burkholderiales; family Burkholderiaceae; genus Caballeronia; species Caballeronia temeraria. The sequence continues at coordinate 64,476 of NZ_FCOI02000020.1, read as the reverse complement.
GCAAGGGACGGCTGCGGGCGGCTTCACCGAATTCGGCCGTTACGAGGTGCCGCTGCTCGGCATGGACAGGCTGAAGGACCGCATTCTTTTTGCTGCCGAGGAGGGCGCGGCGGAGTTGATCGGCCGCGATGTGCAAATGATCCGGACGACGTTCGCGGCCGTGACGATCTGGATAGCGGGCGACCGCGCCTATTTCGTTCCGCCGGATCAGCCTCCGCCATCCGTGGTCGAGTACGCGCCCTACACGGACAGCTGGCCTTGGACGATACTCGAGTTTTGAATCGACGGACGACGACATGGCCGACTCTTTCGCATCCATCGACCCGATCAAGCGGGCGACCGCCGATGTCGCTCCGTGTCTCGCATTTGTCGTGTTCATTCGGGGGCGGCTCGCTGCGCACGCCGAAGCGTTGCGAACGCTGCTGAACAAGCTGCAGGCGGGATGGCTCGATCAGCGTCTGACACGCTATCGCGCGGCGGCGCAGATCGAATGGCAGGACGTCGAGAACGTTAGGACTCCAAGTTTCATCGCGAGCCTGTGCGAGACATGGCCGTGCGAGGGCGGCACGCACTATCTGCAACTCGCGAGCGATGTTCAGCAGACGTCACAGGCCAACGTCTGGGAATTCGTCGATGTCGCGCCCGTGCCCGATACCGATCGCGCGAGCCACCTCTTCGTGCGCTTCGCCGATGGCACGCCTCCGGGCGTGTTATCGGAGCTGACCGCATGGCTCATCGACGCGCTGCCGCTTTCGTGGGCGACCGGCGGTTACGTGTTCGAGCATCGAAGCGGCGCGGTCTTCACCGCGCACATGCGCATGGCGGCGCTCGCGAAACGCTGTTGGGCGGTGCAGATCATCGATCGGACTTCGTTGCAGTGGGACGCGATGCGTGGCATGCCGGGCGCGAACTGGCTCACGCTGATCGGCCGCGACTATGCGCGCGCGATGAAGCTGGACCTCGCAAGCATAGAAAACGCCGACGGCGCACTTGCCGCGCAGAAGATTTTCCGTCGAGCGGGCCGGCATGCGCTCGCGATCGCGGCCGGCCCGAAGCCGCTGCTGGGCGACATCAACGCATACGAAGACTTCGATACGTATGTTCATGTCGCACGATTGATCGCGCCATTGCTGCTCGATGACCCGACGCCTTTGGCCGGGCCGTTCGCCCGGCCCGACGTGCTGGGTGCATGGCTGCGGCGGTTCGAGGAGCAGGAAGAATGGCTCGCGTGCGATATCGGCGTGGGCGGTTGATCCGGCGGTCGTTGTTGCTCGAATACGAGATCTGCACTTTAGCCAGCCAGCGCCGCCCAACCGCTGCCGCTCGACCTCATTCAATCGTCTTCGCGACAACCTCCTGCAACAGTTCCCGCACCGCGAGCGCAGCCGGCGACAGCGAATGATCCCGACGACGCAAGACGCCGAGCGTGCGCATGAGCGTCGGGCGTGTTCAAGCGGCTGGTCGCCGCGATGGGACAGCCGGAACTCTCCACCGACCCGGCCTACGCAACGCATACCGCGCGTGGATCGAATCAGGCCGTGCTCGACCAGATCATCGCCGACTGGACCGCCGCCTTCGATCGCGAAGCGCTAGGTCGCGTGCTCGATGAAGCGGGCGTGCCGGGCGGCGACATCTTCCGCGCGGCCGAGATGCTGGAAGATACGCACTTCAGGGCGCGCCAGGCGACCATCGAAATCGCTCATCCGCGCTTCGGCATGCTGAAAATGCAGAACGTGGCGCCGCGGCTGTCGGACACGCCGGGGAGCATCCGAAGCGTTGGTCCCGAACTCGGCGAGCACAACCACGAAGCACGGCGCAGATGAGTCAGCAATCCAGTTTCAAGGGATACGACTTCAGCGCGGGGGGGGGGCGTCTGGGCGATGCCTGCCGGCGCCACGCATCCGATCCTCCAATGGCAAGCGACGGGGCAGTGATGCGTGGCTCACGCTGCCGCGCGGCTCATATGTCTGGCATTTACCGACATCGAACCATCGGACTGTTGTTCGCGTCCATCGCATGGTGCAAACACACGCGTGGATTCGTCTTCGAATCACTTGAATTCGCCCAGAAATTCGACTCAAACCGGGAATCGGCGTCTTTCGCGCTCATTGGCACGCCTCATGCAAAAGAACGGGTGGCGGCTTTCACGCCATTCACTTCACTTTTGCCAGGAGACCAATCATGGCTACGCTGAGCATCACCGATCTGCCACGCACCGACACCCTGCACCGCGACGCGATGTCGTCCATTCGCGGCGGCATCGCCACGATCACGCTTCCGCCGAACGGCAACCCTGGTCCATTGCCGCCGTCAGTTCCGGCGTCGTGGCCTGGCGTCGCCGCGATCCTGAAGGATCTGCACATTCCGGCGTCGTGGCCTGGCCAACCCGTTCCTCAGGCGCAGGATCCGCGTCTGCTCTGAGCGCGTTCGTTGTGCTGCATCCGCATCCGCAGCCCTGCGCGGCGGATGCGGCGCCCGCATGTCTGGAATCCTTGCGCATGTGACATTGAAACGGCACTGCTTTCGATGAAAAAATGGGGCTTTCGAGGAGCGTCACGACCATGCCCTATCTGCAACTGGACGTATGCGGCCACTATTCAGTGGAAGACAAACGGCGCCTGGCGCTGAAGATGAGCGAGACCTACGCGCAGATGATGTCGGTCGACATCCGGCGCATCAGCGTCGCGATTCGCGAGCTGGGCGAAGGAGGTGTCTGGCGGATTCCCGAAGCCGGTGAAGCGCCCACACCGGTCGCGGTCATGATGCTGGACATCAGAAAGGGCAGGCCGCCCGAGCTGCGTATGGACGTGGCCAAAGCGCTGTGCGCGCATTGCGTCGACATTCTCGGGCTGCGTGAAGACCGGCTCAACGTCGAGTTCACGCAGCATTCCGGCGATGAGATGTATCACCCTGCGCTGGGTGGCTATAGCCCGGATTGGACGCCCGGCGAGCAGTAACGCAAGCAATGCAAGCTGCGCTCACGGCGCAAGCGGCGTGATGCCCGATGCCCGCTGTATGGTTTGCGGCGGCTGACCGAATGCACGCAGGAAGGCCTGACGCATGCGTTCCCGGTCACCAAAGCCCGTCTCTCTCGCCACGATCTCGATAGGATGACGCGTCGTTTCCATCATCAGTCGAGCGGCTTCGACACGCAGCCGCTCGACCGCCTTGGCGGGCGATTGCCCCGTTTCCTCACGAAACACACGGCTGAACTGACGCGGACTCAGCCGGGCCGCTTCGGCCAATCGTTCGACCGATAAGTCGCTCGCCAGGTTTTCACTCGCGTAGGTCAGCGCCATCTGCACGCGGTCCGAGCGCGCGCCCATCTCCAGCAGCGCCGAGAACTGCGACTGGCCGCCGCCGCGTCGCTGATAAAGCACGAGTTTGCGCGCGACCATGCGCGAGGTTTCCAGCCCGAAATCGCTTTCGACGATCGCGAGGGCTAGGTCCACGCCCGCGCTCATTCCGGCCGACGTCCACATCTGCCCATCGACCACGTAGATGCGGTCTTCTTCGAGCTGAATGTTCGGATACTGCGCCTGGAACGCACGCGCATGGAACCAGTGCGTCGTCGCGCGCTTGCCTTCCAGCAGACCCGCGGCAGCCAGAACAAACGCTCCTGTGCAGATCGAAGCAATGCGCCGTGAATGGCGCGGTGCGCGCCGAAGATATTCCACGAGCGCTGCCGAAGGAAGGCGGCAATCGTTGTCGCCCGCGACGATGAGCGTGTCGTAGCCCTCTTTCGCAAGCGGTTCGCTGTAGACAGAAAATCCCTGGGACGAAGTGATCGGTCCGCCGTGCTGAGACACGATGCTGAACTGATACGACGTTTCGTCGCGGAGAAGGTTGGCGTATTCGAAGACGCTCGCCACGGCGAGCGCGAGCGACTGGAAATTCGGATAAACGAGAAGTCCGACCGTGTGCATGATGTCGCGCGAGGCATGGCCTGATTCATTGAAGGTAGCACAAAACAGACGACCCCGCGGAGCCCTCGGCGCGATGGCTTAAATCATTGCATCTATGACATTGAGGCCGTAGACGGTCAAGATCAGAATTAGCTTCATGAACCGGCACCGTGCTGGTTCAATCCACTCAAAGGAACGATCATGACTGCTTCTACGAAAGGTTTTGCGCTCATCACCGGTGCATCGGCTGGCATTGGCGCCATCTATGCAGATCGCCTCGCAAAGCGCGGTTTCGACCTCATTCTGGTGGCGCGTAACCAGACCCGGCTGGATGCGCTTGCAGCGCGCCTCACGAAAGAGACGGGCCGCTCGATCGAGACTGTTGTCGCGGATCTCAACGACAAGGCCGCGCTCGCGAGTATCGAACGCATGCTTCGCGAAGATCAGCGCATCACGATGCTGGTAAACAACGCAGGCGTCGGCTCGGTTGCATCGGTGCTGGACGGCAATGTCGACTCAATGGAATCGATGATCGATCTGAACATCACGGCGCTGACGCGTCTCACCTATGCGGTCGCGCCGGCGTTCGTCGCAAAGGGCTCGGGCACGATCATCAACATCAGTTCGGTGGTCAGTATTGCGGTCGAACTGCTGAACGGTGTCTACAGCGCCTCGAAATCGTATGTTCTGAGTTTCGGCCATGCGCTCCAGCGCGATCTAGCTGGCAAGGGTGTGCGCGTGCAGACCGTGCTGCCCGCAGCGACGGCAACCGAGTTCTGGGACGTGGCGGGCTATGCGAAGCAAAAGGAAGCGGCGAGCACGATGACAGCAAGCGACCTCGTGGATGCCGCGCTCGCCGGACTCGATCAGGGCGAACTCGTGACCATCCCGACACTGCACGATGGCGATCAATGGACGAAGTGGGAAGCGGACCGTCGTGCGCTGGCTCCCCAATTCGCCAATGCCAAGGCCGCGCCGCGCTACGCGTAGGCAATATGGATAACTGAATAAAGCCCGGATCATGGCGCAAGGAAGAACTCACCGCCAAGATAAAGTGGCCTTAGCTTAACGGTCCCGTTGTATCGCGACGAACCAACTGGATGGGCAAGACATCGTGAACGGGTGCGCCCATCCCGCCGGCCCGAATGCGCTCGACTAGCCGGCGCGCGGCGGTGCACGCCATTGCTTCGACCGGCTGTCGGATCGATGTCAATCCGACCAGCGGCGATCCCGCCAGCGGCATGTCATCGAAGCCGATGATCGAGAGTTGTTGCGGCACCGCGATGCTCTGCCTTTTTGCCGCCTCGAGCACGCCCAGCGCGATCGTGTCGTTTCCGGCGACGATACCTGTGACCCGGTTATCGTCGCTCAACATCGCGATGGCGCTGGAATAGCCTGCCTCGCTGGTGTAATCGCAATAGATCAATGGCACCGATGCCGGCGCTATGCCCACGCCCTCCAGCCACTGCAAGGCGCCTTTGACTCGGTCTCTGCTCGTCGATGTGTTCTGCGAACCCATGACCAGCCCGATCCGTCGATGGCCCAGTTGATAGAGATGCTCGGCCGCGAGCGCCCCCGCGTGAACGTTGTCGACCTCGACCGTGTCGACCCTCACATCGTCGACGGAGCGAACGACGAGTACGAGGGGAATGCCTCGTCGTTGCATCTCGGCGACCACGGGTGAGTCGAGCGTCGCGGTGGCGAAGATCATCCCATCGAGATAGCCGTCGATCAGAGGCCTGAAAGCGAGCAGGTTCTCCGAGTCGTTCATCGAATCGATCATCAGCGTGATCTGGTAGTCGAACTCCTGCAGCGCGTCATGGAGATGCGTCAGCAACAAGGTCATGAACCGGTTGTGCAGCGCGCCGACCACCACCCCGATCAGCTTCGTCGCCGATTTGCGGGTGGATCGGCCCTGCGACGGAATTCGATAACCCATTTCGGCAGCGACCGCCTGCACGGCGCTACGGGTCTCGCTGCTTATAGCCGGGTGGCCCGTCAGCGAACGAGACACGGTGGACACCGAGATGCCGAGGCGCTCGGCAACATCTTCGAGGCGAACTTTCGATATCTTCGAGCGAACCGCGGAACGGTCTTTCGTTTGCATAGATTTGCACTGTCGGGTTGTACGGAGGAGGCACAAATCTCCTATGGATATGAGCCCGTAGGGTAAGTGTGGAGCATTTGCGCAAATTTTGCAGAAAAACTTGCGCTACATTTGCAGCAACGCAGCAGGCCTTCCGACTCCGGACCACGCTGCTTCTTTGTCACCCCGAAAAAAGGAAATGCAAATGGCAATCCAATACCTGAAGCATGGTCGCAGCGCGGAAGAATCCTCTCAGGACGCCGCCAAGGTCCGTGACGTGGTCACGGGCATTCTCGCCGACGTTGCATCGCGCGGGGACGCGGCGGTCGCCGGACTCTCGGCGAAGTTCGATAACTGGTCGCCCGAGCGCTTCCGGTTGTCGGAAGACGAGATTGCGAACTGTGTTCGCACGCTGTCGCCGGGCCAGCTCGACGACATCAAGTTCGCGCAGGCACAGGTGCGCAATTTCGCTCAGGCACAACGCGAGTCGATTCGCGACGTCGAAATCGAGACGCTGCCCGGCGTCGTGCTGGGCCACAAGAACATGCCGGTCGACAGCGTCGCGTGTTACGTCCCGGGCGGAAAATTTCCGCTGGTCGCCTCGGCACACATGGGCGTCGTGACCGCGAAGGTGGCGGGCGTTCCGCGCATCATCACGGCATCGCCGCCGGTCGGTGGCAAGCCGAACCCGGCTGTGGTCGCCGCCATGCATCTCGGCGGCGCCGACGAAATCTACACGTTCGGCGGTGTTCAGGCCATCGCCGCGATGGCGCTCGGCACGCAGACGATCGATCCGGTTGCGATGGTGGTCGGTCCGGGCAATGCCTTCGTCGCGGAAGCGAAGCGTCAGTTGTTTGGTCGCATCGGCATCGACCTGATTGCGGGGCCGTCCGAAACGCTGGTGATCGCCGACGACAGCGTCGATGCGGAACTGTGCGCAACCGACCTTCTGGGACAGGCCGAGCACGGCTTCAACACGCCAGCCGTTCTCCTCACGAACTCGCTCCAGTTGGCCAAGGACACCATCGCGGAGTTCGAACGCCTGCTCGACATTCTGCCGACGGCCAACACGGCGGGCGTTTCGTGGCGCGACTATGGTGAAGTGATCGTGGCCGACACGCTCGAAGAAATGGTCGCGGTCGCCGATCGCATTGCATCCGAGCACGTTCAGGTGATGACGCGCGACCCGGATTACTTTCTGAAGAACATGAAGAACTACGGCGCGCTCTTCCTCGGCGCGCGCACCAACGTTGCATACGGCGATAAGGTCATCGGCACGAATCACACGCTGCCGACCGGCAAAGCCGCGCGCTACACGGGTGGTCTCTGGGTGGGCAAGTTCATCAAGACGTGCACTTATCAGAAGGTGCTGACGGATGAAGCGAGTGCGCTGATCGGTTCGTACTGCTCACGACTGTGCGCCATCGAGGGGATGATCGCGCACGGGGAACAAGCGAACATTCGCGTGCGCCGCTTCGGCAATCGCGATGTGCCTTACGGCACGGCAGTCCCCGCGTAAGCGCTGCTGAGGAGACGCTCATGACACGCACCAGGCCACGGCCGCGCAGCGACTTCCACTGGTTTTGCCAGGTGAATACACAGTGGAAAGACATCGACATCTACGGGCATGTGAACAACGCTGTTCATTACACGTGGTTCGATACCGCAGTCAATGGATGGCTCGTCGATCGCGGTCTACTCGACCCGCTTTGCGGAGAGGCTGTCGGCCTGGTCGTGCACACGAGTTGCGAGTACTTCGACGAGGTCGTCTTTCCGGACCTCGTCACCTGCGGGTTGTGTGTGACCCGAGTGGGGACGACGAGCGTAACGTACGAGATCAGCCTGTTCAGAAACGACCGTGATCAGTCGTTCGCGCATGGCACGTTCGTTCATGTCTACGTCGACCGCCTAACACGAAGGCCCGTGCCGTTGTCCGAGGACATGCGACACGCGGTCCATCACATTCGTGCGCCTCATTGAGATGCGCTGTTGCCTATCGTTCGCTGCCAACGTGCTGCAGCGTCTCCAGCGCCTCCAGAAGTACGTCCTTGGCGGTGCCTTTCAGGTACTTCTTGAGCTCTTTCTCGACCTGGGTCTGCGCCGCGCGCCAGTGCGGCTCGGCCTGCTTCAGGACGCGGGCACCGGCGGGACTGAGCTTTGCCAGTTTGTAACGCGCGTCCTCGTCGCTCGATACCTCGACCCATCCCGCGTCGATCAGCAACTTGATGTTGCGCGAAATCGTCGTCTTGTCGAGTGACAACTCGGCTGCAATCTCGTTGTAGGTCGCCGAGCCAAGGCGATCGAGCCCGCGCAACAGCGTGTGCTGTGTGATTTTCAGACCTACCGGTCGCAAGGCGTCGTCGTAAATGCTCGTCAGGGCATTCGCCGAGCGCCTGAACTGGGTGCAATAGCATTCGGTGAACATCGATATTTCCTTTCGATCTGATCGATCAGTGTATATGCAACTATCGTAGCACTTCGTTGCAGGACACGTCGAGCCGACGAAAGAGCAGGGTAGTACGGGTTCTCACCAAGTTGAAGACCCGATGATTCTAACTAGACTGTTGCATATACATCGGTTGTAGATGCATCTGCTTTGATATTAGTCGAAACATATTGCGCCCGTATAGATGTATATGCATCCGCTTAACAAGCTCCAACCCGTACACATCAATTCATCTCGAAGGAGTGTCAGAAATGCCCATCATCGTTTGCAACACGCGCGCCGGACTGGACGTCGACGTCAAGAGGAAAATCGCCAAGGCGATCACGATGGCCGTGAACGAGACCATCAAGTCGCCGCTCGAGATCATCAGCGTGGTCTTCAATGACCTCTCGTCCGAAAGCAGTTACGTGGGTGGAGAACCCGGCGGCGACACGCTCATCATGTGCAATATTCGCGCGGGTCGATCCGACGAAGCAAAGCTCACGCTGGTCAAGAAGGTGAGCGCCATTTTCAGCGACTATGCCGGTGTTCCGGAAGACCGTATCGAGACGGGGCTGCTCGAATTCAATCCCGCGTTCATTATTCGCGGCGGCAAGCAGTTGCCCGATCCTCCCTACGCGTAACAACGACCTTAGATACGGTCTGTAGATCAATCTATAACGCTTCGCATACCTATGCATCAGGAGACGGGTTTGGATACCAAACGCTCGACTACGACAGGACATTCGTCACCGAAGATGTTGACGATCGCCATTGCCAGTTTCATTGGAAGTGCCATTGAGTGGTTCGATTTCTTTCTGTACGGAATCACCTCGGCACTCGTCTTTGGCAAGCTGTATTTCCCCGGTGGAGATCCGTTGACCGGAACGCTTCTGGCATTCGGCACGTTCGCGGTCGGGTTCATCGCTCGACCTTTCGGCGGCATCGTGGCGGGCCATCTTGGCGACCGCGTCGGGCGCAAGTTCGTGCTGGTCACGACGCTGCTGGCGATGGGCATTTCGACCACGCTCATCGGTGTTGTGCCGTCATATAACAGCATCGGACTGGCCGCGCCGATGCTCTTGATCCTGCTGCGCATCGTGCAAGGGCTCGCCGTGGGCGGTGAATGGGGCGGGGCGGCCCTGATTGCCGTCGAGCATGCGAACCCGAACCGGCGTGGCCTCTATGGCAGCTTTCCGCAGATGGGTCTGCCCGCAGGATTGTGCATGGCGGTCGGCGGAATGGAACTGGCGAGTCGCCTGCCGGAAACGGAGTTTCTCGCGTGGGGCTGGCGCATTCCGTTTCTGTTCAGCGCGGTACTCGTCGCGGTCGGGCTCGTGATTCGACTGCGCATCGAAGAGCCGCCTGCGTTCAAGAAGGTGCTCGACACCGATGCAACCGTCAAGCTGCCGATCGTCGAGGCGGTTCGGCGGTTCCCGAGGGCGATCCTGATGTCCGCGGGACTCCGCTTTGCCGACAACATCCTGTACTACGTGTTCACCACGTTCGGCCTCACGTATATGACGAGCCACCTGGGCTTGCCGCGAAAAACGGTTCTCGTCGCGATCCTGATTGCCGCTGCGCTCGAACTGCTGACGAAGCCTTTCTTCGGCGCGCTATCGGACAGGTTGGGTCGAAGGCAGGTGGTGGTGTTCGGCGCATTGGTCGCGGTGGCGGCTCCATTCCCGTTCTTCCAGATGGTAGGGACCGGAAATCCGACGATGATTCTGCTCGCGGAAATCATGGTCCTCACGATTGCTCATGCAGCCGTGTTCTCGCCGATGGCCGCATGGTTCGCCGAAATGTTCAGCCCGGAGGTACGTTACAGCGGGGTGACGATCGGGTTCCAGCTGGGCGCATTGGTCGCCGGTGCGCCGACGCCGTTGATCGCTACCGCGCTGCTCGCGAAGTACGGCGACTACACGCCGGTAGCCATCTTCGCAATGATCACGGCAGGGATCACGCTCGTCTGCGCGCTGTTCGCGAGGGTCGCCGACGATCGCAAGGCGCCGTCGACAGCAACGATGATCCCGGCAGGCAATACGCGCGAAGGATGAATCAATCAACTGAACTTTGGAATCCGGGAGGAACGTATGTCGAACGGACTTTTTAGTCTCGATGGTAAGACCGCAGTAGTGACTGGCGCAGGCCGTGGCCTCGGCGCGGACATCGCCTCCATGCTCGCCGCGTCCGGTGCGCACGTCTATCTGCTCAGCAAGGACGCAGGGGAACTGGACGAAGTCGCCACTCGCATTCATCGAAAGGGCGGCGCTTGCACGCCTCTGGTTTGCGATCTATTGAAAGACGAGCCACTGGAGCGGGCATTCGCTGAACTTCCGAAACTGGATATCCTCGTCAACAATGCGGGCACCAACATTCCGTCACGACTCGCGGATGTCAAAACATCGGAGCTGGATTTCGTGATCGGTTTGAATGTCAGGGCGATGTTTCTGGCCACGCGCGCGGCCGTTCGCAAGATGCTCGAAGGCGAAGCGACGGGCGACCGTGTCATCATCAACATATCGTCGCAAATGGGGCACGTGGGCGCGCCTGATCGATCCGTCTACTGTATGACGAAGCACGCGATGGAAGGGCTGACGAAGGCGGCCGCAGTCGAACTTGCGCCGAGAATACGCGTGAACTCGGTGGCGCCTACATTTGTTGATACACCGATGACGCAACCGTTCTTCGAGAACGAGCAGTTCAGGCGCTGGGTTTTTGACCGCATTCCCATGGGCCGTCTGCTGGACAGCGATCAGGTGGCGGCGGCGGTGCTGTATCTCGCATCGCCTGCTGCCGCGATGATCACCGGTACGAGTCTGCGTATCGACGGAGGATGGACGGCGCAGTAGATATGCGCAATTACGCTCTACCGGCGAACATGGCTCGATGCATGGTCGAGCCGGGTTAGAAGGGCCGGGAAGGAGCATTCAAGCCGGCGGAAATTCAGCGGCGCGAGCACGGGCTTTCTCCTCCCGATCTGACAGCCATGCCGCCGCCCATTGCCTGGCGAAGTTGATTGCGTCCTCCCGCAAATCGAACGCTGCGAGATCGCCGCTCATGAGCACTTGCGGCTCGATCTGGTCGCCGGACTGATAGATGATCCTGGCATGCGCCATGTACTCGCCATCGGCCCGGCGCGGGGTTGGGTCGATATTGAACGTGGGTGAATTCATGATTGCAGGCTCTCCGCCATGTGACGCCAATCGCCATGCGTTCCGGCCATTTCAGGGCTGTCGCTGTGGCCGCTCGATCACAACCGCGAACACGAGCCGACGCTATTTGCTTTGACCGATGCATCGCTGATCCGTGCCATTACGAAAGGGGTGCCTTCCACGCTTGCTTCACCATTGGTCGACAAAGGTGATGGCGGGCAATGCGCCGTACACCGATCCGCGCGTGAGCTGGATGCGGTGCCGGCGATGGCAATTGCTGACGGAACGCGTTGCCGTTCAGCCGCAGATCGAGATAATCGAACCAGCCCGCGAGCGTCCACGCATCCCGGCCGCCGACCGAGAACGGCGTGATGCCCGCGGCCTTCAGCTTCTTGCATGTGTCCATCAGCTGATCCCAGGTTTTCGGCTCTTCGCTGATGCCGACCGTCTGGAACAGATACTTGCGATAGAACAGGCCCCACGAGTGATACACGCTCGGCGCGGCGTATTGTTTGCCGGTGCCTGAAGGCTCGCGGCGGGGCTCGGTTTGCTGTCGGCGAACAGCAAGTCGCCGGAGCCGGAAGATCCGATCTCGAAGATCGGCTTCCAGATTCTGTCGAACACGAAGGGCGGCATCGCGCAGTTCTACGATCGCGACATGACCAAGGAAATGGCCGACGAAGGCATGAAGGGCATGCAACAGTTCGTGGCCGATCCGTCGAAAATCGACAGCATCCTCGCGCAACTCGAACAGACGCGCAAACGCATCTACAAGAAGTAAGCGGACGTCACCGCGAACCGGCCGCGCCGTGCCCGATGCACATCAGGCTTTGCTTGCCGCATCGGGGCACGGACCGGTCGACCCGCGCACTTTCAAGGTCACGGGCACCGCGTAGCCTTGCCGCGCCGCGCGGCCATCGAGCGCATCGAGCAGATGCTTCGCGGCGACCGTGCCGATCTCGCGTGTATCCACGTGCATCGTCGTGAGGGGCGGGCGCGCTTCGCGTGCGATCGCGAGATCGTCGAAACCGGTCACCGAAAGCTCCCCCGGAATCGCGATGCCGAGTTCTTCCGCTTCGCGCAGAACGCCCAGCGCGATGTGATCGTTGCCGCAGATGATCGCGCTCGGACGCGGCCCGGGCTGTTGCCAGAGCGAGCGCAACGCGCGCCGGCCGAAATCCAGCGTGGATTCCCCTTCGATCAGATGCTCCGGGCGCACCGCGAGACCGTGACGCGCCAGCGCCACGCGGATTCCCTCCAGCCGCGCCTGCACGCGGTCGTTGTCGCGCGTGGGCTGGATACAGACGGCGATCGATCGATGTCCGAGGGCGACGAGATGCTCGGTGATCTCTTCATACGCGCCGCGATTGTCGAAGCCGATGCAATCGTGCGGACTGCCTTCGCGCCACGCATACAGCACGACGTAGGGTACGCGCCAGACGCGCAACGCGTCGAAGAGCGCCGGCGGATGCGCCTCGCCCACGACCGCGATCGCTTCCACGCCGCGCGCGAGCATCGCGTGAACCTGAGAGAGCGCCTCGTTCGGATCGTAGTTCGAGCAGCCGAGAAACAGCGTGATGCCGCGCGCGGCGAGCGCCGCCTGCATGCCGCTCACCTGCGACGCGAACACCTGATCGTCGAGCGTCGGAATGACGATGCCCGCGATATGGCTGCGCGTGGACGCGAGCGCGCGCCCGGCCGCGTTCGGGAACCAGTTGAGTTCCAGCGCCGCCCGCTCGACGCGTTCGCGCACGCTCTCGGACACCTTGCCCGGCTCGTTGTAGACGCGCGAAACCGTCGCCGTGGATACGCCCGCGCGTTTCGCGACATCGGACAGGACGGTGCGTCCCGTGCCGCGGCGCGTGCGCGCTCCGGCGGGCCGCCCGGCCGGCGACGGTTCGTCTTCGAGAGCAGGGGCGGAGTCGGAGGAGCGAGGCATCGACGCTGTGGCTTCGTTGGATGAGCCCGTCATCTTACTCGCGGCGCGGCAGGGTCACGCGCGTGTCAGGCGCCGGCCGCGATGCGCGCGCGGAAATGTTCGGTGCCTTCGACAATCTTGTCGAGCACGGCGTCGAGCGCCCAGAAGCGCTCGCGCACGTCGTAGTCGATCGCGCGGCAGCGAATCGAACCGAACGTGCCGATGCGCTGGTGATACATCTTCGCGAGCGCCGGATAGCCGAGCGCCTCGGATACCGCCGCGAGCACGAGAAAGGTCGAAAGCTCGTCGGCGAGCGCGGGGTTCTCGTGCGCGCGGTTGCGCAGCCAGTTGTACAGGTCCGGATGGAAGTTCGTGAACACGCCGTTGAATCCCGCCGAACCGGCTTTCATCGCATCCCAGGCGATCGCGGCATTGGCGTTCAGGATCTTCATCGGCGATCCCTGCGCCAGCGCGACGCGGCGCTTCACCGTTTCGAGATCGCAGCTCACGTCCTTCAGCATCACGAAACGGCCGGTGTCGATGCACATGCGGAGTTCGTCGTCGGACAAGAGACGCCGGTACGGCGCGGGGCATTCGTAGAGGCCGAGCGGGATATCGGACGGCAGGCGGCTCATCAGGCGGCGCAGGTTCGCGGAGAACGCTTCCGTGCCTTCGCGGCGCGGGTCGAGCCGGTTCGTCACCAGCACGATGCCGTCCGCGCCCGTCGCCGCGGCGGCGCTGAGTTCTTCCGCCTGCGCGTCGGGATCGTCGCTGATATGGCCGGACACGACGACCGGCACGCGGCCGGCCACGCGCTCGACCACGAAGCGGCCGAGCGCGGCGCGCTCTGCGAGACTCAGAAACTGCATCTCGCTCGACTGCGCCACGGCGAAGAGCGCGTCCGAGCCATGCGCGAGATACCACTCGATCAGCCGTTCGAGCCCGTCATAGTCGATCGCGCCGGCGTCGTCGAAGGGCGTCAGCATGACGGGCACGATGCCTTCGATCGATTGCGCGGGGCGCGTCGCGGAAGTGGAGAGGGTCATGTCGAAGTTGTCCTTTGAAGTTCGTGAAAGTGGCGCTCAGACGGCGACGCGCGCCGGGGCGCCCGGTTGCTCTTCGCTCTCGATCGGCTTGCGCACGAGGAACAGATAGCTCATCGCGCCGACGAAGGCGATCACGGCGGCCGTCAGCAGCGCCGGCACGAACGACCACGTCTGCGCGATGTAGCCCGTGAGGATCGGCGCGAGCGCACCGCCGAGAAAGCCGCCGAAGTTCTGGATCGCGCCGAGCGAGCCGACGCGATTGGCCGGCGCCGCCGCCGTCGCGAGCGCCCAGGAGCAGGCGGATGCGGCGTTGGCGAGGAAGATCACCACGGAGATGCAGACGATGGCGATCGTATTGCTTTCGACGAGCGCGGCCGGCACGGTGAACGCCACCATGCCGAGCATCGCGATGACGACCGCGTTGCGCCGGCTCGCCACCGGCTGCGTGCTCCGCTTCGTGATGAGGTCGGAGAACCATCCCGCGCACAGCGCGCCGAGAAAGCCGCAGAAGAACGGCACGGAGGCCGCGACGCCCGTGTGCATCAACGTCATGTGGCGCTGCATCGTCAGATAGCCGGGCAGCCAGGTCAGATAGACCCAGTTCAGATACACCGAGCCGAAGAAGCCGATCAGCATGCCCCACGTCGTGACGTTGGAGAAGAGCGCCCGCCAGTCGGCGAAGCTCAGGCTCTCGGCGGGTTTTGTCTCGGCGACGTCGCCTTTCAGGTACTGCACTTCTTCCGGCGTGAGCGTCGACGGTATCGGATCGCGATAGACCGCAAGCCAGATCACCGCGACCACGAGCCCGAGCGCGCCGGTGATGACGAAGGCCCAGCGCCAGTGGAATTCGACGACGAGCACGGACAGGCACAGCGGCGCAAGCGCCGTGCCGAGCGGCGACGCGGAGTTGAAGATGCCGGTCGGCTTGCCGCGCGCACGCATCGGAAACCAGTTGCTGACGACGCGCGCCGCCGACGGAAACTGCGGCGACTCGCCGATGCCGAGCACGATCCGCGCGACGACGAACCAGCCGAACGTCGACACGATGCCGCCCGCAGCCTGCGCGAGCGACCAGACGATGAGTCCGAGCCCGAGCAGCCTGCGCGGCCCGACGCGATCGACGAGGCCGCCGACCGGCAACTGAAAGAGCGCATAGCTCCACGAAAACGCCGAGAGCAGCAGCCCCATCTCACCGAGCGACAGACCGAGATCCTTGCGGATCAGCGGATTGGCGACCGCGAGCGTGCCCCGGTCGAGATAGTTCACGATGCCGCTCACCATCAGCAGCGTAAGCGCCACGATCTGGGCGCGGCGCACGCGCGGCGGGGCCTGCTCGGGCGCGGGGGTCGGGTTCATGCTGTCGTCTCCTATCGTTTTATGGATGGCTGCGGGCTTGCCGCCGGGTCTATCGAATCGCGGCCGCGAGCGGGGATTGCGCCCGCACTTCGGCCTGCGTCGGAATGGATGCCTGCGCGCCTCGACGCGTGACGCTGAGCGCCGCGGCGCGCTGCCCGAAGTCGATCGCATCGCGGATGCTCGCGCCGCGCACGCGTTCCGCGGCGAAACCGCCGACGAAGGTATCGCCGGCAGCCGTCGTGTCGATCGCGTCGACGCGCGGCGCGGGCAGATGGCCTTCCTCCGCGTCGCTCGAATACCAGACGCCCGCCGCGCCAAGCGTGACGATCACCGTCTCCACGCCTTTCGCGCGCAGGCGCGTGGCGGCATCGCGCGCGGACGCCGGGCCGTCGACGGGCACGTCCGTCAGCAAATGGGCTTCGGTCTCGTTGACGACGAGCACGCTCACCTGCCGGTACAGCGCGTCCGGGAGCGGCTGCGCCGGAGCCGGGTTGAGCAGCACCGGCGTGCCGAGCCGCGCGGCGGCCGAGATCGCGTGCCGCACCGTGTCGAGCGGCACTTCGAGCTGGCAAATCAGCATGCCGGCGTCGTCGATGGCGTCTTGCGCCGCATCGACGTGACCTGGCGTGAGCGCGGCATTGGCGCCGGGCGAGACGACGATCGTGTTCGCGCCGTCCGCGGCGACCGTGATGACGGCGATGCCGCTCGACGTGTGGTCCGCCGTATGCAGGTGCGCCGTGTCGATGCGCTCGTTGCGCAGGCCGTCGCGGAGCTGCGCGCCGAAGGCGTCGTCGCCGATGCAGCCGAGCATCGCCACCGATGCGCCGAGACGCGCCGCCGCGACCGCCTGATTCGCGCCCTTGCCGCCGGAGAACGTGGCGAATGCGCCGCCGAGCAACGTTTCGCCGCGCGCCGGAAGGCGTTCCGCGTGCACGACGAGGTCCATGTTCGCGCTTCCGGCGACGACGATCCGGGCGGCGGAATAGCTTGAGTTAGCGCTTACATTTTCGGGTGTTTTAAGCGGTGTCATACAAAAGACGGGCAAGAAAATTGGAGATCGCGGATGTGTTAGCGCTTACATTAACGCGCAAAGGCGAGGCAAAGCAACGGTAAGCAGACGCGCTCAGGGAAACTCCCTAAACGCGCCGGCTACGGGAAATCCCCGATCCTCCTTTTCTTGTGTAGTCCCCGCTGGTCCGTTACGTTATCGAAAATAGACATGATTTCTATTATTCGAGCCGCAGGACATTCGCGCGAAGCGAGGGAGACAAGGATGAGTTTGAGATACCGGTTGCTGGCGCTGACCTGGCTGCTGCAGTTCGTGAATTATCTCGGCCGGGTGAGCATTTCCGTCGCCGGTCCGACGATGATGAAATCGCTCCACCTCGACGCCGCGCAGTTCGGCTTTCTGCTCGCCGCATTCGCGCTCGGCTACGCGCTCATGCAGTTGCCCGGCGGCTTCCTCGCGGACCGGTTCGGCACCAAGGCGCTGCTGGTCGTGGCGCCCGTCCTGTTTTCGATCTTCACCGGCATGACGGGTCTCGCGACGTCGATGGCCGTGCTTATCGCGGCGCGCTTCTGTTTCGGACTGGCCGAGGGCTCGTGCAACGCGGCCGTCTACAAGGCTGTCGCCGACAACTTCAGTCACAAGGACGCGGCCAAGGCGCATGCCGTCTGGCTCTCGGCGCTGGCGATCGGGCCGGCGGTCGTGGCGCCCGTCGTCACGAGCCTGCTGATGCACGGCGACTGGCGCGACGTGTTCTACGTGTTCGCGTTTCCGGGCGTGATCGTCGCGCTGCTGATTCTCTTTATGATTCCCGGCAAGGCGATCGAAGCGAAGGAACGCGTCACGCACGACACGGCGAGCCGCGCCGAGCAGTGGCGTCTGTTCGCGGGACGCAAGAGCACGTGGCTGCTGTTCTTCGGCTACATGACCTTCAGCGTCGGCTACTGGGGCTTTCTCGGCTGGATTCCGTCGTATCTCGCCAACCAGCGGCACATCGATCTGAAGTCGCTGGGCGTCGCGGCGTCGGTGCCTTATCTGTTCGGCTTTCTCGGCATCGTCGTGTTCGGCTGGCTCGGCAGCGGACTGCTGCATCGCAGACGGCCGACGCTCGTCGCGGTCGGCTATGTCTGCACGGGCCTCGCGCTGTATCTCGCGTACAGCGCCGACGATATCGTCGCCTGCGTGATCGGGCTTTCGGCGGCGGCGTTCCTGCTGTACGGCTGTCTGTCGCCGTATGCGGGGCTCGTCGCGCAACTGGCGCCGCAGGGCGCGCGCGGCGTGTTCGCGGGCGTCATCAATACGGGCGGGCAGATCGGCGGGCTGCTCGCGCCGCTCGGCGTGGGCTATCTCGTCAAGGCGAGCGGCTCGTACAACAACGGCTTCCTGTTCATGATCTCGGCGCTCGTCATCGGCGCGGGCTGCTTCGCGGCACTGCAATCGCGCGTGAATCGCACCGGGCAGGAAGTGGACGGCGCGACGCCCGCGATCCAGCAGAACGTGTGACGCGCGCTCACACGCCGCTGAAATGCGCGTAGGGCGGCTCGAAGAGCGACACGTCGCCGCCCAGCGCCTTCGTGAGGGCCGCGCCCGCTTCCATCACCTTCGGCAGATAGACATCGAAGGACTTGCGATCGAAACGGTAGCGCGGCACGCCGAGCGAAATGGCGCAGACGAGCTCCTGTCCTGTGCGAAACACCGGCACGGCAATCGCGGCGCTTTCCGGCTCGCGCTCGCCGAGCGACACGCAATAGCCGTGTTCGCGCACCTTCTTCAGATTGCCCTTGACCGCGCCATCGGAAAACGCGCGCAGCACATGACCCGCCGCACCGGCTTCCAGCGTGAGACGTTCGCCTTCGCGCACATGCATGCGCACCGAGCGCTGCCATTCCACGCGATAGAGACACAGGCGCTCGTCCCCTTCGCGCACGTAGACCGCGGCGGTCTCTCCCGTTTCCTTGACGAGCGTGCGCAGCACCGGCAGCGCGTAATCGCGCAGACGGAAGGAGGTCTGATAAATCATGCCGAGATGAAAGAGCATCGGCCCGAGCATGTAACGGCCGTCTTCGAGACGCTTGAGATAGCCGAAGTGCTCGAGCGATTCGCACAGACGCAGGATCGTGCTGTGGTAGAGGCCTGTCGCATTGGTGAGATCGGTGAGCGTCATGCCGTCGATGCTGTCCTCGAACGCCTTGAGGATCGAGAGCGCGCGGTTGACCGCCGCGACGCCGGGTTCTTCGGTTGCCATTGCTGTTTCCGGTTGGTTGCGCCGTTGTCTTCGTGTTGCCGCGTATCTTGCCGCGTAAGGCATGCGGCCCGCAAGGGCGAGCGCCTCGCCGCCGTCTCGAAGCAAAAATAGACACGATGTCTATTTTTAAGGATAATCACTTCACGCCGATGTTGTCGGCGCGCCCAGAACGCGCAACCGGGAGGACCTGAACCATGCATCGCAAAGCCTTCGACGCCTCGCACATCGGGCCGCTACGCGGCGTGAAGGTGGTCGATTTGTCGCGTCTCGTCGCGGGCAACATGCTGACCTTGCAGCTCGCGGATTTCGGCGCGGACGTCGTCAAGGTCGAGCCGCTGAAAGGCGATACGCTGCGCGCGTTCCGCACGCAGGGCGCGGAGGTGTTCTGGAAGGCCTACGCGCGCAACAAGCGCAGCGTGTGCATCGACTTCCATCACGAAGCGGGGGCGAAGCTGATCGCGAGCCTCGCGCGGGATGCGGACGTGCTCGTCGAAAGCTTCAGGCCAGGCACGCTGGAGAAGATGGGGCTTTCGCCGCAGACCTTGCACGCGGCCAATCCGAAGCTCGTCATCGTGCGCGTGTCGGGCTGGGGGCAGACGGGACCGTATCGCGGGCGTCCGGGCTTCGGCACGCTGGTCGAGGGCTATTCGGGCTTCGCCGCGATGAACGGCTTCGGCGATCGCGAACCGGTGCTCCCGCCGATGTTCCTCGGCGACATGACCGCGGGCCTCTACGGCGCCCACGCGGCGATGGTCGCGCTGTGGGAAACGCGCGTGAACGGCGGCGACGGGCAGGTGATCGACCTGTCGTTGTTCGATCCGATGATCTCGATTCTCGGTCCGCAGGTCGCGAATTATCAGCTCACCGGAGACGTGAAGGCGCGCACGGGCAGCCGCTCGAGCACCACGTGTCCGCGCAATACCTACGAAACCGCGGACGGCAGGTGGCTGTGCATTTCGACCTCGACGCAGAGCATGGCGCAGCGCCTGTTCGCTTCGATCGGCCGCGAGGACATGAACGCCGATCCGCGCTACGCGACCAACAGCGCGCGTCTTCAGCATGTGGAGGACGTCGATCGCGTGGTCGGCGACTTCATCCGGGCGCGCACGCTCGCGGACAACCTCGCGTTCTTCGAGCACGCCGAAGTCACGGCGGGGCCGGTGCTCGACGCGAGCGATCTCGCCGACGATGCCTACGTCACGGGACGCGAAGCGCTGGTGCAGATCGAAGACGACGAGCTCGGCCACGTCGCCGTGCATAACGTCGTCGCGCGTTTGTCGGCAACGCCGGGCGGCTTCACGCGTGCCGCACCGAAGAAGGGCGAGCATTCGCGCGAGATTCTCGCGCCGCTCATCGGCGAATGCGCGCTCGACGAACTCATCGGCTGCGGCGCCGTCATCGACGCACATCACGACGCCGTGCGCGCCTGAACCATTTTCCTCAAGGAGCATGAGATGAATCGAGTAGGACAACTGATCGACTCGCCCGCCGCCTGGAAAGGCCCCGAACTCGACTGGACGCGCGAAGGCCTGCACGTGCTGACGCAAGCCGAAATCGCGGAAATCGACGGCGCGCTCGCGCACCTGCATTCGCTCGGCGACATCGATTTTCCCGACATCAGCCCGGAGACTTTTCCGCTCGACACGATGGCCCGCTTCATGCGCGAGCTGCCCGCATTCCTGCGCAACGGACGCGGCTTCATGATGCTGCGCGGCCTGCCGCGCGAGCGCTACTCCGACGACGACATGACGCGCATCTACTTCGGCCTCGGCTCGTACGTCAGCAAGCCGGTGACACAGTCGTATCTCGGCGACGTGCTCGGCCATGTGGTCAACGTGAGCGACTACGAGCCGAAGTCGCGCGGCTATCGCAAGGGCGGCGGTCAGTTGATGCACACAGACTCGTGCGACATCATCGGCCTGATGTGTCTGCGCACCGCGATTTCCGGTGGCGAAAGCCGCATCTCCAGCGCGCTCGCCGTGCACAACGAAATGCTGCGCACGCGCCCGGATCTGCTCGAAGCGCTGCGCGAAGGCCTCTGGTGCAAGCGCACCGAAGAAGACGGCCGCCGCGCGACGCGCACCTTCAGCGAGCACAAGGTGCCGTTCTTCACGGACAGCGCGGGCGAAGTGATCTGCTATCTTCCGACCGGCTACGCGCGTCTCGCCGAAAAGAGCGGCCAGGTTCCGTTCAGCGCGCTCGAATCCGAGGCGCTGTACACGGCGCGCAAGATCGCGGCGTCGCCGGAGTTTTATCTCGACATGGGCTTTCGCGACGGCGACATCCAGTTCCTCAACAACCGCGTGCTGGTGCACGGCCGCACCGATTATGTCGATGCCGGGCCGCTCAACGAGCGCCGCCATCTGCTGCGCCTGTGGCTCACGGTGTCCGACTGGCCCGCGATGCCCGACGCGCAGGTGTTCCACAAGCCGGAGGACTTGCGCATGTGGGCGCAGCATCGCCGCCCGTTCGCGGAGCTGCCGTCGACGCACGATCGCCTGCTGCTCGAAGCGGGGCAGGTCGCGCAGATGGTCGAGTAAGCGCGACCATGAGCCAGCTCGTGACCGCGCCCCGGACGCTCGCGCAAAAACTCATCGCGAAGGCGTGCGGGCGCACCGAAGTCGCGGTGGGCGAGATCGTCACATGCGACGTCGATCTCGCGATGTTCCACGATTCGAGCGGCCCGCGACGCCTCAAGCCAATGCTCGAAGAACTCGGCGCGCCGCTCTGGGACGCGTCGAAGATCGTGCTCGTCATCGATCACTACGTGCCCGAAGCCGACGACGAATCGCGCCGCATCGTGCGCATCGCGCGCGAGTGGGCCGTCGAGCAGCGCCTGCCGAACGTGTACGACAGCGTCGGCATCTGTCATGTCGTGCTGCCCGAGCATGGGCACGTGCGGCCCGGCATGTTCTGCGTCGGCGGCGATTCGCATTCGCCGACGGGCGGCGCGTTCGGCGCGTACATGTTCGGCATCGGCAGCACGGAGATGCTGGGCGTCGCGGTATCGGGGCAAATCTGGGTGAAGGTGCCCGAGACGCTGCGCATGCACTGGCGCGGTCGGCTCGCGCGCGGCGTCACGGCGAAGGACATGATGCTGCACATGATCGGCCGCTTCGGCATGAACGGCGGGCGCTATCAGGCCGTCGAGTTCTGCGGCGAAGCTGTCACCGCCTTGTCGATGCAGGAGCGCATGACGCTGTCGAACATGAGCGCGGAAATGGGCGCGCAGACGGGACTGATCGCACCGGATGCGGTGACGCTCGACTATCTGCGCAAAGCGGGCGTCACCGATGAGATCGACATCGCGCACTGGCGAAGCGACCCCGATGCCTGCGCCGAAACCCACGACTTCGATGCCGGCACGCTCGCGCCGCAAGTGGCCGCGCCGCACAGTCCCGCGAATACGCGCGCGGCCGATGCTTTCGGCGACGTCGCCGTGCAGGTGGCGTACATCGGCGCATGCACCGGCGCGAAGCTCGACGATCTGCGCGCGGCGGCGAGCGTGCTGGCGCATCGGCGCGTGGCGGACGGCGTGCAACTGGTCGTCGCACCGGCGAGCGTGCGCGATCGCGAAACCGCGCGCCGCGAAGGCGTGATGTCGATACTCGAAGACGCCGGCGCGCAGGTGCTCGCCACATCGTGCGGCGCATGCTCCGGCTATGGCGGACAGATTCCAGAAGGCAGCACCGTGATCTCCAGCACCGCGCGCAACTTCAAAGGGCGCATGGGCGCGGAAACGGCACAGGTCTATCTCGGCTCGCCTTATACGGTGGCGGCGTCCGCGTTGCGCGGGCGCATTACGGACCCGCGCGAGGTGCTCGCATGAGCGAAGTGATCGAAACGCATCGTGTGTGGCGCGTCGGCGCGGACGTCGATACCGATGCGCTCGCGCCCGGCGCGTACATGAAATTCGGCATCGACGAGATCGCGCGGCATTGCCTGCAGCGGCAACGTCCGGAGTTCGCGGCGAACGTGCAACCTGGCGATGTCGTCGTGGCGGGGCCGAACTTCGGCATCGGCTCGTCGCGCGAACAGGCGCCGGCCGCGCTCGTGCAGCTCGGCGTGCGCGCCGTGATCGCGCCCGCGTTCAGCGGCCTGTTTTTCCGCAACGCGTTCAATGTGGGACTCGTGCTGCTCACCTGCGCGCAGGCCGAGGCGATGGAAGAGGGCGAGCGCATCGCCATCGATCCGTTGCGCGGGCGCATTACGCGGGCAGGCGGCGACACGCTCGTTTGCGAGCCGTTGCCTTCGTTCCTGCTCGACATGGCCGAAGCGGGCGGGCTTTTCAAGCTGCTGAAGCAGCGCTACAGCGTCAAGGAGCGATGAACCGATGACACTCGCTGAACAACTCGCGCGCAAGACCGTGCTCGCGCCCGGCGTCTACGATGCGCTTTCCGCGCTGATCGCGGAGCAGGCCGGATTCGATGCGCTGTATCTGTCGGGTGCGTCGATCGCCTATACGAAGCTGGGCCGCTCCGATGTCGGGCTCACGACGTTCACCGAAGTCGCCGACACGCTCGCGCGCATCACCGAACGCGTGACGTTGCCCGTTATCGTCGACGGCGACACGGGCTTCGGCAATGCGCTGAACGTCAAACGCACGGTTCGCGGCTTTGAACGCGCGGGCGCCGCGATGATCCAGCTCGAAGACCAGACCTTCCCGAAGCGCTGCGGTCATCTCGATGGCAAGAGCGTGATTCCCGTCGCGGAGATGTGCGGCAAGCTGCGCGCCGCGCTCGATGCACGCGAGCGCCGCGACACGCTGATTCTGGCGCGCACGGATGCGCTCGCGGTGGAAGGTCTCGACGCCGCGCTCGCACGCGCCGAACGCTATCTGGAAACGGGCGTCGATGCGCTCTTCATCGAAGCGCTGCGCTCGGCCGAGCAGATGGACGCGGCCTGTGCGCGTTTCGCGTCGCGCGTGCCGTTGCTCGCCAATATGGTCGAGGGCGGCAAGACGCCGGTGCAGAGCGCGGATGCGCTGGCGGCGCGCGGCTTTCGCATCGTCATCTTTCCGGGCGGCGCGGCGCGGGCGGTCGCGCATACGCTGCAAGGTTTCTACGGCAGCCTGCGCGAGCATCGCACGACCGCGCCCTGGAAAGAACGCATGGCCGACTTCGACGAGATCAACGCGATCATCGGCACGCCGGGACTGATGGACGACGCACGTCGCTACGAGTAATCGACGTTCCGCTCAACGCAGCCACGCAAACGCCGCGAGCGCGATCATGACCGTGATCGCACCGCCGATGCGCGTCGCGATCTGCGCGAACGGCATCAGTTCCATGCGGTTGGCGGCGGTCAGAATCGCGACATCGCCGGTGCCGCCGAGCCCGCTGTGCGTCGCGTTGACGATGGCCGCTTCCACCGGATACATGCCCATGCGGCGCGCGACGAAGAAGCCCGTCAGCGTGAGCGTGAGCACCGTCGAGACGGCCGTCACGATATTGACCCAGTGAAACGCGGTGACAATCTCGCCCCACGGCGTCATCGCGACGCTGATGGCGAACATCAGCGGATACGTGACGGCGGTCGAGAAGAATCCGTACATGAAGCGCGCGCCGCCTCGCACGCGCGGCGACACGAGCTGGAAGAACTGCGCGGCGACGACGAGCACGAGCATCACCACGGGCGCGGGCCAGTCGAAATACTGATGACTCAGCACGCCGAGCAGATACAACGCGATGGCCGTCGCGCCCGCGGCGGCGACCGAGCTGACGTCGAATTCGAACGATGCGGCTTTCGCGCCCGTCACGTCGTCGTCGCCGTGCGCGACGGTCAGACGGCCATTGCCCGTGAGATGCGGCCGCCGCGTGCCGAGATAGTTCAGCGCGCCCGCGCAACAGATCGCCGCAATATTGCCGAGCATCACCGCCGACAGCACCTGCGCGAAGAGCGGCCCCTGCTCGACGCCGAGAATCTGCGCGTAGCCCGCCGATAGCGGCAGCGCGCCTTCGCCCACGCCACCCGCCATGATCGGCACGACGACCATGAACAACGCGTGCTTCAGATCGAGTCCGAGCGCCGTCCCGACCGCGCTTCCGACGACGGCCGCCGCCACCGATCCGCTCGCCACCGGAATGAAGATGCGCACGAAGCCCTTCACGAGCGTCTGCCGGTCCATGCTCAACACGCTGCCGACGATGATCGCCGCAATGAACAGATACAGGAAGTTCGACTGCTTCGTGAAGGTCGTCACGGCCTTCGTGACCGGCGCCGGCATCAGCTGGTAATAGACCAGCATCGACGGAATGAAGGCCGCGAAAATCGAGGTCGCGCCGATATGACGGATCCACGGAATGCGCTTTGCGAGCTCGGCGCAGGTGAAACCGCCGACCGTCACGAGCGCGATGCCCGTCGGCAGGTCGGAGGCGAGCTTGCCGTGCGCGCTCATCGCGGCGAGCACGGCGATCAGCACCGCATAGACCGGCAAGGGCAGCGCGCCGATGCGCACATCGAACACGCGCCACCAGCGTTCCTTCAGGCCCATGCTTTCGTTTTGCGCGTCGAGGGCGCGTGCAGAGGACTTCATCGATTCGTCTCCGTTCATCGCGCGTCAGATGAAGATCAGCAAGGCCGCGCCGTACACGATCAGGCCGAGGGCGAACGTCATCACCGTGAAGCCGAGCACGCGCTGCACGCCGACGCCCGCCATCGCGACGACGGGCGCCGCCCAGAACGGCTGCAGCATGTTCGAGACCTGCTCGCCCATCGCGACGGCCATCGTCGTGGCCGGCACGGACGCGTGCAGCGCGACCGCGGCGGGCACGACGAACGGCCCTTGCACGGCCCAGTGCCCGCCGCCGCTCGGAATGAAGAACGTGACGATGAGCGAGCACACGTAGCTCCAGAACGGCAGCGTGTGCGCATTCGATATCGCGATGAAGAAGTGCGAGATCACATCGGGCAGGCCGGTCGCGTCCATCATGCCCATGATGCCGCCGTAGAGCGGGTACTGAAGCATCATCGAGCCGGTCTGCTTCGCGGCGTTCTTGATCGCGTCCGCATAGGCGAGCGGATAGCCGTGCAGGATCACGCCGGCGATGAACATCACGAAGATCACCGCGTTCACGCCCGAAAACGCGATGTGCTGAAACTGCGTCAACACGATGAGCGCGATGCCGGCCGCGCCGATGAACGCACTGCCGATCCACGAATGCTCGATCCAGCGCGCGAAACTCAGCTTGCCTTCGGGCCTTTTACGCAGCGGCGCATCGGGATGCTTTTCGGTGTCGAGCACGACGGCGTCTTCGTCGCGCGGCTTGAGCCACGCGAGCACGAAGGGCATCGCGAAGAGCATCACGAGCGTCGGCACGAGATTGAAGCGCGTGAACACGGTCTCGCCGAAGGGCAGCACGGCGCCCGTGAGCTTTTGCACGACGTTCATCGAGCTGCCCGGCGTCGATTGCGCGAGCGCGATGGAGCTCGAAATGCCGCTCGCCCACACGACCCAGCCGGAAAATCCCGCCGCGACGATCCATGCGAAGTCGACACGCATGCGCTTCGCCACTTCGCGCGCCAGCAACGCGGCGACGACGAGACCCATGCCCCAGTTGAAGAACGACGTCACCGCGACGAGCACGAACGTGAGCGTGGCCGCCTGCGCGGGCGTGCGCGCGATCGAGACCAGCGCCTTGAACATGCGCTGCACGGGCGGCGCGTGCGCGAACGCGTGGCCGGTGACGAGCACGAGCGTGATCTGGAACGCGAACGTGAAGATGTCGAAGAAGCCCTTGTACCAGCCGCCGATCATCTTCGGCACCGATGCATGCGGCGCGAAGATCAGCGACAGCGCCGCGACGATCGCGGTGATCAGGATCGCGAGCACGAAGGGGTCGGGAATGGTGCGCTCGAAGAGCCGGATGGTCGCTTCGGTGAAGCGGGTCTTGCGCACGGGTGTCGGCGCGGCGGCGGATTTCATGCGGTGTCTCCTGAGATATCTTTTTCTTTTAGATTGCGAAGCCGTAGAGCACGGCGGGGTTCGTCACGAGGATGCGCTCGCGTGTCGCATCGTCGCCGGTCCATTCGTCGAGCAGGTCGAGCAGGAATGCATCGCCGGGCTTGTGCGTCTCCGTCACGTGCGGCCAGTCGCTGCCCCACACGAGGCGCTCGGGCACGGCCTGGACCCAGGCGCGGGCCATCGGCGCGATGTCGGCATAGCGGTTGTCGAGGCCCGCCGCCGAGTCCAGATAAGGACCGGAGAGCTTGATCCACGCGCGGCCTGCATCGGCGAGACGGCGCACGATGTCGAACGCCGCGTGCCGCGCGCCATCCGTCAAGGGCAGACGCGCGCGATGATCGAAGACCATCTTCGCGGGCAGGCGCTGCAACAGCGCTTCGTGCTCGACGATCTGCTCCGCCGTCCAGTGCAACTGCACGTGCCAGCCGAGCTCCGCGACGCGCGCGGCCAGCGGCTCGACCATGTCGAAGCCGACCGCCGCGTTCTTCGCCGTATAGAGCGTGAAGCGGATGCCGCGTATGCCGCCGTGGTTCAGCGTGTCGAGTTCGTCGTCGGTGACGTCGGGATTGAGCACGGCGACGCCGCGCGCGTGGTCGAAGCCGAGCTGCCGGATGGCATCGACGGTGACGGCGTTGTCCGTGCCGTACACGCGCGGCGTGACGATCACCACGCGCCCGGTGCCCATCTGCGTCTGTACCTTGCGATACGCGGCGACATCGGCGTTTTCGACGAAGACCTGAGCATCGCCCGGCTTCAGAAACGCACGGTCATAGATATGGATGTGGGAATCGCATTTCATCGCGAGGCGTCTCCGTTCAAAGCACCGCGCGCTTCGCACGCAGCGTTTCGATGGCTTCCCCGCTCAGGCCGGTTTCGCGCAGCAACGCATCGCTGTGCTCGCCGAAAGCGGGCGCGGCGAACGGCTCGGGCAGCGGCGTCGCGGAAAAGCGCACCGGATGTTTGAATCCGCGATACGCGCCCACGCCCGGATAGTCGAAGCGCGCGACCATGTCTTCGGCGAGCACTTGCGGATCGTCGAACATGTCTTCGACGCTGCGCGCCGCTGCGCACGGCACGGCATCGCCGAAATGCGCTTCCCATTCGAGCGCCGTGCGTTGCGCGAGCGCTTCGTGCAGCTTCGGCACGATCTCGTCGCGATGCACGGCGCGCTTGCGCACGCTGTCGTAACGTTCGTCGGTCGCGAGCGCATCGAGGCCGGTCAGCGCGCACAGCGACTTCCAGAAATGCGGCGTGTTCGCGGAGAGATACAGATAACCCTCGCGCGTCGGATGAATGCCGGTGATGCCGCCCGAACGCATGTCGCGGCCGACGTCCTTCGGTTCGCTGTCGGCCCAGATCATGCGCGCCGATTGCATCGTGAGCGCGCTGCGCAACAGCGACACGCCGACGTACTGACCTTCGCCCGTCTTCTCGCGCGCGAACAGCGCCGACGACACGCCCGATGCGACGAGCGCCGCCGCGTAGTAGTCGACGACGGACCCGTAGAGCACTTCGGGCGGACCGTCTGCGGGGCCTTGCAGCGTGCACATGCCGGTCATCGTTTGCAATACCTGGTCGTAGCCCGCCTTGTCCTTGTTCGGGCCGGTTTCGCCGTAGCCCGTCACCGCGCAATAGACGAGACGCGGATTGATCCCGCGCAGTTGCTCGTACGCGATGCCGAGCCGCGCCGGCACGCTCGGGCGGAAGTTGTGCACGAGCACGTCGGCCCCTTTCACGAGCGCGATCAGCACGTCGCGCGCTTCCGTCTGCTTGAGGTCGAGCACGAGCCCGCGCTTGCCGCGATTCACGCCGAGAAACGCGCGGCTTTCCGCTTCGAGCGTCGACGGATATTTGCGCAGGTTATCGCCCGTGGGCGGTTCGATCTTGATGACTTCCGCGCCCTGATCCGCGAGCAGCGTGCAGCCGTAAGGACCGGCGATATAAGCGCTCAGATCGAGCACGCGCACGCCCGAAAGCGGCCCGCCGCGTCCGACGTTCTGTTCCATGAAACCTTCTCCTTTCAAATTCCCGCCGCGATGCGCTGCGCTTCCGAGAGCAGCCCGAGCCGCGCCGCATCCGCGACGAGCACGCGCGCGCGTTCGACGAACGGCGGATCGATCATCTTTCCATCGACGATATACGCGCCGACGCCTCTGGCATCCGCATCGCGCGCGGCGTCGACCACGCGCAGCGCGTGCGCGATGTCGTCGTCGGACGGGCGGAAGACGTCGTTCGCCATCGCGATCTGGCTCGGATGAATGCAGCTCTTGCCGATGAAACCGAACGCGCGCGCCATCCGCGCCTCGGCGCGAAAGCCGTCGCTGTCCTTGATGTCGGCGAACGCGGTGTCATAGGCGAAGACGTTCGCCTCGCCCGCCGCGATGCGCAGCGCGAACATCGCCTGCTGGATCGCGGCTGTTTCGCGGCGCGCGATCGACAGCGGCTCGAACAGATCGCCCAGGCCGAGTTGCAGCCCCGCGACGCGCGGATGCGCGAGCGCGAGTTCCGCGGCGAGACGCAACGCGCGCGGCGACTCGACGTTGAGCAGCAGGCCAATCGGCGCGGTAACGCCGTTCGCGCGCTCGGCGGCTTCGAGGGCCGCGGCGGCCGCGAGCACGTCGTCGGGATGCTCCGGCTTCGGCAGATTGACGAGCGACACGCCGTTGCGCGCGACGGCGTCGATATCGGCGGCGAAATGCGGCGTCGATAGCGCGTTGACGCGCACGATGAGCGTCTTGCCGGTCGCGAGCGCGTCGTCGGTGGCGAGCAGCGCGCGCAGATCAGCGCGCGCCTGCGGCTTGCGCTCGGGTGAAACGGCGTCTTCCAGATCGAACGAGAGGGCGTCGGCGGCGCTCGCGAGCGCCTTGGCGAAGAGTTCCGGGCGCGACGCCGGCACGAAGAGCTTGCTTCTCATGTGTCTCCCTTGCTTTTTTGATATGCCGACCAGTCTACGGACGCTCACGTTTTAGATAAACTATCCGCGTCTATCTTCAAACAAAAGAAAAGCTATCCGATGGATACGGCGTTTCTCTCCAATTTGCTGCTCGTCGTCGATACCGGCTCGATGGCGGAGGCCGCGCGCCGCGTCGGCGTGACGCCCGCGGCGATCGCGCAGCAGATGTCGGCGCTTGAGCGCGAGCTGGGCGTCACGCTCTTCGTGCGGGCTGGCCGCACGGTGATTCCGACGGAGGCGGGGCATCGCGTGATCGAGCGGGCGCGCGGTCTCGTCGCGGATTTCGCGGATCTGAAGGCGCACGCGCTCGAAGGCGAGGCGACGGGCGAACTGCGCATCGGCACGATCACGACGGCGCTCCTGAGCCTGCTGCCCGACGTGCTCGCCAACTTCGCGCGCGAATTTCCGCGCGCGAAGTTGCTGATACGCGCGGGCACGTCGATGGAGCTGTACGACACGCTGCAACGCGGCGATCTCGATGTCGCCATCTGCCTGCATCCGGCGTTCGCGCTGCCGAAGGCCTACGACTGGCATCTGCTGCGCGAGGAGCCGCTCGTCGTGCTCGCGCCCGCGCGGCTCGCGCACGAAGACCCGCACGAGCTGCTGCGGCGCGAGCCGTTCATCCGCTATGACCGCACGCTCGGCGGCGGCAAGCAGGCGGACCGGTATCTGCACGCCGCACGCATCGTGCCGCACGAGCTTTTCGAGCTGAACGCGCTGATGGCGATCGCGATGATGGTCGACCGCGGACTGGGCGTGTCGCTGGTGCCGGATATCGTTTCGCCGATGACGTCGGCGCTTTCGGTCGCGCGGCTCGCGCTGCCGGTCCAGACGGAACCGCGCCGCTTCGGCATGGTGTGGCAGCGGGCATCGCCGCGCGCGCGCCTGATTCAGGGCCTGTTGCAGTGCGCCGACGAAGCGGTCGCGGCGAGCCTCGCGCGCGGAGAATAGCGCGGCGAGGTCCGCAGGCCGATGCGCGTGGGGCTAGTCCTCGCGAATCTCCCGCGCGCAACGCTGCAAGCGGATGAATGCGCGATATCGCGCGTCTTGGAGCTGCGCGAGATCGCCCGTTGCCGGCGTGTAGGTCGTATCGACGCGCGCCATGCCGCTCATCGCGGAACGGACGTCGTCGAACAGGCCGCCCGCCACCGCGCCGAGCATCGCCGAGCCGAGCAGCACCGGTTCCTCGGCTTGCGTGGCCAGCACCGGCTTGCCCGTCGCGTCGGCGAGCAGTTGCCGGACCAGATCGAGCCGGCCCGCGCCGCCGCTGATCGTCACCTGTTCGATCGGCGCGCCGGCCTGCGCCTGCACTTCGATGATCTGCCGCAGCCCGTAAGCGATGCTGCACACACCGGCCACATACAGCGCGACGAGACTGTCGAGGCCCGTTTCCATGCCGAGGCCGGCGATGACCGCGCGCGCGTGCGGATCGGCGAAAGGCGCGCGGTTGCCGAGAAACTCGGGGACGACGTGCAGTCCATCGGCGAGTTTCACGGCGTCCGAGAGACTGCCGGACGCCTCCGCCGCCAGCGCGGCCAGCATGCCCGGCAGCGATTCGCCGCGCTCTTTTGCGCGAAGGGCGGCGTCGGCGGCGGCGGGATGCATCGCGAGCAGGCGCTCGATGGCCGCGCCCGCGACCGACTGGCCGCCTTCGTTGAGCCATGCCTGCGGCACCATCGCCGAGAAGTAGGGGCCCCAGACGCCGGGCACGAAAACCGGTTCGGCGGTCGTCGTCATCGTGCACGACGAGGTGCCGAACACATAGGCCAGACACGACTCCGGATTCCCCTGCGCGCCCACGGTGCCGATGCCGCCCGCGTGGGCATCGATCACGCCCGCGCCGACCGGCGTTCCCGCGACGAGGCCGAGTTCCGCGGCGGCATCGGCGGTGAGTCCGTTGCCCAGCCGCGTGCCCGGATCGACCACATGCTGACCGATGCGCGCGAAGTTCTCGTCGGCGAGCGCGCCGAGTCCGATGGTCCGAAAATACGTCTCGTCCCAGCGCTTTTCATGCGCGAGATACGTCCACTTGCAGGTCACGGTGCAGACCGATCGCGACAGATCGCCGGTCGCGCGCCATGTCAGGAAATCGGTGAGATCGAAGAATTGCCATGCGGCGTCGAAGACCTGCGGGCGATGTTCCAGCAGCCACAGCAGCTTGGGCGTCTCCATTTCCGGCGAAATCCTGCCGCCGACGAACTTCAGCACCGCGTGCCCGGTCGCGTTGATGCGCTCCGTCTGCTCGAGCGCGCGATGATCCATCCACACGACGATATCGCGCTCCGCCTGCTCCGACGGTCCCACGGGCAGCGATTTGCCGCCGTCGCCGAGCACGACGAGCGAACAGGTCGCATCGAAGCTGATGCCGGCGACGGACGCGGGCGCGATCGCCGCCTGCGCGAGCGCTTCCTTCACGGCGTGGCAGACGGCGCGCCAGATTTCCCCGCTCGATTGCTCGACGATGGCGCCGCTCTCGTGAAACAGCGTAATGTCCTTTTTCGCCGAGGCGGCCATGTTGCCGGCGGCATCGAAAATTCCGGCGCGGGCGCTGCCGGTGCCCACGTCGACGCCAATGACGTAGCGTTCGCCGCCGCTCGGGTTGCCTGAGTTCATCTTTTTGTCCGTGGTCGGGGTAGGGTCATCACAGATCGACGCTGTTCGGCAGGATCACGAGATCGCGAATGGTCACGTTGCGCGGACGCGTCAGCATGAACAATACCGCTTCGGCGACTTCTCGCGGCTGCATCAGGCTGCCGGAGGCGAGCGCTTCCTCCATCTTCGCTTTCGGCCAGTCGTCGAGCAGGGCGGTCACGACCGGGCCGGGCGCGACCGCGCCCACGCGCACGCCGTGCTTCGCGACCTGGCGCCGCGTGGTGTGCACGAACGCCTGCACGGCGAATTTGGAGGCCGTGTAGATCGGCTCCCACACGACCGGCACGATGCCCGCAATCGAGCTGGTGAACACGATATCGCCCGACTTCTGCGCGACGAGGTGCGGCAGCACGGCGTGCACCGAGCGGAACGCGGCGTTGATGTTCAGGTTGAGCATGCGATCCCATTCGTCCGGATTGCCCTCCACGATCTCCCCGCCGATATACGCGCCCGCGTTGGCGTGAAAGATGTCGAGGCCGCCCGCGAGATCGACGATTTTCGGCAGCATCGACGAGACTTCGGCGGGCTTGAGCAGATCCACGGACAAGGGCAGCGCGTTCGCGCCGAGCTCCGCGCAACAGGCCGCGAGCCGGTCCGCCGCGCGGTCGATCAGCACGACTTTCGCGCCTTCTTCGATGAGCACGCGCGCGCACTCGAGTCCGATGCCCGACGCCGCGCCGGTGATGGCGGCCACTTTTCCCGCGATGGAAACTGACATTGACGATTCTCCTGTAGGGGTGCGCTTAGGCGCGGCCATGCGACACGCGCGACTGGCGGGCGAGCGAATCGACGATCACCGCGATGGCCAGCACCGCGCCGGTAATCATGAAACGCAACGAAGAAGACAGATTGAGCAGCGTGAGGCCGCTTGCGATCGACTGGATCACGATGATGCCGAGCACCGCCGAATACGCGCTCCCGCGCCCGCCGAAGAGGCTGGTGCCGCCGATCACCGCCGCCGCGATGGCGTTCAGGTTGACGTCGCCGGTGCCGGCCTGCTGGCTCGCGGACGCGAGGCGGGCGGCGGTGAGAATGCCGCCGAGGGCCGCGAAGCCCGCGCACAGCACGAATGCGCTCGTATAGATGCTGCCGACCTTGATGCCCGCGCGCCGCGCGGCTTCGCGGTTGCCGCCGACGGCGTTCATCGAACGGCCCCAGCGCGTGCGGGTCAGCGCGTAGTCCATGAGCACGGTGAGGCCGAGGAACACGCCGAACATCAGCGGCACGCCGCGCCCCGTGTTGAGATAGGCGACGACGACCTCCAGAAACACCGTGATGGCGATGGCGCGCGCGAGCAGACTGCCCGTCGATGGCGCGGAGAGCCGCGCGGCCTGACGGCGTGCTCGCGTGCGCAGACCGAGCCCGAGAATCGCGACGCCGGGCAGCAGCGCCAGGACGTGCGAGACGGGCGCGGGGATGATCATCAGTTGCCCGAAGTTCACTATCGGCGTGGAATACGGCAGGTTGATCGAGCCGCTCGCGCCCAGCACGTAGAGCTGCAATCCGAGAATCGCGAGCAGTCCGGCGAGCGTCGAGACGAAGCTCGGCATGCCGAGCCGGTTGAGCAACAGCGCGTAGAGCGCGCCGATCACGCCGCCGACCACGATCGCCGCGGCGATGGCGAGCAGCACCGGCCAGCCTTCGTTGACCCACAACGTGCCGACGAGCGCGGAGGCGAAGCCGCTCATCGAGCCGACCGACAGATCGATCTCGCCGACCAGCAGCACGCAGACGATGCCGAGCGAGATGACGCCGACCGTCGAACAGTCGAACAGCAGGTTCACGAGATTGTTGGCCGACAGAAACACCGGGTTCAGGCTCGTGAACACGGTCCAGATGATGATGAGACCCGCGATGACCGGCAGCGAGCCCAGATCGCCGGAGCGCACGCGGTCGAAGAACGCGGAGATGCTTTCGCCGACGCCGCTCGCGTGCTTCACGCGAACGTCGCTGCGATCGAGCAGGGTGGAAGGTTGGGGCGCGCTCTGCGTGTCGGGCGGCGCGCTGCCCGGAGTGTGCTTGCTCATGATCGATCCTTTGACCCGATGTCCTGTTTCATGCGTCCTGTTGAGCCTGTCGACGTCCGGCGCGGCGCGACACGGCGTTTTCGGTCGCGCCGGTGATCGCGGCCACGAGTTCCGCGTTGGACGAATCGGGATAGAAGATGCCGTTGTTGCGGCCGAGCCGCAGCACGACGATGCGGTCCGCGACCGCGCGCACGTCCTCCATGTTGTGACTGATCATGATGACCGCGTGGCCGCGATCGCGGACGCGCTCGATCAGGTTCAGCACTTCGGCCGTCTGCGCGACGCCCAGCGCGGCGGTCGGCTCGTCGAGCATGATGAGCTTCGGGTCGAGCAGCAGCGATCGCGCGATCGCCACGGTCTGGCGCTGTCCGCCCGACAGCGAGGCGACCACGTCCCGCACGCTCGGAATGCGCGCCGACAGTTCGTTCAGCAGGGTCCAGGCGCGCACTTCCATCGACACTTCGTCGAGACGCATGGGCGCGAGCTCGCGTCCGAGATAGATGTTCGCGACGACATCGAGGTTCTCGCACAGCGCAAGGTCTTGAAAGACCGTCGCGATGCCCAGATCGAGCGCCATGCCGGGATCGGACAGCGTGACTTCCTTGCCGCCGAAATGGATCGTGCCCGCGCTCGGCTGATGCACGCCCGCGAGAACTTTGACGAGCGTCGATTTGCCGGCGCCGTTGTCGCCGACCAGCGCGACGACTTCTCCGGCGTGCACGTCCAGCTCGATGTCGGTGAGCGCCGATACCGCGCCGAAATGCTTCGAGACGCCGCGCAGGCTCAGCACCAGCTCGCCGGGCTGCGCGCGCGGGGTGGGGTTTGCATTCATGATGATCCTCTTCGGTGCGGCGGAACCCGCAGATGGCCGGGCGCCGCCGATATCGCTCCCGCTCAGTGCGTGATGCCGAGCTTCTTGCAGCCGTCCGCATAACGGTCCGTGCAAAGCTCCTTCGCGCTCGCGAAGCCCTTGTCGACCACTTCGGCCTTCAGATTCTGCGCCGTGATGACGGAGGGCTTGAACAATTGCGTCGGCGTGTTGAAGAGCGAGGTTTCGCCCTTCGGCGGCTGTCCCGAGAGAAACCCGACCGCTGCCTTCGCCGCCGCTGCCGCGACGATCTCGCTCGGCTTCAGGATGGTGTTGTACTGGTCGCCCGAGATGATGAGCTGCAGTCCGGCGGTCGTGGCGTCGTTGCCGGTCACGGGCGGCACCGGATTGACGCCGGCCGCCTTGAAGGCCGCGATGGTGCCGCCGGCCGTGCCGTCGTTGGCCGCCACCACGCCGACGATCTGCGAGCTGAAGCGCGTGATCTGCCCGCTGACCCATTGCTGGGCCTTGGGCGGCGCCCACTCCGGCGTGTCGTATTCCGCGAGCGTCTTGTAGCCGCCGCTTTGCAGGCCGGCGTGAATGCCTTTCTTGATGAGGCCCGCTGCCGCGTCCGTGGGCGAGCCGTTGACTTCCAGCACGCCGCCCTTGCCGGTCGCCACGCCCGTCGCCTTGAGATGATCGACGAGCGACGTCGCGATCGCCTTGCCGATGCCTTCGTTATCGAACGAGACGTAGTAGTCCGCCGGGGTCGACGGCACCGGCCGGTCATACGCGATGACCTTGATGCCCTGGCTCTGCGCCATGTGGACGAGCGACGCGGCGGCCGTCGAATCCACCGGATCGAGGACGATCACTTTCGCGCCTTGCGCGATGACGGAATTGAACTGCTGCTGCTGCGTCGCGACGGCCGCGTTGGCGTTCTGATAGAGCACCTTGCAATCCGGACAGAGCTTCGCCATTTCGGCCTTGAAGCCGGGAAAGTCGTGCTGCTCGTAACGGGTCGATGCCTGATCGGGCATCAGGAACGCCACTGTGCCGCTGGGCGCGGCCAGCGCCTGCAGGCTGCACGACAGGCCAAGACTCAGCGCGCCCGCACTGATCAATTGGGTTGAGAGCTTCTTCATCGCGTGTCTCCGAATTTTTAGGATTGGAATGGCGTACTACCGTGGCTGGCTCATCGCATCTGTATCTGAATCAGAATCGATTAGGAATCCTTTTGAAGGGACCGGTTGATGGATGCGTGGCCACCGCCGTTCCCGCCGCACACTAGCCGAAGATTTCGGGTACTTCTTCCGGTTCGGCCGACTCAGCCGACTCGGCCGCGCTCGCGGCATTGAGCCGCTGATAGGTGCGCCAGCGCGTCGGCGACATCTGCTTGAGCAACAGGAACTGGCGATTGAAATTCGAAAGATTGTTGAAGCCGACCTGATAGCAGATATCGGTCACGCTCAGCTCGTCCGACATGAGCAACTGGCACGCGAGATTGATGCGCAGCCGATTCACGTACTGGACGAAAGGCACGCCGGTATGGCGGCGAAAATATCGCGAGAAGGCGCTGGCGCTTTGTCCGGCGAGCTCCGCCAGTTCGGTCTCGCGCAACTCCTGCGAGAGATTTTTCCCGATGAACGAAAGCACGTGATTGATGCGCGTCTCGCCGTAACGGTCCGGGTCGGCGCGATACGCGGCGCTCGCGAGCTTCGCCGGTTCTTCGCTCTGCGCGAGCAGTTCGAACAGCGCCGCGAGCAGCACGATGCGCCGCATGCCCTGTGCGCCGAGCATCTCGCGCATGATCGGTTCGGCGGCCGCGCCCGTTTGCGGCGTGAAGAGCAGGCCCCAGCGCGATGCATCGAGCAGCGCGTCCATGCGCCTGAACTCGGGAAACGCTTCGGTTGCACGCGTGACGAAGCCGGTATCGAACTGGAGCACGAGGCATCGTTCGGCGACGCGCTCATCGCCCGGAACGCTGCTGACCCAGTTATGCGGGAGGTTCGATCCGACCATCACGAGATTGCCCGGCGCGAAATTGCCGATGTGATCGCCGACGAAATATTTGCCCGTGGTCGCCGTGATGAGATGGATTTCGTACTCGGGATGGAAATGCCAGCGCACGGTGCGATACGGATAGCCATGCGACCATACCTTGAACGACTCGTCCCGCGGAACGGCCACCAGTTCAAGATCGGGCTCGCTCGCTTTGGCATGACGGGCGTCGTCGCTGCGCGCCGTCTCCCGGTTTGTTGTCATCCATCGTCTCCGCTGCTTTTTGTACTCTTCGCTGCGCGGTTCATCGCGTCTTGCCATGACTCAAAAGTAGCCCTTTCGATGTCATCTCACCACTTAAAAAAACACCGCCGACTGATACTTTCTTGCATTCGGGTTAGTCCTTAGCGGGCGAATGTCAACTTTTGTGCAAAGCAGCAGCCCTCAATTCGCGCCCGCAGCGCCGGACGATTCGCGGATCACGAGTGTCGGCAAAGGCGGCATCACCGACTGCGCGCCGTCCTTGCTCGCGAGATGCGCGAACAGCAATTCGACGGCCTGCAGCGCCATATCGTCGAGATGCAGATCGACCGCGGTGAGCGGCGGGCGGCAACTTCGCGCGCGCGTGCCGTCGTAACGCGTGACGACCTTGATATCCGCCGGCACGCGCCGGCCGGTCTCAGCGATCGCCTGAACCGATCCGACCGCGAACGCATCGACCAGCGCGCATAGGCCATCCACATCGGGATGCTCGCGCAACAACGCTGCGCAAGCATCGCGCCCGGCCGCTTCGCCGCCCGATTCGTCGGCGACCGAGATCACTGGCGCCATGCCGTGCGCCGCGCAGAAACGCTCGTAGCTCGCGCGTGCTTCGATGTACGAGTTGCGCTGCTGCGCGCCGATGATGAGCGCAATCCTTCTGCTGCCCTGATCGTGGAGATGATTTAGCAGCAGTTCCGTCGTCGCCGACGAATGGATATCGACGAACGGCACGGAAGCATTCCCCGGCTGGCGTCCGAGACATACGACGGGCAGGCCGCGATCCTGCAGATGCGCGACGTTGGCGTCGTCGGTCGTGGGTTCGATGACGATTGCGCCGTCGATGTCGAGCTGTTCGAGCGGCAGACGTCCCGCCATCACCGGCGGCACCAGCACGAGCGCGAGGCCGCGCGTGAGCGCGGCTGCGGCGGCGACGGCGGCGACCTCCATGAGGAAGCCGAGCCGCGATGCGCCGCCCGCGATTTCGAAGGGCATCGACGAGATCAGCGCGATCGTGTGCGCCTCGCCCGTACGCAATCGCTGCGCCCGCACGCTCGGACGATAGCCGAGGGCGCGCGCCGTTTCCTTCACGCGCTCCCGCGTTTGCTGATCGACATAACCCTTGTCGTTGAGCGCGTGCGAGACGGTGGTCGTCGAGACGCCCGCGGCGCGCGCCACATCGGCGATGGTGGGCCGCTGTCTGTTTGGCGCCGGGTTTTTCATGGTCTTTTCGTTCACGTCGCTCACGTTTCGATGCGGGATTCTCTCATGGGAAGACAGCGCGTCTTTAGACCGGTTCGTGTGATGAAACGCCCGCCGTTCTCACCGCGATCCTGATGAAATCCCCTGCTTGACAAGCCAAAAATGACACACCATTCTACGATCACAAATCGATTTGGGGCAGCAGCCCATTTCTTTTGTCCTGATCCCAAATCGATTTGGGATTCACTCATCGTCCACCGGAGTCAACCGTCATGGCCCACCATCCGCCGGTTCACGCAGTCGACGAGCGATTGCCGCTCGCGAAGCTCATCCTGTTCGGTCTGCAGCACGTCCTCGTCGTGGCGGCCTCGCCGATCACGGCCGTGTTTCTCGTCGCGAAGGCGCTCGGGCTTTCGTCCGCGCTCACGGTCGATCTCATCAGCGCGACCTTTCTCGTGTGCGGGCTCGGCACCCTGTTGCAGTCGTTCGGGCCGCTCAAATTCGGCGCGCGGCTGCCGTTCATCATGGTGCCGGGCGGCGCGCCCGTCGTGCTGTTCGTGCTGATCGCGCAGCAGACGAATCTCCAGACCGCCGCGGGCGCGACCATCCTCACGGGACTGCTCTACTTCCTGCTGCTGCCGGTGTTCGCGCGCTGCCTGCGCTTCTTTCCGCGCATCGTGATCGGCACGATGCTGATCCTCGTCGCGGTCAATCTGATCCGCATCTACGGCGTCGTGATCGTCGGCACGCCGGGCACGGCGGAGTTCGGCAGCCCGGTCGGCATCGGCCTCGCGCTGTCGACGGTCGGCTTCACCGTGCTCTTCGCGAAGCTCTTCAAGGGCATGCTCGGGCAGCTCGCCGTGCTGCTCGGCCTGCTCGCGGGCGCGGCGCTCGCGTGGTCGCTCGGGCTGATGAGTTTCGCCGAGGTCTGGAGCGGCGCGCTCGTCACGCTGCCCACGCCGCTGCCGTTCGGCATGCCGCGCTTCGACGTGCTGGCCGCGCTGCCGCTGCTCATCTTCAGCGTGATCTCGATGGCCGAAGCCACCGGTCAGACGATCGCGATCGCGGAAGTGGTCGGCAAGGAGATCGATCCGCAGACCGAAGTGCCCCGGACCATTCGCGGCGATGCGACGATGTCCGTGCTCGGCGGACTGTTCGGCACGTCGCTGATCATCACGAGCAGCGAGAACATCGGCATCGTGCAGGCGACGGGCGTGCGCTCGCGCTTCGTCACGGCGGCGGCGGGCGTGCTGCTCATCGTCATCGCGCTGCTCGCGCCGCTCGGACGGCTGGCGAACGCGATTCCCGCGCCGGTCGTCGGCGGCACGGCGCTCATCGTCTTCTCGATCATCGGCGTGATGGGCATCAACCTGCTGCGCCAGGTCGAGCTGCGCTCGCGCGCCAACATGTACACGCTCGCCGCGGCGCTCACGATGGGCGTGCTGCCGATCGTCGTCCCCGGCGTGTACAGCCGCTTTCCGGCCGCCTTGCAGATCGTGCTGGGCAACGGTCTCGCGATGGGCGCGCTCACCGCCGTGCTCGTCAACGCGCTGTTCGCGCATCTGAACCTGAACTGGCGCGAACGCCATGCGGCCGATCCCGCCGCGCATCTCGAAGCCGCCGTCAACGACAACCGCTCCTGCCACTGAAGAACCATCATGAAGAACGCATCTCTCACGCCCGCCCGTCTGCAAGACGACGAACTCCTGCTTCTGCCCGCCTATGTGCTGCTCGCGGACGGTCCGCAGCGCGATCATGCCGTGGTCGTATCGAACGGCACGTTCAGCGCGGTCGGCCCCGCCGATGAAGTCATCGCGCGCCATCCGCATCTGACGCCGGTCGCGCTGCCGGACAAGCTTGTGATGCCGGGCTTCGTCGATGCGCATCATCACCTGACGCAATCCTTCGGCAAGGCGCTTGCGTTCGGCGAGCCTTCGGAGATTTACCGGCGCATCTGGGTGCCGCTCGAAAACTGTCTCGACGAAAACCTCGTCTATCTGTCCGCGAAGCTCGCCGCGCTCGAAGCGCTGCGCGGCGGTTTCACGACGGTCTGCGACGCGGGCACGCGCGCGAGCGGCGATGCCTCGACGATCGCCGCGGCCACGCAGGAAGCCGGCGTGCGCTGCGTGCTCGGCCTCATCTGCAACGATCTCGCCGACGACATCGACGCCCCCGCGCGCGCCGCGATCGTCGTGCGTGCACAGCAGCATCTGGCGCGCTGGGAAGGACATGCGCTCGTGCATCCGTCGCTCGCGGTCTCGGTGCCGGAAGCGGGCTCGGACGGGATGCTGCAGACGGCGGCCGCATTGTGCGCCGATGCCGGCGCGGTGTTTCAGACGCATGCGAACGAACATCTCGCGGCGGTCGAGCGCTCGATCGTGCGACGCAAGATGCGGCCGATCGAGCATCTGCATTACGCGGGCGCGCTCGGACCGCAGACGCTGATCGCGCACGCGACGCTCGTCACGCCCTCGGAGCTGAACCTTCTGGCGGGAACCGGCGCCGCCGTGAGCTACAACCCGGTCGCGAGCTCGTGGAAGGGCAATGCCGTCGCGCCCGCGTTGCAGATGGCCGCGCTCGGCATCCGCTTCGGACTCGGCACCGACGGCACGCGCAGCGACGCGTTCCGCCTGATCGATGCCGCCGAGACCGCGCAACGCTTCGCCTTCGGCCTGGCGAGCGGCGATTCGTCGTGCGGCGGCGGCGAGCTGTGGCTCGACCGCGCGTTGCGCGGCGGCGCGGACGCGTTGCGCCTGGACACGCGCATCGGCGAGATCGCGCCGGGCAAGGCGGCGGACTTCCTGCTCGTCGATCTCGATGTGCCCGAGATGCGGCCATCGTGGGACCTCACGTGGGAGCTGGTGCGGCTGGCGAACCGCAGCCAGATCGATGCCGTGTTCGTCGCCGGCAAGCTGCGTCTCTGGCAGGGCTGGCCGACCGATTGGGACGCGCGTGCCTTTCTGCGCGAAGTCGACGACGTTGCACGCGAAGTCGTCGCGCGCGCGCCGATCCAGCGCGTGCACAGCGCGCCGCGCGTGCATGAAGCCGTGCATGACGCCGCACACGATGCGGCATCGGGCGCGATCCTGCCTACCGTCTGAAGGAGCTTGTCCGTGAGTCTGACTGTCTTCATCGTTCTCGCATCGACCGTTGCGATCGCCGCGTTCATCCAGGGCGCGGTCGGCGTCGGCTTCGCGCTGATCTGCGCGCCCGTGATCGGCCTGATCGAGCCGGGATTGCTGCCGGTGTCGCTGCTGATCCTGATGCTGCCGCTGAACGTCTACCTTGCCTGGCGCGAGCGGCCCGCGCTCGATTCGAAAGGCACGCTGTGGATCACGGTCGGCAGAACGGCCGGCGCGGTCGCGGGCGTGTGGATCATTTCGCGCATCTCGGCGCACGACCTGAACGTGTTCATCGGCGCATCGACGATCGCGGCCGCCGTCGCGACGCTGTGCGCGCCGAGCTTCCTGCCGGGCCGCAATGCGCTGATGGCGGCGGGCGCGGTGACGGGCATCACCGAAACCGCGACGGGCATCGGCGGCCCCGCGCTCGCGATGGTCTTCCAGCACTATCGCGCGCCCGCGCTGCGCTCGACCATCGCGCTGTGCTTCGCGATCGGCGAGGCGTTGTCGCTCGCGATGCTGAGCGTGACGGGCACGATCACCGGCGCGAAGTTCATGTCGGCGCTGTGTCTGGTGCCTGCGGTGATCGCCGGCGCTTGGATCAGCCAGCACGTGCATCAGCGGTTGAACGCGCGCGTCCTGCGCATCAGCGTGATGGCGTTCGCCATCGTCTCGGGCGCGGCGATTCTTTATCAGACGCTGGCCGCCTGAACCTTGGCCGGCGTTCGGCCGGCTCATTCCTTCCATCGATCGAGAGACCCTTATGAACAAGAGTCGGATTGCGCTCGCCTTGTCGATGCTGCTCGTTGCGAGCGGCGTCAACGCGCAAAGCAGCGTCACGCTGTACGGCAGTCTGGATGCGGGCATCGGCTACGTGAGCAATCTGCGCGGCGCGCACGCGTTCATCGCGCAGCAGGGCACGTTGCAGGCCGACCGCTGGGGCCTGACCGGCGTCGAGGATCTCGGCGGCGGGCTGAAGACGGTGTTCAAGCTGGAGTCCGGCTTCTCGACGATCAGCGGCGCGATGTCGAGCGCGGGCACGCTGTTCAACCGGCAGGCGTATGTGGGTTTGAGCGAGAGCCGCATCGGCACGATCACGCTCGGACGTCAGACGGACTTTCACTTCGAGATGCTCGGGCCGCTGTCGACGGCGCAGACGCTCGGCGATTTCTCGGCGTTTCATCCCGGGAATATCGATGGTCTCGGCAATACGGTGCCCGTCGAACTGTCGAACACGGTGAAGTTCCGCAGCCGGACGATCGCGGGCGTGACGCTCGGCGCGATGTACGGCTTCACCAATCAGTCGAGCAGCACGACGGGGCGCAGCTTCAGCTTCGGCGCGACATACGGCTATGGGCCGCTCAATCTCGCGGCGGCTTACTCGGAGTATCGCGATCGC
Source organism: Caballeronia temeraria (assembly GCF_001544795.2). Classification (GTDB taxonomy): domain Bacteria; phylum Pseudomonadota; class Gammaproteobacteria; order Burkholderiales; family Burkholderiaceae; genus Caballeronia; species Caballeronia temeraria. Next base: position 20,948 of record NZ_FCOI02000020.1, on the reverse strand, counting down.
ACGGTGAACCTTGCCGGCGGTCTCGGCCTGACGAACTTCGAGGGCATCGGTCTCACGGGCAGCGCGCCTTTCGTCGCCGACAGCGTGAGGAATGCGGGCATCGGCGGGAGTTTTCAGATCGGGCGCGTGCAGTTGCATGCGCTACTCACGCAGGTGCGCATCGAGGAACGGGGCCGGGCCGACGATTACCGGACGATCGACGGCGGCGCGAACGTGCAGGTGACGCCCGCGTACATGATCGGCGTGGGCGCGTGGACGACGACGTTCGCCGGCGAGCGCTGGACCCAGGTGACGATCGCCAACGTCTACGCGCTCTCGAAGCTCACGCAGCTATACGCCGATGTGATGTTGGAGCGGGCGTCGTCCGGCGCGGTGGCGACGACGCTGGGCATCGGGCCTTCGTCGTCGAACCGGCAGACGGTCGTGCTGGCGGGGATTCATCACCTGTTTTGAGCGAGGCGTGAGCTTTGCGCGAATTCCTCGCGTTCCCTCACTTGTTGCTCGTCGCATCGAAGCTTTGCGCATAGCCGAGCTGCCGGAAATGTTCGATCACGAACTCGATGAGCACACGCGTCTTGTGCGACGTCGCGCAGCTATGACGCCCGGCTCATGCGGATTCTTGCGGTCGCGCTGCTGCCTTCCCTCTCTGTGTGTGGTGAAAACATCAAAACCAGGCTGACGTATTTTTGAAATATATTTTTTGAGCGCCATCATAAGACGAAGTTTGTAGCCAATGGAGGCGTTCATGGGCAGTGCGCTAGTGTGGGCAGCAATCCCTCACAACAGTGACGGGGTCGTGTTCCAGGTTCGCGTGATTCGCGGGCTTCAACGTTTTCACATCGCGCGCCGGACCCTCGAGGAGGCGTTCGATCTAGCGCCTCATGCATCGGATGCAAGGCAACTCGAACTCTTCTATCAGCACACGATTTACATCCTGAGCCGGGCGATGCAGAAGCGTCCTATCGCGGGCGCTGACACGGCCGCACTTCAAACTGCCGATTTCAATGCCGTCGCGGAGGTCGGAAGCGGATCGACGGCTTACCTGCCGGAAACGCTTGAGGGTTTGGCTCCGAACTGAAATGGGCCGGTCCGACGGCATCGCGCCCGACACGATCTGCATAGCTCGTGTCAGCTGGGCCGATGCTCGCCCGGCAAAGCACCTCACGCGTCTTCCAGACTCTCGCCACGCTCGGCGATCAACTTGCCCAATTCGCGCGTCGATAAAACGCGTCGCATCGGGTTTGTCGAATCCGATTCGTCATCCGCAAGATTTTCGATGATGGTCAGCAGCACCTTGCGCGCGGTCTTGATCTCGCGGTCGGTCAAACCCGTGACGCTGATCTCGTTGACCTCTTCGGCAAGCGGAACCAGCTGGTCTTTCAACGCGCGCCCCTCGGCGGTGAGAAACACGTGCGTGTTTTTCTTGTTGTCCGGGCGCTGCTGACGCTCGACGAGTCCGAGCTTTTCCATCGCGGTGACGGCGGCGAACGTTGTCGGCGCCATCACGCCGGCCTGTTCGCTCAATTCGCGCTGCGTGAGGCCGTCGTTCTCCCACAGGATACGCAGGAAGGTCCAGTGCCCGAACGACACCGAATGTTCGGCGAGCCGCATCTGCAATGCGCGCACCATCGAGCGCGTGGCGTCCTTCACGAGGTGCGCGAGGCGATCGTTGGGCACCGATTCGTGCCAATGGCGCAGCATCTCCGCGGTCTCGCGCGGCGCGCCCTCCACAGTCTTCTTTCGTGTCATGGCGGTTCTTTCCCGAATGCAGTTGATCTTCCCGACATCATAGCCGCGCGGCCGTCCCGCCTGCATCCGCTGCGAGGCGCGCTGCTCTCGGTGCAAACCCGAACTTGTCCGCGTGCGCTGGCCTCCGTACCATAATGATTAGATATCGAATAAAAACCACGCATGTCCGGAACACGTGAGACAACTGTCCGCGCCGGGACATCGTCCTCATGAGCATGGGAATCGGAGACGCCTGGTGGCCAAATCCACAGTCACGCAATTCATGTCGGAATCGGACGCGGCGGCAGCGCGCGTCGAAGCCACGTATCACAAGGTCACCTGGCGGCTGATGTCGTTCATCTTCGTCTGCTGGGTGCTCAATTATCTGGATCGCGTGAACGTCAGCTTCGCGCAACTGCATCTCAAGCAGGATCTCGGTTTGTCCGACGCTGCTTACGGTCTCGGCGTGAGCTTGTTCTTCATCGGCTATATCCTGCTCGAGGTGCCGAGCACGCTATGGCTCAAGAAGATTGGCGCGCGCCTCACGATTTCACGCATCATGATCCTGTGGGGCGGCATCTCGACCGCGATGGCGTTCATGACCACGCCGGCGCAGTTCTATATCGCGCGCATCCTGCTCGGCGCCGCGGAGGCCGGCTTCTGGCCCGGCATCATTTTGTATCTGACGTACTGGTATCCAGGCGCGCGGCGTGCGCGGATCACGTCGCGTTTCCTGCTGGCGATTGCTGCCGCGGGCATTATCGGCGGGCCGCTCTCGGGCTGGATTCTGCATAACTTCGTCAATGTGCTCGGGTACAAGAACTGGCAATGGCTGTTCTTTCTCGAAGGGCTGCCCGCGCTGCTGATGGGCGTCGTCGCGTTCTTCTATCTCGTCGATCGTCCGCAGGAAGCGCGCTGGCTCGACGACGAACAGAAGAAGATCATCCTCGATGCGCTCGCCGCCGACCGCGCCGAGAAGAAGCCCGCCACACACTCGCGCCACCAGTTGCTGGCCGCGCTGAAGGACCCGCGCGTGTATATCCTCGCGGCGGGCTGGGGCACGGTGCCTCTGTGCGGCACGATCCTCAACTACTGGACGCCGACCATCATCCGTCAGGCGGGCGTGTCGGACGTGCTCAATGTCGGCTTGCTGTCCGCGCTGCCGTACATCATCGGCGCGCTCGGCATGTTCGCGGTCGCGCGCAGCTCCGACGTGACGCTGGAGCGCCGCTGGCATTTCTTCCTGTGCACGGCGGTCGGCGCGCTGGGCGGCTTTCTGCTGCCCGTGCTGTCCGGCAATACGACGGCGGCCATCATCTGTCTGGGCATGATCTCCATCTCGTACTTCGGCGCGGCCGCGATCATCTGGTCGATTCCGCCGGCCTATCTCTCCGATGACGCCGCCGCCGCGGGCATCGGCGCGATCAGTTGCCTGGGGCAGGTCGGCGCATTCTGCGGACCCATCGCGCTCGGCTGGATCAAGACGATGACGGGCAGCCTCGCCATCGGACTGTCCGCGATCGCGGCGATCGTCCTGCTGGGGGGACTCGCCGTGCTGATCGGCGTGCCGGCCAACACGCTGCGCGAGCACGCGGAAAAGCACGGGTAAGCATCGTTTATCGCATCGCATCGCTTGAGCGGCGCCTTCGCCATGAAGGCGCCGTTTTCGTTCGATACCCGCGCCGGCACCTAAACGACTCGCTTCAGGGAAAACCCGCTTGCCTTAAAATGATTAGATATCTAATATAAACGTCATGGTGATCGATGCCGCAGCGGGCGCGATCGATTCAGGTGATACGCGGGGAGAGCAGGTGATGAACGAGTCGGCCAGCAACGAACTGTCATTCAGGACGCTCGTGGTGACGAAGAAGGACAAGGTGGCGGAAGGCATTTTCCGTTTCGAGTTGCGTGACGACGCAGGCGGCGAGCTGCCCCCGTTCACGGCGGGTGCGCATCTGACGGTGCGCGTGCCGAACGGGGCGAATCGCAATTATTCGCTGTGCAACGATCCGGCCGAGACGGACCGTTATGTGATCGCCGTGAAGCGTGACGCGGCGGGTCGCGGCGGCTCGATCAGCATGGCGGACGACGTCGCGGAAGGTGACCGCATCGACGTCTCGGAGCCGCGCAACGAGTTCCTGCTCAACGAGCGCGCGCGCAGCTTCGTCTTCGTTGCGGGCGGCATCGGCATCACGCCGATTCTCTCGATGATGCGCTATCTCAAAGCCATCGACGGCCCGCGTTTCAAGCTCTTTTACGTCTCCCGCAGCCCGGAGACAACGGCATTCATCGACGAATTGTCGAGCCCGGAATGGAAGCCGCATGTGGTCATCCATCACGACCACGGCGACCTCGCGCAAGCGCTCGATTTCTGGCCCGTGTTCGAGAAACCCGCGAGCGGCGCGCACGTGTATTGCTGCGGCCCGCGTGCGTTGATGGACGGCGTGCGGGACATGACCGGCCACTGGCCGGCCGGCAGCGTGCACTTCGAGAGCTTCGGCGTCGATCAGTCGCGCGCGGCCGACAACACGCCTTTCAGCGTGAAGCTGGAACGCTCGGGCCGCTGCTTCCATATTCCGAAGGACCGCTCGATTCTCGAAATTCTGCGCGACAACGGCATCCGCGCGCCGAGCTCATGCGAGAGCGGCACCTGCGGTTCGTGCCGCACGACGCTGTGCGCGGGCGAAGCGGATCATCGCGACATGGTGCTCGGCGACGACGAGAAGCACGATCAGATCATGATCTGCGTATCGCGTGCGAAGAGCGAAGAACTGGTGCTGGATCTCTGAAGAACAATCCCCGCTGCATACGTTGGTCAGGAGAAGCGTAAATGCTCACGCATGAAGAAAATGAATTGCTGTGCCGCGTCGAAGGCGATGCGCCGATGGGTCAGTTGATGCGCCGTCACTGGACGCCGGTGTGTCTCATCGAAGAAGTCAGCGAGCCGGACGGGGCGCCTGTGAAGGCGCGTCTGTTCGGCGAGGATCTCGTGGTCTTTCGCGACACCGACGGCAACGTCGGCGTGATGGACGAATACTGTCCGCATCGCCGGGTGTCGCTCGTTTATGGACGCAACGAAGATTGCGGTCTGCGCTGTCTCTATCACGGCTGGAAGATGGACGTGAAGGGCAATGTGATCGAGATGGTCTCGGAGCCTTCGTGCAGCGAAATGACGAAGAAGGTCAAGCACAAGGCCTACGAAACGAAAGAATGGGGCGGCTTCGTGTGGGCGTACATGGGCCCGCAGGACGCCATTCCCGAGTTCGTGCCGCCGGCATGGGCGCCGACCGAGGACACGCGCGTGAGCATCGCCAAGGCGATCCTGCCGTGCAACTGGGCACAGATTCTCGAAGGCGCGATCGATTCGGCGCACAGCTCCAGCCTGCACTCGTCGGACTTCGTGCCGGCGCGCGTGGGCGGCGCGGAAGCGACCTCGAAAAACTGGCTGCGCCCGTCGACGGACAAGGCGCCTCGCCTCCAGGTGCATCGCACCGAATACGGCTTCCGCTACGCCGCACTGCGCCGGCCGATACAGAACGCGGCGACGCACGACTATGTGCGCTCGACCGTGTTCGTCGCGCCGGCCACCGCGCTGATCCCGCCGAACAATCTCTACAACGTGGCGAACATCAACGTGCCCTGCGATGATCGCAGCACCGCGTTCTACTTCATGGCGTGGGGCCATCCGGACAAGACGCCGGAAACCGAGACGTGGCGCAAGTTCCTCGGGCAGCAGGTCGGCATCGATCTCGACGAGCACTATCGGCCGCTGCGCAATCACGACAACCGCTTCTGGCAGGATCGTGAAGCCATGAAGGCCGGCAACTTCACCGGCATCAAGGGCTTTCCGAATCAGGACATCGCGATGTGGGTGACGATGGGCGCGATCGCGGATCGCACCGAAGAGCGCCTCGGCGCGAGCGATGTCGCCGTGGTCGAGTTCCGCCGCCGCATGCTCGATGCGCTCGCGGCGTTCAAGTCGGGCGAGGCCGCTATCGGTACCGGCGACAAGGCCATTCCGCGCAGCGTCTGTTCCTTTCAGGCGATGGTGCCGAAGGACACCGACTGGAAGCAATACGCGGCGCATCCGGTCTGGGTGGAGCCGGCTGGGCAGGCCGCGCCGGAACTCGAGTCCAACTATCAGGTTCAGGTCTGATGAAACGGATCAGACTCGGAATCGTGGGCCTCGGCCGCGCCTTCTCGCTGATGCTGCCGACCTTTCTCGCCGATGCGCGCGTGCAGCTCGCCGCGGCCTGCGATCCGCGCGAGACGGCGCGCTCGCAGTTCGAAGCCGACTTCGACGCGCCGGCCTTCCATGATGTCGAAGCGCTCGCGCGCCGCGCCGACATCGATGCGGTCTACATTGCCAGTCCGCATCAGTTCCATGCGGCGCATACGCGAATCGCGGCTTCGCACGGCAAGCACGTGCTCGTCGAAAAGCCGATGGCGCTGTCGCTCGCCGAGTGCGACGACATGATCGCCGCATGCCGCGAGGCGAACGTGCATCTCATCGTCGGTCACTGCCATAGCTTCGATACGCCGTATCTGCGTGCGCGCGAGTTGATCGCATCGGGCGCATTCGGCGACGTGAAGATGATCCAGGCGCTCAACTACACCGACTATCTCTATCGGCCGCGCCGTCCGGAAGAGCTGAAGACGGAAGAGGGCGGCGGCGCGGTATTCAGTCAGGCGGCGCATCAGGTGGATATCGTGCGCCTGCTCGCGGGAAGCCGCGTGACGCGGGTCCGGGCGGCCGTCGGCAATTGGGACCCGGCGCGTCCGACGGAAGGCGCGTACGCCGCGACGCTCTGGTTCGAGAACGGAGCATTCGCGACGCTTGCCTACAACGGCTACGGGCACTTCGATTCCGACGAGTGGACCGGCTGGATCGGCGAAATGGGTCAGACGCGCAGCGCCGACGAGTATGGCGTCGCGCGGCGCAAGCTCGCGAAAGTGGCGTCTCGCGAAGAAGAGGCGCGTCTCAAGGCGGCGGGCACTTATGGCGGTAACGCCTATACGCCTGCCGCGAACGTTCCGGATGCCCGCAGGCATCAACACTTCGGGCCGCTGATCGTGTCGTGCGAGCGCGGCGATCTTCGGCCGATGCCCGATGGCGTCGTCGTGTATGGAGACGAACGGCGCGAGCGCATCGAACTCGATGCGCCCAAGGTGCCGCGGGCGGAAGTCATCGACGAACTCATGGCCGCGGTGCACGGCGACACCGCTCCGCTGCACGACGGTGTCTGGGCGCGCGGCACGCTGGAAATCTGCCTCGCGATGCTGCGTTCGAGCGCTGAACAGCGCGACGTGCTCATCGGCGGCGAAACATCAATTACAAAGGAATGCTGAATATGGGCAAGCTCAATCTGTCGGTCGCGGTGGGGAATTACGATCGCATGCGGCCGCTGGTCGACGGCGAAGTGCAGATCGACGGTGTCGATCCGACCTTCATGCTGCAGGATCCGGAAGAGATCTTCTTTCGCGCGTTTCGCCACGCCGACTACGATATCTGCGAACTGTCGCTGTCGAGCTTTAGCGTCAAGACGGCGGCGGGCACGAGCCCGTATATCGGCGTGCCGATCTTTCCGTCGCGCGCCTTCCGGCACACGTCAATCTATGTCCGCAACGATCGCGGCATCGAGTCGCCTGCCGATCTGAAGGGCAAGCGCATCGGCGTGCCGGAATATCAGTTGACGGCCAACGTATGGGCGCGACTGTTCCTCGAGGAAGACCACGGCCTTAAGCCGTCCGACGTCACGTGGGTTCGCGGCGGCTACGAGGAAGCGGGCCGGCCGGAAAAGATCAGTCTGAAGCTGCCCGGCGACGTTCGGCTCGAGAACGCGCCGGAAAGCCAGACGATCTCGGGCTTGCTGGCATCCGGCGAGATCGATGCGGTCATCGGCCCGCGCGCGCCGTCGTGCTTCACGAACGGTAATCCGAACGTCAAGTACCTGTTCGACGATCCGCAAAAGGCCGCCGCCGACTGGTACACGCGCACTAAACTCTTCCCGATCATGCATCTGCTGGGCGTGCGGCGCACGCTTGCCGAGCAGCATCCGTGGCTGCCCGGCGCGGTGGCGAAGGCCTTCGAGAAGAGCAAGGCGCTGGCGCTCGCCAGGCTCAATGACACCTCGGCGACCAAGGTGACGCTGCCGTTCGTCGAAGAACAGTTGCGCAATGCGCGGCGTCTCATGGGACACGATTTCTGGTCTTATGGCTTCGAGCCGAACCGGCACGTGTTGTCGCGCTTTCTCGAACGGCATCACAAGGAAGGCTTGTCCAGCCGGCTGTTGCAGCCCGAGGAACTCTTTCATCCTGCGACGCTGGAGAGTTTCAAGATTTGAGCGTGGCGTGGGGCGTGGCGAGCGCGGCGGGGCTGGCCGGACGATTCATGCCCTCTGCAAAATATCCATTGCCGTTTCGGCATCTTGAAGCGAATCAACAGCGATATAAGCGATGAACTGCGTACCGAGTACCGCGGCGGAAACGCCGCGAAGATTGACGCCGCCGTCGCCCAGGATTTGAGCGAGTTGCCCGATGATCCCGAGTTGATCCATACCCATGACGCGCACGGAGTGAAGGCTCGGGCTGACGCTGAAGCCCGCCTGTGTCGCGGCACGGATTTCACTTTCGCCTTGCAGCGGCGCAACGAACACGACTCCCTTTCCCGATGCCTCGGGCGTGCGCCGCGCGACGACGAACTGGAGGTCCGCGCCAGCGAGCCGCAAGGCATTTAAAACCTGAGCAAGTCCACCGGGTTTGTCCTCGATGGTGGCGGCCCAGACATCGACACGTTCGACGCTCAGTTCCATGGCACTTCCTCCGCCAGTCGCAGTACAAAATAAAAATCTAGTTCATCAAAGGCGCGCGAACAAGAACGGCAAATTTGCGGCGTGCGAACGTCCGTTCTGCAAGGGGGAACGGTATCGCATTCGTGGAATGCAACTAATCGTCGATTCCGCGAACCCCCTTGAAGATCACCGTTCCGCACGCGTGACCACAGACCGAACCCGTTCGACAACAGGCGACGACGGCTCGCGGTGATCCTGCAGATATTGGCAAACGACGTCCACGACGAGTCCGGGCCGCGTGCCGATGAAGTAATGCTGCCCCTCGGACAAGACTGCCAGATCCGTACGATCCGAAAGCGCGGACCAAGCGCGATAACGCCGCTCGTAGCCGCGCGTGAGCGGGTCGTCGCGGCTGACGATGCAGAGTATCGGCGCGGCGATCGTTTCATCGGTCCGGCGTTTCTCATACTCGAACGTGAGCTGGGCGTTCCTGCGGAAGTTGCCCATCATGAAGGCGACGACCTCCGGTTCCATCTCGCCGGCCGGGCCGCCCCAGCTTCGGATCAGCGCCTGCAGCTTGCTGTCGCTGGTGAGGCTCCACGGCGCGGGCATCGGCAGCCAGCGCAGAAGGCGCGGAAGCGGAAACGCCGCCGCGACGGCGAGCAGCGCGACCTTGCGCCCCCGCGCTTCGATCTGGCGCGCCAGCTCGAAGGCGAGAAAGCTCCCTACGCAATGGCCATACACCGCGATGTCGCCGATGATCGTCGCGACGAGCTCGTCGGCGCAGGCTTGCGCCATCCGGACCACCGATACGTAATCGCGCGGATCGCTGCCGAGCTCGTTGCCGGGCAGCGCGATCGCGCGCACCGCGAGCGTCGGATCGCGCGCGCACAGAGCATCGGCGAAAGGCCGGAACACCGTGGCCGACGCGCCCGCGTAAGGCGCGCACACGACCGTCAGCCGGGTCGGGGCGGAACCGCGCGCGAGCATCGGCACGAGCGTGTTCGCCGCGTCGGCCGCGTGCGCATCGCGGGCGAGCAACCCGGCGACGCCCGCGACAGTCGGCTGTCGATAGAAATCGAGCTGCGCGATTTTCTTGTCGAACACGCCGGCGATGCGCGACAACGACGTGATGACCTTCAGCGAGTGGCCGCCGAGCGCGAAGAAATCGTCGTGACGGCCGATACGCGGCACACCCAGAAGCTCCTGCCAGATACGCGCGATCTCGATTTCCGCTTCGCCCTGCGGCGCCTCGTAATGCCTCGTCACGACCGAGGACCGATCCGGCGCCGGCAGCGCGCGCCGGTCCAGCTTGCCGTTCTGCGTCAGCGGCAACGCCTTCATGTTCACGAAGGCGCCGGGCACCATGTAGTCGGCGAGCATCGTCGAGAGTTGTTCGCGCAAATCCGCCGCCGGCAGTACCGCGTCATCATGGCCGACCACATAACCGACCAGCTGCTTGTCGCCCGAACTGTCCTGCCGGACGATCACCACGGCTTCGCGCACGCCATCGCATGCCAGCAGCTTCGCTTCGATCTCGCCCAGCTCGATGCGAAAACCGCGGACCTTCACCTGGTCGTCGTTACGGCCGAGATATTCGAGCGTGCCATCGGCGAGCCAGCGGCCCAGATCGCCCGATTTGTACATCCGCGCGTCTGCGTCACTGCTGAACGGATCGTGCACGAAACGCTGCGCGGTGAGATCTGCACGGTTCAGATAGCCGCGCGCCACGCCCGCGCCACCCACATGAATCTCGCCGGTCACGCCCTCCGGCACCGGCTGTCCCTGGCCGTCCAGCACGTACAGACGCAAGTCCGGAATGCGCCCGCCGATCGGACTGCGGCCGGCGCGCTGCGCGTCCTCGGGCGTCAGCGCGCGGTAGGTCACGTGCACCGTCGTTTCCGTAATGCCGTACATGTTCACGAGTTGCGTCGACGCGTTCTGCTCGCGCGCATACCACGGTTGCAGGATCACTGGTTCGAGCGCCTCGCCGCCAAAGACGACCTGTCGCAGCCGATGAGGCAGAGTGCTTTCGCCCTGGACGGCGATTAGTTGCCGGAACGCACTGGGCGTCTGATTCAGGATCGTCACGCCTTCCTCGCACAGCAGGCGATAGAACTCCTGCGGCGAGCGGCTCACTTCCTTCGGCACGATGACCAGCCGGCCGCCGTACAGCAGCGCTCCCCAGATTTCCCACACCGAGAAGTCGAATGCGAACGAGTGGAACAGCGTCCAGACGTCCTTCGGCCCGAACTCGAACCAGGGGTCCGTGGCGGTGAAGAGCCGCACGATATTGCGATGCTCGATCATCACGCCCTTCGGTTGGCCCGTCGAGCCGGAGGTGTAGATCACATAGGCCAGATGCCGGGGCGTCAGATCCGCGACGACGGGGTTATGCGTGGGTTGTGCCTCGAATTCCCGTGCGCTCAGTTCGATGATCGGCGCCGGCGGTTCGCCCAGCACGTCGCGCACGCTCGCCTGCGCGAGCACGGCCACCGGCGCGCAATCGTGCAGCATGTAGGCGAGCCGTTCGACGGGATAGCCGGGGTCCAGCGGCACATATCCGGCGCCCGCTTTCAGAATCCCCAGCACGCCGACCATCATCTCGATGCCGCGTTGCACGCAGATCGCCACGCGGTCGTCGGGCTTCACGCCCGCATCGATCAGATGATGCGCCAGTTGATTCGCGCGGGCGTTCAGTTCCGCGTACGTCAGACGCTCGGCTTCGAACACCACCGCCACGGCGTCCGGCGACTGCTCGACCTGCGCCTCGAAGCGCGCCATCACCGTGGTTTGCGGTGTGTCCGTCGTGATTTCGTTGCGCTTGACGAGCAAGCGTTCGCGCTCGGCGAGCGGCAGCATCTCCAGCGCGCGCACGGGCAGCGCGGGGCTTTGCGTCAGCGCGACGGCCAGCGCGTCCAGCGTGCAGTCCATGTAGCCGGCCACACGCGATGCATCGACGCGCGTATCGGCCTGCACGACGAGTTCGAAGTCGTCGCCGAAGTCGTTCACCGAGAGCAGCAGCGGATAGTTCGTGCGCTCATCGCCATGCAGGACCGACACGCCGCTCGCAGTGGCGCGCGCGTCGTCCGTTCTTCCGGATGCGCGGCCGTGCCGGTAGTTCAGCAGGGCGCTGAACAGCGGCAACGGCGCGGCGACGCCGCTGCAGCGCTGCGCCAGCGCCAGCGAGGCGTGCTCGTGGTGCAGCAGCGTCGACAGGGCCGTATGCGTCTCGCGCACCGCATCGCCGACGCTCACGTCGTGCAGACGGATGCGGATCGGCAGCGTATTGATGAACATGCCGAGCACGCGGTCCGCGCCCGCGCCGCCCTGCATGCGGCCCAGCAGCACCGTGCCGAACACGACGTCTTCACGCCCCGACACGCGCGCGAGCACCTGCGCCCACGCGAGGTGGAAAAGGCTCGCGACGCTCACGCCCAGCTTGCGCGCTTCCTCGCGCAACTGGCGGTTCAGCGTGGGCGCGAGCCTCGTCCTGAACTCCGCGATGCCCAGGCCGTTGCTCTGCACGTCGCTCAGACCGTACGGCAGCGTGGGCTCGTCGACATCGGCGAGGACGTCGCGGAAGTACGCCTCGTGTTCGTCCTGACTCATGCCGAGACGCGCCTGCGCGACGAAGTTGCGGTAAGGAAGCGGGACGGGAAGACGTTGCGCGTCGTCACGCAGGATCGCTTCGATTTCCTCCAGCATCATCTCGAGCGCCGTGTAGTCCATCACCATGTGATGGCCGAGCAGTTGCAACAGCCAGCGGCCGTTGGCCGGATCGCGGGCGACGTAGAGGCGCATCATCGGCGCGTGCCGCACGTCGAGCCGTTGATATCGCGGGTCGAAGCGCCGGGCCAGTTGCGCCTCGATCTCGCCATCCTGCGGCGACAGCTCGACTTCTTCGACGATCAGGCGGGCCTCGCGCCATACCACCTGCACCGGCTCGGGCAGACCTTCCCAGAGCACCGCCGTGCGCAGGATGTCGTGACGCGCGATCACCGTCTGCAGCGCCTGCACGAAGCGCGCGAGTTCGACGCGCTCGGGCATCGCCATCATCATGTTCTGGAGATACGGATCACCGTCGCCGCCCGCGATGTGATGGAACAGCATCCCCTCGTGCAGCGGCGCGAGCGGGTAGATGTCCTGCACGTTGCGGGCGCCGCCTTCGACCCGGGCCACCACGGCCGCGATGTGCTCCGCGCTCAGCTTCACGAGCGGCAGCATCTCCGGCGTGATCGTCTCGCAGCCGGCGGGGATGCCGTTCGGCGGCACCGCCACTGCATGACGAACGCTTTGCGCCGCGGACGCGAGTGCGGCCACGCTCGGTTGACTGAACAGCACGCGCACGTCGGCCTGCACGCCTGCCTGACGCATCCGTTCGATGAGCGACACCGCCAGAAGCGAATGGCCGCCAAGCTCGAAGAAGTTGTCGTGCCGGCCTACCCGCTCGCGTCCCAGCACCTCGGACCAGATCGCGGCGATCCGCGTTTCGGCGTCGCCTATCGGCGGTTCGTAATCGCGGCGGGTGAACGCGTCGTCGTGCGGCGCGGGCAACGCGCGGCGGTTCACCTTGCCGTTCGGCGTGAGCGGCAGCGCGTCCAGCATCACGTAGGCGGCCGGCACCATGTAGTCCGGCAGCGTCTCCTGCAGATGAGCGCGCAACTGCTGACTTTGGGGCGCTTCAAGGGGCGCTTGCGCCGTGTAGTAGGCCACGAGCTGCTTGCCGCTGCCGCCGGTCTCGCGCGCCAGCACGACCGCTTCGCGGATGGCTGGATGCGCCGTCAGCCGCGCCTCGATCTCGCCCAGCTCGATGCGATAGCCGCGAATCTTGACCTGATGGTCATTGCGGCCGAGAAATTCGATATTTCCGTCGGGCAGCCAGCGGGCGAGGTCGCCGGTGCGGTACATGCGCGCGCCGGGCGTTTCGCTGAAGGGATCGTGGAGGAAGCGTTCGGCGGTAAGCTCCAGACGGTTCAGATAGCCGCGCGCGACCCCGGCGCCGCCGATATGCAGTTCGCCGACGGCGCCCGGAGGCATCAACTGGCCGTGCGCGTCGAGCAGGTAGATGCGCGTGTTCGCGAGTGGACGGCCGATCGGCACGGTGTAGCCATCGAATGCTTGCGGCCTGCACCACGCCGTTGCGCAGACCGTGGTTTCGGTCGGGCCGTAGGCGTTGAAAATCCTGACATCGGATTGAACCGAGTGAATCAGCGCGAGGCCCGGAGATTCGCCGCCCAGCACGAGCACCTGAAGCCTCGGCAAGAGCGCGAGCGAATTCTGTCCCTGCAAGAGCGCTGGCGGCAACTGGGCATGCGTGATCGCGTGCCGGCGCATGTACTCGATCAGCGATGAAGCCGCGAGGCAGTCGTCGCGCACCGGCAGACAGAGCGCCGCGCCCGCACCGAGGGTCATGAAAATATCGGCGACGCTGACATCGAAGCCGGTCGAGACGAACTGGACGACACGGCTTTGCGGACCCACGCCATAGAGTCCGATCTGCGCCACCGCGAGATTGACGATATTGCCGTGTTCGACCATGACGCCCTTGGGCGCGCCGGTCGAGCCCGAGGTGTAGATCACATAAGCGAGGCTACGGGCGCCGAGCGCCGCGACCTGCGGATCGTGATCGGGCCGGGTGTCGTCGAAGGCGGCGGGGTCGAGGACCGGCAGATCTCCTGCAGGGCCGAGCGCGTCGCGCCCGGCGGCATCGGCGATGAGCAACACGGGCGCAGCGTCCCTCAGCATGTGCGCCAGCCGTTCACCCGGATAGGCCGGATCGAACGGCACATAGGCGGCGCCTGCCTTGAGTATCGCCAGCAACGCGATCACCATCTCCGGGCCGCGCTCCATGCACAGCGCCACGCGCGCCTCGGGACCGACGCCCAGCGCGATCAGCTGGTGCGCGAGCCGGTTCGCGCGGCCATTGAGCCGTGCATAGCTGAGCGATTCGCCCTCGAAGACGAGCGCGGTTGCATCGGGCGTGCGCGTGACCTGCCGCTCGAACAATTGGTGGATGCACTGGTCCTGCGCGAAGGGTGCGGACGCGCCGCTCCATGTGCCGAGCTGCGCGCGCTCGCCTGGCAGCAGGAGCGGGAGCGTATGCAACGGCGCGTCGGGGTGCGCAATCGCATGTTCGAGGAAATGCATGAATCGTCGCAGATGCGTCCGCACGGCCTCGGAGGAATACAGCGCGGCACTGGCATCGAACACGAGCCTCAGTCCGGCCGCTTCGCCTTCGTCGTGCACATGCAGTGTCAGGTCATCGGGCGTGACCGAAAACGTTCGCGTCGAAACGACTTCGCAGTCCGTGAAAGCGATCGCGCTATTGAAGCCGGGCATGATATTCACGATCGGCCCGAACAATCGCTGACCGATGTCGAGGCGTTCCAGATCGCGCCGGATGTCCTTGATCCGATAACGTTGATGGCGCAGCACGCGCAGGCTCTGGGCCGACACCTGCCTGACCAGTTCGGTCATGCTGGAGGACGGGTTCATCGGCACCCGCAACGGCAGCACGTTGGACATCATGGCCGGAACATTCTTGGCGGTGCGGCCGACTCGTGCGGTGACGGGCATGCCGAGAATCACTTCATCGGTCTGTCCGGTGACGCGCGCGAGATACGCGGCCATCGCGGCCGTGATGAACTGCGACCACGATGTGCCGTTGCGTTGGGCGGTCTGTCGCAGCGATTCCGTTTTTTCCGGCGACAGATTGACCTTCGCCTTGACCGTCGCGCTCGCGGGCGACGCGTTCTGCACGTCCCCGGCGATGATCGGAGGTTCCGGGCAGTTCGCCAGATACTCGCTCCAGAACTGCTGGTCCTTCTGAAAAGCAGCGGATGCGCGGTAGGCCTCGTCATCGGCGAGCAGATCGGCTAATCGGCTCCACTTCGCAGCGGCCGGCTGCGCGCCGCTTTTCAAAGCCGAATAAATCTCCGCGAGACGCTCGATGAAGAGAAGAAACGAGTAGCCGTCGAAGATGAGATGATGAAAGCACAGAAACAGAAATAATCGGTCCTGACCAGTCCTTAGGAGTGCGATATTAAACAGAGGCCATTGATCGAGATCGATAGCCGTGGAACGCCGCGTCTGAACGTGATCCTCGACGGCCTGCAGCGGATCGGCCGCGCCACTGACATCGAGCACCGGCAGCCTGAAGTCGACGGACTCCAGTATCTGATGCGGCAATCCTTCCGTCCCGCGGAGCCTGACCTGGACCGCATCCGCCTCCGAGATCGTCTGCCGCAAAGCCGACTCCAGCACGCCAATATCCAGCGGCCCGGCGATTTCGGTCAGGTGCGCGAGGTTGTATCGGGGATCCTGCAAGTCGACTTGTTGCCGAAAGAAGACGCCCAGTTGCGCGGGCGTGAGAGGAAAGCTGTGCATCGTGTCACCCGATGAAAAGTTTTCAACAAAACGGCTGGCGGTGTCGTTTGCGTCAGTCGGCCACCGGCGAGTTCTTGCGTCTTGCGTACAGGCCCGCCTTCAGCGCCTCGGCGGATACGTCGACGAGCCGTCCTTGCGCGACCTGCACGAGCCGGTCGGCGCATTCGAAGTAGGCATCGTCGTGAGAAATGACGATCACCGTTTTGCCCCGGCGCTTCAGATCGGGGATGAGCTCCGTATAGAACACGCGCCGAAACACGGGGTCCTGATCGGCGGCCCATTCGTCGAAAAGATAGATCGGACGATCTTCCAGATACGAGGCGATCAGCGCCATGCGCTTGCGCTGCCCGGACGAAAGACTCGTGGTGCTGAACCTGTTGCCCTGGAGGCTGACCTTGTGATCGAGTTCGAGCGTGTGCAGGTAATGCGCCGCCTGCTTCGCGACCTGCGCCTGGTCCTGACACAGGATTTCGTCGAACAGATGGAAGTCGGCGAAGACAGCCGAGAAGCGCTGACGATACTGCACGAGGTTATGCTTTCCGACCTTAATTCCGCCCAGTTCGACATGCCCTTGCTCGGGTTCGTAGAGGCCGAGCAGCAGCATCGCGAGCGTGGTCTTGCCGCTGCCGTTTCCGCCGATCAGATAGACCACTTCGCCCTGACGGATCGACAGATCGATCGGCCCGAGCGTGAACGGGCGATCCTCGGTCAGCCCCGGATAGCGATGCGACACGCCGGCGAATCTGAGCAATGGCGCGCCCTCGACCGCAGCGGCGAAGGGATCGTCCTGCGTTGCGCGAGCGTCGTCATCCGGCGCTTGCGTCAGCTCGGCATCGAGAATGCGGATGCGCGACAACGCGATGGAAGCCTGCCGCAGAATCGGCAGACTGGTCATCACTTCGCTGACGGGCTGGATCAGAAAGAGCAGCAGAAGCGTGAGGGTCACGAGAACGCCGGGCGACTGAGGAAACCAGTGCGGCACGACGAGCAGAATCAAACCGATGGCCACGTAGAACAACATGCCGCCCGCGTTCGCGACGAGCGAATAGAGGAGCATCGCGCGCGTGAAAGAGCGACGGAAGGCATGCGCGGTCGGATGAACGACGTGATCCGTGAAGTACCGCGCTCGCGATGTATTGAGCTGCAATTCGCGCGTGCCTTCGAGCAGCGAGCGGAAATGCCGGAAGATGACATCGAGCTGATCGCGCACGGCCTGCATCTCTCGTAGCGGCCAGCGCTCCACGCAGTGATAGATGACGGCTGCGGTGATCAGAAAGACGAAGAAGCACGCGAAGGCCTGCCAGGAGAGCCACGCCATATAGCCGAGACATACGGCGATCAGGACCAGGTGCCCGAACGTGACCGGGAGCATCTGCGCGGCCTGCGCGAACGTGTTGACGTCCGTGGTGAGGATGGCGAGCAGGCGCGGTTTTCCGAGCGCTTCCAGCTTTTTATAGGGCGTATGCAGGATCTTCCGGCACAACTCGATGCGCAGGCTGCATATCACCTGCTGCCCGAAATCCATGATGAGAATTTGCGAGGTCGTCCTGAACAGCAGTTGCGCGGCGCACACGGCGAAGAAGCCGATAGCCAGTCCGCGCGTCGGTATGGGGCCGCCCGCGACACCACTGATCAGTCGCGCGATTTCCGCGCTGCAAATCGCGCCGATGAAGCCGGCGACGACAGCAAGCACGATGCGCGGCCGCGACTCGCGCCGGAGCTGCTCAGGAATCAGCGAAAACATGAGGCGCCTCCGCTCGCTGACGGCGACAGGGAGGCGAGAAAGGTCTGGATGGTCGTGTTGAATTCGTCGGGATTGTCGGTCATCACGGAATGACCGGCGCGGGAAATCGTCGCGAGCTGTCCCTTGGGCAGTGCCTGATGCGCCATGCGCCAGGCGACCTGCGGCGTGAGCAGCGCCGATCCGATGCCTCTCACGACGAGGCTCGGGCAGCGCACGGATTTGAGCATGGCCCAGAGCTGCATGTCGCGCGCGGCGTCATGCGGCGAATCGTCGGCCACGGCCCGGTCGAGCTTCGGCTCGAAGCCGCCCGTGCTGGTGCGGCGCAATGCGTGTGCCGCGAGATTGCGCAGCGCGCGTCCACTCGCGAGCGGACGGCGCTCCTGCAGCCATTGCGCATACTCGTCGATCGAGTCGAAGCGTGCCGGCGTCTCGCGTATTTCGGAGAGCACGCTTTGCGAACCGGGGCCATCGGAATACGGTCCAAAGTCGACGAGGACGAGGCCGGAGGTGAACTGTTCGAGCATCCCGGTAAGATGCAAGGCAACGCTGCCGCCGAGCGAATGACCGATCAGAACAGGCTTTCGTATGTTCAATGCAAAAAGGACTTCGAGCACGTCGCCAGCGAGCGTTCTCGCGTCGTATGCGCGCTCCGGGTCCCAGCTCGAATCGCCATGTCCGCGAAGATCGATCGATACGAAGCGATGGTCTGCGCAGGCCGATTCCGTGAGCGTGCGCCACACGCCGCTGCACTCGCCGCGGCCGTGCAGCAGCACGCAGGGCGCTCCGCTTTCGCCTGTATCTTCGACGGAGATGTCGAAGCGGCCATTGCGGATTCTGACGCTGCGTCGCTGCACGAAAGAGGGTCGTTTCATGATGGTCACCTGTCAGGAATCAAACGCAGACAGCTTGGCGATCGAGAGTTAGAAACGGATTAGGTCTCGAATCGACAGAATCCGGCAGGGCTTTATCGCCGCTCACAGGATCCTAATTTTTTACGCCTACGCTCGGCTCATTCACGAAGTCCCGTCAGTTCAATGAAACTTTCTGGTGGATACGCATATGAAAAATTCGGAACCCGCATTCAAAGAGTCGATCATCGAAAGTGATTTTTCGGTCGCCGACTATTCGGCCGGCTCGCCCGAAGAACTCGCGACGATGGTGGCCGATGCGCTCGATGCGAAGCGATGTGTTGTTTCGGTGACAGCCGACGAGCGCATCGCCGAAGTGTGCGCGGGTCACTACGTGTCGTTCGGCGAGGTGCATCTCGGCGCGCGGGCCATCGTCGAATATTCGGACGCGCGCGACAAGATGTTTTCGGTGCTCGAACTGAGCGGGAAACCGATCGGCGTGGTGCAGGTTTCGGGTCCGCGCGACAAACGGCAGTTCGATGAATATGATCTGAAGCTGCTTCGAATTCTTGCCACGTTCGTGGCGCGAGCGGTCGAGGCGGATCGGCTGCAGAAACTCGTTTCCTCGCCCTTCACGCGCATGACGCTCAAGCGCGCGTCGGATCAGACGATCGGCGACATCGTGGCTCAGTCGATCCAGAATCCAGGCCAGCTTTCGAAGATGCTCGCGCGATCCTTCTATCGCGAGATGACGCGCGCGGGTTTCGATTTCAGCCAGATCATCGGCGCGGCGACCGAGATCATCTCCGAGCTCGCCAGCAACGTGCGCAAGCACAGCGATCGGAAACATCGGCGGGGAAGCTGATTGTTCGTTTCGCACGATGAGCGGCGGCGCGTTATGCGCCGCCGCTTTTTTTGCGGCTCGCATCGCGTCGACGGGCAGCGATCGTAGGGCCATCAGGTTTCTCCTTCTCCGTTCATTTACGGCGCCACGGCGAGATTCGCCGCGGGCGCCGGTTCATGTCGATACCGTTACTTCACGCCGAGCGCCTGATCGGGATAGCGGCGCGTCGACGCGTCGAACACGTTCAACGGCGCAAGGCTTTGTCCGATGATCGCGAGCGAGGCGGGCTGGCCCATTTCACCGTGCGCGCAATCGATGTCGACATTCACGAGCGACCCTTCGATCCGCTCGCGCCATTCGTCGACGTGACGCGGCTGACCGGGCGCTTCGGAACGCATCGCGGTGAAGTAGAGGATGTCGCCGCCGAACCGCGCCGGCGCGAACGTGCCCTGCAACTGCATGTTTCGCTGCGTTGCTTCGATGACCGTCATGACGTGTCGATCGCTGATATAGCTCGGAATCAGCCGATGTTCGCGCAGGGCATCGACGCGCTCTGCGGTGTCTCGCATGCCGCGAAGCGCGATGGTCAATGCTTCGGGCATGTTCGGGAACGCGGCTTCGATGAGCGTGCATTCATCGACATCGCGCGCGGCCCGGCCATCTGGCAGGCGCGAATCCAGCAGCACGAGCTGATCGACGGTCTCGCCGAGGGTCTGAAGCTTCGTTGCCATTTCATAGGCCACGAGTCCGCCGAAAGACCATCCGAGCAGGCGATACGGTCCCTGAGGCTGAATGCCGCGAATGCGCGCGATGTAGTCGCTCGCCATCTCCGCGATGTTCGCGGGGATGTAGTCCGGTTGCTGAAGCGCGGGCGTCTGAAGTGCGTAGATGGGCCGATTCCCTTCGATGCTCCGGGCAAGGCCCGCATAGCTCCATGCGAGTCCGCCGACGGGGTGAATGCAGAACAACGGAGCGCCTTCGCCGTGAGCGCGGATTGGCATGATCGTGTCGAATTCCGTGTTCGAGGGCGCGGTGCTCAGATGGTCTGCCAGTTCGGCCACAGAGGGTGCATTGAACAGGACGCGGATGGAGATGTTCTCGCCGAGCCTGGCGTCGATGTGCGCCATCAGTTGCACTGCGAGCAGGGAATGCCCACCGAGCGCGAAGAAGTTATCGAACACACTCACGCGTTCGAGCCCGAGCACATCGGCGAAGCATTGCGCAAGCGACGCTTCGAGCGATGTACGCGGCGCGACATAAGCCGCAAGATCCTGCCACTGTGGATCGGGCAGCGCGCGTCGATCGAGCTTGCCGTTGGGCGTAAGGGGCAGCGCATCGAGCACGACAAACGCCGAGGGCACCATATAGTCCGGCAAACGCGAATCGAGATGTTCGTGCAGAACGCTCGCATCGATTTCCGCTGCAAGCGTGACATACGCGACGAGTTGCTGATCCTGCGCATCCTGCTGCCTTGCCCGCGCGATGACCACGGCTTCACGCACAGCCGGATGACTGGCGATCTGCGCTTCGATCTCGCCAAGCTCGATACGGAAGCCGCGAATCTTGACCTGATGATCGTTGCGTCCGAGGAACTCGAGATTGCC
>NZ_FCOI02000019.1 GCF_001544795.2 Caballeronia temeraria | reverse complement strand
CGATCAGTTCCGAAACAGTAATGACTGGCGAGGTGAAAATAGCGCCCATCCACCACACTCAGATAAAGCGAATAATTGAGACTGTCCCACAGCAACGGAGCGTACTTGTGATGCTCCCACCTGCTACCAAAAAACGGGCCTAGATAAATCATGTATCGCGTCCCCCCTGCATAACGCCATCAACGGCATGCGCAGGAATAGATCACGAGACGCCGCATCAAAGTACCCGTTTATTCTGAATTCCCCGTTCCCTCAGTCCAGCGCCGCACACTCGATCAATCGTCGCGCGCACTCCCACGCCTCGCGGGCTGTCACGTCCCGGATCAATCCGGCCTGCGTGGTTGCCCCCCAACAGCAAGTAGCAGAACTGCCGCGCCAGTTGATCGACTACCGCAGGACGCACGAGATGCACCAGCGCATCACGACTCACCTGCGGCAAGCGAGCGAGCTGGGTCCGCACTTGGTTGCCACGAGCGGATCGGCCCGGAACTCGAGCTGTGCCGCGATCACGAGACAGCCCCGGACGTCACCGATGCTGACCGCTTGAAATGAGTGTTGCTCGAACAGGCCCGTCGCGGCGTCGACCCTGCGGGAGGGTGCGTCGTTCATTTATCAGGCGTACGTAGCGTATGGAGCAAGGATAATGCGCCCCGCCTTTTTTATCCCCCCGACGCGCCAATGTCTCGTCCTCGTCGTCCATTCGGAAAACTAGGCACGAGCCATAAGTAAGAACAATGGCAGTAGGGGATCAATTGACAAAAGTTCTTGGTGGTCTCACAAGGCGTATCGTCAATCACGATTGCTGCTCATGCGGCAAAGGACACGACGATGCAAACCGTTCAATCCACTCGCGATGACGTTCCAGCCGAAATCCGCTACCGTTCAGGAACGCTGATGTTGCTCGGATTTGCCTACACAGTGCCTACACGAGCACCACAAAGCAAAAAGCCCAGTCGCAATGACTGGGCTTCTTACCTGATACTTGGTAGGCCGTACGGGATTCGAACCTGTGACCAACGGATTAAAAGTCCGCTGCTCTACCAGCTGAGCTAACGACCCGAAAGAGGCGAAATTATAAACTTCGATTCTTGGTTCTGTCAACCGGTCTCGTTGAAGAACGCTTGAATCATCGAAAGAAAAACGCCCGCGGCTTCACTGCCCGCGGGCATTCTCCTCGAGAGGCGCGAAACTCGAAGGAAATCCTGAAAGCTTCGCTTACTTCACCTGCGACATCTTGCTCTGCGCGGTCTGCGCGACTTCCGTACCGGCGTACTGCGAGATGATCTGCTGAAGCGTCTGCTTCGCAGCCGCCTTCTGACCTTGCTCGATCTGGTTGTTCGCGATTGCGAGCAACGCCTCGGGCGCTCGCGGATGCGTCGGATAACTCTTCACCAGGTCCTGCCAGATCGCAGTCGATCCCTTGTAGTCGCGCTGCGCGTAGAGCGCATTGCCGAGCCAGTACCGCGCCGTCGGCTGATACGGGCTCTGCGGATACTTCGCCACGAACGCCTTGAAAGACGCCGCGGCATTCTTGTAGTCGCCGTTACGGAATTGAGTCGACGCCGCGTTGAACGCTTCCGTCTCGCCGGGCTGCACCGAACCGGTCACGCCGTCGACCGTCTCTTGCTGCGGCTCGAACTTCTTCAAGCGCGAATCGAGGTCGGCGTAATAGTCCTTCTGCTGCTTCTGCAGCGTCGCGACCTGGTTGGCCAGATCCTCGTTCTGGCCACGAACCGTCGCGACCTGCTGATTGAGCTGGTCGATACGATTCTGCTGATCGAGGATCGTGCGCTGCGCCGCCTGCAACTGATTGGACAGGCTGTCGGTCTTCGTGCGCAGGTCGAGCACGGCTTTACGCGCTTCGTTGTCGTCGAAGACGCCGGCGTGCGCGGGCACGCTCAGCATCGTCGAGCCGGCTACGCACGCGGCTGCGGCCACGCGCAGCAAGGGAAAGCGATACAACATAGGGCGACTCACCCGTAACTGGTTACGTTAAGTTGATTACTGCTGGTACACGAGATCCGCACGGCGGTTCTGTGCCCACGACGATTCGTCGTGACCCGTCGCAGTCGGCTTTTCCTTGCCGAGGCTCACGGCTTCCATCTGCGAATCCGCGACGCCCATCAGCGACATTGCACGACGCACGGCTTCCGCACGCTTCTGGCCGAGCGCCAGGTTGTACTCGCTCGTGCCGCGCTCGTCGGTGTTGCCCTGGATCAGGACGTGACGCTCCGGATGGCTCTTCAGGTACGACGAGTGTTGTTGCAGCAGCGGCTGATAGTCGTCCTTCACGGCATAGCTGTCGAAGTCGAAATAGATGCTGCGCTTCGCGAGCGGGCTGTTCGGATCGTTCAGCGGGTCGATATTGACCTGCTTCACGTCCGACGGGTTCGGCTGCGTGCCGACTGCACCCTTGTTCTGGCCTTCGTCGAGCTTCACGCCCGAGTGACACGCCGCCAATGCGCCGACCATCGCAACTGCCAGGCCGATACGAAGTTTCGACATCATGGTACCTCTCCTTGTGTTGTAGCTGAACGTTGTATGTGAAACGTTATTGCTGGACTTATTGCATGAACGGACCCCAGGACGGCTCGCGCACCACACCGCCCTGAACTGACAAGACTTGCCGCGTGCGACCGTCGGTCGAAACGGCTGCCAACACGCCACGTCCGTTCACTTGGGTGGCGTAGAGGATGTACTGACCATTCGCCGCGAAACTCGGCGATTCGTCATGCGTCGTGTCGGTCAGCCCCGTCGCCGTGCCGGACGCGAGGTCCTGCAGATACAGCTTGAAGCCGCCGCCAGTGCGCGAAATGTACGCGAGTTGCTTGCCGTCCGGACTCACGCGCGGGCTCGTGTTGTACGAACCCGCGAACGTGACCCGCTGGGCCGCGCCGGCGCTTTCACCCGCCGCCGGCATCTTGTAGATCTGCGGCTGGCCACCGCGATCGCTCGTGAAATAAATCCAGTTGCCATCGGGAGAGAAGAACGGCTCGGTGTCGATGGAACTGCCTTGCGTCAGACGGCGCAGGCCGGAACCGTCCGCATTGACTTCGAAAATCTGCGTGTTGCCGGTGCGCGAGAGCGCGACCGCGAGCTTGCGGCCGTCAGGCGACCACGCCGGGGCACTGTTGTTGCCCTTCTGGTTCGACACGACCACGCGACGTCCCGTCGGCAGATCGTGGATGTACACCACCGGCTTTTTCTTCTCGAACGACACGTAGGCGACCTTCGTGCCGTCCGGCGACCACGCCGGCGAAATGATCGGCTCCGGGCTGGAGAGGGCGATTTTCGCGTCCTGACCGTCCGAATCCGAAATCTGCAATTGATAACGCCCGCCCGTCTGAATGACGTAGGACAGACGCGTCGCGAACACGCCGCGGCCGCCGAGCAGCTTCGCGTAGATGTAGTCGGCAATCTTGTGCGCGCTCATGCGCAGGCCGCTTTCCGCGGAAACCAGCGACAGGCCGCCCAGATTCTGCTGCTTGACGGTGTCGTAGAGACGGAAGCGCACTTCGTACTGGCCGTTCGGCAGCTTGTTCACACTGCCCGACACGAACGCATCCGCGCCTTTTGCCTTCCAGGCGCCGAGATCGACCGAATCGGTTTCGGCAACGGGCGCGCTGCCCGCGTCGATATTCGTGAACTTGCCGCTTCTCTGCAGATCCTGGCGAATGATCGCGCTGACCTGCTGCGCCGAACTCGCTTCATTGGCGAAATTGGCCGTCGCGATCGGAAACTGGGTCGAACCGACGCCGGTCACGAGTACGTTCAACTGGGCGTGTGCGGCGGTGCCGGCTGCGATCAGGCAGGACGCGACCAGCGTCTTCAGGCCAAGCTTCGTCATCAAACTCATGCTGTATAGGTTCCAGAAAAAAGCGTTTTCAAGTGTCCGCGGACTGCAGAACAGACCCGCGGTCGCACAATTCGTTCCCGCTGCTCAAGGCGCGCTTTCACGCCCGTTTTCCTGCCGGGCATCAGGCAACGCGTGCAATCAGCCTCCCGCCGGACGCAGCGTGATCGTGAAGTGATCCGGCGCCTTGCCGTCGATATCCTGAGGCATCGGATCCGAGCGCTGCACCGCGCGCAACGCGGCCTGATCCCACTGCTCGTTGCCGCTCGAACGCGTGATGCTCGCCGACAACAGCGTGCCCGACGGTGAGCAGCGCACCGAAACCACCGTCTCGAGCCCGGCCGTTTCGCCCGCCCACACGATGTTCGGCCGCACGCGGCGTTGCACCTTCTCGGCATAGCCCGGCGAGGTCGCATTGCCGCCCGCGCCCTTGCCAGTGCCGCTCTTCGCGAGCCCTTCGCCGCTCGATCCCGTGCCGCCGCCCAACTGCCCCTGCAACTGCGCGAGGCGGGCCTTGCGCTCGGCATCGACCTTGGCTTTCGCTTCCGCGTCGGCCTTGGCTTTCGCCTGTGCAGCGGCCTTCGCCTTCGCGTCGGCTTCAGCTTTGGCCTTGGCTTGCGCATCGGACCTGGCCTTGGCTTCCTGCTGCTCCTTTTCCTTCTGCTCCTTGAGCTGTTCCTGCTTCTGCGCTTCGGCTTGCTGCTGCTGGCGCTGCTTGTCCTGCTGCGCTTTCTGCTGCTGCTTTTGCAGGTCGGCCTGACGCTGCTGCTCGATCTGCTTCTGCTTGTCCTGCATCGCCTTCTGCTGCGCGGCCGCGGCGGCTTGCGCGGCCAGTTGCTGCTGACGCTTCGCTTCCGCCTCCTGCTTCGCCTCTTCCTGCTGACGGCGCTGCTCGGCGAGCTGAGCCTCGCGCGCGGCGGCTTCCTGCTGCTTGCGCTTCTTTTCCTGCAAGGCGATGTCCGCGTCCTCGTCCTTCGCCGGCGGCGGAGCGGGCTGCA
The DNA here is from genome assembly GCF_001544795.2 of Caballeronia temeraria. Lineage (GTDB taxonomy): Bacteria > Pseudomonadota > Gammaproteobacteria > Burkholderiales > Burkholderiaceae > Caballeronia > Caballeronia temeraria. The sequence continues at coordinate 149,395 of NZ_FCOI02000019.1, read as the reverse complement.
CCTTGACCGGTGCGGGCGGCGGCGGGGCAGGGCGCGGCGTCGGCGCGGGCGTGTCCGGAATCTCGGTCCAGATTTCCGCTTCCGCGCCCGCCGGCGTGTTGTTCTGCCAGTTGATGCCGTGATACAGGAACCAGCCGAGCAGCAGGTGCATCAACGCCGCGAGCGCGAACGCCTTACCCGTGCCGCGCTCGCGCGGCGGGCGGATCGGTCGCGCGGACGATGCGCGTGTCTGCATGTGCAAAAGGGTCATTGCGATTTGACGAGCAATCCGACGCGCTTCACGCCGCGCGCCTTCATATCGGACATCACGTTCATCACGACTTCGTACTTCACGGTCTTGTCCGCCGCGATCACGACGGGCTGATCGGGATGCGATTCCTGACGGTTCAGCACGAAGCTGTTGAGATCATTCATCGTCATCTTCTGCTCTTGCGTCGCGCCGCCTTCTTCCTTGTAGCGGACGTTCATGCTGCCGTCCGCCTTGATGTTGATGACGAGCGGGGGCTGCTGTTCCTGCGGCTGCGCATTGCCGACGGTCGGCAGATTGATGATCGACGGCGAAACGAGCGGCGCCGTCACCATGAAGATGACGAGCAGCACGAGCATCACGTCGATGTACGGCACGACGTTGATGTCAGCCATCGCGCGGCGCGAGCTGCCGCGCATGCTGGAACGAATGGGGCCTGCCATCGCGGACTCCTTCTGTTAGTGCGCCTGACGCTGGAGGATGTTCGAGAACTCTTCGATGAAAGTCTCGAAGCGGATCGCCAGACGGTCGATATCGTGCGCGTAGCGGTTGTACGCGACCACCGCGGGAATGGCGGCGAAGAGACCGATTGCGGTTGCGACGAGCGCCTCGGCGATGCCCGGCGCCACGTTCGCGAGCGTCGCCTGCTGCACATTGGCGAGACCGCGGAACGAATTCATGATGCCCCAGACCGTGCCGAAGAGACCGATATACGGACTCACCGATCCGACCGACGCCAGGAACGCGAGGTTCGCCTCGAGCACGTCCATCTCGCGCTGGAACGCGGCGCGCATCGCGCGGCGGGAGCCGTCGAGGATCGCGCCCGGATCGGTGATGCGGCGCTCCTTGCCCTTCAGGAATTCACGCATGCCGGATTCGAAGATACGCTCGAGCGCGCCGATCGTGTGACGGTTGTTCGCCGCGCTCTGATACAGCGCCTGCAGGTCGCCGCCCGACCAGAAATCGCGCTCGAAACGCTCGGTTTGCGCGCGCGCGCGGCGAATGGCGAACCACTTGCGGAAAATGAAAGTCCACGACAGGAGCGACAGCAGCAGCAGCAGCGCCATCACGGCCTGAGCGAGCAGGCTCGCGTGAACGACGAGAGAAATGATCGACAGGTCTTGTGTATTGTTCATAAAGGTCCGCTGTTACGTCCCGAAAGGGGCGTCCGGTCAAAGCGTCATGCTTTCGTGAAATGGATGTGAATCAAACGAAAGCCGTGCCGTGGCCGGCTCATGCTCGTTCATGCTTCCTCTGTTCCCGAAGCCCTGTTTCGCTTCGGGGTGCGATGAGTTCATCGTTCAGGCCCGGTCCGGGTTGGCGCCGCGTGATGCAGTGGCGAGGGCGGCGTGCGGGCCGCGCTTGAGTCCGTCGGCCACGGCATCCGGAATGGCGGCCGGACGAATCGACGCGCGATCCACCGATGCAACGCGAATGTCGCCGCTCGCGAGCAGCACGCCGTCGCGCCACGCTTCCTGATGAAAATCCACCGATGCACGGCCGAGACGTTCGATGCGGCTCACGACGCGAATGACGTCGTCCAGGCGCGCCGGCGAAGAATATTCGACGGACGTGCGTCTCACGACGAACACAATGCCGTTCGCATCCGCGAGACGTTGCTGGTCGATGCCGCACGCGCGCAGCCATTCGGTGCGCGCCCGCTCGAAGAACTTCAGGTAGTTCGCGTAGAAGACGATGCCGCCGGCGTCGGTGTCCTCGTAATACACCCGAATCGGCCACTCGAAAGTCAACGGATCACTCACCTTTGCGCCGCCCCGCTCGCGCGGAGGCTCGTCAGCACGATCCGGCTCGCATTTTGACAAATATTCATCGGCGGCATTTTACCGGAACCCGAAGCACCGCCGCCAAATCCTTAGGCAGATATCGAAATCAGCCGCGGTGAATTTGCAACGGTGCGAAGCTCTGGGCGATCGGCATCATCTCGATCGCGTTGATGTTCACGTGCGCCGGACGTGTGGCGATCCAGTAGATCGCGTCGGCGATGTCCTCGGGCACGAGCGCCTGCACGTCCTTGTAAACAGTCGCTGCCTTGCTGTCGTCGCCCTTGAAGCGCACGTTCGAGAATTCGGTGCCGCCCACGAGTCCCGGCTCGATGTCCGTCACGCGCAGCGCAGTGCCGGCGACGTCGGCGCGCAGGTTCAGGCTGAACTGCCGCACGAACGCCTTGGTCGCGCCGTAAACGTTGCCGCCGGCGTAGGGATACGTGCCCGCCACGGAACCGATATTGAACACGTGCCCGCGATTCCTCTCGATCATGCCGGGCAGGACCGCGTGCGTGACGGTCACGAGGCCCGTGCAGTTCGTCTCGATCATGCTCTTCCAGTCATCGAGATTCGCGCGTTGCGCGGGTTCGAGGCCGAGCGCGAGACCGGCGTTGTTCACGAGGATGTCGATCTGCGAAAACGCCTCGGGCAGCGACGCGACGGCGTTGCGGACCGCGTTTTCATCGCGCACGTCGAGTTCGACGGGCAAAAGCGCGTCACCGAGTTCGTTCGACAACGCCACGAGGCGCTCCTTGCGCCGCGCGGCCGCGATCACGCGATGGCCGCCTTTGACGAAAGTGCGGGCGATGGCAGCGCCGAATCCGGCCGACGCGCCGGTGACAAAAACGATCATGAGCGGACTCCGAATGGGGCGGGATTGGCAAAGCCGGAGCGCGCACGGGAGCGCGTCCGGCAACGGCGCAAAGCGTACTTCCATTAATGCGGCGCGGCAAGCAATTGCGGGTGCGAACGATCGTGCTTTAATGCCCTCCGGGGGCGGGTGGAATCGGGCGCCGAGCCGGTTGCCTAAAGCATGACGGCCCATTAAACTACAACGCTCAAACCCCGCGTGACTGGCGATAGAATCTTCGGATTCAAGGTGGAGCGACCCACCAGGAAGCGCGGAGCGTCGTTTTGCCGTTCGCCTGGGCAGCTGAGATCCGCACGCCGTCGCTGCGTTGCCGGTGGCTGTCCGTTCCGCGAAACCGGATTCATCCTCTATCCGTCGCGCCTGGACTCCATCGGTTTCCAGCGTCTTTTGCGTCTGCTTCGAACGTGGCGCACGCGCGATCCGGTCAACCTGTTTTGATCTCACGGAAAACGTATGTTTGACAGAGCCGAAAGTACCCTCGCCAATGTCGATCCCGAATTGCTCAAGGCGATCGAGCAGGAAAACCGCCGCCAGGAAGATCACATCGAGCTGATCGCGTCGGAAAACTACACGAGCCCGGCCGTGATGGCCGCGCAGGGCTCGCAACTCACGAACAAGTACGCCGAAGGCTATCCCGGCAAGCGCTATTACGGCGGCTGCGAGTATGTCGACATCGTCGAGCAACTGGCAATCGACCGTGTGAAGCAGCTGTTCGGCGCCGAAGCCGCGAACGTTCAGCCGAATTCCGGCTCGCAGGCGAATCAGGGCGTGTTCTTCGCCGTGCTCAAGCCGGGCGACACGATCATGGGCATGAGCCTCGCTGAAGGCGGTCACCTGACGCACGGCTCGCCGGTCAACATGTCGGGCAAGTGGTTCAACGTCGTGAGCTACGGCCTGAACGAAGCCGAAGACATCGACTATGAAAAGACCGAAGCGCTCGCCAAGGAGCACAAGCCGAAGCTGATCGTCGCGGGCGCGTCGGCGTTTGCACTGAAGATCGATTTCGAACGTCTTTCGAAGATCGCGAAGAGCGTGGGCGCTTACTTCATGGTCGACATGGCGCATTATGCGGGTCTCGTCGCCGCCGGCGTGTATCCGAATCCGGTGCCGCACGCCGATTTCGTCACCACGACCACGCACAAGAGCCTGCGCGGCCCGCGCGGCGGCGTGATCCTGATGAAGGCCGAGTTCGAGAAGCAGATCAACTCGGCCATCTTCCCTGGCATTCAGGGCGGTCCGCTCATGCACGTGATCGCTGCGAAGGCTGTCGCGTTCAAGGAAGCGCTGTCGCCGGAATTCAAGGAATATCAGCAACGCGTCGTCGACAATGCGCGCGTGCTCGCTGAAACGCTGGTCAAGCGCGGCCTGCGCATCGTGTCGGGTCGCACGGAAAGCCACGTGATGCTCGTCGATCTGCGTGCGAAGAAGATCACCGGCAAGGCTGCGGAAGCCGCGCTGGGCGCCGCGCACATCACGGTCAACAAGAACGCGATTCCGAACGATCCGGAAAAGCCGTTTGTCACGAGCGGCGTGCGCCTCGGCTCGCCGGCGATGACCACGCGCGGCTTCGGTACGAAGGAAGCGGAGATCGTCGGCAATCTGATCGCGGACGTGCTCGACAATCCGGAAGATCAGGCAAACCTCGAACGCGTGCGTGCGCAGGTGGCCGATCTGACCAAGCGTTTCCCGGTCTACCGTTAATCCGCGAGTCAAACGCCTATGCGCTGCCCATTCTGCCGACACGAAGATACCCAGGTCGTGGATTCTCGCGTGTCGGAGGATGGCGCGGCCATTCGGCGGCGGCGGCGCTGTCCCGCGTGCGACAAGCGTTTCACCACGTATGAACGCGTCGAGCTGGCGCTGCCGTCCGTCGTCAAGAAGGACGGCACCCGCACCGAGTTCGACCGGCGCAAGATCGTCGCGAGCATGCAGCTTGCGCTGCGCAAGCGCCCGGTTGCAGCCGATGCCATCGATGCCGCCGCGTCCCGTATCGAATATCAGTTGCTCGGCAGCGGTGAACGCGAAGTGCAAAGCGAGCGTCTCGGCGAGCTCGTCATGAACGAACTGCGGCAGCTCGACACCATCGCCTACGTGCGTTTTGCTTCCGTCTACAAGCGTTTCGAAGACGTCTCCGAATTCGAAGACGTGCTCGACGAATTCCGCCGTGCCGTGCCGAAGAAATCGAGCACGCGCAAGCGCTGATCTTTCTTTCATCGTTTCCCTCCCCAGCCTCGTTTGCTGACGTCGCTCGCGCAAGTGTGCCGGGCATCGTGTGGCGTGAACACTCGGCCATTCGGCTAATGGCGGCGCGCATCGCTTATCGCTAGATTGAGCTTTTCGGCTCGATTCGATCGATAAGGCATGCAGATCATCCGCGCATCAAATTCAGGTTTCACGCTCGTCGAACTGTGCGTGGTGCTCGCCGTGATGGCGATACTCGCGACGTTCGCCGCGCCGTCGTTTATCGCGTGGCAGACGCGCGATCAGGTCGATGCCCGGGCGCGTTCGCTCCTTTCCTCGCTGACGCTTGCCCGTGCCGAAGCCGTGAGGCGCGGCGCGCGCGTCACGCTGTGCAGAATCGACGCATCGCGTCATTGCCTTGCATCAGGACGAAGTTGCGAAAACGGCGTCACGGACTGGTCGTGCGGATGGGGTTTGTTCGTCGATCGCGATGGTGTTTCAACGCTCCTGCGCATGGAGCCGCCGATGACGTCGATCTCGATCGCCGGAACGTCGACCGATCTTTCGTTCACGCCGCCTTCGGGGCAAGTGATCGGCGGATTTCGCAGCTTCGACTTCGGCCCGCGCGGCGCCGACTTGGCCGCGAATTCGGCATCGCGACGATGCGTACGGCTCGCGTCCGGCGGCCGGGCGCGCGTGACTCAGGGAAGCTGCGGAGCATCGGCATGAAGCGCGCTCAACATGGCATTTCGCTCATCGAAGTGATGGTCGCGCTCACGCTCACGGCGGTCACGGCGCTCGGTCTCGTCGCGGTGCAGAGCGCGCTCGCACGCGGCGAACGGGCTGCGCTGCTGCGCGAACGCGCGACGCTCATCGCGGATTCGGTCGCGCAAAGCGTGCGCGGCGATGCGGACCGTGCGGCGACCGTGTCGCAATGGCAGGCGAGGGCGTCGTCGATGCTGCCTGCAGGCGATGTCGCGATCTCCGACCGTGCCGATGGCGTGCGCGTCGCCACGGTGAGCTGGCGCGCGGACGACCGGTCCGATCCGTGCCCCGAACCGCAGGCGAAGCCGCTCGCGTCCTGCATCGCGGTGGCGTTTGCGCGATGACGTCACGCCTGTTCCCCTCGCGCGGCCATACGCTGCTGGAAATGACGATCGCGCTCGCGCTCGGCATGTTGATCGTGATCGCGTCGCTGGCGCTCTATCGCGGACAGCGCGATGCGTTCGAGCGTGCCGCCGATGCCGCGCGCATTCACGACGCCGCGTCCATCGCGCTGGACGTGCTCGGCCAGCACATTCAGATGGCCGGTTTCGCGTCGAGCCGGGATTCGAATGTCGACGCATCGGTATTCGGCTGCGCGCAAGGCCGTGTGGTCGGCGCGGACTCGGCGGCATCGTGCGAATCGCTCGCGAGCCACTCGGATGGCGTGCAGATTCGCTATGCCGTCGATGTGGTGTCTACCTGGCCGTCGAGCGCGGGCGTGCCGACGGATTGTCTCGGCCAGACCGTATCCGACGCCTTCGTCACGAACCGCTTCTATGCGAAGGCCAGCAGTTCCACGGGCGAGCCCGAGTTGTACTGCGAGGGCAGCGGCGCAAAGCAGGCGCAGCCGATCGTCGAAGGCATCGAGCGGATGCGCGTGATGTACTGGCTCGCGGGCGCGTCGTCGGCAGCGGATGCGTCGGCTGTCGCGCGCGAACGCTGGCGCGATGCCTACGCCGTCGACATTTGCATCGTCGTGCGCGGCTTTCTTGCACACGCGAAACGAAAAACGAGCTACGTGGATTGCAGCGGTTCGCCCGTATTCGTCGAGGATGGCCGCGTTCGGCAAGTCTTCTGGCGGCGCGTGGCAATACGCAATTCGCCGGCGATGGCATCCGGAGGCGCGCAGTGAATCGACGTTCGCAAATGCGCGGCGCCACCTTGCCGGTGGTCCTGATTCTCGCCGCGATGATGTTGATTACCGCGGGCGCATGGCTGAAGACATCGCTCGTGGTGGCCCGGGCGACGGTCGCGACGCGCGAGCGCGTGCAGGCGTTTCACGCCGCGGACAGCGCATTGATCCGATGCAGCCGAATGTTGTCGCTCGCGTTGCCGTCGACGAGCTCGAAGGACGAACCCTCGCGATGGCGCGCGAAATCCTCGTTCGAAGGACCGACCGCTGTTGCGTTCGCGCCGTTCGCTTCCTGGCCGTACGCGCGGCGCGTCCCGCAATGCCTGATCGAGTCGTGGACGAACGCGTCGTATCTGATTACCGCGCGCGGCTTCGGCGCGACGGCGGATTCGGAGGCATGGCTGCAACTTCGGATCGATATCGCCGATGGCGCGAGCACGCAACACTGGCGGCGCGTCGTCGCCAGACCGTTTTGAGGATCGGCATGAACGAAAAGGGCTTCAGTCTGCTTGAACTCATGATCGCGCTGGGCGTCGCCGCGATCATCGCGACGTTCGCCATTCCGGCGTACCGGACGCATGTGGTGAAGGCGCATCGGCTCGACGCCGCGTCCGCGTCGATGCGCGCGGTTCAGTTCGTCGAAACGGCGCGGCTTGCGCAGACATCGGCCAGCGGCGAAAGCATTACGCTCGCTGCCGGTCTCGATCGGGCGCCGTTGAGCGGAGCGGCCGTTTATAGCGTGACGGTGCTGCCGGAATCATCGACGAACGGCGGATATGGGATCGAAGCCACGCCGATCGCGTCCGGAGCGATGCAAGACGATGCCTGCGGCGCGTTCGTCATCGATGCGACGGGACTGCGCTGGAATCATGCGCCCGGCTCGACGACGCCGCTCGATGCGGCGCAGTCGGCGTCCTGCTGGGGAGCAAAGAGTTGAGTTCGGGATCAGAACACCGTCGGATCGACGGCGTCGGTGGATGTTTCGGGCGCGGCGGCCTTCATCTGCCGATAGATACGCCAGCCTTCCCATCCGGCGAGCGCGAGACCGCCCCATTTGAGCACGGGCTTCGCGCTGCGCAGCAGCTTCGTTCGCACCGGCTTGGTGAGCACGAGCGACGCGAGCGAGCCGATGACCGGATACTGCTTCAGCAGCAAGCCGATGTTGCCCGAACCGAGCAGCGAAGCGAGCATGCCGCCGATGCCGCCCGCCGATGCACCGCGCCGCTTGCCCCAGCGACGCGATCCGCCGCCGCCCGGCATCAGGAAGCGCAGCACGCTGAAATGCGTGACGGACGCGCGCAGATCGTGCGTGGCTTGTCGCAGTTCCATGCGCTCGACATCCGCGCGGGCGATCAGCAGTTCCTTGCGCAGCGCGCGCATGTGCGGCGTGCGCAGCTTCTGCATCTTGGCGCGCTTGGGCGTCTTGAAAGTGTCGTCGTTTTGGCTCATGGCTTGGTCTGGGCGCGTGGATCAGCGGAAGGTGTCGCGGTCCTTGCGGAATTCGGCGAGCGTGTCGTCGAACATGTTCGGCGCGTCGCGCAGGTTGCTGCGGGCACGCAGGCCGCATCCGATCGCGATCAGCGCGTACAGCAACGTGATGCCGCCGAGCGCCTGCCAGCGATACGTGTCCCAAAAGAAAATGGCGATCAGCACCGTCAGCGAGATGAGCGCCATCATCGCGAGCATCATGGCGGCGAGACCGAGGAAAAGCACGCCGATGAGCCGTTCCTTTTCCTCCTGAAGCTCGATGCCGATGAGTTCAAGGCGCGTCTCGAAGATGGCGAAGGCGGAGCTCAGGATTCGTCGCAACGGTCCCGGGGAGGATTGCTGCGTTGGCCGTTCTGTCGTCATGGCTTGAATGCGAGAAGCGCGTTGGTGCCGCTTTTTGTAGTTCCGGTCGGCGCGTGAAGCAGCCGGCCGGTGCGAGTGTCGAGCCGCGCGCCCGGGCAAGGCGCTCGCGGTTCAGTCCAGCGGGGACCACGACAGACAGCACGCTAGCAATCTGCGGGCCATCGGACCGGGAGGACGGCTGCTTACTTGCGATTGATCAGAAGCCCGATCACCATGCCGAGGCCCGCCGCAATCCCGATGGACGCCCACGGATGCTCGTGCACGTAATCGTCGGTGGCGCGCGCGGCCTTTTTGCCTCGCTCGATCACAACGACCTGCGCGTCGGCCGCTTTTTCCTTCGCCTGCTTCAGCCGGGTGAGGGCGGTCTCGCGCAGTTCGGAAGCGCGTTCACCGGTGGCGGTAGCCGCTTGCTTCAAGAGATCTTCGGCGTCAGCGAGTACTGATTTGATATCCGACATGAATCGCTCCTTATTGATTTCTGACATTAAAGGCTCCAATCGGTAAGGCTACGCAAATCGTAACCAAAGATGGGATCGCTGACGAGGAGGCGTATGTCCTGCCGCGCGGACTGACGCAGATTCCGTTCCAGTCGCGTCAAGTCGCGCGCGCGAGCCTTCCGCCTCGTCAATATATCGACAACACTTCGAATGGATACGATCTGACCCGTAAAAGTTTCAGGCGATTATCGAAAGTTACACGCGAGCTTGCCCGAAACCAAAGCGCGAAAAGAAAAGGGGCCGACGCAATCAGCGCCGGCCCTCATCGCGTGTGAATGAAGCTTGTTTAGAAAAACGCCTGAATGCCGGTTTGCGCGCGGCCGAGAATCAGCGCGTGAATATCGTGCGTGCCTTCGTACGTGTTCACGACTTCGAGGTTCACGAGATGACGCGCGACGCCGAATTCATCGGAGATGCCGTTGCCCCCGAGCATGTCGCGCGCGAGCCGGGCGATGTCGAGCGCCTTGCCGCACGAATTGCGCTTCATGATCGACGTGATCTCGACGGCCGCCGTGCCTTCGTCCTTCATGCGGCCGAGGCGCAGCACGCCTTGCAGGCCGAGCGTGATTTCGGTCTGCATGTCGGCGAGCTTTTTCTGGATGAGCTGATTTGCCGCGAGCGGACGGCCGAACTGTTTGCGATCCAGCGTGTATTGCCGCGCCGTGTGCCAGCACGCTTCCGCCGCGCCGAGCGCGCCCCAGGAAATGCCATAGCGCGCCGAGTTCAGGCACGTGAACGGACCTTTCAGGCCGCGCACGTTCGGCAGCATGTTTTCTTCGGGGACGAACACTTCGTCCATCACGATTTCACCGGTGATCGACGCGCGCAAGCCGACCTTGCCGTGAATCGCCGGCGCCGACAGACCCTTCCAGCCTTTTTCGAGGATGAAGCCGCGAATCTCGTCGCGGCCGTCTTCTTCGAGCTTCGCCCAGACGACGAACACGTCCGCGATCGGCGAGTTCGAAATCCACATCTTCGCGCCGGACAGCGAGAAGCCGTTCTGCACTTTCTTCGCGCGCGTCGTCATGCTGGCGGGATCGGAACCCGCGTTCGGCTCGGTGAGGCCGAAGCAGCCAATCCACTCGCCGCGCGCGAGCTTCGGCAGATATTTTTCCTTCTGCGCGTCGCTGCCGAAGGTGTTGATCGGCACCATCACGAGCGACGACTGCACGGACATCATCGACCGATAGCCCGAATCCACGCGCTCCACTTCACGCGCGATCAGCCCGTAGCAGACGTAGTTGAGACCCGGACCGCCGTACTGCTCGGGAATCGTCGGGCCGAGCAGACCGAGTTCGCCCATTTCGCGGAAGATCGCCGGATCGGTCTTTTCCTCGCGAAACGCCTGCACGACGCGCGGCTGGAGCTTGTCCTGCGCGTAAGCGTGCGCGGCGTCGCGCACCATGCGTTCGTCTTCGGTCAGTTGCTGATCCAGCAAGAGCGGGTCTTCCCAGTTGAAACGGGCGGCGTCGGCCATGTGCTATCTCCTGATTTCATCGAAAAGCGCCGGAAGCGGATCGGTTCGACAAGCCTGTGCGATCGGCCGGCGCGTGAGGCGCTTGACATGAGTTCCGCTAAGCGAAACAATGTTTTGCAAATCAGCCTTGAGTCTATCACCCGATGCCGACAGATTCCAATCGAAATTCCTCGCGTCACGTATCGTCCGAGGACATCGACGAGCGCAAGTTCGTCGTCGCACTCGCGCGCGGCCTCGATTTGCTGCGCGCGTTCCGTCCCGGCGAGACGCTGCTTGGCAATCGCGATTTCGTCGAACGCACGGGCCTCGCGAAGGCGACGGTCAACCGGCTCGCCTATACGCTGACGACGCTCGGCTATCTGCGCTTCGATGAACCCGCCGGCAAATACGCGCTCGATACGGGCGTGCTGTCGCTCGGCTTCACGCTGCTCGCGGGCGCGGACACGCTGGAACTCGCGCGGCCGCACATGCGCGTGCTGGCGCGGGAAATCGGCGCGGCGGTGTCGCTCGGCTGCCGCGACGGGCTCGACATGATCTATCTGGAAACCATTCGCAGCGAGACGGCGCTCACGCTCGGCCTCGCGCCCGGCTCGCGGCTGTCGATGCTCACGAGCTCGATGGGCCGCGCTTATCTCGCCGTGCAGGATGCGGCCGCGCGCGAGGCGCTGTTCGACGAACTCGGCAGGAACGAAGACGCGGCGCAGGTCGATGCCGCCCGCCGCTCGATCGAGGATTTCGCGCGCGACGGCTGCTGCTACTCGTTTCGCGAGTGGCACGACGACGTGAACGCCATCGCCGCACCGTTCCGCGACCTGCGCAACGGACGCTGGCTCGTGCTGTCGAGCAGTGGGCCGGCGTCGTCGATGAGCGAGGCCTATTTCCGCGAGACGATCGGCCCGAAGCTGAAGGCGCTCGCCGCGCGTCTCGCGTAGACGCTCAAAGCACCGTCCGGACGTGCCAAAGCTCCGGAAACAGCACGACATCGAGCATCTTGCGCAGATACGACGCGCCTGCGGTGCCGCCCGTGCCGCCCTTGAAGCCGATGATGCGCTCCACCGTCGTCACGTGCCGGAAGCGCCATTGCCGGAACGCGTCTTCCAGATCGACGAGCTCTTCGGCCATCTCGTACAAATCCCAGTGATGCGACGGATCGCGATACACTGCGAGCCACGCCGCCTCGACCGACGGATCGTGCGTCGTCGGCTGCGTCCAGTCTCGGTTCAGGCGCGCCGGATCGATCGCGAAGCCGCGCCGCGCGAGCAGACGGATCACTTCGTCGTAGAAGGAGGGCGCTGCGAGCGTCTCGCGCACCTGCTCGAGAATCTCCGGCCGATGCGCATGCGGCTTTAGCATCTGCTCGTTCTTGTTGCCGAGCATGAACTCGATCTGCCGATACTGATGCGACTGAAACCCCGACGACTGCCCGAGATACGGGCGCATCGCGGTGTATTCGGAGGGCGTCATCGTCGCGAGGACGTTCCACGCCTGCACCAGTTGCTCGAAAATCCGCGACACGCGCGCGAGCATCTTGAACGCGGGCGGCAATTCATCGCGATGCACGGCCGCGAGCGCCGCGCGCAATTCGTAGAGCGCGAGCTTCATCCACAGTTCGCTCGTCTGATGCTGCACGATGAACAGCATCTCGTTGTGATCCGGCGAGAGCGGATGCTGCGCGTTGAGGATTGAGTCGAGACCGAGGTAATCGCCGTAGCTCATCGAATCGGAGAAATCGAGCTTGGCGTCGTGCCAGCCTTTTTCTTCGATGTTCGCGCCGTGGCCGAAAGGGCAGCCTTGTGTATTGCTCATGTCGACGTTCCTCTCAGGTCACCGATGCGCGTTCGGCGAATTCGGGCGCGCGCCAGCTTTCGGTCGCGAGCACGTCGCGCAGGACTTCGACGGCGTCCCAGACATCGACGAAACGCGTATAGAGCGGCGTGAAACCGAAGCGCAAAATGCGCGGCTCGCGATAATCGCCGATCACCCCGCGCGCGATCAGCGCCTGCATCACTTCATAGCCGTGCGGGTGCTCGAAGCTCGCCTGCGAGCCGCGTTGCGCGTGATCGCGCGGCGTCGCGAGCGACAGCGGGAATTCGCCGCAACGCTCCTCAACGAGCCTGATGAACAGATCGCTCAACGCGAGCGACTTGCGGCGCAGCGTCTGCATATCGGTTTGCAGGAAGACGTCGAGTCCGCATTCGACGAGCGACATCGACACGATCGGCTGCGTGCCGCAAAGAAAGCGGCCGATGCCGTCGTCCGGCCGATACACCGGGTTCATCTCGAACGGCTTCTTGTGCCCCCACCAGCCGGAAAGCGGCTGCGAGAACGCGTTCTGATGCCGCTTCGGCACCCACACGAACGCGGGCGATCCCGGTCCGCCGTTCAGATACTTGTACGTGCAACCCACGGCGTAATCCGCGCCGACGCCGTTCAGATCGACGGGCACCGCGCCCGCCGAATGCGCGAGATCCCAGACGGCGAGCGCGCCCGCGCGATGAATCATCGCGGTCAGCGCGGCCATGTCGTGCATGTAGCCGGTGCGGTAGTTGACGTGTGTGATCATCGCGATGGCGGTGTTCTCGTCGATCGCGGCGGGCAGCTCCGACGGATCATCGACGAGACGCAGCTCGTAGCCGCGATCGAGCTGCTCGATCAAACCCTGCGCGATGTACAAGTCGGTCGGAAAGTTCGAACGTTCGGAGACGATCACGCGCCGTTTCGGATCGCGCTCGTTCGCGAGCTTGAGCGCCGCCGACAGAATCTTGAAGAGATTCGCGGAAATCGTGTCCGTGACGACGACTTCGTCTTCGCCCGCGCCGATCAGCGGCGCCATCTTGTTGCCGAGGCGCTTGGGCAGCGCGAACCAGCCGGCCGTGTTCCAGCTGCGGATCAGGCCTTCGCCCCATTCGGCGGCGATGACGTCGGCGGCGCGCGCGGCGGCGGCTTTGGGCGGCACGCCGAGCGAATTGCCGTCGAGATAGATCACGCCATCGGCGAGCGCGAACTGGTCGCGCAGCGCGCGCAGCGGATCGTCGCGGTCGAGCGCCGCGGCTTCGTCACGATGTTTCATCGAAAAGTCCATAAATTTGAGGATCATCAGGAAAGCGGACGCAGAACGGCGCGAACGGGACTCGCATCGAGCATCGAGAATTTGAGCGGCAGGGCGATCAGTTCGTAGTCGCCGGGCGCGGCGGCGTCGAGCACGAGGCCTTCGAGGATCGCCATGCCGTGGGCGCGGATGCGCTTGTGCGCGTCCATCGACTTCGAGTCTTGCGGATCGAGCGAAGGCGTATCGATGCCGACGAGCTTCACGCCCTTGCCGGCGAGCAAGTCGATGGTTTCCGGCGCGACGGCGGTGAACGCGCTGTCCCACGCGTCGAGCGGCGCGTGCGCGTAAGTGCGGAGCAGAACGCGCGGCGGACAATCGGCGAGCTGCGCGGCGACGTGCTCGGGCGTCACGAGCGGCGATGCGCCGATGCAGTGCACGACCCGGCACGCACCGATGTACGTATCGAGCGCGACTTCGCCGATCGGCGCGCCGTGCGGGTCGTAGTGGAGCGGCGCGTCGGCGTGGGCGCCGGTGTGCGGCGAGAGCGTGAGTCGCGCGACATTGACGGGCGAGCCCGCTTCCATGCGCCACACGCGCTCGATGCCGACCGGCGTATCGCCCGGCCAGACGGGCGTGGCGGTATTGATCGGCGGAGAAATATCCAGAAGCGTCATGACGCGCCCTAGCAGAAAGCGTGGAGATGCGTCAAATCATAGTCGTGTCATCTTGAAAAGTGCTTGCGAAATAACCACCCAAAAGTGTCGCGCTTAGAACATAATTCGATGAAACGGGCTAGGGGACTCAAAAAATGACCGGCTTCACGCTCGATGCAACGGATTGCCGAATTCTGGCGGTACTGCAGGAAGATGGACGGATCAGTAACCTGGACCTGGCGGAGCGCATTTCGCTCTCGCCATCGGCGTGTCTGCGCCGAATGCGGCTGCTGGAGGAGGAAGGGGTGATCGCGAGCTATCGCGCGTGCCTCGACCGCGAGCGGCTCGGCATCGAACTGGAAGCGTTCGTCCACGTCTCGATGCGCAACGACCAGGAAAACTGGCACGAGAAGTTCGCCGCCGCGGTGCGCGAGTGGCCCGAAGTGGTCGGCGCGTTCGTCGTCACCGGCGACACGCATTATGTGCTGCGCGTGCTCGCGCATAACCTCAAGCACTACTCCGACTTCATTCTCTCGAAGCTATACAAGGCGCCTGGCGTGATCGACATCCGCTCGAACATCGTGCTTCAGACGATGAAAGACGACGCGGGCGTGCCGGTCGCGCTGATCGAGCAGCCGGGACGCCCGCACGCGCCCTGAGGCGTTATTCGAGCGGCCCCAGCGTGTGGAAGGCGCCCGCCTGAAAGACAAGCGGCGCGACCTGCGCCGCGTCTTCGCGCACGCCGCAACGCTCCACTTCGCCGACGAAGATCACGTGATCGCCTTCGTCGTAGCGGCTGCGATTGTGGCATTCGAACCACGCGAGCGCGCCGTCGAGCACGGGCATGCCGGTGTCGCCGGCGGCGTGCGAGACGCCCGCGAAGCGGTCGCCCTTGACCGTCGCGAAGCGCTTGCACAAGTCGATCTGCGACGCCGCGAGCACGTTCACCACGTAATGGCTATTCGCGCGGAATACCGGCATCGATGCCGATTTCGTCGCGAGACTCCACAGCACGAGCGGCGGATTCAGCGACACCGAGTTGAACGAACTCGCGGTGATGCCGATCAACTGGCCGGACGCCGTGCGCGTGGTGATGACCGTGACGCCGGTCGCAAACTGGCTGAGCGCGGCGCGAAACGCGGTCGGGTCGAAATTCGGGGTTTTGGCGCGTGTCATTCGGCAGATGAGCAGGCAAATGGGCGGTCGAGTGTGTCGTGTGCTACCGAGCCGGCCGCGCGTCGCGCTTCAGTCGGAAGAACCTTTTCAAAAGTCATGTAAAAGCTGGAGATTTGTGTCGATTCTATCGGAATCGGCTGTCGATGGCCCCCAAACGCCCCATGGCGGCAGCAAGTTTTCTGCTGCGCAGGGGCGTTCTGCGCGGCGCAGGCAAACCCGGTAAGCTCGATTCCTCGCGTCCGGAAGATTGAAGAACGGGCGGATGCATCCATATGCATGATCCGCGGCCTGGCCGCATGCACTTGATGAGGAGTTGCGCCTTATGACCCAACCTAAACTTGAGACCGCGACGCTCGGCGGCGGCTGTTTCTGGTGCACCGAAGCCGTGTTTCTTGCCGTGCAGGGCGTGGAGTCGGTGGAATCGGGCTATGCGGGCGGCAAGGTCGTGAATCCGTCGTATGAGCAGGTGTGCAGCGGCGACACTGGCCACGCGGAAGTGGTGCAGGTCGTGTTCGATCCGTCCGTCATCGGCTATCGCGAAGTTCTCGAGATTTTCTTCGCGACGCACGATCCGACCCAGCTCAACCGGCAAGGCAACGACGTGGGCACACAGTATCGTTCGGCCGTGTTCACGCATTCGGACGAGCAGCGCAAGACGGCGCTCGAAGTCATCGACGCGTTGCAGCGCGAGGATGTGTTCGGCGGCAAGATCGTCACGCAGGTCGTGCCGCTCGACGACGATTACTATCCGGCCGAGGCGTATCACCAGAACTACTTCGCGCAGCATCCGAATCAGGGCTATTGCGCGGCGGTCGTCGGGCCGAAGGTCGCGAAGTTTCGCAAGAAGTTCGCACATCGACTGAAGGCGTGATGCGCGTCTAGCGTCTAGCCGATCCGCGCGCGCTCGCATTCCTGCGCGATGCCGCGCGCGAGTTCGAAGCAGGTGAGCGGCGCGGAACCTTCCGCCTTGTTGTTCGCTGCGATCACGACCGGCTGGCCCGCGATCGCATAACGCGCGGCCAGTTCGGCGAGCGCTTCGCGTGTGTCGATGTCTTCATCGACGATCTTGTCGAACGGCTCGTACTTCGCTTTCGCCTGCTCATAGCGAAAGCCGCTGTGCAGACTCCAGCGCACGACGAGCGGTCCCGTCTTCTCTTCATCCAGCAGCGCGAGCGCCTTTGCCTGACGGCGCACGTCCGGCATGCGCGCATGCACGCCGATGCAATAGCGCACGTTCGCATCGCGCAGTGCGCGGATGAAACGCGGCGTGAGCATGACCGCATCGCGGATCTCGACTGCGTAGCACGCGTCGCCTGCGAGCGGCGGCAGCGCGTGCAGAAACGCCGACAGCCGGTCGATGAAACGCGCCGGCTCGACGATCATCGCGTCGGGCAGCGGCGAGAACTGGAACACGAGCGCGCCCGCTTTCTCGCCGAGACCGCCGATGCACGGCGTCACGAAATCATCGATGGCGATTTGCGCGTTCAGGAACGCCGGGTTCTCCGCGCCGGGCGTGCCGCGTTCGCCGCGGAAGAAGGCATCGGTGACGGAGGCGGGCGCTTTCACGATGAAGCGGAAATGCGCGGGCACTTGCGACGCATGGCGCGCGTAGTCGGCGAGCGAGAGCGGCGCGTAGAACGAGCGGTCGATCGACACGCTCTTCAACAGCGGATGCGCGCCGTACGCGGTGAGGCCGTCGCGGGAGAGTTTGGTGCTCGAATAGTCATCGCCATAGACGATGCCGCGCCAGCCGGGAAACGACCATGTCGATGTGCCGAGATGGATCGCATCCGGAAGGCGCTTTGCGAGGGCTTCGAGCTCGGGCTGCGCGGGCGCGGGAAGGACGCCGCGGGGCTTGGGCGCTTTGGATGGTTTTGCCGGTGTCGCGGGTTTTGCGGCTTCGGCGGGAGCCGGCGCGCCGAACAGATCGCTCTGTTCGGCAGGCTCATCGTGTATGGACGGTTGAATCAGAGCGCCTTCTCGTAGATATACCGCCGCGACCACGGCAGCGTCGTCGCACTGCGTCCTGCCTTGCGGCAGATCACCTGATAAATCGACACATCGTCGTTCTCGAACGCGTACGCGCAGCCCGCGAGATACACGCGCCAGATGCGGAAGTGTTCGTCGTCGACGAGCGTCCTCGCTTCCTCGGCGTTCTGCTCGAAGCGCTCGGCCCAGACGTCGAGCGTTCGCGCGTAATGCCGCCGCAGACTTTCGACATCGATCGCCTCCAGCCCGCCGCGCTGCATGCATTCGAGCGCGAGGCTGATGTGCGGCAGCTCGCCGTCCGGAAACACGTATTTGTCGATGAACTCGCCGCCGCCGAGCGAGGTCTCGCCGCTGTCGGCGTCGGACGACGTGATGCCGTGATTCATCGCGATGCCGTCATCGACGAGCAAATCCCGGATCCTCGCGAAGTAGCCCGGCAGATTCTTGCGCCCGACGTGCTCGAACATGCCGACGCTCGTGATGCGGTCGAACTGGCCCGGAATATCGCGGTAATCCTGCAGGCGAATCTCGATCTGATGCTCCAGGCCCGCTGCTTTCACGCGCTCGGTCGCAAGCTTGAACTGATTCTCCGAAAGCGTGACGCCCACGCATTGCGCGCCGAACTTCTGCGCCGCGCGGATCACGAGCGCGCCCCAGCCGCAGCCAATATCGAGCAGACGCTGCCCCGGCTGTACCTGAATCTTCGTGAGAATGTGGTCGATTTTCTTTAACTGCGCGGTGTCGATGTCTTCGTCGCCGTTCTCGAAGTACGCGCACGAGTACACCATGTTCTTGTCGAGCCAGAGCTGATAGAACTCGTTCGACACATCGTAGTGGTACTGAATGGCTTTCTTGTCCGACGTCTTCGAGTGGTTGAAGTAGCGCCGCACGCGGGCGAGCTTGCTCGCGCTCGTCACGGTGCTTTTCGCGAGCCCGTAGCTGATGTTGATGATGTCGGACAGCTTTCCTTCGATGTCGATCTTGCCCTTCACGTAAGCTTCGCCGAGATTGTCGAGACTCGGTTCGAGCAGATAGGGCAGCGCGGTCGCGCTCTTCACGTGCAGTGTCACCCGAGGGTCGGCGAACTGGCCGAAATCGTGCTGCTGGCCGTCCCACAACACGAGGCGGGCGGGCAGGTCGGCCCGCGCGCGCACTTCCTCAACCCACTGCGTCAGCTTCTTCTCCCAGAACATGCTTGTTTCTCCGCGCTAAGAAAATCAAGGTGAAGGCTCGCGCCTTCATGTTCGTTGCCGTTGCGATCTCGCTTGCTGCCAATGCCCGCGCTCTTTTGAATTACGGCGCGAGTCTCATGATGTGCCACGGGCCGAGCGCATCGCCCCGTGTATAGACGATGCGGTCGTGAAGACGCGAGGGGCGTCCCTGCCAGAATTCGACGGTATCGGGCACGAGACGATAGCCGCCCCAGTGCGGCGGGCGCGGCGGCGCATCGCCGTACTTCGCGGTCATCTCGCGCTCGCGTGCTTCCAGCGTCTCGCGGCTTTCGAGCGGCTGACTCTGATCCGATGCCCACGCGCCGATGCGCGAACCGAGCGGGCGCGACGCGTAATAAGCATCGCTCTCCTCATCGCTCGTTTTTTCGACGCGGCCTTCGATGCGCACCTGACGTTCGAGCTCGATCCAATGGAACAGCAGGCTCGCCGCGGGATTCTCGGCGAGTTCACGGCCTTTACGGCTATCGTAATTGGTAAAAAAAACAAAACCACGTTCGTCGACGCCCTTGATCAGCACGATGCGCGCGGACGGCCGGCCCTGGCCATCGACGGTCGCCAGGGTCATGGCATTCGGCTCGGGCAGCTTCGCATCGAGCGCCTGGGCGAACCAGGTCTGGAACTGGCTGACCGGATTCGGGTCGACGTCGGTGGCATCGAGCGCGCCACGCGAATAATTTTTGCGAAGGTCTGCGAGGGTCGTCATGTTTTATGCAAGCGCTACAGTCGGGTCAGTATAGCCAAGGTGAATCGATCTTGCCCTGATTACCCATGTACGCGCTGCGCGCCGGCGGAGCACGACGCTTGCCGCTATCACGTTCATGGTTTCGATAAGGCAGAATACGCAATTCGATCGAATTTTGCATGATCGGCCTACTACGTTGGCAAACTCGATAGCCGTCTGTAAGCGTTGCTTGACGCAGCACAACCAGCGGCACATTTAGGCACCTTTAAGTTTGCTTTCAATTGGCTCGATCTCACGCTTGCGCACGACATGAACGCTCCATCCGACACCGTTGCAACGCCCTCAACCGATGAACTCGCCGACCGCGACCGGCGCTTCGGCGGCATCGCTCGCCTGTATGGCGCGCCCGCGCTCGCCGCGTTCGAGCGGGCGCATGTCGCGGTGATCGGCATCGGCGGCGTGGGATCGTGGGTTGCCGAGGCGCTTGCGCGCAGTGCTGTCGGCCGGCTTACGCTGATCGACCTCGACAATGTCGCCGAAAGCAACACGAACCGGCAGATTCACGCGCTCGACGGCAATTACGGCAAGGCGAAAGTCACAGCGATGGCCGAGCGCATCAAGCAGATCGATCCGGCGTGCGACGTGCGGCAGATCGAGGATTTCGTCGAGCCGGGCAATTTCGAAGCAACGCTCGGCGGCGGTTTCGATTACGTGATCGACGCGATCGACAGCGTGCGCACGAAGACGGCGCTCATCGCGTGGTGCGTGGCGCGCAAGCAGGCGCTCATCACGGTCGGCGGCGCGGGCGGGCAACTCGATCCGACGCGCATTCGCATCGACGATCTCGCGCTCACGATTCAGGACCCGCTGCTCTCGAAAGTGCGCGGCCAGTTGCGCAAGCTGCACGGTTTTCCGCGCGGACCGAAGGCGCGCTTCAAGGTGAGCGCGGTGTATTCGGACGAACCGCTGATCTATCCCGACGCGCCCGCGTGCGATATCAGCGAAGGCGCCGAGCATCTCGAAACCGGCGCGAATTACGCGGGGCCGGTCGGCCTCAATTGCGCGGGTTTCGGATCGAGCGTGTGCGTGACGGCGAGCTTCGGCTTCGCGGCGGCCGCGCATGTGCTGAGAGCGCTGGCGAAGCGCGCCGCCTGAAACGAAAATGGCCAGCTTCGATAGCTGGCCATTTTTTCATCCGACGCCGCCAATCGTTCAGTTGATCGCCGCGCTCAATTTGCGCCGCCATTGCGACACGATATCCGGCTGATTCGCGGCGAGTTCGAACACGGACAGCATCGTCTTGCGGCCGACGTCGTCCATGAAGGCGCGGTCGCGCACGACGATCGCGAGCAGATGCTCCAGCGCGCCCGCGTAATCGCGGCCCGCGATCAGCCGGTTGGCGAGCGCGAAGCGCGCGTCGAGATCGTCGGGGTTTGCGTTCACCGCGTCGATGAGCGCGTCGGCGGGCGGCAGATCGGCGGCGGCATCGGCGGCATCCAGCTCCGTTTTCAACGCGTTGTAGCGCGCGTCGATGCCTTGCGTCGTCTTCGGCGACAGCAGCTTGTCCTCGGCCTTCGCCTCGTCGATGCGGCGCTCCGCGATCAGCCATTCGATGAGATCGAGGCGCGCATCGTCATAGCCCGGATCGAGCGCGAGCGCGGCCTTGATCGTGTCGATCGCGAGCGTGCGGTTGCCCGCGGCCCATGCGGTTTGCGCGGCGTGGCGTTCGGCATCGGCGCCGGCGGGCACGAGCCGGTCGAGAAACTCGCGCAACTGGCCTTCCGGCAGCACGCCGATGAACTGATCGACGGGCCGTCCTTCCGCGAATGCGATCACGTGCGGAATGCTGCGCACCTGAAAATGCGCGGCGAGTTCCTGATTCTCGTCGACGTTCACCTTGACGAGCTTCCAGCGGCCGCCGGCTTCGGCTTCGAGCCTCTCCAGCATCGGTCCGAGCGTCTTGCACGGGCCGCACCAGGGCGCCCAGAAATCGACGAGCACGGGCGCGAGCATCGACGCGTTGATGACATCGTTCTCGAATGTAGCGAGGGTCGTATCCATGCGTTTTCTCCTAATGCTTGCGGTCGATCCCGACTACATGGGGACGATCCGCGCGACTCTCAAGCGCGCACGCACGCGTCATGCCTCGGGCGTGCGATTCTCGCGGCGCTGCGGCGGCAGCGGAATGAATTCGGTCTCGCCGGGCACGTGGCCCATGCGCTGCTCGCTCCACGCGATCTTCGCGGCATCGATCTTCTCGCGCGAACTCGACACGAAATTCCATTCGATGAAGCGCGGCCCGTCGAGCGGCGCGCCGCCGAGCAGCATCGCGACGGCGCCGTTCGCGCTTTGCAGTTTCACGTCCGCGCCGGGCGTGAGGACGGCCATCTGCTGTTCGGGCAGCGCGACGCCGTCGATCGACAGCGCGCCGCTCACGAGATAGACGCCGCGTTCCTCGTGCTCGGTGTCGAGCGTGAGCGCGCTGCCGGGCGCGAACTGCGCGGCGACATAGAGCGTCGGCGAGAACGTGCGCGTGGGCGCCTTCGCGCCAAACGCCGTGCCCGCGATCACGCGCAACGTGACGCCATCGCGCTCGATCTGCGGCAGGGCGGCCGCCGCGTGATGCTCGAATGCCGGTTCGACGTCCTCGCTCGCGGCGGGCATCGCGACCCAGGTCTGGATGCCGTGCATCGTCTGGCCGGCGGCGCGTTCTTCGTCGGGCGTGCGTTCCGAATGGACGATGCCACGGCCCGCGGTCATCCAGTTGACGTCGCCGGGAACGATCTTCTGCACCGAGCCGACGCTGTCGCGATGCATGATCGCGCCGTCGAACAGATACGTGACCGTTGCGAGACCGATATGCGGATGCGGCCGCACGTCCAGTCCCTTGCCGGGCACGAGCGTTGCGGGACCGATGTGGTCGAAAAAGATGAAGGGTCCGACGGTGCGCGCCGCGAGCGCGGGCAGCACGCGCCGCACCATGAGGCCGCCGACGTCGTGTTCATGTGGCTTCAGCACTGCGCGGATCGTCGAAGACATGGCGGGTTCCGGAAGGAAAGATCGCGCGCCGGTATGGCGCGTGGATGCATCGATTCTACTTGCCGATGTCGCGCGGCGCAGACGTGCCGCCTGGACTTCTCGTTTTTCGGTCGCCGCGCGCGCCTTTAGTCAAGCGCGTGGCGTCGTGCAACTTTCGCAACGTGACAATCTGGATAGGGAGTTGAAAATGAGCAAGAACACGCTTTTGATCGCCATCACCGCTGGCCTTTTCACCGCGACGGCCGCAACGGGTGCATTCGCGCAAACCTCGTCGGGCAATTCGTCGGCGGCGATGGG
This sequence comes from Caballeronia temeraria, assembly GCF_001544795.2. Lineage (GTDB taxonomy): Bacteria > Pseudomonadota > Gammaproteobacteria > Burkholderiales > Burkholderiaceae > Caballeronia > Caballeronia temeraria. Next base: position 126,473 of record NZ_FCOI02000019.1, on the reverse strand, counting down.
CAACGACGCCGCCGGCGCCACCGATAACTCGTCGGCCATGACGCCCAAGAAGCAGAAGATGCACAAGCACACGGCCAAAACGACGGCGACCAAGAAGACGCCGGCCACCGAAACCGGCAATAACTCGGGCACGGAATCCGGTCAGACGAAGTAAGCGTCCGGCCGCAACACCGAAACGCTGCATCGAAAGCGCTCGCGCCATTCATAGGCGCGGGCGCTTTTTCGCGCTTTCGTCATGCTTCGCAGGATTTGACAAGCCCGCCGCCGCGCCCTCCGCTACACTTTACGGCTCGCCAACGCTGCGCATGACTCGAGGGAAAGCGCGATGTCGCCAAAGGATTTGCTGATTGCATCGGTAGTCATTCTCGCGTGGGGCGTGAATTTCGTCGTCATCAAGCTGGGATTGCACGGTGTTCCGCCGATGCTGCTCGGCGCGCTGCGTTTCGCGCTCGCCGCCCTGCCGGCGATCTTCGTGAAGCGCCCGCAGATTCCGCTGCGCTGGCTCTTCGCCTACGGCCTCACCATTTCCCTCGGGCAGTTCGCGCTGCTCTTCTACGGCATGTATGTAGGGATGCCCGCCGGGCTCGCGTCGCTCGTGCTGCAGGCGCAGGCGTTCTTCACGCTCATCTTCGCGTCGATGATGCTCGGCGAGCGCATCCGCGCGGCGAACGTCGCCGGACTCGTGATCGCGGCAGCGGGGCTCGCGCTCATCGGCATGCGCGGCGGGCAGGCGATGACCATCACCGGCTTTCTCTTCACGCTCGCCGCCGCGGCGATGTGGGCGCTCGGCAATGTCGTGACCAAGCGCATGGGCAAGGTCGATCTGCTCTCGCTCGTCGTGTGGGGCAGCCTGATTCCGCCGCTGCCGTTTCTCGCGCTGTCGCTGATCTTCGAAGGCCCGGCGCGCATCGAGTCGAGTCTCGCGTCGGTCCCGCTCGTGTCCGTGTTCGCGATTCTCTACCTCGCGTTCGTCGCGACGATCGTCGGTTACAGCCTGTGGGGAAAATTGCTCGCACGCTATCCGGCGGGCAGCGTCGCGCCGTTCTCGCTGCTCGTTCCGGTGATCGGACTGGCATCGGCGGCGGTGTTTCTCGGCGAGGGATTGAGCGCCGCGCAGGTGGCGGGCGCGGCGCTCGTGATGGCGGGACTGGCCGTGAACGTGTTCGGCGCGCGGCTCGTCCGGCGCATCCTGCCGGCGCGCTGAACGAAGCGCGCCGCGCGTTGGCGCCTTACGTCATGCGGCTCTTGGCGAGCGGCGGATTCGCCGCGAAGTAGCGCTTGATGCCTTTAAGGATGGCGTTGGCCATCTTGTCGCGATAGGCGTCGTCGTTCAGGCGCGTTTCCTCGTCGGGATTGCTGATGAACGCGGTCTCCACGAGAATCGACGGAATATCCGGCGCTTTCAGCACGGCGAAGCCCGCCTGCTCGACCGAGCCCTTGTGCAGCTTGTTGATGCCGCCGATCTCGTTCAGCACGAAGCTGCCGTAGCGCATCGAATCGCGGATCTGCGCGGTCGTCGACATGTCGAAGAGCGCGCGGTTCACGCTCGCATCCTGCGACTTCACGTTGATGCCGCCGACCTGATCCGACGCGTTCTCCTTGGCCGCCATCCAGCGCGCCGCCGCGCTCGACGCGCCGTGCTCCGACAGCGCGAACACCGACGAGCCGCGCGCATCGGGCGACGTGAAGGCATCCGCGTGAATCGACACGAACAGGTCCGCCGAGACGCGCTGCGCCTTCTGCACGCGCACGTTGAGCGGCACGAAGAAGTCGGCGTCGCGGGTCATCATCGCGCGCATGTTGGGCTGGGCGTCGATCTTCGCGCGCAGCTTCTTCGCGATGTCGAGCGCGATGTGCTTCTCGTACGTGCCCTGGCCGCCGATCGCACCGGGGTCTTCGCCGCCGTGACCGGGATCGATCGCGACGGTGAGCAGACGCGTCGTGCCGGGCGCCTGCTTGGGCGTCGAGAAGGTGTACTGGTCGCCGTCCTCGTCCTTCTTCGCGATGACGGGCGGCGGCGCCGGCACGCGGGGTTTCGCGGCGGGTTTCGGCGCAGGCGCGGTGTCGGCCGGCGTGTCGTCCTGCGCGTACTTCTGGAAAAACTCGTCGGTGGAATCGGGCGTGGCCGGCTTTTGCGCGGTCGCCGGGCCGGAGAGCGTCGCGGGCGGCGGCGCGGAAGGACTCGGATTCGCGCGGTCGAGCGCTTCCTGCTTGCGCTCGGTCTGCGCGAGCAGTTCCATCAGCGGATCGGGCGCGACGGCCGGATACAGGTCGAACACGAGCCGGTACTTGTAGCTGCCGATCGGCCCGAGCGTGAACACCTGCGGCTTCACCGAGCCTTTCAGGTCGAACACCATGCGCACGACATGCGGCTGATACTGGCCGACGCGCACCGCCTGAATCTGCGGATCGTTCGGCGTGATCTTCGAGACGAGATCGCGCAGCGCCTGATCGAGATCGATGCCGGAGAGATCGACGACGAGCCGGTCCGGTCCCTGCAACAACTGATTGGCGTTCTGGAGCGGCTGGTCGGATTCGATCGTCACGCGGGTGTAATCGCGCGCGGGCCACACGCGCACGCCGAGCACGCTACTCGCATGCGCGAGCTTCGGCGCGACGAGCGCGAGCACGAGCGTCGATGCGCCCGCGCGCAGCACCTGGCGGCGTCGCCAGTTGTGCGGCGCGCCGGCGCTCGACTCGATCGAATGAAATGGCTTGATCAACATCTTTCGAGACATGACTTTCCTGTTTCGCTAAACGCCCGCGCGGTCAGCACGCGGCCTTCGTCGATCGACGTTCCTTCGTCCGGCAGGGACAGCGTGAATTCGAGGTCCGGCACGCCGAGCAGGCCGCCCGCCTGTTGCGGCCACTCGACGAGGCACACCGCGCCCGCATCGAAATATTCGCGAAAGCCGGCATCGGCCCATTCGGCCGGATCGGCGAAGCGATAGAGATCGAAGTGATAAACGTCGAGCGGCCCGCTTTCGATGACGAGCGAATACGGCTCGACGAGCGTGTAGGTCGGACTCTTCACGCGGCCCGCATGGCCGAGCGCGCGCAAGGTCGCGCGCACGAGCGTGGTCTTGCCCGCGCCCAGATCCCCGATCAACTGGACTTGCAGACCGTGAAATCGTTCAGACGAACTGTGCGATGCGTGTTGCCGGATGGCGTCGATGGCGTGCGCGAAGCGTTCTCCGAATGCGAGCGTCGCGGCTTCGTCGCGCAGGTCGAAGCGGCGTTCGAGAAGCGCGGGAGGAAGGTCTTGCGTCGTTCGTACGGGGCTTTCGGGCATTGCTCGTAAAATGTCGTGATGAACCGATTGCCGGCACATTCCGTTGAAGTCACGACCGCGTCCAGCGACGCCGCCGCTGAATCCGTTTCAGAGTCTCGCGTTTTCGATCTCGATGAAAACGCGCTGGCAGAACTCGCGCAGCGCATCAAGGCATGGGGGCGCGAGTTGGGGTTCGGTGCGGTCGGTATCAGCGATATCGACCTGACGGACGCCGAGAAAGGCCTGAATGACTGGCTCGAAGCAGGCTATCACGGCGAAATGGATTATATGGCCAAACATGGTATGAAACGCGCAAGACCGGCCGAGCTTGTGGCCGGCACGCGACGTGTCATCACCGCGCGCATGGCCTATTTGCCCGCGGCAACGCTCGCGAAAAAGGGCGCTGAAAGTGTCGCGACAGCCGATGGTCAGAAGAACGACTGGCGCGCGATCGAATGGTCGCGGCTCGCGAAGCCCTCGCAGGCGATGGTCTCCATCTACGCGCGCGGCCGCGATTATCACAAGGTCATGCGCAACCGGCTGCAGCAACTGGCGGAGCGCATCGAGCAGGAAATCGGGCCGTTCGGGCATCGCGCGTTCACGGATTCCGCGCCGGTGCTGGAAGTCGCGCTCGCGCAGAAAGCGGGCAACGGCTGGCGCGGCAAGCACACGTTGCTGCTCGATCGCGATGCCGGCTCGCTCTTCTTTCTCGGCGAGATTTTCGTCGATGTGCCGTTGCCCGTCGATCCGCATCCCGAACAGGAGGGCGCGCATTGCGGGCAGTGCACGCGCTGCATCGGCGCTTGTCCGACGGGCGCGATCGTCGCGCCGTATCGTGTCGATGCGCGGCGCTGCATCTCGTATCTGACGATCGAACTGCACGGCGCCATTCCCGAAGCGATGCGTCCGCTGATCGGCAATCGCGTGTATGGCTGCGACGACTGCCAGCTCGTCTGTCCGTGGAACAAGTTCGCGCAGGCCGCGCCGGTCGCGGATTTCGACGTGCGGCACGGGCTGGATCGCGCGACGCTCGTCGAGCTGTTCGCGTGGAGCGCGCAGGATTTCGACACGCGCATGCAGGGCAGCGCGATCCGGCGCATCGGGCACGAGCGCTGGCTGCGCAATATCGCGGTGGCGATGGGCAATGCGTTGCGCGCGCCGTCGCTCGATGCGGGCGAGCGCGAGGCGATCGCCGACGCATTGAACGCGCGCGCGGACGATCCCTCGGAACTCGTGCGCGAGCACGTTCGCTGGGCGCTGGAGCAAGCATGAAGCACACCCCGTTCGATGCCGTGATCGACGCGCCGTTCGGCAAGGTCGGCATTCGCGCCGATGCGCAATGCGTGCGCGAGATCGTCTATCTGCCCGACGATGTCGAGAGCATCGCGCCTCACGAAGCGCTCGCGATAGAAGCCGCCGAGCAGATCCGCGCGTATTTCCACACACCTTCGATGCGCTTCGACCTGCCGCTCGCCATGCGCGGGACCGCGTTCCAGCAGCGCGTGTGGCAAGGCATTTCCGGCATCGCGGCGGGGCAGGTCTGGACCTACGGCCAGCTCGCGCGCGCGATCGGCAGCGTGCCGCGCGCGGTCGGGCAGGCGTGCGGCTCCAATCCGCTGCCGATCGTGATACCGTGCCACCGGGTAGTGGCCTCGGGCGGGATCGGCGGTTTCGCGCATCATCCCGGCGAAGGTTTTTATCGCAACGTGAAGCGCTGGCTGCTGGCGCACGAAGGTGTATCGATCGCATGACGAGTGCAACGACTGAAGTAATTCAAACGCCGGAACTGAACGCGAGTCAGGACGCGATCGACCTCTTTTGCGATGCGCTCTGGCTCGAACACGGCCTCGCCAAGAACTCGCTCGAAGCGTACCGGCGCGACCTCAAACTCTTCGCGGAATGGCTCGGCAAGACGCGCGGCGCGTCGATCGATACCGCCGCCGAAGCCGACATGAACGGCTACATGGCCGCGCGCCGTGGCGACAAGGCGACGTCCGCGAACCGGCGCCTGTCGGTCTTTCGCCGCTATTACGCGTGGGCGCTGCGCGAGCATCGCGTGTCCTCCGACCCGACGCTCAAGCTGCGCTCCGCCAAGCAGCCGCCGCGCTTTCCTTCGACGCTCAACGAGGCGCAAGTCGAAGCGCTGCTCGGCGCACCCGACATCGACACGCCGCTCGGACTGCGCGATCGCACGATGCTCGAACTGATGTACGCGAGCGGCCTGCGCGTGACCGAGCTCGTCACGCTGAAGACGGTCGAGCTCGGCCTGAACGAAGGCGTCGTGCGCGTGATGGGCAAGGGCTCGAAAGAGCGCCTGATTCCATTCGGCGAGACCGCGCACGACTGGCTCGAACGCTATCTGCGCGAAGCGCGCCAGGTGCTGCTCGGCGCGCGTTCCGCCGACGCGCTCTTCGTCACCGCGCGCGGCGAAGGCATGACGCGCCAGCAGTTCTGGAACATCATCAAGCGCCATGCGCTGAACGGCGGCGTGCACGCGCCGCTCTCGCCGCACACGCTGCGTCATGCGTTCGCGACGCATCTGCTCAATCACGGCGCGGATTTGCGCGTCGTGCAACTGCTGCTCGGCCACTCGGACATCTCGACGACGCAGATCTATACGCACGTCGCACGCGAGCGTCTGCAGAAGCTGCATCGGGAACATCATCCACGCGGATAACGTCATTCGCGAACGATCGTGCCACGGCCGTGTTGCGCGGCATATTCGGCCGAATGGCCGATGGTGAGCGCCCCGGCGCGCCGCTACAATGCGTGGCATGTCGAAAGCCAAACACGTGTCCGAAACGCCCGCGACGCAGTTTCTGCGCCGTCACAAGGTCGAGTTCGGCGAGCATCCCTACGATTACGTCGAGCACGGCGGCACGGAGGAATCCGCGCGGCAGCTCGGCGTGGACGAACATATCGTCGTCAAGACGCTCGTGATGGAAGACGAGCACGCGAAGCCGCTCATCGTCCTCATGCACGGGGATCGCACGGTATCCACCAAGAATCTCGCGCGGCAGACGGGCGCGAAGCGCATCGAGCCGTGCAAGCCCGATGTGGCAAACCGGCATTCGGGCTTTCTTGTCGGCGGCACGTCGCCGTTCGGCACGAAGAAGACTATGCCCGTGTACGTCGAATCGAGCATCCTCGAACTCGATCGCATCTATCTGAACGGCGGACGGCGCGGCTATCTCGTGAGCATCGATCCGAAAGTCCTGACCGCCTTGCTGAACGCGAAACCCGTGCAGTGCGCGAGCGTCGATTAGAATGCGTTCCGCTCTCGCCATAACCGAAAAGACACCATGATTTTTCTGATCGTCGCCGTCGCGTCCTACCTGATCGGCTCGATTTCATTTGCCGTCGTCGTGAGTCACGCGATGGGCCTCGCCGATCCGCGCTCGTACGGCTCGGGCAATCCCGGCGCAACCAACGTGCTGCGCACCGGCAACAAGAAAGCCGCGATCCTCACGCTGATCGGGGACGCGTTCAAAGGCTGGCTGCCGGTGTGGATCGTCGCGCATTTCGGCGCGCGCTTCGGCTGGGATCAGGCGGGCATCAATACGGCGACGGCGCTCGCGGCCATCGCCGTGTTCCTCGGGCATCTGTACCCGGTTTTCTTCAGGTTCCAGGGCGGCAAGGGCGTCGCGACGGCGGCGGGCGTGCTGCTCGCCATCCATCCGGTGCTCGGATTGGCGACGCTGCTCACCTGGCTCATCATCGCGTTCTTCTTCCGCTATTCGTCGCTGGCGGCCCTCGTCGCGGCCGTGTTCGCGCCGTTCTTTCAGGTGTTTCTGTTCGGGCCGAGCCTCATCTCGCTCGCCGTGCTGGCGATGAGCCTGCTGCTCATCTGGCGGCATCGCGCGAATATTTCGAAGCTGCTGGCGGGTAAGGAAAGCCGCATCGGCGAAAAGAAGAAAGTCGCCGAGCAATGAAAAAAAGCCGTTCCGGCGCAAACCGGAACGGCTTTTTCGATTCTGAAGCGGTAACGAATCAGTCGCGGAAGTTGTTGAAGTCGAGCGGCGTGTCCGTGACTTCCTTCTTCAGCAGCGCGATGGCGCTTTGCAGATCGTCGCGCTTCGTGCCTTGCACGCGCACGGCGTCGCCCTGAATGCTCGCCTGCACCTTGATCTTGCTGTCCTTCACGGTCTTGACGATCTTCTTCGCCAGATCGCCCGACACGCCTTTCTTCACCGTCACGACCTGCTTCAGCTTGTCGCCGCCGATTTTCTCCTGCTTGCCGTAGTCGAGAAAACGCACGTCGACGCCGCGCTTGGCCAGCTTGTTCAGGAGCACGTCCTTCACCTGGCCGAGCTTGAAGTCGTCGTCGGCGTAGAGCGTGAGTTCGCGCTCTTTCTGCTCGACGCGGGAATCCGAACCCTTGAAGTCGAAACGCGTCGAGATTTCCTTGTTCGATTGTTCGATCGCGTTCTTCACTTCGATCATGTTTGCTTCGCTGACGACGTCAAACGATGGCATCTGTCTTTCTCCTTCATTGAGGCGAGCGCGCCGGGGAAGGGCGGCTCGCGCAATCGCTATAATCACGGACCTGTCGTCATTCTACCGACGCGTCTCGCTCATGTCGCTCCAGCTTCTCTCCGATTTCTCGCTGCTCGCCCACAACACGTTCGGTTTCGACGCCCGCGCGCGTTACGCGATGCACATCGATTCCGTCGACGCAGCCGTCGCGACCGCCACCGATGCGCGCATCGCGAACATGCCGCAGCTCGTGCTCGGCGGCGGCAGCAACATCGTGCTGACGCGCGATTTCGACGGCGTTGCGCTGATCGTCGGCATTCGCGGCAAACGCGTGATTGGCGAAGATGGCGACGCCTGGCTCGTCGAAGCCGGCGCGGGCGAGAACTGGCACGATTTCGTCGCATGGACGCTTGCGCAGGGCATGCCGGGGCTGGAAAACCTCGCGCTGATTCCGGGCACGGTTGGTGCGGCGCCGATTCAGAACATCGGCGCATACGCGCTGGAAATGGGCGAGCGCTTCGAGCGGCTCAACGCGGTCGAGTTGACCACCGGCGCGCAAGTCGCGTTCGATCGCGCCGCCTGCGCCTTCGGTTATCGCGACAGCTTCTTCAAGCGGGCAGGGCGCGGACGCTTCATGATCACGTCGGTCGTGTTCCGGCTGCCCAAGGCGTGGACGCCGCGCGCCGATTACGCCGACGTCGCCCGCGCGCTCGACGGCGCCGCGAAACCGGACGCGCAGGCCATTTTCGATGCGGTTGTCGCGGTGCGCCGCGCCAAGCTGCCCGACTGGAAAGTGCTCGGCAACGCGGGCAGCTTCTTCAAGAATCCTGTCGTGAGTGCGCAGGCGTTCGAGGCGCTCAAAGCCCGCGAGCCCGGCGTCGTGTCGTATCCGCAGGCGGACGGACAAGTGAAGCTCGCGGCGGGCTGGCTGATCGATCAGTGCGGATGGAAAGGGCGCGGCATCGGCGGCGCGGCGGTGCACGATCGTCAGGCGCTCGTGCTCGTCAACCACGGCGGCGCGACGGGCGCGCAAGTGCTCGAACTCGCCGAGGCCATCAGGCGCGACGTGCTCGCGCGCTTCGACGTCGAGCTGGAGATGGAACCGGTCACGCTTTGAATCTTCCGCCCAGAAAAAAACCCGCCGAACGAGAGTCCGGCGGGTTTTTTAACGTCCAGCGACGCGCGAATTACGATCCGCGCTGGCGGCGTGCGTTTTCGGCGATGCGCATGCGCAGCGCGTTCAGCTTGATGAAGCCGCCGGCGTCGGCCTGGTTGTAGGCGCCGCCGTCGTCGTCGAAGGTTGCGATGGTCTTGTCGAACAGCGTTTCCTTCGAATCGCGCGCGACGACCGACACGCCGCCCTTGTAGAGCTTCACACGCACCCAGCCGTTGACCTTTTCCTGCGTGTGGTCGATCAGCACTTGCAGCGCGCGGCGCTCCGGGCTCCACCAGTAGCCGTTATAGATCAGCGACGCGTAACGCGGCATCAGATCGTCCTTCAGGTGCGCCACTTCGCGATCGAGCGTGATCGACTCGATGCCGCGGTGCGCCTTCAGCATGATCGTGCCGCCCGGCGTTTCATAGCAGCCGCGCGATTTCATGCCGACGTAACGGTTCTCGACCAGATCCAGACGGCCGATGCCGTGCTTGCCGCCCAGACGGTTCAGCTCGGTCAGCATCTCAGCCGGCGACAGGCGCTTGCCGTTCAGCGCGACCGGGTCGCCCTTCTCGAATTCGATATCGACGTATTCCGCCTGATCCGGCGCCTCCTCCGGCGACACGGTCCAGCGCCACATGTCGGCTTCCGCCTCGGCCTTCGGGTCTTCCAGATGGCGGCCTTCGAACGAGATGTGCAGCAGGTTCGCGTCCATCGAGTAGGGCGCGCCGCCTTGCTTGTGCTTCATTTCGATCGGAATGCCGGCCTTTTCCGCGTACGCGAGCAGCTTTTCGCGCGAGAGCAGATCCCATTCGCGCCACGGCGCGATCACCTTGATGCCGGGTTCGAGCGAGTAATAGCCGAGTTCGAAGCGGACCTGATCGTTGCCCTTGCCGGTCGCACCGTGCGAGACGGCCTGCGCGCCGGTCGCGCGCGCGATCTCGATCTGGCGCTTCGCGATCAGCGGACGCGCGATCGACGTGCCGAGCAGATACTCGCCTTCGTAGATGGTGTTCGCGCGGAACATCGGGAACACGAAATCGCGGACGAACTCTTCACGCAGATCTTCGATGAAGATGTTGTCCTGCTTGATGCCGAGCTGAAGCGCCTTCTTGCGCGCGGGCTCCAGTTCCTCGCCCTGACCGATGTCGGCGGTGAAGGTCACGACTTCGGCGTCGTAGTTGTCCTGCAACCATTTCAGGATGACGGAGGTGTCGAGACCGCCCGAATAGGCGAGCACGACTTTCTTGATATCGCTCATGGTGAACTCGTGTGCGGAAAAGCCGGTGCGGCGGTTGTGCGCCGCTTCGCGTCCGCCGGGCGCGCGACGGGCATGAAGTGCGCGGAAAAACCACTATTCTGACATTAAACGGCCGCGTATCCGTAAATTCGGGATACGCGGCGGGTCGACAGCGCGGATTCGCTCAGTGATTGAGCTTACCGAGCAGGAGATACTCCATCAGCGCCTTCTGAACGTGCAGACGGTTCTCCGCTTCGTCCCAGACGACGCTCTGCGGCCCGTCGATGACTTCCGCGCTCACTTCCTCGCCGCGATGCGCGGGCAGGCAGTGCATGAAAAGCGCATCGGGATGGGCGCGCGCCATCATGTCGGCATCGACGCAATAGTCGGCGAACGCCTTCATGCGCGCTTCGTTCTCGGCCTCGTAGCCCATGCTGGTCCAGACGTCCGTCGTGACGAGATCGGCGCCCGCGCAGGCCTCGTTCGGATCGTCGAACTCCTCGAAGAACGGCTTGCTTTCCTCGGCGACCAGCGCCGGATCGAGCTTGTAGCCGAGCGGCGTCGACAGGCGCAACTTGAAGCCGAGAATCTGCGCCGCTTCGATCCACGTGTAGAGCATGTTGTTCGCGTCGCCGACCCACGCAACGGTCTTGCCCGAGATCGGACCGCGATGCTCGTAAAACGTGAAGATGTCCGCGAGCACCTGGCAAGGGTGATATTCGTTGGTCAGCCCGTTGATGACCGGCACGCGCGAGCTTTCGGCAAAGCGCCGGATGATGTCCTGGCCGAACGTGCGGATCATGATGATGTCGACCATGCGCGAGATGACCTGCGCCGAATCCTCGATCGGCTCGCCGCGGCCGAGCTGCGTGTCGCGCGTGTTCATGAACACCGCGTGGCCGCCGAGCTGAAAGATGCCCGCTTCGAACGAGAGACGCGTGCGCGTCGAGCTCTTCTCGAAGATCATCGCGAGCGTGCGGTCGTGCAGCGGATGATAGGTCTCGTAGTTCTTGAATTTGCGCTTCAGAATGCGCGCGCGTTCGAGCACGTACTCATAGTCGTCGAGGGAAAAATCCTTGAACTGAAGATAGTGGCGAATTTTCTTGGCGGTCATGAAACGCAAGCGGCGGCTTCGAACCGGCCGCCGCGCGTGAGCGTCGAGGCCGGACGGCGCCGCCGTCGGGAGTGGTATCACTTTTGAGCATAAAGGATTTTAGGATGTTTGACGAGGCTGGCCAAAAGGACGATGCCGCGCGCTGAGGCCCGTCCGCCGGATTCGAGCGGGATTTGAGCCGGATGCGGATTGCCCCTGATGGACACACACCATGACTGTGTGCGCTGCGGAAAAGAGGTCGCTGCTGTATAATTGCGGTCGCTCGTTTCAACAGTTCTGCAACATTCAGCACCGTTTCACGCGCATCAACGACGAAGGATTCGCAAGAGTCCGGTCGGTGATTTTGCGCGTTCCGATTCCGCGGTGTATTGCTCAGTGCTGTCGAGTCCGCCATTCCTGTCGCGGGCGCGAACGGTTCCGACAGAATCGGCCCGCGCAAAACCGCCCGGCGCATTTCGCCAGCCGGCTCCTGCGGTTCCCTGCGTCAGGCATGTGCGTTCCGGTGCGCGTCACCGGCCGTCAAAAGGTATTGCTACATGGCTGAATCATCCCCTACCGAGTACTTTATTCAAGGCATCACCAAGAGCGGAAGGAAGTTTCGGCCGAGTGACTGGTCCGAGCGTCTCGCCGGCGTGATGTCCGGCTTCGGACCCAAGGCGAAAGGGCCCAACGCCCGTCTCCAATATTCCATTTACGTTCGTCCGACGATCATCGGCGACATCAAGGTCGTGATCGTGGATTCGCGCCTGCGCGACATCGAACCGATGGCGTTCGACTTCGTCCTGAACTTTGCGAAAGACAATGATCTCGTCGTGACCGAGGCGTGCGAACTGCCGCCGCATCACGGCACGCAGACGCAGGGCGCGCCCAATCCCGACGCTGCCTAAAGCGCGAAACGCGCGCGAAACGCGCGCGAAACGCAAAAGCACCAGACGCAAAAAAGCCCGCCGAAGCGGGCTTTTTCGTTACTGCGCAGCGGAAACAGGAAGCTGCTTCGACGAACGCACGGAAACGCGAGACTCGCGAAAACCGGAGTGCGCCCGCCAGAAGCGAGCCGGAATTACTGGGCAGCGGGGGCTTGCAGGCCCTTGATGGCTGCAGCCAGGCGGCTCTTGTGACGAGCTGCCTTGTTCTTGTGGACGATCTTCTTGTCCGCGATGATGTCGAGCGTCTTGACCGACGTCTTGAACACTTCGGCGGCCTTGGCCTGATCGCCGGCTTCGATAGCCTTGCGAACTGCCTTGATGGCCGTGCGGAACTTCGAGCGCAGCGCCGAGTTGTGCGAGTTGGCTTTGGCGGCCTGACGGGCGCGCTTGCGAGCTTGTGCGGAATTTGCCATGACGGTTTCCTTTTTCCTGTTTCAGCTGTTACTTGTCCGGAGCGCGCGGCCGGCGAAGGCTTTGAAAAGCCCTGACGCGGGCGTTCGGGCGCGCTGCCTTTGATCTGAAATCCCGGGAACGATTGCCCGAGAACCTCTAAAACATCGCCGGCCGGAGCCGGAAAAGACGCGAAGCTGCTCAAATCCATTAAGACAATGGAATTTTGGAGCTTCGAAACCCGCGATTATAGCAAGGGAATATGAGACGTGACAAGCGCCGCGTTGGTCGCGCCGGTGCGGGCCGATTTGATGCAATCAGTCAAATATGCGGCGTTGCCCGCCAGCAATCAGCCGAGTCTGGTGGGCGCGCAGCACGCGGCCCGTATAATAAGCGCCCCATGAATCTATTCCGAGCCCTGCTGACGGTCAGCGGCTTCACGCTGCTGTCGCGCGTGACCGGCCTGATCCGCGAGACGCTGATCGCCCGAGCCTTCGGCGCCAGTATCTATACCGACGCGTTCTACGTCGCGTTCCGAATCCCCAATCTGCTGCGGCGTCTCTCCGCGGAAGGCGCGTTCGCGCAGGCGTTCGTGCCCATCCTCGCCGAATTCAAGAACAGCAAGGGCCACGATCCGACCAAAGCCCTCGTCGACGCGATGTCGACGGTGCTCACGTGGTTCCTCGTCGTGCTGTCGCTCGCCGGCATGCTGGGCGCGAGCTGGGTCGTGTACGCGGTCGCGTCGGGCCTCTCGCACGAGGGCGCGGCGTACGGTCTCGCCGTCTCGATGACGCGCATCATGTTCCCGTACATCGTCCTTATTTCGATGACGACGCTCGCCTCGGGCGTGCTCAACACGTACAAGCAGTTCTCGCTGCCCGCGTTCGCGCCCGTGCTGCTGAACGTGTCGTTCATTGCGGCGGCGGTGTTCGTGGCGCCGCATATGAAAATTCCGGTCTATGCGCTCGCGTATGCGGTCATCGTCGGCGGCGTGCTGCAATTGCTCGTGCAGCTGCCCGGCCTGAAGAAGATCGACATGACGCCGAGCATCGGGCTGAACTTCCGCCGCGCGCTCGCGCATCCGGGCGTCAAGCGCGTGCTGCTGAAGATGGTCCCGGCGATGTTCGCGGTGTCGGTCGGGCAACTGAGCCTCATCATCAATACGAATATCGCGTCGAATATCGGGGCGGGCGCGGTGTCGTGGATCAACTACGCCGACCGGCTGATGGAATTCCCGACCGCGCTGCTCGGCGCGGCGCTCGGCACGATTCTCCTGCCGAGCCTCTCGAAAGCGCACGTCGACGCCAATCACGACGAATATTCCGCGCTGCTCGACTGGGGCCTGCGCATCACGTTCCTGCTGGCCGCGCCGAGCGCGATCGCGCTGTTCTTCTTCGCCGAGCCGCTCACCGCAACGCTCTTTCACTACGGCAAGTTCGACAACCATTCGGTTGTGATGGTCGGCCGCGCGTTGTCGGCGTACGGGATCGGGCTGATCGGCCTCATTCTCATCAAGATTCTTGCGCCGGGTTTCTACGCGAAGCAGGACATCAAGACGCCGGTGAAGATCGCGGTCTTCGTGCTGATCATGACGCAGGTAAGCAACTACGTCTTCGTGCCGATCTTTTCACACGCGGGCCTCACGCTCTCCATCGGTCTCGGCGCGCTCGCCAACGCGCTGCTGTTGTTCGCCGGACTGCGCCGCCGCAAGATTTATCAGCCTTCGCCGGGCTGGCTGCGCTTTTTCGTGCAACTCATCGGGGCGTGCCTGATTCTTGCGGGCACGATGCATTGGGTTGCGGCCAACTTCGACTGGATCGGCATGCGTGCGACGCCGTTCCTGCGCATCGCGTTGCTCGGTGCAAGTCTCGTCGTGTTTGCCGCGCTATATTTCGGTATTCTTGCGGCAATGGGCTTCAAATACGCCTATTTCAAGAGACGCACGCTTTGATGACGACAACGCGCATCCTCGACTACTTCTCTTCCCTGATGGCGGACGACGAGAGCCTTCCGCTCACGGAGGCGGCGTTGTCGCTCGCACAGGATGCGTATCCCGATCTCGACATGCAGGCGGCCCTCGCGGAGATCGACGAACTCGTCGTGCGCGCCCGCCGCCGCATACCCGACGAAGCCGACGCGAAGCAAAAAGTCGATGCGCTCAATCGTTATTTCTTTCGCGAGCTGGGTTTCTCCAGCAATCTCAACGACTACTACGATCCCGACAACAGCCATCTGAACGTCGTGCTGCGGCGCCGGCGCGGCATTCCGATCTCGCTCGCGGTGATCTATCTGGAAATGGCCGAGCAACTCGGCGTGCCGGTGCGCGGCGTGTCGTTTCCGGGGCATTTCCTGTTGCGCGTCGCCACGCCCGGCCACGATCTGATGCTCGATCCGACGACCGGTCAGACGCTCTCCGAAGCGCAGATGGTCGAAATGCTGGAGCCGTATGTGCAGCGCGTGGGCGAATCGATCGGCAGTGCGTTGCGCGTGCTGTTGCAGCCCGCGACGCGGCGCGAGATCGTCGCGCGCATGCTGCGCAATCTGAAGGGCATCTATCTGCAGACGGAGCGCTGGCAGCGTCTGCTCGCCGTGCAGCAGCGGCTCGTGATCGCGCTGCCGAACAGCATCGAGGAAGTGCGCGACCGCGGCTTCGCGTATGCGCGGCTCGATTATCTGCGTCCGGCGCTGGAAGATTTGCAGCGATACATCGAGATTCGTCCGGATGCCGAGGACGCAACGGTCGTCGAAACCGAACTGCACGAGTTACGGCAACGCACGCAGCAAGGCGACTAAACAAAAACGGCGGACTTCGAACGAAGCCCGCCGTTTTCACATGTGGCGCGTCATTTCGGTTGCATGCGGATCGCGCCGTCGAGGCGGATCACTTCGCCGTTGAGCATCGGGTTGTCGAAGATCTGCTTGACGAGCATCGCGTATTCGTCGGGCTTGCCGAGGCGCGGCGGGAACGGCACCATCGCGCCGAGCGCGTCCTGCACTTCCTTCGGCATGCCGAGCAGCATCGGCGTTTCGAAGAGGCCAGGGGCGATCGTCATCACGCGGATGCCGCTCCTGCTCAGATCGCGCGCGATCGGCAACGTCATGCCCGCCACACCGCTCTTCGACGCCGCATAGGCCGCCTGGCCCATCTGCCCGTCATACGCCGCCACCGACGCCGTGTTCACGATCACGCCGCGCTCGCCCGCCGCGTTCGCTTCGTTCTTCGACATCACGTTGGCTGCGAGCCGGATCATGTTGAAGGTGCCGATGAGATTCACCGAAATCACCTTCGAGAAGAGATCGAGCGCGTGCGGGCCGTCGCGTCCGACCGTCTTCGCCGCCGGTGCGATGCCCGCGCAATTCACGAGGCCGCGCAGGGTGCCGAGGCCCAGCGCGGTATCGATGGCGCGTTGGCCGTCGCTTTCCTGGCTCACGTCGCATTTGACGAACGCGCCGGACAATTCTTTCGCGAGCGCCTCGCCCGCGGCTTCGTTCATGTCGGCGAGCACGGCCTTGCCGCCGTGCGCCGCGACGAGCCGCGCCGTCGCCGCGCCGAGGCCCGACGCGCCGCCGGTGATCAGAACGACGTTGCCTTGCATCTCCATGTCTCTTCTCCTTTTATGTGATTCTTGCGCGCGAGCAGGGGTAAAAATGCTCGCGCCGATGTCATTCCTCGTGGGAAACGCGTCGATTGTAGCGAAGCCGCACCCTGCAAATTCGCACGACGGTTATGCGCTTTCACGGGCACAAAAAAACCCGCTCACGGGGAGCGGGTTTCGTCGAACGCGAGTCAGGCGGCGTGCTACTTCAGCGCGTCGAACACGCGCGTACGGATTTCATCGACGACGCCGAGGCCCGAGATCTTGCGATACTCCGGCGCTTTCAGGCCGTTCGGCGCAGCGCCGCTCTTCGCCCAGTCGTTGTAATACGCGATCAGCGGCTTGGTCTGCGCAACGTACACGTCGAGACGCTTCTTGACCGTCTCTTCCTTGTCGTCGTCGCGCTGGATCAGCGGCTCGCCGGTGACGTCGTCGGTCATGTCGACCTTCGGCGGATTGAACTTGACGTGATACGTGCGACCCGATGCCGCATGCACGCGACGGCCGCTCATACGCGTAATGATCTCGTCGAAGGGCACGTCGATTTCGAGCACGTAGTCGATGGCGACGCCCGCGTCCTTCATGGCTTCGGCTTGCGGCAACGTGCGCGGGAAGCCGTCGAACAGATAGCCGTTCTTGCAGTCGTCGGCCAGCAGGCGTTCCTTCACGAGATTGATGATGAGCGAATCCGGCACCAGCTCGCCCGCGTCCATGAAGCGCTTCGCCTCGACGCCGAGCGGCGAGCCCGCCTTGACGGCCGCGCGCAGCATGTCGCCGGTCGAAATCTGCGGAATGCCGAATTTCTCCTTGATGAAGTTTGCCTGGGTGCCCTTGCCCGCACCGGGTGCGCCCAACAGGATCAAACGCATGGTGATCTCTCCGAATCGTCTATAAACCGCTTCAAGCCGCGAGGCTGATTTGACATCCGGCAGCCAGGCTCGTGCGGCGTCGACGACAGGGCGCGCAGCCGAAAGGAGACGGCGGGCACTTGCGGACAGCGGCGCAACGTTGAGCGTGGCGCTGACCGGAAGGCTCGCGCAATCGCTTGATTATGCCACGGCGCTTTACGATTGCGACCGTAATAACGCGGATAGAAAACGCCACAAACCCCGCCGCGTGGGCGTCGGCGGGGTTTACACGGGTTGTGCTGCGGGATTCAGCCGGCTTTGGAGAAAAGCGTCTGGACGCGCGCGAGATCGGCGGGTGTGTCGACGCCGGGCGGCGGCGCATCCTGCGTCACGCGAACCGCGATGCGTTCGCCGTGCCACAGCGCGCGCAATTGCTCGAGCGCTTCGGCGACTTCGATCGGCGCCTGAGCGAGATTCGGGAAGTCGCGCAGGAATTTCGCGCGATAGGCATACAGCCCGATATGGCGCAGCACGTTCTCCGGCACGGCCGGCAGATTGCCGAGCGCGGCCACGTCCGGCCAGTGCGGCTGCCAGAGATCGCGCGTCCAGGGAATCGGCGCGCGCGAGAAATAGAGCGCGCGGCTTTGGGCATCGAGCACGGCCTTCACGACGTTCGGATTGAAGACGTCCGCCGGATCGTGAATGGGATGCGCGGCGGTCGCGATCGCGCATTCGGGACGCGCCGCGAGAAGGGCGGCGACATCGCGCACGAGCTGCGGATCGATGAGCGGCTCGTCGCCCTGCACGTTGACGACGATGGCGTCGTCGCTCCAGTTCAGGCGCGTCGCCACTTCGGCGAGCCGGTCCGTGCCGGTCGGATGATCCGAACGCGTGAGCATCACTTCGATGCCGTGATCGCGCGCGGCCTCGACCACGCGGTCGGAATCGGTCGCGACGAGCACCTGGCTCGCGCCGGATTCGCGCGCGCGCTCGGCGACGCGCACGACCATCGGCTTGCCGCCGATATCGGCGAGCGGTTTGTTCGGCAGGCGAGTGGACGCGAGGCGCGCGGGAATGACCGCGATGAACGGAACGGACATGACAGCGTGCTCAGGCGTCGCCGGCGGGTTTGAGCGGCTCGACGGGCGTGCCTTCCACCGTCTGGCGCGCTTCGTCGACGAGCATGACGGGAATGCCGTCGCGGATCGGGTAGGCGAGTTTGTCCGCGCTGCAGACGAGTTCCTGCGCGGCGCGATCGTAACTGAGCGGGCCTTTGCAGATCGGGCAAACGAGGATTTCAAGCAGACGTGCGTCCACGGAGTTTCTCCACAACAAGAGCGATGAGGCGCGGTCTCAGCACGGCTTGCACCGGAACGACCCAGATGCGTGCGTCGCGCCAGGCACCCAATTTTACTGCATCCTTTTCGGTGATCAGGATGGCATCGGCGTCGACGCCCGCGAACGGATTCTCGCGATACGAATAGTGATCGGGAAACGCGCGCGTCGCCGGCGCGATGCCCGCTGCGCGCAGCGTCGCGAAAAAGCGTTCGGGCGAACCGATGCCCGCCGCCGCGACCACTTTTTCGCCGGCGAACTGATCGAGCGGACGGCGCTGGTGCGGATCGTCGAGCAGCCAGGCGTCGCCGGATTCGAGTTCGAGCGCGAACGTGTTCGGCCACGGCGGCAGCGTGCGCTCGTAGGGACTGTTGATGAGCGTCGCATCGCGGCGGCGCGACATCGGTTCGCGCAACGGGCCCGCGGGCAGCAGGAAGCCGTTGCCGCCGAGCCGGCCGTCGAACACGACGAGCTCGAACGCGCGCGCGAGGCGATAGTGCTGCAGGCCGTCGTCGGACACGAGGACATCGACGTTCGGATGCGCTTCGAGCAACGCCTTGGCCGCCGCGACGCGATCCGGGCACACGAACACCGGCGCGTGCGTGCGCCGCGCGATCAGCAGCGGCTCGTCGCCGACCTGCGCGGCGGTGGATGTGGCGGTGACGCTCGTCGGCTTCGCGACCTTCGCGCCGTAGCCGCGCGAGATCACGCCCGGCTGAAACCCGGCGGCCCGCAACGCCTCGACGAGCGCGATGACGGTCGGCGTCTTGCCCGTTCCGCCGACAGTTACATTGCCCACGACGACCACGGGCGCGCCCACGTCGACGCGCTTCATCCAGCCGAGCTCGAAGAACGCGCGGCGCGTGGCGGCGATCGCGCCGAAGATGCAGGCGAAGGGCGTCAGCGCCCACGCGACGGGACCGCGCCGGCGCCATTCGCGGGCGAGGAAGTTTTCGATCGGCGGCTTGAAATCAGACATGGACGGCCTTCGCGCGCAATGCTGGCGGGCGGCAAGTCGGGTACGGCATGGCGTGCAACGGCAGCTCCTCGGATAACGGTTGGCGTTGGACGACGCCCGGCGATCGGCGGGTCGGAGACAGCAAAAGCGACCGCGCCAGCCGGTGCTGGACCCGGCACTCTAGCGCGCGCGGGCCGTGCGCGCCAGTCGCGAGCGCGTGTGAAGCGAGACGGCCCGCGATCCGTTTCGCCTGTGGATAACTCTGTGAAGAACTTGCAGATCGCGTACGGCATTTCCGCGTCAGGAAAGAGTTGCTCCGGGAACAACAGTGTTCATCGAAATAAAACCCTTTGCAATCAGTGCCTTGGAACGAACTCAACGGGCTCTGGCGATGCTCCGTCCCTCGACGCGGTAAGTCTTTCTGTGTGGACACTTGTTACACTTGCGTACCTCGTTCAGCGGCGTTTGTCCATCGGACACGCGGCCGCGCCGCACGTATTTTTCCCGTCCAGCCATGACTCCCGATTCACTGCCGTCGCAAAGCGGCGATGCCGTCATCCCCGTTTCCGTGCTCAACCGCGCGATCAGCTCGATGCTCGAGCGGTCGTTTCCGCTCGTCTGGGTGTCGGGCGAAGTGTCGAATTTCACGCGCGCGGCGAGCGGCCACTGGTACTTTTCGATCAAGGACGCGAACGCGCAGATGCGCTGCGTGATGTTCCGCGGCCGTGCGCAGTACGCCGAATTCACCCCGCGCGAGGGCGACAAGATCGAAGTGCGCGCACTCGTCACGATGTACGAGCCGCGCGGCGAACTGCAGCTCAACGTCGAAGCGGTGCGCCGCACGGGGCAGGGCCGGCTTTACGAGGCGTTTTTGCGGCTGAAGGCGCAGCTCGAAAGCGAGGGGCTCTTCGCGGCGGAGCGCAAGCGCGCGTTGCCGGCGCATCCGCGCGGCATCGGCATCGTGACGTCGTTGCAGGCCGCCGCGTTGCGCGACGTGCTCACGACGCTCGCGCGCCGTGCGCCGCATGTGCCGGTCGTCGTGTATCCGGCGCCGGTGCAGGGCGCGGGCGTCGGCGCGAAGCTCGCGGCGATGGTCGAAGCCGCGAACGCGCGGCGCGAAGTCGATGTGCTGATCGTGTGCCGCGGCGGCGGTTCCATCGAAGATCTGTGGGCGTTCAACGAGGAAGTGCTGGCACGCGCGATCGCGGAGAGCGCGTTGCCGGTGGTGAGCGGCGTCGGTCACGAAACGGATTTCACCATCGCCGATTTCGCCGCCGACGTGCGCGCGCCGACGCCCACCGCCGCCGCCGAGCTGGTCAGTCCGCAGCGCGTGCTGTTGTTGCGTGAGCTCGATCATCGGCATGCGGCGCTCGCGCGCGGCTTCGGCCGCATCATGGAGCGGCGCGCGCAACAACTCGACTGGCTCGCGCGCCGGCTCGTGAGTCCGGCGGAGCGGCTCGCGCGGCAGCGCACGCACCTGCGGCAACTGGCGAGCCGGCTCGCCGCGGCGGGCGCGCGGCCCGTGCGTGACGCGCGTGCGCACTTCGCGCTCGTGCAGTATCGCTGGCAGCGCAAGCGTCCGAATATCGACGTCGAACGAGAGCATCTGTCGAGGCTCGCGCAGCGCATCGGCAGTGCGCACGCGCGGCGCGCGGAACGGGAGAAAGCGTGCGTTTCGGAACTGGCTGCGCGCTTGCAGGTGCTCAGTCCGCAGCGCACACTGGAGCGCGGTTATGCGGCGTTGATCGACGCGCAAACCGGCCGCGCCGTGCGCGCGCCTAACGCGCTGAAACCGAAGCGGCCGCTCACCGTCCATCTCGCCGAGGGATCGGCCGACGTGCTGCTCGCCGATGTCCAGACGCGTCTGTCAGACGAATTCTGAGCGCGCCGCGGCGGGTGGAATCGGCGTAGATTTGACGTGCATGAAGTTGCTCGCCCGAGCACTTTTTACGCCGCTTGAGGCCATTGGAAAGCAATCTTGCTCATAAAGGGCACACGGTTTGCTGGGTTATCCCAACTCGCCTACAATCCAGTGCTCCACTGCTGAACGCCTCACACTCCCACAATCCACATAGAAAGGAAGCTCGCATCATGGAACATACGCTCCCGCCGCTGCCGTTCGACAAGAACGCGCTCGCTCCGCACATGTCGGAAGAAACGCTCGAGTATCACTATGGCAAGCACCACCAGACCTATGTGACGAACCTGAACAAGCTGATCCCCGGCACCGAGTTCGAAAACCTGTCGCTGGAAGAAATCGTGAAGAAGTCGTCGGGCGGCGTCTTCAACAACTCGGCGCAAGTCTGGAATCACACGTTCTTCTGGAACAGCCTGTCGCCGAACGGCGGCGGCGCACCGGCCGGCGCGCTGGCTGACGCGATCAACGCCAAGTACGGTTCCTACGACAAGTTCAAGGAAGAATTCGCCAAGGTCGCGACCGGCACGTTCGGTTCGGGCTGGACGTGGCTCGTGAAGAAGACGGACGGCACCGTCGATATCGTCTCGACGAGCAATGCCGCCACGCCGCTGACGACGGACGCGAAGGCGCTCCTGACCATCGACGTGTGGGAGCATGCTTATTACATCGACTATCGCAATGCGCGTCCGAAGTTCATCGAGGCTTACTGGAATATCGTGAACTGGGATTTTGCATCGAAGAACTTCGGTGCCTGATTCGCTGATTCAGCAAAATGAAAGCCCTCGCAAGAGGGCTTTTTTCGTTGGTATGCGTTGAATCCGGTTAATATCGCGCGGTTTTCGGGAACGTCGAAGTCTCGCTCAGTCTAACGAAATCCTGGTCGCCGAATCGGCTTCCGATTTCCATGTTGGCTATGCCACCAAAAGACGCGAGAAGCAATGACGACACGCTATCACCAACTCGATTCGCTGCGCGGTATTGCCGCTGTGACGGTCGTATTCAGCCATTATTCGCAGATCACGCCGACACGGTGGATGCAGCACGTTCCCTGGCGCATATTCACGGAAGGACATTCCGCCGTCATTCTGTTTTTTGCGCTGAGTGGTTTTGCCCTGGCCATGCAAATCACGGGCGACAGCAAGCCGGGTTTCGCCGAATTCGTGGTCAAGCGCGTCTGCCGGATTTACATTCCCTATCTGATCGCGGTGCTGGCGGCCTACGCCGCGTATTGCATCTTTTATCGGTCGAACCTGTCATGGACCGGAGAATGGGTCAATCAGGCATGGCACGCAGGAATGACTCGGCAAGATCTGCTGAATCACCTTTATTTTCTGATTCCATTCAGCAATAGCACGCTGGACCCGGTGCTTTGGTCGCTGGTCTACGAGATGCGAATTTCGCTGATTTTCCCGATTCTCGTCGTCGTGGTTTTTGCCATGCCGCCGTGGTTTTCCATCGCGCTGAGCGGCGGTCTTTCGCTGGCGGCGTTTGGCTATTATCACCATTTGCAAAAGCCGCTCATGGACGCGAGCATTCAGGGCGAATGGATGCCGACCCTCCATTACATCTCGATGTTCGTCCTCGGCGCGCTCATCGCCCGATATCGCGTGGTGATTACGGCCAAGCTCGCCACGTTCGCGCCAAGGTCGCTTGTCGGAGCGCTGATGATTTGCCTCGCGCTGTATGGCCTCGTCGGCGCGATGAATCACCATGTCGTATCCAACGACGTCGTGCGCAGTTTTGCCGACGACTGGTTCGTTCTTCCCGCCGTGGCCGGCATTCTGATTCTGGCGATTTCACTCAAGCCGTTCGCTGCCATTTTGACTGCGCGGCCATTAATTTTTCTAGGCCAGATTTCCTTCAGCCTGTATCTCCTGCACTGCATCGTTTTGCTAGGCGTCCTGCATTATTTCGGCGAGACGTATCGCGGCATGTCGCTGGTGATTGCGGCCATGCTGATTCTGCCGGTCAGCATCGCGGGATATTACGCGGTCGAAAAGCCGTCGATTCGACTCGGCCGATCTCTGACGCGGACCAAACAACGCAGCAGGGCGGCGATGGGCGCGCGACCATAAGCGTCGCTGCGCGGATCGGGATGCGCGCCTAAAATGCCGATTTGCCCGATCGCATCACCGTCATGAAACGCTTCGCCGTCCTCTGCCTCACGGCGTGGTCGGCGGCCGCATTGCTCTATTTCGGCCGCCATTCCGCTTCGCTCATCGTGCTGTCCGGCGTGCTCGCGCTCGCCGGCTTCGACCTGCTGCGCCCGGACTCGGGCGAAGGCGCGTAGCACTATCGCTGCCGGGCGCCTTCCCAGTTGATGTCGACGCACAGCACCTGCAAGCCGTAAGGCGTCTGCGCGGCGATCGATGCCGTCACGCACAGGTGCGCCTCGTTGATCGACAGATACGGCGCCGTCAGATGCATGCGTCCCGGCGCGCGCAGCGCCTCGATGAAGTACGGCCGGCGCTCCCAGCTCGCGCCCTCCGAATGCAGCAGCGGGCTGAAGCGCTTCGCGCGCTGCGACGTGCGCACGATCGGCACCACGTTGTCGCCGATCTGCCGTCCGGCCTGATCGAGCAGAAAGCAGCGCGCGGTGTCGGCGAGTTGCAGCAGTTCGCTCGTCGCGGTGACGAGCGTTTCCCCTTCCATCAGCTTGACTGCGGCGCGCTCGAGCCCGCTCACATACGGTTGGAGACGCGTGACTTGCGCACGCTCGCGCGCCGCGACGCGTTCGCGCGATGCCGCCGACAACGCATCCATCACGCCCGCGGCGACTTCGCTGTGCACCGATTCGACGCTCGGCTGCGCGAAGTACGCGCCCTGCACGAAATCGACGTTGCATTCCAGCGCGATGAGCGCATCGCGTTCGGTCGCGAGACCGCCCATCAGGACGAGCTGGCCGGATTCGTGGAGCAGCGACACGAGACGCGGCAACACACGTTCGATATGCGAATGCTCGGTCGCCTGCTGAAGGATGCAGCGGTCGAGCGTCACGATATCAGGCCGCAGATGCCACACGCGATCAATGTTCGAATGCTTCACGCCGAAGCCGTCCAGCGCAATCAGAAAGCCCGACTTGCGCAGCGAATCGACGATCTCGGCGAAGCGCGTCGTCTCGCCGCCCGCCTGCTCGGGCACTTCGAGCACGACGCGCTGCGGCGGCAGCCCGATGTCCTTCAGCGACGCGAGGAGCGCATCGCCGTAGCTCGTATCCATGAGCGCGGCGGGATGCAGGCTCAGGAAGAGCCATTCGTCGTGACTGTCGAACGCGTTGAAGTTGCCCAGATGCAGCGATTCCGCGAGCCGGCCGAGTTCGAGCAGATCGCCACGCCGCGCGGCCTGCGTGAACACCTCATGCGACGGAATGTGACGATGCGCATCGTCGCGCGCACGCAAGGACGCGTGATAGCCGATCGCGCGCCGGTGCGAAACCGAAAACACCGGCTGGAACACGCTGAAAACGGTGTACTCGCCGTACAGCACGGTGCGACGCGATCCATCGTCGCCGGCAACGGGGCGCGGCGGCTGGAAGCGGGGAGGGTCGAGATCAACCATGCTCATGGTGTCGGGCGCAGGGGAGTGACTTTATTGAGATAGTTTACCGGATGGCACCCAGCCGTTCGAGCAAAAAGCGTGCAAATTCAATATCCAAGCGGGCTTCGGCGCATTGGAGGGCGGCCGGGTGCGGCTATTCGTGTGCGGATTGGAGATCGCATGCCGCAGACGCGGGAGCGCACGCCGTGCAAACGTGCGTGCGGGCACCGACGCGGTGCGTAACCGCGCGATCACGCCACGCGCGGCGTCAGTTCGATTCGGACGGATCGGGCTTTCTGTGCACCGCGCGCACTTCCGGCGCGAGCTGGCCGAAGATCCACGCCGTCGCCGCCGTGATGATGCCGACGCAAAGAAACGTCGCGTGGAACGCCGGCAGCGAGTTCGTCTCGGTGACGTGCGGCAGAAGCCCCGTGAACGTCGACAGAATCGCGCCCGCGACGGTCACGCCGAGGCTCATCGACAGCATCTGCACGAGCGAGAACAGGCTGTTGCCGCTGCTCGCGCCGCCGGTGCCGAGATCTTTGAGCGTGAGCGTGTTCATCGCGGTGAACTGCATCGAATTGACGGCGCCGAAGACGGCGAGCTGCGCGAGCCGCAGCCAGAGCGGCTGATGCGCGCTCGCCAGCCCGAAGCTCGCCATCAGCAAGCCGACGAGCACCGTGTTCACGACCAGCACGCGCCGATACCCATGCTTTTCGATGAGACGCGTGACGACGCGCTTGGACGCCATGCCCGCCGCCGCGACGGGCAGCATCATCATGCCGGCCTGAAACGGCGTGTAGCCGAGACTCACTTGCAGCAAGAGCGGAATCAGATAAGGCATCGCACCGCTGCCGATGCGCGCGAAGAGATTGCCGAGCAGGCCGACGCTGAACGTGTGGATCTTGAAGAGATCGAGCGAGAAGATCGGCTGCGCGACGCGTGTCGCGTGCAGACCGTAGGCGACGAAGCAGCCGAAGGAGAGCACGAGCAGCACGATCACGATGGCGTGCGCGAGGCCGAGATCGGCGAGGCCGTCGAGGGAAATCGTGAGGGCGACCATGCCGACGGCAAGCAGCAGATAGCCGGCGAGATCGAAGCGCGCGGTCGCGGGATTGCGGCTATCGGGCATGTACAGATTCGTCGCGATGCAGCCGATCACGCCGACCGGCACGTTGATCAGAAAGATCCAGTGCCACGAAGCGATCTGCACGAGCCAGCCGCCGAGCGTCGGGCCGATGAGCGGGCCGATCAGCCCTGGAATCGCGACGAACGCGAGCGCCGACAGGTAGCGTTCGGCGGGAAAGACGCGCAGCACGGCGAGACGTCCGACGGGCAGCAGCATCGCGCCGCCGATGCCCTGCACGACGCGATACGCGACGAGCGCCGTCAGCGACTGCGCGTTCGCGCAGAGCAGCGAACCGATGGTGAACACGAGGATCGCGCTGAAGAACACGCGTTTCGTGCCGAGCTTGTCGGCGAGCCATCCGGAGACGGGGATCATCATGGCCATCGTGAGCGAGTAGGCGATCACGACGCCCTGCATGCGCAGCGGCGCTTCGCCCAGGCTTCGCGCCATCGCGGGGAGCGCGGTGTTGACGATCGTCGAATCGAGCGTCTGCATGAAGAAGCCCGTGGCGACGAGCCACAGCATGATGGAGAGCGATCGGTCGGACGTCTGGGCTGGGGCGGTGTCGGTCATTGGGCGGAGGTTACTTTCGCAGCTCGGCGACGAAGTCGTAGTAGTCGTTGCGGCAGTAGGTGTCGGTGAGTTCGATCGCGCGTTGATCGGCGGTATAGCCGACGCGCGTGATGAGCAGAAGCGCATCGTGCGGCGCGATGCCCATCTGCGCGGCGATCTCGGGGCTTGCGTTCACTGCGCGGAAATGCTGAAGCGCGCGCACGATGGACAGCCCGCGCGTGTCGAGATAGCTGTAGAGCGAATCGCCGATGCTCTGCGGATCGGGGATGCACGACGCGGGGAAGGTGGAATTCTCGACGGCCATGACGATGTCATCGGCGAGACGCAGGCGTTTGAGGCGCGTGACGGTGGCGGCGGGCGAGAGGCCGAGCTGGATGACCTCCTCGCGATTGGCCGGTTCGATGGTGCGCGAGAGCCACGTGGAGCTGGGCTTGAAGCCGCGGCGCCGGAGCATCTCGGAGAAGCTTGAAAGACGCGAGAGCGGATCTTCGTAGCGCGGCGTGATGAAGCTGCCCGCGCCCTGTTCGCGGCGGATGAGCCCTTGCTCGACGAGCAGCGCGATCGCCTTGCGCGACGTGATCCGCGACACGCCGAGCGCCTCCGACAACACGCGCTCGGAGGGCAGCGCTTCGCCGGCGTTCCAGCGATTGTCGTGGATGGCGTTGGCGAGCTTGCGGGCGAGTTGCAGATAAAGCGGTGTGTCGCTGTCCGGGTCCGGACGCAAGTCGCGCCAACGGTCTTCCGAGGTCGAGTTCATAAAGCGGACGCTGATGGGCCAAGCGGCGATTTTAAGACATGCGAGGGGCGTTCGTTCGGCGCGCGGCCTGTGCCGGGCCTGTTTTTTGGATGATCGGCATGTCCGGCGCCGTGCATGAAGACAGGGCCTTGTGGTCCTGACGCTATTTCATCGAACACACGAGCAGGGCATCGCCCACGCGTGTCATCGTGAGGCGTTCGTCAGGACATACAGCGCGATGGCGAGCAGCGAGCCGATGGCGATCGGTAGATATTCGTCGCGGATCTGCTTGAGTGAAGCCGCGTTTCCGAAGCTCGCCGCGCCCACGAAAGCGCCGAGCAGTGCTCCACGCTCGGTCAGTTTGCCAAGCTGTTGATTTTTCAATGTTTCGATGTCCGAAAGTCGTCCGATTCGCACGGCGACGGGGGTGTCTGATACCGAAAGCCTCAAGCCGTAGCCGGCCCGCCGACCCCGCGCCCGCCGCGCATATAGAGCGCGACCGACAACGCCACCGCCGCGGCAGCCGCCAGCGCGGCGAACAGAAACACCGACCCATACCCCAGCTCGCCCGCGATATACCCCGCAAGCGGCCCGGTCAAACCGAGCGACAAATCGAGAAACACCGAATACGCGGAAAGCGCCGCGCCGCGGCTGGCCGGCGGCACGAGCCCGACCGCCTCGACGCCAAGCGCCGGAAACACCAGCGCGAATCCGAAGCCCGTCAGCGCCGCGCCAGCAAGCGCAAAAGTCGGCTCGGCGGCGAGCCACAGCATCAGCAAGCCCGCGCATTCGAACGCGAACGACACGATCGCCACACGGAAACCGCCATACGCCTTGATCGTATTGGCGAACAGCAACCGCGCGCCGATGAACATCGTGCCGAACACGGTGAGCGAAAGCGCGGCGTTCGGCCAGTTGTGCGCGGCGTAGTAGAGCGTGATGAAGGTCGCGATGGAGCCGAATCCCACCGATCCGAGCGCGAGTCCCAGTCCATGCGGCAGCACGCGGAAGAACACGCTCCGATACGACATGCGCTCGCCATGCACGATGGGCACGCTTGCCATGCGCGTCGCGAGCCAGTAGCCGAAGCCGCCGAGCGCGATCACGATCAGTCCGAGCGATGCGAAGCCGATCGAATGATCGATCGCCACGCCGAGCGGCGCGCCGATCGCCAGCGCGCCATACGTGGCGATGCCGTTCCACGAAATCACCTTCGCGTTGTTGGTCACGCCGACGCGCCCGATGCCCCACGTGATCGACCCCGTACCGACCCAGCTTTCGCCGAAACCGAGCACGAGCCGCGCGATCACCAGCAGCACGAGACTCACGACATGCCATTGCGCGGCGAGCGCCGATGCGAACAGCAGCACGCCGCTCGCCGCGCACGCCGCGAGACCGTACAACACCGTTTTCTTGGGACCGAGCGTGTCGGCGGTGCGGCCCGCGAGCGGCCGCGACATCAGGGTCGCGAGATACTGGACGCTGATCGCCGCGCCCGCCATCACCGAGCCGTAGCCGAGATCCGTGTGCACGAAACCCGGCAGCACCGCCAGCGGAATGCCGATCGTCAGGTAACAGAGAAACGTGTACAGCACGACGGGCAGAATCCGCAGCGTGACTGCGAAATCGCCTTGCGGCCTGGTGCGGGACTCGGTGGACATAGGGAAATTGCGGGGTTGAATTCGGCGCGAAGGCGTGATTGTCCCATATGTTGCGGTGCAGCGTCGCGCTCGTTTTGTAACCAGCTAGGACAAAAGACCGATCCGAACGATCGGAAGGTATCGCCGGGAGCCTTGCTGGATAAGGCTTGCAGCACATATCGGACGAAGAATATGTCGTTCATGCCATGCCAACTATGGGTTATGGATTTTGGTGGTGATAGCTTTTGAACCATCGAAGCGACAGGACTAAGCTGAAAACGTCCCCCGAAGTCGCGAATGCCACCGGCTGTGCATCCCGCGCAACCAGCAGAACAGCATCGAAGAGCCCCGAGACATCCATGACCCAGCCCATCCGCTTCTATCACCGTAATGCGATCCAGGAAGTGAGCGGCGCGTCGACGACGCGCACCGTCCTGCAATACCTGCGCGAAGACGCGCGCTGCACCGGCACCAAGGAAGGCTGCGCGGAAGGCGACTGCGGCGCGTGCACGGTCGTCATCGGCGAGCCGGACGGCGCGGGCGGCGTCGCGTTCAAGGCCGTGAACGCGTGCGTGCAGTTCCTGCCGACGCTCGACGGCCGCGCGCTCTTCACCGTCGAGGATCTGCGCCAGCCGGACGGCACGCTGCATCCGGTGCAGCAGGCGCTCGTCGACTGTCACGGCTCGCAGTGCGGCTTCTGCACGCCGGGCTTTGCGATGTCGATGTTCGCGCTCTATGAAAAGCACGGTCATGCGACGACCGGCTGCGCGGGCGCGTGCGACAAGACGAAGCCGTCGCGTCAGGAAATCAGCGACGCGCTGACGGGCAATCTGTGCCGCTGCACGGGTTATCGGCCGATCATCGATGCCGCCGAGCAGATGTTCGACCACGCGCCGCTCGCGCCCGTCAACGTGCCGGCGCTCGCGCGCACGCTCGACAGCCTGAAGCGCGACGACACCTTCCACTACGAGCACGCCGGCCGCCAGTTCGACGCGCCACGCACCACCGAGGCGCTCGCCGCGATCAAGGACAAGAATCCGAATGTGCGGATTCTCGCGGGCAGCACGGACGTCGGTTTGTGGGTGACGAAGCAGTTGCGCGATCTGGGCGATATCGTCTATGTCGGGCAGATCGAGTCGTTCAAACATGTCGAGACGACGGATGAATGGATCGAAATCGGCGCGGGCGTGTCGGTCGAGCGCGCGTACGACGAGCTCGTGAAGATCTATCCGGAGCTCGAGGAAACGCGTCTGCGTTTCGCGTCGCTGCCGATCCGCAATGCGGGCACGCTCGGCGGCAACGTCGCGAACGGCTCGCCGATCGGCGATTCGATGCCCGGTCTCATCGCGTTGAATGCGCGCGTCGTGCTGCAAAGCGTCGACGGCTTGCGCGAGATGGCGCTCGAAGATTTGTACATCGCGTATCAGAAGAAGGACATGCGCGAGAACGAGTTCGTCGCCGCGATCCGCGTGCCGACGCGCACCGGCAAGCGCGCCAATATGCAATTCCGCGCGTACAAGCTCAGCAAGCGCTTCGACTCCGATATTTCCGCCGTGTACGCCGCGTTCAGTTTCATCGCCGATGGCGACACGATCCGCGAGCCGCGCCTCGCCTACGGCGGCATGGCGGCGACGCCGAAACGCGCCGCCAGCGCCGAAGCCATTCTCAACGATGCGCAATGGCACGAAGCCACCGCGCAGGCCGCGATGATCGCGCTCTCCAAGGACTACCAGCCGCTCACCGACATGCGCGCGAGCAGCGACTACCGCCTCGACACTGCAAAGAGCCTGCTGTATCGCTTCTGGCTGGAGACGCGTCCGCACGATCCGCTGGACAAGTCGAAGCTGGATGTGCGCGCAATCGAACTCGTCGAAGCGAAGTAAGCGGTAAGGAGAAAAGAACATGAATCAGCAAGCAGAAGCATTCATCGCCGACGCCCAGTCGCTCGCGAACGAAATCGATGCATTCAAGCAGGTCCACGTCTCGCGTCCGCACGAGTCGGCGCATCTGCACGTGAGCGGCCGCGCGAGCTATACCGACGACATTCCGCTCGTCGCCGGCACGCTACATGCCGCGCTCGGCACGAGCCCGAAGGCGCACGCGAAGATCGTGTCGATGAACTTCGACGCCGTGCGCGCGACGCCGGGCGTGGTCGCGGTGTTCACCGCCGACGATATTCCCGGCGTGAACGACTGCGGTCCGATCATCCACGACGATCCCGTGCTCGCGCAGGGCATCGTGCAGTTCGTCGGCCAGCCGATGTTCATCGTCGTCGCGACGTCGCACGATACGGCGCGTCTGGCGGCGCGTCGCGCGACCATCGAATTCGAAGACCTCGTGCCGGTGCTCACGCCCGAAGACGCGCGCAAGGCCGAGTCGTACGTGCTCAATCCGCTGAAGCTTTCGCGCGGCGATGCGCCTGGCCGCATGGCGAAAGCGTCGCATCACGAGCGCGGCGCGATGAAGCTCGGCGGCCAGGAACAGTTCTATCTCGAAGGCCAGATCGCTTACGCCGTGCCGAAGGACGACGACGGCATGCACGTCTACTGCTCGACGCAGCACCCGACGGAAATGCAGCATCTCGTCGCGCACGTGCTGAACGTGCATTCGCATAACGTGCTGGTGGAATGCCGTCGCATGGGCGGCGGATTCGGCGGCAAGGAATCGCAGTCGGGCATTTTCGCGTGCTGCGCGGCGCTCGCCGCATGGAAGCTGCTGTGCCCCGTGAAGCTGCGTCCGGACCGCGACGACGACATGATGATCACCGGCAAGCGCCACGACTTCATCTACGACTTCGAAGTCGGTTACGACGACGACGGCAAGATCGAAGGCGTGTCCGTCGACATGACCTCGCGCTGCGGCTTCTCCGCCGACTTGTCCGGTCCGGTGATGACGCGCGCCGTGTGCCACTTCGACAACGCGTACTGGCTCTCGGACGTGAAGATCGAAGGCTATTGCGGCAAGACGAACACGCAGTCGAACACCGCGTTTCGCGGCTTCGGCGGGCCGCAGGGCGCGTTCGCGATCGAATACATACTGGATAACGTCGCGCGCTCGGTCGGCAAGGATTCGCTCGACGTGCGCCGCGCGAATCTCTACGGCAAGACGGAGAACAACACGACGCCCTATGGCCAGACGGTCGAGGACAACGTCATCCAGGAACTGATCGCCGAACTGGAAGAGACGAGCGAGTATCGCAAGCGTCGCGCGGCCATCAACGAATTCAACGCGAACAACGAAATCCTGAAGAAGGGTCTTGCGCTCACGCCGGTGAAGTTCGGCATCGCGTTCAACGTGACGCACTTCAACCAGGCGGGCGCGCTGGTTCACATCTACACCGACGGCTCGATGCTCGTGAATCACGGCGGCACCGAAATGGGCCAGGGCCTGAACACGAAGGTCGCGCAGGTCGTGGCGCATGAGCTCGGCGTGAAGTTCGAGCGCGTGCGCGTGACGGCGACCGATACGAGCAAGGTCGCGAATACATCGGCGACGGCGGCATCGACGGGAACGGACCTGAACGGCAAGGCCGCGCAGGACGCCGCGCGCCAGTTGCGCGAGCGGCTCGCGAAGTTCGCGGCGGAGAAGTTCGGCGGCGGCACGGTCACGCCGGCGCAAGTGCGCTTTGCGAACGATTGCGTGATCGTCGGCGACGATGCGATTCCGTTCGGCGAAGTCGTCCAGAAGGCGTATCTCGCGCGCGTGCAGTTGTGGTCCGACGGTTTCTACGCGACGCCCAAGCTCTACTGGGATCAGGCGACGATGCAGGGCCGCCCGTTCTACTACTACTCGTACGGCGCGGCGGTGTCGGAAGTGGTCATCGACACGCTGACGGGCGAAATGCGCGTGCTGCGCGCGGATGCGTTGCATGACGTGGGCGCGTCGCTGAACCCGGCGCTCGACAAAGGCCAGGTCGAAGGCGCGTTCGTGCAGGGCATGGGCTGGCTCACGACGGAAGAACTCTGGTGGAACGACAAGGGCAAGCTGATGACGCACGCGCCGTCGACCTACAAGATTCCGACGACCAACGACATGCCCGCCGATTTCCGCGTCGATCTCTTCAAGAATCGCAATGTGGAAGACAGCATCCATCGTTCGAAGGCAGTCGGCGAGCCGCCGTTGCTGCTGCCGTTCTCGGTGTTCTTCGCGATCCGCGATGCGGTTTCGGCGGTCGGCGATCACAAGATCAATCCGCCGCTGAATGCGCCCGCGACGGCCGAAGAAATCCTGAAAGCGGTGAACGCCGTGAGGAGCGCACGCTCATGATGCACGTCGTCCTGTTTGGCGCGGGGCATGTGGGCCATGCGCTCGTGAAGGTGCTCGGCACGCTGCCGTGCGTCGTCCAATGGGTCGATGCACGCGACGAACTTTTCCCCGGCGAAGTCCCGGCGAACGTGCAGATCGAAGCCACCGATCTGCCCGATGCGATCGTCGATGAAGCACCGGCGGGCGCGTATTTCATTGTGATGACGCACGATCATTCGCTCGACTTCTCGCTCACGCAACGCATCATGCGGCGCGATGACTTCGCTTACTTCGGGCTGATCGGCTCGAAGACCAAGCGCGTGAAGTTCGAGCGGCGGCTGATGGAGCGGGGCGTGGCGGCGGACCGGCTGCCGGAGATCACGTGTCCGATCGGCGTGGAAGGCATCGTCGATAAGGCGCCGTGGTCGATCGGGCTGGCGGTCGCGGCGCAGTTGCTGAGGGTGCGGGAGATGACGGCGCGGCTGGGTGGGCCGGCGTTGAAAGCGGCGGGACTCGCCGCCTGAGCACCGGCGACGCTTCAGGCGATGCCGTTGTCTTGCCGGAAGCGTCCCGGCGCCACGCCATACAACTCCTTGAACCGCTTGCTGAACGCCGCTTCGGACTGATACCCCACGTCCGCCGCGACATCCGCGATGCTCTTCTTCGTCCGCGTGAGCATCGTGCTCGCGAGCTGCATCCGCACATGACCCAGCAGCGCCAGCGGCGAAGTGTCCGAATGCGCCGAAAACGCGCGCATGAACGTGGCGCGCGACATCGCCGCTTCCTTCGCCAGCATCTCCAGCGTCCAGGGTTCGGCGGGCCGCTCCAGCATCGCGATGATCGACGCCCCCAGCCGCCGGTTCGCCAGCAAGCCGAGCACGCCCGCCAATGACGGCTGCCCGTCGAGCCACGCGCGCAGGACCATCGTGAAGAGTGCGGTCGACAGCGCCGTGACGATGGACGGCGCGCCGAGTTGCGCATCTTCCGCCTCGCGCCGCATCGTCTGGACGAGCGGCGCGAGATAGGGCGCCGACACGTTCGAGAACGACACGTGCACGACATCCGGCAGCACGTCGATCAGCAGCGCGCGTGGCGCATAGAGAAAGCGGCCGCACAGCAGATCCACGGCTGGCCGCTGTCCGCCGCAATTGCTTTCCACCGTGACCGCGCCGTTGTGACGAGCTTCGATCTCCGCTTTCGCCGCGCCCGCTTCGCGCGGCTCGACGCTCAGCACGTGCGCATCGCCGCGCGGGAGAAAGAAGATGTCGCCCGCCCTCAGTTCGAGCGGCGCGTGGCCCTTCCGCAGCACGGTGCACGCGCCATCGAGCACCACGTGATACACCGCTTCGCCGGCGGGCGCGGACGCGTGATCGAGTTCCAGCGGGCCGCTCAGCAGGCAGCGCAGATCGAGCGCGCCGGAAAGGCTCGAAAGCTGAATCAGTTTGTCGAGAGCATCCATGTGGGCGGGCGCGGGAAGAGGGTGTCGCTCGGATAGTACCGAAGTCCCGCCGCGCATGCGCTATTTCGCGACTTCGCCCAGCTCCGTGGTTTCTTCGCCCGGCGCCGCCACGACGGTCTTCTTGCGCGTGAGCGAGTCGGAGACGCTCGACATCAGCGAGCGCAGCCACGCGACATCCGTCCGTTGATCGGGCTGCGGCACCGAAAGCTGATAGCACTTGATGCGTGGAAACGGGACCGGCGAGTCGAGCACGGCGAGCGGCAGCATCGCCGCATAGTGCTGCGCGAAGCGGCGCGGCGCCGTGAAGATGAGGTCCGATTGCAGCAGCACCTGCGGCACGAGACCGAAGTACGGAATCGTCGTGACGATGCGCCGCTCGATGCCCGCGCGCGCCAGCCCGATGTCGATCGGATGACGCCGCCCGCCGCTGTACGGCGTCGGCGCGAGATGCGCGGCGAGCGCGTAACGTTCCGCCGTCAGCGGTTCGCGCGCGAGCGGATGATTCGCGCGCATCAGGCAGACGAATACGTCGGAGAAGAGATCCTGGCGCTCGAAGCGCGGCTCGGGCTTCGTCCAGTTGGCGACCATCAGATCGATCTCGCCTTCGTCGAGCATGCGTTCGTGGTCGCGCATCGGGTTGAGCGATTCGATTTCCAGCCGCGCGTTGGGCGCCGCGTCGCGGAAAGCGGCGACGAGCGTCGGCATGAAGAAATCGTTCAGATAATCCGGCGCGGCCACGCGAAACGTCCGGCGCGAGCTTTCAGGATCGAAATCGCCGTGCGGCGTCGCGACGAATTCGACTTCGCGCAACGCACGCTGCGCGGGCGCGAGCAGCGACTCGCCGTATTCGGTCGGCACCATGCCCTGTTTGCCGCGCACGAGAATGGGGTCGTTCAGGATTTCGCGCAGGCGGCGCAGCGCGGTGCTGATCGCCGGCTGCGTCTGGTTCAGCCGCTGCGCGGTCTGGGTCACGCTGCGCTCCAGCAGCAGGGTGCGCAGCACGCGAATGAGCCAGATATCGAGGGAGTCGGCGGGATCGTTCATGGCAAAGCGGTTGATTTCAGGACGCGCGGGTGCGAATTCGCGAACCCTGATCCGAAGTAAAACGCTTATCGATTTTTGACGCCATAGCAGGCGCGCTATGCACGGCATAGGCGCGACCCGCCAACCGCCGCTCCGTCAGCTGAAATCGGCGTCGCGGGGCGCAATCGGCAGCGAGCTGATGCGCTTCACCTCCGCGCCGTCGAGCCAGTTGGGCGAGCGCGCGACGTACAGCACCATCGGCAACGTGTCTTCGCCCCAGAAAATCTGATCGTTGACGAGGAAAGTCGGCACGCCGAACACGCCCATCGACACGGCGCGGTCGTTGTTGTCGCGCAGCTTCGCCTTGATGTCCTCATCCTCGATGCGCGTCACGCCCTCCGGCATGCCGATGCGCTCGCACAACGCGGCGAAGCCGTCCGGCGTCGCGGGATCGCGTCCTTCGCGCCAGATGTAGCGGAAGATTTCGCGCACGCGGGCGATCTCGCCATTCGCCAGCACGGCGAGACGCAGCGCCTTGCTCGGATCGAACGGATGCGCCGGCGGCATCTTGAAGGGAATGCCGAGCTGCTCCGCCCGGAACAGCGCGTGCCGGTACGTGAAGACGCGCTTGGACGGGATCGTCGCGGCATGCGGCTGGCCCCAGCGTTCGAGCAGCTTCATCAACTGCACGGGCACCAGCTCGAACGGCATGTCCGGCCACTTCTCGTGCTGTTCCAGCAGCAAGTACGAAAACGGCGAAATGAAATCGAAGAAAAAGTACGGATGACCAGCGCGGGTCGAATGCGGGGCACTCATGTTCCCTTCTCCCTGAGATTTTTGTGGCTTCGCTCGCGCACGGACGCGCGTCAAGCCTCATCTGTTCGTTTATTGTCGTGTCCTGCATCGCGGATGCGGCGCGTGGCGTCGCATCCTTTTTTACCGTTCATCCAATAGATATTACGTGCTGCCTTGTTCCGTGTCTGCCCGCGAAGCGACACCGGCCACATCCGCATGCGCCACGCCGCTCGAATGGGTGTCGACGGCCGGCGCGACGGGCACGTGAGCGAGACGCTGCCGCACGAAACCGATGTGCTCGCGCAGCACGTAGAACTGATCCGCGAACGCGAGCGGCATCTTCATGCGATTCACCGCCGATTCGATCGCATCGATGCGTTCGAGCAGGGCGTCGCGCTGCGCGGTGTCGGGGCCGCTGATCGCTTCCCGTTCGATCGCAATCAGCGCGCCATACCAGCGATAGATCCGCGATTTCACGCGCCAGCGATACAGCCCCGGCACGAGCCGCAAGCCCGGAATCAGCACCACGATCAGCGGCACCAGCACGACGAGCACCCGATCCGCGAGACTCGCGACCCAGAAGGGCAGCGAGCGGTACAGAAAGCTCTTGCCCGATTTGTAATAGCGTTCGGCGTTGTCGCTGATGCGGAATTCATGCACGAGCGGCGCGGGGAATTCGTTCGACCGTTGCAGCAGATTCGCGCGTCCGTGCACCTCGCGCGCGGCTTCGATCAGCAGGTCGGAGAGCGCCGGATGCAGGCTGTCGCGCGCGACCAGCTCGGCCGTCGGCGCGATCATGCGGACCGGGCGCGGCGGCAGATTGCGGGCGAAATCGAAGGCGCCCATCGGCAATTCGATTTCCGTGAGGTACGGAAAGCGGCGCGCGTAGGCATCGGCCTGAGCGAAATCCATGAAGCGGATGCCGGGCGTGCGCAGGAGCTTGGCCATTGTCGGCGGCTGGGCGGAGTCGCCGGTGAGAAAGACGGCGTCGATCCTGCCGTCTTCGAGCGCTTTCGCGGCTTCGTCGCCGGCGAGCGGCAGCAGCTCCGTATCGCCGCCCGGCTCGATGCCGTTCGCCTTCAGCAGATTCAGCGCGAGTACGCGCGTGCCGCTGCCTTCCGCGCCGATCGCGAGCCGCTTGCCCTTCAACTCGGACAGTCGCGTCACGACGGTCGCGCCGCGATAGAACAGCGCGAGCGGCACGTACGACACGCTGCCGAGCGATTCCAGATTGTCGTGCGTCGCGCCGGGCTTGGTCAGGCCGCCCTGTACGAAACCCACGTCGACGTTCGATTTCGGGTCTTCGAGACGCGTCAGATTGTCGAGCGAGCCTTGCGTCTCCAGCACGTTCAGCGTCACGCGGTTGCGCGCGAGGATCGCCTTGTATTTCTGCGCGCTCGTCCAGAACGAGCTGCCTTTCGGACCGGCGGCGATGGTCAGCGTGCTCGGCGGCGCGGGCTGGATCAGGCGCACGGCGATATAGAGGGCGATCGCGCAGACGAGCAGGATCGGGCCGAAGGTGAGCGCGAGATCGCGCCAGGAAATCGCGACGAAGCGCGCGACGATTCTCGGCTGCGGCTTGCGCCTGGTCGGGTTGTCCGGATCGTGGCCCGGATTGCTTCCTGAAGGGTCGGTCATCTCGTCGGTGGTCGTGAAACTTCGGGCGTGCGAGCTTACCCGATCGCGATGCGCGGACGTCGCCACGACAGGTTCGGCGAGGCGCGCGAGCGGCGCGTCCGGGCGGCCGGCATGGCGTCGATGGTACATGAGATCGAACGCCGTCCGGATGGCGGCAAGCCTTGCGCGCCATGTGACAGGCGTGTGTAGAAAGCACCGGCGCATCGCGGGTGCTGTTGCTTGCGCGCGGCTTCGTGCATGGCCGCGTCGTTAAATGCTTTGCGCTAATGGCCGCGCTGGGCTAAATTGACGTTCGCCGCCGCACGACAAGGCCCTCGCGCGCCGCAGCCCGAAATCTGGGTTCGCGGACCGCATCAAGCAGGCGCCCTGCGGCAGGTCAATATTCGAGCCGACGGGCCTCACCGCCCGACCAAACGGCCGCGTTTTGTTTCTTCTGCCAGTCTCTCGCAGCACCGTGAGCCGCATCCGCCGGCTTGCCGCCGCCATTCCCGCGCCGCTTTTCAGGCGCCGGGCGCGCGTGGCCACGGTCAGCCGCTCGATGTCGTCATCCAGCCGCTGGGATGCGGCCCGGTTTTGCAGTGCAAAACGAGCGAAGTAGCATCTGTGCGAAGTCAACAAGCGAAACAAAAGGAGAAATCATGAAAGCAGTCGATCTGTTGAAGGCCCTGGGCGTGGTGGTGTGCGTGGCTGTGGCTTCGAGCGCCTATGCTCAATCGAGCGATGCGGCTGCCACGAGCACGGACTCGGCGGCAGCGGCCAAGGCGCAGAAATCCGCGACCAAGAAGACCGACCGCAAGCTCGGCTATGACGTGCGTCGCGCGCTGTCGAAGGCGCAGGGCTTCGACGTCTCGAACGTGTTCGTGCGCGCGCGCAGCGGCGCGGTCACGCTGACCGGCACGGTGCCGGAAGGCGGCCAGATCGCCCAGGCCGAAGAAGTGGCCAAGGGCGTCCCGGGCGTCAAATCGGTCAGCAACAAGATCACGCTCGGCGTGCAAGGCGGCGGGCAATAACAGGCATTACAGGCAGTGGGCGGCATCTCGCGATGCCGCCGGCTTCGCTCGTCTCGCGGGCGTTTGAACGGGCTCCGGCGTCGCTGCCGGGGCCCGTTGTCGTTTGGCGCTCGCGTTGCCGAAAAGCTTGAATTTCGCCATCGAGCGGCGCTCGATAAGCGCGATACTGGCACTGTCTTTCGCGCGCGCGTCCGCGTGATTCGCGGCGTGCTGCGCAGAAAATCGCATCACTCAATCGGAACGGATGGCGGAGACTCACAATGAAAAGACTCGCGCGTTTCTCGAGGTTGCAGAAGAGGCCGCAGACGGTTGCGCTCGGCGCGCTGGCTCTGCTCGCGGCGGCGGCGCTCACCGCATGCCACGGCGGCGATGACGACAACGGCGGCGGCCAGCCGACCAACACCTTGCCGAGCTTCATCTCCGGCTCGGTCAATACTCAGACTTACGACGGCGTTTCGGACGATCTGCTGACAGCCGGTCTCGGCAAGACGGGCCTCGCATCGGCGACTGCGCCCACCATCGCGAAGCCCGCCGCGCCGACGGCCGCCGAATTGCGCCGCCTGGCGATCTATTCGAACTATCGCGCGCTCGTCGATATGTCGTCGAACGGCGGCTATGGCCGCTTCTGGGGACCGAATATCGACGTGAACGGCAACGACTCGCTCGGCGAAGGCAAGATCGCGGGCAAGGAATACATCGCCTACGCCGACGACGGCAGCGGCACGCAGAACGTCAGTCTGCTCGTGCAGATTCCGGCGAGCTTCAATCCGGATCAGCCGTGCATCGTCACGGCGACGTCGTCGGGATCGCGCGGCATCTACGGCGCGATTTCGGCGGCGGGCGAGTGGGGGCTCAAACGCGGCTGCGCGGTCGCCTATACGGACAAGGGCAGCGGCAACGGCGCGCACGAACTGTCGACGAACCTCGTCACGATGATCGACGGCACGCTCTCCAATGCCGACCTCGCCGGGACCAAGGCGATCTTCAAGGCCAACGTGAGCGCATCGGCGTTGTCGACCTTCAATTCGACGTTCCCGAATCGCTACGCCTACAAGCACGCGCATTCGCAGCAAAACCCGGAAAAGGACTGGGGCAAGAACACCCTGCAGGCGATCCAGTTCGCGTACTGGGCGCTCAACGACATGTTCGGCCCGGTCAGCGGATCGCCGCATCAGGTGCGCTACAACAAGGGGAACATCACGACGATCGCGGCATCGGTGAGCAACGGCGGCGGGGCATCGCTGGCGGCGGCCGAGCAGGACACCGATGGCTGGATCACGGCGGTCGTCGTCGGCGAGCCGCAGATCAACCTGAATCTGCCGTCGCAGGTTTCGGTGCGGCAGGGCGGCGTGACGGTCGGCTCGTTCGGCAGGCCGCTCGCGGACTACATGACGCTCGCCAACCTGTTGCAGCCCTGCGCGGCGCTCGCGCCCGCCGCGGCCGGCGCGCCGTATCTGACGACGCTGCTGCCCGCCACGACCAACGCGATCCGCACGGCGCGCTGCGCGACGCTCGCCGCGAACGGTCTCGTCTCGGGCGGCACCACGGTCGATCAGGCCACGGACGCGCTGAACCGGCTGCATCAGGCGGGTTACGAGACCGATTCCGACACGCTGCACGCGCCGATGTGGGACTCGCAGGCGGTACCGGCCGTCGCCGTCACGTACGCCGATGCGTATATGAAGGCGAGCGTGCTCGACAACCTCTGCAACTTCAGCTTCGGCACGACGAACGCGGCGACGGGCGCGGCCGGCGTGACGCCGCTGGTTTCGCCGATGCCGACGATCTTCGGCAACGGCAATGGCGTGCCGCCGACCAACGGCATCAATCTGGTCTACAACGCGGGAACGACGGGCGCGGCGGATCATCGGCTGGCGACGCCCGATGCGAGCTACGCGGGCGCCGCATGCCTGCGCGCGTTATGGGCGAACGGCAACCCGACGATGGTGGACAGCGTGAATGCGATCCGCGTGAATGCGAATCTGCGCGGCAAGCCGGCGATCATCGTGCAGGGCCGCGCCGATGCGCTCGTGCCGATCAATCATGCGTCGCGTCCGTATCTCGGCGCGAATCGCGTGGCTGAGGGCAGCAATAGCCAGCTTTCGCTGTACGAGATCACGAACGGTCAGCACTTCGACGCGTTCCTGAGCGTGGCGGGCTTCGACACGCGCTTCATTCCGGTCCACTACTACAACATTCAGGCGCTCAATCTGATGTGGAATCACCTGAAGAACAACGCGCCGCTGCCGCCGTCGCAGGTGGTGCGCACGGTCGCGCGCGGCGGCACGGCGGGATCGGCGCCGGCGCTCACGACGTCGAACCTGCCGCCGATCGCGACCGATCCCGGCGCGAACGCAATCACTGTGGCAGGCGGCATCGTCAGCGTACCGAACTGACGATGCACGCGGTTCAGTGCGTGACGGTGGCTGGTGGCGCTTCCGGCGCTGCCGCCGCCGACGCCGCCGGAACGTCCGATGCACCGGCCGCAACCGCATCGGACGCCCGAATCGCCGTGGCGGCGGCGGGCGTCTGCACGACGATCGGCGTCGGCGTCAACTCGGGCGAACTCACGATGATCGACGGCGCGAGCGGCTTGCTCTTCACTTCGTCGGCAGCGACGGGCGCGCTGCGCGGCACCGTGTTCAGGTAGTGCCCCATCAGGCCGAAGAACCGGTCGTAGAACTTGCCGGCGGGCACGGTCTCGCTCGAAATCTTGACCATCGCGTCGCTGTTCGAGCGGATCGGCAGGGACAGCGAGCCGAGCACGCTCAATCCGACGCTCGCCGATGTATCGCTCTTCTTGAGCGCATAGCCGTCCTGCACGGCGTTCACATACGCAATGCTCTGATTCGTCACGTTCTCGCCCGGCGTGCACACGACATGAAACGACACGACGACGTGCGTCTCCGCGCTCGGCTGGAAGTTCTTGGTCGCATCGACGGTGTCAGGCTGGCCCATCGTCGTGAGAAAACCTTGCGACAGCAGCGCGCGGCGCGCGGCCTCGCAGGTTTCGTTGACGGTGGCGTCGAAGTTGTGCGCGAAGGGGCTCGCGCCGGAGCTGAACAATTCCTGTTGATAGCTCGGCGTGACCGAGCTGCGGCCACCGCAGGCGGCGAGGGCGATCAGAGCGAAGGAAGCGAAAACGAGGCGCGGCGACGGCATGGGCATGAGGCGGCGGTTCCGGATGTGAGTCAACGGCAAGCACAAATTGTAGTGCCGCCGGACTGGCCAATGAAAAAAGCCACGTCAGGAAACATCGTCGAATCCGCGGTTGACGGCGTGATGAAAGACGGGAACGTTGCGCACGGGCAGATGTCTGTTCACTGCCCAGCGTCGAATCGGCATTGATTTTCTCAACCGAAAGCGCGTTGTCCATTGATTCCGCGTTGCCCGGAATCGTCCCTGTCTTGTCTTACGGGATTCCCCGCTCATCTCCCTCCTTGAAATTGTCAAACTCGGTCCATATAATTGGCACTCACTGCACGAGAGTGCTAACAAGTTTGCCGTCCGGCGAGATCGTTCTCAAAGGACGGGTTTTCCCGCGTTTTCAGTCTCAATCAAGAGAGGAGTGTGTATGAACCTTCGTCCTTTGCACGATCGCGTCATCGTCAAGCGTCTGGACCAGGAAACCAAGACCGCATCGGGCATCGTGATCCCTGAAGCAGCGGCTGAGAAGCCGGATCAAGGCGAAGTCCTGGCCATCGGCCCGGGCAAGCGCGATGACAAGGGCGCGCAAATCGCCCTCGACGTGAAGGTCGGCGACCGCGTTCTGTTCGGCAAGTACGCTGGCCAGACCGTCAAGGTCGACGGGCAGGAACTGCTCGTCATGCGCGAAGAAGACATCATGGCCGTTCTGGTCAAGTAAGCATCCTTCCTGCACTTCGGCTTCGCTCGCCCGAGCCGCTTTTCCAAGCGCCGCAGCGAAGCCGGAAAATCGAATCGAATCAAGGAGTTTGGATATGGCAGCTAAAGAAGTCACTTTTGGCGATTCCGCACGCGCCAAGATGGTCGAAGGCGTGAACATCCTGGCCAACGCGGTCAAGGTCACGCTGGGTCCGAAGGGCCGCAACGTCGTGCTCGAGCGCTCTTTCGGCGGCCCGACCGTCACCAAGGACGGTGTCTCGGTCGCGAAGGAAATCGAACTGAAGGACAAGCTCCAGAACATGGGCGCGCAAATGGTCAAGGAAGTCGCTTCCAAGACCAGCGACAACGCAGGTGACGGCACCACGACCGCTACCGTGCTCGCGCAATCCATCGTTCGCGAAGGCATGAAGTACGTCGCATCGGGCATGAACCCGATGGACCTGAAGCGCGGCATCGACAAGGCCGTTGCTGCAGCAATCGAAGAACTGCGCAAGATCAGCAAGCCCTGCACGACGAACAAGGAAATCGCGCAAGTCGGCTCGATCTCGGCGAACAGCGACACGTCGATCGGCGATCGTATCGCTGAAGCGATGGACAAGGTCGGCAAGGAAGGCGTCATCACCGTCGAAGACGGCAAGTCGCTGGAAGACGAGCTGGACGTCGTCGAAGGTATGCAATTCGACCGCGGCTACCTGTCGCCGTACTTCATCAACAATCCGGACAAGCAAGTCGCCGTGCTCGAAAACCCGTTCGTGCTGCTGCACGACAAGAAGGTTTCGAACATCCGTGACCTTCTCCCAGTTCTGGAACAAGTCGCGAAGGCTGGCCGTCCGCTGCTGATCATCGCTGAAGACGTCGAAGGCGAAGCGCTGGCTACGCTGGTCGTCAACAACATCCGCGGCATCCTGAAGACGGTTGCTGTCAAG
The DNA here is from genome assembly GCF_001544795.2 of Caballeronia temeraria. Classification (GTDB taxonomy): domain Bacteria; phylum Pseudomonadota; class Gammaproteobacteria; order Burkholderiales; family Burkholderiaceae; genus Caballeronia; species Caballeronia temeraria. Next base: position 82,670 of record NZ_FCOI02000019.1, on the reverse strand, counting down.
GCTCCGGGCTTCGGCGACCGTCGCAAGGCCATGCTGGAAGACATCGCGATCCTGACCGGCGGTCAAGTGGTTGCGGAAGAAACCGGCCTGACGCTCGAGAAGGCAACGCTGGCTGAACTGGGCCAGGCGAAGCGCATCGAAGTGGGCAAGGAAAACACGACGATCATCGACGGCGCGGGCGAAGCCGTGAACATCGAAGCTCGCGTGAAGCAAGTGCGCAAGCAGATCGAAGAAGCGACGTCGGACTACGACCGTGAAAAGCTGCAGGAGCGCGTGGCCAAGCTGGCCGGCGGCGTGGCAGTGATCAAGGTCGGCGCTGCGACCGAAGTCGAAATGAAGGAAAAGAAGGCACGTGTCGAAGACGCACTGCACGCAACGCGCGCAGCTGTGGAAGAAGGCATCGTGGCAGGCGGCGGCGTTGCGCTGATCCGCGCACGCAAGGCAATCGACGGCCTGAAGGGCGTGAACGCAGATCAAGACGCTGGTATCAAGATCGTTCTGCGTGCAATGGAAGAGCCGCTGCGCCAGATCGTCACGAACGGCGGCGAAGAAGCTTCCGTCGTGGTGGCAGCTGTTGCTCAAGGTTCGGGCAACTACGGCTACAACGCGGCAACCGGCGAGTACGGTGACCTGGTGGAAGCCGGTGTCGTCGACCCGACGAAGGTGACGCGCACGGCGCTGCAAAACGCGGCATCGGTGGCAGGCCTGCTGCTGACGACCGACGCAGCCGTCGCTGAACTGCCGAAGGACGATGCTCCGATGCCTGGCGGCATGCCCGGCGGCATGGGCGGCATGGGCATGGACATGTAAGCTGGCGCGAGCCGGTTACATCGGCGCGGGCTTCGAAAGAGGCGCGCGTCATGCCAGAAAGAAAACCCGCAGCGATGCGGGTTTTTTTTCGTCCGCGCTTCGCCGGGCGCTACTTGTTCATCTCCTCGCGCAACTTCTGCGCGGCGGCCTTGTAGTCGTAAGTCGGATAGAACTCCGTCCGATACCCGCCCCACGCCGTGCTCTCGATCGCGCGGTTCACCTCGCGCAGGCGGTCGGCGGGCACACGCAACGTCACCACTTGACCGATGCCCATCATCACGTACCACGACACCACTTCGACGCCCGGCGGCGGAAACTGCTTGAAGTAGCCTTGCTCCTTCAACTGCTGATTGATTTGCGGCAGCGTCTTCGATTCGTCGTGCTTCAGAAAGATCGTCAGCAGGAACGTGCCGTCGCCCGCGGGCGTGGCGTTCTGAGCCTGACTCGGTGAAGCGAAACCAAGCAGCGAGGCGAGCAGCGTGGCGCCAAGCAAACGGGCAAGTCGTCCTGCCGGCTTATGCATCGGAAATCCTCCGTAGCGTCGAACGTTCAGACCTTGTGATGAATCCGCAGCCGCTCCATCAGATGCAGCGCGTTGGGCTGCGCGTGGCCTTCGGCGGTGTTGTCGAAGATGCACCAGACTTCAGGCGTCTTTTTCGCGCGGTTGTGCAGCGTGCGCGCCAGTTCGTCGAGATAGGTGTAGTCGTAGGAAGACTTGTATAGCTCGGGCGAGCCGTGCAGCCGCACATAGACGAGCGACGCGTCCGCGCGATGCTTGATCTCGCACTCGTCGGGAATCGGGTCGGCGTCGACGTACGCGATGTGATGCGCCTTCAGAAGCGCCGCCGCATGCGTCGAAAACCAGCTATGTTCGCGCGCCTCGCACGCGACCGGCACTGTCGTGCGTTCGCGCAGCGCCTTGAAGAATGCTTCGGCGACATCGTGATCGAACGGCAGGCTCGGCGGCAATTGCACGAGCCAGCAGCCGAGCTTGTCGCCGAGTTGGCCGGCGGCTTGCAGGAATTCGTCGAGCAGGGATTCGGTATCGACGAGACGCGCGTCGTGCGTAATCGCCTTCGGCAGCTTGACCGAGAAACGAAACGACTCGGGCACGCTTTGCGCCCAGTTCGCGTAGGTTTGCTCGCGATGCGGCTTGTAGAAGCTGGAGTTGATCTCGACGCAGGTCAGCACGTGCGAGTAGCGTTCGAGATGCGTGCCCTCATGCGGAAAGCTCGCGGAGACGGCGCTCGACAGACCCCAGCCCGCGCAGCCGATGCGGATTGCGCCTTGCGGGCCGGGCTTGTGCAGATGGGGCAGTCGGTATGGCATGCGCTCGCGTCGCCTCCCTCTTGTTGTGCGTCAGTGCCGGGCTTCTCCGGGCAGTCCGGTCGGATCATCGGGCAGCGATGAGGCTTCGCTGTCTTCATCGGCATCGTTCGAGCGCGCCCAGAAAAACCGATCCGGCAAATACGCGCCCATGCCGGGCCGGAACGCGGCGCGCGCGGCCTGGAACACATACTCCTGCGCCTCGCGCGCGGCCTCGGCAGGCTCCTGGCCGTTCGCGAGCAAAGCGGCGACAGCCGAGCCGAGCGTGTCGGTCAGGCCCATGATGCGCTGCACGCTGCGCTCCCACGTGTCCTGCCGCACGAGACCTTCCTCGCTGTATAGCGTGTTCACGTGACGATGCGTGCCCGTTTCCATCGCGAGCACGTACTCGCAACCCTGCGCCAGAATGTGGGAAATCGCGGAATCGAGCGTCGGCGATTCGGCGTCGCTGTCCGGCTGCGCGAGTTGCAGTAACGTAGCGTGATCGGCAATCAGCATGGTGGTCTGCGGCACGAGCAGATCGGCGAGCGATTCGCGCAGTTCGTCGGCGGACAGGACGTGTTCGTCGTCGAGCGTGAAATCGGGCGCGAGGATCAGGGGCACATCGTCGTAGTCGGAAACGACTTCGGCGATGGCGGACACGAGCTCCGCGCGCGTTGCCGCGCCGATCTTGAACGCGGCAATCGGCATGTCTTCCAGCAACATGCGCGCCTGGGTCGCGACGGTGTCCGGATCGAGGCCGGTCACTTCATCGCACGTTGCCGAGTCGCGCACCGCGTAGCCGGTCAGCACGGTCGCGCCGTGGCAGCCCATGCTGGCGAGCGTCAGCAGGTCGGCCTGCAGGCCCGAGCCGCCGGTGGGATCGGAGAGGCCGAAGGTGAGTACGATCGGTGGGGAATCGCCGGTCATGGCAAAAGCGGACATTATGGTATTGGATTGCTTGGATGGACGATCGGCTCTAAGCGAACTGGTCCGCGCCTCGGGCGCGTGAGCGAATGTCCGCTCGTTCATGTCTGATTATGCGGCCTAATGCTGCCCGGAAGGTTTCTTTGCGCACTTTTTTCCGGCGCGCTAGCCTTGGGCTCCGTGCGCCGGCGTGACGGCCGTTTCGACCGATGTCACGATGCGCGCAACCCGGACGGCCGCTTGCTAGGCATCGACACGGCAACACGGTACCATCATGTCCTAATTTCAACCGACCAATCGACTCGGCATAAGTATGGAATATAGAAGCTGGATGTGCCTGATCTGCGGCTGGATCTACGACGAAGAGGCGGGATTGCCTGAAGAGGGCATCGCGCCGGGCACGCGCTGGGAGGACGTTCCGATCAACTGGACCTGTCCCGAATGCGGAGCCCGCAAGGAAGATTTCGAGATGGTTCAGATCTGATCTTGCCGTTCTGCCGCGCCGCATGACTCGCGTCATGCGGCGCGCGTTTTTTGCGGGCCGCGTTCGGCGATGACGACGCGTTCCGCGCCTGAGCTGCCCTCGGCGGCTCATCAGATTTTTCGGATTTTGCAGCGCAAGACGAATTCGTTGCGGCGGTCCCGGCGTCGCGCGATGTCGGGTACAAAGGATGCAAATAGGCCTCGACGTGTTCGATCACCGCGCTGGCTGGTTAAGGCATACGCTTGAAGCGGGCGCAACGAAGCTCGTCTGCGCCTACCGATGACGCATTTCAACCGCGTGCGAAGGTGGCATTCGATCGCCGCGCGCGCGAACCGGCTTGTGAGCGCTTGTTATGACATCTCGTCCCGATCTGCCCGTTCTGTCCGAAGCCCTGCCCAATCCGCGCGGCGGATCGGTGCGACTCGCCGAAATGGGGCTGACCGACGCACTGCACGCCTTCCAGCGGCAGGGCGAAACCGGGGCCGCGCTGAAGCGCGCCATCGCCGCGCTGCATTCGGCGGGCTGGCTGCCCGCGCAGCGTTTCGCCGAAGCCCTGGCGCTCGTCGCGCCGCTTGGCGAGGAATCGGAGGGCAGCCACGCGCGCATCGCGGACACCATCGCGGTATTTCGCGCGGCCGTCGAACGGCACAATTTGCGCGAACTCTCGTGCTCCACGGCGCTTTTCGATCACTATCGCGGGCTGCATATGCTGCTCGCGTCGCACACGCGCGTCGCGCCGGTGTCCTACGACGACCTCGCGCTCGTAGGCCGCGCGATCGCGCCCGCGACGCTGCGTGGCGTCGCACCCGATCGGCTCGCGCGTACGCGGGCACGTTACGAAGAAACGCTGCTGAAACTGCTGCGCGGTCCGGTCGAAGAATCCGCCGATGCCTTCGCGCGCCTCGATGCCTGTCTCGACGAGCTGCGCGGCCCCGATCCGTACGATTTCTGGCGGCTTGCGTCGTCGACGGTTCGTGCGCTGCGGGAGCGCGCGCAGCGCAACGGCGGCGAGTTCGATCAGATCGCCGATGTGAAGCGCCTCTATGCGCGCTTCAACCTCGTGCTGGCGGATCAGGCGCATGCGTTGACGTACGCGCCGCGCTCGCTCGTGCGCGCGACGCTCGCGCTCCTGTGGCGCGATTTCGCCCTTTATGGCGCGATGCCGGAAGACACCAGTCACGTCGATGTGCTGCGCGACTACGGCCTGACGGTTGCGTGGCACGTCGCGGGGTCGCCTGAATCGGAAGCGGCGTGGGAGGCGAGCGCCGCGCAGGCCAGCGAGGAAGCATCGCGCGATGCCGCGACGCGCGACCTCGGCGTACTGCGCGTGAACGCGGCCGCTTACGAGGACTTTCTGCAGAGCGCGGAAACGGCGATCGACGCGCTCGTCGAACGCGGCACGCAGGCGAACGAAACCGGCATGGTCGACGAAGCCGCGGCGCTTTCGGCGGCGGACGCGTCGCATCGGCTGGGCGCGGCGGCGTGCGCGCTGGGCCTCGGGCATGTCGCGCTGCTCGCGGATACGCTCGGTCTCGCGTGGCGGCGCGTCGCGCATCACGGTGAGTCACAGGCTGACGGCGCCGAAGGCGCCACGCGCGGGCTGGATGCCACCGTGCCCGAGCGCGCCGCGCAAATGCTGCGCTCGATGTTGCATCAAGCAGCGGCCGGCATTGCGCCTTCCGAGGGCCGCGGCTCGATCGTCGCGCTGACCGCGATGATCGAGAAGCCTGCGCCGTTCGCGCGTTAATCGTCGGAGTCGTCGGAGTTGTCCTTGTCATCCGGCGGGCGCTTTTTCGCGCCTGCACCGCGCACGACGTCATAACGCACGAGCGTGCGTTTTCTCGCGGCTTCGTGATCGACGACCGGTTGCGGATAGTCGACGCCGAGCGAAACTTTTGCGGCCTTCAGCGCATCCGGTTTCGCGAGCCACGGCGCGTGGATATCGCGATCGGACAGACCGGCGATTTCCGGCACGTAATGGCGGATGAACTTGCCGGCTGAATCGAATTTCTGCGACTGCGTGACCGGATTGAAAATGCGGAAGTACGGTTGCGCGTCGCAACCGCTCGACGACGCCCATTGCCAGCCGCCGTTGTTGTTCGAAAGCTCGAAGTCGTTGAGAAGCGCCTCGAAATACGCTTCGCCGCGCCGCCAGTCGATGCCCAGATCCTTCGTCAGAAAACTCGCGACGACCATCCGCAAGCGGTTGTGCATATACCCCGACGCATTGATCTGCCGCATCGCCGCATCGACGAGCGGGTAGCCAGTCTGACCCGCGCGCCACGCGGCGAAATTCGCGTCGGCGGCATCGCCCGTTTCCCAGCGGATGCGGTCGTATTCCGGCTTGAACGCCCGATGATCTCCCGTCACGCCGACGTGCGGAAAATGGTGCAGCACGGAGAAGTAGAACTCCCGCCAGATCAACTCGCCGAGCCACGTTTCGGCGCCCTTGTCGCCGTGACGCTGCGCATCGTGCGCGCCGCGAGCGAGCGCGCGTATCGACACCGTGCCGTGCCGCAGATGCACGCCGAGATAGCTCGGGCCCTTCAGCGCGGGGAAATCGCGCGTGCGGCCGTAGTCGGTCATGCGGTCGCGGAAATCGTCGAAAAGCTCGAATGCGCCGCTCGTGCCGGCGGGAAACGCGGGCGCATGCGCGTCGGGAAATCCGAGCGCGGCAAGCGATGGAACCGCATGTTTCACGCCCGACGGCGGCTTCGCGAGCGCACTCAGATGATCTTCGGACGCGTAAGGCTTCAGCGCATCCGGCGTGAGCGTCGCGAGCCATTTGCGCTTGTACGGCGTGAAGACGGTGTAGGGCTTGCCCGCGCCCGTCATCACATCGTCATGATCGAAAACGGCCTGGTCCTTGAACGTGAAAAACGCGATGTCCTGACTCGCGAGTGTCTGCCCGACGGCGTCGTCGCGCGCCTTCGCGTCCGGCTCGTAATCGCGATTGGTGAACACCGCGTTCGCACCGCATTCGCGGGCCAGCGACGCAATGTCGTGAACCGGATGCCCGTGCCGCACGATCAGCGCGCCGCCCGCCTCGCGCAAGGTCCGATCCAGCTCGACGACGCTTGCATGAATGAACGGCACGCGCCGGTCCTTTTTGGCGAGCGGCGCGAGAATATCGCGATCGAAAACGAAGGCGCACAGCACGCGGCGGCACCTTGTAAGCGCGTGATAGAGTGCAGCATTGTCTGCCGCGCGCAGATCCCGCCGAAACCAGACCAGACCCACATCAAAGTCGGCCATCTCGCAGCGCCTTTGTTAAAATTCTGAATTATGTCCAAGACTTCCGATCGCATCAATTTGACGAATCAGTTCCTGATCGCCATGCCCAACATGGCAGATCCGACGTTTTCAGGAACGGTGGTCTACCTTTGCGATCACACTGAGAAGGGCGCGCTCGGTCTCGTCATCAACAGACCGACCGATATCGACCTTCAATCGCTCTTCAATCGCATCGATCTCAAGCTCGAGATCGAGCCGCTCGTTCATTTGCCTGTCTACTTCGGCGGCCCTGTGCAGACCGAGCGCGGCTTCGTGCTGCACGAAGCGGGCGAGGGCGAGCCCTATAGCTCGTCGATGAGCGTGCCCGGCGGCCTCGCCATGACCACGTCGAAGGACGTGCTCGAAGCGGTCGCGAGCGGGAAAGGCCCCGAACGCTTCCTGCTCACGCTCGGTCACGCAGGCTGGGGCGCGGGCCAGCTCGAAGAGGAAATCTCGAAGAACGGCTGGCTCACCGTCGAAGCCGATCCGCGCATCATCTTCGACGTGCCCGCCGAAGACCGCCTCGAAGCGGCGCTTTCGCTGCTCGGCGTGTCGCGCTCGATGTTGTCCGGCGAAGCAGGGCACGCATGAGCCGCGAAGCCACGCTGCTGGCATTCGATTACGGCGAGAAACGCATTGGTGTCGCCGTCGGCAATACGCTGACCCGCAATGCGCGTGCCCTCGTCACGCTGGAAAACCGCAATCGCGACTATCGCTTCGTCGAAGTGGGCAAGCTGCTCGACGAGTGGAAGCCCGACGCCATCGTCGTCGGCATGCCGATGCATCCCGACGGCACGCCGCACGAGATGAGCGCGCTCGCGAAGCGCTTCGGCAATCAGGTGAACGGCCGTTTCAACGTGCCGGTGCAATGGGTGGACGAGCGCTACTCGTCCGTCGACGCCAAAGCCGATCTGCGCGAGCGCGGCGCGCGCACCAACGCGCGCGGCCGCTACGATGAAATCGACGCCGAAGCCGCGCGCGTCATCCTTCAACAATATCTCGACGGACTTGCCGACGATCATGAGTTCCATTGACGCCGAGGCGCTGTATCGCGCGCTCGTCGACCAGATTCGCGCAGCGTACGGACAATCGCTTGCCGCGCCTGATGGCGCCGTGCTCGCGGGCATCTACAGCGGCGGCGTGTGGCTCGCCGAGCGGCTCGCGAAGGACTTGAACGCGCCGCTCTTCGGCGTGGTGAACGTGGCGCTGCATCGCGACGACTACGCGAAAAAAGGCCTGCACAGCCAGGCGAGCCCGACCTCGCTGCCTTTCGATGTCAACGGCCGCCGCATCGTCCTGATCGACGATGTGCTGTCGACGGGCCGCACCGTGCGCGCGGCGATCAACGAGCTGTACGACTATGGCCGCCCGGCGTCGATCGATCTCGCGGTGCTCGCCGATCGCGGCGGGCGCGAAATGCCGATCGGCGCGCGTTTCACCGGCGCGACGGTGGACCTGCCCGCGAATCAGAACCTCGTGCTCGCGCGTCGCGAAGACGGCGCGTTCGATTTCAAGACGGAAGCGCGCGCGGGCTGACGCATTCGTATCGGCATCTTTCAGAGAAACATCCGGGATCAACATGAATACCGCCACCGAAGGCGCCGCCGCGCCCGACACCTTTCGCTACGGCTTTCTCAAGGGCAATCCGCAGCTCACGAAGAACGGCGAGCTGAAGCACCTGTTGAGCATCGAAGGATTGCCGCGTTCCATCGTCACGCACATTCTCGATACCGCCGAGCAGTTCGTGAGCGTGACCGATCGCGAAGTGAAGAAGGTGCCGCTTCTGCGCGGCAAGTCGGTGTTCAATCTCTTCTTCGAGAACTCGACGCGCACACGCACCACGTTCGAAATCGCGGCGAAGCGTCTTTCGGCCGACGTGCTGAATCTGAACATCAACGCGTCGTCGACGAGCAAGGGCGAATCGCTGCTCGACACGATCAACAATCTCTCCGCGATGCACGCCGACATGTTCGTCGTGCGTCATGCGTCGAGCGGCGCGCCGTATCTGATCGCCGAGCATTGCGCGCCGCACGTGCACGTGATCAATGCGGGCGATGGCCGTCATGCGCATCCGACGCAAGGCCTGCTCGACATGTACACGATCCGCCATTACAAGCGCGACTTCACGAAGCTGCGCGTGGCGATCGTCGGCGACATTCTGCATTCGCGCGTCGCGCGCTCGGACATTCACGCGCTGACCACGCTCGGCGTGCCCGAAGTGCGCGCGATTGGTCCTCGCACGCTCCTGCCGGGCAATCTCGAACAGATGGGCGTGCACGTCTATCACAATCTCGACGAAGGCCTGAAGGGCGTCGACGTCATCATCATGCTGCGCCTGCAGAACGAGCGCATGAGCGGCGCGCTGCTGCCTTCGGCGCAGGAGTATTTCAAGAGCTGGGGCCTGACGCCCGAGCGTCTCGCGCTCGCCGCGCCCGATGCGATCGTCATGCATCCGGGCCCGATGAATCGCGGCGTGGAAATCGACTCGCAAGTGGCCGACGGCCCGCAATCGGTGATCCTGAATCAGGTGACCTTCGGCATCGCCGTGCGCATGGCGGTGATGGGCATCGTGGCCGGCAACACGGACTGACACAGACGACATGAAGATCCAGATTCAGAACGGCACGATCATCGACCCGGCGGCGGGCACGGAAGAACGCAAGGACGTGTTCATTGCGGCGGGGCGGATCGTCGGCATCGGCGAGGCGCCGGCCGATTTCAACGCAGCCAAGGTCATCGACGCATCCGGGCTTTATATCGCGCCGGGTTTCGTCGATTTGTCGGCGCGGCTGCGCGAACCGGGCTTCGAGCACAAGGCGACGCTCGAATCCGAAATGGCCGCCGCGATGGCAGGCGGCGTGACGAGCCTCGTGTGTCCGCCCGACACCGATCCGACGCTCGACGAACCGGGTCTCGTCGAAATGCTCAAGTTTCGCGCGCAGAAGCTGCATCTCGCGCATGTGTATCCGCTCGGCGCGCTGACGGTCGGGCTGAAGGGCGAGACCATCACGGAGATGGTCGAGCTGACCGAAGCGGGTTGCGTCGGTTTTTCGCAGGCGGATAACCCGATCGTCGATACGCGCACGCTGCAGCGCGCGCTGCAATACGCGACCACCTACGGCTACACCGCGTGGCTGCGTCCGCAGGATGCGTACATGTCGAAGGGCGGCGTGGCGGCGAGCGGCGCGCTGGCGTCGCGGCTCGGGCTGTCGGGCGTGCCGGTGGCGGCGGAAACCATCGCGCTGCATACTATCTTCGAACTGATGCGCGTGACGGGCGCGCGCGTGCATCTGTCGCATCTGTCGTCGGCGGCGGGCGTCGCGCTCGTGCGCGCGGCGAAGGCGGAAGGGCTTGCCGTGTCGTGCGACGTGACGATCAATCACGTGCATCTGACGGATATCGACATCGGCTATTTCGATTCGCAATTCCGTCTCGATCCGCCGCTGCGCTCGCAGCGTGACCGCGATGCGATCCGCGCCGGTCTCGCCGATGGCACCATCGACGCGATCTGCTCCGATCACACGCCGCTCGACGACGACGAGAAGCTCTTGCCCTTCGCCGAAGCGACGCCCGGCGCGACCGGTCTCGAACTGCTGCTGTCGCTGACGGTGAAATGGGCGCGTGAGGCGAATGTGCCGCTCGCGCAGGCGCTCTCGCGCATCACGTCCGCACCCGCCGATGTGCTCAGGCTGCCCGCCGGCCGCATCGCGACGGGCGCGATCGCCGATCTGTGCGTGTTCGACGCGGCGAGCGACTGGCGTGTCGATCCGCTGAAGCTGAAAAGCCAGGGCCGCAATACGCCGTTCCGCGGCTACGAGTTGCCGGCGCGCGTGCGTGCGACGGTCGTTGGCGGTCACGTCGCCTACGAGAGCCGCTGATCATGCTCGTGCTGCGCAAGCTGCGGCTCCTCGTCCATCTGTTGTACGGCATGTGGGTCGTCGCGACGCGCTTTCCGCGCGCGTCGGCGGCCGAGCGCGCCGAGCTGAACCGCGCGTGGTCGATCGAGATGCTGCGGCTTGCGGGCATGAAGCTCGTCGTGCACAACGACGGCGCGCGGCTCCATAGCGGCGTGCTCGTCGTCGGCAATCACGTCTCGTGGATCGACATCTACGTCATCAACGCGTGGCGTCCGACGCCGTTCGTGTCGAAGGCCGAGATCCGCAAGTGGCCGGTGGTCGGCTGGCTTGCGCATCAGTTGGGCACGGTGTTCGTGCAGCGCGAGAAGCGCAGCGACGCGAAGCGCATCATGCACGAACTCGCGAACCGCCTGCTCGCCGGGGAAATGATGTGCGTATTTCCCGAAGGCACGACCACTGACGGCCAATCGCTCCTGCCGTTTCACGCGAACATGTTTCAGGCGGCGGTGTCGTCGTCGTGCCCGGTGCAGCCCATCTGCCTGATGTACGAGGATGCGCGCGGCAGGCAATCGATCGCGCCGGCGTATATCGGCGATATGTCGCTCAACGATTCGCTCAGTGCGCTGTTGCGCGCGACGCCGCTCACCGCGCATCTGTACGTGTGCGATCCGCTCGCGCCGGGCGCGGACCGTCGGCTGCTCGCGAGCGAGGCCCAGGCGTGCGTCGATGCGGCCCTTCAGCGCATGCGCAGTGCGCCGGCGTTCGCGGGCGGCGCGCAGGTCGTCGAACCGGTCGTCACTTCTTCATCGCGCAACTCACCTGCGTGATCACGCGCTGCGCGGGATCGGCCGTCATACGCACCGCCGACAGCTTGTTGCCCCACACGCAGCCCGAATCGAGACACAGCACGTTGTCGCGGATCATGAGGCCGAGCGCGGCCCAGTGGCCGAAGACGATCGTCACGTCACGCGTGCGGCGGTCCGGCACGTCGAACCACGGTATGTAGCCGGGCGGCGCGGCATCGGGGCCGCCGTTGTTGGCGAATTCCATCGCGCCATCGGACGTGCAGAAACGGATGCGCGACAGCGCGTTGTAGATCACGCGCAGACGCTCCGCGCCTTTCAGTGAATCGTCCCAGCGATGCGGCTCGTTGCCGTAGAGCGACGCCAGTGTTTCCTTCCAGTTCGGGGCACGCAACGCGCATTCGAGTTCGTGGGCGAGCTCCATCGTCATCGTCGCGTCCCATTGCGGCAGCACGCCCGCGTGGACCATCAGCACGTCGTTCTCGAAGTGCGCGACGGGCTTGTGGCGCACCCATTCGATGAGATCGGCGGCGTCGGGCGCGGCGAGGATGTCATCGAGCGTGTCGCCTTTTTTTGGCTTGCGCAGCCCGGCGGCGACGGACAGCAGATTCAGATCGTGATTGCCGAGCACGACGGTCGCGCGCGAGCCGAGCGCGATGATCTCGCGCAGCGTCTCCAACGATTTCGGGCCCCGGTTGATGAGGTCGCCCGCGAACCAGAGCGGCGTGCCGGGCCCGGGCGCGGCTTTCCTGAGCAGACGCTGGAAGGGGTCGCAGCAGCCCTGGAGATCGCCGAAGACGAGCGGGGCGAGGGTGGCGTCGATGCTGGGGGGCAGGGCGTCGGTCATTGAAAGGCTTGTTCTCAGGCGTCGAAGAAGAAAATTTCGGATGAACGAATATTATGGAATAGCAACGGAATACTGTCCGTTCATGTCGCTCACGCCGTTCGGCGTTGGACTGCGTGCATCCATAAAACGTCAGCTGTATCAAGTTGTTATCCGTGTAGTTTTCGTACGGCCTGGCTTTATAATTGACGGTTGACTTGCCTTCGGCGGGGTCGAACGAAATCGGTCACGGATTCCGATTCGTCATGAAATTCCGCGGCGGGCGCAATTTTTTTACATATTCGAGCTTTCATTCGGCTTAATAAGTCAACTGAAGGCGATTTAGAGGGCCATGTATGATTCTCGTGACGGGCGGCGCTGGTTTCATCGGCGCCAATTTTGTTCTGGATTGGCTCGAGGGTTCGGACGAACCCGTGCTGAACGTCGACAAGCTCACGTACGCGGGCAATCTGGGCACACTGAAGTCGCTCAAGGACGACGCCCGCCACGTGTTCGCGCGTGCGGATATTTGCGATCGCGCAGCCATCGATGCGCTGCTCGACCAGCACAAGCCGCGCGCCATTCTGCATTTCGCGGCCGAGAGCCACGTCGACCGCTCGATCCACGGCCCGGCGGACTTTGTTCAGACGAACGTGGTCGGCACCTTCACGCTGCTCGAAGCCGCGCGGATGTACTGGGGCAAGCTGCCCGAAGACGAGAAGCAGGCGTTCCGCTTCCTGCACGTATCGACGGACGAAGTGTACGGATCGCTGTCCGCCACCGATCCGCAATTCTCCGAGACCACGCCCTACGCACCGAACAGCCCGTATTCGGCGACCAAGGCCGGCTCCGATCACCTCGTGCGCGCCTACCACCACACGTACGGCCTGCCGGTGCTGACGACCAATTGCTCGAACAATTACGGTCCGTACCAGTTCCCTGAGAAGCTGATTCCGCTGATGATCGCCAACGCGCTCGGCGGCAAGCCGCTGCCGGTTTATGGCGATGGCCAGAATGTGCGCGACTGGTTGTACGTCGGTGATCACTGTTCGGCGATCCGCGAAGTGCTCGCGCGCGGCGTGCCCGGCGAGACCTACAACGTCGGCGGCTGGAACGAGAAGAAGAACCTCGAGGTCGTGCACACGCTGTGCGATCTGCTCGACCGCGCGAAGCCGAAGTCGAGTGGTTCCTATCGCGATCAGATTACCTACGTAAAGGACCGGCCGGGCCACGACCGCCGCTATGCCATCGATGCGCGCAAACTCGAGCGCGAACTCGGCTGGAAACCGGCGGAGACGTTCGAGACGGGTCTCGCGAAGACGGTTCAGTGGTATCTGGACAATCAGGCGTGGGCCGACGAAGTGGCTTCCGGCGACTATCGGAAATGGGTCGAGACGAACTACGCGCAGCGCGCGTAAGGGGTTGAGCATGGCGCGCAAAGGCATCATTCTGGCCGGCGGTTCCGGCACCCGGCTTTACCCGATCACGCATGCAGTGTCGAAGCAACTGCTGCCTGTCTACGACAAGCCGATGATCTACTACCCGCTCTCGACGCTGATGATCGCGGGCATTCGTGACGTGCTCGTCATCTCGACGCCGCAGGATACGCCGCGCTTCGAGTCGATGCTCGGCGACGGCAGCCAGTGGGGCATGAATATTCAGTACGCAGTGCAGCCGTCGCCGGACGGGCTCGCGCAGGCGTTCATCATCGGGCGGGAGTTCGTCGGGAACGATCCGTCGGCGCTGATTCTCGGCGACAACATCTTCTACGGACACGATCTCGCGAAGCAACTCGACGCTGCCAATGCCCGCACCGACGGCGCAACCGTGTTCGCGTATCACGTGCACGATCCGGAGCGTTACGGCGTGGTCGAATTCGACCAGCAGTTCCGCGCGCTGTCGATCGAAGAGAAGCCCGCGAAGCCGCGTTCGAACTACGCGGTGACGGGCCTCTATTTCTACGACAACCAGGTGTGCGACATCGCCGCGGACATCAAGCCGTCCGCGCGCGGCGAGCTCGAAATCACCGAGGTCAACTCGCGCTATCTCGCTCAGAAGCAGCTTGACGTGGAAATCATGGGACGCGGCTATGCGTGGCTCGACACGGGCACGCACGATTCGCTGATCGACGCGGCCACGTTCATCGCGACATTGCAGAAGCGCCAGGGATTGGTGGTGGCGTGTCCCGAGGAAATCGCGTATCGCAAGAAGTGGATCGGCGAGGAGCAACTGCTCGAGCTGGCGAAGCCGCTCTCCAAGAACGCCTACGGTCAATATCTGCTCAATCTTCCGAAGGACCAAGTCGCATGGCCATCCAAGTAACTGCAACGGCGCTGCCCGAAGTCAAGATCATCGAGCCGAAGGTGTTCGGTGATGCGCGCGGATTCTTTTACGAAAGCTTCAACGCTCGCGAGTTTGCCGAGCAAGTCGAGAGCGGCGTGGAATTCGTGCAGGACAATCATTCGCGCTCCGCGAAAGGCGTGCTGCGCGGGCTGCACTATCAGATTCAGCACGCGCAGGGCAAGCTCGTGCGCGTGGTGGAAGGCGAAGTGTTCGACGTTGCCGTGGACATCCGCAAGAGTTCGCCGAACTTCGGCAAGTGGGTCGGCGTGATCCTGTCGGCGGAGAATCATCGGCAGTTGTGGGTGCCGCCGGGCTTCGCGCACGGGTTCTACGTCACGTCCGATAGCGCGGAATTTCTCTACAAGACGACCGATTACTGGTTCCCGGAGTTCGAACGCAGCCTGTTGTGGAACGATCCGGCGGTCGGTATCAATTGGCCGGTCGAGGGTGCGCCGCAGATCGCGGCCAAGGACGCCGCCGGTCTCCTTCTTGCCGATTGCGAGGTGTTCGCGTGAGGATTCTGCTAACCGGCCGCAATGGTCAGGTGGGATGGGAACTGTGCCGCGCGCTGGCGCCGCTGGGCGAGGTCGTGGCTTTCGGTCGCGACGGTGCGGACCTGTCGAGGCCCGAGACGCTGGCGCCGCTCGTCGCATCGGTGCAGCCTCATGTCATCGTGAACGCGGCGGCTTATACCGCCGTCGACAATGCGGAGAAGGAAGAAGCGCTCGCGCAGCGCGTCAATGCCGAGGCCGTGGGTGAACTGGCATCGGCCGCGCGCAAGCAGAACGCCCTGCTGCTGCATTACTCCACGGATTACGTGTTCGACGGCAAGTCGGCCGAGCCGTATCGCGAAAGCGGCGAAGTCGCGCCGCTCAACGCATACGGCAGGACCAAGCTCGCGGGCGAGCAGGCGATTCAAGCCGCCGGCGGCGACTGGCTCACGCTGCGCACCACCTGGGTCTACGGCGTGCGCGGTCGCAACTTCCTGCGCACGATGTTGCGCCTCGGATGTGAGCGGGAGACGCTGCGTGTCGTCGCGGATCAGACCGGCGTGCCGACATCCGCGCGCATGATCGCCGATCTCACCGCGCAAGTCGTCGCGCGGGCGCTGCGCGAGCGGGCCGACGGCGAGTTCGAATCGGGGCTGTTCCATATGACGGCCAGCGGCCAGACCACGTGGCACGGCTTCGCGAGCGCCATCATTTCTGCGGCGCGGGAAGCGGGCCGTCTGCCGATCAAGACGACGAGCGTCGAGGCGATCGAATCGCGCGAGTTTCCGACGCCGGCGGCGCGGCCGGGCTATTCGGTGCTGGACAATACCCGGTTCGACGAGCGTTTCCGGCTGCACCGCATGGATTGGCGCGAGGCGCTTGCGCTCGTGATGGACGATTTGCCTGGGGGCGGGAGCGCGCTGGATTGAATACTGGAACACCTATGGCAACGTCGAACCGACTGCGGCATCCGCTCGCAGTGCTGTACTCGCTCACCGAAAACTGGCATTTGATCGTGCAGTTCGTCAAGCGCGAAGTGGCCGGCCGATACAAGGGGTCGTTCCTCGGACTGTTCTGGTCCTTCATCACGCCTTTATTGATGCTCGGGATCTATACGTTCGTCTTCGGCTACGTGTTCAAGTCGAAATGGCGTGCGGATTCCACGAATCCGGTCGAGTTCGCGGTCGTCATGTTCGTCGGCGTCCTCACGCACAATCTGATCTCCGAGTGTCTGACGCGCGCTCCGCTGCTGGTGGTCGGCAACCCCAACTACGTGAAGAAGGTCGTCTTCCCGCTCGAGACGCTGCCGTGGATTGCCATTGGCACGGCGCTTTTTCACATGCTCGTCGCGGGCGTCATTTTGCTCGTCGCCATCTTTCTGTGGCAGGGTCACATTCCCTGGACAGTCGTCTTCGTGCCGGTGATCCTGCTGCCTTATCTCGTGCTCATTGCCGGCCTCGTCTGGTTCCTCGCATCCTTCGGCGTTTTCATGCGCGACCTGGGGCAGGTGATGGGTATCGTTTCGTCTCTGCTCATGTTTCTGGCACCCGTCTTTTATCCGATGACCTCCGTGCCGCAGGCACTGCGCCCCGTGATCATGCTCAATCCGCTGACTTTCGTTATCGACGAGTTTCGTAAGGTCGCCATCTGGGGCGGCCAGGTCGACTGGAAGGGATGGCTGATCTATTGTGTAGTCGCTTACGCGATCGCCACGCTCGGCCTGTTGTGGTTCCAGAAGACACGCAAGGGGTTCGCCGATGTGCTCTGACCGCGCTCTGGAAACCGCCGTCGACGTGTACGCCGAAAGCTCCGTGCGCGCGGCCGTGCAGGTCAGCGGCCTCGGCAAGCGCTACGAAATCTACGCCGCGCCTCAGGACCGCCTCAAGCAAATGGTGATGCCGCGCCTCGCGCGGCTGTTCGGCCGTCAGCCGAAAGAATATTTCCGCGAGTTCTGGGCGCTCAGAAATATCGATCTGTCGATCTCGCGCGGCGAAACCGTGGCGATCATCGGGCAGAACGGCTCGGGCAAATCCACGTTTCTGCAACTTGTCTGCGGAACCCTGTTTCCCACCACGGGCGAAGTCAAACGTAGCGGCCGTGTCGCGGCGTTGCTCGAACTCGGCGCGGGCTTCAATCCTGAATTCACCGGCGAAGAAAACGTCTTCCTGAGCGGGATGCTGTACGGCCTGACCGAACAGCAACTCAAGGAGCGTTACAACTCGATCATCGAATTTGCCGAGATCGGAGAGTTCGTTTCGCAGCCGGTCAAGACGTATTCAAGCGGCATGTACGTGCGGCTCGCCTTTGCGATCGCCGCGCACGTCGATGCGGAAGTGCTCGTCGTCGATGAAGCGTTGTCCGTCGGCGATGTTCGTTTCACGCAGAAGTGCATGCGTTTTCTCAGAGAATTCCAGAAGACCGGAACCTTGCTGTTCGTGAGCCACGACGTGAGTGCCGTCACAAGTCTGTGTTCCCGCGCCGTCTGGCTCGATCATGGCTCGATACGGGAAGATGGTCCGGCGAAAGAGGTCGTCGAGGCCTACCTCGCCGAACAGCACGTCCTGGATCGCAAGGCGCAAGGCGTGGCCGTCACGACTGCGAGAAAGGAGCGCGCCCGCGCCCAGATGAAGGCGCTCGACGTCGTCGACCCGCGCCTCGCGCAGTTGCGAGAAGCGAACACGATCCAGGTATACGAGTTCGATCCCGCCGCGGACCACGCGGCGTTCGGCGCGGGCGGCGCGACGATCGTCGAAGTAACGCTCACCGATGAAGACGGTCATCCGGCGCAACTGCTGCACGGTTCCGATCTCGTCACGCTGGAGATCCGGGTGAGCCTGCGCGCGCCGCTCACGAACCTGATCTTCGGCTTCTACGTGAAAGACCGGCTCGGCCAGCGGCTGTTCGGCGACAATACGCATCTGACCTACGAAGATGCGATCGAAGGTCAGTCCGACGACGAATTCCGGGCCCAGTTTCAGTTCCGGATGCCGATCATGCCGGCGGGCGCGTATTCGATCGACGCCGCGGTCGCATCCGGGACGCAGCAGGAACACACTCAGCAGCACTGGGTACATGACGCGCTCCAGTTTCGCGCCGTCGACAGCACGATGCGTCACGGCCTGGTCGGGATTCCGATGCTGCGTATCAAAGTTGAAAAGGAGAGGTCCGTCGCATGATGGAATTTACCGGCGAGCGATATCTGCCGACCGAGGAAGGCGATATCCGTTATGAACACTGGCACCGGTACGCGTGGGCCGGTCAGGCCATCGCGGGCCTCAATGTGCTGGATGTGGCCTGCGGCGAAGGATACGGTTCGTCGATCCTCGCGCATCGTGCGCGTTCGGTGACCGGGGTCGATATCTCGCCGGAAGCCGTCGCGCACGCCCAGTCCGCGTACAAGGACGTCGCCAATCTGTCGTTCATGACGGGCAGCGCGAGCCAGTTGCCGCTCCCGGACGCGCAGTTCGACGCGGTTGTGTCCTTCGAAACCATCGAGCACCTGTACGAACAGGAAGAGATGATTTCCGAGATCCGCAGGGTGCTGAAGCCCGGCGGCTTTCTGATCTTGTCGTCGCCGAACAAGAAGGTGTATTCGGACGACCGCGACTACCATAACGAATACCACGTCAAAGAGCTGTACTTCGAGGAGCTCGACGAGTTGCTCAAGCGGCACTTTCCGCGCGTGAAGTATCACGGGCAGCGTATTGCGACGAGTTCGGTGATCGTTCCGCAACGCGACCCTGGCGCGTTCTACAGCGCGCATACGCTGAACGGCGATGCGCTCGATTCGCGCACGGCGGAACTCGACTCCATCATGTATTTCCTCGCGGTGTGCAGCACGGAGCCGCAAGGCGACACGCCGGGTCTGGCCGCGTCGGTGTTCTTCGAGGAAGGCAGCGATCTCTACGCGCGCCGCTACGAGATCATCGACTGGGCGAATCGCCAGAGCGAGGAAATCGTAGCGCGCGACAAGGAGATTCGCCGCTTGCAGGGCGAATTCGAGGAGCGGACGAACTGGGCGCTGTCGCTCGACAGCGAACTGCACGTCGCGCGCGCCCGACTCGACAGCCTGTCGGGCGAACACGAGCAGGACGAGCAGCGCCTCGACGTCGCGAAAGCAGAACTGATCGCGGCGCGCGACGAACTCGTCCACCTGAAGGAGAAGTTCGACACCATCCTCGTCAAGGAGCGCGATCGTCTCGAGCGCCTGTACGGCAACGTCACCGAGGAACGCGATGCGCTGCGCGCGCAAGCCGGCGAGCTGCAGTCCAAGCTGACGGAGATCTACGCGTCGACGTCGTGGACCATTACGCGACCGGTCCGTGCCATCAAGCGCGCCGCACGCGGCGAGTTCGGTCCGTTGCTGAAGCCCTTGCGTCCGCACGCCCGCAACTGGGGCCGCAAGGTCTATCAGGCTTTGCCGCTGAGTCATCAGCAAAAGACGAAGCTTGCGCATGTCGTCTTCAAGGCGGCTGGACCGCTCTTCGAAGGCGTCGTCTTCTATGAAGCCTGGAAGCGCCAGGGCGAGCCGCTGGAAAATACGCTCGGGCGCGGGCCCATCGAGCCGGATGCTTTCGAGGGCCTGCTTTCGACCTTGCGTCTGGCTGAAGTCCCGGAACCGAAAGTGTCGGTCGTCATTCCGACCTACGGCAATCTCGCGCACACGCTCGGCTGCGTGCGTTCCATTACCGAGAACATGCCGAAAGCGTCGATCGAGGTGATCGTCGCGGAAGATGCCTCTGGCGATCAGGAAATCCTGCGGATGCGCTCCATTCCCGGGCTGCGGTTCATCGAAAATCCGCAGAATCTGGGCTTCGTGCGCTCGTGCAATCGCGCGGCCAGCTTCGCCAAGGGCGAGTACGTCTACTTCCTGAACAACGATACCGAAGTGACGCCGGGCTGGCTCGACACGATGCTCGACGTCTTCGATACGCGCTCCGACTGCGGCATGGTCGGCTCGAAACTTGTCTATCCGGATGGCCGGTTGCAGGAAGCGGGCGGCATTCTGTGGAGAGACGCGTCGGGCTGGAACTTTGGCCGTCTCGACGATCCGTCGAAGCCCGAGTACAACTATCTGAAGGAAGTCGACTACTGTTCGGGCGCGTCGCTGCTGCTGCCGCGCGCGCTCTTCGAACAACTCGGCGGATTCGACGAGCATTTCGTGCCTGCCTATTGCGAGGACGTCGATCTCGCTTTCAAGGTCCGCGAAACCGGCAAGAAGATGTATTACCAGCCGGAATCCGTGATCATTCACTATGAAGGGATTTCGCACGGTACGGATACCGGCACCGGAATCAAGGCCTATCAGGTCACGAATCAGGCGAAGATCCGCGAACGCTATGCGCAGTTGCTCGATGCCGAGCATTTCGACAATGGCACGCACGTCCACGCGGCTCGCGACCGGACCGGCAAGAAGAAGTCGATTCTGATCGTCGATCATTACGTGCCGCAGCCGGACCGCGATGCGGGCTCGCGCTCGGTGTTCTGCGTGATCCGCACGTTGATCGACATGGGCCTGAGCGTGCACTTCTGGCCGCAGAACCTCTGGTATGACGCCGCCTACGTGAAGCCGCTGCAGGCACTCGGTGTCGAGGTCTACTACGGCAACGACATCGCGCGCCAGGGCTTCGACGATTGGATCAAGCAGAACGGCGAATCGTTCGACTACGTCATGCTGAATCGTCCGCACGTGAGCGAGCCGTTGATCGCGCCGCTGCGCCAAAATGCGCCGAAAGCGAAACTGCTCTACTACGGTCATGATCTGCACTTCGAACGTTCGATGCGCGAATTCAACGTGACTGGCGATCCGGCGCTCAAGCGTCGCTCGGAGGAGGAGCAGGCGCAGGAGATGAAGATCTGGCGTGCTGTCGACGCGGTCTACTACCTTTCCGCCACCGAAGCCGAAACGGTCAAGCGACTCGCGCCGGAAGTCACGTCGCGATCCTTGCCCGGCTATTTCTTCGAGCCTCGGGGCGAGCCGGGCGCACCCGCGAGCCTGACCGGACGCGGTCATGTGCTGTTCGTGGCGGGCTTCGGTCATCCACCGAACGTGGATGCCGCGAAGTGGCTCGTGCTCGACATCCTGCCGCTGCTCAAGCAACAGGTGCCCGATGTACATGTCAGCCTCGTCGGATCGAATCCCACCGATGAGGTCAAGGCGCTCGCCGGTCCCGATGTGACCGTCACGGGTTACGTGACCGACGCACGGCTGGAAGCGCTTTACGATTCGTCGCGCGTCGTCATCGTGCCATTGCGTTTCGGGGCCGGTGTGAAGAACAAGGTCGTCGAGGCGCTGCATTTCGGCACGCCCCTCGTGACCACGTCCGTGGGCGCGCAGGGCCTGCCGGGTCTCGACGAGATCGTTGCCGTCAAGGACGACGAGCAGGGTATCGTCAGCGCGGTCCACACTTTCCTGACGGACGACGCCGCCTGGCTTCGCGCGTCGGCGGGGGGCCGCCGCTACGTGGCCGAGCACTATTCGCGCGAGGCCATGCGTCGAGGGCTCGAGCAGGATATCGACGTGAGCGGCGCGGTGACATCGCGCAACGAGACGTCGCCGGCATAAGCGACGCGGCTCATCACGGAAGGCGGCAGGCACATGCCGCACGACACAATCAGATTGCGGCCGCTGCATCGACTCATTGCGGGCGCGGCGCAGTACAGAGGTGAAGCATGAAGCATTCCGATAATCCCGGCGCGCTGGCGCCCAAGCTCGTTCCGATTATCATTTGCGGCGGTTCGGGAACGCGGCTCTGGCCGGTTTCGAGAGAAGCATTTCCGAAGCCGTTCATGCGGCTCGCGGATGGCCAGAGTCTGCTGCAGAAGGCGTACTTGCGGGCTGCGGCGTTGCCCCACGTCACCGACATCATGATCGTGACGAACCGCGATACCTATTTTCTCGTCAAGGACGACTGCGCCGAAGTGAAGGTCGACGGCGTGCAGATCGGGTACGTGCTCGAGCCGGTTGCGCGCAACACGGCGGCTGCGATCGCGGCGGCGACACGCATCGCGCGCGAGCACTACGGCGACGAAGCCGTGTTGCTCGTCATGCCGGCGGATCAGCTCGTGGAAGACGTCGCGTCGTTCTCGATAGCGGTCGAGACGGCTGCGCGCGCGGCCCAGGAGAACGGCATCGTCGTGTTCGGCATTCAGCCGACGCGCGCCGAGACGGGTTTCGGCTATATCGAGATCGACGAACGGCCGGAGTCGGCCGTGGCCGTCGCGCCCGTCAGGCAATTCGTGGAAAAACCGGTCGCCGAGGTAGCCGAGCAATTTCTCGCAGGCGGCCGGCATCTCTGGAACGCGGGCATGTTCTGCTTCACGCCCGGCACCATGCTCGCCGAACTCGATGTCCATGCGCCCGGCATCGCCGAACAGATCTTGCCCGCGGTCGATGCGGCTTCGGTGAGCGAGTCGAACGACAGCTTCACCGTCGAACTGGACGCGGCGGCGTTCAAAAACGTGGAAAGCATCTCGATCGACTATGCCGTGATGGAGCGATCGAAGAACGTGTCGGTCGTCGCGTGTTCGATCGGCTGGAGCGATATCGGCTCGTGGAAGGCCATCAGCGAGCTGAGCCAGCCTGACGCGAATGGCAATCGCGTCGAAGGCACGGTCGCGCTGCACGATGTATCGGACTGCTATATCCGCGGCGAAAACCGTGTGATCGGGGCTTTGGGCCTGCGCGACCTGATCATCGTCGACACACCCGATGCGTTGCTCGTCGCGGACCGGAACAGGACGGAAGACGTCAAGGCGATCGTCAGTCAGCTCAAGCGTGCGAAACACGAAAGCTGCGCGTTGCACCGTACGGTTCACCGTCCGTGGGGAACATACACGGTGCTGGAAGAGGGCGAGCGCTTCAAGATGAAGCGAATCGTGGTGAAGCCGGGCGCGTCGCTTTCCTTGCAGATGCATCATCATCGAAGCGAACACTGGATCGTGGTGCAAGGCTGCGCCGATGTCGTCAGCGGCGAGAAAACCGTGCAGTTGCAGCCTAACGAGTCGACGTATATTCCGGCGGGTCACAAGCATCGGCTCACGAATCCGGGCGTGCTCGAATGCATACTGATCGAAGTTCAGTGCGGCGAGTATCTGGGCGAGGACGATATCGTGCGGTTCGAGGATCTTTACGGACGGCTCAAGGCGCCGGCGGCTTCGGCGTGAGGGCTGGGCGCCCGCTGCCGGGCGCTCTTTTGACTGAAATCGCGCCGGCGGCCAGAGGTTAACAGGAACATTCCGCCGACTCGAAGCGCGTGCTGCTTCAGCAGATTTGCATTTGCGGGAAAGAGATTCATACACATCGCTGAAAAGAAATTACCTTCTAACGTCACTGACTGACGTCACGCACTTCTATTGAGTCTCGTATGCCGCTTTGGTCTGATAGCCGGTCTTTGCGTGAAGCGATAAGCGGACACGACAACAACTACACACTCATCCGCGCGATTCTCGCGGCCAGCGTCATTTACTTCCACGCTTTCGCATTGACGCGAACGCCCGGCGCAATCGATCCTCTGAACGCAATGCTGGCGCCGGTGTCCGACATCGGTGACCTGGCTGTTCAGTCTTTCTTTTTCTTGAGCGGGCTCTTTGTTGCACAGAGCTATTCGAACGATCCCAAGACGATTCGCTTTATTCTGCGCCGCTTCTTTCGAATCTGGCCCGGCCTTTTTGTCTGTCTGTTCGTCACGGCGTTTCTCTCGTGCGCGATTTCGACGCCGAAGGAGTTCGCCCGTTTCGCGTTCTTCAACGGCGTGTACGAATACATCCTGAGAAATGCGGTACTGGATCTCACCTGGTATATCCCAGGCGTTTTCGAGGACCATGCACTGAGCGCAATCAATGGTCCCATTCACACGTTAGTGATGGAAGCCAAAATGTATGCGCTGCTCGCAGTTCTCGGTGCAGTTGGCCTGCTCGCCACGACGCGTCGGCTTGGCATCACGTGCGTCCTTGCGGGCGTAGCCTGCCTGATGGTTGGAAGCACGTTACCCGACATCGGATGGTTTTTTTCCGCGCCCTATGCGCATCCGGCAGCGGCGATGTTTTTTGCGGGGTCAACCGCCTTTGCTCTGTCGCGCTGGATTTACCCGCGCCTGTGGCAGGGCATTCTGCTTGGCATCGCCACGGCGATTCTTCCCGGCGGCGCACACAAGTTCATGTTTTTCGCGACTGTGGCCTGGGCGCTGCTCTACCTGGGTCAGTCGCCCATGCTCGCAAAGCTGGGAAGGCCGCGCCAGGACCTCAGTTATGGCATTTACATCTATGGATGGCCTTGTCAGCAATTCGTCGTCGCCGCTACATCGACGCACGTCAATCCCTATCTGATGGCCGCGCTGGCCCTCCCGCTATCGTGCGTGTTCGCGGCGGCCAGCTGGAACCTGATAGAGAAACCCGCGATCAGGCTCGGACATCTTCTGCCGGCAGTGACGATCAACTCGATCAAGCGACGGGCCTCTGTCATCACCGACGTGCAGCGTCGTGCGCTCAGGCTCGGCGGCGTGCTTTTCGTCATGCTGGCCGCTTGCATATCGATGCGAATCGCCACGACCGCGCATGACTTCGTCGTGCCGAGTCCGCTGACTGTGCGCATCGTCGATTTCGGGCCCAAAGAGAGCAAGAAGGGAACGCCGTTCAACGAGCAACCGGATGGCACGTTCGCGATATGGCTGAAACTCGACGGCGTGCCGCCAACCGGCACGACCGTCTATCTGGCGGGCCATAAGCTGGATACGTTCATTACCGCAGGAGTGGCCACCGCGAATATCAGCCCTTCGATTATCGCGACGGCCGGGGAGAAGAGCGTGTATCTCGAACGGAGAACGGTGCACGGCATCGAGCGATCGAAGTCGGTGCATTTGTTGATCAGCGAGTGAGATTCCTGATGTCGCTTATCGCGGCTTCGGGCTGCAACGTCTGATCCCGGAGATGAATCTCGCTCCAGCCCGAAGCTCGTCTGCCTAGCCACCGCACTTCGCGGTGCGCTCGGCGGTGATGTCGGTCGCCGTTTCGTCTTTGAAATCGATGAAGCGCTTGGGCTGCGTCGCCGCGCAGAAGCGCGCCTGCAGGGCGTCGGGCGTTTCGCCTTCCACGGCCTTGATCGACATGTCCCGATAAACCACGCGAAGGGACGCGCCCGGACCATAGGAAATCGGGTTGTAAATGGGTTTCGCTCCTGAGACGAATACCGTCGTACCTCGCTCGACCTGACCCAGCGCCGCCTGAGCCGATTGGAGCTGCTTTTGATTAGTCATCCCCAACGTGCTGTAATACGTCACGATATCGAGGTATCGGCCGGTCGCAAGCGGAACGGCGAATATCGATACGCAGAGGAGAACCGAAAGCGCTTTGCCGGCATGCTTTTTCGAATAGACGGCGCCGAGGCTAATCGCGAGAAAGAAGTGCGGCGCGTACAGGTAAAGCTCGTCGCGATGCTTCGGAATGAGCAAGGTCGGTCCGAGCATGGCCGCAAATCCGAGTACGCCGAATCCGACGATCAGCCATTGCTTGCGCGACAAGGTAAATGCAGAAAGCAGTGTCAAGACAGCGAGCGCCAGCGCCCACCATTTACCAAAAAGATTGAGGTAAAGAAGGGTAGACGCATAGAACCACAAATTTCCGATGATCGAGAGCGGATTGAAATCGAGGCTATAAGGATTCGCGCTATCGAGAGGTTTGTGGGTCTGAAGAAAACCGTAGCAGACCAGATAGGCGAGAAATACGGCGAGGTAAGGCGCGAGTTGCTTTACCGCGAGTCCCGGTTTCTTTTGCTCCATTAACAGGCTAAGCACGAAAAGCAGCGCGATGTTGGCGAGCGCGAATTCCTTCGTCCTGATCGACAGCGCGAGAAGAATCGCACCACACAGATCGAGCAGCAACACGCCGCCACGTTGTATGGAGAGTTGTCGAACGAGGAGTGTGAGAAGACAAAGCGTTGCCCCGAGCACATCGAATATCGCTGCAGACCAGGTGAGCGAGGTTTGCGAGGACAGCCACGTAGCTGCGAGCAGGGCACTGAGAAGCGCGCCGGCACGCGGCATGAAGCGCGACGCGATCGCGTAGACCAGCATGCAGTTGAGCGTGTGCAGGCCGAGGAAAACCGCGGCATAGGCCTGATGGTTCAAGCCGAATAACTGGTACATGAGCTTGATCAACGCGCCGCCGACCGGTCGATCATTGTAGATCATGCTTGGGAATATCTTCAGATACGTAGGCCACGGCCAGGAGAGCGCGTGTTCGAGCCAGTTCCAGTCGTCGAAATAAAAGTACAGCTCATGCCCGATCAGCCACCGGTTATAAAGGAAACTCATCAGGATAATGGCGACGAGACACGACACGCCTTGCAGCGCGTTTGTACGGTCGGGCGTTGCAGCTTCACCGCCGCTCAGTATTCGGTTCAGCACATGTTCTCCACGTTTCAGAAGGCGCTATCAGGCCTGCTTCACAACTCTCGCCAGCGCGGCGATCGCATTGTCTGACTGGGTGCGAGCGGTTCAGGATCGCCGCTCTCCGGCGCGAAAACGCGCTCGCACGAGATAGACGGGTCGATGCTTCGACTCCATATAAATGCGCCCGACGTATTCGCCGACGATGCCGATTCCGATCAGTTGTACGCCCCCGAGAAACAGGATCGCGGTAATGATCGAGGCGTAGCCGGGGACGTCGATGCCAAGCACGATTGTGCGTATGACGAGATAACTCGCATAAACGAGCGAAAAGAGCGCGACCACGACGCCCAGATACGACCAGACGCGAAGCGGCAGGGTGCCAAAGCTCGTGAGGCCTTCGAGCGCGAAATTCCACAGCTTCCACGCGGAGAACTTCGTTTTCCCCGCGACTCTGGACTCTCGCGTGTAAGAGATCGTCGCCGTGCGGAACCCGACCCAGGAAAACAATCCCTTCATGAAGCGCCGGCTCTCGGGCAGCATCTTGAGGGCGTCCACCACTTCTCTCGACATCAATCTGAAGTCGCCGACGTTTTCGGGAATCTTCACTTCCGAAAGCATGTTGTGCATTCGGTAGAATGCGGCCGCCGAAAATCGCTTCATGAACGTATCGCTGGCGCGATCGGCACGGCGGGCCACGACCACGTCGAAACCTTCCTGCCACTTGGCGACCATTTCCGCGATCATTTCGGGCGGATCCTGCAAATCCGCGTCGAAGGGAATCACGACATCGCCGAGCGCCTCATTGAGACCCGCCGTCAACGCCGCCTCCTTCCCGAAGTTGCGCGACAGCTCGACGACGTGAATACGGGCATCGCCACGCGCGCATTCGATCAGTTTGAGCAGGGTCCGATCCCGGCTGCCGTCGTTCACGCAGACGATCTCGTAGTCCACGGCGGCGATGGCCTCGAGCGCCATCTGAACGCGGGGAAAGAACTGGTCGATGGTTTCTTCTTCGTTATAGAAGGGCACCACCAGAGACAGTAACGGTTTCTTCATCGCGTTTGATTCTCTTTGTACGTGAGCCGCATGCCGGATTGTCGGGAACGGGAGGCATCGCCGTCCCGTGAATGAACGCGGGGCGCGCGCACTGGCACCCGCTGCGTCTGAGGCCGGGCAATCACGTAGCGTTGCAGCTTGCCATCGGCATCGATAGGGATGACAGCAGTGTCGAAATGAGCGGCGACTCTGTAGAATGCCGAGCTTCATCGCGCGGGCGGCAGCCGCCCGAAGTATAGCGCCCCGGCATGTGAATCATTGATCAATCGTGTTCGATGCAACAATCCGCGAGAGAGGAATGGCGTCGGCGCGTATAAACGGCGTGATACCCTTAGGGTTTGCGCGAACGAGTAATTTTTACGGACGGCAGTTCATGGTAGACACTACCGTTGATTTTTCACAGCAGAATAGTTCGACGTCCGGGGGAGTCTCCGGCTTTCGTTTTCTGGGTTTGCTGGCAATCCCTCTTATTGTTGCATTAATCCTGCTCATTGCAGTCAATTTCGTCGTTTTTCGCGCGCTTGATTATTATCACTGGGTAAAGCCTGAATCCGTCATGGGGACCATGGTTCAGACCGAGGGCCTCGTCGAGCATCAAATCGTTCCGGGGAAGAAAAATATCATCGTCATTGGAGATTCGCGGGTGAGCGAAGGCTTTTCCGCGGTGATCGCCAATGCGACGAGCAACCGTCCGGACCTGAATTTCATCCAGGCGGGAATGCCCGGTACCGAGCCTCGAGTCTGGTATTACTTTCTCCGCAAGATCGATCCCAAGCAGCAGAAGTTTTCGGCCGTCGTACTCATGGCCTCTCATTTCGATGACGGCCATCAGCCCTACGATCCGGCGGCGCGAGTCGACGATCTGACCTATCTGCAACCGCTGGCAACCTACAAGGATGCATTCAAGATTGCCAGCACGTTCAACGGAATCGAAGCCGGGATTCATGCGTTCGCGACCATGATGCTGCCGCTCACGGCCGCGCGCGTCGATATTCAGGATTTCGTTCTCCACTCGAGAAAGCGCGTCGACGAGGCGCAGCAATGGCACGAGCATTTTTACGAATGGTCGCTTGGTTATCCGGGGCAGGAGGGAAGTGTGCCGTCGCTCGACAAAAACGACCTCGCGAAATTCGACTTCAAATCCGCAGGCTTGCCCCCGCTCAAGGTCAATGCGATGGATGTGTATGTGAAGGGCCTTCTCGGCCAGGGCAAGACGATTCCCGCTGCCGACTTCGGTCGTTATCGCTCGAAATGGTTTGGCTCGATCGCGGACGAGTATCAGCGGGCCGGGGTATCGGTCTTTGTGTTTCAGGCGCCGCGTGGGCCGTATGAGACGTCCGGGACGGCATCTGCCGCGGACACCCGCGACGGCTCGCTGCGTGTCATGGCGCGCGAGGGCCGCCTCAAATTGCTCGATTTCAAGCCGCTCGAACAACTCGAAGAGCCGAAATACTTCTTCGACTCGCTGCACGTCAACGCTGAAGGGCGCAAGATCATGAGCCCGGCGCTCGCCCATCTCGTCTCAGAACAAATCCCCGCGACCCGATAGCACGATGCTGTTCAATACCTTCGAATACTGGATTTTTTTCGCCGTCGTCGTCGTCATTCTGGCGTTTCTCCAGCCGTCAGCGAAGCGGCTCGTCATCGTCGTCGCGAGTTATATTTTCTATTCGTTCTGGGACCCGCGCCTTTGCGCGTTGCTTCTCGCATCGACGGCGGCCAACTATTATCTGGGATTGCTGATCGAGGGCGCACCCGAATCACGCAAGAAAGCTTTCGTGACGGGAGCCGTCGTATTCAATCTCGTGGTATTGGGTTTCTTCAAGTACTTCGATTTTTTTGCAAACTCATTGACAGCGCTGCTTGGGATTTCGGGACATCCATGGGCGCTCGACATCATTTTGCCGGTCGGTATCAGCTTCTTTACGTTTGAAGGCATCGCCTATTGCTGCGACGTCTATCGCAAGCACGTGCGCGCGGTGCGCAGCTTCGTCGACTTTGCGTTGTTCATCTCGTTTTTTCCTCACCTGGTTGCAGGTCCGATCATCCGGCCCGAGAACTTCTTTCCTCAGGTGCGAAACAACCACGGGCTGACCACCGTCGACATCAAATGGGGCTTCTGCCAGATCATCAAGGGCCTCGTAAAGAAGATCATTTTCGCCGACTACTTCGCGATAATCGCCGATGCATATTTCAACGATCCAGTGAACGCGACGGTGGCGCCGGTCATCGGCATCATTGCGTTTGCGATGCAGATCTATTTCGATTTTTCCGGCTACACCGACATCGCGCGGGGCTGCGCGGGGCTGCTCGGCTTTCGCTTCCCGTCTAACTTCGAGCGCCCGTACCTGGCGGTCAACATCGCCGATTTCTGGCGCCGTTGGCATATCTCGTTGTCGACCTGGCTGCGCGACTATCTGTACATTCCGCTCGGCGGGAACCGCGTGTCGCCCTCACGCGTGTATGTGAACCTGATGATCGTGATGGCGCTCGGTGGGCTGTGGCACGGCGCGAGCTGGAATTTCATGGTCTGGGGCATCGCGCACGGCGCCATGCTTTGCGTGCATCGTCTATGGGATCGAACGCTCGGCCGGCGATGCGTGGCGCCTGCCGTTCTCAAGCCATTTACGACCGCGTTGTGCGTCGCGTTGACCTTTGTTCTCGTGGTTCTTGCCTGGGTCCCGTTCAGGGCGAGCGACTTTGCGGTGACGGCGACCATTTTGCGTCAGCTCGCATCCGCGCGGGTGCTGAGCCTCGATGGCGCCACTGGCTTGTATTGGGGGCTGCTCGCCGCCTGTTCACTCTGGTGTCTCATTGACTGGAACCGGCGCTTGCAGCATTGGTTCGTCGAGCAGATGCCCTACATGCTGGTAGGCGTTCCCGTGGCGCTTGCGTTTATCGCGCTGCAGATTCTGGGGCAGTTCGGCCTTCAGATTCCGTTCATCTATTTCAAGTTCTGATACCTTGTCTGAGTGCGTGTCCCCGGGACACGCACTCAGACAAGAGACCGCGAACGCTCTTACGCGACCATCACGCAGGGCGCTGCTCGGAAAGGCGCTCGATGTTCGTCTGAAACCGGCGACGCGCCGTTTCATAGAGCAACATGTCGAGCGCATTCACTTCCATCAAATCGCGATACAGTGAAGCGCCCAATTCGGTCTTGATATGCTGGATGCGATCTTCGAGTCGACCGCTGCGGCCCGGAGAGGAGTTCTGAATATTAAACTGACTTTCCAGTTCTCCGATCGAAGGACGAAGTAGTTCGCGCAAACCCGCGAGCGATTCGTCGAAAGCTTCGACGAGCCCAAAGAAGGGCAGAGCGGCCAGAGCGGAAAGCGCCCGGACATAGTCTTCGTGCGTTGCGCGCGCATGGCGCATGTCGCCCTGAATCCCGGCCAGATGAAGGACCTGAAAATTGCGGCATACCGCAGTGGCATCGCGACTCACCGTCCACTCGGCAAATTCACGTAGTCCACCGCTTTGCGCGATTTTGACGCTCGGGCTCGTGCTGTCCGGTGATTGCCTCCGCTCGAATTCATACACGGAGGCGAAACGATCCAGCGGATGCCGCAGAAACAGGATTGGAATGAAAGTGAAATCGGCGTGACGCGGCAAGGGGAGTCGCGCCTGATGGCTCGATACCGCCCGAAGCCGCGGGTTCGCGACGACGAATTCCAATAATTCATCCGGACTCACCGTCGACCACGGATGCGGGCCCTCGATATGACCATGTTCATCTTCCGAGAAATTTCGACTCAGAATCGCGTCGACAGTCGAGCCTGCGTTTTTGAACAGGTGATAGTGAATGATCACTGAGCGCATCGGTTTTTCTTCCCTTTTGGTGTGATGCGGATCACTTCGCGCCGCTGTGCGTCAACGCGTAATCGGTCAACTTCCCGACGCATTCGAGGACATCGGAAGTCATGGTATTGACGACGAGTTCCGGCGTGCGAGGAATCTCATAGGGCGACGTGAGCCCCGTGAAGTTCTGTATCTGACCCGCCTCGGCGAGTTTGTAGAAACCCTTTACGTCCCGTGCGTTACAGGTCGGATAGTCGGCTTCCACATAGATCTCGTGAAATGTCGGGCCGATGATCTGGCGCGCTCGTGCCCGTCCGGCTTCGAAGGGCGAGACTAACGAGACGAACACGACAATCGAGGCCTTCGCGCATAAGGCGGCGACTTCGGCGGCTCGCCGCACGCTCTCGGCGCGACCGTCGGCGGAAAAATTCAGATCGGAATTCAGGCCTCCGCGAAGGACATCGCCGTCGAGAACGATGGTGTGAAATCCCTGTTCCGCGAGTTGCCGGCTGGTGCGGTACGCGAGCGTGGATTTTCCCGCCCCCGACAAGCCCGTCAGCCAGAAAACAGGCCCGGAACGGGTAGTAAGCCCAAAATCATCGAGACACATCGCTGCTGCACTCCCAACTGCCCGCGTCATATGTATGGCCACGCAAATTAACAGTTGAATTTTAGCAACTATATAAATCAGACAACAAAACAAGTACTTAGGAAAGTTTTTGTTACATAAAAGGGAGTCGGCTAACAGCTACATTTTTTGAGATGCTCTATACTGAGAGGTTGTGCGCTGAAAGGGCGCATCCATTGTCGTGCTGAGCGATCTGGAAGTCGGCTCACATTTGAAATGGAACGGGCCGCAATATCAAATGGAGTCGGAGGAACGAATTGAACAACAGGATTGCGGTGATCATCCCTTGCTATAACGAGGCGAAATCCATAGGAAAGGTGGTTGCGGACTTTCGGCAATCCCTGCCCGACGCAGACATCCACGTTTTCGACAACAACTCGACGGACGGCACCGCGGAGATCGCACGGCGCGCGGGTGCACACGTTCGCGGCGTCAGCCTGCAGGGCAAGGGCAATGTCATCCGGCGGATGTTCGCCGACGTGGAAGCAGACGTGTATGTGATGGTCGACGGAGACGATACCTATGACGCCAGCGTCGCGCCGAAGCTCATCGACGCACTGGTCAACGACGGACTCGACATGGTGGTCGGCTGCCGCGTAACGGATGAGGCCGCGGCGTACCGGCCGGGGCATCGCTTCGGCAACGCCATGTTGACCGGCTTCGCGGCGTCCATCTTCGGCCGCACGTTCCGCGATATGCTGTCCGGCTACCGGGTTTTCTCGCGCCGTTACGTGAAGTCTTTCTCGGCACACGCCAAGGGCTTCGAAACCGAGACGGAACTGGCCGTGCATGCACTCGAACTTCGCATGCCCGTTGTCGAAATCGACACAATTTACGGCAGCCGGCCCGAGGGATCGGAGAGCAAGCTGAACACCTATCGCGACGGCTTCCGCATTCTCATGACGATCCTTCGTCTGTTCAAGCTCGAGCGTCCGCTGGCTTTCTTCAGCATCTGCTTTGCGCTGATGCTCTTGCTCTCGATCGTCCTGGCCGTGCCGGTCTTCGAAACATATTTCGCCACGGGCCTGGTGCCACGGCTGCCGACCGCGCTGCTGTGCGCGGCGCTGGCCTTGCTCGGCTTTCTTTTTCTCGTGTGTGGACTCGTGCTCGATACGGTCACCAAAGGCCGGCTGGAAGTAAAGCGTTTCGCGTATCTTGCAACTCCCGGTCCTTCGATGGCGAACACCAGATGATCGTTCAGTTTTTCCGCTTTGGCGTAGTCGGCGTGATCGGCTTTCTGGTCGACAGCGCCGTCCTGTACGCGATGCTCTGGCTCTCGATGGGCTTCATGTCGGGGCGATTCGTATCGTTCCTCTGTGCCGCGACGGCGACCTGGGTTATAAACCGGCGCATCACGTTCTCGCCCAGCGCGCATCGCAGCGTGCTGCGCGAGTGGGTGAGCTATATTGTCGCGATGTCCGGCGGCGGGGTCGTCAATCTTCTGTGCTACCGCCTCGTGATGTCCTCGTTTCACTATCAGACGTATCTGCCTCTGCTGGCGGTCGGCGCCGGTTCGATCGCGGGTTTGCTGGTCAACTACACCGTGGCGAAATTCTGGGTGTTCCGGCGGCCGAAGCACGATCCGAATCCGCAGAACTGAGCCGTGTAGTCTGCGTTCACGCCGAATGCGCGGGAGGGTATCTCCGCGTGTGTGAGTTCCCGGTTGGCCCGCCTCCGCACACGTACGGACGGCGCGAGACTGTTCAATTCGATCAAACTTGATGACTTCGCGTTTCCCTTCAGGACTTCGATTTGCGGCTGCGCTTGCGAGCGCCGCCTTTGCGTTGATCATCGTCTGGATGCTCGTTCTGCTGTGGCGGTATGCGCTCGTTGCGCCGCCCAGCTTCGACGGCGCGATGAATCTCAACACGGCGCAATCGCTGTTGCACGGCACCGGATACGGTTTCTTCTATGACCGCTTCTTCGGCTTCCCTGCACAGACGGACGGCCCGTTCATACTGCCCGCTGCGCTTGCGTTCTGGATCGGCGGTGTGAGGCCGTTCACCACGCAGGTCGTCAATCTCGTGTACGTGTTCGCGCTTGTCATTGTCATCGTAACGCTCTTGCGGCGGCTGAATGTGTCGCTGTGGCTCGCGCTCTTCGCGGTCACGGGATGTCTGATGACGCCGGGCTTCGCCGAATTCTCGATGAACGGATACGGCGAGATTCCCATGCTCGTATGGTTCATTGGCGGTCTGATCGTGCTGCTGCCGACCGGACCGGACAGCGGACTCAGCGACCGTCGTCTCTTCGCGGCGGGGTTGCTGTTCGGCGTGTCCTACTTGACGAAGGTCGTGGCGCTCGTCTGCATTGCGCCCGCCGTGCTGGTTCTCGGCTGTGTGATCCTCGCGCAACCGCGCCGGTGGACCCGCCTGTTCGCGCTTGCCGCGGGCTTCGTGCTTCCGATCGTGGTCTGGGAAGTGTTCCGGCTCATACAGTTGCGCCACCTGCACGACTATGTCGACTGGTGGCGCTATCAGCTCGCACAGATCCGCTCGCAGTCCGGCGCGAAGCGCACGGGAGCGGTGCATCATGGACGGATCGAATCCGGGCTCCTGCATCTGAAGGCGCTCTCGGAGATGAGCGGCGTTCCACCCGTTGCGCTTGCCGCGCTGATCGTCGTGCCGATCGTCCTGGGCGTACTTCTGGCGATCAATCGGTCGACGCCCACGCGCGTGCGTCTGGGGATCGGCGTTTTGTCGGTGGTGTGCGGACTCTATTTCTTCTGGTGGTTGTTCATCACGCCGGAGGCCTACTTGTGGCTGCGCCGGATCATTGCCGGCTTGCTTCTGCTTCAGTGTCTTCTGGCCGCGATGCTCGTGGCAACGTACGCGCGGGTCGCATCGGTGTTCGCGAACTGGAAGGCACGTCGGGAGGTGCTGCCCGCGGTGGCGGCAGCGGCGCTCGCCTTCGCGGTATTCGGGCAGATCAGCCTCATGCGAACCGGCGAATTCATTTCGAATCCGCCGCAGCCGCCGGGCTATGCGCTTCAGATGTTGCGGGTCGCGCAGGACGTGAAGGCGCTGCCAGCCAACGCGACGCTCTTCGGAACGGGCTGGTGGCAGTCCCCGGTCATCGCGCTGTTCTCGGGGCGGCATTTCATGAACCTCGAACAC
Organism: Caballeronia temeraria; assembly: GCF_001544795.2. Lineage (GTDB taxonomy): Bacteria > Pseudomonadota > Gammaproteobacteria > Burkholderiales > Burkholderiaceae > Caballeronia > Caballeronia temeraria. The sequence goes on along the minus strand of NZ_FCOI02000019.1, from coordinate 47,566 downwards.
TGGCCGGTCGACCGAATCAATTCGGTGCCGGTCAAATTCCTCGTGACCGATATCTATTCGCAGGGCATCGCAGAATCGACCATTCAGGGCGTGCTGGATCGCGCGTCTTACGTTCCCGTGATGAAATCGGATGGCGGGTCGATCTACCGTCTCGGTGCGGTCCGGCCCTATGTCCCGTTCACGACGAAGGATGAGAATCCGGCGAATCTGTCGAGCAGTCTCGACTTTTCGCGCGCTGATTACGATGCCCGGCGGGGGATATATCAACGCGAAGGCGATCGCGACGCCTGGATGTCGCCGGATGCCGCCGTGCTGCTCAAGCGCAAGCACCAGGATACGGTGCGCATCGGGATCGAGGTCACGCCTGAACTGATCCGGGACGTGGGTCCGCATTACCCCGTCCTGGAGATTTCGAGTCCCGGTTGCCTCGACCGGAAAGCGGATCTCACCGAGAGCGGGGTGCATACCTTCGTGCTTTCGCTGGACTGTCCGGGTTCGGATGAGGACAAGCCGCTCGAGATCGATTTCCATGTGGATCGGCATGTGCCGTTCATTCCTCAGATCGACTCGGATAATCGTCAGCGCTCGGTGCGACTGCGCTACGTGCGTCTGGAAGCCGATGCCGTGGCGCCTGCCGCACAAACCCTCGCTCCTCAGCCCGCCGCCCAGGATTGAGCCGCGCATTGGGCCCGGCCGCCGCGGCTGGCCGGTGCCCATGATTTGATTCAGAGCATCGCAGCTATCGGCCGCGGTGTTGGTCGACGGCGCCCGCGCGCGAATCGTCCTGACCATGCGGCTCGCGTTGCTCGTGGCACATCGACGTATTCCGCACGCTTCCTAAAGCGACGCGCGCTTGAACACGAAGCGCGGCACGTTGCGAATGATCAGCATGATGCCCCACCAGAACCACGGCGTATAAAGCACGTCCTTCTTCCTCTCGATACCCCGCACGATGTCCTTCGCCACTTTCTCCGGCGTCGCGACGAGCGGGCCGGGCAGCGGCAGGCCGGCGGTCATCGGCGTGGCGACGAAGCCGGGCTTGATATCGACGACATGCACGCCGACCTTGAACAACCGCGCGCGCAGGCCTTCGAGAAACGCCTGCAGCGCGGCCTTCGCGCTGCCGTACAGATAGTTCGACGGACGCCCGCGATCTCCCGCCACCGATGAAATCACCGCGAGCGTGCCGTGCCGCTGCGCTTCGAGCCGGTTGGCGATGGGCGTGAGCAGGGCGATCAGCGAGAGCGCGTTGGTGTGGAACTCGCGCACGGCGACGGCCGGATCGCTCTGACATTGCGCCTGATCGGGCAGGGTGCCGGATGCGACGAGCACGATATCGATCGAATCCATCTGCGCCGCGCAATCAGCGAGCATCGCGGCGTGATCGTCGAGCTTGTCGATATCGAGCCGATGCACCGCAGCCGACGCGGCCCCGCGCGCGGTCAGATCGGCGGCGACCTGCTCGATACGTTCCTGATTGCGCGCGACGAGAAAGAAGCGCGCGCCTTTCGCGGCCCACTCGCGGGCGCAGGCGATGGCAATGGCGGACGTGGCGCCCACGATGACGATGTTCTTCATAGGCCGGTCATTCGTTTCCAGAAATGCGACAGCATGGCCGGATCGCGAAGCGATTCGAGCTGCTGCCAGCGAGGATAAGCGGCGCGAAAATCGGCGCCCGGCATGTGCGCGTCCTTGGCCGGATAGATGCGTCCGCAGGCTTCGCGCACGATGGTGTCGAGCGCGGCGAAGAGTTGCGAATTGCGCAGTTCATGCTGCGGAAAATCGAGCGCGAGCGAGGTGCCTTCCATCGGAAAGGACAGCAGCCCGGGCGAGGGAGCGTCGCCGCAACGCTTGAGCACCGCGAGAAACGAACCCGTGCCGCTCGATGAAATGCGATCGAGCATCGCGCGCACGGCATCGCGCGCATGCGCCGCCGGCACGACGCACTGATATTGCTGAAATCCCGACGGCCCGTAGATGCGGTTCCATTCGAGCAGGCTGTCGAGCGGATAGAAATAGCCGTCGTAGCCGACGCGCGACCGCTCGAACGCCTTGCGCTGCTTCCGGTAATACAGTTCGTTGAACGCGCGCAGCGTGAGGCCGTTGATGAGCGAAACAGGCGGCGTGAACGGCACGCGGCGCGTGTTGCGCGGTTCGACATCGAGTGAACCGTGGATCGCGTGATCGCCCGCCATGAAGATGCCGCGTCCGAGCGCGGGTCCGCGGCTCGCGCAATCGACCCACGCGACGCAGTATTCGTGCTTCGCGTCGTACTCTTCCGACAGATCGAAGAACTCGTCGAGCTTGCCGAAGCGGATCGTCGTCACGTCGATGAGACTCGTGCGGATCGGCATCAACGAGAATTCGGCCCACAGGATGAGCCCTGTCAGCCCGAGCCCGCCGATCGTCGCGTTGAACAGTTCCGTGTTCGATTCGGGCGAACATTCGACGAGCGTGCCGTCGCTGCGCGCGAGGCCGAACGCGCGCACATGCCGGCCGAACGTGCCGCGCACGTGATGGTTCTTGCCGTGCACGTCGTTGGCGATGGCGCCGCCGAGCGTCACGTACTTCGTGCCCGGCGTGACGGGCAGCATCCAGCCGCGCGGCACGGCGAGCGCGAGAATCTGCTCGAAGGTGATGCCGGGCTCCGCGCGCAGGATGCCGCGCGTCCAGTCGGCGGCAATGATGCGATCGAGCGCAAGCGTCTGGAAGACGTGATTCGAACTCGCGAGGCAAACGTCGCCATAACTTCGGCCGTTGCCGAAGGCGAGCGTCGTGCCGTGTTCGCGTTGCACGTCACGCCATTGCGCCTGCGCTTCATCGCGCCAGTGCGCGGCGTGCGCGGTCTGCGGCAGGCGCGGGTAGCGGCCCCAGGAAAGCAGTTCGCTCATCGCTCAGATCGCGAGCCAGAACGCGAAGCCGCACAGCGCGACGACGAGCTGACTGATCCGGTCGCGCGCCGCGAACACAATGGGGTCGTCGTTCATCTTGCCGCGATGCGTGATGATCCATGTGCGGCTGAACCAGTAGAGCATCAGCGGACAGACCATCCAGATATATTGCGGATGCCGGTAAAGCGCCGTCGTGCGATCGTCCTGGATATACAGCGCGAGCACGAGCACCGAAAGATAGCCCGACGCTGTTCCCATCGACGACACGATGGGCAGATCGCTCGCCAGATAACCGCGTCCGCGCGCGCCTTCGCGTCCGGCTTTCATCATCGCGTGAAGTTCGGTGTAGCGCTTGACGAGCGCGAGGCTGAGGAACGCGAACATCGAGAAGGCGAGCAGCCAGAAGGTGAGCGGCACGTGGATCGCCGCGGCGCCGGCGACGATGCGCGACGTGTACAGCGCGGCGAGCACGACGACGTCGATCATCACCTGGCGCTTGAGCGCGAGCGAATAGGCGAGCGTCAGCATGTAGTAGCCGAGGAGCCACGCGTTGAATTTCCACGACAGGAAAGTCAGCGCGATCGAGAAGGCGGCGACGAGCAGGATGGGACAGAGCGCCACGCCCCACGCAAGCGGCATCGTGCCGGCGGCGAGCGGGCGCTTGCGCTTCACCGGATGCTGCCGGTCGTCCTGCAGATCGAGCAGATCGTTAAGCAGATAGACGCTCGATGCACACAACCCGAACGCGAAGAACGCCAGCACGGCGAACCCGACGGCCTCGGGCGATCTCAACTGATGCCCCGCGAGCAGCGGTATGAAAACCAGCACGTTCTTCAGCCACTGATGCAGCCGCAGCGACTTCGCCCAGACTTTGAACGTCGGCGGACGATTCTCGAAGACTTGCTCGATGTTGTCGTGCTTCGACGCGGCTCGCACGACGCCCGCATGCGGATTGACCACGTACGCGCGATCGGCGGCGGCCCAGACGGCGATGTCGTCGTGCGAATTGCCGACGTAGTCGAAGCCCTTCTCGCCGTATTCCGCGACGAGCCGGTCACGCTTGCGATGCGCCGAGAGATTGATTTGCTCGTTCGTGGCGAACACGCGATCGAAGATGCCGAGATGCTCCGCGATGCGGCGCGCGAAGGATTCGTGGCTGGCCGTTGCGAGCGCGATCGTGCGCCCCGCGGCGCGCATCTCCCGCAACCAGCCGACGACCTGCGTGTTGTAGGGCAGCGTCGTCACGTCGATGCTCACGTGTTCCGCGAGCCGGGACTTGAGTCCGGGCTTGCCGCCGCTCGTCAGCCATTGCAGCGGTTTGTAGAACTTCTGCGGGAACGCTCTCAGAAACGCGAATCCGCTCTCGACGAGGATGTCGGAGTGAATCAGCGTACCGTCCAGATCGACGACGATGGGCTTGCTCATTCGATTCACGATGAGGTGATTGGGTAAGCCCACAGCGAGGCCGAACCAGGCCTGGCGTGTAGCAAGGGCCGTTCGTTCGTCGCGGCAGGATGCCTTGTTTGCGAAATAAAAGCGCAAACAGTTGCACCATAGTCCGTTCCCGCAATGCTCCGCGACCCGTCAATTTTCGATGCTTCGTCAGCCGGGCTTCTGTGTGCGCGAGCGCATATAGAAGCGCTATTCGTGTTGCATGAATCAACGCAATGACGTACGTGCGCGACTTCCGCATGCGCGTGGCCGCGCCCGGCTTCGAGCCTCGGCTTTGTCGAGTTTTTCAAAGACATCGTATATGGTGTCGATTTTTGCTCCAAGCAGCCCGTACTAAAAGGTCGAGGGACGACTGTCCTGAGGAAGCTTCGCCTGCTCGCGTGAAGTCTGATGAAAATCAGCCTTGCGCATGTGTCACGGACGAAGCGCGGCAGCTCACTGCGGACAGGGTAGCCGGATTGAGCGCTGCCAAACATTCGCCGAATCATCGAACCTGGCTCCGAACACATGCAACTCGCGCTGCTCTACACCTTCTTCGCCGCCATTGCGACACTCGCCAACATCGGCGCGCAGGACCTCTCCATGCGCATGTACAGCGGTCCGTGGCACATCCTGTTGTCGGTATTCGTCGGTACGGGCGTCGGCCTCGTCGTGAAGTATCTGCTCGACAAGAAATGGATCTTCCGCTTCAAGGCGGAGAACGCGCGCCACGACGCGACCATGTTTACGCTCTACGTGACGATGGGACTCGTCACGACCGCAATTTTCTGGGGAGTCGAATTCGGCTTCAATCACATCTTCGGGACGACCACGATGCGCTACGTAGGCGGATGCATCGGCCTGGCGATCGGTTACGTCATCAAATACCGTCTCGACAAGCGCTACGTGTTCCGCACGTTCGCGTGACGCGACGCCAGACTGCTCGCCAACCCCAGCCATTGCCGAAACCCCCGACATTAAGGACAATCTTGACCTCCTCCACCCGTCGTTGCGGTCCGTTTTCCTTTCGTGGCGCGGACGCCCCATTTGTCCGATGAACGCGAACGCCCCGCCGATCACCCTCAGCATTTCCATCGTCGTCTACCGGCCCGATGCTGCGTTGCTCGCGCGCACCGTCGAAACGCTCGAAAGCGCGCTTGCGCAGTTGCACGACGTCGCCGGCCGACCGTGCCTGTATCTGATCGACAACGGCAATCCGGGCGAGCTCGCCGACCTGCCGGCGCCCTCGGACGCCGAATTCGACACCGTCGTGCTCAAAGGGCACGGCAACGTCGGCTACGGGCGCGGCCACAATCTCGCCATCGCGCGCGCGAACAGCCGCTTCCACCTGATCCTCAATCCCGACGTCGAGCTCAATGCCGACGGCCTGCGCCGCGCGCTCGCCTTCCTGCACGGATCGCCGGAAACCGGCCTGCTCGCGCCGTGGATCGGCGGCGACGATGGCCGTCAGCAGTTCCTCTGCCGCCGCTATCCGACCGTGCTCGACCTCTTCGTGCGCGGCTTTCTGCCGTCCGCGCTGCGCAAGCCGTTCGCGGGCCGCCTCGCGCGCTACGAGATGCGCGATGTCATCGGCGAGAACAACATCGTGTGGGATCCGCCGATCGTGAGCGGCTGCTTCATGCTCTTCAGAAGCGATGTGCTCAAGTCGCTCGGCGGCTTCGATCCGCGCTATTTCCTCTATTTCGAAGACTACGACCTGAGCCTGCGCACGCGCCGTGTCGCACGCATCGCGTACGTGCCGTCGGTGCGTATCCTGCATCACGGCGGCGGCGCGGCCAGGAAAGGCTCGGTGCACATCAAGCTCTTCGTCACGTCGGCGTACCGGTTCTTCAATCGCTTTGGCTGGAAGTGGCTATGAGCGACACCGGCCGACGCATCGCGATCACGGGCGCCAACGGCTTCGTCGGCCGCGCGGTGAGCCGCGCCTTGCTCGCACGCGGGATCGGCGCGACGGGACTCGTGCGGCGCGGCGCGCAGTGCGAGCCGGGCGTCGACGTTCGCCCGATCGACGGTCTCGAATCCATCACGCCGGACGCCTTCGCGGGCTGCGACGCGGTGATCCATCTCGCCGCGCGCGTCCACGTAATGGCCGACGCCGCTGCGCAGTCGCAGGCCGTGTTGGACGCGTACCGCGCCGTCAATGTCGAAGGCACGCTTGCCGCCGCCGAATCCGCGCGGCGCGCGGGCGTCACGCGCTTCGTGCTGATGAGCAGCATCAAGGCGCTCGGCGAAAGCGATCCGGGCCGCCCGTTCACCGAAGACGACGCGCGCAATCCGCCCGATGCCTACGGCGTCTCGAAAGCGGAAGCCGAAGTGAAGCTGCTCGAATTCGGCAGCCGCACGGGACTGGAGATCGCCATCGTGCGGCCGCCGCTCGTCTACGGGCCGGGCGTGCGCGCCAATTTCCTCGCGATGATGAGCGCCATCGCGCGCGGCATCCCGTTGCCGCTCGGCGCGATCGATGCGCGTCGCAGCCTCGTGTCCGTCGACAATCTGGCGAGCGCGGCCATCGAATGCGCGGTCAATCCGGCCGCCGTGGGCCGCGTGTTCCATGTCACCGACGGCTACGATCCGAGCGTCGCCGAACTCGCGCGCAAGCTCGGCGAGCATCTCGGCAAGCCCGCGCGGCTCGTGCCGGTGCCGGCCGCACTGTTGCGCGGCGTCGCGCGCGTGGCAGGCAAGACCGCGCAGATCGACCGGCTGACCGGCAGCTTGCGCGTCGATTCGAAGCGCATCCGCGAGACGCTCGGCTGGCAGGCGCCGCAATCGCTCGATGAAGGTCTCGCCGCCACCGCCGCCTGGTTCCGTTCGACGCGCGAACGTTAAAATACGCGCTGTTTCGACACCGGCATTTGCAAGACTTCCGACAGCTTCTGTCGGCGCGATTTTCCTTATCCGTCAGATATTTAAAACTAAACACGGCGAGCATTCGCGTATGCTTCGAGGTTTTCCCGAAAAAGAATTGCCAGGACGACCAGGGCCTCGTTTTCGACAACTCAATAACAACGCATGCTGCACTCGTATTTTGAAGCTTCGCCGCTTTTGACCGCGTCGGCGGTGGCGGTTCTGGCGTTCGCCGCGTGCGCGCTGATTCTGCGCACGCTCATCCGCACCGGCCTCGCGTGGCGTCTCGCCACCGACATCCCCAACGAGCGCTCGCTGCACGAACGGCCCACGCCGCGCGTCGGCGGCTGGGGCATCGTGCCGGTCGCGGTCATCGCGCTGTTCGTCGCGGCCCCGTCGATGTGGCTCGTCGCCGCATGCGCGATTTTCCTCGCCGCCGTGTCGCAGATCGACGACCGCCGCGGCTTGCCCGCGCGCGTGCGCTTCGCGGCGCACATCGTCGCGGTGGCGCTCGTCGTCGTCGCGCACCCGGCGGGCGTGCCGTGGTGGGCGCTCGCGTTCGTCGGCTTTCTGATGCTGTGGCTCGTCAATCTCTACAACTTCATGGACGGCTCGGACGGGCTCGCCGGCGGCATGGCGCTGTTCGGCTTCGGCGGCTATGCGCTCGCGGCGCTCGCCGGACCCGCGCCGCAGGCCGATCTGGGGCTGGCGAGCGTGGCCATCGCGGCAGCGGCGGCCGGATTCCTGACCCTCAATTTCCATCCGGCGCGGATTTTTCTGGGCGACGCGGGGTCTATTCCGTTGGGATTTCTCGCGGGCGCGCTCGGCTACTGGGGCTGGCAACGCGGCGCGTGGCCGGTCTGGTTTCCGGCAATGGTGTTTTCGCCGTTCATCGTCGATGCAACGGTGACCCTGCTCCGACGTCTCGCGCGTGGCGAAAAATTTTGGCAGGCGCATCGGGAGCATTACTATCAGCGCATGGTGCGCCTCGGGATGGGGCACGCGCGCACCGCGCTCACATGGTATCTGTTCATGCTGGCGGGCATAATGCTCGCAAATTGGGCGCTGTGGTTCTCCTTCACGGGGCAATGGGCGGCAGTGGCGGGCTGGGCAGTCGCGGTTGTGGCAGCGGGCGCGGTGGTCGACGCGCATTGGCGGCGTCATGAGACGCGCCATTCCGGACAATCTTGAGGGTCCAAGCTGATGAATCGAATAAAGGCTACATGGCTATCGGCGGGGGCGTTCGGCTTCGATCTCGTGGCCGTCGTCGGATCCTGGTTCGTGGCGTATCTGCTGCGCTTCAACGGCGCGGTGCCGCATGATTTCCGCGAGGGCGCGCTGCACGCGCTGTTCTGGGTCGTGCCGGTCTACGCCGTCGTCTTCCGCGTCTTCGGGCTGTATCGCGGCATGTGGGTGTTCGCGAGCCTGCCCGATCTGATGCGCATCTCGAAGTCGATCGTCGTCGGCGCGCTCGTCGTGATGGTGGGCGCGGTGATGTCGCAGCCGACGCCGATCATTCCCCGTTCGGTGCTCATCGTTTCGCCGCTCCTGCTGTTCCTCGCGATGGGCGGCGCGCGCGCGCTCTACCGCGCGGCCAAGGAGTTCTATCTGTACGGCGGACTCGTCGGGCAGGGCAAGCCGGTGATCGTGCTCGGCGCGGGCACGGCCGGCGCGATGCTCGCCCGCGAGTTGGCGCGTTCGAGCGAATGGCGTCTCGTCGGCTTGCTCGACGACGATCCCGCCAAGCAAGGCCGCGAAGTGCTCGGGCACAAGGTGCTCGGCTCGTTCGGCGATCTGCCGCGCGTCGCCGAGCAGTTGAAGACCGACTACGTGATCATCGCGATTCCGTCGGCGTCGGTCGAAGAGCAGCGGCGCGTCGCCACGTTGTGCGTGCGCGCGGGCGTCAAAGTCATGGTGCTGCCCGCGCTCACGCCGCTCACGCAAGGCGGCAACTTCCTGTCGCGCGTGCGGCAGATCGATCTCGAAGATCTGCTCGGGCGCGAGCCGGTGAAGATCGACATGCCGCACGTCGAGCAGTTGCTGCACGGGCGCGTCGTGATGGTGACGGGCGCGGGCGGCTCGATCGGCTCGGAACTCTGCCGGCAGATTCTGCGCTTTTCGCCGGCGCAACTCGTCGCCTACGATCTCTCCGAATACGCGATGTATCGCCTCATCGAGGAACTGCACGAGAAGTTTCCGGAGTGCTCGGTGATTCCTGTCGTCGGCGACGCGAAGGATTCGCTGCTGCTCGATCAGACGATGGCGCGCTTCACGCCGCACATCGTCTTCCACGCGGCGGCCTACAAGCACGTTCCGCTGATGGAAGAGCAGAACGCGTGGCAGGCGGTGCGCAACAACGTGCTCGGCACGCTGCGCGTCGCGCGCGCGGCGATCCGCCACGACGTGCGCCATTTCGTGCTGATTTCCACCGACAAGGCCGTCAACCCGACCAATGTGATGGGCGCCTCAAAGCGTCTCGCCGAGATGGCGTGCCAGGCGCTGCAGCAATCCGCGCCGCGCACGCAGTTCGAGACGGTGCGCTTCGGCAACGTACTGGGCAGCGCGGGCAGCGTGATTCCGAAGTTCCAGCAGCAGATCGCGAAGGGCGGGCCGGTCACGGTCACGCATCCGGAGATCACGCGCTTTTTCATGACGATTCCGGAAGCCGCGCAGCTCGTGCTGCAGGCGTCGAGCATGGGGCGCGGCGGCGAAATCTTCATTCTGGACATGGGCCAGCCGGTGAAGATCGTCGATCTCGCGCGTGATCTGATTCGTCTATACGGCTTCACGGAAGAGCAGATCCGCATCACGTTCACGGGTTTGCGTCCCGGCGAAAAGCTCTACGAAGAGCTCCTCGCCGACGACGAAACCACCACGCGCACGCCGCATCCCAAACTGCGGATCGCACAGGCGCGGGGCGTGCCGAACGATTTCATCGACGAACTGTTGCCGTGGCTCATGCAGCATCGCGTGCTGTCGGATGAAGAAGTGCGGCGCGATCTGCGCCGCTGGGTGCCCGAGTATCAGACGGCGACGCTGCCTGTGCTGCAAAGCGTGCCCGTCGCAAAGGCGGCGAACGAGCGCGGCGCGGCGCTCTGACCGCACGCGGGTCACGCATGACGACGCTCGACGAAGTTCATGCGCTGACCCACGCGGGCTCGCTGTTGTCGCCGCGCGGCGAGATCGTCGCGCCGTACGATCTCGAAGTCGCGCACGCCGATGCCGCCGGTTTCTCCGCCTTGCCCGCCAGCATCCTCAACGCGGACCGCGAACCCTTCGATCCTGATTACGCGCGCGCGCGTCGCGTGCATCTCGTCAACGCATTCGGCGTGACGCTCGGCGATTCGATCATCGGGCTGGCGGCGCTCTTCGCCGTGAAGCGCCTTTATCCGCATCTTCGATTCACGATCTACCGGCCGGCGCGCGCGCCGCGTCATGTGCAGCGGCTCTATGAACTCGCCGCGCCGCGTGCGGGCGATGTCGTCGAGCTGCCCGTGCCGCTCGCGAGCCTGCCTGCCGGCGAATTGACGATCGACATCGGCAATCAGCTTTTCTGGCCGCGCTTCGCCTCGATGCCGATGATCGACTTCTTCCTCTGGGCGATGGGCGTCGCGCCATCCGGCATCGCCGCCGGCGACAAACGCAATCGCTGGCTCGCCGATGTGCCGCTCAACGCCATCGACAGTGCGCCTTACGCGCTGTTTTGTCCGGACGCGAGCACGCCGGTGCGCAGCATTCCGGCATCGATGCGCGGGCGCATCGTCGCGCGTCTCGCGGATGAAACCGGCCTTCCGGTGATGGGATTCGGCGCGGTCGATCATCCGCGCTATCGCGATATCGCGCCGCTTTGCACGAACACGGACGACTTCCTCGCGTGGATCGGGCACGCGCGCTATCTCGTCACGGCGGACACGGCGGCGCTGCACATCGGCGCGGGCTTCGACATTCCGACGACCGCGTTCTTCACGACGATTCCCGCGTCCATGCGCGCGCGCGATTACGCGAACTGCGTCGCCGTCGAGTTCGGCCTGCCGCATCTGCGAGGCATTCACGCGAGCGCGCGCCCGGCGGATCTCGACGCGCTCGAGCGCGCGTATCGCGAGTACGACTGGCGCGCGATGCCGTTCGCGCGCGATGTGTCGTGGACAACGCCCGGGCTCAGCGCCCCTTGCTTACCTGAAACGTCGGCAGGCGGGCATACAGCTCCGCAACCCAGTCGATGAACACGCGCACGCGTCGCGGCTGATGCCGGTTGGCCGCGTACAGCACCGACACCACGCGCGGATACGACGGATACTCCTTCAGCACTTCCTTGAGCGCGCCGCTTTTGATCAGCGGATCGAGCGTGTAGCTCGAACCTTGAATCAGCCCGAGGCCCGTGACGCCCGCGGCGATGTACGAATCGCCATCGTTCACGGCGATCTTGTGCTTCAGCGCGACGGTGCGCGTCTCGCCATCGACGACGAATTCCCAGTTGCGCACGCGCCCCGAGTTGTTCAGCACGTAACCGACGGCGAGATGCTGTTCGAGTTCTTCGAGCGATGTCGGTTCGCCGTGCTTCGCGATATAGCCCGGCGACGCGCACGTGATCTGCGTATAAGCGCCGATGCGTTTGGCGACCAGCCCGACATCGCCGACCGCGCCCACGCGCACGACGCAATCGACCGCTTCCTCGACGAGATCCACTTGCCGGTCCGTGAGCAGCAGCTCGACGCCGATATCCGGAAACGCGGCGAAGAATTCCGGCAGCGCGGGAATGATCGTGTTCTTCGCCATGACCTGCGGCAGGCTGACTTTCACGTTGCCCTTGGGACTCAGCTTCGAATGCGCTAGCGACGCTTCCATGTCGTCCACTTCGCCGAGCACGCGCACGCAGCGCTCGTAATAGGCTTCGCCGTCTTCGGTGATGCTGATGCTGCGCGTCGTGCGATTGATGAGGCGCGCGCCGAGATGCGCTTCGAGCGCCTGCAGCGTGCGCGAGACGCTTGCGGGCGGCAGACGCAGGGCGTCGGCGGCTTTGGAGAAGCTGCCCGCCTCGACGACGCGCGCGAAGACTTTCATTGCAAGGAAGCGATCCATGCCCGGGTTCCGAAAAACGTGATCGCACGCGTCGATGGGCGCGCGAACGAACAGCCTGCAATTTTCACGCGACGATCATACTTGGGATCGACCGCACACGCGTCTCAAGCGAACAGGCTTTAGAGCCCGATGCCCTGACAGAGCCACCACGAGTAGTGTTCGATCATCCGTTGAAACGGCGCGTGATGGCCGTAGGCGATCGACGACACGGCGAGCAGCGCGCAACCCGCCGCGAGCGCGCGCGGCATCTTGCGCGGCTGTTCGAAAACGCGCGAGAGGAAGAGGGCGGCGATGACCGCGCCGAGCACCCAGCCCGCGACGACTTCGGCGGGCGTGTGCACGTCCTGCGCGATGCGGCTCGCCCCGACCGCCGCCGCGAGCGCGAGTCCGCCCGCTGCGCCCAGCCGATACCAGCCGCCGCCGAGGCCGCCCAGCAGCAATCCGCCCGCGACGGTGTAGATGGACGCGGCGAGCATCGTGTGACCGCTGATCATGCGCAACTGGATGACGGCGATCTCGACGCCGCAACCGGCGTAGAGAATCTTCGAGAGACCGACGAGGCCCATGCCGATCGCGAGCAGAACGGCCCAGCGCAGCGCGAGGCGTGCGTCGACGGTGCGCAGCCACAGTGCGCACACGAGCGCGAGCGGAAGAAGAAAGGCCGCATCGCCGAGGTTCGAAAGCGTCCAGAGTACCTTTGATTCCATGCGTATCCGTTTTAGGTCGGCTCGTGGGCCTGAGCGAATCCGCTTACGAGCTGTCGCTCTGTTTCCGGCGGCCCGCCATGCGGTATTCGGTCGGCGAAATCGAGAGCCGCTTGCGGAAGATTTTCGCAAGGCCGTCGCCGCTGCCCGCGCCGCAGCGCCGCGCGATCTTGTCGATGGGAAGATCGGTCGCGGCCAGCAGCATGCAGCTCGCATCGAGCCGCGCGCGCAGCAGATATTCCGAGGGCGTCAGCCCGATCTGCGCCTTGAACCGGCGCAGGAAATTGCGCTCGCTCATTGCGGCGACGCGTGCGGCATCGGTAATCGAAATCGGCCGCACGTAGTTTTCGCGGAGCCAGCGCGCGGCCGCGTCGATCTTCTGGCGCACGCCGCCGGCTTCGGTATCGTCGAGCACGGTGGCGAGCTTTTGCCACGCGCCGGGAATCGAGCGCTCCGAGACTTCACGCGCGAGCGCGGCGCCGTGATCGCGCTTGATGATCGACAGCGCCGCCGCGATCGGTCCTTTCGGATCGTCGAGCGTGAGCGTTTGTTCCGCGACGAAAAGCGGATTCGACAACGCCGGCGGAAGCGTGCGGTTCTGCACGTCGAGACTGGCCGCGGCGAGAATCTGCGCGCCTTCGCCGATCGCCTTGATGAACGGAATCTTCGGCGCGACGCGCGCGAGCCGCTTCTTCAGCATGGCATCGTTGCGTGCATGCCGCGCGCCCACGCCGCCCGCGATGAACAGCGCGTCGCAGGCGTTCATCCAGCGCGTTTCGAGGCTTTCGGTCCAGATGCGCATCGAGCAACTGCTCGCGACGCTGCCGCCATCGCTCGATAGAAACAGCAGCGAATAGTTCGGCGCTTCCGCGTGGCCGCTGGCATCGGCGGGCGGTTGCACCTGATTCGCGACGGAGAAGACCTCGGAAATCGAGCTGACTTCGACGAGCGAGAAATCCTCGAAGATCAGAACGCCGATTCGTTTCGCCGCGCTGGCCATATCGGCGGACGGCGTGTCGGGCGCCACCGCGCGCACGACCTGAAGCCTGCCCGTACCATTGGCGTACACCATCGACTTCTCCCCTGTGCGAACCGCGGCCGGCGTGAAATGCGTGTGGCCGGGGTCCCTCCATGCAGGACCGAAAGTAACGGGAAAGTGAGCTTACATGGCTCGCACTATACGCGGCGCCCGGCGGCCGCCGCGTCCCGAGTCCGAAATTGACGAACTGTTGGCAGATGATCTCGGTACCGGCGCAGGCGGAATTCGGGCGATGTACGGGCGCCCTGCCGCGTTGCGAAAGTGAACGCCATCGGGCGCGCGTCCGGCGAACTTCACGAATGAAACAAGCAAGCCTGACGAGCATCGGTCTGCGCAATCGTCATGTAAGCGGCAATCTTGACCGATTCGCAAGTTCATCCGGTAGAGAAAAATCATCGGTGCAGTGGCCGCGAACGCGCGCGTCGATTTAGCGGTTTTCGACCGAAGATTGAAACGCTTTGATTGGACGATTCGAGAAATAGTGTCGCAGCGTGCGCCGCCGCAAAACACTAGCCGATGGCGGACGGTGACAGTGCCGAAGTCCCGCGTGCACGCAGGGCTGGCGCCGACATGCGTACGTTGCGATGCAGCATCAAACCTCATATGAAAATACTGGATTATGCCGTTGAATAAAAATCGAAATGCTTAATCTAATATCGTGCGCGGCTGCTGAATTCGGGTAATGGAAAATCGCCGTTGATTAATCGGCAATCCGATCGGTCTTTTTAATCGGCGGCTGAAATTTCAATTACATCCGGTTCCTAAATGTAACGGTTAAACCAAAATTTTCCGATTTCGGCGCTTCGAAACTTCGCTTTGACGGCGTTGCATGTTTCATAAATGAATCAATTTCGCCGATCCAGGTTGGCGGTCATCGCGCCCGCCAACCCGCACAGGGCCGTAGATCAGGGCTTTGCGGCTGATGGCGTGTCCGATCTGGCGGCACGGAAACCCGTTTGCACTAACCGATCGCCTTTAAGTTTGTATGACAAATCGGAGTGGTTATCCTTGCTTTGAATGCAGACTTTCCGGAATTTGGGGAAGGATATCAATGTGCGCTCACCCTCATATCAGGACAGATTTTGTGGTTTAAGCGCGAAAATCTAGAGCACAAAAAAGATTGTCTGCTTATTATTCAAGCCAGCGGATCGATTCCGCCAACACTCCGTTCCAATCGGTCACGGCAACCCGGCGAAGTTCGGGAAAGTCCATTGATGCGCCGCAATGGCCGAGAAACTCTTGCGCACCTTCCAGGAAGCAAAGCTGCAGAGGATGACCATGCCTTACGCCACGCTTGAACCCGCCGTCATGGGCTGGACGCCACCCGCGACGAAAGCCTCGCAGACCGAAGTTCGTCAGGTCGCGATCCTGCTCTTCGAGGGCTTTTCCCTGCTCGGCGCAGGGATCGTCGCAGAGGTCTTCCACATGGCGAACGAGCTGTCGTCGGCGAAGGTGCGGCCGGACTGCACCTACGACGTGCGCTTTTTGTCGGTCGAGGGCGGCAACGTGGCGTGTTCGTCGTCGGTGCGCGTGTGGACGGACGGGCTGGATGCGCGCCACTACGGCGGCTTCGACGCGCTCTTCGTGGCCGGCGGACGCGGCGCGGATGAAGCCGCGAAGGACGATCGCATCATCGAATGGCTGCGGCGCGTGCAGTCGAAGACCACGGTCGTGCGGGCCGTCTCCGAGGGCCGCAAGGTGCTCGACGCGGCCGGCATCGGTCAGGCGCAGGACGCGCAGGCGCGCTACGGCAACGCGATGCAGCTCGTGCGCGACGACCAGCAGGGCGACGCCGGCGACCGCTACGAGTCGATGAAGGGCGCGCTCATGATCGTGAAGCGCGATCTGGGCATCGACGTGTCGCGCAGCGTCGCGGAACGTCTGATGCCGGGATCGGCGGCGAAGCTCGTGTCGATTCTTGGCGACAGCGGCGCGGCGTCCGCGGGCGACAAGATCCGCGCGGCGGCGCGCTGGTTGCAGGACAACTGCGAACGGCCGATTTCGGTCGTCGATGCGGCGCAGGTGGCCGCGATGAGCGAGCGCAACTTTTTGCGCCGCTTCAAGATCGAGATGGGCATCACGCCATCCGATTATTTGCTGCAGGCGCGCCTCGCCGTGACCTGTGCGCTTCTGACGGATTCGGAGTTGCCGGTCGACAAGATCGCGCGCAGAAGCGGCATGGGCAACGGCGACCGGCTCGCGAAGATTTTCCGCAAGCGTCTCCTGATCTCGCCGACGGAATACCGGATGCAGAGCAGACGCGAGGCGAACGGCTGACCCGCGCGCCAATGTGACGTGGGCCGCTCAGGCGCCGACGATGGCGTAAAACGTCGGACCTTTGGCCGGACCCGATCGGTCCGGCACTTAATCATTTCCCGGACGGCATCATCGTCCGTATGAACAGGCAGGCAGGAGTCCTCTATGACGAATGAAGCACGCACGGAGAGTGGGGTGAAGCAGGGAGCAGCAGGCGTTGAGGCAGGCCCGGCCAGGTTGGCCGGGCCGTGCCGCCGCCTCGTCCCTGTGATCCTCGCCGGCGGCTCGGGCACGCGCCTGTGGCCGATGTCGCGTGAACAATTCCCGAAGCAGCTGATCGGCGTCGTCGGGCGTGACTCGTTGTTGCAGGCTACCGTCTCGCGGCTGAAAGGCTTCTCGGGCGACTTCAAGGTCGACGGCGAGCCGATCATCGTGTGCGGCGAGGAGCATCGTTTCACGACGGAAGAGCAGACGCGCGAAGCGGGTGTCGATGCCCGCATCATCGTCGAGCCGGCGCGCCGCGACACCGCGCCCGCGCTGACGCTCGCGGCGCTCGCCGCCGTGAAGAACGGCGAGGACGCGATCATGGTCGCGATGCCGGCGGATCACTCCATCGCCGATATTCCGGCGCTGCATCGCGCGATCGCGATTGCGGCGGAGCACGCGGAGCGCGGCGTGATCGCGACGCTCGGCATTCCGCCGACGCGTCCCGACACCGGCTTCGGCTATATCCGTCTGGGCGCGGCGCTCGATGACGGCGCGCACGAAATCGACCGTTTCGTCGAAAAGCCGGCGGCCGAACTCGCGGCGCAATACGTCGCGGCGGGCACGTACTGGTGGAACAGCGGCATTTTCGTGGTGCGCGCGAGCGTGTGGCTCGCAGCGCTGCAACAACTGAACGCCGACATGTACGCGGCCTGCACGGCCGCCGCGCAGGAAGGCGAAGCGGACGGCAAGTTCTTCCGTCCGCACGCGGCGCAATTCGGCCGCGCGCCGTCCGACTCGATCGACTATGCCGTGATGGAGCACATCGGCACGCCGACGAAGCCGTGCGACGGCATCGTCGTGCCGCTCGTCGCGGGCTGGTCGGATCTCGGCTCGTGGGACGCCGTGTGGGACGCGATGGACAAGGACGAGGCGGGCAACGTCGCGAGCGGCCGCGTGGTGTTCGAAGGCGCGACGTCGAGCTATGCGCGCTCCGAAGGCGGGCGGCTCGTCGCGTGCGTCGGCACGACCAACGTGATCGTCGTCGAGACGGACGACGCCGTGCTCGTCGCGGACCGTTCGCGCGTGCAGGACATCAAGGGGCTGGTGGCGCGCATCCGCGAGCAGCATGCGCCCGAGGCGGACACGCATCGCAAGGTGCGCCGTCCGTGGGGTTTCTACGATTCGATCGAGCACGGCGAGCGTTTCCAGGTGAAGCGCATCGTGGTGTCGCCGGGCTCGAAGCTGTCGTTGCAGATGCATCACCATCGCGCGGAACACTGGATCGTCGTGTGCGGCACGGCGCTCGTCACGCGTGGCGAAGAACAGTTTCTTCTGAGCGAGAACGAATCGACGTTCATTCCGCTCGGCGTGCGGCATCGTCTGGAGAATCCGGGCAAGGTGCCGCTCGAGATCATCGAGGTGCAGTCGGGGAGCTATCTCGGCGAAGACGACATCGTTCGCTTCGACGATACCTACGGGCGCAGTTGACGGCTCGACGGGCGATGGCGTGACGGATCAGGCAGCAGAGTGTCTTGCAACGGCTTTCATTCTAAAAAGACGGGCCAACGCGAGGAGGAGACCGGAGAGGGGCGGTAAAGGGCTGATTGCGTTCCGGGGATAAAAACATGCGCGATTTACAGGGATTGCTCGCGCGCCTGTTCGACGTCGTGATGATCGTCGGCGGTGCGGCAGTGGCGTCGCAAATCAGGTTCGAGTACATCGAGGCACACACCTATTCGGTGGCGTTCGTCGCATTCGCGGCGGCGTTCTCGCTCGCGCTCTTTCCTGGATTCGGCGTCTACCAGTCGTGGCGCGGCCGCAGCAAGCTTCAGCTTGCCTGCCAGGTCTCGCTCGGCTGGCTCGTCGTGCAGGGCTGCGCGCTCGCGCTGATGTTCTCGCTGCATCGCCTCGACTATGTGTCGCGCCTCTGGTTCGCCTACTGGACCGCGATGTCCGGCGGCCTCATGATCGCCGGCCGTCTCATCACGCACGCGATCCTCGCGCATATGCGCAACGCGGGCCTGAACCTGCAACAGGTGGCGATCGTCGGTTGCGGCAGACATTGCGATTCGATCCTTCGCAAGATCGAGCGTTCGCAGGACACGGGCTTTCGCATGCGCGCGGCGTTCAACGCGGCGGCAGGCAAGGCGCGCCTGAATACGCGTGTGCCGGTCTACGACGACTTCGACGCGTTCGTCGCCTTCGTGCGCACGCAGAACGTGCATGAAGTTTGGCTTGCGCTGCCGCTTTCCGAGGAACGCACGATCCTGCGTTTCGTGAACGAATTCCGCGACGATCTCATCAACGTGCGTTTCATTCCCGACGTGCGCAGCCTCGCGCTCTTCGAAAGCGGCGTGACGGATCTGCTCGGCCAGCCCGCGATCAATCTGGTCGCGTCGCCGCTGTCGGCATCGGCGCAGCTGCAAAAGGAACTCTTCGACCGCGTGTTCGCGCTCGGCGCGATCATCGCGGTTTCGCCGGCGCTTATCTGCATTGCGCTCGCCATCAAGCTCACGTCGCGCGGGCCGGTGTTTTTCCGGCAACGCCGCAAGGGCGCGGACGGCCGCGTCTTCACCATCTACAAGTTCCGTTCGATGCGCATGCACACGGAACAGGCCGGAGTGCTCCAGCAGGCCACGCGCAACGATCCGCGCGTGACCCGTGTCGGGGCATTTCTGCGCCGCACCAGCCTCGATGAGCTGCCGCAGTTCTTCAACGTTCTGCGTGGCGACATGTCGGTCGTGGGCCCGCGTCCACACGCGCTCGAACATGACGACCTGTATCAGAAGGTCGTATCGGGGTACATCCATCGTTACCGGATCAAGCCAGGCATCACCGGCTGGGCCCAGGTCAACGGTTTTCGTGGGGAAACGGATCGGATCGAAAAGATGGAAGGACGCGTCGCTCACGATTTGTACTATCTGGGTAACTGGTCGTTCGGCCTCGACATGAGAATTATCGCCGCAACGATCTTCAAGGGACTACGCCACACCAACGCTTACTGATGCAGGGGACGACCATTATGCACAACCAACAACAACCGGGCACCACCTCCATGGCCGCCAACACCAACGTGTCGCGTATCTTCCGCCTCACGAGCGTGGCTGCGGCAGCTTCCATCGCCGTGATCCTGACGGGTTGCGGACTTTCGCCGGGCATGCACATGGAAAAGCCCGCCCAGCTCGTCGAGACATCGAACGATCAGGGCGATCCGGCCACGACCACCAACATCCCGATCACGACGATCGACGCCGCGCTCGTGAAGAAGATGCGCATGGCGCAGCCGGCGCCGGGCAACGATCCGAACGCGTCGCTTTACGGCAAGCCCGCGCCTTACAAGCTGGGCGTCGGCGATGTGCTGCAGATCACGGTGTGGGATCACCCCGAGCTCGTCGCAGCGCTCGGCCAGCCCGCCAACCAGACGCGCACGTCGGATGCCGCGCCGGGCTTCGTCGTCGATGCCGACGGCAATCTGCAGTTTCCGTACGTGAATCACTCGCTGCATGTCGCGGGCAAGACCGAGACGCAGGTTCAGCGCGAGCTGTACAACGAGCTCTCGAAGGTGTTCGTGAAGCCGCAGGTGACGGTGCGCGTCGCTTCGTTCCGCGCGTCGCAGGTGTATATCGACGGCGACGTGCGCACGCCGGGCTCGCAGCAGATCAACGACATTCCGATGACGCTCACCGAGGCCATCGGCCGCGCGGGCGGCTTCGCGACGACGGCGGATCAGAGCCGCGTCACGCTGATCCGCGATGGCGTCACGTATCACATCAACATGGCCGGCATGACGTCGAAGGGCCGCAGCCCGTCGGACATCATGCTCAAGCCGGGCGATGCGCTGCGCGTCGATTCGCGCGACGAAAACGGCGTCTACGTGATGGGCGAAGTGACCAAGCCGGCTACCGTCATCCCGATGCGCAACGGCAAGCTCACGCTGTCGGATGCGATCTCGCAGGCGGGCAGCTTCAATCCGGAAACGTCGAACCCGCGCGAGCTGTACGTGATCCGCAATGGCGCGACGGACCAGCCGGAGGTCTACAAGCTCGACGCGATTTCGCCGGTGGCGATGCTGCTCGCGAACAACTTCGAGCTTCAGCCGCATGACGTCGTCTACGTGGACAACAACGGCCTCGTGCGCTTCTCGCGCGTGCTCAACCTGCTCCTGCCGGCGATCAACGCTGGTTTGACGGCGGCCGTGCTGACGAAGTAAGCGCTTGACAGCAAGTGTCTGACCGGCGCGCGCGGGGCGCGCCGGAGTATCACGGTTCGACTTAAAAAATATAAGCGAGCGAGATCATGGCGATGAACTTTGATACGCGGTACGTGGATGTATCGACGGGCGACGAGTTGCGCCTGTCCGATTATCTGGCCGCGGTGATGCGCAACTGGAAGCTCGTGACGCTCGTCATGCTCGCCGTGGTCGCGCTCGGAACCTCTTATGCCTATCTCGCGCCGCCGACCTACAAGGCGGACGCGATGATCCAGGTCGACGAAACCGCCGCCGCCAACAACAGCGCGAACGCCGGCGCGAAGGCGCTGCAGGCCGTCGTTCCGCAACTGAGCGAGGCGAAATCGCCGACCGCCGCGCAGATCGAACTCCTGCGCTCGCGACTCGTCATCGAGGATACGGTGCGGCGTCTGCATCTCGACATCGACGCTGCGCCGCGCGCGTTTCCGGTCATCGGCAAGCTCGTCGCCAATGTATTCGCGATGCTGAACCGGCCGATTCCGCCGGGCTATCTGTCGCGTTTCGCGTGGGGCGGCGAAGCCATCGACGTGCCGCTCTTCGACACCCCGAAGGAACTCTACGATAAAAAGTTCACGCTCATCGCGGGCGAGCGCGGCGCATACGAACTGCGCGATGTGAACGGCCTGCGCGTGCTTGCCGGCCACGTCGGTCAGGAAGCGTCGGGCGCGACGCCGCAAGGCCCGGTGACGCTCAAGGTCGACAAGCTCGACGGCAAGCCCGGCGTGCAGTTCGAACTGCAACGCTTCTCGACGATCACGACCATCGATCGTCTTCAGCAGCGGCTGACCGTGGCGGAGACCGCATTGCAGTCCGGGATCATCGGCGTATCTCTGGAAGGTAGTAATCCGAAGCAAATTGCCGCGATCGTCAATAACATTGCTAACCGCTATGTGCAGCAGGATACGCAAAAGCGCTCGGCGGAAGCGGAGCAAACGCTCGCGTTTCTGGAGCAGCAATTGCCTCTCGTGAAGAAGCAGCTCGATGATGCCGAGCAACGCCTGAGCGCGTTTCGCAACAAGCAGGGTTCGGTGGATCTCTCCGAGGAAAGCCGCTTGCTCCTGCAGCAGATCGTCGACAACAAGACGAAGCTCTCGGATCTTCAGCAGCAGCGCGCGGAGCTGTCGCTGCGATTCACGGCGAATCATCCGTCGGTGCAGGCGCTCGATGCGCAGATCGCATCGCTCACCGCCGCGCAGACGCGTCTCGGCAAGAACGTGTCGACCTTGCCCGATACCGAGCAGACCGCGCTGCGCTACACGCGCGACGTGCGCTCGAACAGCGAGCTCTACACGAACCTGCTGAGCAGCGTGCAGCAACTGCGTATCGCGAAGGCGGGGCAGGTCGGCAATGTGCGCATCGTCGATCTCGCGCAGCCCGCCGACGATCCCGTGCGTCCGAAGCGCGCGCTCGTGATCCTGATCTCGGCGGCCATCGGCCTCGTGCTCGGCATCATCGCGGCGTTCGTGCGCAAGTCGTTGTGGGGCGGCGTCGAGCGACCCGAAGATATCGAACGGCAACTGGGCACGCGCGTCTTCGCGATCGTGCCGCGCAGCACGCAGCAGCTTCGCTTGCAGCGCCAGGTCGGCATGCGCCGCGAAGGGCTGCACGTGCTCGCCGCGCAGGCGCCGGAGGATGCGGCCGTCGAAGGCATACGCAGCCTGCGCACGTCGCTGCAACTGCAGCTCGGCGAGGCGCGCAACAACGTCGTGATGCTGACCGGCTCGCGGCCCGAAGCGGGCAAATCGTTTCTGTCGGCGAATCTCGCGACGCTCGTCGCGTCGACGAGAAAGCGCGTCTTGCTGATCGATGCCGACATGCGCCGCGGCGATATCCACTCGCATTTCGGCGTGCGCCATTCGCCCGGTCTCTCCGAAGTGCTGATGGGCGCCGACACGACCGACGTCATCATCCACGACGTGCTGCCGGGCGTCGATCTGATTCCGAAGGGCTCGCTGCCGTCGCATCCGGCGGAACTGCTCGCGAGCGATCGTCTCGGCGAGATTCTGGGCGAGCTGAAGCAGCGCTACGATCTCGTGGTCATCGATACACCGCCGGTTCTTGCCGTCACCGACGCGACCGTCGTCGGCCGGCACGCGGGCACGAGCCTGCTCGTCGTGCGGCACGGCAAGAATCAGGTGCAGGAAATCGGCGAAACGATGAAGCGCCTGTATCACGGCGGCGTGCACATGAAAGGCGTGCTGCTCACCGACGTGCCGCAATCGAAGGTGTTGATGGGCAGCACCTACGCAGGGTATTACGGCTACGAGAGCATCGCGGAGTAGACACCCTCAATACGGCGACTTGTAGATGTCGCGCGCTCGCGCGGCATTCGACGCCGGCGCCTTGAGACCCGGAGGCGCCGGATAGAGCGTCGCGGCCGCGCTTCGCGGCTTCATCAGCGCTTTCGCGCCGGTCTTGCGCGTGTCCGGACGCAGCCGCGCCCCGCCTGCCGGATGCCCCACATAACCGTTTTGCTGCCCGAGCAGCGCGTCCATCGACGATGCATCGGCGAGATCGTCCGCATGCGCCAACGATGGCGCGAGCGCGCCCAGAGCCAGCGACAAAAACGCCGCGCGTAATGCGTGCTTCATGCGTCACCTCCCGGTCGATCGATACAGCCGCGTTTTCGCGCGGCGAAAGCGGGCGTCGTTATAATCGCCGTCCGACCTGGTCTTTTGGCTTTCCGCCCGTGAAAAAGCTCATCGCACTCGCCATCGCATCGATCGTTCTCACCGCCTGCTCGTCCGCCGAGAAGGAGGAGCAGAAAGAGCGCACGTTCCTGCTCTCGCAGCAATCGCTCGACACGGCCCAACGCAATGCGACCGTCGCGTGCCGTGACGCCGCGCAGTGCGATGCGGCCTGGAAGCTCACGAAGACCTACGTCGAGCAGAATTCGAAGGAACGCCTGACCCGCGCCGACGATGCCGCCATCGAAACCGAAGTGCCTTCGGGTTCGGGCAAGCCGGTGTTCTCCGCGACGCGCGTCGCGAGCGGCAACGGCGCGACCATCTCGCTCTTCGCGCAATGCAAGGGCATGTACGAGGACGAGCGCGTGCGCGGCTCCGACTTCGACGACTGCGCGACGAAAATCATCTCCGTTCAGAACGGCTTCGCATCATATCTGCGGGCGCATCTGCCCGCGCAGTGAGCCGGTAGACGTTATTGCGCGGGCAGCGAGCCGGACGCGCGCGGCGGGTTCGCCGGGAGCATCTCCGTGAGCGGCTCGACGGGCGGCGCGCCATAGAACGGACTTCTCTGCGCGGTGCGCCCGGCCGCTTCGGCGGCGCGCGCCTGTATTCCGTGCGCGATGCGCGCATACGACGCGACGACGAGACCCAGCGCGACCCCGAACACGATGCCCGCAAAGCGCTCGCCGAGCGGATTGCCGCCGATCGATGCCGCGGGCAGCGCCGCGAGCACGAAGAGCGCGCGGCCGAGCACGGGCAGCCAGGGCGCATCGGGCGTGCCGTGACGCCACGCGCGATACGCACGCGAGCCGCGCGACAGCGCCCACAGAATGGCGATCGGCAGCGCGAGCCCGAAGAGCACACCGCCCGCGAAGAACTGATAGACCCAGAAGTCGTGGCCGGCGGCCCATTTCCTGAACGCGTAGAAATCCTTCGCGCTGATCTGATCGGCAAGATCGGGCAGATACGAAGGCGCGTAGCGATAGTCGTGTCCATAGCCCATGCCGACGAGCGTCGACAGCGCCGATGACGTCGTCTGATCGACCTGGTCCTTCATTTCCGCGAGCCGCGCGATGGCGACCGGATCGCGCACGGGCGGCGCGTCCTGCACGAACGACATGCGCTGCATCCAGGGCTGCGCGATGGCCGGGAAGAACGTGACCGTCGCGGTGGACATCGCGGCGAGCAGCGCGAGAATCACGGTTGCGCGCAGGCCGGTGGCGAAGAAGTGGCGCATCGATGGCGCGGCGAGCCACGTCGCGTAGACGATCAGCAGCACGGTGCCGGCCAGAAGGCTCGGCGTGCCGAACAGAATCTCGATGACGATCGTCGCGAGAAAGAGCAGCACGGCGGATTTCGTGATGCGCTGCGCGAAGATGAATTCGTGCAGCAGCAGCCCTTGGAGGCAGAGGAACGTGACCGGCGCGACGCGAAGGTTCATGCTGACGGGGCCATCGGTCATCGCGATCTCGAAGCCGGCGCTGAACACGAGCGATGCGATCATCGACCCGATCAGCGCGCGTTCGATCTGTTCGAGACGGCGCGCATCCCACGGACGGCAGGCGACGAAATAGCCGAGCAGCATCAGCAGGAACGGCAGGATCACGCGGGCGTAGCTGCCGGCGTCGTTGCCTTGCAGCCATTGCGTGGCGACGCTGCCGACGATCGTCAGCAGAAAGAGCGACGTGACCAACGTGCGCATGCGCGAGCGGCGCGCGAAACGCGGTGCGATGAGCAGAATCGCGCAGGCCGCGCCCATCGACGTCACCGTCAGCAGAACGTCGACGACTCTGCTCGATGCCTCCACGCTCTTGAAATCGAACGCGAGCGGAAGCAGGCAGAGCCAGATCCAGACGACGGCGAACTTGTTGCGCATGACGGCCCCGGGGAAGCGTATTTTTTCGTCGAATGTAGCAGCGTCTTTTGATGCACGCGGTCGCGGCGGCGTCCTGCAACTAGGCTTCGGCGCGAAACGACGGACGCGCATGTGCGCCGCACCACGCTTGGTCGCGCGCGTTCGGGAGCGCGTTGCGACGACGCCACGCCGGGCGCTCCGTGTCCGCAAAGCACGGCATTCTGGCGGATCGCCGCGGATCATTGCACCGAAGATTGATTGGCCGGGAGCGATGTTTCCGGCCAGAGACCACTCAATATGCGCGATGTGCGTGCACGCGCCGGAACGAGGTACCCCGCGAGAATCGGGGACAGCAGGCCCACGAGGACGCGCGGTTTTCGCCGCGCGAGCCATTCGATAACAATCGACCCTCGCAGAAGGGACATGGCATGGGCTTGTCTGGCGCGGCATGCATGCAAGGCCACGATCGATCGATACACTCGATTCATCCGTGGACTCGCGATCATCGCCGAGATGAGTGGTCCGCCCCTGATCCATGCCGGGCCGCTTCCACGGCGGCCCGCTCAACGCGCGCGGTCACTTCGCGGCGCCACTCGAGCGGACGGGTTTCTATATCATGATGCGGCGATCACCGTGCTTCGCCCATCGTTGAGGAGACTCCCATGTCCGACACACTCAGCATCTCCACGCCCGACGGCAATTTCGACGCGTATGTCGCGTATCCCTCGCAAACGCCCGCGCCCGCCGTGGTCGTGCTTCAGGAGATTTTCGGCATCAACGCCGACATGCGCGAAACGTGCGATGAATATGCGCGTCAGGGCTATGTCGCGCTGTGCCCGGATCTTTTCTGGCGGCTCGAACCGAACGTCGAACTCACCGATCGCACCGAAGCCGAATGGCAGCAGGCGCTGAAGTACTACAACGCATTCGACGTGAACACGGGCGTCGAGGACATCGCGGCGACCATCGGCTTTGCGCGCGGCCTTGCGCAGGTGCAGGGCAAGATCGGCTCGGTCGGATTCTGCCTCGGCGGGCTGCTGTCGTTTCTGACGGCGGCGCGCACGGATGTCGATGCATCGGTGTCTTACTACGGCGGCGGCACAGATCAATACATCGGCGAACTGCCGAAGATCAAGGTGCCGCTCATGCTGCATCTCGCCGAAGAAGACGAGTTCATTCCCGCCGATGCGCGCAATCGCGTCCTCGCGGCCGCGAAAGGGCAGTCGAACGTCGAGACGTTCACGTATCCCGGCTGTCATCACGCGTTCGCGCGCAATCAGGGCGTTCATTACGATGCAGCCGCCGCGCAACTCGCCAACGGCCGCACGGCGGAGTTTTTCAGAAAGCACCTGAAGTAACGCCGCAAACAAGAACGCCGCCCGGATCGGGGCGGCGTCGGTTCATTTCTTTATCGAATGAGGCCGGCGAAACACGAGCCAGCGCGGCGACTTGAATCGCACGATGCTCATGTAGAGCCACACGTAAGTCGCCGCGAACACGACGACGAAGCAGAACAGATGCAGCGTGTGCCGCCAGAAGAGCGTCGCGGGAATCACGGCGACGAGACACAGCAGCCACAGATACGGCGACGTCAGCGAATTGCGCCGCGTCAGTTCGTGCGCGTTCTTCACGCCCACGGCCCAGCGCATCAGACGCTTGTAGACGAGCATGTGCAGATGCACGCCGTCCGGAATGCCGGGCGAGATGCCGCGAATGAACTTCTTGCGATAGATCGAGAAGCACGTCTCGAAGATCGGGTACATGAAGAGCAGCACGGGATACCACGCGGAGACATCGCGGTTGCGCATCACGAGCATGATCGAGAGTTCGCCCAGCATGAAGCCGACGAAGTACGCGCCGCCGTCGCCGAGAAAGATCAGGCCGGCGGGGAAGTTCCAGATGAAAAAGCCCATCACCGCGCCCATCATGATGAGCGAGCCGGACAGCACGACCGGATCGTGCACCTGGAACGCCACGTAGGCGAGCGAGGCGAACATCATGAAGCTGACCATCGACGCGAGGCCGTTGAAGCCGTCGATGATATTCACCGCGTTCGCGAGCGCCGCGACGGCGAGCACGGTGACGCCGCATGATATGACCGCGTAGGACAGCAGGAAGTCGAGCGGCGGCACGCTGATGCGCGTGACCGCGATATCCAGGAACGCGTAGGCGAGACCCGCGGCGGCCATCGTGCAGATGAGGCGCGCGAGCGGCGAGACGCGCTTCGTCAGGTCTTCGATGAGCCCCGACAAAAACGCCGGCAACCCGCACGCGACGATGCCGAGAATGCCGCCCGATACGGCGGGATAGCCCCAGCGCAACTGCACCGCCGATGCCGTGAGCCCGCAAATGATGCCCACGCCGCCGATGCGCGGCACGGGACGCGCGTGAAACTTCTGCACGCCGGCGAGATCGGTGTCGCCGAGCACGCCTTCCTGCAGGTGTGCGAAGCGCACGATCAACAAGGTCACGAGCAGCGAGACCAGAAAAGCAAGCGCGAAACTAAGCATGAAATAGAACCGGTTGGAAGAAGCGGCCCGGCACGCCGGAAAGACGGCGCGGGCCGCAGCGAGACTTTACGCGAACCCTTGCGGATTCTGCGACTGCCAGCGCCAGTGATCCACGCACATGCGTTCGATGCCGTGCTCCGCGCGCCAGCCGATCAGTTCCGCGGCGGCGGCCGGGTCGGCGTAGCAGGCGGCGATATCGCCCGGGCGGCGCGGCACGAGCTCGTACGGCACGGGCTTGCCCGACGCCGCTTCGAACGCCTTCACGACATCGAGCACGCTGTAGCCTTGCCCCGTGCCGAGATTCACGACGAAGCTGCGGTCGAGCTTCTTCAGCGCATCGATGGCTGCGATATGCCCGCGCGCCAGATCCACGACGTGAATGTAATCGCGCACGCCGGTGCCGTCGTGCGTATCGTAGTCGCTGCCGAACACGCGCAGGCGCTCCAGCTTGCCGACGGCCACCTGCGCCACATACGGCATGAGATTGTTCGGAACGCCCGCCGGATCTTCGCCGATCAACCCGCTTTCATGCGCGCCGACCGGATTGAAATAACGCAGCGTCGCGATGCGCCACGACGGATCGGACACTTCGAGATCGCGCAGGATCTGCTCGGCGATGAGCTTCGACTGGCCGTACGGATTCGTCGCGGAAAGCGGAAACGATTCGTCGATCGGCACGCTCTTCGGCACGCCGTACACCGTCGCCGACGAGCTGAACACGAAGTTGCGCACGTTGCGCGCTTTCATCACCTTGAGCACGGCGAGCAGGCTGCCGATGTTGTTCTCGTAGTACTCGACCGGCTTCGCGACCGATTCGCCCACGGCCTTGAGCGCCGCGAAGTGGATCGCGCTGCTGATCGCGTGCGCGTCGAAGATGCGATTGAGCGCGGCTTCGTCGCGTGCGTCGGCGTCGTAAAAGGTGACGCTCTTGCCTGTGATGCGCTCGACGCGCTTCAGCGATTCGGCGCGGCTGTTCACGAGATTGTCGATGACCACGACGCCGTAACCCGCGTCGAGCAGTTCGACGCACGTATGCGAACCGATGAAGCCCGCGCCGCCGGTGACGAGAATCGTGCCCTTCGTCGGCTGATTGCCATTCATCTTGTGCTCTCCCGATTGCATGCAATCAAAGTGAAATGCCGGTAATGGCATGTATTGTGCCCTTGTAGCGTTCGACGACATTCCTTTCGTCGAATTCGCTCGCGACCTTTTCGCGGCCGCGCCGCGCCATGACCGCCCGTTCGTCCGATGACAGCGTCAGCATGCGTTCGAGCGCGTCGGTCAGGCTGTCGGCGCTCTTCACTTCGCAGAGCAGGCCGTTCACGCCGTCCTCGACGACTTCGCGGCAGCCGGGCACATCGGTGGCGACGATGGGACGGCCCATCGCCGATGCTTCCATCAGCGTGCGCGGCACGCCTTCGCGATACGACGGCAGCACGACGCAATCCGCCGCGGCGACGAGCGGCCGCACGTCGTTCGCTTCGCCCAGATATTCGACGATATGCTCCGCTTCCCACTTCTGCACGTCGGTGCGGCTGATCGCGCTCGGATTGTCGACGCCGACCGGCCCGAGCAATTGGAAACGCGCGTGCGGAAACTTCGCGCGAATCCTGCGCGCGGCTTCGACATATTCCGCGACGCCTTTATCCCACAGAAGCCGTCCGATCAGGATGAACACGAAATCCTCGCGCGCGGGCAGCGGGGCAAGCGTGAATTCGTCGAGATCGACGCCTTCGCCGTGCAGACGCCGCGCGCGATCCGGATGCGCGAGCAGATTCTCGTGCAGGAATGCTTCGTGATCGTCGCGATTGAGGAACCAGACTTCGCGCGGGAAACGGAACGCGAAACGGTACAGCAGCTTCGCGACCTGCGCCGTGCGGCTCTTCTGGATGAAGACGTAGCCTAAGCCCGTCGTCACCGCGATCGACGGCACG
This sequence comes from Caballeronia temeraria, assembly GCF_001544795.2. GTDB lineage: Bacteria > Pseudomonadota > Gammaproteobacteria > Burkholderiales > Burkholderiaceae > Caballeronia > Caballeronia temeraria. The sequence goes on along the minus strand of NZ_FCOI02000019.1, from coordinate 17,859 downwards.
CGCGCGAGCATGGCCGCGAGCGAGCCGTAGATGTTCGGCTTGATCGTGTAGTGAAACACGATATGCGGACGCGTCGCGCGATATTCGCGATACAGCGCGGCGAGCGTCTTGAGATCGTCGCGCGGATTGGTGCTCTTCGATGCGACCGGCAACTCGACGCAGCGGCAGCCCATTGCCTCGAGCGGCTCGAAGGTGCGATCGCGCGGCGCGATGATCGTCACTTGCGCGCCGCTCGCGGTCAGCATGCGCAGCACGCCTTGCCGATAGGTGTAGATCGCCCACGCCGTGTTGCACACGAGCGCGATGCGCAGATTCGACTTTGCTTTCTTCATCCGGAAGTCATGGAATAAGGTCATGCGGACGATGCGCGCTTCAGCACGCGCGCCTTCAATCCACGTAATGCGCGATACGGCAGAACGAGATGCGCGATGCTCTTCGCGACGCCCGCCCAGTCGAGCGGATTCGTCACGCGCAAGTGGCGCAGTTGCAGCCGCAGCGTCGACATGACCTGCGCGCGCCGCTTCGTCGCGCTGATGCCGCTTTCGTTGAGTTCGTAGTAGAGGCCGAATTCGGGCAGATTCGCGCCGTCGTGATGTTGCAGGAGACGCAGGATCAGATCGAGGTCTTCGGCGGCGCGATACTGCGCGCGATAGTTGCCCGCATCGATCACGGCATCGACACGCAGCATCAGCGACGGATGCGTGAAGCACGTGCGCGCGAGCATCATGCGGCGGATCGCGGCGGGCTCGCCGGGCGGCGTGAGATCGAAGAGCGGCGCGCCTTCGGTCGATACGACGTGCGTCCACATGCCGAGCACCGCGACGCGCGGATGCGCCTCCATATACGCGCGCTGCTTCGCGAGCCGCGCGGGCGTCGCGAGATCGCCGGCGTCGATGCGCGCCGCGTAGCGCACGCCGCGCGCGTGAAGCGCCGCGATGCCCGCTTCGAGCGCGCGCTCGATGCCGCCGTTCTGCGGCATGCGCAGAATCTCGATGCTCATGCCGTCGATGACGGGCGCGGCGATCGGCGGCGTGCTGCCATCGTCAACGATCAGCACGTCCACCGTCGACGTTTCGCGAAACGACGCGAGCGTGCGTTCGACATCGGCCTGGCCGTTGAACGCGGGCATGAGCACGGCGACATCGTGGAGTTCGTTCATGCGCGCAGCCGGAAGCGGATGTAGTAGAAGTTCACCGATGCCGCCGCGACATAACCCGCCGCGAGCCCGATCAGCGCGCCATAGCCTTCGATGCGCGGTATCGCGATCCAGTTCACCACGCACGCGACCGCGAGCGCGAAGAGCCATTTCGACAGCAGCACGTACTTCGCCTGATATTTCAGCACGACGAGATTGCCGATCGCCTCGATGCCCGCCGGCACGGAAAGCCACACGGCCCAGCGGAATATGTCCGCCGCGCCCGCATAGTTCGGACCGAACACGCGCGCGATGATGAAGCCCGCGAGCGCATCGAGGACGGCGGCGCCTGCGATCATCAGCACGGCGGTCATCGCGAGAAGACGCACGAGATTGCGCTTCAACCGCGCGATGTCCTGCACGCGATACACGAACGCCGGCGCGATAGTCTGCGCGAGCATCAACGCAAGCGCGATCCAGTTTTCGTTCAGTTGCTGCGCGGCGGAGTAGAGCCCGAGTTCCGCGAACGACACGCGATGCGCGAGCATCAGCCGGTCGAGCTTCAGGAACAGGTACATGCAGATGAGCCCGAGCCAGAACACCGTGCCCGCGCTCGCGAAATGTCTGAACAGTGCGCGGTCGAAGCGCCAGCCGAGCTTGCCGCCGTGACGCCGCATGTAATACGCGACGAGCGCGGCGCTGATCGCCGCGGCTTCGAGCGCCCAGAGCCAGCCGAAGCGCGGCGGCGCCGCCGCGATGCGCACGAGCGCGAAGACGAGCGCCGCCTTGACGATGGCCGCCGCCATGCTCGCGATGAGCTGCGGCTTGCTATACGTGAGGCTTTGCAGCCACGAATTGACCACGCCGATGAACGGCTCGCGAAAGAGCATCGTGACGGCGAGGCCGGCGAGCATCAGTCCGACCATCGGATCGGTGCCGCCCGCCGCGATCCAGATCCACGTGACGCAGAGCGCGACGATCGAGACACCCATGCGCAGCACGAACGCGCTGCCGAGCACTGCGCCGGTTTCCGCGCTCGTTCGATGAACGATGGTCGGCACGAGAATCTCCGCGCCGCAGACCCAGGTGATCGGCGCGATCACGAGCAGCAGCGTGTTCGCGTACTGCCATTTGCCGAAGTCGTCCGGACCGAGATAGCGCGCGAGCAAACCCGAAATGACGATGGCGACCGCGATCTGCGTGAGCCGCTCCAGCCCGAGCCAGACGATGTTGGCGAGCGCGCGGGCGACGTCCGGATTGCCGGAGCGCGTCAGCGCCTTCATGCGGGCAGACCTTGCTCGCAGGCAGGCACGGCGCGTGCTACCCGAGCCTGACGACCCCGCGCAAGCGAGCGAAGAGTCAAGTTTTGTGTGTTTGCACGCAGACGCGCCTCATTCGAAGGCATCGAGGCGAAAGAGCGTTTGAGCATTGGATTAGAATGAACGCGCAGGCTCGAACCGGGGTTTTTCCCCGCGAGCGCGCAACCACGAGAGCGCCGAAAGACAGCGATTATAAGTGCGATCCGCGGCCCGCCCGCTGCTGCTCCGGTTTTGCATCCTTTTGCTTCCAAATGTTTCTTTCGTATTGATTTAACAGACGCATAGGCAGAATTCGATACGTCATCTGGCAGTCGTTCGCGCGCTCTGCACATTGCTGTGCCGCGCCAACCGTCACGACCTGCATGCCCTCATGGCTGCATCGCCGAGAAACCATCAATTAATAGAGAAGAGGTAGCCATCTCATGAGCCAAGTTTCCCAATCCATCTTCAAGGCCTACGACATTCGCGGGATCGTCGGCAAGACGGTCGACAAGGACGTCGCCAGGAGCATCGGCCAGTCGTTCGGCAGCGAGATCAAAAAGCAGGGCGGCGATTCCGTCGTCGTCGCGCGCGATGGCCGCCTGTCCGGTCCGGAACTCGTCGGCGCGCTCGCGGATGGCCTGCGCGCGGCGGGCGTCGATGTCGTCGATATCGGCATGGTGCCGACGCCGGTCGGCTACTTCGCGGCGAGCGTGCCGCTGCCCTTGCCCTCGGGCGAGCGTCGCGTGGATTCGTGCATCGTCGTGACGGGCAGCCACAATCCGCCCGACTACAACGGCTTCAAGATGGTGCTGCGCGGCGCGGCGATCTACGGCGAGCAGATTCAGGGCTTGTACAAGCGTATCGTCGACGGCGACTTCACCACGGGCGAAGGCACGTACACGGAATTCGACGTGTCGCAGATGTATCTCGACCGCATCGTGTCGGACGTGAAGCCGGTGCGCGGAATGAAGATCGTCATCGATACGGGCAACGGCGTCGCGGGCGGTCTCGCGCCGCGTCTGTTCAAGGCGCTCGGCTGCGAACTCGTCGAACTGTTCACGGAGATCGACGGCAACTTCCCGAACCATCACCCGGACCCGGCCCATCCGGAGAATCTGCAGGACGTCATCAAGGCGCTCAAGGAAACGGACGCCGAAGTGGGCTTCGCATTCGATGGCGACGGCGACCGTCTCGGCGTCGTCACGAAAGATGGTCAGGTGATCTATCCGGATCGCCAGTTGATGCTGTTCGCGCAGGAAGTGCTGTCGCGCAACAAGGGCGGCCAGATCATCTATGACGTGAAGTGCACGCGCAATCTCGCGAAGTGGGTGCGGGAGCAGGGCGGCGAGCCGGTCATGTGGAAGACGGGCCACTCGCTCGTGAAGGCGAAGCTGCGCGAAACCGGCGCGCCGCTCGCGGGCGAAATGAGCGGCCACGTGTTCTTCAAGGATCGCTGGTACGGTTTCGACGACGGTTTGTACACCGGCGCGCGCATGCTCGAAATCCTCTCGCGCGTGGCGGACCCGAGCAAGCTGCTCAACGATCTGCCGAATTCGCTTTCCACGCCGGAACTGCAACTGAAGCTGCAGGAAGGCGAGAACTTCGAACTCATCGCGCGTCTGCAGAAATCGGCGAAGTTCACCGGCGCGGACGACGTGCTGACCATCGACGGTTTGCGTGTGGAATATCCGGATGGATTCGGCCTCGCGCGCTCGTCGAACACGACGCCGGTCGTCGTGATGCGTTTCGAAGCGGACAACGACGCGGCGCTGAAGCGCATTCAGGAAGATTTCCGCCGGGTGATTCTGGCGGAGAAGCCGGACGCGCAGTTGCCGTTCTGAGTCTCTCGGGCGTCGCACGATGCCCGATGAAAAGCGGTGCGATCGTTCCGATCGCGCCGCTTTTTTGCTTATCCGACGCGCAAGCCGCGCTAAAATCCCCGTTTCCCTGCTCACCGCGCCGCGCCGTCCGCGCCTTCCCATCCCAGCGTGCAAAAGATCCTGATTGTCCGCGTGTCGTCGCTCGGCGACGTCGTCCACAACATGCCGGCCATCGCCGACATCCGCCGCCGTTATCCCGATGCGCAGATCGACTGGCTCGTCGAGGAAAGTTTCGCGAGTCTCGTCGAACTGGTTCACGGCGTGCGCCGCGCGATCCCGTTCTCGCTCAGACGCTGGCGCAAGGCGTTCGCATCGCCCGCGAACTGGCGCGAGATCGGCAAGTTCAAGCGCGAGCTCGCCGCCGAAAAATACGATCTCGTGATCGACTGCCAAGGGCTCATCAAGACCGCCTGGGTGGCAAGCTGGGCGCGCGGGCCGCTCGTCGGCCTCGGCAATCGCACCGACGGCGCCGGCTACGAATGGCCGGTGCGCTTCTTCTACGACCGGCGCGTGCCGATCGAACCGCGCACGCACGTCGTCGAGCGCACGCGGCAACTCGTGGCGGCGGCGCTCGATCTGCCGAAGCCGCAGATGACCGACGACATCGACTTCGGCATCGACACACGCCGTGCGACGCTCGCCGTCTCCGCGCTCGGGCTGAACCTGCCGGTGCCGTATGTCGTGTTCGTGCACGCCACCTCGCGCGCCGACAAGCAGTGGCCCGAAGCCGCGTGGATCGAACTCGGTCAGATGCTCGTGACGCGCGGCGCGTCGATCGTGCTGCCGTGGGGCAGCGAGGCCGAACGCGCGACGAGCGAAAAGCTCGCGAAGGAATTCGGCGCGGCCGCGATCGTGCCGCCGAAAATGTCGCTGCCCGCAGTCGTCGGGCTGATCGAAGGCGCCGCGGCGACCGTCGGCGTGGACACGGGTTTGGTTCATATTGCCGCGGCGCTGAAGCGTCCGACCGTCGAGTTGTACAATTTCTCGACCGCATGGCGCACCGGCGGGTACTGGTCGCCGCAGGTCGTCAATCTCGGCGACGCAAGCCGGCATCCGACGCTTTCCGAAGTCAAGACCGCGCTCGCGGGCTTCGGCCTGCTGTAGCCTGCTGCTGGTCCGTTTTCATCGCGCGCTGCGCCGTGCCCGGGCAACTCAAGGTCGTAGACACATGACGGAATCTCAAATCATCGAAGTCGCTTCGGGCGACTGGCAAGGCGGCAACTTGTCCGTGCCGCGCGAGACGCTGCTCGCCGGCGTCGAAAACGGCAAGGTGCTGTATTTCCCCAATCTGCGCTTTCCGATCGAAGGCGGCGAGCTCGCGCTGCTCGATCCGAACATCGCCGATCCGAAGCGCAAGAACATCAGCCTCGCGCCCAACGGCGGCGCCCTGAACGGCGTGCTCGGCGACAACGTGATGCAGTCGGCGGTGCGCTCGCTCATCAAGCGCTATCAGGATCACGCGCGCTCGCTCGTCGACGGGCTCTTTCCCGAATACGACGGCAAGCTGCGCGTCGCGCCCACGAGTCTGCGGCTGCGTCAGGTCGAGACGCGCGAAACGTCGTGGCGCAAGGACGACGCCCGCCTTCACGTCGATGCCTTCCCTTCGCGGCCGACGCACGGCGAGCGCATCCTGCGCGTGTTCACGAACATCAATCCGCAAGGCGCGCCGCGCGTGTGGCGCGTGGGCGAGCCGTTCGAGGACATGGCGAAGCGCTTTTTGCCCGGCATCAAGGCGCAGGCGCCCGGCTCGGCGTGGCTCATGAATCTGCTGCACATCACGAAATCGCCGCGCAGCGAGTACGACCATCTGATGCTGCATCTGCATGATGCGATGAAGGCCGATCTCGACTATCAGAAGGACGCGCCGCAGGAAACGATGCCGTTCCCGCCCGGCTCGGTGTGGGTCTGCTTCTCCGATCACACCTCGCACGCGGTGATGTCCGGCCAGTTCATGATGGAGCAGACCTTCTTTTTGCCCGTCAAGGCGATGGCGCGTCCCGACTGCGCGCCGCTCGGCATTCTCGAGCGCCTGAAGGGCAAGGCGCTCGTTTGAGCGGCGCCGCGTCTTCCGTCGCCACGCCCGGCGCATCGGCTTCGGTGCTGAGGCTCGTCTATCGCGCGCTCTGGTGGATCGTCGCGCCGCTCGCGGTACTGCGGCTCTATATCCGCTCGCGCAAGGAGCGCGGTTATCGCGAACATATCGGCGAGCGCTTCGGACACATCGCGCCGCGCCGCGCCGACGATCTCGCGCCGCTCATCTGGGTGCACGCGGTGTCCGTCGGCGAGACGCGCGCGGCGCAACCGCTCATCGACGCATTGCTGAAAGCGCATCCCGAAGCGCGCGTGCTGCTCACGCACATGACGCCGAGCGGCCGCGCGACCGGCGTCGAACTGTTCGGCGACCGCGTGCTGCGCGGCTATCTTCCCTACGATCTGCCCGTTCTCGTGCGGCGCTTTCTGCGCGCGTGGCGGCCGTCGCTCGGCATCGTGATGGAGACGGAGGTCTGGCCGACGCTCATCGACGAATGCAGGCGCGCCGACGTCCCGCTCGTGCTGACCAACGCGCGCATGTCGGAGCGTTCGTACCGGCGCGCGGCGAAGTTCGGACGGGCGGCGCGCGAGGTGTTCGGCGGCTTTTCGCGCGTGCTCGCGCAGACGCCGTCCGACGCGGAGCGGCTCACCGCGCTCGGCGCGCGCAATGTCGCGGTGCTCGGCAACCTGAAGTTCGACATGACCGCGCCGCCCGAACTGGTCGCGCGCGGTCAGGCGTGGCGCGCGGCGATCGGCGATCGGCCCGTGTGGGTCGCGGCGAGCACGCGCGAGGGCGAGGAGACGCTCGTGTTGCGCGCGTTCGCCGCGCTCGATGTGCCCGGTGCGCTGCTGATCCTCGTGCCGCGTCATCCGCAGCGTTTCGACGAAGTATCGGCGCTGATCGCGAGTCTCGGGCTGACGAGCGCGCGCCGCTCGGTTTGGGCGCCGAAGCCGGCCGCGGCGGGATCGGGCGCGGATGTGCCGGAGCCGTTGCCCGCGAACGTGCAGGTCTTGCTCGGCGATTCGATGGGCGAGCTCGGCGCGTATTACGCGGCGGCGGATCTGGCGTTCATCGGCGGAAGTCTGTTGCCGCTCGGCGGGCAGAATCTGATCGAAGCGTGCGCGGCGGGCGTGCCGGTGCTGATCGGGCCGCATACGTTCAACTTCACGCAGGCCACCAACGACGCGATCGCGGCAGGCGCCGCACTGCGCGTGCAGGACCCGCAGGAACTGGCGCGCGGGCTGCGTGAAATCTTCAATGACAAAGCGAGACGTCTCTCGATGAGCGCGGCGGCTTCGGCCTTCGCGGCACGGCATCGCGGCGCGACGGAGCGGACGGTGAGCGTGTTGAGCGCCTTGCTCGACGAGGAAAGCGGCACGGCGAAGTAAGTGCGCGCAACTGACGTTTCCAGCTTCAATCGTCTGACCAAAAGAGGGTTGTACGACAAAATAGATCGGGGGATACTGAACCTCCGTCCGGTCCCTTCGAACGGACAGCAAGGGGCCCGATGCCTGCGAACGTGCTTGCCACTCTTTTAGAGGACGCGCATGCAAGATCTCATCAAGTCCGTCGTGAAAGACATGATGCCGCCGGGACTGCTGCGCCTGCTGCGGCCATCTCCCGCACCGGCCGACGCCTGGGGCACCGTCCGATACGGCGCGCATGGCCTCGTTCTGCCGGGCCACAGACGTTTCGAATACCGGCCATGCCCGGCGGACCGCTCGGTCTGCAGGCAGATCTTCTTTCTGCGCGAATACGCCACCGACCATCTGATGCGCGCGAAGGAAATCGCGGCGTTCTATGAAGCCTGCGAGACGCCGCTGATCGTCGATGCCGGCGCCAATATCGGCGCTGCCGCCGTGTGGTACGCGCTCACGTATCCGAAGGCGAAGATCGTCGCCATCGAGCCGGATGTCGCGAATTTCGCGCTGCTCGAGAAGAACGCGCAGGCGTTTCCGTTGATCACGCCGCTGAACGCCGCGATCGCGGCCAGGCGCGGCACGCTCTATCTCAACGATCCGGGCGGCGGCGAGTGGGCATTCCGCACGTCCGAGCAGCCCGTCGACAAAGGTTATGCCGTCGACGCCCTCACGCTCGAAGACGTGATGCCGGCGTCGGGCGTGACGCCGTTCATCCTCAAGATCGATATCGAAGGCGCGGAGTCGGACCTGTTCTCGCGCCATTGCGACGCGTTGAACATGTTCCCGATCATCATGATCGAGCTGCACGACTGGATGCTGCCCGGCGAATCGAACAGCCGCAATTTCCTGCAATGGCACGTCGAGATGAAGCGCGACTTCGTGCAGATCGGCGAGAACGCGGTGTCGATATCGAATTCGATCGCGATGACCTAGCGCGCGCTTCTTCGCATCTCAGGCAAGCAGCAGCCCCTTCTTCTCGATGAAGCGGATCACGTCATCGAGTCCGTCGAGCGCTTTCAGATTGCACATCACGAAGGGACGCTCGCCGCGCATCTTTTTCGCATCGCTCGCCATGATGTCGAGATTCGCGCCGACGTGAGGCGCGAGGTCGGTCTTGTTGATGACGAGCAGATCCGACTTCGTGATGCCCGGCCCGCCCTTGCGCGGAATCTTCTCGCCGCCGGCGACATCGATCACGTAGATGGTCAGATCGGAGAGTTCCGGGCTGAACGTCGCCGCGAGATTGTCGCCGCCGGATTCGATGAAGACGATATCCGCATCCGGAAACTTCGAGACCATGCGATCGACGGCTTCGAGATTGATCGACGCATCCTCGCGAATGGCCGTATGCGGGCAGCCGCCCGTTTCCACGCCCATGATGCGTTCGGCCGGCAACGCGCCCGCGACGGTCAGAAGGCGCTGATCTTCCTTCGTGTAGATATCGTTGGTGATGGCGACGAGATCGTATTTCTCGCGCATCGCCTTGCAGAGCATTTCGAGCAGCGTGGTCTTGCCGGAGCCGACCGGCCCGCCGACGCCGACGCGCAACGGCGGCAGTTTCTTGGTTCGGCGAGCGGCGGAAGAGTAAGCGGGAGCGTTCATGATGTGTCGGTTCAGGAGCGGAAAAGCCGCGAATATTGCGATTCGTGCCGCGCGGACAAAATGCCGAGCTGCGGTGCAAAGGTGTTGATCTCATCGGGCGATGTGGCGAGCGCGCGGCGCACGGCATCGTCGATCGGCTTGCGCAACGCCACGATGATGCGCTGCCCCGCAAGCTGGCCGAGCGGCACGGCCTTGAGCGCGGCGGCCGCCTGATTCTCGACCCAGCTGAAGGCATAGGCCGCGAGCGCGGCTTCCGGCGCGGCATCGTGCGCGAACGCGGCGAAGGCGAAGGCGGTCGGCTGCGCGATCGGTTTGATCGCGGCGAGCGTCGCGCGGCGTGCTGCGTCGCCCCATTCGAGCGATGCGCACAACTGCGCGAGCGACCAGCCCATCTGCTCCGTTTCGCGTTTCAGTTCCGCCGACTCGCGGCTCGCGATGTATTCATCGTTCGCGGCCTTCAACGCGGATGCGTTGTGCGAACGCCAGTATTCGATCTGATGCGCGAGCATCGGCAATTCGCCGCGTGCGAGCACGTTCGCGAGGCCGCTCGCGATCCAGTCGCCCGCGCTGTCGCCGTCGTGAATCAGGCCGTGTTCGATGGCCGCTTCGAGTCCCTGCGAATAGCTGAATGCGCCGATCGGCAAGGCCGGCGACGCGAGATGCAGCAGCGCCGTCAGTTCAGCGATGCGCATGGCCATGATGATGATGACCGTGGTCGTGACTGTGATCGTGCCCGCACGACGAATGATCGTGGTCATGCCCGTGATGCTCGTCGAAGACTTTTTGCGCGAGCGCGTAGTCTTCGTTGAATGTCTCGTCGTGACCATGCTTGTGGCCGCCGCCGTACGCGCCCGTTTCGGGCTGGAACGGCTGCGCTTCATGCGCGACGAGCACGCCCAGGCGCTTCAACATGTCTTCGAGCACCGGATCGGCTTCGAGCTTCAGATAGTCCGCGCCGATTTCGACAGGCGTATGCCGGTTGCCGAGGTGATACGCGGCGCGCGTGAGAAGACGCACGCTCGGCGCGCGCACGATGAGCACATCCTCCGCCGCCGCGACGACGCGCACGAAGCCGCCGTCATCCGCGACGAGCATGTCGCCGTCCGCGAGCACGGTGCCGCGCGGCATCACGAGAGCGACTTCCTCGCCGTTGTCGAGCGTGGCGGCGAGCCGGCTCTTGCAGCGCGCATCGAAGGGAAGAGTCAGGGTGGGCGCGCGCTTGACGAGCACGGGCGCGAGCTTGGCGGTCAGACGTTTGTCGATGGTACGCATGGCGGCTCAGAACAGGAAATAGCGCTGCGCCATCGGCAGAACGGTGGCGGGATCGCAGGTAAGCAATTGGCCATCGGCGATCACCTGATAGGTCTGCGGATCGACGCTGATGGACGGCTGCCATGCATTGTGAATCATGTCGGCCTTCGTCACATTGCGGCAGTTCTTCACCGCGACGATCTGTTTCTGCAAACCATAACGATCTGCGATGCGCGCTTCCATCGCCATCTGCGAGACGAACGTCAGCGACGTCTTGCCGAGCGCGCCGCCGCGCGTCGCGAACATCTCGCGATAGTGCACCGGCTGCGGCGTCGGAATCGATGCGTTCGGATCGCCCATCTGCGCGGCCGCGATCATGCCGCCTTTCACGATCATCGCGGGCTTCACGCCGAAGAACGCCGGTTCCCAGAACACGAGATCGGCCCACTTGCCCGGCTCGATGGAACCGACTTCATGCGCGATGCCATGCGTGATCGCCGGATTGATCGTGTACTTCGCCACGTAGCGCTTCGCGCGGAAGTTGTCGTTGCGCGCGTTGTCTTCCGGCAATGCGCCGCGTTGCACCTTCATCTTGTGCGCGGTCTGCCACGTGCGGATGATGACTTCGCCGACACGGCCCATCGCCTGCGAATCGGAAGAGAGCATCGACAGCGCGCCGAGATCGTGCAAGATGTCCTCCGCCGCGATGGTCTCGCGGCGAATGCGCGATTCCGCGAACGCGATATCTTCCGCGATTGACGGGTCCAGGTGATGGCACACCATCAGCATGTCGAGATGTTCGTCGAGCGTGTTGACGGTGTAGGGGCGCGTGGGATTCGTGGAAGAGGGCAGCACGTTCGATTCGCCCGCCACCTTGATGATGTCCGGCGCATGGCCACCGCCCGCGCCCTCCGTGTGATACGTGTGGATCGTGCGGCCCTTGAACGCGGCGATGGTCGTCTCGACGAAACCCGCTTCGTTCAGCGTGTCCGTGTGGATGGCGACTTGCGTGTCGGTGTCGTCGGCGACCGAGAGGCAATTGTCGATTGCGGCGGGCGTCGTGCCCCAGTCCTCGTGCAGCTTCAGGCCGATCGCGCCCGCCTTCACCTGTTCGATCAGCGGCTCGGGCAGGCTCGCGTTGCCCTTGCCGAGAAAGCCGAGATTGACCGGCCAGCCATCGGCGGCTTGCAACATGCGCTCCATGTGCCACGGGCCGGGCGTGCAGGTTGTCGCGTTGGTGCCGGTGGCGGGGCCGGTGCCGCCGCCGAGCATCGTCGTGACGCCGCTCGCGAGCGCTTCGTCGATCTGTTGCGGGCTGATGAAGTGGATGTGCGTATCGACACCGCCCGCGGTCACGATCATGCCTTCGCCCGCGATCACTTCCGTCGCCGCGCCGATCGCGATGTTCACGTTCGGCTGAATGTCCGGATTGCCCGCCTTGCCGATTGCGAAGATGCGTCCGCCCTTGATGCCGATATCGGCCTTCACGATGCCCCAGTGATCGAGGATCAGCGCATTGGTCACGACGGTATCGACCACGTCGGCGGCGGGGCGTTGCGACTGGCCCATGCCGTCGCGAATCACCTTGCCGCCGCCGAACTTCACTTCTTCGCCGTAGGTCGTGAAGTCGCGCTCGACTTCGATGATGAGATCGGTGTCGGCGAGGCGCACGCGGTCGCCGGTGGTCGGGCCGAACATTTCCGCATAAGCGCGGCGGCCGATGCGTAGCGTCATATCTGTCCTTTTTTAGAGCGGGCCCATGACGAGCGCGTTGAAGCCGTACACGTGGCGGTCGCCCGCCAGCGCGACGAGTTCCACGGTGCGTTCCTGACCGGGTTCGAAGCGCACTGCCGTGCCCGCCGCGATGTTCAACCGGAAGCCGCGCGCTTTCTCGCGCTCGAACTTGAGCGCCGCGTTGACTTCGTAGAAGTGGAAGTGCGAGCCGACCTGCACGGGCCGGTCGCCATGATTCGCGACGACGACCGTGACCGTCTCGCGGCCCGCGTTGAGCTCGTGCTCGCCGTCGTCGATGAAATATTCGCCGGGGATCATGGTGTCAGGGAATTGGATGATGAACGGTGACGAGCTTCGTGCCGTCGGGGAAGGTCGCTTCGATCTGGATGTCGGGAATCATCTCGGGCACGCCTTCCATCACGTCGTCGCGCGTGAGCAGCGTGGTGCCGTAGTGCATGACTTCGGCGACGGTCTTGCCGTCGCGCGCCGCTTCCATCAACGCTGCCGAGATGAACGCGACCGCTTCCGGATGATTGAGCTTCAGGCCGCGCGCGCGGCGACGCTCGGCGAGCAGGGCCGCGGTGAAGATCAGCAGCTTGTCCTTTTCTCTGGGCGTGAGTTTCATGGGCTTCTTTTATGGAGAAAAGTGTTTCGGGCTTTGCAATGCTAGCACCGGAATGCCTTGTTTTACGGGACTTTCGGGAAGCTTGCGGCTCACTGGATGAAGCGCTGCAATTCCACGGTCGAAGGCCGCTCGAAAATCTCGTCCGGCGCGCCCGATTCCCACACGCGCCCCTGATGCATGAACACGACCTTGTCGCTCACCTTGCGTGCGAAGCGCATTTCGTGCGTGACCATGATGAGCGTCATGCCGTCGCGCGCGAGGTCTTCGACGACCGCGAGCACTTCGCCGACGAGTTCGGGATCGAGCGCCGACGTGATCTCGTCGCAGAGCAGGACGCTGGGCTTCATCGCGAGTGCGCGCGCGATCGCGACGCGCTGCTGCTGGCCGCCGGAAAGCTGATCGGGATAGGCATCGAACTTGTCGCCGAGGCCGACGCGTTCGAGCACCGTATGCGCACTCGCGCGCGCCTTCGCCTTATGGATCTTCTTGACGACGGTCTGCGCGAGCATCACGTTTTCGCCGGCAGTGAGATGCGGAAAGAGGTTGTACTGCTGGAACACCATGCCGACTTTGAGACGCAGCGCGCGCAGGTCGGCATGACGGGCATCGATATGCTCGCCGTCGATTTCGATCGAGCCTTCGTCGATGCTTTCCAGCCCGTTCAAGGTGCGCAGCAACGTGCTCTTGCCCGAGCCGCTGCGCCCGATGATCGACACGACCTGTCCCCGCTCGACGGCGAAGTCGATACCCTTCAGCACCTGAATCGCGCCGAACTGCTTCTGAAGATTGCGGGTTTCAACGAGCGGCATTCCATTTCCTTTCGAGCGTGCGCGCATAGCGCGTCAGCGGATAGCAAAGCAAGAAGTAGATGACGGCGACGAGCCCGTACACGAGAAACGGCCGGAACGTGGCGTTCGAAATCATCGTGCCGGCCTTCGTGAGTTCGGTGAAGCCGATGATCGACACGAGCGCCGTGTCCTTCACCGCCTGCACCGCGAAGCCGACCGTCGGCCCGACTGCGATGCGCGTCGCTTGCGGCAGGATCACGTGACGCAGTTGTTCGATGTAATTCATCGCCAGCGACGACGATGCTTCCCACTGTCCCTTCGGCACCGCTTCGACCGCGCCGCGCCAGATTTCCGCGAGATAGGCGCTCGTGAAGAGCGTGAGGCCGACGCTCGCCGCGAGCCACGGCGATACATCGATGCCGACGAGCGGCAAGCCGAAGAACACGAGGAACAGTTGCATCAGAAGCGGCGTGCCCTGAAAGACCTGGATATAGCCTTTGACGAGCACGCGCAGCACCTGCGACTTCGACACGCGCATCACGAGCAGCACGAAGCCGACAATGCCGCCCAGCACGAACGACACGATCGACAGCACGACGGTCCAGCGCGCCGCGAGCAGCAGATTCTCGAAGATCTGCGCGAGGGTGAATTCGATCATCGCGCGGCGCTCCGGTTGTTCATCAGCCAGCGCTTGCCCATTGCGTTCAGCGCGGCGCGCAACACGAGCGCCATCACGAGATACGCGGCCGTGATGAAGAAGCACGTCTCGAACGCGCGGAAGTTGCGCGACTGGATATAGCTCGCGGCGTAGGTCAGATCGGGGACCGAGATCTGCGATACGACCGCCGAGCCGAGCATCGTGATGACGATCTGACTCGTCAATGCGGGGAATACTTTAGCGAGTGCTTGCGGCAGCACGACATGACGAAACGTCTCGCCACGCGACATCGCAAGTGAAGCAGCGGCTTCGTGATGACCTTTCGGCACCGCGGCGATGCCCGCGCGGATGATCTCGATCGAATACGCGCCGAGATTGAGCGTCATCGCGAGAATGGCCGCTACATATTCGCTCAGGTGAATGCCGAGCGCGGGCAGTCCGAAGAACACGAAGAACAGTTGCACGATGAACGGCGTGTTGCGGACCGCCTCGACATAACCGCCGACGATTCTCGCGAGCCACGCGTGCCGGCTGTTGCGCGCGGCGGCGCCGAGCACGCCGACCGACACGCCGAGCGTCGTCGAGACGGCGGTCAGCGCGAGCGTCGTCGCCGCGCCGCTCGCGAACATGCCCGCGTATTGCGCGAGATCGGCGAAGTGGAGTTCATAGGCCATACGATGCCGCGCTCTCGATCAAAGGCTCGCGGGCAGCGGCTGATTGAACCACTTCTTCGACATCGTGTTGAGCGTGCCGTCCTTCTTCGCCTGCGCGATGGTGTCGTCGACCTTGGTCATCAGACGCGGCTCGTTCTTGTTCATGCCGACGAAGCACGGCGAATCCTTGATGATGAACTTCGCTTCGGGACGGCGCGGCGGATTCTTCGACAGGATCGCCGCCGCGACGATGTTGCCCGCCGCGATCAGTTGCACCTGTCCCGAGAGAAACGCGGAGATGGTCGCGTTGTTGTCCTCGAAGCGCTTGATGGTTGCGTTGGGCGCCATCTGCGAGAGCGCGATTTCTTCGAGCGCGCCGCGCGTGGCGCCTACCGTTTTGCCGGTGAGATCGGCGGGATTCGTCACCTTGATGTCGGCGGGACCGAACACACCCTGGAAGTAGGGGGCGTAGGCGGTCGAGAAATCGAGCACTTTCTCGCGCTCCGGCGTCTTGCCGAGCGATGAGATCACGAGATCGACCTTGTTGGTCGTCAGATACGGAATGCGGTTCGCGCTGTTGACGGGCACGAGTTCGAGCTTCACGTTCATCGACTTGGCCAGCAGCGCGGCCATGTCGACGTCGTAGCCTTGCGGCTTCATGTCCGCGCCGACCGAGCCGAACGGCGGATAGTCTTCGGGCACGGCCACACGCAGTGTGCCGTTCTTCGCGATGGTGTCGAGTGCGTCAGCGTGCGCGGCGAGAGGCGCGAGGGAAAGCAGCAGCGCGGCGATCGCGGTGCGTCGCGCGCGGGAGAACGAGGTGAGCGTGGTGAACATCGATGATCCTTCGGTCTTGAACGGCCGCGTTGGAATGCGCGGCTCTCGAGCGAAGGCTTAAAGCGAGAGTCGTGCCATCGATGCTTCTTTCTTATGCTGTCTGCGTCTGCCGGTTTCGCGCATGCCGTCGCGCACAAGGTCTGTGCAGACGCATGCGCTTCGATGGTGCGGACTAGGTAGTCCACAACCGAAGCGGCCGCGCATCGACGCCATGCACGATTGGACGCAGATGCGCCCAGCAAGCGGTGAGTGCGTTTTGCAGCGGCTCCATCGAGCGGCCGATCGCGCGCAGGATGAGCACGCCTGGCGCGACGCACGATGCGCCCGCGCGGAGTTCATCGTCGAAGGGCAGTTGCGCGGTGAGGGCTTCGGCGAGCGCATCGTCGCAGGCGGCGCCGATGGCCCAGAGCGTGCCGTATGCGGGAAATCCCGCGAGACCTTGTGCGGCAACGCGCAGCGGATCGCGTGCGTCGACGAGCGCGCGCTCGAACCAGAGCGTCGTGCCGTCGGCATGCGCAATACGCGACGTGGCCTTGATATACCCTTGCGTCCACTTCTCGCCGGCGGCGGCGCGGCCGAGCAGCATCGCGTCCCAGCCGATCGCGCTCGCGCCTTCATCGAGCGTGAGATTGAATTCGAGTTCGATGTTCGACGATTCGAACACGATGTTGTTCTGCGGCAGCCAATCGAGCTTTGCGTGCGCGGCCAGACCGATATCGATGCGCTGCGTCGCGAGCCTGCCGTTGGCCTTGTACCACTTGGTTGCGCCGGGCGTCGTGATGACGGCGTGTGTGTGTTCTTGCAGACGAACGTCGATGGACAGACGATCGCCGCCCGCGACGCCGCCGGGCGGATGCACGATCACCGAATGACAGATATCGCCTTCGGGGTAGAGCGGCCGTTGCAGACGCAGCGGACCTTCGTGCTTGCGATGAACGCAAACCGTGCGGCCATGCTGATGTGCGTAGCCGAGTTCGAGCGAGCCGCGCCAGATGTTTGGATCGGCGAGCGTTGCGTGCGATTCGTGGTGCATGAGCGATGCGTGTCGGAGCGGAGCCTAGATCATACGGCGATCAGCTCGCGCACTCCATGCGCGTCCATTTCCGAGCCGGCGCCGCCCGCGACGATTTCGCCGCGGCTCATGACCCAGTACTGGTCCGCGAGCTCGCGCGCGAAGTCGTAATACTGCTCGACGAGCAGCACCGTCATGCCCATTTCGTCGACGAGTTGGCGCAGCGTCCTGCCGATGTCGCGGATGATCGAAGGCTGGATGCCTTCGGTCGGTTCATCGAGGATGAGCAGTTGCGGCTCGCTCATCAGCGCGCGGCCGATTGCGAGTTGCTGTTGCTGACCGCCGGAGAGATCGCCGCCGCGGCGGTTTTTCATGTCTTTCAGGACTGGGAAGAGGGCGTAGATGTGGTCGGGAATTTTCGACGGAGCTTTGCGGCTCGCTGCGCCGACTAGCAGGTTTTCTTCGACGGTGAGTCGGCCGAAGATGTCGCGTCCTTGTGGCACGTAGGCGAGACCGTGCGCGACGCGCGCATGGGTTGGCATCGACGAGAGCTTGTTGCCACGCCAGGCGATGGTGCCGCTTTTCGTTGGCACGACGCCCATCAGACAGCGCAGAAGCGTCGTTTTGCCTACGCCGTTGCGACCTAGCAGGACGGTCAGCTTTCCGTCGGGGACGGTCATCTTCACATCGCGGAGGATGTGGCTGCCGCCGTAGTATTGGTTCAGGTTTTCTACTTCTAGCATTTTCGCCGGATCCCGTATTCGTGTTGGTCTATTAGCACTGCCCCTGTGCGGGGCGGCAGTCACTTTCTTTGCTGCTGCAAAGAAAGTAACCAAAGAAAGCAGCTTTTCAGGCCCGCGGTCACACGCACGTTGGGTAGTTCTCTCGTCCTCGATGGCACTCGCCTAAAGAGTGCCCTCATCACAATCA
>NZ_FCOI02000018.1 GCF_001544795.2 Caballeronia temeraria | reverse complement strand
CAAGTAAGGGGTCTAATATCAACGCATCAGGGCACTTCCACGATGACATGAACCCTCGGTACTTCAGCAACCTGTTAGGATTTCCCGCTTTGGCGAAGTCGGCCCAATAGGCATTCGCTAACTGGGCGACACGCTCGTCCTGGTCCGTGACCTGGCTACCGTATGCCGCAGTCAGCATGTCGAAGACGTACGGAATCTCGGCCGCGTGTACGGCACCGCTCACCTTGCCTTTCAAGGATTGCGCGACATACGAGAATCGGTACACATAGGCAGCCGATCCGTGCGCAATGACGCTGCGCGCCACGAAACGCGCGGGCTCATGCATCAGTTCAACCCGCGCAATTTCGCTTACCACGTCCGGAACAGTTGCAGTCCCGTTTGGATCGAAGACGGATCTCGCGGCGGCAAGATTGCGTGAACCAAAAATCGCATACGCGTCGTCCTTGGTCTTCGCGGGCAAGGGAATCGCAAGGTCCGCATCATTGGTGCCCACCAGCAACGAAACGGAGTTGAACTGGCCACTCGCGTATAACCTCCCCGGTTCGTCAGTGACCAGCTTGCCGTCGATCATCGGGCCGGACGACCAGGTTGCGCTCGCGGAAGACGCGGAGCCGAGGTTCAATCCGTTCACCACCTGGTCGGCCGTCAGCGCGCGCAGTTGGGCCAACGCGCTTGTATCACTGCCGGAGATCCCCATGCTTTGCGCGAAGGCGGTTCCGAGCTGCTCGCCCGACGCGACGTTTCCCGATCCGGTCGCGGTGAGATAGCGTCCATATGTTTGGTTGACACGTCCACTACCCGAGTCGATGATTGCTTTCGAGAAGAGCTCCTTCGCCAGAGGCGATGTAATCAATGAGTGCACCGATTCGCCGCCGGCCGACTCGCCGAAAATGGTCACGTTCTTCGGGTCTCCACCGAAGGCCGCGATATTGCGCTGGACCCACTGCAACGCAGCGATCTGGTCCATGTAACCGTAGTTGCCAAGCGGTTCGGCCGACTGAGAGGCGGTGAGTGCGGGGTGTCCGAAGAAACCGAATCGCCCTAATCGATAGTTCAGGCTCACAAATACCAACCCATGCTTCGCAAACTGGCTTCCATCGTAGACCGCCGGCGACGAGCCACCGTTCGTATAGCCGCCACCATGTATCCATACCATGACAGGCAGCTTCTGCGCCTCGTTCCCGCCTGAGTTCGCGGCAGGACGCCACACGTTCAAAACAAGGCAATCCTCCGACGGTGTGGTCCTGATAGGCGCAGCGTCGGACGCAAAGGGTAGCTGCATACAGTCATGTCCGTAGGCGCTTGCATCGCGCACACCGCTCCAGGAAGCCGCTGTCTGGGGCGCTCGCCAACGTAAATCGCCCACGGGCGGCGCTGCGTACGGAATTCCCTTGAATGAAAGTACGTTATCCGAAACAGCGCCGCGTAGTTTGCCACTCTCGACTGTCGCTGACGTCGGGTCCGAAGATGCTCCGTCGCCTCCCGAGCAAGCGGCCAGAAACAGCGCCGTGACGCCGCAAAGAACGCTCATCGATGTCAATCGATGCGACCGAAATACCGAATCCATATGTGCCTCCGCATCGGATAACGTTATTGTTTTGCTGATGTCAGTTCTACCGGCGTGCTACAACGAATGTTCGTCCTCGAAAACGCCCGCGCACTCAGAACTTGTGACGCATGCCTATTCGCAATGCGACCTGATTCGGCGAACTGGATGCTGCGAGCACGGGTGCGAGGTTGGCTACCGCACCGCCAGTCGCGTGCATGTAAGTTGCGCTGGCGTAAACGTCAGTACGTACCGAAAGCAGGTAGTCGATGCTTGCATCGCCCTCGTGATAGCCCGGTGCATAACCCGTCTGCGACACGCGGCCCGCCGTGTAGCTGTACGCCGCGCCTAGTTGCAAACTCGGTGTGAGCTTATAAAGCCCGACGATTTCGCCGATGTTGAACGTTGCGTGGCCGCCGATCTTGGCGCCTAAGGTTGGGTCGAGATCGCCGAACTGCGTGTGCGTCCAGTCGGCACTGATCGTTGCCCGACCGAAGTTGTAGGCCGCACCCACGCCGATCACCTTATAGCTGCCTGCAGCAAGACCGTAGTTCCCGTTCACAGTGTTGGACGCAGTCCAAAGTCCTTCAGGAACAGCCTGGGCGGGATGATCGATCGACGTATAGGCGCCGGCGAACTGGAACCCGCCGTATGCGTATGTCAGTGCAAAAGATTTCGCGCTCGTTCGGGCGAAGTCACCAGCGACGCCACCGAAGCTGTACATCGCCACGCCGGTAAGCCCGGCAATGGTCGGTGACACATATTTGACGGTGTTGTTCAGGCGAAAGTCGATGCCATTGTTATCGAGATCGCCTGGATGCGGAAAGAGAATGCCCCCCGGAAGCATGCCATTGGCCGAGAACGTGCCGATGTAATCTCCAATGGCCTCGCCCTGTCGACCCATGGTCACCGTACCGTAGCGTGTACTCGAGAGACCAACGTATGCCTGGCGGCCGAAGAGCCGCCCGCCCTGACTCAACGTCCCCGTGTTCACGTTGAAGCCGTTCTCCAGCTTGAATAGCGCGGACCAGCCGTCTCCGAGATCTTCGAGTCCCCTCAAGCCCCAGCGGTTGCCCTGCGAAATGCTCCCTTGCATCTGCCACGCGCTGTGACCGCCTTGATTGCTCGACCAGGTCAGGCCGTCGTCGATGATCCCGTACAACGTCACGCTACTTTGAGCATGCGCAACCTGGCATGCGAATAGGCATCCTAACGACAGCCCAAATAAGCACATTCTCACGACGATCTCCCTGGTATAAAGCGACGTTTTTTCTTAAGATCTGCTGCTGGTTCGCACAATGTCAGACTGCAACGGCGACGATGCATTGATCGTCGTGCACCTCTAACCGCACCGCCGATCCGTCCGGGACCGCGGCGTTCAGGCGCGCGACCACCACAGGCCCCGCGTCCGTCCGTACGGTCGCGAGATATATCGGGGGCGAGTCGCGTTCACCCGCGCGGTGCCGTACGACGGTCGATTCCATCACCGTTCCCGATTCAACCGTGCATCGCGTCCACGCGTTGCTGCCACAGCTCGGACAAAAGTACCGAGCCGGAAAGAGCGTCAACCCGCACTGCGTGCATTGCGTAACGTCGAGGTTCATCGTTCGCTCCTCAAGCTCTTTCCATCACCACGGCGTTCGCGCACATTCCGTAGCGATACTCGACCATGCCGTATCCGCTCACCACAGCGAGCTTCGCGTGCTTGACCTGCCGATCGCCCGCTTTGCCCTGGAGCTGCGCGATGGCTTCGACCAGCCCGTGCATGCCCCCGGCGGCGCCCGCCTGCCCGACGGACAGCTGCCCGCCCGAGGTATTGACAGGCAAGGTACGCGAGGCGATCCTCGCGATGAGCGCACACATATCGCCGTCGGCGGCAAAGCCGAGGTCGCTCAGCTGCGCAAGGACCATCACCGGATAATCGTCATATACGGACACCAAATCGATGTCTTCAGGACTTACGCCCGCCTGTCGCCACAGATCCGCTGCCACCTGTTTGAGCGATGTCTCAAGCCCATCGCCCATCTGATGGTCGGCGTTGTACAAGCATTTGAGGGCCCGCATGCGGACGGCTCCCGGGCCACGCGCGAGGTCATTGCGAGTGACCAGGATGGCGTTTGCACCACCCACGACGGGCACACAGTCGAGGCGCCCGAGCGGATCAGCCACGAGCGGTGCCGCCAGGTAATCGTCGAGAGACATCGGCGTCCGATAAACAGCCTTGGGATTCAGGCTCGCCCATTCGCGTTGGGCGACACATATTGCGCCATAGTCGGCGCGCGTGAGGCCATGACGCCTGGCATGTCGCTGCGTGAGCATCGCGAATACGCTGTTCGGCCCACCATTTTTCAAGGGCCGTAGCCAGGTGCGGGTCGTCAGATTGTAGTTTTCGACGAGATTCTTGAAATCACTAGGCTGGAACTGGTCGCCTGAGACCAGCGCGATGACGTTCGCGTCACCGTGCTGAATCGCGCGAATCGCATGCTGTAACAGATTGATGCCGCTTGCACCACCGTGGCAATCATCCATGCACCAGCGAGGACTCAGGCCGAGCCGCCACGCTAGATCAATCCCGTGATCGGGGCCAAGCGTAAATGAAGCGACTCCCAGACCATCGATGTCTTTCGCCGAGAAGCCAGATTCATGCAGTAGCGAGCCGAAAGCTTGCGCGAGGAGCTCGCCAGTTGAACCGGTCGTCGGCTGCCGGCTGTAAGGCACCTCGACGCCGGCCGCAACGACAACCCCATCGAAATCGGATGCTGACATGTTGGCGTTCCTCAAGCGCGTTTGGCGACGGTTTCACGCGTGAAGACGAGCGCGATGACCGTGATGAGACCCATCCCCATCATCATCAGCGCGACGGGCCATGCCGCGTGGTAATGCGCGAGCAACGCAGTCGCGAGCATCGGCGCAAGCCCACCCGCGAATACGGATGCCACCTCATGTCCCAGCGCCATGCCTGAATAACGCACCTCGGTACTGAAGAGCTCACCCATCAGGCTTGGCTGCGTGCCGACCATCGCTCCATGACAGATCGCATTTCCGAGCAGGAACGCGAGCCAGATAAGCGCCGGAACCTTGGTGTCAATGAGCCAAAAGAAGGGAAAGGCAATTGCAACGAGCCCCAATGCGCCGATCAGGTAGACGGGCTTGCGGCCCACTCGGTCCGACAGCCGCCCCCACAGCAGCATCGCAAAAAGTTCAACGCTCATCGAGACGATCACCCCAGCGAGCATGACCTGGCTCGACACACCGATGAACTTGCCATAGGCGAGCGCGAAGGCGAGCATGATGTAAGAGCCACCGTTCTCGGCCACGCGCAATCCCATTGCCAGCAGAATCTCGCGCGGGTGCTTGCGGATGACGTCAAGCACGGGCGTGTGTGTTTTCTTGCCCGCAGCCTGTGTACTGGTGAACTCCGCGCTCTCGGGCAACTTCGAGCGAATGTAGACACCTACGCCGAAAATCAGAATCGAGAGAAGGAACGGCACCCGCCAGCCCCAGCTCATGAAAGCGTCCTTCGGCAACATCTGCACGATAAAAAATATTACGGCAGACAACACGAAACCGCCGCCCACGCCGATCTGGCTCAGCGATGCGTAGAAGCCGCGCTTTTCGGGCGGAGCGGACTCGCTGATCATCAGGACACCGCCGCCCCATTCGCCGCCTGCAGCGACGCCTTGCAGAATGCGCAGCGCCATTAGTAACGCGGGCGCCCACATGCCTACGTGTGCATACGTTGGCAGGACACCGATCAGGAAGGTCGCGCCCCCCATGATGGAGAGCGTCCATACCAACGCCCCCTTCCGGCCGAAGCGGTCTCCGATGTGACCGAAGATAACGCCCCCAAGCGGGCGCGCAGCGAAGCCGACTGCAAAGCCGGCGAACGCACCGAGCGTGCCGATGAGCGGGTCCGTTCCTTTCGGGAAAAAGAGCTCGCCAAAGACGAGCGCGGCAGCCGTGCTATAGAGAAAGAAGTCGTACCACTCGAGCGCGTTGCCCGCGACCGATGCCATCACGATACGTCGAAGCGACTTTTGATCGACATGGCCCGCTACTTCGGCGGTCGATCCGTCTGAGTGGGCGGCCTGGGCCGACAGGGTTTGCATGCTTGCCATCTCTTACTCCGGGTGTGCCCCGAGGACACTGAAAGGTGACGATGGAGTTGCGTTCGCCCCCTTGGGATCGGGTCGACCGACGACGGGAGGGAAACGATATTCGCGTTGCAGCTGTTCGCGATTTAGGAGCGCTTTAGTCGATAGCCTGACTCTTCAAGGTCCCACGTCGTCGAAGTCACGCCGGTTTCGCGCAACTTGTACTTCATGATCTTGCCGTTCTCCGTCTTTGGGACATCGGGCCTGAAATCCAGATAGCGTGGGACGGCGAAGTAAGGCATGCGCGGCTCGCAAAACTTGATGAGTTCGAGCGGATCGAGCGTGCGGCCCTCGCGCAGAACGATGGCGGCCATGACTTCGTCCTCTGCAAGAGACGATTGCACAGCAAAAACTGCGGCCAGCTCGACGGCGGGATGGCTGAGCAAGACCTGCTCGACCTCGAACGAGGAAATGTTCTCGCCGCGTCGACGGATCGCGTCTTTCTGTCGGTCAACGAACCTGAAATAGCCATCCTCACTACGCACGACGCGATCGCCCGTGTGAAACCAGAGGTTGCGCCACGCCTCAACGGTCTTCTCCGGCATGCCGAAATAGCCGCTCGCAAACGCGAAGGGTTGATCCGCACGCAAGACGAGCTCGCCTGCCTCGCCGTCCGGCACCGGCTGGTCGTTCTCATCGACGACGCGCGCGTCGAAGCCGTGCGCGAGTTTGCCCATGAATCCCGCACGGCGTGTGTTCAGCTTGCCGCCGATGACCGAATTCGTCTCGGTCGAGCCGTAGCCGTCGACAAGACCGATGCCGCAGCGTTCTGTGAATGCGTTCTGAAACTGCGGGGGCACGCCGGGTGCAAGCGCTACGCGAACACGGTGTTCGCGCTCCTTGGGCGACGGTGGCCGTGAGAGAAGAATTGGAACCATTGCGCCCAGCACGTACGTGACCGTCGCGCCGGTGCTGACAAGCGAATCAAAGAACCCGCTAGCCGAGAAACGCCGTTCGACGATGAGCTGTGCATCGTGCATCAGAGCTTGGAAGAAACTGTTGAGAGCGTTTGTGTGAAAGAGGGGAAGACACGTATAGAGCACATCGCCGGCGCGCACTTCAAGGTCGCCTCCTGTATGCGTGCCCCACCAGAAGAACTGCGCATGGGGACATACGACGCCCTTGGATAACCCGGACGTGCCTGACGTGTAAAGAATAACGAACGGATCGCCGTCGCTAAGCGCCGCCGCTTCGACCGGCTCGCCGCCCGGGGGAAGCCCCACTTGCGCAAACGGCGAGGGTCCAGAGACGTCATGCGGTTCACCGATGACCCAGATCGTTTCGAGGGAGAGTTCATCCTCGTCCAGCGCCCTGACCGCTTCGATTAGGTTTGACTCTGCCACCAGGAGGCGGGCGCCGGAGTTCCGCAAGATGTGCTGTAACTGCATGCCACGCGAGGCGGTGTTAATTGGCACGGCAACCGCGCCAAGCCATCCGCACCCGAGCACCATTTCCATGAACTCGATCCGGTTTCCGCAGAGGATCGCGACACGGTCACCCCGCTTAATTCCGTAAGCTGCTAATGCACCGGCGCGTCTCGATGCTGCCTCAACGGCGTCGCGTGCCGTCCAAGTTGTTTCGCGATCAGAAAAGAGCGGAGCATCACCGTTGCGAGCAGCGCGGCTTTGCAACAAATCAGGCAGCGTGCGATGCGCTCCTGCAATCACCAGTGGTTCGACCAACGTGTTCATAAATCTCAGCCTCGTCACATCCAATTTGAAACGAGTCTAGGATTGCCTATACTATCCGTCAAATTCATAAATAATATGGGCGGTATAAACGTGGCGGATTTCAATAAGGTCGACCTGAACTTGCTTCGCGTGTTTCAAGCGGTCCTGGAAGAAAGGAGCCTGACCCATGCGGGCAAGCGCTTGGGCCTCTCCCAGCCGGCGACGAGCTACGCATTGGGACGACTTCGCGCAATGTTCGATGACCCACTATTCGTGCGCACGCCGGAGGGCATGTTGCCCACCTCCGTTGCACAGCGGCTGAAGGATCCGATCGGCCGGGCCCTCGCGGCCGCAAGGGAGGCGTTGCGTCACGGCGAACCGTTCGATCCGGCGACGAGCACGCGGGAATTCCGGGTCTCGATGTCGGACGTTGGCGAGCAGGCTTTCCTACCGTCCATTTGCGAGAAGCTTCAAGAACTTGCGCCGCGCGTTCGCATCGCAGCGGAAGCTGTGCCTGTGACTGAAGTTGAAGAACGCATGCGGCTTGGACAGCTCGATTTCGCCATCGGCAACCTGCCATCGCTGAAGACGACGACCGAGCACGCGCTGCTGTTCAAAGACGAATACGCTTGCATGACCCGCAAGCGCTCCGGCTTGCCAGCCAAGCGACTCACTGCGGAACAGTTCCAGCAAATGTCCCACGTTGCAGTCGCATCTTTGGATCGAAGTCACGTGTTGATCGAGGAGTCTTTGCGGCTCGGCGGGCTGTACCGCCGCATTGCGCTGCGCGTGTCTCACTTCAACGTAACGCCAGAAATACTTTTGCGCACCGACTGGATGGTAACGCTGCCTCGCGGCGTCGCTGATATCTTCAACGACGCAAATCAATTCGCGGTGTACCCGCCGCCCATTGACCTACCGCATTTTGAATCGACGATTCACTGGCATGAGCTTTATGGGTCGGACGAAGGCAACCGATGGTTTCGGCAGCTGTTATTGGAGACCTTGAGGCGATGAGCCAAGGGTTCCGAGAATTGCGGAACGCAGGGCCACGACTCCGACTTTACTCGCAGACGCGACGTCACATACCGGGCCCACTACTGATAGCTGCCAAGCTCCTTTTAGGCTGCCGTATTGATTTGAAGGATTATGGCAATGGCGCGTATTACTCTGCCATTTTTCCATTCTGTCAGACGCTCATTGAAACGCGCGAAGGCGCGCGGATGACTCCACGCGGCCGTGGGGCAGATCAACGGCCTGGAGGACTTTCAGGCGCTCGATGTACTGCAGATTCTGCCGCGCCCTTCCGCCTTTTCGAACTCCCGCGTCCTGTTTACTCCAGCCACTACCCGATAACCGCCGGAGACACCGGCCGTCGTTTAAGCGTATAGGTCAACGTCCCATATCCCCGTGGTCGAAGCCGCCGCTGTTGGGACCGTGGTCGCCACCGCCGCCTTCCGGCGCGACGCTACGGGTAAAGCCTCAACATCCGGCAAGGAGAGCCCTTTGAGAACAACATAGTGGTTGTAGACGAGAAGGACCCGTCGCAAGGTGTTGGTCGGGACGTCCAGACAGGAATTGACACTCCGGCGTCGGGTCACGCCCCCGTCGCAGTCGAGTCAGCCGGTCGGCGACATTTTTCGAATCGATGTACTGTCCAGCGGCAACGGGTCCACCGCACTTCCTGTGGACGATCACCCGGACGATCATTCATGCGTCTGGCACGGAGGCGGACGCGAGCATCTGCGGGATGGAACTGGCGCAGTCTTCAGTCGGCAGCCGCGTCGAGGAGGCAGCGCGCGTCGTTGCCCCTAAAATGAGCGCGGCTAGTTGTCGCGCATGAAAGAATATCGGGCTGGTTGCACGGCGCCTAATTGTTCGCGCGCCAAACGAGGAGAAGCGCAATGTCACGGCAGAAGCAAACAGTCAAGACGGTGACCGGTTCGCCGCACACAGTAAAGAGTGACCTGCATTTTCCCGTGGTGGGTATCGGCGCGTCTGCAGGCGGCGTAAGCGCCCTACAGACGTTCTTCGAGAATGCCCCGACCGGCATGGACATGGCCTTCGTAGTGGTTGTCCATCTGGCGGCCGAACATGCAAGCCATGTCGACGACATCGTGCAACGCACAACCGGCATGTTGGTGCAGCAGGTGACATCGACCGTGCCCATCGAAAAAAACCACATCTACGTGATCGCGCCCGGCAAGCGGCTCGAAATGTCCGATGGCTGCCTAAGGGCGACCGGTCAGGAACCGTCTTCCGGGCCAGCCTTCACGATCGATCATTTTTTCCGGACGCTGGCCGACACCCACGACCGGTCAGCGATCGGCATCGTGCTGTCGGGTGCAGGGTCGGACGGCGCGGCAGGCCTCAGCCGCATCAAGGGGGGAGGCGGTATCACGCTGGCCCAGGCACCGAGCGATGCCGAACATCCGGAGATGCCTCTGCACGCCATTGCCACGAATCAAGTCGACATCGTACTCCCGGTTGCCGATATGCCGCAGCGCCTACTCGAGCTGTGGGCCAGTGCGCAGCGCATCGAGATGCAGAACCTGGAGGCGGCGGATGCGGCGCTTAGCGGCGCGAGGCCGCCCGCCAATGACTCCGAACGCGCTTTGTCTGACATTTTGATGCATCTGCGCGTGCGCACCGGGCATGACTTCCGGCTCTACAAGCGGGCGACGGTTCTACGGCGTATCGAGCGGCGCATGCAGGTGAACGGCCAGCGCGACCTGATTGGATACCGCGACTTCCTGCGCGCGACATCCGACGAGGCAAATGCATTGCTCGGCGACATGCTGATTGGCGTCACCCAATTTTTCCGGGATCGCGACGCATTCGACTTCCTCGACCGGGACGTAATCGCGACGCTGTTCGCGCAGGAACCCGGCGACGGGCAGGTGCGGGTATGGATTGCGGGTTGTGCCACCGGTGAAGAGGCCTACTCCATCTCGCTGCAGCTGGTGCAGGCTCGTGATGCGGCGGCCTCGGGCCGCTCTATCCAGGTTTTTGCCACGGACATTGACGAAGCGGCGATCGTGCGCGCGCGCACAGGCTCGTATCCGCTTTCCATCGCGAACGATGTGCCGCCCGCACTCCTGCAGCGTTATTTTGCGCGGGAAGGCGCGCATTACGTTATCGCCAAGGCGGTGCGCGAGCGCATTCTTTTTGCGCCGCATAGTCTGCTGCGTGACCCGCCGTTCTCGCATGTTGATCTGATCTCCTGTCGGAACGTACTCATCTACCTCGAGCGGGCTGTCCAGCGGCAGATTCTCGAACTTTTCCACTTCGCGTTGCGCCCCGGCGGGTTTCTGTTTCTCGGCACGGCAGAGTCGGCCGACGCCGCGGACGATCTGTTTGCCGTGGTGGACAAAAAGTGTCGCATTTACCGGGCGCGCGCTGTCACGCACCGCGCCAAGCCGGCAGTCG
This sequence comes from Caballeronia temeraria, assembly GCF_001544795.2. GTDB lineage: Bacteria > Pseudomonadota > Gammaproteobacteria > Burkholderiales > Burkholderiaceae > Caballeronia > Caballeronia temeraria. The sequence continues at coordinate 145,339 of NZ_FCOI02000018.1, read as the reverse complement.
GCTTTCCGTCGCTTCTTCGCGGTGAAGGAGGCGCATTGAACGAACGAACTGTGCCGGAAGTGCCCCTGCGAGCGCCGCCAAGTCCTGCGCAGCGGAGTTTCTCACTGACAGAGCTCCATCAGCGCGCACTGGAAACTTACGCGCCACCGAGCGTCATTATCGACCGCGAGTCGAATGTCGTTCATCTGTCGGACAATGCTGGCCGCTTCCTGCGACACGCCGGAGGCGAGCTTTCCAGCAATATCATGACGCTCGTGCTACCCGACCTGCGGCTCGATCTGCGCACGGCGATCTTTCGCGCGCTTCAGACGGGTACGAGTGTCGAGGCGCGCAGGGTCAAATGGGTCCATGAGCCCCGTGTTTCATGGATCAACATGACCGTGCGGCCCTTCCACGACCAGGTCGCGAACGCCGAATTTCTGCTGGTGGTGTTCGATGAGGTCGCCGGCCACATGACCGACGAAGAGCAGACTGAGACCACTGGGCAGGATCCCGTTCTCGCCCAGCTCGAGCACGAGTTACAGCATAGTCGGGAGCAGCTTGCGACAATTATCGAGCAGTACGAAACGTCGGTTGAGGAGCTGAAGGCCTCCAATGAGGAACTGCAGGCTATCAACGAGGAACTGCGCTCCACGAGCGAGGAGCTCGAAAGTAGCAAGGAAGAGCTGCAGTCGGTCAACGAGGAGTTGACCACCGCGAATGCCGAGATGCAGGCGAGGATCGAAGATACGGCCAAGGCCAATGACGATCTGCACAACATCATCGCTTCGAGCGAGATCGCCACGGTCTTCGTCGACAAGGAAATCAGGATCAAGCGCTTTACGCCTAACGCGACGGCCATTTTCAACCTGATCGACACGGACCTTGGCCGTTCGCTGTTTCACATTACCCATTCCTTGCGTTACCCGACTCTCGCGGACGACGTGAGACAGTCGTTCGAGTCGCTCAGGCTCACCGAGCGCGAGATCCAGAGCGAGGCCGGGCGGTGGTATCTAATGCGGCTCCTGCCGTATCGCACCGCGGATGATCATATCGATGGCGCAGTGATCACGCTGATCGACATCACGGATCGTCATCGGGCCGAAGAGGCCGCCCGCGCAGGCGAACAGCGCCTGCGTCTGGTCGCGCAGTCGACCAAGGACTACGCGATCATCATCCAGGACCGCGCTGGCTTGATCGCGAGCTGGAATGCCGGCGCGGAACGGATATTTGGCTACTCTGAGGACGAAGTCATCGGGCAGGACATTGAGTTGATCTATGAACCCAACGACCGGCAAGCGCTTGTACCGGCGCGCGAGCGCGATACAGCCGCAAAGCAGGGGCGCGCCGATGACGAACGGTGGCACCGCACGAAGGAAGGGCGCCGGCTCTATTGCAGTGGCGTGCTCACACCGATCGCCGATTCTTCGTTCAGTGGCTTCGCGAAGATTATGCGGGACCTGACCGCGCGCAAACAGCGCGAGGACGCGAACCGCGAAGCGCTTGCCCGGGAGCAGGCCGCGCGTGAGCAGGCGTTAAGTTCCAACCAGTTGAAGGACGAGTTTATCGCCGTACTCTCGCACGAACTGAAACACCCTCTCAATCTGATCGGCGTGAAGGCGGAGATGCTTCCGCGCCTCCCGGAGGTGCGCCACATCGCCGCCGTTCGCGATGCGGCCGCGTCGATCCGGCAAGCGGTGCGCAGCCAGGCGCAGATCATTGACGATCTGCTCGACCTGTCACGCGTCCAGACTGGCAAGATGGCGCTCGAAGTCTCGCGCGTCGATCTCGCCGCAATGCTGAGCAGCATCACCGACGCTTGTGAGCAGGACGCGCTTGCCCGGGGGATCGTCATGCGAACGCATTTGCCGCAGGAGCCGACCGTTACGCTGGCCGATCCCGTCCGTTGCGAACAGATAGTCTGGAATCTGGTGTCCAACGCGCTCAAGTTCACCGACTCCAGCGGGCAGATCGACCTGCATCTCTCGCATGAGGGCCGCATGCTGCGCATCGACGTCGCTGACAATGGACTGGGCATCGACGGCGCATTGCTGCCCTACGTCTTCGATATGTTCCGTCAGGGTCCTCGCGACCGGACCCGCGGCGGTCTCGGTATAGGCTTGGCTCTCGTCAAACAGCTTGTCGAGATGCACGGCGGCCGGATCAAGGCAGAGTCGCAAGGCCCCGGTCAGGGCACAAGGATGACGGTGTGGCTGCCGGCGGCAACGGATGAGCGCGCGTCCTCTGGAGATACCGCCGGAACGAATCGGAGTATTGCCGGCGTGCGGATACTCCTGGTTGAAGATGACCGGGACACAGTCGCTTCGCTGGCCGCGCTGCTCGAACTTGAGGGTGCGCGGGTCACGGCAGCCGCAAATGGTCTGGAAGCGCTGCAGATCCTGCCGGACGAGCCGACTGACGCGATCGTATCGGACATCGGCCTGCCGGACATGGACGGTTTCGAACTGATGCGCAGGATCAGGGCCGACGCCAGATGGACTGGCGTCCGAGCAGTGGCCCTGACCGGGCACGGCAGGGAGGACGACATTCAGGCAGCACGGGATGCAGGGTTCGACCGACATCTGGCGAAGCCGCTCGATTTCCAGCAGTTGCTGGACGCGTTGGGCGGATTGGCGCCGGACGTGGGCACAAAAGCAGCGAATTGACGCACCGGATCTACGTGAGGGTCACTCTAGCGGAAGTGGCGATCCGGGTGTCGGCCGGCGCCAGCGCTGGGATGGCGCGGGCGAATGCCCGACGCGCCCGTGCTTGAAGTACCGCTGCAGCCTATCGGGCCTCGTCCGTACCCTGTTCCCGCAGACGCGCGATACTTTCGACGATGGCAGCGCGATGAACCGTGAACTGCGTGAGCGTCGTTTGCATGGTCAACAGCAGTGTCTCTGCCCTCGCCCGCTGAGCGCTGCCTGCCGGCATCGAGGCGATCAGCGATTGCTGGAGCGCGATGCGGTGAACTGCATCGGCAATGTGGACGTCGGCCTGACGCAAGTGGTCGAGTTCTGCTGATAAAGACACCACCTTTCCTCCTTGCGCGCTGCAGTGCGCTCGTGGCGGCCGACGCAAGTCCAGGAGGCATGCGCCGGGTTCAAAACTTGCGGCTTCCTCACCAGGAGGCTCTATGGCACATCGGGACATCGTTGTTATTGCTGCATCCCGAGGCGCATTTCCCGTCCTCAAACTGCTCGTGGCAAGTTTCGCCCCGGATCTGGCAGCCACCGTCTTTATTGTGCTGCACATTGGCCGACATCGCAGCATATTGCCCGATCTGTTGTCGGGATGGGGTCCGCTGAAAGCGAGCCACCCGGCGAATGGGGAGGCGGTGCAACGCGGCAGAATCTACGTGGCGCCGCCGGACCGCCACATGGTTTTGCATGATGGAACATTGCGTCTGCTCGACACCGCTACCGAAAACTTCGCGCGCCCAGCCGCGGACCCGCTCTTCAGATCCGCGGCCGCCGAGTATCGGACGCGGGTCGTCGGTGTGGTACTCAGTGGCGATCTGGACGACGGCGCCGCGGGTCTGGCAGCCATCCGCGCGCGCGGCGGCTACGCTGTCGTGCAGGACCCTGCTGACTGTGAAGCGCCGTCGATGCCACGAAGCGCGATCGCCGCCGCTGGACCCGACGCTGTCGCGACGCTGGACGATCTCCCGGAGGTCCTTCATGCAGCTGTCAAGGGTGCGAGACGGCGCGAGGAGCATCACATGACGAACCGGCCCGACCTCGACCGTGAGGCACAGATCGCCGAGAGCGGACTCGTCGCGCCTCACGAACTCGACGAGATCGGTGAGCGCTCAGCGCTTACCTGCCCAAGCTGCAACGGCGCCCTCTGGCGGATGCGTGACGAGCGCCCGTTGCGCTACCGCTGTCATACGGGGCACGCGTTTTCGGCACTGTCGCTTGAGGAAGCAAGCGCACAGGGGGCCGATGATGCGATCTGGGGCGCGATCCGTGCCGTACATGAACGGATGATCTTCGCGCGTGAGCGAAAGCAATGGGCACAGCGCGTAGGCCGCGAGGTGGACGTGGCGCTTGAGCAGGCACGCATACAGGAAAATGAGAGACTGGTGGAGCTTTTGCGTGCAGCCGCTGGCGTACGTGAGCGTTGACGTTCACGCGTGGATGTCTGCTGGACGGGCTGTAGAGGACCGCGGCGGCTGTCACTCAGTATGATGAAAGGATCGGCATGGATGCCCATCAGACCGCCTCCATTGCCGACGCGCCAACGCATTCAAGCTGGCGGAGTGCCGTAGGCCTTCTTCAGCACGACGCGGCGGGAGCCGCCTGCAGTTCGCTCCTGTTAGCCATGCAACCAGGGCGCTGGGCCACACGACGGCGCCGCAACTGACAAGCCGTCAGCGCCTCCGTGTGAAAAGGACGAACTCGAACGCGTCGGATTTCGCCCCTGGTATACGAAGAATACGGTTACAACCTGCGCCCCTCGCGTCGGGCGCCATAAGCATGGCGGGTGCCGGCTTCCCATGACGCTCAGCGGCGGGCGTTCAACTTCACGCGCGATGCGCGAATACAGGAGGCAAGTTCCATTGCGTAGGGCGCAACGCCGAAGAGCAAACAAAGCAAGAGCACCGTCGCGACCCCCAACAGGGGAAGAGGCGGCTCACGCAGCGCCAGTGCAAAGCTTGCGGTCGAACGAGTCACGGACGCCAACGCGTCCGGATAAGCGAGGCAGACGATCGCAAAACCCATGATCGGTGCCATCTCAAGGACGCTGTGCACCATCTGCTCGACGGGTGTGATGACGCGCTGGCCGCCGGCATATCGCAAGTCGAAGTACACGGTGAACTCGTGAACGACGATGAGCGCGGCCATCGTGCAGATCGCGAACGCGTTGATGGTAAGAAACAGCGCACATAACACGATCGCCGCCCCCTCAGCGAGTTGGGCGATATGCATAAGCGACTCGCGTATGCCGGCGTTGTTTGGCAGATCGGACCACCGGTGGCACAGCGCATCCGCGGCTCCGGCGCCGAGCCACAGCGGCAGAATGCAGTAGAGAAGGAACTGGCCGGCAATTTCCTGGTTCATGTTTATTTACTCTGCTGACGTCCTTCTCCGTATAGCAATCATTGGGCACAGCCGACCGCATATTTAAGTTCGCTTTAACGCGAGATTTTTTGTGGTGCGAAAGCGGCTGCCGAACAAAGGGCCGGGCGTTGCATCGCCATACCCGGCGGCGAGGCATGACCGAAGCGATAACAAGTGCCTTGGCTGGTCCGCACGACGTTGGCGCCGAAAGCGCGGCGCTCATGGCGGCCGCGCGCCGCAAGTGCAGTGCGCCGACCGCTCGCGTGCGCGTGAATGGCGCGGGGCGCGGGCGGCGATGCCAGTGTAATGCGGCACACTCATTGCGCGTTGATAGGTGGCGCGTGCCGCGCCATTTCACCTCGGAGAAGCCATGCCAACGCAGACATTGAACGACCTTTTTATCCACGCGCTTTCCGACGTATATAGCGCGGAAAAACAACTGACCAAGGCTTTGCCGAAACTGGCGAGAGCTGCCACCAATCCGGACCTGGCTGCGGCTTTTACTCTTCATTTGGAGGAAACCCAAGGACAGATTCAGCGAATTGACCAAGTGGTCGAAACCTCGCAGATCAGATTGAAGCGCGTGAAGTGCGTGGCAATGGAAGGACTCGTCGAAGAAGGCCAAGAGCAAATCGATGAAATTGAAAAAGGCCCGATCTTGGATGCTGCCCTCATTGCCGCTGCTCAGAAGGTCGAGCACTATGAGATCGCGACTTACGGAACGTTGGCCACGCTCGCCAAGAAGCTCGGATACACGGAAGGCATGAAATTGCTGTTGGAGACCCTGCAAGAAGAAAAGGCGACCGACGAAAAGCTCACCCTCCTCGCCAAGCAAGAGCTTTCCGAGCAACAGGTCGGCAAGTAGGTCCAACTATCGTGAGTGTTCTGACGCCGGGGCGTTAGCTGGGACGCCCCGCATTAACGACTTAATGGAGACGGACATGACCGATCCAAAAGAGCACCTCCTGGACTGGCTCCGAGACGCGCACGCCATGGAGCAACAAGCTGAACAAATGTTGCGCGCGCAGTCTGGGCGGCTCGAGCACTATCCAGAACTCAAGGCGAGAATTGACCAGCACCTGGAAGAGACGCTGGGTCAGCAGAAACTGGTCGCGAAGTGTATCGAGCGGTTGGGCGGGAGCACGTCGACGATCAAAGACGTAGCCGCAAAGGTCATGGCCTTCGGTCAAGCCGCCGGTGGTATGGCCATGTCCGATGAGGTGGTCAAGGGCGCGATCTCAAGTTATGTATTTGAGAATCTGGAAATCGCCTCCTACACGTCGCTGATTGCGGCGGCCGAGGCGGTTGGAGACCGCGAAACGCAGGCCGCCTGCGAGCAAATCTTGCCACAGGAAGTCGCGATGGCGCAGTGGTTGTTAGAGCATGTTCCGGCCGTCACGCAAAAGTACCTCGCGCGCGCCGCAACGCCCGGGGTTGAAGCAAAGAAATAGCAGCGCGTGGTAACCAATGTGTGCGTCAGGTCGGGGCGATCGATGAACTTCACTCTAATTGATCGTTACAGGGTCGACCCTAACCGACAGCACGCCTCTGACGGTAACGATCTGCTCAGCAAAGATGCGTACTGCTCGAGGTTCGGCACTTGCGGCAAATTTTATATTGGAAGAGGTTGCCACGAGGGTTGTCAAAACGCACAAGCCACATTGCGTCGCGATCTGTTCGACCGTGCCCCTGGGTAGCACTTCCGACGGGCGACACGCTATCGTGAAATCGAAGGTCAACATCACGGCTCCGATGGAATTGCCGCGACTAGGCAAGCGTTCTGACTTCACCGCAATCGGCGGACCGCGCCCGCTGCTTTGGTTGACCTGACTGAATTGCTGCAACAGAGGGAGGCGGGATGTTCGATCAATACCATCCGGAGCTCGGCTTCGACCTAGGCTGGGACTTCGCCCGCTACGGACGGTTCCTGGACCCGGGAAGCGCTAACGCCGATGTGCTCGCCGGATACACCACGGGGAAAGCGCACTTTCAAGTGGCACAGCACAAGCCAACCCGCTATCAGGCGAAATGGCTTCAGTTGAGGCTGAGCGCCATGCGGCGGCGCCGGATCGTGCATGCTGATGTCACACCGGAATACCTTAAGCGGATCGACTGCGACAGATGTGTCGTGACCCTTGACTCAATGAGCCATTCCGCACGCGCTGAAACGGATTGGTCTGTCGATCGTATCAACAACGACGGCGCCTACGCGGCCGGTAATTTGATGGTGATCAGCACGCGCGCGAATCGCGCGAAGGGCGCAAAGACCTATGCCGAGGTGGCGAAATTAGCGCAGGCTACTTCAACGCCGACCGAGAGCGGCCTGACTTGCGCCGAGTGGGCGCGCCTCGCTTGCGTGATGGTTGGTTCCGAGGAAACAGTCGACCCTCATGCGACTCTTGCGCCACTTCTCACGCGCATTCCGGAAGATAGCAGGGCGCCGCTTTATTTTCTGTTCCAGCAGTTCCTGTTGTTTGCCGTGCGTCGAGCGGCGAACAGAAACCATATGCTCAAGGCTTTAAATGGGTTGCATCCGCACCGTTTTCAGCAAGAGCGGCTAAGGTTGGCAGCTGAACGGCTGGCGCTATTGCAGAAGACCGTCGCATACCCGTACGACGCGCTGAACGACAAGCAGATTCAGGGCGTCCTAGTAAACTGGTTCACGTCGCTGCCCTGCCAAAGCACGCGAGGTTTGCTGCGGTTGGCCGAGTATTTTGGCGGCAGTCAGTGCGAGCTCACGCTGCCGGCCTCCTGGTCACTGCAGACCTCAGGCCATTTTGTTGATGATCGGACAGGCCGATCTGCTAGGTTCGCGAAGGTGGCATGAGCGGGATAGCGGCGTTGCGCGTTCTGCGTTGACTATTCGGGACGGAGGAGATCACCCTCAACAATCGCGTTGCCGAAGTTGCGGGTAGCGCAAATGGCTTCCTCGCTGCTTATGAACGGCCCGAGCGTTGGAGCGCCGTCAAAAGGATAAAGCAGTCGAGTGTCCGTCCTGCGCACGACCTTCAAGGTACCGTAATACTCTGTCGCAGTGCCTATGCGATATGAAGCGTAAATGGCAAAATCATCCGGTGTCAGCCTTGGCCGGTCGGCTATATTTTCTTCGTCGAATAAAGCACTAGCTTCGGCTTCCTCGAATTTTGCTGCATATCGGCGTCTTACGTGTAATGTCGGCCGAATTGAACAGGTCGGCACGAGCGGCGTCATTAAGATCGCTTGGCGTGAACATGCGAACAGCCGCCATGACAACCCGATACTGGGTTTCCAGGGTGAGCAGTCTGGGAACCCTCTTCAGCTACACTGACTGACCGGAGCCCAAATCGGCGCCCGTTGTCGGGTCGGAACTCACGTCCGACGCGGTGCGTGAAGCCATTGCTTTTAGCGCCTGCGCATCCGCGTCGTCGACCCCGACCGTCGCCAGGCCGTCTCCGCCATCCACTGCCGGCTGCGGCTCCTCCACAAATTCCCAGTCGTCGCCCGAATTCCAAGGTCCGCGGGCGTCGTTACCGGACGACATGTTGTAGTAGACACTCGCGAACTCCGGTATGCCGGGTAGCTTACCTTGCGGAAAGTTCGGCTGGATCGAATGCAGCGCCTTTTCGAACGACTTCTGGTGCGCGATCTCCCGCGTCATCAGAAAGCCCAGCGCTTCCTTGATGCCGGGGTCGTCGGTCACGTTGATGAGCCGCTCGTAGACGATCTTCGCGCGCGCTTCGGCGGCAATGTTCGAACGCAGGTCCGCCGTCGGCTCGCCGATCGTGTCGATGTACGCTGCTGTCCACGGCACGCCGGCCGAATTTGTCAGTGCCGGGCCGCCACCATAAAGCAACGCGGTCGTGAGCGGGAAGTCGCCCTTCTTCACGTACAAGGTGTTGCAGCTAGCTGCCGGCAAGGTAGCCACCGGCGAGAAAGGTTCGGGCTCGCATTTGGCCCCACGCACACATCTACGTCGCGGCCATATCCGACGGCTCGAGAACAAGGTGACGTGGGTGCGCCCGGCGATTGTGAATGCCGGTAGCGATCGAGGCACAGTGGCAAAGGATTACCGCATTGGCGGCCGCGAATCATGAGCAGTTGTTCAGCCGATAAGGCCCGTCCAGCAGCGCGGCTGTGACCCGACTCGGCTGAACACAAATCTTTCGCGTAAAAGAAAAACCCGCTCGATTGAGCGGGCTGAATCCATATCGGTGGACATGGACGAGACAGAGTCAGTATAAACCCTTATCTCTGAATTGCACGGCCATCCTGTAGTGCCCCTCGCCGCCCCCGTATGCCTGGTTCCGGGCGCAGAGTTTGCGCCTTTGGCGGCGGGAGGTGCCGCCATGAAAGTGACCGCATTCTTGGAACAAGCGAAACGAGAAGCGCAGCTCGTCGATGCGCTTCTCGTTGCGCGCTATGCACTCGTCATCCACGACGGCATGACGCTGTTAGGCGATGACGAACCACCCACGCGGTGGCGCGTCAATGTCAAGGCTGAGCTTCATCGCATCGACGCGGCGCTCCAGCTAGCGGGCGTCACGCAGCAGCCGCTTCGTCCGCCGATGCTCGACCGGGGCGACGGCGTGCCACCGGACGCGAGCGAATGACATGGGGCGTTGGAACGGTTCGCGCGCGACGCGCGTACGCGCGCCCGAGACTGCGCCCGGCGAAATGCCGGTCCTTATTGAGCCTCAACTGGCGACGCTGATCGACCGTCATCCTCCGGAAGGCGAATGGTCCTACGAGATCAAGTTCGACGGCTATCGAATGCTCACTCGCATCGAATCGGGCGAGGTCAAGCTGATCACTCGCAACGGACACGATTGGACAGAGCGCATGCCGCGGCTGCGAGCTGCGCTGACGGACCTGCCGGCCGATAGTGCCTGGATTGACGGGGAGGCAGTCGTGCTGGACGCTAGCGGCAAGCCGGACTTCAATTCGCTGCAGAACGCGTTCGACCGGCGCAGTACGGCAGACATCGTCCTGTATGTCTTCGACTTGTTATGGCTTAACGGCACTGACGTCCGCGAGCAGCCATTGCGGTCGCGTCGCGCCCTGCTTCACGAATTAATGCAAAGCGTCGAGAGTCCTCTCCTTCGCTATTCCGACGACTTCGCCGAGGATCCGGTATCGCTCGTGGCCTCCGCCTGCAAGATGAAACTTGAAGGCATCATCGGCAAGCGCGCGGACGCACCGTATCGGTCGGGTCGCTCGAATGACTGGATCAAGCTCTTACGGGCATTTTTCGTTGTCGATAGGCCCCGACGCCCGTCAAACCAAGGCCTTCGACGTTTGTGCGCGATTGCGATGTCGCTAATTTCGTTCGTTCGGACCAGATATTTACATTTCTTGTGCGTCGAGACCGATGTCGGGGGCGTCTTATGTCATCGAATTGATGGGCAGGCCCTACCGGCGTGAATGGCGAAGCTCGCGTCCTGCATAGAACGTCGAAAGCAGACCGACGAGCAACGCCCCTGCTCCGAGCGCTTCATCAAATGCGCCAGAAGAGCGCACAAGCTCCGTGTAGCACCATAGGCTAATGCCGATGCAAGTCAACAACAGGCCGAAAATGAGACCCCAAATCGGCCCTGCCTCTTGAGACCGCAATCTTCGAAACATTCGCATCAGACTACCCCCGTCACTTGCTAGGTCACGAGTGCATGCGCTACTCCTGCTCACGGTGGCCGCAGAGGTCGTCGACCAGTCGCTGGCCGGCGCCGCGACCTCCCGAAAGTGCATCGACCTCCGATGAGAACGCGTGACCGAGCGTATCGCCGAATCGCAAGGGCGAAAATACCGCCACGGGCAAGCCGGGGCGAAGGATCGTAACTGTAGCGACATACCCGACGTGAACGTCGAGACCGCTCGTCCTCCGTTGATCGAAGTTGGTCTCAACGCCAACCTCGATGCTGAAGCCGTGGTACTGGTATGTACGATTCATCAAATATCTCCTCGGCCGGACAGCCGGGACTACGTCTGATGCTCAGCAATCCGCCAACGAAACAAGGCCGTGGCGCACTCGAGCAGTCGGTGTCCCCGGTCTTAACCGCATCAAAACGATGGCCACTGCTACCGCGATTCCGGTCTATTGCTTTGCAGTACTGCATGCACGCCCATTCGAGTGAAGACGTTGCCTTCGTGCCCGGCTCTCAACCACGCAAGGCTTCGCGCTCAAGTTGGTCTTTGGAAAGGTGCCGCACATCGGTGCCCTTAGCGATATAGATGACGAGTTCTGCCAGATTCGTCGCATGATCTCCGATACGCTCTATGGCCGATGCAATAGACAGATAGTCGAGGCCCGAGGAAATGACGCGAGGATTTTCGGTCATGGCGGTCGTGAGTTTGCGCATGAACGCGCGGTATTGCGCGTCGATTGCTTCGTCCTCGCGGACGATCTGGGCAGCAGCAACGACATCAAGTCGAGCGAAGGCATCGAGTGCTCGATGAAGGATGGCTGTCGCCATTTGACCAGAAGACCGGATTTCTGCGGTGTTGATGATCTTCCGTGCCTCGTCATTTGCAAGCCGCCGGGTTCGCTTCGCGATCTTGCGTGCTTCATCGCCGGCGCGCTCGAGATTTGTGACGGCTTTTGAACTCGCCATCAGCAAACGGAGATCTGACGCAGTAGGCTGACGCCGTGCGATGACGTTGCCGCACTCAGCATCGATTTCAACTTCCATCGCATTGAGTCGACGCTCTTCTTCGATGACCTTGTCGACCAGTTCCAGGTCAAAGCGATTGAGGGCCTCCGTGGCGTTGATCAGTTGTGATTCGACGATCCCGCCCATTTCAAGCACCTTGGACATAATGCGATGGAGGTCAGCGTCGAACTGGCTGGAGGTATGCTTGTCTGCCATGGGAATTTGCTCCTGACCCAACGGGAGAATCCTGATGTCTACGCTTGGGCGTGTCCAAGCATGTACAACTATCAGGCCGACCTAACGGGATTTCGGCGGCCTGCCCGTCTTAACTTTTTCGACGGCCGAAGCGGCAGCACGCAACTGTTCCGGCGAAGCCGCCTCAAGCAGGCCAAGACCGGCCCGTAGAAGCTCACTCTTATTCACCAGTACACCCTCATCAAGACATCTCTGTGTCAGCTTCTTGATCTTCTCGTAGTCGGATCGCGGCATGGTGAAGGTATCGCGTACGACCTTTTCCTTCTTGACGCGCTCCTTCTTCGGCTCGACGGCAACGGCAGCCAACTCAAGATGGACCGGGCACTTCCTTCGGTCTTTCTTTTTAGTCAGTTGCCCAGCTACCGTAGGCTTCACTGCCTCTACCTTCTTCTTAGCGGCCCGGCGCGTCATGGTTGCCTACGATTCGATAAACTGTACAAACAGTATATACGGAAGTATAAGGCGGAATCTGACACTTGGTGAAGCTGCGCCCCTCGGACCGAGAGGCGACGGTTCGCCATTGTGCAGATGTGGTACGTCTTTTGAAGCTGGGCTATGGAGAAGGTCCTATTTGTCCACAGAAAGCGTGCGCAGCGCTGTCTACAAGTATGAGGTTTACAGGTAAACCCGTATCGCGCTCCGCGGTGCCTGCCGCGACTCGCCTACCGATTAAGGACGCGGCTTGCCAGGCGAACAAGGACGCCCGCTCTGCTCACGGTCCACGCCGGGAAGCGGTTCATTGAGGAACTCCTTGGTGAGGTTCCGGGTCTGCGCGTTGAGGCCCAGCGAGCGAACTGCTCGAGCAGGTTGTGGTTCTCGGCCAGGAGTCGCTGGTTTTCCGCTTCTAGACGGGCAATCCGGTCTAGCGCCACCTGCAACTCTGGAGGAAGCCACTCACGGGGCTGTTCGATTTGTCCCGACAGCGCCTTCTTCCGTACTGCAAAGGCCAATCGAATCCGTTCGTGACGGTGTAGCGTCTGTCTTGTGTAGCTAAGGCCCGCACGCCGCGCGATCGCTTCAATCAGCGCTTCCCAACTCAGCCGGCCACTCCAGCCGTCCAGCACCTCAACGATGAGCGCAACGATCGTGTCGTCAAGGTTTCTCTCCCTCACGCGAGTCATGTGGCCTTCCCCGGGCGCAGTGATGCGCCGTCGGCGGTGGGCGACCGCAGCAGCGCGCGCGCTTGTTTCGCGTTCTCGAGTCGGGACGGAATCTCCGCGATGTCAAGCTGGATGACTGCTCCATGAGGAACGGCCGGATCATCCAGAACTTCGAGGAGCGCCGTGATCCGGGCATGATAGGCTCGGTGATCGTTGGCCCACTCCCTTGCTCCGAATTCCCCTTCGGCTTCCGCTTGCTCGGCCATCGTTAGCAAGCGCGACGCTTCGGCATGGGCTTGTCGTAATCGCGTTTCCTTCTCAGCCTCGCCCTTCACGCAAACCTGCTCGCCGCAGTTCAGGCAGTCGCGATGCATTTCGCACGGCGACATCACATAGTCGTGAATGCAATATCCGAAGTCGGTCGAGTGCGCTGTCGGCACCTTCAACTGGGCAAATTCGTCCCGCGTGATGAGCGTCGCCTGCTGCCCGGTGGCCAACGGGCCAAAGAAGCGCGTGTCGTCGCCGACGGCGGTGCGAATGCGCGCAACAACGGCATCGGGTGTCTCGTGGTCGTAGTACCTATTCTGCCGCACGTCCTTGCGACCGGACCACTTTGCGATGTCAAGTTGGCTCAGACCACCTGCTTGTGCCAGTGTGTTGAGGTAGTGGCGGAACTGATGAGTGTTGGTACGAATCGGCTCTCCGTCCGGCTCATAAAAGCCGCAGCGTTCGAAGATGGAGTAGCGGCCGGATTCGGACGGGGCACCCAGCCGATGACGGATTTGGTTGTACCTCACCGGTTCGATGACACAGCGAAACCGTGGCTTGGAAGAATGCAGCGCATTGCGCTGCGTCACGAAAAGCGCGTCGCCGTACGTGAGTCCCGTGGTCCTATCAGCGATAGGGAAGCCGGGCGGCAGTTGTCGCAGCACGGCCGCTTCCACGTCGGCGAAACGCAGGTATGCTCTCCTTCCGCGACGCTCCCTGAGAACACCATTCTTGCTGCACCATCTGACCGGCAATTCCGGCGACACGGACTCAGCGAACACAATCGCTGCCATCTCTTCCAAACTCAGCCATTCTTTGGCACGGAAATACTCCATCTCTGGAGCCAGGTAAAGCCGAGTCGGGTTTTGCTCGTACCAGCGAGCAATCTCGCGCGCCTCGTCGGTGAGCCCGCGGACTTTCCCGACGGCCGCTTTAACGACAGAGGCCATCGAGGGAATAATCCATTTCACCATCGGCGCGGCTCCCTTGACCGGCCACCATCTCAGGCCGTAGACATCTTCATCTGAGCGATCGCTTTTCTGCCTGATTTCGCAATCGCCTGGCAGGCAGAGTATTTCACTGATACGATCCGGCGCTGCGCAGAGAATTGCTGTGATCGACGACACCATGACATCGATCGGATCTGTGGCCATAAGAAACACCTTGGGCAGCGCGTCAAGCGCCGCTCGACTGGGCATTTTCGCCGCCCGGCGTTCATCCGCCGACTTTCCAATCCGTGTCCGATGGTCGTACGGTGTCTGAAGCGGATTGACCCACTTCGTCGGAACCGCCACGAGGCGGTTATCGCACAAGAATTCGGCGACCATCTCCAGTTGGTTGGCCGCGACGTATGCACTGCTAGATGCGAGCCGCTCGGCGAGCAATTGTGCCGCGCGATTCAGAACGTGGGCGTTCGTCCGCACAACGTCTGCCGGCCCCGTTTCGAGCAGCGCCGCTTCGAGTGCTCGGAGCGCAGTCATACGGTTTGTCAGACTGATTGTCGGCCGCATGCCATGCTGATACCGGATATATGCTTTCGCGAACGACCGGAACGGCTCGTCCATCATTAAGGACTGCCTTTTGCTCGATATCGCTTGCTTACTGAACACCAGCCCGAAGGCGTTATGCCTGCCCTTGCGTTGGATGTGTTCTGACACCTCCCAGCGGTCGGCGTCGAAGACAAGCGACGCGCCGAACGAAGTGAGCTTTGTTCGACACAACTCAATGAAGCCAGCCAGGTTGGCTTGAGCGTCCAGATGAGACTGTGGGACGAAAGCAATAATGTCAGCCACAGACTGAGCTCGCCTTAGCCTGCGCTGCCGCGCAGCGCCGAATGACCTCAGCGACAGCAAGGATGGCTCTGTCATTGATCGCGGCAATGCGCATGTCGCCCGCATCCATTAACCGCTCCCGTTCGCCGAGGAGGTGAGCGAGAACCTGCTCGTGCGGTCCATCCAGCCACGGCTCAAAATTGCTACAGCTATAACAGGCAATCGGCTTAAGGAAACCGCAGAATCCATCTTTGCCGCAACTCGATATTGCATCGAACTTCCCGACAATCCCTGGCGCCCGGATTTGGTTTGTCTCACTTTCACGTCGTGATGCTTCTGACGGGCCGTTGATGAGCGTGCCCGCGAACGCTTGTGCAAGTGGTGCGAGTTGCATGGCAAGAGCGCGATCAATACGCTCGACGATCGCCGGCGTTGAGCGCACGCATACACCAACGTTCGCGGTGTTGGAATGATCCAGCAGTTCGGCTATCACCAGTTCCCCGTGGCCCTCTTCGGCGGCTCGCGTTCCAATTGTGGACCGGAACCTCTTCGCGTGGATCTTGAGAGGCTTTCCCGTACGTTCGGAAATTACGTTCAGCCGGCTCATAATCGCAGTGAGCCTCCTCCCCAAGTCATCCGCCTGCAGGTGGTAGAGGTCGGCATTTGCTCCACGTGCAAACCGTTCGTCGCTAAAGAGCGGAGCCTGAGTCGCGTCGTCAATAATTCCGGTGAACCGCGCCTGCACCTGGCGGGCGAAATCGAAGACCAGCTTGCCAATTTGGGGGGTGAGCAAACGGTCCTTGAACTGGCTCCGCGCGTTGCCAGCGCCCTTTTGCTTCGCGCGAGGAATTCTCACTGAATAGCATGAAGACCCATCCCTCGAGTGCAATCGCACGACATCGCACACTTTTAAGCGTGCATACTGGGTCGGTCGCATCCCAAGTGCGAAAAACATCCAGCAAAGTATGTATTCGCGGAGCGTAACTTCGTTCCGAGCGTATGCTGCGTTCAATGCGTATTGGAGCGCCTCATGCTCAAGCGCCGTGAACGGCCCTCTTATCGGATCCATCGTCGCCACCGCGACACCACTTGTTGCGCCCTTGAGTCGAAGCTGATTCAGTAGCGCGACCGCATCGTTCGATATCCCCAAATAGCCGAGTCCGTGCCACCGTCTGAGAAACCCTGACAGAGCCGCGAGACGCCACTCACTGGCTTTCCCAATGTG
This sequence comes from Caballeronia temeraria, assembly GCF_001544795.2. Taxonomy (GTDB): domain Bacteria; phylum Pseudomonadota; class Gammaproteobacteria; order Burkholderiales; family Burkholderiaceae; genus Caballeronia; species Caballeronia temeraria. The sequence goes on along the minus strand of NZ_FCOI02000018.1, from coordinate 129,055 downwards.
AGCCCTGTAATTCAAAATGTCGACGCTCGTTATTTCGGCGATGGGCATCCCGTGGATCTTTGTCTTATGCAGAAACAGGTGTCGGATGCAGTTGTACTGGCTCTTCACGTACCCAACCGAATGATTTTCTGCGTACCAAACAAGAACAGTTTTGAGTGCGGCCTTGAAGTCGCTTTGGAGAGGAGGCATCTTGCTGAATCGCAACCAGATTTCGTGCGTCAGCTCCCGGAGGACCCAGGTGTCCTCGTGCGGATCGAACCGGTAGCCTTGCTTGGCGGTCACGACGGCTGGCACGGCGACCAGATATCCTGCGGCGACGGGCAGGCTGCCGAGGTTATTCTTGTTCATTGATTGGTTTCACCATCCTGTCCTGCAGTTGCAACGAGGCGTCGCGAGCCTTGCGCTCTGTTTCTCGCCGGGTATAACGTTCCGCTGTACCGGATGTCTCCGACCAGCCCATCATCTGAGAGCGGATCTTTTTTTCGATTTCGGGATCCATGCCCCTTTCGTCGGCGAGGTTCGAAAAGTTGTAGTTGTTGGTGTGCCGAAGAATATGCGGATGGACGACTGGAAGATCGGAGCGCACCTTTCTGAGCGCAACGAATATTTCGTTCAGCCCGCGCAAAGAGAGAGGCGCCCCGCCGTTGGCCACGAAGAGGAACGGATGCTTCCGAGCGGCTGGATAGCGTCGGCGCTCCCCAACAATGTACTGAAGAGTCCGCTGCGCCAAATCATTGTTGAGGGGCAGAGTGCGGTCGTGTGTCTTTGTATTGGGCTGGTAGGGGCGTGGGTCGCCAGAATCGTCTGCCCGTCGAGCGATGAACACTTCTCTCGTTCTTATGTTCACGTCGCTAACCCTGACACCAAGAAGCTCTCCGCGACGAATGCCAAGACCCAGGAACCATCGCACGATGAGTTCGTTGCGAACCTTCGCGTGCCGGCCCTCCCAAGGATTTTCGGTCGAGCGAACGTCGATAATGTTCCAAAGCCGCGCTTGGGCCGACTCGTCTAGCGCTTTCCGGCTTTGAGCGTTGTTCCGCGCTTTGGCACTCGGGATTCGCGTCGTGAGTCCCGAGACGACGAGCCTCTTAACGTCGAGAAGCGCCGCTCGCATCGGATGCTGTACATCCATGGTGAGAAGAAGCCTGTCGGCTAGCCATTCAATGAAATTCCGGATATACCTTATGCGCACGCCTGCGAAATCACTATCAACTTCCTCGATGACATTCTTTGCACGGGCCCGGTAACCCTCAAGGGTAACCGGTGCCCGACGGAAGCCAGTTCGGTTCGGATCACCCCGCGCTACGATAGCGCTCGTCGGAAGACGACACAGTCGCACCAGAGCATCGAGCTCACCCAGCTCGAGCAATCGTCCCGCCCGCATGCGTTCAGTCAAGTCGATTTGATGTTGATCGCAGAATAGCTGCAACACCATCAATGCGCGCAGCACCACCTCGATCGTGGCGCTCGCACGATTCCGAGCGCGGATTTGAGAAAGGGTGAAGACGGTTGGATCGAACAACGGAACGCCAGTGCTGACATTTACGAGAATCGGTAAGCGCTCGCCAGATGCGAAGACTGCGGTCCTGACCGTGTAACGTTCGGCCATCTATTAACATTCTCATAAGTGCCTCGATCGCCGGAGGATATGGAGTCACAAAAAAGATGTAAATAGAAAATAAACAGCGCCACGCATCGTACCCGGTCGCTAATTACATTTGCTTGGAAACGCCCGCAAAAGCTCAAATGCAGCCTCAGGCAAGAGTTCGTGATCGGCGGCTTCTCGCGTGTAAAAGGCGCCAAGACGGGCGTGCGTTCGTTGTTGCTGGGCGTGTACGAGCAAGACGGCACGTTGAGATACGCAGGCCATGTTGCGCCTCATTTGACGCCCTCACGCGGTGCCGCATTCAGCAAGCGCGCCCAAACCTTATTTCAGGCTCAGCCCGTCTTCTACAACGCACCCCAACCCGAGCGCGATCGCGAGTTTCATTGGCTCGCGCCCGACATCGTGGCGGAGGTGTCGTTCCTGGAGTGGACGCCCAATGGCGAAATCCGGCATCCCGTATTCCACGCCCTGCGCGAAGACAAGCCTGCACGGGCGGTCACGGAAGAAAAGGTCGTTGACGACCCACAAGTAGGGCAGGCCGGCTCGACCCGCGAACGCCCCGGTCCTCGCGGAACAGTCTTCGTGGGGGACATCAGGATCAGCAACCCGCAGCGCGTGATGGATCAGGCCTCAGGCCGAAGCAAGCTCGACATCGTGCGGTACTACGACGCGATCGCGGAGTGGGCGCTGCCCTATCTGAATGCCCGGCCCCTTGCACTCGTGCGCGCGCCCGACGGTATCGCGGGCGAACTGTTCTTCCAAAAGCACTCCGAGCGCGCGCGGATTCCCGGCGTGGAAGAGTTGCCCGCGAGCCTGTACCAGGGACACAAGCCACTACTGGTTGCAATACGGCAGACGCATTGGTCGGGCTCGCTCAGATGAGCGTCGTCGAAATCCACTCCTGGAATGGCGTCGCGCCCGATCTGGAACACCCCGATCGCGTCATCTTTGACCTCGATCCCGATCCCGCTTTGCCCTGGTCAGCCATGTTGGAAGCCGCATCGCTCGTCAAAGTCGTGCTGGATGAGCTCGGCCTGCGCTCGTTTGCGAAAACGAGCGGCGGCAAGGGATTTCACATCGTCGTGCCACTCATGCGCCGACAGGGGTGGGAAGAAGTGAAGCTTTTCTCCCAAGCGGTCGCCCAGCACATGACGCGCGTCGTGCCGCAGCGATTCTCGGCCGTGCTGGGCCCAAAAAATCGAGTCGGCAAAATCTTCATCGACTATCTACGCAATGGTCGAAGTGCCAGTACGGTGGCGGCCTTTTCGGTGCGCGCTCGCCCAGGTATGGCGGTATCGATGCCGATATCGTGGGATGAGTTGAAGGGCGTAAAAAGCGGCGACCAGTGGACCATGACACAGGCCGTCCAGCGACAGCGCACGCTCACAGCGGACCCGTGGGAAGGCTACTGGCGCACACGGCAAGGCATCACGGCCGCGATGCGCCGCGCGGTCGGCATGAAGCGCTAGACGAGCAGCACCTCATGCCGATCGAACCGATTACCAGACCTTAGCCATTTTACCCACGCGCCTCGGTGCCCTTCAGTTCACCGTGTTTGTGCGAATGGGTCGCCGCATATTTAAGTTCGAAATGGGCGCCCTTGCCGCTTCTTGTCGGAGGAAAATGTTCGCCCTCGACACACGTGACTTCGAACGTATCTTTGCCATCGTCATGAACGACGGAATAGATGCCGGACACCTTGACGATCTCACCGGGCTTATACGAGTTGTCGCCTGCCATCGTTGCACCTCCTCAGTTAGAAAATAAAAACAGCTCAGCAAGGTGCGTTCCGAATCGTTTCCGGCGAGCGGCTCCCTCTGCACGCGATCACCCGGGCATATCTGCGACTAGCACCCATTCACGCGGCAAGCCGATGCTCGTAGTAAGGCCGGTCTCGATCCTCGAGAATTGCATCGAGTGCGGCAAGGTCGGACGCCTGCGGATTCAACCAGGCGTCGACGTTCTCTCGCTTGATTGGGACGATGCATCGGTCGTGTCCTGCTGCTTCCACCTCGGCCGGCGGCTCGTCCGTGATGGCGGCAAACGATAGGAGATCCGGTTGACCGGGGGCGGTCCACTTAGACCAGAGACACGCCACCATCAGCAGCTGACCGTTGTTGGGTCGAAACTCCAGGACGACGTTTTCGCCAGGCGCCTGCAGTCCGTCATGCGTCTCGAACAGCGTGTTTTCGCACTTTGCCCTCGCGACGTTCTCATAGAAGACGTCAACCAGCATGAGGCCATGCGTGTAGCCGAAGCACGGCTTCCAGAATTTCTCCAGACTATCGCGACGAGCATTATATGTTCCGGGGTACTTAACATCATAGTTTTCCGGCTTCCCCGCGATGCGACACTGGTAACGCATTGGCTTGATGACATACTGGCCGTCTTCGACCACGAGCACGGGCGCGTAGTAGCCGGGAAAGATGCGTGAGTCCCGCGGCTCTTGTTCAGTGCGACCGAAGTCGGTCAGGCGCCGTAACGCCGCATCGATCTTGTCCGTCGCGATGCGCTTGCTTTCGGTCGCCGCTTTGGTCGTCTTCGTCTGCAGCGTGCGCTCAGCATCGGCCAGTCGCGTGCGTTGCTTGAAAAGCTCCTGCTCGACCTTGGTCGCCTCTTCCGCGGTGTACCGATCAATGAAGGTCTTGATCTGCCGTTCGTCATCGGTCTGAGGCTCACGGAAGGCGTCTTCCATCGCCTTCGGGATTTTTGCCTTGCTGCCCTCGGCGCGCTCCCAAAACAATCGCGCGAACTCGCGAATATCGATCTGTGCGCCGAACATCTTCACGTAGCGGCGATAGTCGGCCTGGATCTGCGCGGAGTAACACATGCGTTGGGTTCCCCTTCGTTTCATGACGGCGGCACAGGCATAAGGCGCAGGACGTCAGAGCGCTTCTTTGCACAGCGCCAGCATCTTCTTGATGACGGTGCACGAATAGTTCAGTTGCATGTCGCCCGTAAAAAGCGCCTGGACATTCGACTGGCGCACCGCGATGCCGGCGCCCTTCAGGTCGCGTTGGGCGATCTTGAGCGCTAGCTGGCCGAGGCGCACGCGCTCGAGCCAGTCCATCCACAGGCGATTGCGTCGCAGCCAGATGCGGCAGCTTTCCACGAGATTATCGACGCGCCATTCGCATGTCAGCGAATGGGAAGCCGCCACGGTCGCGACCAGGAAGCACAGCAGTTCCGCGCGTGCGTCCGATGCATTCGACACTTCGTTGATATCAGATCCGGTCATACGTCGTTTTGTTTCGCCCTTTGCTCTGTTTCGTAACGCGTTGCGCAGTGCTCGGCACCCACCGGCACTTGGCAGCCAACGGTAGGGAACGGGTCGCGACTTCGAGCGTACGCCCGATACGATCCATCATTCAAACGCAACTACCTATCTTGCTCGCAAAGCTTCATAGACTGGCCCGCACGAGCAGTGCCGCGAGAGCTCGGCTAGCAATACCGCTTTCAGCGGTGGCCTCCGCGCAAAATCTCGCCGCCGTAGCGCTCACGCCTACACCACAGCACTTGCGGACGCAGACGCCGGAATCAACATGTTCTTCGCATTCGGCCCGCGGGGTGAGTGGGCCGCCCACGGATTTGTTACCGATCCGCCCTGCTTGTGCGTCTATTTTCTCAAGGCATCGCCGGCAGCATCATCGGCCGCCCCGCCCACGGCGCCGAAAAAGGGCGCGATACCGCGATGCGAATTTCAAGGTAAAGTACTGTACATACATACAGTACTTATGCAAAATGGCCGCCCTGCCCAAACATGTCGAAGCCATTCATCCGGGGTTGTGGCTCGGTTCGCAGTTGGCCCGTGCCTCCGGGAAGACCGTCGACACCGGTTACGCGGCGTTGTCAGCGGAACTGCCCGGCGGTGGCTGGCCGCTCGGCGCGCTCGTGGAACTGCTGGTTCAGCAGCCGGGCATTGGCGAAATGCGTCTGATGCGTCCGGCGCTTGCCCGCGTGGCGCAAGACGCTCGGCGGCCCGTCGTGCTGCTGCAGGCGCCGCATGTCCCGAATGCGCTGGCGTTCTCGTACCTGGGCGTACCGCTGGACAAGCTGATGTGGCTGCGCGCCTCGAAAACGGCGGACGCCTTGTGGTCCGCGGAGCGCGTGCTGCAGGCCGGAAGTTGCGGCGCCCTGCTCTTTTGGCAACAGCACATCCGCTCCGAGGCATTGCGACGCTTGCATCTGGCCGCTCAGGCGACCGAGACGTTGCTGATTCTGCTGCGGCCGCTTGCCAGCGCCCAGGATGCGTCGCCGGCGACCCTACGGCTTGGCGTGAGACCGGCAGAGGGCGGGATCGCGGTCGACGTGATTAAACGACGCGGCCCCAACCGCACGGAGCCATTGACCGTCACCCTACAACCGTCGCCGATCTTGCTGAGTCCCTATGGCCGTGTTCGTCGCCATTCACTTGCCCCGGCTTTCGCTGGAGATGTTCAGACCGAGGTGGTCACCTCCTTTTGAGCACGGGTGCGTGGTACTCGAGCGCGATAAAGTCATCGTGCTCGATGCGGCGGCGGCAGACGCGGGCGTGCGAGTGGGGATGAAACGCGGCGGGGTCACGACGCTCGCGCCGCAGGCGCTGATGTTCGACCGGAGCGCCGCACGCGAACACGAGATGCAGCGCGAGGTGGCGATCGCGCTGCTGCGTTTCTCGCCACAGGTGGCGGTGTGCGAAGAAGAAACCATCGTTGTGGACGTCACCGCGAGCTTGCGACTCTTCGGCGGCATCCTGCGCGTGTGCAGGACCATCAAGGACGTCGTCAAGATCATTGGCGTTACCGCGCGCATGAGCGTCGCGCCCACCGGCCGCGGTGCGTGGCTGCTCGCCAAGGCCGGCCGCCGGCGGGTGCTCAAGATGCGTTCGCTCGAACGTCACCTGGGCGCCTTGCCCTTCATGGCCGTGCCGGAGCTGCGCCCGTTCGCCGACTGGTTTAACGGACTGGGCTGCCGCGTCCTGAGTGATATCCAACGCCTGCCCCGTGCAGGTTTAAAGAAGAGATGTGGCGTGGACCTACTCGATTCCCTGGACCGGGCCTATGGCCTGGCGCCTGAACTGCACGAATGGCTCGAACTGCCGCCGACCTTCAGCGCACGCGTTGAGCTGCCTGATCGCGTCGAGCACGCCGAAGCCATCCTCTTTTCCGCGCGACGACTCGTCGTGCAGCTCTGCGGGTGGCTCACCGCCCAGCAACTCGCGCTCACGCACGCGACGATCACGCTCGAACATGAACGCGGACGCCAGGCCATCGAACCGACGCTGATTGAGATCGCGCTCGCTGAGCCCACCTGGCACGAAGAGCACCTGGTGCGTCTCTTGAAGGAGCGACTCGGGCGCACGGAACTCGAAGCCGCGGTCATCGCCGTGCGGCTAACGGCCTCAGAAGTGCGAGCGGCCGAGCCGCCGAGCGATTCGCTATTTCCCGAGCCCGGTGGCTCAGCGCAAGACCATAACCGGCTGCTGGAGCTGCTGGCGGCACGCCTGGGCGCCGAAAATGTTCTGCGGCCCGCGCCCGCGCCCGATCATCGCCCGGAACACGCCAATCAGTGGGTGCCCGTGCAAAGCAACCCGAAGACGCCCCCCGCGCCTGATGATCTGCCGCGACCGACGTGGCTCTTGCAGGCGCCCTTGCGGTTGATGGTCAAGAATCATCGTCCGTTCTACGGATCGCCGCTCAAACTCGTTTCGACCGGCGAACGGATTGAGGCCGGATGGCATGACGGCGCGCTGGTGACGCGCGATTATTTTGTCGCGGAAGCCGATGACAAAAGCTGCTACTGGATCTATCGCGAACGGCCGAGCGTCAAGACCGAGGAAACGCGCTGGTTTCTCCACGGACTGTTCGGTTAAGCAGGTGTTGCCGTGGACTTTCTCTCATCGGCCCTGCCTGACTACGCGGAGCTTTTCGCGTTCACCAACTTCTCTTTCCTGCACGGCGCGTCGCACGGCGAAGAGCTGGTGCTGCGTGCGTCGCAACTCGGTTACGCGGGACTGGCCATCACCGACGAGTGTTCGGTCGCGGGCGTCGTGCGCGCGCATGTCCAGGCCAAGGAAGAGAAGCTGCCGCTCATCATCGGTTCGTACTTTCGTCTGGTCCATGCGTGTCATGGTGCGGATAGCGGTCCCAAAAACCGCCCCGCTGCTGGTACTGCATCTGGCCCCACTCTTGGCCCCGCGTTTGGCCTGATCTTGCTCGCCCAAAACCGTGACGGTTACGGCAACCTGTGCGAACTCATTACGCTTGCGCGCATGTGGGCGGCCAAGGGCAGCTACCTGCTGACACCCGACGATCTCGCACGGCCCGAACCGAAGTACGCGCATCTGGAGGGCGTTCAAAACTGCCTCGCGATCCTGGTGTCGGACTTTCCGGCGAATGAAGAGACGCTGACTGCGCAGGTCGACTGGCTGCGCCAGACCTTTCCGGCGCGTGCGTGGGTCGGGGTCACGCTGCATCAGCGCGCGATGGACGACATCCATCGAGGCATCGTTGAACAGGTCGCATTGCGGACCGGCATCCCGGTCGTGGCGACCGGCAACGTCGTCATGCATGTGCGCTCGCGTAAGCCCCTGCAAGACACCATGACGGCGATTCGCGTCGGCAAGCCCGTGGCCGAATGCGGCTATGAGCTTGCGCCCAATGCCGAGCAGCATCTGCGTTCTCGCTTACGGCTCGCTAACCTGTATCCGCCGCATGCGATTGCCGAGACGTTAAGGGTGCTGGCGCGCTGCACCTTTTCGCTTGATGAACTGCGCTACGAGTATCCCGACAAACTGGTCCCCGACGGCTACACGCACGAAGCCTATCTCCGACAAGAGGCTTATATCGGTGCACACCGGCGCTTCCCTGCTGGCGTGCCACACAACGTGCAGCAACAAATCGAGCATGAGCTGCAGCTCATTCGCGAGCTGCGTTACGAAGCGTACTTCCTCACCGTCTATGACATCGTGCGCTTCGCGCGTAGTCAGCACATCCTCTGTCAGGGCCGCGGATCGGCGGCGAACAGCGCGGTGTGTTATTGCTTGGGCGTAACAGAAGTCGATCCATCGCGCGGCAACATGCTGTTCGAGCGCTTCATCAGCAAGGAGCGCGGTGAGCCGCCCGACATCGATGTCGACTTCGAACATCAACGGCGCGAAGAGGTCATCCAGTACATTTACTGGAAGTACGGGCGTGACCGCGCGGCTATCGCCGCGGCGGTCTCGACCTACCGTCCGCGGGGCGCACTTCGGGAAACCGGCAAGGCGCTCGGCATCGATCCGCAGATCATCGACAAGGTCGCGAAGAGCCATCAGTGGTTCGATCACTCGCAGGATCTGCTGCGTCGCTTCGAAGAATCGGGGCTCGATCCTGCCAATCCGCTGATTGCCATGTGGGCGAACTTGGCGGCGCAGATCCTCAACTTTCCGCGGCATCTGTCGCAGCACTCCGGGGGCTTTGTCATCAGTCGTGGCAAGCTCACGCGACTCGTGCCGGTCGAGAACGCGGCAATGCCGGACCGCAGCGCCATCCAGTGGGATAAGGACGACCTCGAAGCGCTTGGTTTGCTGAAAATCGACGTGCTCGCGCTCGGCATGCTGTCGGCGATTCGACGCACGCTCGATATCGTCTCTGAGCAACGCGGCGAGCGTTTCGAAATGCAGGACATCCCGGCGGAGGATGCGGCCACCTACGAGATGATCTCCCGCGCCGACACGGTCGGTGTCTTTCAGATCGAGTCGCGCGCCCAGATGAGCATGCTGCCGCGCATGCAGCCCAGAGAGTTTTACGATCTCGTGATCGAGGTCGCGATCGTGCGGCCGGGGCCGATTCAGGGCGGCGCCGTCCACCCCTATCTGCGGCGGCGTCAGAAACTGGAACCGGTTACGTATCCCAGCAAGGAACTGGAAATCGCGCTGGGCCGCACGCTCGGCGTGCCGATCTTCCAGGAGCAGGTAATGCAGGTGGCGATCCTGGCCGCAGGCTTCACACCGGGCGAAGCCGATCAGCTACGGCGCGCGATGGCGGCATGGAAGCGCAAGGGCGGGCTGCAGCAATACTACGATCGCATCGTCAACGGCATGCAGGCGCGCGGTTACGACAAGGCCTTCGCGGAAGCCATCTTCGAGCAGATCAAGGGATTCGGTGAGTATGGCTTTCCGGAGAGTCATGCGGCGAGCTTTGCGCTCCTCGTCTATGCGAGCAGCTGGCTCAAGTGCCATGAGCCCGCCGCGTTTCTGGCCGCCATGCTCAACTCTCAGCCGATGGGCTTTTACTCGCCCTCTCAACTCGTGCAGGACGCGCGGCGTCACGGCGTCGAAATGGCGCCGATCGACGTGACCGTGAGCGGATGGGATTCTGTGCTCGAGAAGCGATCCGGCCACGACCAGCCGCTCGTCAGACTCGGCCTTTCGTTGCTCAAGGGCATGCGCGAGGGCGCCGCCGAGCGGATCGAAACGGCACGCGCCGTGAAGCCGTTCGCAAGCGTGAGCGATTTAGCACGCCGCGCGCAGCTCGATCACCGCGACCTGCAGGTGCTCGCGGCAGCGAACGCGCTTCGGTCACTTGCAGGAAACCGTCGTGAAGCGTTGTGGCAGTCTGCGGCCGCGGTGCCCGACCGCGACATCCTGGCCGACACGCGAATCGACGATGAAACGCCGACGCTCGGTGCCCCGTCGGAAGCGCAGGAGATCGTGAGCGACTACAACACGGCGGGACTGACACTCGGACGCCATCCGCTGTCGCTCTTGCGGCCGGCGCTGCTTGAACAACGGCTCATGCCGGCTTCGACCTTGCGAACATATCGAAACGGCCGTCTTGCACGGGGCTGTGGGCTTGTGACCGTACGGCAGCGGCCCGGCACCGCGAAAGGCGTCATGTTCGTCACGCTCGAGGATGAGACGGGCAACGTCAACGTCATCGTATGGCCGTCGTTGCTCGAGAAGCAACGACGGGAAGCGTTGGGCGCGGCCTTGCTCGCGGTGTACGGCACATGGCAATGCGAAGGGGAAGTCCGTCACCTGGTGGCCCAACGACTCGTCGATATGTCGCATCTGCTTGGTGGGTTGACAACGGTTAGCAAGGACTTCTGCTAAAGGGTAACAGTGTCGACTTCGACGACCGGCAAATAGCGACCAAAACGGAGCTTACGCGCTCGAACGTGCGTCAGCATCCTGACTGACTACGGACATCGGCGGACCGGAGTCATGGAGTGGCGCTTTGCTATCGCCCAACTCCCACGCTCGGCCCGAAGCGGTCACAGAGTACCGCACGTCAACCGAGCCGCAGGCTGGCGGAGCTTGCTCCCACAACAGTTTCATCGCGTCCTCTCTGCAGTTCTTGCTGTATCCGTCCGACTTAGCGTCGATAGCGGAGCGCCTCAACGACGAGCGAAAGTGCCGGCGACGATTGACGCTGGCTGGCGAAGAACAAATGGAGGCCTGGGAAGGTCGGGCACCAGTCTTTAAGTACGGTTTGAAGCCGGCCGCTCCGGATGTGGGGCAGCGCAAGTTCTTCGGGCATATATGCGAGGCCGAATCCCGCCAGCGCGGCGTCAATAACCGGGTAGATGCTGTTGAAAGTCCACGGACCTTGAACCCGCACCTGCAGGTTTCGTTTGCCCTTCTTGAGTTCCCACGCGTACTCCCCGCCACGCACCGAGAAGCGCATGTTGATGCACTCGTGCGCGGTCAGGTCCGACGGGGTCCTCGGCAGCGGACGCCCTTTCAGGTAGGAAGGCGCACCGACAATCACCATGCGAATGTCCGGCGAGATACGAACCGCCGTCATGCCCTTGGATATCTGATCGCCGAAACGAACGCCCGCATCAAAGCGATCAGCCACAATGTCGGTGAGTCCGGGCTCAATCGCAACCTCGATCTTGAGTTTGGGATACTTCGGTTGAAGCTTGGACAGCTTAGGCCAAAGAATCGTGTTTGCAGCGAAATCAGGGGTTGTGATGCGTACAGTTCCAGCGGGTTTGTCGCGTAGCTCTTCGAACGACGCCAGCTCCTCTGCGATCGCCTCAAATCGAGGGACTACTCTCTGAATCAAGCGTTCTCCTGCCTCCGTCGGCGCTACACTCCGGGTGGTGCGTGTTAATAGACGCAGCCCTAGCCGCGCCTCCAGGGCTCGAATGGTATGGCTAAGCGCTGATTGAGATACGCCGAGTTGAGCGGCTGCGCGGGTAAAGCTACGTTCCCGGGCGACTTGGAGAAAAGCCTGTATGTCGCTGATTTTGTCACCAGACATGCAAGGGACTCCGCCGTTATGGTCGATAGCGCAACGCTTCGACCAACAAAGTCATCGCGCGTGAAGGCTGGCGCCGGTTCGGATAATAAAGATGGAATCCGGGCCACACCGGGCACCAATCCTCCAGTACGGAGATAAGCTGCCCATCCGAGACGCGGGGCCGGACCATGTCTTCTGGCAAATAGGCTAACCCGAAGCCCCCCTTGGCCGCCTCGAAGATGTCATAGGCGTTGTTGAAGGTGACCGTTCCCTCCACCCGGGCATTCAGCCTGCGCTTTCCCTTTGAGAACTCCCATTCGTAGAGGCCGCCATACGTGGACGTTCGCAAATTAATGCAGACGTGTTCTGTGAGGTCGCCGGGTGTCCTGGGTCGCGACCGCCCTGCGAAGTACGACTTCGATCCCACGACCGTGTTGCGAACGTCCGGGCCGATCTGCACTGAAATCATGTCCTGAGCCAGTTCCTGGCCGAACCGGACACCGGCGTCGTAGCCGCGCTCGACAATATCGACGCGCTCATATTCGTTGGTCAACTCGACCTTGATCTTGGGGAACCTGGGAAGGAACGTCGCTAGTTTGGGCCAAAGCGTGCTCCTGATGGCGTAATCGATGGCGCTGATCCGGATCGTTCCCATGGGCTCGTCCCGAAGTTCAGCAAGCGCTTGAATCTCGGACTCAATCCCGTCGAACTCGGGAGCCAGACGACTCAGCAGACGTTGGCCTGCCTCGGTCGGCGAGACGCCGCGCGTGCTCCTGACGAGCAGGCTGACGCCCAGCCTTTCTTCCAACGCCCGGACCGTGAAGCTCAAGGCGGGTTGTGTCACCCGAAGCCGGGCCGCCGCGCGCGTGAAGCTGCGTGCGCGGGCAACGGCGATGAAGGCCAGAAGATCGCTGAAACTGTCGCGCGGCATTGATGAGACCGATTTATGGGGCTTCCCATATTGTACGGTCGGCAGCGCATCCTGCCGCATTCATGAACACATTTTATGGTGCCATGCCAATTCTGCCGCCTACCGCACGTTCGCACGGCCATCTAAAGTGCCTGACATGCCAAGTCGGCAAATCGTCTGCCCGTACAACCAATAGGCGAGGCTCGGAAAAGAAAGCCTGGCCGTGGGCCATCGGTATCCAGACCATTCCTCTTACTACGGAAATGACATCATGAAAATCTCCTTCGAGAACCAGGTCGCACTCGTGACCGGCGCCGCGTCGGGCATTGGCCTCGCGACCGCCAAGGCATTCGCGCAGTCAGGCGCTGCTGTCGCTTTGGCGGATGTGAACAAGGACGGTGCGCGGGCAGCCGCAGATGAGATCGTAGCGGCCGGATACAAGGCCATTGGTATCGGTTGCAACGTGGCAGAACTCGAGCAGGTCGAGGCGATGGTCAAGGAAACGGTTTCCGCGTTCGGTCGCCTTGATGTGGCCTTCAACAACGCCGGTATCCAGAATGCCCTCGCGGAAACCGCTGACGCCACACCCGAGGACTTTGACCGCGTGAACTCGGTCAACCTGCGCGGTACCTGGGCCTGTATGAAGTACGAGCTGACACACATGCGTCAGCAGGGCAGCGGCGCCATTGTCAACTGCTCTTCGCTTGGCGGCCTGGTGGGTGGTGCTGAGCGAGGCACGTATCACGCGGCCAAGCATGGCGTTCTCGGCCTGACCAAGAGTGCGGCACTGGAATACGCCACGCGGGGCATCCGCGTCAACGCTGTGTGCCCTGGCCTGATCTGGACCCCGATGGCGCAACAAATGGCTGACTCTGGCCAGAAGGAAGCACTGGACGCAATGGTAGAAGGCATCCCAATGCGCCGACATGGCCGCCCGGATGAGATCGCCGACGCAGTGCTGTGGCTGTGCAGCTCGGCGGCAAGCTACGTGACGGGGCAGTCGATTTCGGTGGATGGCGGATTCATCATGCGCTAAAGGCGCGCGGCGCGACGGTCCAGACCGCGATCCTCTCCTCCCTCCGACACGACTTCGTCCGAGTAAACAATCGCTCTCAAGGATTCAACGTGACTGTAAAAGCATATGGCGCCTATGCCGGCGACAAACCTCTCGAATCGATGGACATCGTCCGTCGCATAGCGGGCCCGCACGATGTGAAGATCGACATCGCCTATTGTGGCGTTTGCCATTCGGACATTCATCAGGTACGCGCCGAGTGGGCCGGCACGCTGTTTCCTTGTGTGCCAGGACATGAAATCGTCGGCCGGGTGTCGGCGGTCGGCGAACATGTTTCCGGCTTCAAGGAAGGTGATCTGGTCGGGGTCGGTTGCATGGTGGACAGCTGCCAGCACTGCGCGGATTGCAATGAAGGGCTGGAAAATTATTGCGACCACATGGTCCCCACTTATAACGGACCGACGGCCGACGCTCCCGGCCATACGCTGGGCGGCTATTCGCAACAGATTGTGGTGCATGAACGCTACGTTCTGCGGATCCGGCACAACGCAGCGCAACTCGCCGCGGTCGCGCCGCTGCTATGCGCGGGTATAACGACCTGGTCCCCGTTGCGCCATTGGAAAGTCGGACCGGGGCACAAGGTCGGCATCGTCGGTATCGGCGGGCTCGGCCATATGGGCATTAAACTGGCCAATGCAATGGGCGCGCATGTGGTGGCATTCACCACTTCGGAGTCGAAGCGGGACGCAGCGAGAGCGCTCGGCGCGCATGAGGCGGTGGTGTCGCGCAACGCCGATGAATTGGCCGCGCATGCAGCGAGCCTCGACTTCATCCTTAACACGGTTGCAGCGCCGCATGATCTTGATGCGTTTCTTGCGCTTTTGAAGCGCGACGGCAGCATGACGTTGGTGGGTGCGCCAGCTTCACCGCACCCGTCCCCGCAGGTCTTCAACCTGATTATGAAACGGCGAAGCCTCGCCGGTTCAATGATCGGCGGCATCCCTGAGACGCAGGAGATGCTCGATTTCTGCGCCGAGCACGGCATCGTCTCGGACATCGAGATGATCCGCGCGGACGAGATCAACGACGCCTACGAGCGCATGCTAAAAGGCGATGTGAAGTATCGCTTCGTCATTGATAGCGCGTCGCTGGCCGACTGAGGCATCGATGCTCGCAGCGGTCGGGCCGATGTTCGGTCCATCCGGAACGGATCGAGCAAGTGATCAGCGACTAACCGTTCGTAAGCGCGGCGACCTCGCGCCGCGTTCGGCCGCTCGCGTGAGCGGCAACTGACTGGCCGGCACGGCCTTCGTCACGCTGTTGACGCCGCGATGTTGGCTGTGGGTGGTTGGTGGATTCTCGGCGGACGCTGCTGGCAAGCGGGCGGAGACGACTTGCGGCCATAGGCCGGTTCCGAGGTATCGGTCGGTCATCGCACTCGCGGCTGATAACCCGTCTTCAATGCGTCGACAACAAGCTCAACCGCCCGCGAGGATTTGCGGCGACTCGGGTAATAGACGTGATGCCCGACGAATGTAGGAAACCAGTCTTCCAACACCCATCGAAGACGCCCTCCACGCACATGCTCCTCGACAAGGTCCTGGGGCACGTAGGCGAGCCCAAAGCCGGCAAGCGATGCGTCGACCATCTGATAGACGTTATTGAAGGTGAGTTGCCCTTCCACCCAAACCTGCAATTCGCGCCGTCCCTTTCGCAATTCCCAAGGAAGCAGGGCGTTCCTTGTCGGCAACCTGAGATTGATGCAGTTGTGCAGCGTGAGCTCCTGTGGTGTTTTGGCGGGCGGCCTTGCTTCCAAATATGACGGTGACGCGACGATCGCCATCGTCATATCGGGCGCAATACGCACTGCGACCATGTCTTTGGCGACCTGGTCGCCGAGCCGCACGCCGATGTCATATCGGTCTGCAACGATGTCAGCTAATCCGTAATCGTTCACCAGTTCAATGTGCAGTTCCGGATACTGGCGCAGCAGCGGCTGCAACCGAGGCCATACATGCGCGTTCGCCGCGTAGTCCGTGGTGGTGATTCTCACTGTTCCCGCAGGCCGATTCGTCATCGCGCGCAACGAGTCCACCTCTGCCGCAATCTCTTCAAAGCGAGGTGCGATCGCCGAAAGCAACCGCTCGCCCGCGTCTGTCGGAGCTACGCTGCGAGTTGTGCGCATCAACAACTGCAGGCCCATCCGTTTTTCAAGGGCGGCTACTGTACGACTCAATGCTGATTGCGAGACGCCCAACTGCGCCGCCGCCCGCGTGAAGTTGCGCTCGCGGGCGACCGTCATGAAACCGACCAGATCGTTGAAATCTTCCTTCAATTCATGCTCCCATGCATAAGGGCATCCCGATATTGCCATCTAGTCGCATCAATGGCCAGCGAGTAGATTAACGTCGGTGGGCATATGCCTTAACGACTTCGACAAGGAACGACCATGGAACTGAAGCGCGCAGGCTCTCAGCCTTCAATGAAGGGGCCGGACGAATGGTTCACGGGCACGGTGCGGATTGATCCGCTGAACGCTCCGCCGCCTCCCGCGCGGGTCTCGTGCGCAAGCGTGACGTTCGAACCTGGTGCGCGCACGGCGTGGCATACGCACCCGCTCGGCCAGACGTTAGTGGTGACGGCGGGATGCGGGTGGACACAATGCGAGGGCGAGTCGCGCGTGGAAATTCGTGCTGGCGACGTGATCTGGTGCCCGCCGGGCCACAAGCACTGGCACGGCGCCACGTCGACGACCGCGATGACGCATATCGCGATTCAGGAAGCGCTCGATGGCAAAAACGTTGAGTGGCTGGAAAAGGTGACCGACAAGCAATACCTCGGCAGCGGCGAGAAGTAATGTGGCGCGCCGCACTCATCGCCTCGGTCGTCGTCTCTTTGTCATTGGCAGCCCGCGCCGCTGACAGCGGCTCTGAGCCGATCACGATCGCGCATAGCGGCTCGCAGCCATCGGTGTCCGGAAGCACCCAACGCTTCGCTGGTCAGGTACGCATCGATCCTCTCTTTCAGCCCAAAGCGCCATCGCGCGTGTCCGGGGGACGGGTGACGTTTGAGCAAGGCGCGCGGACAGCGTGGCACACCCATCCGCTTGGACAGACCTTGATTGTCACGTCCGGCAGGGGATGGATACAAGCGTGGGGCGACGAAAGGCAGGAGATCGCCGCAGGCGACGTGGTGTCGATCCCGGCGGGTGTGAAGCATTGGCATGGCGCCACGTCCACCACCGGAATGACGCACATCGCGCTCCAAGAGGCTCTCGATAGTAAAAACGTCAACTGGCTTGAACAGGTCACCGATGAGCAATATTGCAAACCGTGACCTGAAGACGCGCCGTTTTGCGCGTGTAGGTGCAGTTACGTGCGCAGTGGCAGTTACGTGCGCAGCGCTGCTCATGTCCGCTTGTGCGCATGAAAGGGAGGAATCTATGCAAGAACCGCTATCACCCAACGAGCTCAAGTCGGTTTCTCCGGCTTTCGAGCGTTACACGAGCCAAATCGTGCTCGACGGTCTCTGGAAGCGGCCGCAACTCTCCCCGCGCGACCGGAGCATCGTGACGCTCGCCGTGCTCATCGCCCGCAACCAGACCATCGAGACGCCGTTCCACCTTCGACGCGCGCTCGACAACGGCGTGAAGCCAGCGGAGATCTCCGAAATGATCGCGCATCTCGCTTTCTATTCGGGATGGGCGAATGCCACCGCCGCGTCAACGGCCGTCAAGCAAGTCTTCGATGAACGTGGCATCGGTGCGGACCAATTGTCGTCCGCCGACGTTGCACCGCTGCCGCTGAACGAAGCCGCAGAGCAACAGCGTGCGAAGACGGTCAATGATAATTTTGGCTCCGTCGCCCCGGGCGTTGTTCAGTACACGACTGACGCCCTCTTCCGGGACCTGTGGCTGCGTCCGGGACTTGCACCGCGCGACCGAAGTCTTGTGACGGTAAGCGCCCTCGTGGCGAACGGTCAGGTCGCGCAGATCCCGTATCACCTCAACCGCGCGATGGACAACGGGCTCACCAAGGATGGGGCGTCCGAGGTCCTCACGCAGCTCGCTTTTTACGCGGGCTGGCCGAACGTCTTCTCCGCGATGCCCGTGTTCAAGGATGTATTTTCGAAGCGAGCAACATGATCGACATCATCAGAATCTCACGAGGAAATAGCGATGAGTGAAAACATCAACGGCAAAGTGGTCGTCATTACCGGCGCCAGCAGCGGGCTCGGTGCAGAGACCGCGCGTCATCTCGCAAAGGAAGGCGCCACGGTTGTCCTCGGCGCGCGTCGCCTTGATCGACTCAAGGGATTGGCGAGCGAACTGGGACTCGATGAAAAGGCCATCCTGCAGACCGACGTGACCGATCGCAATCAGGTCAAGGCGCTGGTCGATCGCGCGGTCGAACTGCACGGCCGCATCGACGTTCTTCTCAACAACGCCGGTCTGATGCCGAGCTCAATGCTCGACAAGCTGAAGATCGACGAGTGGGACCGGATGATCGACGTCAATATCAAGGGCGTGCTGTACGGTATCGGCGCTGCGCTGCCCCACATGCAGGCGCAGAAAGGCGGCCAGATCATCAACGTCTCGTCTGTCGCTGGCCATAAGGTCGGCCCAGGAGGCGCAGTCTACGCCGGTACGAAGTGGGCAGTACGGGCGATTTCGGAAGGACTTCGCCAGGAAGTCAAACCCTGGAACATCCGCACGACCATCGTTTCGCCTGGAGCGGTCGCGACTGAACTGATCGACACGATCACCGACCAGGACATCGCCGCGGGTATGGCCAAGACGTATGAAAAGGCGATTCCGGCCAGCTCGTTTGCGCGCGTGATCGCCTTTGCGATTGGCCAGCCCGAAGACGTGGACATCAACGAAGTGCTCTTCCGCCCTACCAGTCAAGCGTATTGAGCGCTGTCGACCCGGCGCGCACTTCTCGCCTGCCCGGTCGGTTCGACCATTGGAGAGAAAAATCATGCCTCATGTCATCGTCAAAGCGTGGCCTGGGAAGACGGAGCAGCAAAAGCGTCGGCTGGCCGAGTCCATCACTCGCGATGTGATGGACATTCTCGGCTATGGAGAGGAGTCCGTCTCAGTGGGCTTCGAAGAAGTCATGTCGGACCGATGGAAGGATGAAGTTTATGGACCGGACATCGAGGCACGGCCTGAAACGCTGTACAAGCAACCCGGCTACAGGATGTAGGCCCTTGTCCAAGTCACCGCCGGCGGAAGCTGCCGTGCATTCCGTTGTTGCGACGCTGATTCCGGTGATGACCGCCGTTCTCGCCGGCTTCATTATCATTGGCGTCGCGCTCCCCGTACTGCCCTTGCATGTCATCAACGATTTGGGGTTTAGCCCGTTCGTCGTCGGTGTCGTCGCAGGACGGTCTGGGAGCAGCGCTCGCGAGTATTGGTTACTGCGCGATCCTGGCGTTCGGCTCGCTTTTTTTCACCGACATGCACTGGCAGCCGGTGTGGATGGCCTTTACCGCCTTCGGTGTCGCACTGATCGCGGCACGCGCGACGGCAGGGCATCTTCCTGACCGGTTTGGAGGGGCGAGAGTTGCTGCGATATTCGTCATCGTTCAGGCGACGGGCTTGCTGCTCATGTGGTTGGCGCAGACCACGTTGCTGGCCTCCGCAGGGGCAGCGCTTGCAGGCTTCGGCTATTCGCTCGTCTATCCGGGGCTAGGCGTCGAAGCGGTCCGAGGGATTACGCCCAAAAACCGCGGCATGGCGATGGGCGTCTACACCGTTTTTCTCGATGTCGCGATGGCCGTTGGCAGTCCCGCTCTCGGATGGGTGGGCGGCCACGCCGGCCTTCGCGCCGTTTTCCTCGTCAGCGCTGTTGTGGTTGCCTGCACCGCTGCAGTGGCTGTTCAACTCATCCGGAAGCATCGCGTAGCGGCGTGAACCATGAATGCTACCTGCGCTCTTCGAAGTGCGTTTTCGCGCATTTTGCGAAGCAGGTAGCGTCTCACGCAGGACGCATACACAACGGTCGCACCTGCCAGATGACGGGATGACGGGATGACGGACTCTTCGTGACCTTATTAAAAGGCCGTCCACTACTACGCAGGCGCCATTCAGAAAAACGTTGGAGCGACACGACGGCGTTATGGCAACGTCAAACGAGCCTGGAGGCGAGCCGATTTGCTGTGGTGGGGGGCAGGTGTACTAGTCCTCTTCTATCTCTACACGATCGGGGTAAAGGCCGGTATCCGCGGCGGCCTGCTCGACCTCCTTCGTGGACGGAAAAGCCCCTAACTCGCCAATGTCATCTTCCCCCGCCGAGAGCCGACCGCCCCATAGGCCGCTCGGGAGGCGGTATATACGCAGGATCACCGGCTGGTCTTTTTCTTGTTCCATTATTCCTCCTCGTGCTCGACTTGGACGGCCTAATACACTTCCACGGTCCGGGTACGTGCCCGTTTCCCGCGCGGCCTCCTCTAGAGCCTCAGGGCTCTCGTATCCGTCGAAAGAGCCAATATCCTCCCCGCCGACGTGCGCCGCCGCCGAGGCCTGTTCGACAATCGCGGCGTCTTGCTGCGTGACTTTGTCCATCTGACTTACGTCCAGATTGGGCTGTTCGATGCCGCGTGGGGCTGAACGCCCTCCGATGATTGTCCAAAACGTCCGCTAGCCGCCAGCCCACCGCTCGTCAATAACGCGGGCTATCCGCTCGGCACAACCACTCATTTTTTGCTTTATGCAGCGCTCGTGGCAGTCCTGCTGCTGGGATGGATCAATGCATTATCGCCGTGGACTGTCAGATCGGCAGGGATAGATCGTCCCTATCCGAGCCTTTCCGCAACTGGCTCGCCATTTGGTCACCGGATGGGAGACGTCCATGGCATCCTCGCATGGATGCTGCCGGGCTCATCTGCCTTCATGTTGCGGCGACATTGTTCCATCACTTTGTTCTCCGCGATGGCGTGGTGCGTCGAATGTTACCCTGAGCACAGCACGTGAACCACGAGTCGACAACTAACACAGATCCGGAAACATGACGAGAGGACATCGGGAATCTCACAAGATAAAGTCAATCGGTTGGCTCCGAGCGGCGGTCCTTGGTGCGAATGACGGCATCATTTCGACGGCCAGCCTGATCATCGGTGTCGCATCGGCGCACGCTTCTCACGGAAATTTATTGCTTACCGGCGTGGCAGGACTTATCGCTGGAGCAATGTCGATGGCGACCGGTGAATACGTTTCAGTATCGTCACAAGCCGACACCGAGAGGGCCGCGCTGGCTGAGGAAAAGGCAGAGCTCGAAAACGATGGCCCCCACGAGCATCGTGAGCTGGCGGCAATATACGAGCGGCGAGGGCTCGAGCGAGGGCTTGCCGACGAGGTCGCCCACGCACTGATGGCGCACGACGCGCTTGGCGCGCATGCCCGCGACGAACTCGGCATAACTGAGATCACCACAGCTAAGCCTTTGCAGGCGGCGCTTTCTTCCGCATCCAGTTTTGCAGTGGGCGCGTCCTTACCCCTCGTTGTGACGACGATATCGCCGGATCGGTGGACCGTTCCGGCCATCGCGGGAACCTCGTTGCTTTTTCTCGCGACCCTGGGCGGCTTGGCAGCGCGGGCCGGCGGCGCACCGTTGATGCCGGGCATGCTCAGGGTCATGTTCTGGAGCGCGCTATCCATGGGCGTCGCATCGGGCATCGGCAACCTGTTGGGTGCGACCTAAGCGTGCCGCACCGGTTGAGTGACATGACCGGCAACGGCTGTCGGTAATATGTGCTAAGGCTTTGGCTCGTATCACGACGCAGCCCCGCTTTGCGGGGTTAAGTCCGTTGTACCGAGGCCGATAAACGGAGAGAGGCCATCCGGTGGCGTGCCGTGCTTTACGCTTTTGGCTCGCAGCGGATGTCGAGTCACCATTGCGGCGTCGGGTCGGCACTTCGGTCGATGCCGCATTGGTACTTGGGCAGTGCTCTGACGATCATGGGCGGAACTGGGGGGCAGCCGTCCGTACGTCGACCGAGACATGGAGAATCGGTGGAGAAGGAAGACAGGAAACGTCTCTGGCAAGCGAGCAGATTCACTCAATACGCGTTATCAGCGCCCCATGCCATCGTCCTTGGCGGAACCCTCATCGCGCTGCTGCTGGTTGGCCTGTGCGCGACGGTGCTGTACCAAAGTCGGCAGGATGCGCTTGACCGCGCTCGTGAAACCTCACGCAATCTGGGGCTCATCGCCGAGCGCGACATCAAACGCAATTTTGAGTTGTATGACCTGTCGTTGCAGGCGGTGATCCAAGGCCTGCAACGCCCCGACGTCATGGCCGCAGCCCCAGCTTTGCGACGCGGCGTGCTGTTCGACCACGCGATGACAGCCCAGTTTCTCGGCTCGATGCTGGTGTTGGATGCGGCAGGCAATGTCGTCCTGGATTCGGCGAGCGACGTGCCGCGACATGGGAACTTCGCCGATCGCGAATACTTCACGATCCACCGCGACCACCCGAACGTCGGGCTGTACGTGAGCGATCCGTACGCATCACGCCTGCGCGGCAACACAGCTAGCATCGCGCTGACGCGCCGCATCTCGAATCCGGACGGCTCGTTCGCCGGCATCGTGGTAATCGCCATTAACCTTGAGTATTTCCACGAGTTGTTCGCCGGTCTGAAGCTTGGGCCCCATGGTTCGATGTCGCTGATCGGCAAGGACGGCATCATGGTCATGCGCCAGCCGTTCGACGCGCGCATTATTGGCCGGGACATCAGCCAGGCTGCGACGTTCCGGCGATTCCGCATCGCGCCGGAGGGTACGTTTCCCGAAACGGCGTCGATCGACGGCGTGCGCCGGCTCTACTATTTCAAGAACCTGCCCGATGTGCCGCTGATCATCATGGTCGCCGAGGCCGAGCAGGATATTTATGCTGCGTGGCGGACGCGCGCGCTGATCATCGGCTCACTGACGGGCGCACTCGGTCTGGGATTCGTCTTGCTTTCAGTCCTGCTCGGAGCACAGTTGCGGCGCCGAATGCGCGCCGAGTCACAACTGCAGATGCTCGCGAGAACGGACGGGCTGACCGGCCTCAATAATCGTCGCACCCTCGGTGAGATCCTTGAGCAGGAGTGGCGCCGGGCGCGCCGCACGCGCAGTACCCTCTCACTGCTGTTTGTCGACATCGACCGGTTCAAGGCCTACAACGACACCTACGGCCACCAGGCCGGCGACGATGCGCTGGCCGCGATCGCGCGATGCATCAGCGGGAATCTCCGGCGGCCCGCTGATACGGCGGCCCGTTACGGCGGCGAAGAATTCGTGGTTGTGCTGCCCGACACCTCGCCCGCTGGCGCTGTGCAGATTGCTGAGACGATCCGCACGGCGATCAGCGAACTGGCGATCGAACACGCAGCTAGCGAATATGGGCGCGTTACCGCCAGCATTGGAACCGCGAGTTGGGTACCGGAGCAGGAAGGCGATGTCAGTACCGTGATCCGAGCCGCCGATGAGGCGCTGTACAGCGCGAAGGCCGCTGGCCGGAACAAAGTCGCAGCGTCTTGATACTGCGATGTTTTCTCTGCTGCTGCACGGGCATCTCGTCTAAAAGATTTGGTCAACGACAACGACCCCTGCACCGTTTGAAGGCTTCGTGGGGTCAGTTCTAGCCACCGGCAACTGACAACGACGCACAACGCCCAAATATTCGTCCGGTGTGAGCAGCAGCTATGAACGAAATGGACGACGTCTGGCTTGTTAATGAAAGAACCGCAGGGGACTGGATTCTCTTCGGCTTTCGTTTGAATAGCCACGTGGGCATCGGCACCCTCACCGACGCAGCCCTCTCCGACCTGTTTTTGAAAGCCGGTGACGGCGCGAGTGATCAGGTCATTAAGGACCTCCTATTGCGCGCCTTGCGCAACTACATGCTAAAGAACGGCAATACGACGCGTCCCGCTGTCGGGGTTCCCCTCGACTTCTCGTGAAACGAAAAAACTAAAATCGCCAACGAGGGTTAAAAGCGTCGAGCAGAAAGTTTGCTCGGGGACGACTCATCATCGCATCGATGCACGGCGGCTTTCATTTTTGAGGCGGGGATCGCTCAGTTCTTTCATTCCGATCCGCATTTTATGAACGCAAATTCCAAGTGGAATATTTTTTGCACCGCGGACTAACGAAAGAGACCGCCGGGGAATCGCGTGGATGTTACAGCAAGGATCATTTTGCACGAGGCGGACCCTGAATCATCGACCGACGAGTTGCATCGATTCGTATTCGAGCTCGTCGACGAAAACGGGGCGAGGATCACTTCGATCTCACTTCGGACGGCACGCGTGCTCGCCCGGGAACTCGCTCCTACGACCGCATTCATGGAAATGGTGGTCGCGATCGCCGCTGCTGACGGAAGAACCTTCGATGAGCTCATCGGACGCGTCTTCACTCCTGACTGACCCCTCGCGTTGCCTGTTCTGTGCCAAAAAAAATCTCATGAAACCACCTCAGCTTGTCTGGGCGGAATCCGGAGGTTACGCGGCAAAGGCAATCGTTCCGACCGCCGACCGAGGCCTGCATCCTCCGAGGCGCTGGGTCCTACTGCACCGAAGAAGAGGCATTCGACCGCGCGGAATTGCATTCGCGAAGCCTGCTTTTCCACTGCGCGCTGGTGATGCTCGCTGCAGCGTAAGCGAGAGCTCTATTCTGTTCAGGCGCGCCGTGATTCACAGGTCATCAACGGTCTCGCCCCGCTGATCGCAATCGAAAGTTATCGACGACTGATTGGCAGCCGCGATGGCTAGCGTCGCTCCTAAAAATAATTGGCGGAACGCTCTTTTTCCCCGACGTGGCTGTCCGCGGCGACGGGCAACGAAATTCTCACCGTTGTGCCCATTCCCAGCCCTTTGCTGAAAGCCTCGATTGTGCCACCATGCGCCTCCACGAGGCGCTTGCTGATTGCCAGACCCAGTCCTACTCCGCCACGAAATCTGCCTTGGTCGGCCGTGTCTGCCTGTGCGAAGCGCTCGAAGATGTGCGGGAGCGCCGCGGCATCGACGCCCATCCCGTTGTCCTTCACCTCGATCGTAGCCTGTGTCGCGTGACATTCGACACTCGCCGTCACAGCGTCGCCGTGATTCGAGAATTTCACCGCGTTTTGAAGCACGTTGGCCAAGACCTGCCGAAGACGCTGTTCATCGCCCGCCACCACGCAGGTGTGCGCAGTTTCAAGACGCACCGTGATGCCGTTCTTCGAGGCGAGGGTCGCCGCGTCCGCGACGCTCAGTCGAACCAGTTCCGCCAAATTTACTGGCTGCGTCGCCAGATGCACTTTGCCTTGGGCTACCGCAGACGCGTCCAGCAGGTCGTTCACCAGACGGGCTTGCGCCCTCGTGCTGTCTTCGATTCTTCGGAGCGCATTGTCGATCGTCGAGGGCGAGCTCGCCGCGGTGCGCTTCAGCACTTCTACCCACGACAAAACGACATTGAGCGGATTACGCAGTTCGTGGCTGACTGCCGCAATGAAGGCGTCTTTGGTCACATTTTCCTTCTCGGCAAGCTCACGGGCCCGACTTTGCTCGTCAAGCATGATCGCGGTGAGCTTTTCAAATGCCTTTCGCTCCGTGATATCGGCAAACGTGATGGCAACACCGTCGAAAAGTCTGACGCAGGTGATGCGAAACCACCCTGAGATACCGTCCCCGACGTATTCCTGTTCAACCGTCGTCGGCACGCCGTCCGCCAGCACACGCGCATAGACGGCAAAGAGACCATTTGCCAGTGTGCTCGGGAAGCGGCTAAGGAACCGCTGCCCGATAACGTCGCGCTCGGTGACGCCCCAAAAGCGAAGTGCGGCGGGATTGGCATAGTCGAATGAAAAATCTGCGACGGTGGTTCCCGCACGGACGGCCTTCAAAATCACAAAAGGATCAACCGCGACTTCCTGCGCTGCCTTGAAGCGCTGCTCGCTCGCCATCAACTGGTTTGACCTCAGCGACAGTTCGCGCGACTGCTCGTTTTGACGAATACGCGCTTCCTTACGGGTCTGGACCAGCGCCGCCATCAACGCCAGGCCAAGCACCGCAAGAATGGCGATGAAGATCTCGAATACAAAGCCGCGTTCGTCGAAATCCGTTGCGGCCCGGCTAATGCAGTTGGGCGCGAATATCGCGGCGGCCATCGCCGTATAGTGCAAACCGGACACCGCCAGTCCCATCACGCACGCAGCGCCAACTTGCTTCACGCGTTTGGCATGCTCGGTCGCCCGCAACTGCGTGACCATTCGAAGCGCCACATAGGACGCGGCCATCCCGATGATCACGGACAGTGCGGCGAGGACCGGCCTATAACGAATTGGAGGGCTCATCTGCATGGCCGACATGCCGGAATAATGCATGACGGCGATGCCGACGCCCATCAGCATCGCGCCGACCAACACCGAACCGCCCGAAGGATTGGGTGGCGTGACAAAAGTCAGTCCTAGCCAGCAGACGAGCACCGCCGCCGCCCACGAGGCCAAAGTCGTCGTGAAGCCAAAGCCCACGGGTACCGGCAACCGGAACGCCAGCATGCCGACAAAATGCATCGACCATATCCCCGTGCCCAATACCAGCGCGATGACCGCGACCCAAACCGCGTTGGTCCCGTGAACCTGCGAAGACCGCGCGTCGACCATGCGCAAAGCGACGAACGACATCGCGGTCGCCAGCAAGATCGATAGAAAGACTAAGGGGAGACTGTAAGAACCGGACATGAGGTCATGTGACTGGGCGAAGTGCTTCGATTCTACGGTTGACGTTTTGAAAGCTCCCGGTTCTTTGTGGGAATTTTGCGACAATCGATTCCCGACCAAGTAAGACTAACCGATATTCATGCCGCTGCCTCGATCGACGATGACGGTTTCGCAGCCCTCGACAACGGCCCGTTCCTTGGTATGTCAATGTAAGCTTCTTGCTATATTGGACGTCGTACGATCATCGGACATGAAAAAACCGCAGGCTGCTCCGATTGTGCGTACGACCGAATCGGCTCGCCAACTTTCGGAGTTGATATGCCAGAGGGAACTGCGACACGGCGCGTTGCTTCGCTTTGCCCCGCACAATTGCAGCGACGTTGGAGCCTGTACTGCCTAGTTCTACTTCTTGGCTTGTTCTCCCCGGCCGTCCATACCGGCGAGCGGTGGCGAGTCGTTATTCTTCCGGGTGCCGACCCTACGCAGCCAGCGGTAGCCATCCAAATTCGAGCGCTGCGTAGCGCGCTGACCGCAGCCGCACCGGATGGCGTCGAGTTTTATACCGACTCTCTTGACGAGTTGCGATTCGACCGTAACGACTTGACTCCGCAGTTTCTCGCGCTCCTTAAAAAGAAGTACGAGAACAAACGAATCGATCTGGTGATTGGCATCGCCGACTTCGCGCTCGAGTTCACCACGCGATATCACAAGGACATCTGGCCCAAGGCATCCATCCTGATCACAAGCATCGACGAAAGCCGTGTCGCTCGAATGCCTCCAGATTTCGCTTATATCGCCTGGCATTTTGACGCGGACAATACAATCGCACTTGCAGAAGCGCTCCAGCCGCAAGCGACGCACCTGGTGATCGTGGCAGGAAGCAGCGCTTTCGACGACTTCACCGCACGGTTGGCCGAACAGACGGCTCGCTCCCGCCGATCCCGGAAATGGGACGTCAACGTATGGAGCGGACTGACCCTAAAGGAACTGCAAACCCGGCTGGGTGACCTTGATCCGTTCGCCGCGGCGGTCCTCTACACGACGATGTATCGCGACCGCGAGGGTCGAACCTTCTTCCCGTTCGAGGTTGTTGCTCCGATTGCACGTGCATCGCGTGCTCCGATTTACGGGTGGTATCCGACTTACCTGAATCAAGGTCTGCTAGGCGGTGCGGTCATAAGCTACGAGGACAACGGACGTCGCGCCGGCGAGCTCGCCGCATCCATCTTGCTTGGCAAGGTCTCGCCCCACGGCGCGACTTTGCCGACGGAACGTTCTCATTGCATCGTGGACAGGGGCCAGGCCGACAGGTTGGCGGTTCGCCCTTCCCTGATTCCAGAGGACTGTGAACAACTCAATGTGCCTCGGTCTCTCTGGAATCAGTATCGAGGCACTGTTCTCTTCGTGGCTGCTGTGGTGGCGCTGCAAGCCTTAACAATTGCCGCCTTGCTCTGGCAGCATCGCAAGCGAAGAGTTGCCGAAGAAGCCGCAACGGTACGTGCCAACGAACTCGCCAGAGCCGCACGCATCTCGTCTGCCGGTGAGTTGAGCGCCTCGATTGCGCACGAAGTCGGTCAACCGCTAGGTGCCATTCTGAGCAACGCCGATGCGGCTGGTTTCATTCTGGAGCATCGCGAGCCCGAAGTGCTCGAGCTACAGCAGATTCTCGCCGATGTGCGCCGTGATGCCGTGCGCGCGAGTCAGGTTGTACAACGCTTGCGCGATTTGCTGAGAAAGCAGCCCGTCGAGTTCGCCGAATTGAACTTGAATCTGACAGTCGACGAAACCCTGACATTGTTGGCGCCTGAAGCTCGGCGCCGCCGTATCGCGATCCAATCGGAGCTTGGCACAGCGTGTCCTGGTATCGTCGGCGATCGGGTTCAGCTTCAGCAGGTGCTTCTGAATCTCTCAGTGAATGCGATGGACGCAATGCATGAAACGGAAAACTCGAAGCGCATTCTCACGATAATGACGCAGTCTGCCGATCACGGCGTCAAACTGACGGTCGCAGATCGCGGTCACGGCATCCCCGAAGCAATGCGATCGAAGCTTTTCGACTCCTTTTTCACGACCAAAGCACATGGCATGGGGCTGGGGCTTTCGATCGCGCGGACGATCGTCGAGAGTCATGGGGGTACCATCACATCTCAATCCAGAGAGGGCGGCGGCAGCGCATTTCTCGTATGGCTGCCGTGTGCAAGACGAAGTGGTTCTCACGCGCGGCATCTGCATCTTCGTAATGCGGCGCGTGAAACGTGACCCACGAATGCGGAGTACACCACCCGCGTATCAAGGCTCGGCGATCGTGAACCAGAAATCAAACTTGTCGAAGTTTCCGAGCATGTCCTTGAACTTCGCCGAGTCGCCATCGATCTTAACCTGACCGCTCTCGGCGAGATTGCCAAGCTTGATTTTTCCGAGGGCAATGTCGTCAAGCGTTGTGCGATTCAACGTGACGGTGCCGTCCGTCTTGTCGAGTTGCTTGTTCTTTCGATAGTTCATCACCCCATTTTTCACTGTCAACACGTACTGCTCTTTCGTGTCAGGGAAGCTCAGATTGTAGACATATGACTTGTTGCCCGCTCGCGGTCCGTTGAGGTGAATGGCCAGGAAGTCGAGGAACATATCCGTCGTCATGCCGCGAATGATGTCGGGCGAACTCGTGTTGGGGGTCGCCGCCTTCTGTACACCGCCGCGCAACTCCTGCGCGCCCGATAGATAAAAGTTGCGCGCCGGTCCCGATTCCGCCTGATAGCCCAGTTGTTCCAGCGCGTCTGCTTCGACGCTGCGCGCCTCACGATTCTGCGGATCGGCGAAGACAACCTCGTTTGCAACGGTCGCAGCCCAGCGGTAATCTCCTTGCCTGTATGCGGCCTTCGCGGTGTCGATCATTTTGGCCGCGCCAACCATGGCGACGTACTTCTTGGCCTCTTCCGCCGGCGGATACGGGTTGAAGTTCGCCGGGTTGCCGTCCCAGAAACCGAGATACAGTTGGTATGTCGCGCGTACGTTGTGCTTGAGATCACCGTAATAGCCGCGGTTGTAGAACTCCTTGGCGAGGCTGTCGGGCAGCTTGAACTGCTCGGCGATCTCGTTCATCGTCAAGCCCTGGTTGGCCATGCGCAACACCTGGTCGTTGATGTACTTGTATAGGTCGCGCTGCTTCTCCAGATGTTCGACGACGCGCTGATTGCCCCACTGCGGCCAGTGGTGACTGCCGAAAGACACGACGGCGTCGCTGCCCCACATGTCGATGGTTTCGTCGAGCGTGCTCGTCCATTTCTGCGCGCTGCGCACTTTCGCGCCGCGCAGCGTCAGGAGGTTGTGCAGCGTGTGATTGGCATCCTCGGCCAGGTCGATTGCCTTGAACTGCGGGAAGTAGAACAGCATCTCGGCGGGTGCTTCGGTGCCGGGCGCCATCTGGAAGACGATGTCGATGCCGTCGATGGTCATCTTCTCGCCGGTCTTGTCGATGATCTTGTTCGGCGGGAACAGCGTGATGGTGCCCGCCGCGGTCGTGAGTCCGAGACCACCGCCGACTGTGCCTTCGGGATTCTTCGGCAGCAGATTGCCGTACATGTACGACGCGCGCCGACTCATCACGTTGCCGGCGAAGACGTTTTCGCTGACGGCTTCTTCCATGAAACCTTCGGGCGCGACGACCGGTATCTTGCCTGAGCGCGCGTCCGCTTCGTCGACGACCGCCCGAATACCCGCGAAGTGATCGACGTGCGAATGCGTGAAGATGACGCCGGTCACGGGCAAACGCTCAACCTTGTCGTTGACCAAATCGAGCGCGGCCTTCGCGGTCTCGGTCGACGTCAGCGGATCGATGACGACCCAGCCCGTCTTTCCGCGAATGAAGGTCATGTTCGCGAGGTCGATGTTGCGCACCTGATAGATACCATCGATCACCTTGAAGAGTCCGCGCGTCGACAGCAGTTCCGACTGCCGCCATAGGCTGGGATTCACCGTGGCCGGAGCGGGGCCGCTCTGGTGCAGAAAATCATATTGGGAGAGATCGATAACGGTGTTGCCGGCGCTGCCTTTGATCACTGCACTCGGCAAATCGGCAATGAAGCCGCGCCGCACGTCCTCGAGGTCCTGGGTGTTCGAAAACGGCAGGTAGTCGGCGACTGCCTGGTTGGCCTTGCGTGTGGCGTCGGTCGCCGGGTTGGGCGCGGCGCTCGTCACGGTCACAGTCGCGTTGAAAGCCAAGATGGCAAGAGCGGCCAGCCAGCTACGTTTCATGGACATGTTCTACCCCTGTTGGAAAGAACGACGTTAAGAATCATTCACGCCAACGCTGGGGAGCACCATAGGGATATTGGGCAACGGCATTGCCCCTCGGGGCAATGGCTACCCACCGAGAAACGAACTGCCCCTAAGGGCAATGGCATTGCCCGTCATCCCAATAGCATTGGTCGACCGTCTGATGCCATATTCCACGACAAACCGTTCATGGAGAGTCGGAGATGCGCGCATCAGACGAACATCCGAATGGCGCTTTGAGTGCGGGATCTGAGCATCCCTCGTTGGCGTTCTCGATCGTCGGCGACGATGCCGCCTTTCGCTTCCAGCGACGAATCGGCCTGATACCGTCTGAAGGTTTAGGCGTCGCTAGGCGCGCGCTTTTCCTGGCCGCCATTTGCTGGCTTCCCATCGCTCTATGGGCTCTTGCGACTGGCCGCGCGTCACTGACTCATGGCGAGGACTCGCTTGCTTCACACTTCGGTATTCATGTCCGCTGCCTTATCGCGATCCCGCTGCTCATCATCGCCGAGCAAACGGCGCAACGATCATTTCGGCCGTTCCTACGATACTTCCTGGAGACGGGCCTTGTCTTACCTGCCGACATGCCCAAATTCGACGGGGCCATTGCGGGCGTCGTTCGGCTTAAGCGTCGCGTCTTGCCGTGGGTCTTAATTCTGGGTTGTGTCGTCGCGTGGGCTAGTGCCGGCGTTCTCCTTTCCCCCAACGAGGACGTTGGCTGGATCAATACGTCCGACCGAATACCGTTTGCGGGTTGGTGGTTCATCCTCGTTGTCCGCCCAATCTTCACCGCTCTTGTGTTGGCGTGGATCTGGCGGGCCTGCATCGTCTTCATCCTGATGCTGAATCTGGCGAGACTTCCGCTCTCGCTCGTCCCGACCCATCCCGATCGGGCCGGGGGACTTGCCTTCGTTGAACGACTGGCCTTCGTGTTTAGTCCTGTCGCCTTCGCAGTCTCCGCGGTCGTCGCTGCGGCGTTCGCCCACGACGTTGTCTACCATGGCGTCGATCCGATGACCATGAAGGGCTTGTTGTTGGGCGCCGCCGCTCTGGTCTCGATCGTCCTTTTGCTTCCGTTCGCGCCGCTTGTTCTCATGCTCACGCGGCTTGAACATCGCGCCACGCTCGAGTATGGGTCTTTGGTCGGACGGCACGGTCGGCTTGTACACCGGCGCTGGACTACCGGCGAGGATATTGGGTCGCCAGAGATCCTCGACGCACCGGAGCTCGGCCCCGTCGCCGACGTGCACAGCATCTATGAGGCGGTCCGTCGCATCAAGCCCTTTCCGTTTACCAAGCTCGGGTTGCTGGCCATTGTGGCGCCTGCCTCGGCACCCATGCTCTTCATAGCCGTCATGCAGTTTCCCCTTCCCGCCGTGATCGGAAAAATTGTGAAGGCGCTTCTTTGAGCGCTACCTGCGACAGACCCGGAAGGAGCCGAACGTGCCAAAGCTGGTTAGCCATCCAATTACCTTTCTCGTGCTCACTTTGTTCCTGATGTCCGTAGCTGCCTACCTCGGCTCGGTATTACGCCGAGCGCGACCGATGGCAGACGACATGCGTGAGGACTTCGGGGTTGTGCAGTCGGCGGCTTTAACCCTTCTCGCTCTGGTCATCGGCTTCAGCCTTTCGATGGCGGTGGGACGCTACGATCAGCGGAAAAACCTAGAAGAAGAGGAAGCGAATGCGATCGGGACGGAGTTGCTGCGTGCCGAACTCCTCCCGACAGCCCAGGCTTCGGAGATCCGTACGCTTCTTGGAGCGCATATCGCTCAGCGAATCAAGTTTTATCAGACCGGTGACGGCGATGAACTTCAGCATCAATACGACGACGGCTCAGTTGCAATCGAAACTTTGGACGGCCGCGCGCTCCGGCGCGAACGCGCAACCAAGTCCGCTCACCGCACTGGCGACCGCCGGAATGAACGATGTCATCAATACGCAGGGCTATACACAAGCTGCCTGGTGGAACCATATCCCGGCCTTGGCATGGGCGCTCATGGTCATCATCGGTTTCTTCTGCAACGTCCTGATCGGATACGGCACGCGGAGTTCAAGACCGGGGAGACGCTTCCTCATGATCATGCCGTTGAATGTTTCGATTTCGTTCACACTCATCGCTGACATTGATAGCCCGCGAAACGGCCTCATCCGGGTGAAACGTATCTGTCAGCGCATCCCGTCTTGAGTGTCAGGGTGCATGATGCGAAGGTTTCGCCATCGTAGTGATGGGAGTGATGCGATGGACGACGACGTGATGGGGCGAGCTGTCGTGCGAACGGGGGCTCGGCGCCCTCGCCAAGGCGAAGCATTCTGGCGCGAGATGGTCGCCGCATGGAAGATGAGCGGCGTTGGCACTCGGCGCTTCTGTCGCGAACAAGGTCTTGCCGTCAGCACTTTTGGATTGTGGCGCAAGAAGTTTGCGGGCGAGACGCCTGCAACGAGTCCGCTGGCCGTGACGGCCGACGCCGCGTTCGTCATTGCTCGCCTGGAAGGTGAGCCTGCGGCGACACCATCATCTGCTTCCGCCGATACGCCGTCGTCATCGTCATCGACGCGTGATCGCGTGACGTTATCGATTGCCGGCGTTCGCATCGAAATGAGTGGCGTGCATGCTGAGCGCATTGTGCGCTTCGTGCTCGGACAGCTTGGCGGTGCACGGTGCTGATCGCCGCTGACGTCCGAGCCTACATCTGCCGCGAGCCGGTCGACATGCGCAAGTCGATCGACGCGCTGTCTTATCTGGTCGAACCGCTTCTTGCTCAGAAGCCGGCTTCGGGCAACCTGTTCGTGTTCGTCGGCCGGGACCGCACGAAGGTGAAGTGCCTGTATTGGGATCGAACGGGGTTCGCGCTCTGGTACAAGCGGCTTGAACATGGGCATTTCCCATCACCCGCAGCGCTGGCGCAACGTGGATTCACGCTCGCGGAGCTCAATGCATGGCTCGAAGGTATAGAGATTCCAGCGCGCGAACCTCATCGCGCCGTCGCCGTGACGCGCGTGGCTTAAGCGCTGCCCGGAATCGCGCGCAGCGCTTACGAAGCTTGTAAACGTCGCGCATGTTGGGCATCATGGTTGACATGCTGCCCGCCGCCGTCACTGCCGGGGATCTGCCACTGGAGCTCGAGGCTCTGCAAGCCTTTGCACTCGAACAGAACCGGCTCGCGTGCGTGTTGTGGGAGCAACTGG
This sequence comes from Caballeronia temeraria, assembly GCF_001544795.2. Lineage (GTDB taxonomy): Bacteria > Pseudomonadota > Gammaproteobacteria > Burkholderiales > Burkholderiaceae > Caballeronia > Caballeronia temeraria. The sequence continues at coordinate 95,169 of NZ_FCOI02000018.1, read as the reverse complement.
AAAGCCTTCAGCATCAGATTGCACAACTCAATCGCGCACGCTTCGGCGCGAGCTCTGAGCGCCTGGCGGGTCAGGCCGAGCTGTTTGACGCCGCCATAGATATTCCCGTTCCTCCCGAGCCGGCGAAGGTTCAAGTCACAGGGCACAGCCGCAAGGGACGCCCCGCGCTGCCAAAGGACTTGCCACGCACGCGCATCGAATATGACCTGAGCGACGAACAGAAGGCCGCATTCGACGCGCTTGAGCGCATCGGCGAAGAGCGTAGCGAGACGCTGCATTACGAGCCGTCAAGGCTCACGGTCATCGAACATATTCGCTTCAAGTATGCGGCGAAGAAGGATGGCGAGTCGACCATCGTGACGGCGAGCGCTCAGCCCTCGCCGCTGCCCAAGAGTAACGCGAGCGCGAGTCTGCTCGCAAACATCCTGGTGAGCACCTACGTCGATCATCTGCCGTTGAATCGGCAAGAGATGCGCTATGCGCGCCGTGGTATTCACCTGCCGCGGGCCACGCTGTGCGAATGGAAGCTGGCCGCAGCAGAATTGCTCGCTGCGCTTCTGCCACCGCTGCGTGCGCACCAGTTGCAGGCGCCGCGCATGCACGTCGACGACACGACGCTGCCTTTGCTTGAGAAGGGCCGCAAGACCACCCGCACTGCTCGATTATGGGGCTATCTGGGCGCGGGCCAACGCGAGGAGAACGGCGTTTGGGTCGATCACCCTCCGGCGGTCGTGTTCCAGTTCGCTGAATCGCGCGCGGGCTCGCATCCGCAAGGTTACCTAAAAACTTACAAGGGCTACTTGCAGGCCGACGCATACAGCGGGCACGAGGCCCTTTATGAGACCGGCGACATCATCGCGGTCGGTTGTTGGGCGCATTGCCGCCGTCGGTTCTTTGAAATCGCCAAGACCCAAAGCAAGCCGGGACTTGCGGCACAGGCGCTGCAGTGGATCGCCCAGCTATACGCCATTGAGTCGCGAATCAACCACCAGACCCCTGACCGCAAATATGCGGCGCGGCAAGCGGAGACCTTGCCGGTATTAGCGCAGTTCCGGCAATGGTTGGAAGGAAACGTCATGGGTTTGCCGACTCAGGCACCGCTCGCCAAAGCGTTCGGCTACGCGTTACGTCATTGGCAAGCGCTGATACGCTACACAGAGAGCGGTGTTCTGTTACCCGACAACAACGCGTTGGAACGGCAAATCCGGCCGATCGCGCTTGGAAGAGTCAACTGGACGTTCGCGGGCTCACCGCGAGGCGCTCGTGCGACGGCCACCATGTATTCATTGCTCGGGACGGCTCGCTTAAACGGTTTCGAACCGTATGCATGGCTGAAGGAAAGTATCTGTCAGCGCATCCCGTCTTGAGTGTCAGGGTGCATGATGCGAAGGTTTCGCCATCGTAGTGATGGGAGTGATGCGATGGACGACGACGTGATGGGGCGAGCTGTCGTGCGAACGGGGGCTCGGCGCCCTCGCCAAGGCGAAGCATTCTGGCGCGAGATGGTCGCCGCATGGAAGATGAGCGGCGTTGGCACTCGGCGCTTCTGTCGCGAACAAGGTCTTGCCGTCAGCACTTTTGGATTGTGGCGCAAGAAGTTTGCGGGCGAGACGCCTGCAACGAGTCCGCTGGCCGTGACGGCCGACGCCGCGTTCGTCATTGCTCGCCTGGAAGGTGAGCCTGCGGCGACACCATCATCTGCTTCCGCCGATACGCCGTCGTCATCGTCATCGACGCGTGATCGCGTGACGTTATCGATTGCCGGCGTTCGCATCGAAATGAGTGGCGTGCATGCTGAGCGCATTGTGCGCTTCGTGCTCGGACAGCTTGGCGGTGCACGGTGCTGATCGCCGCTGACGTCCGAGCCTACATCTGCCGCGAGCCGGTCGACATGCGCAAGTCGATCGACACGCTGTCTTATCTGGTCGAACCGCTTCTTGCTCAGAAGCCGGCTTCGGGCAACCTGTTCGTGTTCGTCGGCCGGGACCGCACGAAGGTGAAGTGCCTGTATTGGGATCGAACGGGGTTCGCGCTCTGGTACAAGCGGCTTGAACATGGGCATTTCCCATCACCCGCAGCGCTGGCGCAACGTGGATTCACGCTCGCGGAGCTCAATGCATGGCTCGAAGGTATAGAGATTCCAGCGCGCGAACCTCATCGCGCCGTCGCCGTGACGCGCGTGGCTTAAGCGCTGCCCGGAATCGCGCGCAGCGCTTACGAAGCTTGTAAACGTCGCGCATGTTGGGCATCATGGTTGACATGCTGCCCGCCGCCGTCACTGCCGGGGATCTGCCACTGGAGCTCGAGGCTCTGCAAGCCTTTGCACTCGAACAGAACCGGCTCGCGTGCGTGTTGTGGGAGCAACTGGAAAGCCTTCAGCATCAGATTGCACAACTCAATCGCGCACGCTTCGGCGCGAGCTCTGAGCGCCTGGCGGGTCAGGCCGAGCTGTTTGACGCCGCCATAGATATTCCCGTTCCTCCCGAGCCGGCGAAGGTTCAAGTCACAGGGCACAGCCGCAAGGGACGCCCCGCGCTGCCAAAGGACTTGCCACGCACGCGCATCGAATATGACCTGAGCGACGAACAGAAGGCCGCATTCGACGCGCTTGAGCGCATCGGCGAAGAGCGTAGCGAGACGCTGCATTACGAGCCGTCAAGGCTCACGGTCATCGAACATATTCGCTTCAAGTATGCGGCGAAGAAGGATGGCGAGTCGACCATCGTGACGGCGAGCGCTCAGCCCTCGCCGCTGCCCAAGAGTAACGCGAGCGCGAGTCTGCTCGCAAACATCCTGGTGAGCACCTACGTCGATCATCTGCCGTTGAATCGGCAAGAGATGCGCTATGCGCGCCGTGGTATTCACCTGCCGCGGGCCACGCTGTGCGAATGGAAGCTGGCCGCAGCAGAATTGCTCGCTGCGCTTCTGCCACCGCTGCGTGCGCACCAGTTGCAGGCGCCGCGCATGCACGTCGACGACACGACGCTGCCTTTGCTTGAGAAGGGCCGCAAGACCACCCGCACTGCTCGATTATGGGGCTATCTGGGCGCGGGCCAACGCGAGGAGAACGGCGTTTGGGTCGATCACCCTCCGGCGGTCGTGTTCCAGTTCGCTGAATCGCGCGCGGGCTCGCATCCGCAAGGTTACCTAAAAACTTACAAGGGCTACTTGCAGGCCGACGCATACAGCGGGCACGAGGCCCTTTATGAGACCGGCGACATCATCGCGGTCGGTTGTTGGGCGCATTGCCGCCGTCGGTTCTTTGAAATCGCCAAGACCCAAAGCAAGCCGGGACTTGCGGCACAGGCGCTGCAGTGGATCGCCCAGCTATACGCCATTGAGTCGCGAATCAACCACCAGACCCCTGACCGCAAATATGCGGCGCGGCAAGCGGAGACCTTGCCGGTATTAGCGCAGTTCCGGCAATGGTTGGAAGGAAACGTCATGGGTTTGCCGACTCAGGCACCGCTCGCCAAAGCGTTCGGCTACGCGTTACGTCATTGGCAAGCGCTGATACGCTACACAGAGAGCGGTGTTCTGTTACCCGACAACAACGCGTTGGAACGGCAAATCCGGCCGATCGCGCTTGGAAGAGTCAACTGGACGTTCGCGGGCTCACCGCGAGGCGCTCGTGCGACGGCCACCATGTATTCATTGCTCGGGACGGCTCGCTTAAACGGTTTCGAACCGTATGCATGGCTGAAGGAAACACTAGAGAAGTTGCCGTCGTATCCCGTCAATCGCGTGCACGAACTGCTGCCGCTTGCCCGCTAACTACCCCGACATTCATGGACATCCTGGACTCCCTTCGGCAGGCGCCCAGCGCTGAGTTATATCGCCTCTATCTGACCATCGGTAAAATGCTAGATGACCCGCGACGCATTCTCGAAGTCCGTCAACGACTGCACATTGGGATGACCGTCAGATACATCGGTGACAATCCGTTGGGACCGCCTTTGGAAGGCACTGTCACCGAGCTGCGACATACGCAAGCGGTCGTACAGGACAACGCGACTCGCCGCCGATGGGCAGTGTTGTATGCGGCGATTCTCCTCGATGCCACCGCAGCCCCAACTCAAAAGGAAGCACCGCCACCTCGCCCGCGCCCCGAAGAGTTCTTCATCGGCGACACCGTGGGATTCACCGACAAGCATCTGAACGAGCGTGTTGGCACCGTCGTCAGGTTGAACTCCAAAACGGCGTCGATCGCCGTGACAGACTCCGAAGGACACTGGCGCGTCTCGTACGGTCTATTGAGGAAAATCCTCGATATCTGATTGAAGGCCTGTCAACACGGGATGCGCTGACGGATACGGTGAAACCGCAAAACCTGATAGCGACTGCGGCTTCGATCCCAGTCCGTGGCGGCATCGGAGAGGCGCACAGCCTCGCCCAAACTTGTGGTATCTGTGTGAGTGTGGGATGACGCAACAACACACGCGGTGCGCCGAATCGGTGAGTTCCGAGCGTGATCGGACATGGTACGAAAATGGCGACAATACGAGGACGCGAGAGTTGATCAATCATGCCGAAGCGGTCGTCCACATCGTGGATGACGACGAAGCCATGCGCACCGCCTTGTCGCGGCTCTTGAAGAACGCCGGCTATGCGGTGCAAGCCTATGCGAGCGCGGGCGACTTCTTCGTGGTAGAACCCGATCCGCTTCCGGGCTGCCTACTCTTGGACTTGGAACTTCCCGGTCCCAGCGGTCTAGAATTGCAGCACGCGCTGCAACGCAGGAAGCACGCGATTCCGATCGTTTTCATCAGCGCCTATCAGGACATTCCAAAAACGGTCCTCGCTATAAAAGCTGGTGCCAGCGACTTTCTTTTGAAACCCATCGATTCGCAAGCGTTGCTCGCGGCTATCGAAAGCGCGCTCGCCGCAGCCGACGGCGCTACTGTGGAACATGAATCACCGTTGCCTAGTGATGCTGTGCTCAGCGAGCGCGAGCAAGTCGTGTTACGCGGCATCATCGCCGGCAAATTGAATAAACAGATTGCCGCGGAACTCGGTCTAAGCGAAAGAACAATCAAATCTTGCCGAGCCGACCTCATGCGCAAATTTGACGCACACTCACTTGCAGACCTCATTCGACGCGCGGGACCGATTACCCGCGCGGCGGATGTGTAGATGAACTTGGCTTGCCCGCAAGGGCAACTCCGTTGCCCCTCATCCCGATAGTCAGGCAGCTCCCCCGGTAGCACACTTGAGGTATCTCCCCGTGGCCGGCCATGAGCGATACCAAACAGACGATCGTTATTGTCGAAGACAATGACGGCATGCGGCGTGCGCTAGAGCGGCTGCTAACACTAGCGGGATACAACGCGCTTGCTTACGAGAGCGCTGAAGCCCTCGACGCGGCAAGTGGTATAGAGCGCGCTGGGTGCCTTGTCCTGGACGTCCAGCTTCCCGGAGCTTCGGGGCCGACTCTGTACGCACAACTCCGCGAACCGCGCCCTCCGGCGATCTTCGTCACATCGCACGACAACGAGACGACGCGCCTCGCGGTAGCGAACGCGGGCGGTGTGCACTTTCTGGTCAAACCCTTCGCGGGCACAGACTTGCTAAAACTCATAGCGACGTTAGGGACGCGCTGACCGAAAAAACATTGCCCTGCAGCCGCCCATCGCATTGGATTCATACGCGGTTGGGCCGCAGGGTCGATCGGCTCATTGCGCATCCCTCAGCAGCCTCTCAAGAAGGAATGTGAACACGTGCCCGAAAGGCCACACATGGCCGCACGCGATCGTCTGGCAAACGATCAAGTGCGACATGGTTCGAGGCGTGGAGCTCGGGCGACCGAGATCGCGGCCCACAATCTTCGAGCGCCGTCGTGTGCCGCGTGCGAGGCTTTTTTAAATGTCGAACACCGACATTCTCACGTTGCTTCTGCAACCGCGCGATCGACACGTCGGCGTTAGGTCAGGCCCTTGACTCGCGCCCCCGGCGGGTGGTTGTGCTAAGGAGACCCTGAAGTCAGCTATCGTTCCAGCCAGTTCTCAATCGTGAGTCCTCGAATACGGCTGAACTCTTTGGTATTGTCGGTCACGAGTATGAGCCGCAAGGCACGGGCGTGAGCGCTAATCAAGAGATCGTTACCGCCTATCGGTTGGCCTGCCGCCTCCAACTCGGCCCGGACGCCGCCATATTCTGCGTCGGCGGGGGCATCTAGCGGCAATACCGGAATTCTTGCGAGGACAGCGTCTACCTTGGCAAGCAACTTCGCGGAGCCTTTTTTAGCGCATCCATAGCGCAATTCCGCCGCAACGATGATGCTCGTGCATATCGTCTTTGGATCAATTTGTTCGATATGACTTGCAACTTGCCCGAAAGGATTACGGATCATGTCGCTGATGATGTTCGTGTCCAGCAGATAGCCGCTCAAAATATATCCTCGGGGCGAGCAGGCATGTCGTCGATTTCCGGAAACTGATCTTCGGGCCCAAGCGGTGGCTCCTGTCTCCACTCGGCCAATAATTCCAGAATGTTCGCGGGCGTTTTCACCGGTTCGATGATGAGCTTGTCGCCCTCACGATGAATCAAAACACGATCACCCGGCAACTCGAACTCGACGGGAATACGCACCGCTTGGCTGCGATTATTGCGGAAAAGCTTGGCCTCTTTGGGCCGCGTCGATGGCGATGAAATCGGCACAGTCGCACCTCCCTACGTATATACAAATTGTATATGCCATCTACCATAAGGTCAAGGTCGCGACGGCGCGCTCGGCTCTTGGAGGCGGCGTCGACTTCGATCGTTAGTTGCAGTGATGCCTGCTGCTTGCGTAGCCAGCTCACAATGGCGCACGCCCGGTGTCCGGACCGATGCTGGCCCTGATCATTCCCTCCTGGAACCCAGCCCGCCAAGTGCCAACTTGTGAGCGGCTAACCACTGAGGTCCGAAAACTGAACGTCAGGAAATGAGGTAAACTCGATGCATGGTTTAGCAGTTTACTTAGGATCGCCGTGCCCTCGCTTCCTCCACTTGCGCGACGTTGGACGTCTCGGACGACGACCGTAATAGGCCGAGACCCCCGCGTTCTGATCGTTGACGACAACCGTAACGCAGCCGACGCACTAGCTGCATACCTTGCACTCTGTGAGCTCGAAGTAAAACCCGTGTACGGCGGCGGCGCCGCGGTCGCGGCCGCAGGCGACTGGCAGCCAGACGTCGTGCTTCTCGATATCTCGATGCCGCAGATCGACGGTTTTCAGGTCGCGAGGATCCTCCGAAACGATTCTCGAACGGCTGAGACAATCATCGTTGCGTTGACGGCGCACGACGATGACTTTGTTCGGCGAAAAGCTTCCGAAACGGACTTCGACGCCTATTGCCAGAAGGGTCACTTGCTCCAACCGTTGATGATGCTTCTTGCAAGGCTCACGCGTGACGTGCCCTCAGTGCGCGCCGTAAAGGCCAGTTAGCGGTCGCCAGCGCTCAGACGGGACGATCCGGGTGTTTTCCGTTCCCACGTCGCTGACAGACATCGAAGTCGAACTCGATTCCGCCTCTGAGCCGGCGGGAAAGGCACTACACTTATACCCGCGGGAACTCAACGCTCGCCCGACCGCACGCTATGCGTTGCGTCCGACAGCATGGTATTGAGGCACGGAATGAAAAAGATTCTATTTGTCGACGACTCAAAGGATACCGCCGATGCGCTGTGCGCTTTCGGGTCAGCACTTGGGCACACATGCGCCGTCGCCTATAACGGTGAATCTGCAGTAAGTCAGGCCGCAGAAGACACCTACGATATAGTTTTTCTGGATCTTATGCTGCCGGATACAGATGGCATCGCTGTATGCCTGGAGATCCGAAAAGGCCGTTCACAGTCGGCTCGTATAATCGCACTTACCGGAAGTAATGAGCTCATCGACAAAGAGCGGCGATGCATTGATGCCTGGCTTCTAAAGCCCCCGCGTATGGACGAACTCGAGCAGTTGCTCTTGTAGACTTGCGACAGTTCGCTATACCATTCGCAACCGATAGGCCGAACGCCGGGGAGCTGCCGAGACGCAGGTAGCGTCCGTCTGAGCCCAGACAGCTGGCTGCCGGGCGAAAGGGCAGCCCTCCCAGGTCCGTCACACTCGTCCCCGCGTCTCGGCAGGCGCCTCGCCTTGCTTCATCTTCGAGGAATTCATCGTCCGTCTCTGCGGCTTTATCTTATGACAGGTCGGTTCGGAAACAGGGCACGGTGGGCCGTCGACGGACTGGTGCTTCGGTGGCGTCGCCTGCGATCGTCCAACACTGCTAAGAAAGCTTTTTATTGCTTTAGGCAGCGGACAACTTGGACGACGAAGACGCGATACGCCTGTCGAGCTTTTGGACCGCCGCGATCACTATCCCCAGGCGGGTTTCGCGAAGCTGGCGGTCATGCTCGTTGATGATCTGCCTGAGCGATGTCAATAGCGCTTCGGAGAATTCCCACGTGGCATCCTTCTCGCCGCTGTGAAGGATCGACAAGACCTCGTCTTCGACTTGGCGAATGAAGCCCAGCTCGAGCAAACCATGCCCAGCTTCCGTGATAAATCCGGTCAATAGGGTGGCCTGCACCACCCCGAGCACATCGCGCCGCGAAGCTTTCCCGTGAAGCACTGCTTCGAACGCGAGGCGAGACTGAAGTCCCATCTCGTCCGCGTCCTTTTGAGGCATCGGTAACAGCATAACCTTTGAGCGCAGCTGCGAGTGTCCTGCACGGCTTCCCGGTTTTCGCTTTGACGACGACATTGCTCAAATTCCCAATCTGGTTTCCTAAACGGCAAACGCGAGGCGCGGATGAAGCGAGCAGGACAGGCTGCTACGTCCCCGTTGAGTTGAAAACAATCGTCAACGCCTCACGTCGTGGAGCAACACTTGCTACCATTATCGCAAGGTCTTACGCCATTTCACCCGCCGTTTTTGAAGAACGCTTTAAGGAAGACTTCGTAAGGGGTTGACGATGCTAGTGACGACCGCTCTTTTGCTGCTTCTTGGCATCTGGCTCGTGGCGTTTTTGCTCGATCGTGGCAGCGATAAAAAAATGTGGGAGATGTGGGAACGTGAATTGAATGAGGCGCGAATAGATCCGCAGTCGCCCGAGATGTCGGCCGAGAAGAGCCAAACGAAGAACGGCTGATCGATGCGGCTCGACGGGGGGCTCGCCGCAGACCGGTGCAACGGCCGGGACGTCTGTCAGGCAGTAAATAAGGAGCCGACGGTTGACGCCGCCGTCGCGTTGCAGCGTTCCGCGGAGCTCAAGTCTGTCTTGGTCTGGTCGATAAACGGAGAAAGACCGTTTGCCGACACTGGTGCTTCCCGCCGGTGACCTCGGACATCACGTTAACCAGTGCGGCGCAACGTAAGAAGCCTACTTTCCGGCGCTGTATTACGGTCAGTGGACGAACTAGTGCGAATAGTGGGGAAACTGCTGGGCCCCGCATGTTCAATTTTTCTAAATCGTCCGGCCTCCCGCGCGGGGATGTCATATGCCGTTAATGGCCAACCAACCCCGGAGGATCAGTGGAAAAGCAAGACAGAAACCTTCTCTGGCGGGCGGGCAGTTTTGCACAATATGCGTTATCAGCGCCGCATGCAATCGTCCTCGGTGGGACGATCATCGCGCTGCTGCTAGTTAGCCTGTGCGCAACTGTACTCTACGAAAGCCGTCAGGACGCGCTCGACCGAGCCCGCGAAACCTCGCGCAATCTTGGTCTCGTGGCCGAGCGTGATATCAAACGCAATTTCGAACTCTATGACCTCTCGTTGCAAGCGGTGATTCAGGGGCTGCAACGACCCGACGTGATGGCCGCACCTCCAGCGTTGCGGCGCGGTGTGCTGTTCGACCATGCGATGACGGCCCAATTCCTTGGCTCCATGCTTGTGATGGACGCAGCCGGCAATGTAATCCTGGATTCGATCAACGATCTGCCGCGCAAAGGGAATTTTGCCGATCGCGCCTACTTCACAGTGCATCGGGACCACCCGGACGTCGGGCTGTATGTCAGCGATCCGTTCGCGTCCCGGCTTCGCGGCGGCACACCCAGCATCGCGCTCACTCGCCGGATCTCAAACCCGGATGGCTCGTTTGGCGGCATCGTGGTGATCGCAATCAACCTCGACTATTTCCACCAGCTGTTCGCCGGTCTGAAGCTGGGTCCGCATGGCTCGATGTCCCTGATCAGCAAGGACGGCATTATGATCATGCGCCAGCCATTCGACATGCGTATTATTGGCCGCAACATTAGCCAGGCCGCAACTTTTCGACGGTTCCGTAGTGCGCCCGAGGGCTCGTTTTCTGAGACGGCGTCAATCGACGGCGTGCGACGGCTCTACTATTTCAAGAACCTTCCCGACGTGCCGCTGATCATCATGGTGGCCGAGGCGGAACAGGATATTTATGCCGCGTGGCGCACTCGCGCGCTGGTCATCGGTTCACTAACGGGGGCACTCGGCCTGGGCTTGGTCCTGCTATCAATTCTGCTCAGTTTACAGCTGCGACGCCGGATGCGCGCGGAGTCGCAACTGCAGATGCTCGCAAGAACAGACGGTCTGACGGGTCTCAACAATCGCCGTACCCTCGGCGAGATCCTTGAGCAGGAGTGGCGCCGGGCGCGTCGAACGCGCAGCACATTTTCCCTGCTGTTCGTCGACATCGACCGGTTTAAGGCATACAACGACACCTATGGCCACCAGGCCGGCGACGATGCGCTCGCCGCCGTCGCCCAGTGCATCAGCGGCAACCTGCGACGGCCCGCGGACACAGCAGCCCGTTACGGCGGCGAGGAATTCGTCGTCGTCCTGCCCGACACATCGCGGACCGGCGCCGTGCAGATCGCCGAGAGGATCCGCGTAGCCATCAGCGAACTTGCGATCGAGCACGCAGGCAGCGAATACGGGCGCGTCACCGCGAGCATCGGTACCGCGAGCTGCATTCCGGAGCAGGATAGCGACGTCAGTACTGTCATCCGGGCTGCGGATGAGGCGCTGTATAACGCGAAAACCGCTGGTCGGAACACGGTCGCAGCGTTCGTGCTGTCTTGATAGCGCAATCGGAATGCGCGACTTGAGCGCTGGGCATGCTTCGACGACCGGCCAGCATGCACGCGCTGTTGGGGCACCGTTGTGAGCGTTTCCGAGGCACCTTCTTGCGTCGTTCCAGAGGGCGAAACGCTGCGGAGAACGGCTAAAACGTTAGTGACGGCACCGCGTGGAAAAGATTCTTAATTCCGCCCGAACTTACTCGTCTATCTATCGCTCGGTAGTCGAAGGCATCAAAGTTCAGGCGAAAGCAGATCGCCATTTATGATCTCTTCGCCCCGCGCTCGTGCGGCAGCTACGGCTTGCGCCGTCGTCGCAAACGGCCCGATCGTGTCCGAGCCGTCGTAGGGATACAGCAGTCTGCCGTCGGTCTGCCGGACGACTTTCAATTTGCCAAAGAACCCACCTCCGGCCGAGCCGTAGTAAGACGCATAAATCTGGTAATCAGCTGGGCTGGAACCGGGGATCGGCGACGCGTTGCGCGCTGGATAGACAACGAGCTTCGGACGCCGACTGCTACCTTGATTCATGCGTACGCTCCACGGTTTCCACGGTTTGAATACCTCGATATTCCACCGGCTTGTTACGGCCGGGCGTCACAATCAAGCTCGTCAGGGCGACTCTCAGTTCACGAGCCCGTCTGCGGCGTGACGAGACGATAGGTCGGCTCCTCTTCAGGGCATGGGCACATAGCATGCGTTGTCATGCCTACGACGACGAACGCCTACAAGCAGCGGTTGAAGTCGGTCTTGAACCAACTGCACATAGACTCCATGCCCAAGAAACGAAAGCTCAAGATCCCCGGAGTTGAAAGCCGCCAGGATCTACTGACAGCTAAACGTAATGCGAAGATGGCCCGCTCCACGCATGCTTACGTCCGGGGCAATACGATCCAATTTTATGATTGGCTCGAAAAAGCGGAAATACGTAGCTTGCCCCATGGACCCGCTACCTGGATTTGCGGCGACTGTCATACCGGAAATCTCGGCCCCATCGCCGACGCCAAAGGCCGCATTGAAATCCAAATTCGCGATCTGGATCAGACCGTTATTGGCGACCCAGCGCACGACCTTATCCGGCTCGGACTATCGCTTGCGACCGCGGCTCGCGGCTCGGCTCTGCCTGGCGTCAAGACGATCAACATGATCGAGGCGCTGTTCGCCGGCTACGCGGAAGCATTTGATGATCAATCGGCACAGGAAGCGGACGCGGCGAAGAGACCCGAGGTCGCGCGTGTCGTGATGCGTGAGGCGGTACGGCGCTCCTGGAAGCACCTGGCGCGTGAACGGCTTGAGGACATCCAGCCCACCATTCCTTTGGGCGATCGCTTCTGGCCCATCAGCAGCGACGAGCGCGCGGAGATTGAAGCGCTGTTTGAAAAGGATACGATCGCGAGCCTGGCTACAAGCCTGCGCGGTCGCCCGAACACGGGCGATGTCACCGTACTGGATGCTGCTTATTGGGTGAAGGGCTGCAGTTCCCTCGGACGACTCCGGTATGCGGTGTTGCTTGACGTTGATGGGGGCGTCATCGACGGCGATGATTTGTGCCTGATCGACATCAAGGAAGGCGTTAAGGCGGCAGCGCCACGTTATCCCGATGTCGTGATGCCGCGTGACAATGCGGAGCGCGTCGTGGAAGGCGCGCGCAACCTCTCCCCTCACCTGGGCGAGCGGATGAGATCGGCAACCCTGCAAGGCCGCCCCGTCATCCTGCGTGAGCTGTTGCCTCAGGACCTTAAGCTCGAGATCGAGCAAGTCGGGGAAACCGAGGCGATGAGCGTCGCCCGTTATCTTGCCCTCATTGTTGGACGGGCACATGCGCGGCAGATGGACAAGGAAACGCGCCGCAACTGGCTCTCGGAAATGAAACGCACCAGAACGAAATCGATGGATGCGCCGATGTGGCTTTGGAGCAGCATCCTTGAATTAGTCGGGAGTCACGAGGTCGGTTACCTCGAACACTGTCGTCGCTATGCATTGGCAGCGGCTGGCTAACAGACTGACAGGGTCGCGCTTTCCTCCGAATGCTGCTTGATGACAGTCGGACGTCGCGTATAACGGACGCGACGTGTCACCGTCGGTTCGTCTTCGCATGCACCCGCCTTGGACTTCGCAATCGGGCAGCACGCCCGTTTCTCGCATCCGCTGAATCAGTAGGAAGACGCCTACGAGGGTTAAGGGAAAACGCGGGAAGAGGGCCGCTCATCGGGTCGGATATGTATAAAGCATTCCAAACCAATTTGTCGGCAACAAAGTGATTTTCATTTAATAAGCGTCAAGCCGTAGCCGCCGATGAACGTTCGGTCGTGTTCTTACCCGCTGCCAGATAGGCACAGAGGTTGCGCATTACGGGAAGCCGCCTGCCTACGCGCGCGCGTTCTCGTCTCTTTTAGGATGATCCCATGAAGCTGCTCACTACTCGCGATGGACTGCCCCGGCTTTCGTGGGGGGCGATCATCGCCGGCGTCATTCTTTCGATGATTGTCTACCTGATTATGAGCGTGCTCGGCACGGCCATTGGCGCATCACTGCTATCGCCGATGTCAAAGCCCGATCCATTGCACGGGTTCGGCTTCGGGTCCGGGGTTTGGGTCATCGTTACTACCGTCTTGGCGGTGTTTGTCGGCTCATATTACGCAGGCCGCTGTGCGCCAGTGCTTGGATGGCTGCACGGTCTGTTGTCGTGGGCGGTGATGACGCTGCTCGTTGTGTACGGCATGACGTCCCTCATCACCGGAGCGGTCAGCACTGCGGGAAGCGTCGCCGCGACGACCGCACAGGTCAGCGCAACGGCCGCAAATCAATCGGGCACGACCCCGTCCATCGTGGACTCCGCCAAGCAGCAGGTCCAAGCGGCAGTCGCCTCCGCAGCGTCGGCCGCTTCAACTCCGCAGGCCGAGCAGACGGCGCGCGAAGCGGCGGATAGTGCGGCACGAGGCGTCGCACGAGCGAGCTGGTTCTCTTTCGCCGCGCTCATTGTCGGAGCGATCATCGCCATCGTCTCGGGCGGTGCAGGCTTTCGCCACCAGCCGCCCTTTGAGGAAAGCGGCGGTACGGCAACAGGCGGCGATTCCCCGCCGGTGCGCAGCCGGGCAGTGCCGGAACGTGGTCGTCTTTGATTGAGCCGCTTTCCGCCACCCGGCCGCGTCCGGACGTGTCTCGCTGAGGGGAACAAAATGCGTGACCAAGAGCCGTTTAATGCCGCATCCACGACCGATCCGTCCGACGCAGTGCGCGTGTCGGCGGTCAAGGAAGAGATCGCGGTCGATGTCAAAACAGTTGAAACCGGCGCCGTGCGGGTGCGCAAAGTCGTCCATGAAGAAATGCACGCTATCCCGCTGCGCGTGCGCGATCAGCAGGTCGAGGTTAAACGCATTCCGGTGAACCGGCCGGTGGATGAGCGCAAGGAGCCGCGGCGCGCAGGCGACACGCTCATCATCCCGATCTACGAGTACGTTCCCGTCGTACGAATGCAACTGACCTTGAAGGAGGAAGTGCACGTGAAGACGACCGAGGTTCAAGAAGACGTGATCCATCAGGTGCTGACGAACTCGAAAGAGCTTGTTGTCGAGCGCCGCGAAGGCCGGGACGGTCCGTGGAAGCGGGACCGCACTGACAAGCCCTGAACGGAGACCCGGAACACTCATCGCGTCATGCGCTTGCGCAGGCTCCCATTAATCGTTTATGCCCGTTTCGGAGAATTAAAATGGTACAGACAGTCATCGGTGTATTTAATTCGTTCGAGGATGCGCAGCGCGCTCAAAGTCGCTTGGAAACAGAAGGCATCGCGCGCACAGATATGCAAGTACATAGCTCGAATAGCGGCGACACGCCCGGCCTAAGCGACGATGCGACGACGCGGTCCGTTACGAGTGAGACAGCGGGAGACCGCCCTCACGAAGGAGTCGTTGGCGGCATCGAGCACTTCTTCAAGAGGTTGTTCGGCAGCAGCGACGAGCCTGAAGAAGCCGGTCACTATCATGAAGCAGTTCGTCGCGGCGGCGCATTGCTTTCCGTGGACGTCAATGACGAGACAGCCCTCGAGCGCGTGAGGGACTCACTCTATGCCGCGGGCGCGGTTGACATTGACTCCCGTGTCGCGCAGTGGCGCAGCACCGGATACACCGGCTATGACCGAAACGCACCGGCCTACACTGCCGACGAAATAGCGGCGGAGCGCAAGGCGTTTCCAGTGGTTCAGGAGTCGCTGGAAGTCGGCAAGCGCGAAGTGCAGACAGGCGGCGTCCGGATCTACTCGCGCGTGACGGAGACACCGGTCAGCGAAACCGTCAATCTACGCGAAGAACACGCGACCATCGAGCGCAAGGCCGTGGACCGTCCGGCAACAGCCGCCGATCTCAAGGAAGGCTCTGTGGAAATCCGCGAGACACAAGAGCAACCCGTGGTTGCCAAAACTGCGCGGGTCGTCGAAGAGGTCGTGGTGGGTAAGGAAGCCTCGACCAGAACGGAAACCATCAACGATACGGTGCGGGGGACTGAGGTTGACGTGGAAAGAACGGTGGGTTCGGGGGATGGTTCCGTCGTCCCACCGGCCAAGCAGCCTCCTCTTTGAAATAACGTTGCGATGTGCGGGAACTTTGGCGCAGTTCCCGCCATCCGGTTTTCGGCAAAGAATGGGCGCGCTCGCATTGGCCTAGACAAGCGCGGTCGTCAATCCTCACGGGACGAGTTCGACGCAACGTCGCTCTAGTTCTGCTTCATTTTTCCAGTCGCCTTTCCATTCACGCCAGTCTTCCCGTCTGGCGCCATTCCTTTCTCTCGTTTTTGCATCAGCGTGGGCCCGCTCGGGCTGCTTGCCCCCGCGGAAGCACCTCCGCTTGTCTGGTCCGCGGCAGACGCGCCGTGCTGGGTCGCTGGTGTTGGCGCGGTCTGAGTGTTCTGCGCGGCCGCGGCCGCACTTACCGTGAGAAGGAGAGCGCTTAAAAGGTACGAGGTCTGATTCATGGCTGTCTCTTTCTAGATGGCAGTTTTAATGAGCATCGGGTCGTCTATTCTGTAGATAGGAGGTGCGAGATGTCGCAATTATTCGAAATCGCACTGGAACGCCAACCGGGCGGCTGGGTCTGGGCCGCGCTTTTGCATACGGAGGGTTCAACGCTCGTGGTCGGACAGTCTGCCCGAGGGTTTCCCACGGAAGCAGCCGCACGGCACGACGCAGCACGGGCGTTACCCGTCCACTACATCAAATCCCTCGTGCACCCATAGAGGTAAGGGCATACCCGTTGCTAAAAGCCTAAAAGCTGAACATGACTCTGTTAAACCACGTCATGTTCTCAATGCCTGGTCTCTGGATCGATCGTTCTTTCGCGAGTGTTTCGCCGCCGGTTGTCGTGCTCATTGTCGACGACGACCCTGCGGGTGCGCAGGCATTAGCCGCGGTGCTTGTCATTGAGGGTTACCGAGCGACGGTCGTAGCTGGGGGCGAGGCCGCTTTCGAGACGCCGGCAGCCTGGACGCCACATGTTGTGATCCTCGACATAGAGATGCCCGGGTGCGACGGGTACGCGGTGGCTTCGGCCATGCGCGGCTCGAGCCGATTTGCGAACACACCCATCATCGCCTATACCTCTCTGCCCGAGGCGGACGTCGTCGACCGTGGCAAGCAAGCACAAATCGACGCCTTTTGTCGGAAAGGTACCTCGATCCGCCCGCTGCTCGATCTCATTGAGCATGTCGCCCCGGTGTTCGGGTAGGTCCCACAGAATACGCGATCAGCTCACCCTTCTCAACTTCTCAACTGCTGCGCGGTGACGATTCACGCTGCGGCGTTCGAAGCCGCAGCATCTTCAAGAGCTCTTCGGCACCTGCCACCGTCACCGGGCGACGGTCTCGAATCTCAGTCGCCCGCCACCACACCCAATTTGCACCGACTTCCGCGCCCATTCTGTAGCGCACTTACCACACAAACGTCCCGAACTCGACTAAACACAAAAGAATGCGACGGCCTGATTCAAGTTCCGTCCCTGCTGTTCGAGGGACTGCGCGGCAGCCGCCGCTTCTTCGACGAGTGCAGCGTTTTGCTGCGTGACTTCGTCCATCTGTGTGATTGCCTGATTCACCTGCTCGATGCCGCGTCCCTGTTCCGCCGACGCCGCCGAGATGTCCTGCATGATGTCCGTCACGCGCGCGACGGCGTGCATGACTGCGGCCATCGTCGTTCCGGCTTCGCCCGCGAGCACGGAGCCGCCGCGCACCTTGTTAGTGGAGTCGGCAATCAGTTCCTTGATTTCCTTCGCCGCCGTCGATGAGCGCTGCGCGAGGCTACGCACTTCGCCCGCCACGACCGCGAAGCCTCGGCCCTGCTCGCCCGCCCGCGCGGCCTCGACCGCCGCGTTGAGCGCGAGAATGTTGGTCTGGAACGCGATGCCTTCGATGATCCCGGTGATCTCCGCGATTTTGTCCGAGCTTTCGCTGATGCCGTTCATCGTGTCGACGACGCGGCCGACCACATCGCTACCTTTTCTCGCAATCTCCGAAGCGTTCGATGCAAGGGTACTCGCCTGCTGCGCGTTTTCGGCGTTCTGACGCACCGTGGACGTCAGTTCCTCCATGCTCGCCGCCGTCTCCTGAAGCGACGCGGCCTGTTCCTCGGTGCGCTGGCTTAAATCGGTATTGCCGGTCGCGAGCTCCTTGGCCGCCCCGCCCACCGCCCCACTGCTTTCACGCACGCGGCTGACGATTTCGGTGAGGCGCGCGTTCATCGTAGCGAGCGCGCGCAGCAGGTCGCCGGTTTCGTCCTTCGTCCCGGCGACGATGCGGCTCGTCAGATCGCCGCGCGCCACCGTCTGCGCAATGCCGACCGCCTCGCCGATCGGCCGCGTGATTGAACGCGTGACGGTCACACCTGCGCCGATCGCGAACAGTGCCGCCACCGCGCACAGGGCGATCAGCGCGGCGCGCTGCATTCGATAGCTGGCTTCGTGCTCGCGCACGATGTCTTCGCGACGCGCAGCCGTGTAGGTCGCGTAGTCGTCAGTGGCCTTCACCAACTGCGCGAGCAGCGGGCGGCATTCATCGTCGAGCGCCTGCACCGCCTCCTCGTGCCTGGCCGCGAGCGCAAGCTCGACGATCTTCGTCGCGACCGGCCCGTACAGCGCCTCGACGCGCGCCATCTCGGCCGCGAGGCTCTTTGCTTTCTCGCTCGTGTCGGTCGCGGTAGCGAGCATGTCGTGCAGTTGTTTCAGACGCGCCTGCACGTCCTCGTGCGCACGCGTCACCTCAGACTTCTCAAGATCGACATCGGCCGGCTTGGTGACGAGCACGAGGTTGCGTGCCGCGATGGCGCGACGGTCGACCGCCGCGCGGATCTGACTAGCTACGTCGGCTCGCGCGTTGATGCCGTTCACGTAGTGCGCAAACCCGTTCTTCGCCGTCGACAGCGCGTACAGGGACATGCCGGCTACAAGCGCCACCAGCATCGTCAAGACGCCAAATCCAACAGTCAGCTTCGCCTTAATGGTTAAGTCTTTTATTGTCACTTTGCTCTCTCAGGTTGTTCAATCGTGATGCTGCCGCCCGTGCTGACCGGCCAGTCGACTGGCGACCCGGGCTCGCTATTGAAGGAAGCGCTCCTCGCCATTTACGGCGGGAAAAGCCAATTCTGAAGGGACTGACCGGGTCCTGCCTCTGAGGCGTGAGCATTCGTGCGTCGGTATCGGGAGGCGCCAAGTCGTTCTCAGCCGCAGTGTCGGCCGCCAGAATTGCTCACAGTCACTGAAGAAGACCGAGAGTGTGCATGCCTAGCAATCGATTAGAGGGTTAGAGACCGACCGATATGCTTGCATTAGTGACAGCGTCTCTATGGCGTCGCGGGTCTAAAGTGAAGCGGTGCGCAACTTCCTCACAAATCCGAAAATGCAAACTACGAAGACGAAATTTAAGGAAATTCGACGGGCTCTCGAGAGAGCGACCGCAAACGTCGAGGCTGCGGACGGGCGCATTCGGCAACAGGCGAAGCGCATCGATGAATTGGCGCGGACGGCTTGGACATTACGTTGACCGTGCGGGTATTGCAAGTGATCCATGACTCCCGGTACGCCAGCGTTCAACACCGGGACGTGCTACTGGAGCGAATCAATTTTTTGCCTGCGTTGCATCACCGCCACCCTGCGAGCATGTGTCGAGTCGAGAATTCATCCCGGTGATCGCGTGCGTCCGCAAATGATGCAAGGTTGCGCGTCCATGTCGCGCTGCGAGGGTCGAAGTCCTGCGATCCGAACAAAAAAGCGGAGCGCCGCTCAAGGCGCCCGCCGTGCGTCACGGCCCGTGCCGGCACCGTGACCGCGCACTATGCAGAGATGCCGCTGTCTATTCAGCGAAAAGATCCGGACCGAAAACCTCATAATGGATTCTCGATTCAGGAACGTCTAGCTGCCTCAAGGCGTCATGCTGCACGCGCATGAAGGGAATCGGACCGCACACATAGTAGTCGGCATCCGGTAACAATATGATGTTTTTGATTTCGCCGAGGTTGATAAATCCCTTGCGATCGAAATCAACGCCTTGTACATCACCCGCCAGCGGATCATCGTAGTACACAACAGCCTTAAAGTTGGGATAGGTTGCGACGGTCTGTTTGAGTCGGTCGCGCATCGCATGAACGTTACTGTTGCGGGCGCCATGAATGAAAACGACCTGTCGTTGCGGGTTCAGGATGGCGCGCTTGAGCATGCTGACCATTGGCGTCAAACCGACGCCGCCGCTGATCAACACCAGCGGGGTTGTCGCATTCACGTCGATGTAGAAGGTCCCATAAGGCGCGGCCAGCTTGACTTCATCGCCTATGTTGACGTGCTCGTGCAGCAGGGAGGAGACCTGACCGGGCGGGCGCGTTGCATCGCCCTCTTCCCGTTTAACCGAGATTCGGTAGCTGCGCCCATTGGGCATATCGGAGAGGCTGTATTGACGGATCTGTTGCAGGCCAAGTGCGGGCACATTCACGGCGATACTGATGTACTGCCCCGGCTCGAAGTTGGGCACGGGCTGCCCGTCGACAGGCTCCAGAATGAACGAGGTAATGACGCTGCTTTCGGGGCGTTTTTCCTTGACGACGAACGCTCGCCATCCGTTCCAGCCGCCCAGTAAACCTCCAGAGCGCTCGCGCAGTTCGCTCTCCATACCCATGAGGAGGTCAGCGAGATTTCCGTAGGCTTGTGCCCACGCCGAGATGATCTCCTCCGTTGCAGCGTCGCCCAGCACGTCCTTGATAGCGCCCAGGAGGTGCTCACCCACAATGGGGTAATGCTCCGGCCGCACATCGAGGCTGGCGTGCTTGTTGGCAATGTTCTTCAAGACCGCCGCCAGGCTCTCCGGATTTTCGATGTTCTCGGCGTAGGCGTAGACCGCACGAGCGAGCGCTTGCTGCTGCTCGCCTCGCTCCTGATGCGTCATGTTGAAGACGTTCCTGAGCTCCGGATGAGCTTCGAAAAGTCTCGTATAAAACCGCTTGATAATCGGGTATCCGTGCTCGGCCAGCACGGGCGCCGTCGCTTTGACAATGTCCTTCGTCTTTTGCGTAAGCATAATTTTCTCCCTGAAGGTATGGGGTAAGCAAGGGCAGCAATCACCATACCGATGGAGGCGACCACCCCCTCGACGCGGGTTCCCGTGCTGGGAGCTCACGAACTAACCTCGCTACTACTGAGGCTCGTGCGAAGGCTCGGCGGCCGAACAACCAGACCAGGACCGGCTCTGTACGAAGCCGGCGCTCAAAAAATTGCTGTAGTACCTGCGATGAACGGAGCCCTGCGCGACGTCTTCCCTTCTTCAAAAAACTAGCGTCTGCGCTCGCCGCCTCCGGCGCGATCGTCGCGCAATGGGGACACGTCAATGTCCCGATCTTCCGAACGCAGGTTGTCACGCGCCTCTTGTGCAAGCTTCTCGTAACGCTTGCGGAAATTGCCAAGTTCCTTTTGATCGAGCTCCTCCAGATCGAGCAGCGCGTTATGCGCAGTGTCGATCGCCCGGATGATCTCGTCCAGCTTGATCTGCATTGCGGCCGTATCGCGGTTCTGCGTGTTCTGGATTAGAAAGACCATGAGGAATGTGACGATGGTCGTCGACGTGTTGATAACCAACTGCCATGTATCGCTGAAGTGAAACAATGGCCCGGACAGGCCCCAGACGATCACGAGGACCACCGCAATGACGAAGGTCGAAGCCCGGCCAGCCAGTTTCGCGAGCGTATTCGAGAACTTGAGGAACCAGGAACTTTTCATTCGGCGTCTCCACGTGATTTTGGCGACAGTCACGACACGCTGACGACCGCGAAGACCGAAGCCGTGCGGGCGTTTTGTCAATCGAACGCCGAGACGTGTACAGCGCGTTGCCCGTCTCAGCTCTAAGAAGGCGGCATTGAGCAACGTCGCGGCGCAAGTGCCTAGCCTTCATGCTCATTGTCGCGCGGGACAACTTCGTTGTCTGGCATTCCCGGCCGGGTGAGGTGCTTCGATGGTGCTAATCACACAAGGGACGGCGGGGACGGCGACCGGTGGCGCTAAGAGCAAGCCGCAACCGCCTCGAGCACGCTGCCAACTGAGTGTACCGAGTGCAAAACCTCCGCGTCGCGCCGAGCCGAGCCGAGCCGAGCCGAGCCGAGCCGCTAAAATTCTGCGACGAGCAACGATGTTCGCCCATCTTGGCGGGCAGCAAAACCGCGAGGGTCGACACTCATGGATGGTGGTGGACTTAGGAAAGACTTGGCCTCGACCAAGTGGACTGCCCTCTGGGCACAAGCCACCGTTGACCTTGCGGTAATCGCTTTGACGCCAGAAGGCACGCAGCGGCGCGCACATCGATCTCCTCTTCACCGATGTCGTGATGCCGGGTTCACTCAAGTGCCCGGAGATGGTCCGCCGAGCCATGTTGCTTCAACCTGACTTGAAAGTCCTTTTTACCTCGGGCTACACACAGGATGCGATCGTTCACGCGGGAAGCTGGATGATGGTGTCGAGCTTCTTAGCAAACCATATAGCCGCGCTGATCTGGCCGCCAAAGTTCGACACGTCTTGGGTACACCGGTCGAGCGCTATCATCTTTCAACAGTGCGCGCCCGGCAGAACACCAAGGCAAGGCGGCCGAACTGAATATCCTGGTAGTCGAAGACAACGAACTCGCGCGCGAAGCGGTGTGTGAACTGCTGCTGATGCTCGGTCATCGTCCCGTGGCGGCAGGGACAGACTCAGGCGCTCGCGGACGTCGCGCGCCACCCTTTCGATGTGCTGCTCACTGACATCAATCTGCCCGACCTGTCAGGGATTGAGCTTGCCGCGCAGGCCAGCTCATTTTGCCCCGGACTGAGTGTGATTTTGCCTCCGGTGAGCCCGTTGAGAGGGACGAAACACGCAGCTTCGCATGGTTCGAGCTGCAGAAGCCCTACACGGTTGAAGAGCTTCATGCCGTCATTCGGAAAGTCGTTGAAGAGGCGGACGGGCGTTGAGCTATCCTTCCGCATGACGGCGTTGGCTCTGTTGCAAAGCTTTAAACTTTTCGTTGGCTGCTTCATTAACGTAGCTGTACGCGGCGTATCGGTTGAGATTGCGCAACGACGGGTCTATGCGGGTGCGCCGCCGCCCAACATTGTCATGGCTTGGTTACGAGTCGCGAAGGCTGAGCGAAACGCCTGGGCTTGTCTCAACACTACGGACCTGCTGGGCTGGCCTTCCTGTCGAGGACGAGTGTGCCGTTGTGTTGGCATTCGGAAAGCGATATCGATGTCTGTTTACGTCATAGTCGAAGTCGCGACGGCGAGCAAAAAGGAAACCTTGGAAGCGCTGAGCGCGAACGGTATCCCTTGTGAAGAAAACAATGTGTGCATAGACGAAGAAAAGTGCACGCTACCTGCGCCGGAGCGCCCAATACTGCAGCGGACGCTCCGCGGGCTGCGGTCGGGAGACCTGTTGGTCATCAATTCAGTGTCCTCGCTCGGTAACAGCGCTCTCGACGCTCTTACTACGCTTCGCTCAGTGAAGAAAGCCGGCGCGACCGTCGTCTGCCTGGTCTACGAGCGCAAAGACGCCGCGCCTCTAGATGACGAGCTTCTGATGAAAAGTCTTGAACTGGTCGCCGAACTCGATCATGTTGTGCGTCAAAAGCGAGCCAAGGAGGCGTCGGACGCGGCTGTGCGACAAGGCCTGCGCATCGGACGCGCTTGTAGCTTGAGTTTTGCTCAACAAGAGGCGGTCGTCCGCGCACTCTCGAGCGGCCGCACTGTCACTGAGCTCGCGCGACAGTATGGCGTCGCACGACAGACCATCATTCGTGTGCGCAGAAAGTGGTCGCTCAAGCTCGAAGATTGAAGCGGAGAGATGGGATATCTGACGCATGCGGGTTGTGAGACAGCTCGTCGGTCGATGGGGCGCGGCGTCGCCTTGGGCGACGGCGAGCGCGGCGACTCGGTGCTCCTCCGAACGAGAGACGCGTCCAGCAATCCACCCAAGATCTTCGCTGCCGATCATCAGCCGCCTGCCCATGAGCCTTCCGGCGTTTGGTAGATAGATACGGAGGATGGTCGGTTTATCAAAGACTGCGGCGCAGTCAGGCGCTGGCACGCACGCTGCTCCTAAGAGTCATCGCATAGCACCACCTCTCGACTGAGACGCGCTGGAGGAAGGATGACAATCCAGGGAAGAATCGCCACTTGGCGCAAGATCAGCCATTTCTGCGCGGGACGGCTCATCGATTACGGCGAGCTGATTCCTATCGAACTGGTTGAGACGAAGAAGCGCATGCTGCACGAAGTTGTCGCGCTCATCGCGCTGACGATTGGCCTGCTGTTCACGCTGTCATTCGTCTCGATCGCGGTGATCGTAACAGCAGCCGGCACGCCGTATCTCGTGCTGACGGCGTGGTGCGTGGCGGGTGTTTGGCTGGCTGTGGCAGTGATTGCTTTAATCGTCATGTTGACGCGCAAGCCCGCTGAGCCCTTTCGCCTACTGCGCGACGAGTTGCGTCACGACGCCGATGCCATCAGAGAGGCGGCGCAATGAAGCACGCTGAAGCTCAGGGAGCGCTTCTCGCGCGCATGGCGGAATCACGCGCCGAACTGGTGGCCGCGCGAATCGCAAGCGAACCCGCAAGGGTCACTCGCGCGCCGCGCACATTGCCGGGCAGCACCCGTGCCGCACCGTGGTTCCTGCGCACACCCAACGCCGAATTGATTGCGCTTGCGCTCGTCGGCATCTGCATCCTCGGGCTCCGTCGCACGGTGCAGACGGCAGTCGGAGCAGGACTGGGCGCATCGACCCATCGGGTGGTCGGAAACGTACTTGATGCGCTGCGCAACTGACTTGTGTTGATGGTGCGATAAGCGCCAGCGGCTCGACGCTTGCCAATTCGCCACGCGGTAGCGCCGCCTTCAGTCCTCCCCGATAATCGCGCTCGTGCGCAGCCATTTTTCCAGCCGCGGGCGCCTCTTCCCCGAGTCTCGATCGTTCGATCGTTCGGCCCCAGTCAGCATCAGTGCAGCGTCGTTTGCCCCAGTCGTTCGCACCTCACCGGCGTTTATCAAGTGCCACTTCGACGTGAATACCAGAAACAAGTCCAACACCGAAGGGCCGAGGCAAGCCATAAGACCATTGTGCCCGTGTAAAACGCCGTGCAGCCGGCCTCCCGCCCTCTAGGCCAGGAACGACGACACAAAGCTAACGCGTGCAAGCGAGCGTCTATTGCAAAACGTGTGCGTCATAAGCGTTCTCGAACGATCTGAGGATAAGCGTTGGGCTCGTGGCAGTTGCTCGACAAGTCTGCCGGTCTGCGCCGCTCCGCCGGCTTCCCTACAGGAATACAATTTGCACTAGAAACGACGGGATGGCCGCCCCGCAACTCAACGCGCAACCGAACATCCTGCATCTCTCAAACCTGATCAGGGGGACGAAATGGACTCGTATGCAGCAGAGGGAAACATCAAAGAAATGGCGGGAAAGATGCAGGACGCCGCCGGTGAATTACTGGGGGCAACGGGCACGCAGGCGGCTGGCAAGGCGCGCGAACTTGGCGGCAAGGCACAACAACTCTGCGCGGACACGACGGAAATTGTCCGAGGCAAGACGGTTGAGAGTCCGTTCAGCGCACTTGCTGTAGCCGCGGGATTGGGATTCTTGTTGGGTGCGGTATGGGCTACGGCAAATTCGACGCCACGGCGTTCTTACCCAAGACGGTATCGAGGCGACGATCAGTATTAACCGAATCATACGTCGCTCCGTTTCACCGGCGGCGAATACCGTCGAAGCTCTCGTCATGTTCACGCTGCCTTCAGCCAGCTGACGGATCGGTCGCACATTGCGTGAAGATGGTGAACTACCAACCGACCATTGCGGCGGCGTAGTTCTGGCGAGGCTACAGAAGATCAAACCGCGCCGCGTCCCACAGAGGTTAGCGGCGCGCTCTTCTGCTAGCTAGTTACCTTCTTCCCGGCTTGCTCTTTGGAAACTTCTTGTTCAGCTAACAACGTCAACTTTTCGTCTGTTGCCTTCTCTTCCTTCAGGGTCTCAAGAAGCAGTTGCGTCGCGGCGGTGTAGCCAAGCTTTTTGGCGAGCGCCGCCAGTGTTCCATACGTGGCAATCTCATAATGCTCGACTTTCTGGGCCGCTGCGATCAGCGCAGCATCGAGAATAGGGCCCTTTTCAATCTCTTCGATCTGTTCCTGCCCTTCCTCGACAAGCCCTTCCATTGCAACGCATTTAATGCGCTTGAGTTTCACGTTGGTGCTTTCGACCGCCTGATCGATCCGTTCAATCTGTCCCTGCGTTTCCTCTAGGTGGGTCGTGAAGGCGGCAGCAAGATCCGGATTGGTTGCCGCTCGAGCCAGCTTCGGAAGCGCCTTGGTCAATTGCTTCTCTGCGCTAACACGTCCGACAAGGCGTGGGTAAACAAGTCGTTTAAGCTTGAAATTACCCATATTTTCCACGGCCCAGGCGGTATCCGAGTTCAATGTCGATAAGACGATGCATGCCGCGCCAGATGACCTTATTGCCCGGCGGGGAATCGTTGGCGCGTGCGAGATAGCCGCCCAGTTGGGCGAGCTTGATGAGGCTGCGAGACAGGGGAGGCGCCTGTGCGGTGCGCGCCGTATCTTTGACGAGCTCGTCAAGAAGCGTCAGCTCGGTTGCGGTAAGCGCCACCTCCGGTGGGGCTTGTGGTGCAGAGCGATTGATCTCGGTCAGCCAGAATACTCGCCAGGCAAGAATGCAGAAGATGGCGATCAGATTGGTCAACCGGCTGGCTGTGCGCAATTGCGACTCTTCGGCCTTGCAGCCGGACTTCAGGTTTTTGTGAAACGTCTCAATTTTCCAGCGCATCGCGTACCAATCGATCTTTTCGATCGCGTCCACACGTGAGTTCACCGGCAGATCGGTGAGCAGCTTCCATTCGATGCGTGGTCGGTCCGCGGGCGCGCCGCGCTAGTGGCATGGATGACAGTCAGTCTGAGCGCCGGGTAGTGCCGCTGCTTTGCGAGGGGCGGCCAAACCGTGAGGCGTCGATATCTGATCTCCAGAAGCGCCTGCTGGGGGTGTCCTTTGGCGTCGCGAAATTCGATCCGATGCAAGCCCTTCACCCGTACCTCTGACATTTCATCTGCAACGGTTTGCTCGCCGTCGTCGCCGGCTAACCGGTTAGAGCAGGTACGCACCAGAAAATGCGTTCCAAGCTCACAAGCGGCACAAAACAGTTCAAAGATGTCGCTTTCCCGGTCACCGATATGCACACAGCGATCCGGATCGCCGAGTCGAGTCGTTGACTGCCGCAGATTCTCAATCCAGCGAAAGCTTTCCTTTTTCTCGATCGGTATGCGTGTGAAATTGACTTTGCTCCGCATCGTCGCGGTGTCTTTGAACTCCTTTCGGCTCCAGAACTTTATGGCTGTCAGTCCGAGCGGCAGACCTTCAGTTGTGACGGCGAGACTTGAATGCATCAGGATGCCGCATTGCGAGCTCGGTTTCGCCTGGCCTCGTCGCTCGGCTGAAGTTATCGCGGTACCAGCGTAACCAACGAGCTCAGGACGGTCCCTTTCGTATGAAAACGTGGTGGTGTCCTGGAGTACAAGAATAGGTCCATCGGTCATGGAAAAACGCTGCGCAGTTGCCCGGAAATGTCCACTCAGAATGTCATGCTCACTTACGCGATCGTTGTCCATGAAGCGATAAGCTGCCTTGGTATTGGCCCAGTCCTGGCAGGCAAGAGGGATGGTCTGCCCCATACCCTTCCATAATTGCTCTAGCACCATTCCAAACCGTTTTCGAAGCCGGACGTCCCTAAATTCGCTCCCTGCAATCTCGGGATCCAACCACGATTGATCATCTGCTTGATCTCGTTTTTTCATCTATTCATGTAGGTATACTACCTATTAAAAGGTTAACAGAATTTCTGATAGAGATGTGGGTAATTTCAAGGTCGTTTAAGGTCTTTACAGCCATGGGATTTCTCCTGGGTCGATCGCCGTAGACGGCCGTAATCAAAACACCCGTCAAGTTCTTCTGCATCAATCCGACGGGCCATGGATGGGCCTCTATCGGGGGCCTGACCTGCGCCGAGGTCCGCGCCGGTCGTCGGGTCTGATGTCGGATCTGAAGCGGTGCGCGCTGTCATTGCTTGCAGCACCTCCACTTCCTCCTTCGATACACCCACAGTCGCGGATATCAAAACAAATACAGACCGTGGACCCTCCCGCCAGACCGGACCAAGTCCGAGTGACGGAAACCTGTCAAGCGATCGATGGCCAATGACAATTACCCCAGCCGTTAGCCAGATTGCGGCAACGACGCGCGTGGACCATGTGGCAACCAGCGCTGCCAGCGAAAGAAGCGTGAGGAAAAAAACCTTCACGGCGGAACGTGCTCGCATCGTGACCTCCAGCGGAAGACGAGCTACCGGTACGGTGTAGCATGCGTGCGCGCCAGCGGACAAGTCATCACCCACACGGCTCTTGCGACTCGAACATCACCGGCGGCGCATCACCATTCTCGCGAAGTCGATAGTAAGGTTGGTGATAAGGTTGATAGTAAGCGTTATGCAATTGACTGCGCGCCGATGTGAGCGGCCGACCATGGCGCAAGGTCGGCTACATGCAAGGCACGCCCGGGCACTGACAGGAGCGTCATCGATGAAGCGCAGAGCCACAGTCATTTGTGAACGCGACGGCAAAGTTCTGCTGGTCGCGCGGGAGCAAGGACGTTGGGCATTCCCTGGCGGACGGCAGAAGCGCGGAGAAGACATTGGCGAAACTGCACGGCGTGAACTTCGAGAGGAAACCGGCCTCGACCCGAAAGGTATTTGCTATGCCTTTCAATTCCGCGGATTACGAACGCGGCACTATGTCTTTCTTGCGCTCGTCGGAAGGTTAGACGAAGCGATACCGTCAAACGAGATCGTGCGTTGTTGCTGGATGCTGCCCACCGATTTATTGCGTGCCGCAGCGAGTATTCCAACCAAAGGGATTGCCGCGATCCTTCTTAGACAGACGCGCAGCGGTCAGCGGCACGAGGTCGCCGAGGACATCGATACGGGGACCGCATAGGCCAATCACATTTGGACCACGTCATTGTGTCCGATCTCAACATGCCGCTGATGGCGATTCCCACAGTTGCGGAGCATGTCTCGCTCGTTTTGCAGATAGCCTGTCGTATGAAGGCAGGCATGGCGAGAACTGGAAACGGCTTCCGCAAAAAAACGCCCGAAGCGCGAGATGATCGCGCTTCAAAGCGCTCATTGCAATCAGCGGAATGTGAGCCAGCGCATGTAGGCGCGCCAGAAGTTCTTACATCCCGTCCGGGCGCCCGTTCGCCGCTCTCTCAAACGCTGCCTTACCATCAGCAGCGTTTTCAACCTCTGCTGCGCAAGCATAATGCCTCAAATCAAAACACCAGCAAGCCGCTAAAATCGCGGCGAACAATACGGCACAAGCTCTAGAAGAGAAAAAACGACGGATACATTCTCATGGACAGCAGCACAAGTAAAAAAACCCGAAAAACACGCGCAAGGTCGCCCACAGATTGGGCTCAAAACACGCTCGACCTTGCGGTGCTTTCCCTGACGCCAGACGGAACGATTGCTTCCTGGAATTCCGGCGGCGCCTTAATGTATGGCTACAAAGCGGAAGAAATCGTCGGCCAACACTACTCGGTTCTCTTTCTCGATGGAGCAGTGGGCGACGGCATGCCGGTGGTCGACGCTGAGCTTGACCGCGCTCGCGAGCGCGGCAGTTGTGCGATTGAAGGGTGGCGCAAGCGCAAAGACGGATCGGTTTTTTGGGCAAGTGTCGTCACATCTGTGCTTTTAGAGGAGAACGGTGAACCGGGCGGATTCGTGAAGATTGTGCGTGATGAGACGGAAAAGCGTCGAGCGCACGACGCCGTTATCGAAAGCGAGCGCAACTTCAGATTGCTTGTGCAAGGCGTAACCGACTATGCGATCTTCATGCTGTCACCCGAAGGACGCGTGACCAGCTGGAATTTGGGTGCTCAACGCATTAAGGGCTATGCCGCTGAGGAGATTCTCGGCTCCCACTTTTCTCGATTTTATGCGCCGGAGGACATATCGGCCGGCGTGCCAGTGCGGGCGTTGAGCACTGCCGCCAGCGAAGGACGCTTTGAAGCGGAAGGCTGGCGCCTGCGTCGCGACGGCTCACGTTTTCGGGCGCATGTGATCATTGATGCGATCCATGATGAAGCCGGCTCGCTAATAGGCTTCGCCAAGATCACGCGCGATGTAACCGAAAAGCACGAAGCGGCCGAAACGCTCGATCAAATTCGGGCGGCCCTCTTGCAGTCGCAGAAAATGGAGGCTATCGGCAAGCTTACCGGCGGTGTCGCGCACGACTTCAACAACGTCTTGCAGATCCTGCGCGGCAATCTTGAACTCGTGACCAGCCGCTACTCGCGCGAGGAGTGGCTCATGAACCGACTTCTCAGCGCCCTCGCAGCGGTTGACCGAGGCGCCAAGCTCGCCTCGCAGCTGCTCGCGTTTGGTCGCCGGCAGGCGCTGCGCCCGGTATCGGTTAACCTCGCGGCCATGATTCGCGGGATGGACGATCTCCTTCGCCGTGCGCTCGGCGAGACCATCCTTGTTGAGACCGTGATATCAGGTGGTTTATGGAACGCCATGGTGGACACGCATCAACTCGAAAACGTCTTGTTGAACTTGGCCATCAACGCGCGCGATGCGATGCCCGATGGTGGGAAACTGACGCTTGAGCTCTCCAATTCGATGCTCGACGACCGCTACGTTCGCGCTCTGTCCGATGTGCCCGCCGGTCAGTACGTGATGTTAGGCGTCACCGACACCGGGAGCGGAATGTCGCAGGACGTCATCGAGCGCGCATTCGATCCGTTTTTCACCACGAAGCCGGAGGGTGCAGGCAGTGGCTTGGGTCTGAGCATGGCCTACGGTTTCGTTAAGCAAAGCGGCGGTCATATCCGGATCTACAGCGAAGTCGGGCACGGGACTACCGTGCGTATCTACTTACCGAAATCGTCTACGGAAGCCTCCACGCCTGTAACTCGGGCAAGCGCTGATCTCATGGGTGGTAGCGAGACCGTCTTGGTAGTCGAGGACGACCTTAACGTCCAGGCAACCGTAATCGAGATGCTAGCCGGATTCGGGTATGGCGTGCTGAAGGCAGACAACGCGGAGCTAGCGTTAGCCGTTCTCAGCAGCGGCGTGCATATCGATCTTCTCTTCACTGACGTCGTCATGCCAGGCTCACTCAAAAGCCCTGAGATGGCGCGACAGGCCGTGAGGCTTCAGCCGCACTTGAAAGTGCTTTTCACCTCCGGTTACACCCAAAACGCCATCGTGCACGCCGGGCGGCTAGACGAGGGTGTCGAACTTCTCAGCAAACCCTATAGCCGCGCTGATTTGTCACACAAGGTTCGGCAAGTCCTTGGGACGCCCGGTCGTACGCTATCGCCATCCAACAACGAACATCCGCTACGGCACCCGGGCAAGATTGTCGAGCTCAACATCCTGGTCGTCGAAGATAACGATCTGGCGCGCGATGCGGTCACAGAGCTTCTGTCGGCGCTGGGTCATCACCCGCTGGCGGTAGGAACCGCGACTGAGGCTTTTGGCGAAATCGCTCGGCATCCATTTGACGTGCTATTTACTGACGTTCATCTGCCCGATATGTCTGGCCTTGAGCTTGCCGCGCAGGCGAGCGCTTTTTGCCCAGGCTTGAGTGTGATTTTCGCCTCAGGCGCGCCGATCGACAACGACAATTCGCGAAATTTTGCATGGTTTCAACTCGCCAAACCTTACTCCCTCGATCAGCTGCAGGCTGTCCTTTGCGATGTGACTAACGTGGTGGACCGTCGGCCATCATCCATCTGAACGGTCACAACGACGAAGAGCATTCGTTCTCGATCTAAGGGTCCTTATAGTCTTGCGCAGGCAAAGGGACGAAGGCTCGTCTCGGACTTCTCGCCCCATTGCTCGACTCAGCGTTGCACCAAGCCTGCTGGCGGCATCTCGCTCCTCGGTGACGAACGGCACACCCTCTCACCATGGCTCCGCGCCTTTTGCATAAAGCGCCACCGGCCAACGGAGAGCGGCGCGCCCTCGATTACGCTACAGCTGTAGGTTGGTCGAAAGTTCGCCGGGTTAAAGTGAAGGTTCCGTTGTTGGAGAAAAAGATGAGTGAAGAGAGTCGTTTCCCAGAAACCGACGCGATTGATACCGTACCCGCGACATCGACGCCCGCCTACGCGAATCCGCATCCCGTTACAAAGGCTTTTGATGCGTTCGCCAGCGCTGTAACCCGATGGGCAGGTTCGCCCCTCGCTTTTGGATTGGCAGTCGTCTCAGTCGTCGTTTGGCTCGTCTCGGGACCGTTCTTCCACTACTCCGAGAACTGGCAGCTGGTCATCAACACGGGAACAACGATCGTTACGTTTCTGATGGTCTTTCTTATTCAGCAAAGCGCCAACAAGGATAGTGTTGCTGTCCATCTCAAGCTCAATGAATTGCTCGCGTCACATCGCTCTGCAAACAATCAGCTCATCGGCATCGAAGATGCGTCAGAACAGGAGCTTCGCAAGCTCGCGGCGGCTTACCTGAAACTCGCTTCGGAAAACACGCAACAGTCTGCTTCTCACGACACGGACTTTGGCGCCGCCTCAGACATCGCGCGTCGACTCGCAAAAGCACAAACACACACAGGCTCTTGATCTTTTCGCCCGACACTCGGATGAAGCCGACACCGGAATGCGAGCAGTGCAGGATGGGCGAGGATAAATAAGCTCTTCAACGTCGCTCCGCCTCGCCCGTCCCACAGGTAGCGTTGTCGGCCAAGCAGTCTTGCAAGATGCGCATGACCGATGCTTTTGCATCCTCCAGAGTAGCGATTCGCGCAACGAGGTCAGAGACGTCGTTGCGGACCTGTTTTCCTTGCTCGAGCAACTCATTCGCAAGGAATATGCGTTCCTCTATTCCCCGGATGGCCTGCCATATTGCGTTCTCCGACTGCCTGCGTTGCTCATCTTCGAGCGAAACAGCAGAAAAAGCGTGACCTGTATGACAGCGGTAGCGCAGCGGAAAGCCGCTGCCGATTCGCCATATGACGCCGCCGCAGTCCGGACAGGTAAGCGCGCTTCGCGCGCCAATGGCCTCGAGTTCAGCAAGCTCGATGTTCCCCGTGCGAATCATCCTGTCTTCGGTCTCCGCTACTAACACGTCCGTTTGATTTCGCGGCTGTGGACTGTTCATGGTCGGCTCCAGCGCATTAACGATGGCGGCCCC
This sequence comes from Caballeronia temeraria, assembly GCF_001544795.2. Taxonomy (GTDB): domain Bacteria; phylum Pseudomonadota; class Gammaproteobacteria; order Burkholderiales; family Burkholderiaceae; genus Caballeronia; species Caballeronia temeraria. The sequence continues at coordinate 62,398 of NZ_FCOI02000018.1, read as the reverse complement.
TAGCTCCGCGATTGGGGCGACGACGTCTGCGGTCGTAGCCCGCAGCGCATTGATGGGCATACTGGGCGAGCGACAATCAGTCGGATCCTGGACGATCGCGTATCCGCCACAGGCCCGCACTGCCTTGAGTCCTGCGGCGCCGTCGTCGAGGTCACCTGTCAACACAACACCGATGACGCGTCGCCCATGCAAAACGGCGGCCGAACGAAAAAGCGGGTCTGCCGCAGGACGGGTAAAGTTCTCTTTCGGTCCGTTCGAGAGTAGCGTCTTTCCGTCGAACAGCAAAAGGTGGCGGTCGGGAGGCGCTATGTAGATCGTCGACTGTGCAAACACCTCGCCGTCGCAGGCGTGTCTCACGGGTAAATCGCACGTGCTCTGCAAGATAGCCGGCAGAATACTGGGGTGCGCACCGATATGCATCACCGCAAACACAGTAGCCGGCATATCCCTTGGTAACGCACCAAACAACTGCTTGAGCGCTTCCAGGCCGCCGGTAGAGGCTGCGACTACGACAATATCTCGTCTTTCCATGAATTCCTCGTTGTATGACGACGGGCGCCTTGAATCTGCTTGTCGTTCAGCGCGTCCATCCGGGTATGCAACGGTCTGCAATAGCGCCAGCCGCTCAGCTTCAATCCTAAGCCGCTCTTGCTCAGAACGGTCCGGATGGAAGCCATTTAGGGCCTTGAGCAATGGTTTCTGTTCGCCGCTCGACGCGCGCAAACAGCAGGAACTGCTGGAACAGAAAAATAAAGCGGCCCCTGCTATCCTCCGTGATGCGCGTTAGAAGTGGCGCGAGAGTCGCACGAGGGTCGACTGTTTCTTCGGAACCAACCATCACGCAGGCGAGGCGCGCCCACTGGGCATAATTCAGGCCTTTCTCGGTCGGCGTTGAAGTGGCCTGCGCTGATTCTGCCACCTCGGCATAGCTCTTTGCGCCCGTCGCGCGATTCGCACGCGTGCTGATCACCATCAAATTACCGGCCGCGCAGGCGCCGTTGTTGTTGATACGATCGATAGACCAATCCAGCACGACCCGAATGGCTCACGGCTCGAGGGTCACAACACATCTGTCGCAGTCGATCCGCTTAGGGTATTCCGGTGTGACATCAGTATGCACGATCCGACGCCGCCGCATGTCGCTAAGCCTCAACCGAACCCACTTCGCCTGATAGCGGGTTGGCTTGTGCTGCGCCACCCGAAAGTGCGCTTTTCCCGCGCTGTATCCGGCCAGCACATCGGCGTTAGCGCTTCCAGGGTCCAGGAACCGTCCGTAGCGGGCGAAGTCCCAGCTCAGGTCGAAGCCGAACTCCGGATGGTATTAATCGAACATCTGGCCTCCCTTTGGTGCTGCAACTGATTCAGGTCTAACCAAAACTGCGAACGCGGTCCGCCGATTGCGATGAAGTCAGAACTCTTGCCTAGTCGCGCCAATTCCAGCGGAGCCGTGATGTTGACCTTTGATTTCACGATCACGTGTCGCCCGTCGGAAGCGCTACCCAAGGACGCGGTCGAACAGATCGCGACGCAATGTGGCTTGTGCGTTTTGACAACTCTCGTGGCAACCTCTTCCAATATAAGATTCGCCGGAAGTGCCGAACCCCGAGCGGTACGCATATTTGCTGAACAGCTCCTTACCGTCAGAGGCGTGCTGTCGGTCAGGGTCGACCCTGTAACGCTCAATTAGAGGGCGGTTCTTCATTCATCGATCGACCCTTCACCGCTTCACCTGACAGACACATTGGTAACGAGGCGCTGCTATTTCTTTGCTTCTGCTCCGGGCGTCGCGGCGCGCATGAGGTACTTTTGCGTGACGGCCGGAACATGCTCTAACAACCACTGCGCCATCGCAACTTCCTGTGGCAGGATTTGCTCGCAGGCGGCCTTCGTTTCCCTGTCCCCAACCGCCTCGGCCGCCGCAATCAGCGACGTGTACGATGCGATTTCCAGATTTTCAAACACATAACTAGAGATCGCTCCCTTAACGACCTCATCGGACATGGCCATACCACCGGCGGCCTGGCCAAAAGCCATGACTTTGGCAGCAATGTCTTTGATCGTCGACGTGCTCCCGCCCAACCGCTCGATACACCTGGCCACCAGTTTCTGCTGTCCGAGCGTCTCTTCCAGGTGTTGGTCAATTCTCGCCTTGAGTTCCGGATAGTGCTCGAGCCGTCCGGATTGCGCGCGCAACATTTGCTCAGCTTGTTGCTCCATGGCATGCGCATCCCGTAGCCAGTCCAGAAGATGCTCTTTCGGGTCAGTCATGTTCCTATCCCCTTAAGTCGTTAAATGCCGGCGTCTTGCGTCGCCCAACACTCACATAGTGGAGCTTACTTTCCGACCTGTTCCTTGGAAAGCTCTTGCTTAGCAAGCATCGTGAGCTTTTCGTCGGTCGCCTTTTCTTCTTGCAGGGTCTCCAGCAGCAGATTCATGCCTTCCGTATATCCAAGCTTCTTGGCGAGCGTGGCCAACGTTCCGTAGGTCGCGATCTCATAGTGCTCGACCTTCTGGGCAGCGGCAATGATGGCGGCGTCCAAGATCGGACCTTTTTCAATTTCGTCGATTTGCTCTTGGCCGTCTTCGACGAGTCCTTCCATCGCCACACACTTAACTCGCTTCAACCTGATCTCAGAGATTTCGACAACTTGGTCAATCCGTTGAATCTGTCCTTGGGTTTCCTCCAAATGGGTAGTAAAAGCCGCAGCTAGCTCCGGATTAGTGGCAGCTTTCGCCAGTTTCGGCAAAGCCTTGGTCAGTTGTATTTCCGCGCTATATACGTCTGAAAGCGCGTGGATAAAAAGGTCATTCAATGTCTTCGTTGGCATGGCTTCTCCGCAGTCATTTGGCGCAGACCGCGCCAGATATCAACGCGCAACGAGCGTGCCGCGTTATCACTGGCATCGCCTTTCACTGGCAGCATGACGGTCATCATGAGCGTCCTTCCGCCATAAATCTTGCCGCCATGTGCGTTGGGCGCAGGGCCCGCTGTTCCGCTCCCTACTTTCGCATCCTGAAAAAGACGCGCCGCTAAGGCGAACTCTAAATGCCGTCGGACTGCGCCCAATGATTGCTTCACACGGAAAAACGTCAGCGGGTAACCGAACATGAACCAGGAAATTGCAGGCCAGTTCCTCCTCTACTGCGTTCTTCCACTGTGGCTCGCCGCTGGAACCGCGGATGCACTTTGCCACCGATGGTCCGATCTGCCGAACAACGCTGGCGTACGCGAGTCGCTAATGCATGTCGCGCAGCTCGCTGAGGGGGCCGGGCTCGTGCTATGTGCGCTATTTCTTACCATCAACGCGTTCGCGATCTGTACGATGGCCGCGCTCATCGACGCTCACGAGTTCACCGTATACTTCGACTTGAGATATGCGGGCGGACAGCGCGTCATCACGCCCGTCGAGCAGATGGTGCACAGCGTGCTCGAGATGGCGCCGATCATGGGTTTCGCGATTGTCTGCCTCTCTCATCCAGACGCGTTGGCCTCCGTGACTCACTCGAACGCAAGCTTTGCAATGGCACCGCATGAGCCGCCTCTTCCCCCGCTGCGCGTCGCGACGGTGCTCTTGCTTTGTCTGCTCTTCGGCGTTGCGCCCTACGCGATGGAACTTGCCTCCTGTATTCGCGCATCGCGCATGAAGTCGAAAGCCCGCCGCTGAGCTGCGACTCGCATGCGGTCACCACCGATGTCCTGACTTGCGCACAGCGGCGTCACGGCTCGCAGGCGAAGCCATGCTGGTCAGCGTCGGTATTATGGGATCAGGACCCGGGCCGCGCCTCTGCAATAGGCCGCTGATACTTCTCGTCGCAGTGGGCGCTGCTCTTGGCGCCGATCACCGCAGAGGCAACGCAATGCATGCCAAAGCACAATCGACGTCGACGAGCACGCGGCACCCAGCGCTTCGGTGATAGTCACCAAGCCAAGTAGTCCCCTCGCCGAGCCCGCCAAACTTGGCCGGAACGCTCAAGCCTGGGAGTCCCGCCTGTCTAAGCGCGGACAATGATGCGCCGGGGCCAAGCCGCATTGCCATCAACGGCATGAGCCGCGGGGGCGATGATTTCTTCGCAAATCGCCTCAGCCTCGGCGCGCAGGTTTAAAAGCCGCGGAATATCAAACCTTCCCGCCAGCTCTTCCCAAACGGCCAGCATCGTCGAATAGCAGGCATTAATTTCCTCTATCGGCTCACCCCTAGATGGGATAACGTACTCCATTCAAAGATCCCTCTTACCGTGGCCCTTCCGGACGATGCCGTGGTTCCCTTGCGCACTCTCGTGCGGCGGAATCAAGCGTTCGCTGATGAACGACGAATTGCAACAGGACCGCTCGCTTGCGCAGCTGCATCAGACGGCTGCCCCTGCGCCGCCAAGGAATGCGCCGCGCCCGATGGCTTCGGATGCCGATCGGTACAGACGCTCATTCCGTTTCGGCTGACCGCGATGTATCCCATAGCACGTGAGCGTCGCCCGTGCAGCAGGCCACATAGTCCGATACACGATTCCCGAGGAAATCGTCCTCGACATGCGGGCGGTCACGGGTGCCGGAAGGGTCAACATCGCGCAACGAACTGCGGCGTCATAGTAGTTGCAGTGGGTCTTGCGCTGACGATAATTTGGCCTGGGTCCGAAGGCGGTCCCGACGCGCCGCGTTCCGTTATGGACCGTGGCGCCCCTGCACTACTTGGTGCCTTGCTTGCCGGCCTGCTCTTCCGATACTTCCTGCTCTGCCAGCAGCGTCAACTTCTCGTCGGTCGCCTTTTCCTCTTTTAAGGTGTCGAGCAAGAGATTCATCGCATCGGTGTAGCCGAGCTTTTTCGCAAGTGCTGCCAAGGTCCCGTAGGTCGCGATCTCGTAGTGCTCGACCTTCTGCGCCGCTGCAATCAAAGCAGCGTCGAGAATGGGTCCCTTCTCTATCTCCTCGATCTGTTCCTGCCCTTCCTCGACGAGACCCTCCATTGCGACGCACTTGACGCGCTTGAGCTTAATCTCAGTGCGCTCAACCACCTGGTCGATTCGCTCGATCTGCCCCTGCGTCTCTTCGAGATGGAACTTGAACGCGGCAGCCAGATCAGGGTTTGTTGCGGCTCGCGAAAGTTTCGGAAGTGCCTTGGTCAGTTGCTTTTCGGCGCTGTAGACGTCCGACAGCGCATGCGCGAATAAGTCATTTAGGGTTTTGGCGGCCATGAATAATTCTCCGGGTAGGTGCTGCAGGACGCGTTCGTTCAGATGGACGCGTCGATGAATGATTGCTTTCCAATTTTCAAACGATTCGCGCCTGGATTCATTGACCAGCCTGACCGGCGCCGAGGTCCGCTCCGGTCGTGGGATCGGCCGTGGGATCCGACGCGGTACGCGCAGCCATTGCCTGTAACACCTCAACATCCTGCTTCGACACGCCCACGGTTGCGGTGCCGTCACCGCCATCGACGGCCGGTTGCGGGTCAGCGACGAATTCCCAGTCACCGCCCTCGTTCCACGGGCCGCGCAGGTCGTCTTCCTTCGACATGTTGAAATAGACGCTGGTGAACTGCGGATTGCCCGGCAGCTTGCCCTGCGGAAAATTCGGTTGAATCGAGTGCAAGGCTTTCTCGAAGGACTTTTGATGGGCGATTTCGCGCGTCATCAAAAAGCCCAGTGCGTCTTTGATGCCGGGATCGTCGGTGACATTCATAAGACGCTCGTAGACGATCTTGGCGCGTGCTTCGGCGGCAATGTTTGAGCGCAGGTCCGCCGTCGGTTCGCCGATCGTATCGATGTAAGCCGCGGTCCAGGGCACGCCCGCCGAATTGGTTAAAGCAGGACCACCACCATACAGGATCGCCGTAGTGTGTGAGTCGTTGCCATTGCCGGTGAGCGACCGGTACAGTTCGGCTTCTGATTGCACCGCTTCGGCAAGCTGGCCCTTCGCACCCTTGTTGAGCATGGCAACGATCGAGCCGATGACTTCGAGATGGCTCAATTCTTCGGTGGCAATATCGAACAGCAGATCCTTGCGGCCGGCATCATCCTCAGCGACTGCCTGAGTAAAGTAGCGGCATGCAGCGGCGAGCTCACCCTGTGGACCGCCAAACTGTTCCAGCAACAGGTTGGCAAGTCCAGGATTCGGTGCGGCGACGCGCACCGTGTATTGCAGGCGTTTATTATGAGCGAACATATCAACGACTCCTTGCTGGGGCGAGCGGCGTCCTGCGGCGGACGCGCGCACGCGGTTAGCGGTCAGGTTTTACACGCGGCGACCGGGAGCCGCGCAACGCTTCGTCTCCGCGGTTAAACGCTACGAGTCTCAGCACGCTCTGATCGTGCTGGCCGATGCGGTCCGGGACGGACCGAAGAACAATGGGCCCCGAGGTACAGCAAGGGACGTTACGAGGGATGCGTCGTTGTCCGAGAAATGGCTGTGCCGCGGGTGCATCGAGCGGGGCATGGGCGGCTTGGTCACGCTTCCCCGCACGTTCTTCGCGCGGCACGAGCATTTTTGTCAGGAGACCGCGCACACCCCACTTTGCGCGTATTCTCAGGACACGCGTGTGTATCGCGTTTTCAACCGATCAACAGGAGAACGAGATGGATGCACCTGTTACAGAGGAGCAAGTACGTGCATTGGCATACCGCCTCTGGGAAGAAGCTGGCAGCCCGGAAGGCCGATCGGACGAATTTTGGGCCCTGGCCGCGGAACGCCTTGGGATCGAAGCGCAAGACGCCGATCCGAAGCTACAAAGCAATGCTAGCGACCGTACGGCAGCGTCTGCGCAGGTCACGGGTCGCGAGTGACCGACACGCGGTCCGTTGCCGCCCAACATAACCCGGCAATCGGCACCGGTGTAAGTGCTGCTTCGAGCCGTGCTGATGCATGGCTTCGAGCAGTTTGCGCATGGTTAGCGCGCTTCGCCTTCCCGAGGCTCCTCCTACCGGACGCTCTATCTTTACTCGCGCGGGCGGCTTCAAACCGCCGCATTTCCGCGTCGCGATCGGGTGTCGGTATGCCGCGGCCGCTCGCCTGCGCACTGACAAGCAGGTGCAACTTGGCACACGCGCTTGCTGCTCGCCCACTGATCGGTTAGGTTGCGGGCGTGCTGGAGTCCGTCGAACAATTCGTGGGCAAGGATGGTGGCTCTCATTTCGAAAATTTACCGGGCGTCGCCGCGCCACCGGTTCCGATCGCGAGCACGGCGGCGCCCCGGGACGTCGGTGACGATTACCTTTTTGGGACGCTGCCGAGTGCCCAACGACGGCGGCTTGTCCGGCATTGAAATTGCCAGGCGCCGCTGCTCCTTCATTGCCGGAGGACGGCTACTGTTTCATCTTGCCGGTCTTTCCGCTCGCGCCTGTCCCCGATGCCGCATCCGGCGACATCCCTTTCTCGCGTTCCTGCATCAGCGTGGGGCTGCCTGCGCTGCTTGACCCCGGAGGGGTCTCCTTGGCTGCGTGTCCCGTCGCGGGGGCGCCCTGCTGAGTCGCTGGCGACGAAGGAGTTTGGCTATTTTGCGCGGTCGCGCTTGCACTCATAGCGACCAGGAAAACGCTAAGCAGGGTTGGGATGCGGTTCATGGCTGTCTCCTTGTTGTGTCTGACAGCTTTGGAAGAGCATCCGTTGTGCCTCACAGAGGTCGCCCACGCTGGCCTCGGCGCCGTCGGGCATAACGGAATGCGCGACACGCGGCACATGGTTGCCCAAGGCGTATGCGAAACCCGTACGAACGAACGACAAAAGTGGGGGCATAACCGTTGCTGCATACGAAACATGACACTTCTAACGACCGTCATGTTCTAGATGCCCGGATTGTGGACCGATCGTCTATTTGACCGCGTTTCGCCACCGGTCGTTGTGTTCATCGTGGACGACGATATCGCCGGGGCGCAGGCGTTGTCCACGGTTCTTGTGATCGAGGGTTACCGCACGACCGTTGTGGACGGAGGACAGGCCGCCTTCGAGACGCCGGCGGCTTCAACGCCTCACGTCGTAGTCCTCGATATCGAGATGCCTGAATGTGATGGTTACGCGGTGCCTGCGGCGATGCGCGGCTCAGGCCGATTCGGAAGCACGCCGATCATCGCCTATACCTCTCTTGCGGAGGCAGACGTGATGGAACGTGGCAAGCAGGCGCAGATTGATGCCTTTTGCCGGAAAGGCACGTCGATACGTCCGCTGCTCGATCTCATCGAGCATGTCGCCCCCATCATTCAAGGGTTGACCGGCGAAGGATGATCCGACCCGGTGCCCATTCGCGCGCTCAACGCTCTACGAGCTCAAGCGCTGCACGGCCATGCGCACTAGCCAGCCCAAAGCATCGACGGTATAGGGCGTTGCGCGCGCGGTGACGTCGTGCCGTGCGAGCGCGGCGCGCGTGCCTGCGATCCACTGCGGCCCGATCAAACGGCCCTCGTGCTCGCGAAGCGTCGAAGTCACGGCCCCGATCCCGGCAGTGCACCCCAACGCTGCCGATTTTCCGACCGAGCTTGGCGCACCGGAGACGCGATTTTCCACTTTGACTATGAGCGATTCCGCATTCATGTGACGCCGCTCGGCTTCCGGGGGCCACTACGCGAACAAAAATTTACCGATGCGGCTCAGGCGAGCCAGATCCACGAGGAGATTTAATGGTTCGGTGAGACGAGTAAATACTCGAATCGCAAGACTGCGATGGAAGTGGGCGCGTCAGTGGGTAGTCGTCTGGATTAAAGATACCTGGATCTGAGCCGCGCGACGGGCGACAGACTTCCTCCCCGGGGATCGCTTGCGGCGCGCGCGAAACGAGTCGCAGTTGAACCAACAGCGAATAACACGCACGCGTGTGCGCGCCCCCTGACGGGTGAACCGGCTCTGTCCGACCTGCTCGCGGCCATGCCGAATGCGCCGGCCTCCGCCGAGTTACCCGTGACGGTACTGCTGGTCGAGGACCAGGCGATCATCGCGGAAGCCCTGCGCCGCGCGCTTGCGCAAGCGTCCAATGTCGATCTGCACTACTACGCTGATCCGGAGGACGCACTGCGCACCGCGCAGGAAACACGGCCGACGGTGATCCTGCAGGACCTCGTGATGCCTGGCGTCGATGGCCTTACGCTCCCTGCACCAGTATTGCCAGCATCCGGCGACACGGGACACACCAATCATCGTACTCTCGACGAAGGAAGAGCCGCAAATCAAAAGTGCGGCCTTTGCGGCCGGCCCGAACGATTACGTTGTGAAGCTGCCGGATACGGTCGAGCTTGCCGCGCGCGTGCGCTATCACTCGCGCTACTATCAGAATCTAATGCAGCGCGATGAGGCGTATCGCGCGCTGCGTCAGTCACAGCAGCAGTTGCTCGAAATCAATCTGGAATTGCAGCGGCTGACGCACTCGGACGGGCTCACCGGCCCATCAAATCGGCGCCGGTTCGACGATTATTTGAACGCCGAATGGGACCGTTCGGCGCAGGAGCATACGGCCGTAGGCATGCTGATGATCGATGTCGACAACTTCAAGTCGTACAACGACACTTACGGCCACGTCGCTGGCGACGACGTGCTGAAGCTTGTCGCGCGTACGATCGAATCGAGTCTCATGCAAAGCACCGATCTCGCGGCGCGCTTTGGCGGCGAGGAGTTCGCCGTGGTTTCGCCGGCGACGTCGATGCACGCGCTACGTATGCTCGGCGAGAAAATTCGCATTGCGGTGCAGGCGCTCAACGTGCCGCACGCGGGAACGACGACCGGGCGCGTGACGATCAGCGTTGGCGGAGCGTCGGATGCGACCGTCGGCGAGGGTGGCCCCAAGCAGTTGCTTGAGGCAGCGGATCTGGCGCTGTATCGCGCTTAAGAGAGACGGACGCAACCGTGTGTGCGTGGCGTAATATCGAGCCGACGTTGCGGGCAGATGGCTGTTAGGCCTGCCATGGCCAAAGCCGCCCGGCTCGCGCAGATCTCCATCGACGGATTTGGTGGCATTGGCGATGCGCCGATCGGGCTGCTTCGTAAGCACGCCGATATTTCCTACCCGTCATTTCTTGTCGTGCGTAATGTCGTTGCATGTCGTCCCATTGAATCTACGTTCTAGCGAAACGGACACTGGTACTTCGGGCGCGCGCAAGCCATGCCGCGTAGCACGGCTATCCGATCCAGGCACGAGTTTAGATATCCGTATCGAGTGTTACGGTGCCTTACCGACTTTGTGCGCCTCGTCACTGACTTCAGGAACCTTGCTTTTCGCTCTGAGGTCGGCGACGGAGGGATTACATCAGTGTTTAGATCGTGAAAATAACTAAAGCGACCGGATGATCGATTCGGAAGTGCGGTTTTGACGGGCTCCAACAGGACAGAGCCGCATCGCTCTGGGCAGTCGGCAATTACATTTACCACGTTGGCGTTGCGACGCTCCTGACCCGCCGGACGCGCCAATCCATGTTGATCGAACCATTCGGCGACTTGCGTGCCATTTGGCGAAAGCGTGGCGCCCGGCAGGCGCCGGCAAACGCCGGAGAAATCACTTGTAGCGAGATTTACCGTGGTGTAGTTTACGCTACATGAACTTACTCACTACCTGGTCCCTATTGGTCCTGACGCTGCCCACCGAGAACGCGACCGCTCGCATGCGATTCTGGCGTGCATTGAAGGCGAAGGGGTGCGCCGTCCTGCGCGATGGGATCTACCTGCTGCCGCAGACCGAAGAGCGCGAACTGATGCTGCGCGAGCTTGCGGGTGCAATCGCCGATAGCGGTGGCACCGCGCACGTGCTGCGCGCACCGAGCCTTGACGCCGAGCAGGAGGTGGAATTTCGTGCGCTTTTCGACCGCAGTGAAGACTATGTCGAGTTTACGGGCGTGCTGAAGGGTGCGCGCAAGACGATTTCGGGCCAGTCAGCGGCTGAGCTGACCAAGCTGCTTCGTCGTTTGCGCAAAGACTACGAGACCATCGTCGCGATCGACTACTTCCCGGGTGACGCCACAACCCGCGCCGAAGCGGCGTGGCAGGATTTCATCGGACTCGTTGACACGGTGCTTTCACCGGGTGAGCCCCATTTCGCCGATCGTCCAATCCGAAGCCTCTCAGTCGACGACTATCAGGGTCGCACGTGGGCCACGCGGCAGCGCATGTGGGTCGATCGCGTGGCAAGTGCCTGGCTGATCCGCCGGTTCATCGATCGCGACGCGGATTTCGTCTGGATAGCTTCGCCGAGCGCCTGCCCCAAACACGCGCTCGGTTTTGATTTCGACGGTGCCGCCTTCACCCATGTTGGCGAACTCGTGACGTTCGAGGTTTTGGCTGCGAGTTTCGGTCTCGACAAGGATCCGGCGCTGCTTCGGCTCGGCGAGATGGTCCATGTCCTCGACGTGGGCGGCGCTGCCGTTCCGGAAGCTGCCGGCTTTGAAGCCGTGATGGCGGGAGCCAGGGAGCGCGCGACCGACGACAATCAGCTGCTCGATGAAATGGGACGCGTACTGGATGCGCTCTACACACATTTTGCTTCGGCTGTGAAAAGCCGGGACGCCGGAGGCCGCGCATGAGCACCCCGACCGACGCATCACCGCGCTACACGCTCGCCCAGATGGTTCTCTATATGCTGCGTCTTGGCGCCTTAGGGTTTGGCGGGCCGGTGGCACTCGTCGGCTATATGCACCGCGATCTCGTCGAACAGCGCGGGTGGGTGAGCGAGTCGGACTACCGCGAGGGGCTGGCGCTCGCGCAAATGATGCCGGGACCGATGGCGGCTCAGCTCGGCATCTATATGGGCTACGTGCACTATCACATCATGGGCGCCACGCTCGCCGGTATCGCGTTCGTTCTGCCCTCATTCTTGATGGTGGTCGGTCTCGGGTGGGCCTATGCCCATTTCGGCGGGCTTTCGTGGATGCAGGCCGCCTTCTATGGTGTCGGTGCCGCGGTCGTCGGCATCATCGCAATGAGCGCGTACAAGCTCACGAAGAAGACGATCGGCAAGGACAAGCTCTTATGGGTGATTTACTTGACGCTGGCGACCGTCACGGTCGTGACTGAATCCGAGATCGCGTGGCTCTTCATTGCTGGCGGCCTCGTCAACTGGTTCGTGGTTGCCCCGCCGAAATGGTTCAGCAAGGGCGGACTAAGCGCTGCCGCTGCTGCGCAACTTCCGGTCGCGAGCGGCGTACTTAGTGGTCTCGATTGGCCTCTGCTCGGCCAAATCGGGCTGTTCTTTGCGAAGGCCGGTGCCTTTGTATTCGGCTCGGGACTCGCAATCGTGCCGTTCCTTTACGGCGGTGTGGTCACCGAGCACCATTGGCTCAACGACAAGCAGTTTGTCGATGCCGTGGCCGTCGCGATGATCACGCCAGGCCCCGTGGTTATTACCGTTGGCTTTATCGGTTACCTGGTCGCGGGCTTGGCGGGCGCGTGTGTGGCCGCGCTCGGCACTTTCTTGCCTTGCTATCTCTTCACCGTGTTGCCGGCACCGTACTTCAAAAAATACGGCAAGCTGCTCGCCGTTAAGGCCTTTGTCGACGGCATCACAGCCACTGCGGTGGGCGCCATTACGGGTTCCGTAATTGTGATAGCACGCCGCTCGATCGTCGACTGGCCAACCGTGCTCCTCGCACTCGCGACTGCGCTCTTGCTGTGGCGTTTCAAGAAGCTGCAGGAGCCCGTCATTGTCGTCGCCGCTGCGCTTATTGGTCTTGTTGTGTACCCGCTCATTCGGTCGCATGCCATTTGACGCCCGCGGATGCGCCTTACGAGACGGCAGCCAGGGCAGCGCAGTTGGTGGGAGGGCCGGTCATCGATTCCACGGCGAGCTGAAGGGAAGAATGAGCTTGACCACCGGGCTTCAATCATCGAACAAGGAGTGGGTTATGAAATGGGTCACTCGCGAACGCCCGAAAGTCGACCGTATCGCCTGCCCTTGGCTCGTTCAACGTTTCATCGATCCCGAAGCGGAGTTCCTGTACGTTCTGCGAGACGACGTCCCGCGCACCGCGGCCATGATGGACGCCGTGCCCTATGACGTGCCCGACGTCGAACTGGGTCACCACGGCGAGCTTTGCAGCTTCGACGCCTTTCTCGACAAGTTTCAACTCTCCGATCCCGCGTTGCACAAGCTTGCGCGTATCGTTCGCGGCGCCGATACCGGGCGCCTCGACCTCGTGCCGGAAGCCGCAGGTCTGTACGCGATCTCCATCGGGTTATCGCGCACGTTTGCCGACGATCACGAACAACTGCGTTACGGCATGCTTCTCTATGACGCGCTCTATGCATGGTGCAAGGATGATGCACATCCCTAGATGCATGACGCACAGGCCGGGCGGGTCGCGCGTGACGGCGTGGCTCCTGCCCGAAGGCGTCCAGGGTGGCGTCCCCACTCTTCTGGTTGCCCGGGGGCTGCGTGGCCTATGTGATGGCTTCATCGCGGTGCTGCTGCCCGGCTATCTGCTGGCGCTCGGCTTCGGGCAACTCGCTGTCGGCCTGATCAGCACGACGACATTGTTCGGTTCGGCCTTCGCGACGATCCTGGTGGGCGTCCTCGGGAATCGGTTTGCGTCGCGCGTCCTGTTGCCCTTCGCGGCAGTGCTGATGATGGCCACCGGTGTTGCATTTGCCGGCTTATCGTCGCTATGGCCATTGCTCGTCGTGGCGTTCGTCGGCACGCTGAATCCGAGTTCGGGCGATGTGAGCCTGTTTCTTCCGCTCGAACACGCGAGACTGGCCGAGTTCGCAACCGGTGACGCACGAACCGCGCTCTTTGCGCGCTATAGCCTTGTTGGCGCGCTATCGGCCGCGCTCGGCACCCTTGCGGCTGGGGTACCGGAGTGGGTCGCTGCCCGCTCGGTTGTCTTACCTCTGATGGCGATGCGCATTATGTTCGTCGTCTACGCGGTGTCGGGAGCGGTTATCTGGATGCTCTACCGACGCCTGCCGGTTCGACAATTCAGCATTGACACGCCGCGCATGCCGCTCGGACCATCGCGAGGCATTGTCACGCGCCTTGCGCTGCTGTTCAGCGTTGACGCCCTTGCCGGCGGACTTCTCGTCAATTCGCTGATGACCTTGTGGTTGATCCAGCGATTCGGGCTGTCGCTGGGCGCCGCCGGCCAGTTCTTTTTTTGGGCCGGGCTCCTTAGCGCGGGTTCACAACTTGCTGCAGCCCCCTTGTCACGCCGCATCGGCCTGCTCAACACCATGGTGTTCACGCATATCCCCTCGAGCGTCTGCCTCATCGTCGCAGCATTCTCTGCGTCGCTCACGCTGACCCTGACGCTGCTTCTCATACGCAGCGCGCTGTCGCAAATGGATGTGCCCACGCGCAGCGCGTACGTCATGTCGGTTGTCACACCAGCCGAGCGCCCCGCTGCAGCGAGCTTTACCGCGCTCCCGCGAAGCCTGGCATCGGCGCTGGCGCCCACACTCTCAGGGGCACTTCTGGGGCTCGGGTGGCTCGGTGCCCCGCTTGTCGCCTGTGGCGCATTGAAGATCGCCTACGATCTTTCGCTGCTTTACCTTTTCCATCACGTTAAACCGGATGGCTAAGCCTTTATGGAATTCGTGAGCGAAATGGATCTCATCAACGCACGGGGCAACGATGCCCAAACCTCCGCAGCTCCCAGAGCTAACGAGTCAGTGGACCGCTGCGCAAGCATGTCGAAGGAGGAATTTCAAATGTCATCGTTAAGGCGCCTCTCGCAGGCATTGGTCATCGCGATCGGTATGTGTGCGGCCGCAGGTCAGGCTCAAGCGCAACCCCAGGCGGAGGTAGACACGGCTCGCATTGAGCAGATCACCGGCTTGAAAGGCACCTATTCCGATAAGGAGGGCGTCTTCAAGGTTTCAAAGCCGCGCAATGACGTGAAAATCCAGGTCGACGGCTGGACCATGCCACCGTTCATGGGCCTTACCTCCTGGGCCGCATTTATGTCGGACCGGCACGGTAAGAGCATGATGATGGGCGACACCGTGCTGTTCGAAGACGAGGTCAATCCGGCGATGAGTGCCGCACTGGATGCCGGCCTGGAAGTGACCGCACTTCACAACCACTTCTTTTTCGACCAGCCCAAGGTGTACTTCATGCATATCGGCGGCCACGATGATGCAACCACGCTCGCCGAGGGCGTTAAAAAGGTCTACGACCGGATCGCACAGGTCCGCTCGGCGCACGCCGACCCTGAAAGTGCCTCGCCCGGACCGATCGCTAGCCCCAACAGCATCAGTGCCGCGCCGCTCGAAGCAGTGTTCGGCACGAAAGGCCAGACGAAGGACGGTATGTTCAAGGTGGTCGTCGGAAAAACGACCAGCATGCACGGCGTTACGGTCGGCAACGAAATGGGCGTCAACACGTGGGCGGCCTTCGCTGGTAACGATGATGAAGCTGTCGTTGACGGCGATTTCGCGATGCGCGAAGGGGAACTTCAGACCGTGCTCAAGAGCATGCGCGCGTCGGGAATCAATATCGTCGCAATCCATCAGCATATGACGGGCGAAACACCCCGCATCCTGTTCCTGCATTACTGGGGTAAAGGCAAGGCCGTCGATCTGGCGAAGGGTGTCAAGGCGGCCCTGGATGCGCAGAGCGCAAGCGCCCGATAGCGCTGCAGCGCTGCAGCGATGTGCAGGCCACGCCACCGACACGCAAACGCTCAGCGGTGGCGACATGCAGTGGGAGGTTTCATATGAAAGCGTTGCAACGCTGGCGCTATCGCCGGCCGGTCCTGGCGCTCCTTGTCCTTCTCGTTTTGCCCGCGGTTGGTGTGGGTCTGCGCGAGGTGGTCCAGCACGCTGCTGCCGCGGACCAGGAGATCTACCGCCTGCCACTGACGCATATTGCCGATATCCCATTGCCGGGCCGTGCGAGTCGCCTGGACTACGAAAGCTACGATCCTGACCGCCATCTGCTGTTCATCGCTCACCTCGGCGACGGGGAGGTGATTGTCGTTGATGTGAACGCTGCCCGAGTCGTCGCACGAATTCCTGGGGTTTCATCGGTTCATGGCGTGCTCGCGATTCCCGAAATGTCGCGTGTTTATGCGTCGGCGACTGGAACGGACGAAATCGTCGCCATCGATGAAACGACGCTCAAAATAGTCGCGCGCATGCCCGGGGGCCACTACCCGGACGGCATGGCTTACGCACCCGAGGTGCACAAGCTCTACGCATCGGACGAGACCGGTCGTACTGAGACAGTCGTCGATGTTCAAAGCAATCAACGCGTCGCGACCATTGCGCTCGGTGGAGACGTTGGCAATACACAATACGATGCGCGATCGCATCATATCTTCGTCAACGTCCAATCGCGCAGCGAACTCGTCGAAATCGACCCGGCGGTCGACAGGATCGTGGCCCGCCATGCGCTTCAGGGAGCCGAGCAGAACCATGGACTGTTGATCGATTCGCAAGATCAGCTGGCCTTTGTCGCCTGTCAGGGCAACGACAAGCTGCTTGTGTTCGATTTGGGAACTCGCCGCGTTGTGAAGTCGTTCGACATCGGCAAAGACCCAGACGTCCTGGCGTTTGATGCTGCACAAGGCAGACTCTATGTGACTGGGGAAGCGGGCATTGTCTCTGTCTTCAGTGTGCAAGGCTCTACGGTCGCCAAAATCGGCGAAGGCCCGCTCGGACCAAACGCGCATGTCGTTGCCATCGATCCCGCCACCCACCATGCGTATTTCCCGCTGAAGAACGTTGACGGGCGTCCCGTGCTACGCGTCATGGCGCCGTTGTGATGGTCTTTTCGGAGACGATAGACCGGGCGTTGCTGCCTTGTGTCAGGTCGTCAGATCAGGAGGTTGAACCATGAAAACGCTCACATTCCTCGCACTCCTCGCTGGAGTTCTCGCCGCTACACCGGCCCTGGCAGCAGCGCCACACGAAAGAGACGGTATGTTGGTCGACGACCAAGGCATGACCTTGTACATATTTGGGGGAAAGGGGATGCCGGATGCGAAATCGTGCGAAGGCGACTGCGCGAGAAACTTTCCGCCCGCGCTCGCAGCGCCGGGCGATAAGCCATCCGGCGCGCTGACGTTGCTACCTGCTCCCAATGGTGAGCACCAGTGGGCTTTCCAGGGCAAGCCCCTGTATCGCGGCCTGATGGACAAAAAGCCCGGAGATCGCTCAGGAGACGGTCTTAATGAAGTCTGGCATAGCGTGCGAGTGCGGTAACGGCGGGATGAAGGAGGGACGCAAATCGATACCGGAGGCTCACGCAATCGAAGCGTCGGCGGGGTCGCTTCGGCACGGTGATCATTCGGGCGTTTTCGCAGGTGCAACCCGAATCTGCTTCGGATCGGCGAACCTCCCGGTCGACGTCAATGACCTCGCACGTGCCCTCGGACTTGTGAACCCAGCAAAGTAGTCTGCTTATTAGCAAAGTGTGTTAGCGCGATCATAGAGTTTTCAAGCATCAAAGGGCGGGACGTCCGAGCGCGGTGCGCAGACACCGAGCCGTTTCAGCTCGGCGATCGCCTGGGCCAGGAAAATTTCCGGCCAAGTGCCGCAAAGAATCTCGAACGCAACGCGGGCGTTGTGCAGGCGCGTAGCAACCACGTCTGCCGGCCGTTCTTCCCACAGGACGCGTTGCACCAGACCCACGGCCCCGCGTTCTGCGATGTAGTCGAGGACCGGTCCGAACGTTTCATCGCGGAAGATTGTCGGTCCATAAGTTTGGGCAAGTGCGGCGAGCAACGCGAGCTCCACGCTATTCGGACCGGCCTGCAGAGGCGGCCTGCCGTCCATAAGCGCGCCAATTGATGAGCGCGAAGCGCGGCGACGGAGCGCGATGGCGTCTTCCAGCCGCGACGTAATCTGCGCGACTTCATGGTCCGGATAGTTGCACACGCCTCGCGCCATTGACTCGCGCCTTTCACGTAACTTGGAACGAGCACATCCTACCTCGCCAACACCGCTAAAACGATCAGTACTTATCCGCTCGACGGATTGCTGCCCGCGCCGGTCCGCTCAGGCACAAGGGAGGCCCTGCCCCGAGAAAGCTCGCCCACGCGTCGGCACGTCCGTACCCGGCTTCGCGGATCCCGCCTGAGGGAGCTGCGCTTACAAGACGCCGCCCGGTGACGACATTATTTCGCACGGTACAAAGCCTGCCTCCGTACGGCTCTGTGGCCGCCGGCGGTCCGCACGCGTTGCAGTTGTCGCTTTCATTGACGCGACGGTGACATTTTCAATGCGGTCTACGTGTGGGCTACGGCAAATTCGACGCCACGGCGTTCTTACCCAAGACAGTATCGAGGCGGCGACAGTATTAACTGAAACATACGTCGTCGCTCCGTTTCACCAGCGACGAATGCCATCGAAGCTCTCGTCATGTTCACGCTGCGTTCATCCAAGTTGACGGATCGGTCGCACATTGCGTGAAGATGGTGGACTACCAACCGACCATTGCGGCGGCGTAGTTCTGGCGATTCCCCAGAAGATCAGACCGCGCCGCGTCCCACGGAGGATCGCGGCGCGCGCTTCGGCTAGCTACTTACCTTCCTCCCGGCTTGCTCTTCGGACACTTCTTGTCCAGCTAACAACGTCAACTTTTAGTCTGTTGCCTTCTCTTCCTTCAGGGTCTCACGAAGGAGTTGTATCGCGTGATCCTTTCCGAGGAACGCCACATCGAAAACCAGCGATCTAATTCATCACCGCGCCGTACACAGGTGCGAATTGACCTTCATAGGTGCCGCCTTGTCGTCGAAGGGCGGCTGCGGCACAAACTTGATAATAGCGCCAGGCTTGAAAATTAAGCAGTGCGTGGAACCGCCGTACTGGAAGTAGCCAAGTTCGTCGCCCTTGCGCACACGCTGCCCAGGCAATGCTTCGATCACGCATGACGAGACTTCTGCCATTCCAACGAAAATGCATGCTACCTCACCGATGTCGGAGTCGTCGCATTCGATGACGATAATGGCACGTGCCGCGACGGCGGTAATGTAGCCTTGCGAGTCGTTCAGGCTACTGGGATCTTCCCCTTCTGCATCGGCGTCGGAATAATAGGTGCCGTCAACCAGATACGCCTTCGTCACGGTCCCGTTCACTGGCGCGTGCCAGCGATGGTAGAAAAACGCACTCAGAAATGCTTGATACACCGTCCCGCCAACAAATCGGCGCGCGAGATCGGACTCCTTCGCCGTGAACATCTCAAGTAACGAGTAGGGCTGTGACTTGATCCAAAACGAGTCCTGCAGGCTAACGTCGTTTTGGATGTAGTACGGTGTGGCTTCACACGCGCTCACGATCACCTTCTCGTTATCCGGCTGCGCAACGGGCCGGGCATCAGGCTTGAATTCGCGCGTGAAAAAATGGTTCCAAGAGGCGAAGCCCCAGTAAGGTTTGTTCGGGTCGCACAGAAACTGCGATAAGCCGATCTTCTGATCCGCTTCCCGACTGAACCAGCCCTCGGGTGCTGCGGTGTTCAAATGCGTGCGCGAGTGCGGCCCACTCAAAAAACCAGACCAAACAGTCAGAAGCTGTTTGAGATGTGCGTTGAAGGCAGGATCGCGAAAAAGTGCGTAGCCGGAGGGCATCACCATAGGCCAGTCAAGTAATGCGTTGACAGGGCAATGAATCAAGCTCGACTCGCTGAATGGCGGGGCATAGGTCAGCATTGCATCGAGCAGGACAAGCAATTCCTCAATGTTCGCATAGCCAAGTCTGAAGCCGGCATCTCGTGCTTGCGCAATCGCACGAGCGAGATCCATTCGGACGATCGGATCCTGGTAAATGAAAGCGGCGAGATCTTCAACCACGCCGGTTCTCTGCGCTTGGCGACTGCGCTCGTGAGCGTAACGCGCGAATTCTTCCCGGAATCGCGCGATATCATCCTCGTCCTTCGGTAGCCATTCGCCAAGCCGGCGTCGAGTGTCATTCATGATTCGCCTCCGTTGAGTTTGCTGAACCGCGCAGGTAACTTTGACGCCCGGTAACGTCTGTCCCCTGAGCTGGAAACAGCGACGCGGTTTATTCGCAAAATACAGGCCTTGTCTGGCAAGGCTCGGCCTTCACTCATCAGCGCGCTCGAATCTTGCCGAGCCAAGTCCCTCCCGAAACCGGGAACTAGTCCGCATCGCCGAAAGTTTGCCCAACCAGCGACTGATGTTCAATCGTCTTGACGATGACGCGGCACATCAATGACACGTCGCCGCTATCCTTGCCATTCGCAATGGCAACAGCTTCGCTCATTGTCAAGGTGGCGATCAATGCATCTCGATGTTGTCCATCGCTGACTGTGAAATGAAACTCCATTTCGCCATTACGCGTGGAAAGTACATCGGTGATAGTGGCAGGCACGTTCGCTCCTTTTTATCGTTAGCGTTAACGAACGCCGAGAAAGAGTCCGAACGGCTCATCTGCGTCGCTTTGAGCTCGATCACGTTTCGTCATCGGCGTAGTATCGCGCGGCCGCCTCGAGCATCCGTCGCCGCTCTGCCCGTACATAAATCGACGTGGTCTGCAACGACGCGTGTCCGAGGATCGCCTGGACGACATCGGTCGGCATCTCGCGTGCAACGGCCCGTGTCCCAAATGTATGCCGAAAAGCATGCGCCGACGTGTTCGCCAGTTGCACCAGGTCGTCCGCGCTGAAGTCGGCCAGCGCAGCGGTCTGCGCGCTCAAGCGTTGCACCGCCGTGCGCACGAGCCGTCCTAAGGCGTCGACGGTGTACGGCACTTCTTCCGCGTTTACGTCGTGCCGATCAAGCGCGGCGCGCGTACCCGGAATCCACTGCGGCGCGATCAGCGATCCGTGAGCGCGCGGGGCGTCGAAGTCACGCCCCCGGTCGTCCCAGTGTGCCCGCAGGGCGCCGATCGTCGCCCCGCTGACCGGCACCGTGCGCTGCTTGCGACGCTTCCCAATGATGGTCAGTGTCCACACCGCCGGGTGTCCGCGGCCGGGGTCGATCGAACTCATTGGTGTCGATCGCGGCATCGTTCGCGACGGCGTTTGCGTGGTTATCGGCGGCGGTGCTTCCGGTGGCGAACCCGACGAAGGGCTGCGTGACGCTCGCCCCTCCTCGGGCACCTCAGCGATCCGCAGGTCTTCCCGACGCGCGAGCGCAACTTCCGCACGCCGCAACCCGGAATCGCCCATCAGAAGAACCGCCGCGCGCGCGGCGCGCCACTGCCGGAGCTCGTCATCGTCTTGCGGGCCTGTCCCACCGAAAGCTTCGCAAACCGCATCGAGCGCCTTGCGCACCTGAGCCCATAGTTTGGCCGGCAGCGCTCGGTGCACTTGCACCGACATTTCCCGCGTCACGGTCGCCGGTTCACGCACCGCACTCCACGGGTTCCCGGCCAGATAGCGAACCTCGACCAGCCACGCAAAGGCAGCTCGCAGCACGCGCACCGCGCACGCCTGACTGTCGCCCGACAAGCCCTCTTGCGTGAACGGGCGCCAGCGGCCGCTGGTGCGAGGTCGCTTGGGGCCCATGAAAGACGGCAACGGCGCCTTCAAGAAGTCTTTGTAGGCCTCGCAGTCCTCGACCGTGAGCGACGACAGCGCTTTTTGCCGAACCACGACGCTCCAGAGAATCAGTCGCTCGACCTCACGCGTGTAAGCTCGCAAGGTCGTCGGGCGATCGCGGTAGCGATGCAAGTACGCGTGCACGGCCGCCAGGTCATGGTCGGCGCGGATGAACGCAAAACTGCTCGCCCGATTTGGACCGCGGTGTATCCCATCCCCGCCTGACAACTCCGCGGGCACGGCAAGATATTCGAAGGGCGCCAGCTGCGGTTCCCCGGGATGGCCGCCGATCATTACGACGGCATCGCCGCTTTTGGGTCTGCTCGAATCCGCCGGCACCAACGACATCGTATCGACGTCCGCGGCGACCTTCACGCCGAGCGTTGTTTCATGCCGCCGCAGCCACGCGACAAGGGTTCTCGCGCGCAAGGCGCCGATGCGCGGCACCGACCGCCACCAGCTACCGCCGCGCGCATTGCAGTAGTCAACTAGCGCGCCGAGCGTGCCGATCCCCTCCCCGTTCAGGCGCTGCGCGATCAACGGCCGGAACCACAGATGCACCGGATGCGTCAGGTGCGGGACGGCTGCCGCCAGCGTCGACGCCTGCTCGACCATGCGCAAGGTCATCGCCGTGAGCTTCGCGCTGCCGTGCTGTTTGATCGACGCTCGTAGATGATCGGCTAGGACCGACGAGCCATGCAGGAGCGCGAGATGAACCAGGTCATCGCGCATGGTGCCCAAAAACCGCTCCATCGCCTCGGCACTGGCCGCGTGCGGCGAGCGCTCCGGATCGTAATAGAGCCGCGCGATGGTCGCCGCCGGCAAGCCGCTGCACGAAGGCGCGCAGCGCGGTGAAATCCGTGCGGGTGTAGATCCGCGGCAGCGGCAGGGTCAGCTGTTGCGGTTGATTGGCCATCGCGATGGGCTCTCGTTTAAGTCAAAGGGAAGCGAGTGGCTTCCAAACGTGTCCGAACAAGGCGAGTCATTGCAAGGACCGACGGTGAGCCTATTCGGGCGATGCGGCCGGCGCAGTCACGAACAGCCTCTGATCCCACACCACCGGCTGCGGCGCAGAGACCACCAGCCGTCCGGCATCCGGATGCGCTGGATTGACCACGGCATTGCATTCCGCCCGGGCCACCACCGATGGCACCACGAGAATGGCCGACCTTGCCTCGTCGAACCATTGGTCGCCCCAGCGGCGCGCGACCTGCGCATCGGGCGCGTCCCACCCGGGCGGCAGATCATCAATCTCCACGCGCTCGATAGACACGTCATCGGGCACATCGACCTCGACCCACACGTGGTGCTTGGGCACCTTGCCGATCCGCGCGTGCACCAGCACCTCGAGCATCGCCCCCGCGAAATTGAGCGCGCCGTAGATGACGGGACGCCCGGGACTGTTGAAGCGGCCACCGACCAGCATCGCGCCCGTCCCGCTCCAGACAGGATGGCGGCAGTCGGCAATCCGGAAAATGCGCATCAGGCACGCACCTCAACTCGAGTGCCAATCCTTGCTTCCATGTAATCCGCGGTGCCCTCTATATAGAGCGTCATGCGGGCAGCCCGTAGAACAATTTCCACAGCAGTTCTTCGACCCGTCGCGCACCGAGTTCGGTCAAGGCGACGTCGACCGGCGTACGTCCTTCGAGCAACGGATGCGCAGTGTTCAAGAATTCCCGCGCATCGGTCTCGTCGTCCCATACGTAGCGCGCGGTCGCCACGATGCGCGCGAGCCGCTCGGTCTTTTCCGACTCGTCCGGACTCAGCCTGTCGCGGCGTCGCTTGAAGGTCGCTTCCGGCACGATGCGCGCGAGCAGCGCGCGGCGCTCTTCGGCGCTGCGCGTCGCGTGCTCGACGCCTTCCTTCAAGGCCGACTTGGGCAAGCCTTCGCGCACTTGCACGTCGAGCTCCGCCACCGAGTGCGGGATGCGCGTGAGCGCCATCACCGCGGCAATCTGTTCGGGCGACACCAGCAGCATGGGACACCTCTGGGATAGGTCAGCGACTGATCGAGGATCATCTGGTTCATTTGATTCTTCATTATAGGCCAAATGATACTAATTCCCTAGTCGGAAGAGACGTTTCTGCTATCTTCTTCCAATAGGTTGGTTGGCAACTTTACATATATGAATCTATCAACTTTCCGGAAACTATTTACTTATTTGGATCGTTCGCGCTACCACGTGGTAGGGACGAACTTCTCTGACCTCTCGAATCAAGCTGCGGTCGAGACCCTCTGCTTGCCGACACGGATCGCCTGCAGTGTCGCAGGCTCGCGGGCTAGATAGATCGGAGAACACTTGCGTCGCCGCAGTCTGTTGTCCTTCGTCGCAGCAGGAACTCTGCACTGCGGCCGCACATTGCGTCAGCCTAACAAAGCGCGCATACTAGGTCATGAACGTCATGTATTTCATGACTGAGGAGGGAATATGAGAGCCACGAGCGGGATTTCGACCCGAGAATTGGCGGCGATCACGGCCCGAGCACTCGGCGCTGATGGGCGGCCCGAGGTGATCGATTACCTCACGGACGCGTTCGACAAAGTCGTTAATGGCGGCGTCGGGAACGATCCCCATTATGCGACTCAGTTGTTTTCGACGGGAACTGTGAATCCACTTGCGGCGGCCCGAGTTCGCGGCCGTCGGGTCGCCCTTGAAGAGTATCGAAATCCCGACAATCTGACGCTTCTGGACGCGCGCGACTACGCGGGGCGCAACGAACGCGCGATCAACGAAGACCGTCAAAAGGGAGCGTTGTACGCGCTGCTGCCGGCAGGTAAGGAGCGCGGTTTTCGTTATCCCAAATGGCAGTTCGACGCTGAAGGCTCACGACTGAGGGCAGTGCTCGAGCCGTTTGTGACTGCGAGAGTGAACTCATGGTCTATCCATTCGTTTATGCGCTCAAAGCGGGAGGAGTTGGATGGGCGCTCGCCGGCGGACGTCATACTCAATTCGAATGCATCTCTGGCTCGCGTTGTGGATCTGGCGCTCCAGGAAGTTGGCGGTGAACAGGGGGCGTCGTGATCGACGAGCTTCGCGAAGAATTACCTGATCCATGTCCCCTGCCCCCTCCCGGCTTTCGTACTGCCCGGATCCCTGTCCGAGAGATCGACCTCTCGGTGACGACACTGTTGCGAATCCACTGGCGACATCGTGAGCCGGTCTATTACAACCGTCGCTCGACTTCCTCCACGGTCTTTCGGTTCGATGCACCGAGCGACGAATACGGCGTTCTATATGCCGCGTCTTCCTTCGAAGCCTGCATGGCCGAAACGTTGATGCGTGGGCGTTTCCGCGATGTTGATGCCGGAATGCCGCACGTCATTGATGAGAAAGCCATCACGGATCGCTGCGTCGCTGTACTGGAAATGGAGATCGCACGCACCCTGCGTCTCGCAGATCTGACCCAACCTCTTTGGCAGTTCGGATTCGACACACAGGTTCTCTCGACGCCCGACTATTTTGCCCCGAATAGATGGAGTGCTGCCCTCCACGACAATGACGCAATGGTGGACGGCATCTATTTTCAGTCACGTTTCGCAAATTCGGTATCGGTCGCCCTCTTCGGCGATCGCGCAAGTCTGGTTCAACGAGGCACTTCCGTTCCACTCATCGATCATCCAGATCTTCCTGCGTTCCTTGACCGCTTCAATATCGGCATTGCTGACCCAAGCGGTGCAAACTGGCAGGCAGAAGAAGCCTCGTGACCGCGCCGCTGCGCACGTGTCCTCACGTTGAGGAAATTCCACGGCGAAGCCAACCACACTGCGTACCCGCCCCGAAGATGCTGGCGTATCGCGAGCCGGATTTCGGCCTTTGCGGACGCTCGCCGATAGGCGGCGACATGCCAGCTTCAGGTAAGTCAGCAGCCATTCACAGACCGGAGCCAGCGAGTCGTTCGCCTCCCTGTCACTGAATGATTCCTGCCGGGCGAAATAGACGGTCCGCGATCGGCGAGGCGGCCATTCAACGCAACCTGAGCACCTCCATCCGCTGGTTGGGATTTGCCTTTAATCGAGGCAATGTCCGACAGCTCCATGGATGGAGATAAGGGCACTCAGGTGTCAGCCCGAAATGAGATCGCGTTCCCATTGCATTTTGCAGTACGCGGTCGGAGCCATCGTTACATCCCGTTGGTCGGATCGTCATCGACGTGAACTTTTGCAACCTCCGCGACGCTCCATTCCCGAATCGTCCCTGATCGTTGTCGTCCTCCCGGACGCGTTGCGCATTGCCCCCCGCCGCTCTCCCGTTATAAAAAAGCGGATTGCCGGACTTCACCGACTCCATCTAGAATACTGCCGCGATACTACTGGACAAAAAACTTTCAGGCTGATGTTCCAGCAATGACCTCTCTGCTGCGGCGAAGGAGGTCACTATTGTCAGCACTCCAACGACCGAGAGAAGGTTTAATGCCTCACGCTCCACACGCTGCCGACATAACGATCCAGCAGACGCTGGACATGCTTGATGGCCCGTTTAAGGCACTCGCGTCTGGCGTGGCCGAAGATCGATATGTATTCTGGCTCGGCTCCGGAATTTCCTTAGGGCGGGTGCCCGGGCTTCGCGCGGTTGTGCCCAAAGTGCTTGAGTTCCTGCGAGCGAAAATTGATCATGCAGCCGCCGCGTGCCGCTTCAAGACCGCACTGAATGATGCGCTTGCGTGCGCGACCCTCTCCGCCGATGAATGGGCACGAGTCGACTTTGACCATCCGTTTGCTGGATGGCAGGACGCTGAGGCTATTACTAGCCGCCTCATCAACAATTACGCGCGTTTGCTCGATGTGAATGTTGAGGGCGAGGCAGCCGATTACCTACTCTGGGAAGCCGTTAGCGTCGCAGAAACCTTTGCAGACCCCCGGCTCGAACCTGATGTCGAGCATCTGTGCATCGCATTGTTGATGCAGGAAGGCGTCGTGTCAGAAATCGCCACCGCAAACTGGGATGGCCTGATTGAACGCGCGGCGACCGAACTCACTGCGGGCCATCCTTCAATTGTCGTATGCGTGCGTCCGGAGAATCTTCGAGAGGCTCAGCAGCGCGCAGCTTTATACAAGTTTCACGGATGCGCAATTAAGGCGACCGAAGACGAAGCGGGTTACCGACCATTTCTGATCGCACGGCAATCCCAAATTAACGGATGGGCAGCCAAACTTGAAAACGCTGCGATCGTTAACAAACTTGCTGACATCATTGTCCGCAAACCCACGCTGATGATGGGCTTGTCTGCTCAAGATGCAAATATTCAGGCGCTGTTTGCAAAGGCCGCGGCGACCATGGAGTGGCCGTGGCCCAACGATCCGCCAGGTTTCGTGTTTTCGGAAGACCGGCTTGGTGCTGATCAGTTGGGCATGCTTCAGAACGTTTACCCCACAGCATATACGCCAGCGACGCGACAGCAAATACTGAACACGTCGCTCATCAGGGCATATGCAAAGCCGCTTCTCGTTGCGCTGACACTTCACATTCTGTGCTCAAAAGTACGTGCACTCGTCGAACTGGCGACGGGAGCGCTCGCTCCGGCCGATCGGAAAGAATTGCAGGCTGGCGTCATAGCCATCCGAAACACGGTCGCGTCGCAGGCAGACGGCGACCGCCTCATATTCTTACGGGGATTGATGATGAGGTTAAGCCGGATCACCCGCCTCTTCAGAGACGGACGGGAAGCGGAAGGGCCTTGGCGCTACAATCCAGTCACTTCATCGCCGCTCCATCGAATCGCCGCGGACCCGGTGCTTCTGTCGTCTGGGCTACCTGAAGCCGCAGTGGTTACCGGCCTTCTTGGCATCGGTATGCGAGATGGACTTTGGACGTTAAGTGATGCCGATCCCGCCGACCCAACATCGGGGATGGCCAAGATCAACTCTGCAGGAACTTTGACGAAGCTTGTTCTCGTTACAAACAGCCACGCTGCACTGCGCCTACGGCACAATGGTCATCTCGTGGATGGCGACAACGTTGCCGTCGTTCATAGTGCGGAAATTGCACCCAGCCTGGCGCGCTCTCCTCGACGCCCTCCGAGCCGGACTGGCAGGCTTGCCAAGCGGGAGGTCAGCGTTAGCGACCTCCTCAGCAGAGGAACCGGCTCGGAGGAGTTATTGCAGAACTTTCGTCGCGAGCTCGCAATATGACGATTTCCTCTTCCGTAGCACGCATCTGTCAGTTACTGGAAACTGCGGGTTACAAGCGACTGCCAAGTCCCTTAACAATCGGTGGTCTGTCGTTTGATATTCCCGCGGCCTTTGTTGGTGCAATACCGTCCCCTGACCTCGTTCTCATCGCTGATACCGGATCGGAATCGAGCCAGCATATCTTGCACAACGTTGAAGGTGTTGGCCGAATGCTTGACGTCATGAAGTCACGCAGGCCGGTTACCACCGTTCTTGCTGGCGTTAGGCCTGATAGTGAAACTTTCGATGCGTTCGCAAGGGTTTGTCGAGTGTTGACTGTAGGGACGCTGCCCGACGGTGATTGTGAGCCCACCTTGCGGAACTGGTTAGCCGTGTTACTTCCATTGAACGTTCCCGAGCCAAATCAGGATCTCGCGAATCCGTTGAACGAAATCACTAACCACTTGGACGGGCTAGCTCCGTCGATCAGCGAACTGGTGAAGACGGCCGCCGCCGGCCCGGATACCGTCCAATCGCAGCTACACGCGATTCTCAACAATACGTTAGCGAACGATGAAGGCAGCGATGACCCAGCTTAGCACCATTACTGTCACTGACTTTCGAAGCATCCGGGGATCAGTCACCATTCCATTGGATGCGCCGGTAGTTCTAATCCACGGCCAGAACGGTTCGGGCAAAACCAGCCTGCTTTCCGCGATTGAGCTCGGTTTAACAGGTCATGTGCCGTCACTTGCCCGTGCCGATCGTGACTACATAAGCCACCTCGTCCACAAATTCGCCTCGAACGGGCGAATCGTTCTCGAAGGAACACAAATTCGAGAGGGCCGCCTTCGCACGCAGATTGACGTTGCAAAGCACGAAGTTTCCGGAGACGCGCTTCTTTCGCCGATCGCCGCTCGGTTTTATAGCGAACGATGCTTTCTCGCACAGGCCACATTAAGTCGCTTGCTGGAGCTTTATGAGGATAAAGACACGCGAAAAAGCGATTCACCGCTAACGAAGTTTGTGAAGGATCTGCTGGGCCTCGATCACCTTGACGCGTTGATTGACGGGCTTTACGACGCGGGCGATGTACGCCGCTTTCGCTCCACGGTTCCACTGTATTGGGAAACGCGGGAAAACATTCCTGCATTACAGAAGGAAGTAGACCGACACCAGAAGGAAATCACGGAGATAGTTGGTATGGAAGCCGATGTCGCCAAGCGTGTTGCGGAGCGACTGAAAGCGCTTGATCTTGAGCCTGCCCTCACGGACGATCTGCCCGCGTTACTGACACATCTTGCAGGCTCACCAGAAGAATCTCAACTTCAGCGCTTCGCCGGTCTACGTCGCGAGATCGTAGTCGTACGTCAACAATGGCGATCGACTCAATCCGTTGCTTCCGTTCAACCGCGCACAGCTGCCGAACAGCAAAATGCAGCAGCAGCATCCGCACTTGCTGTATGGCGCACAAGCACCGGAAAGGTTATCGAGTATACGCTAGCCGATACGATGTCGCTTTTTCCGGATATGTCACCATCGGCTTCCGCGGGTCCTCAAGACAATGTCACGGCAGCAATGCAGCGTGTAGCCGCAGAACTTAACCGCTGTTCAACGCTTCTTTCGCGCGCGGTCGACGACGACAAACGGCTGGAGTCGATCGATCGTGACATCGAAGGGGCAAAGAAACAAGCGGCGGAGCTTGAAAAGCAGGTACTTGCTCAGATTGCCGGAGCCGGCCAACTCGCCAAGGCGTTAAGCGATGTTCTTCCCCACATCCATACTGACGATTGCCCGGTGTGCGGCAGGGACTTTCGCGAAGTTTCGGAAGCTCCGTTGCGTGTACACGTGTCGGCGCAAATCACTGCTCTCAACGAAGGCGCTGTACGACTGCAAGCCCTGTCGCAAGAGCGCGCGACCGTCGCCGGCCGCCAGGCCGTAGCCGAACGCGAACGTGGCGTAATCGTCAGTCGCAAATTGCAACCAGACGCACGAAATGCGCTAAAGGCTCGCGAAACTCGTCTCAAAGAGTTGAATCAGACGCTGGCGGGACTGGAAAATGCAGCGGCAGAGGGGCAGCGCCTCATGACCGCAGCAGCCACTGCATCGCGAAATCTCACTGAGTTGCATGCTGCCGACCAACGCATTACGAATATTCGAGAGACCGTGACATCGTTTGCTCACGGTCTTCCGGTTGAGCCACTGGGCTCTGGTGAAGCACTTGACGCGGCCCTTGATCGCCTCGAATCCTTTAGCAACGTTCAAGAACGAGCGTTGGCCCGGAGACAATCCGCTCGTCGTGAAGCGACTGCCGACGTGAAAGAGCTGGCAACCTTAAAAACGCGCCGAACATCAATCGAAAAGTCGGTTGAGGAAATCACGGAGCGCATTGCAAAACTGTCAGGACGCAAGGATGCCGCTGATTTAATCATCGCTGATGCGCGCGAACTTGCGAAGCGGGCGCGCGATGCGAGGACAGATATAGTTCGTCGTGTGTTCAACGATGAGCTAAATGCCATGTGGCGTGACCTCTTTGTTCGGCTGGCCCCGGAAGAACCCTTCGTTCCCGCCTTCGCGCTTCCCCAAAACAGCAACGGCCCGGTGGAGGCCATTCTGGAAACCCACCATCGTTCCGGCGAAAAAGGCGGTAATCCGCGCGCGATGCTCAGTTCAGGCAACTTGAATACGGCTGCGCTGACATTGTTTCTAGCGCTACATCTATCGGTGGCCCCGACCTTGCCGTGGCTCGTAATTGACGATCCGGTTCAAAGCATGGACGAGGTCCATATCGCACAATTCGCCGCTTTGCTTCGGACGCTTTCTAAGGTTCACAAACGCAAGGTGATTATTGCGGTTCACGAAAAGCCACTCTTTGACTACCTCGCATTGGAGCTTAGCCCCGCCTTCCCTACGGATAAACTAATCACCGTTGAACTCAGTAGGACCGCTACGGGCAACACCAAAGCTAACTGCCAATCACATTTTTGGCACACTGACACCGCCATCGCAGCATAGTAGACGATTGTCAAGGACCGCAAGCGAACCTTTGAAATCGGCCGAGTCCCGCCGTATCTCCAATCTGCGCGCTTCGGCCACCGCAGACATCGATGGCTCGGCGTCGCGCCGACCCATCTGACCGATCCGCCTCTGGCAGCGGTCATTCCCGACGGTCAGTCGGGCAGCGACCAGCGGCGAGTTCTATGACGGGTCCACAAGGGGCGCAACAACGGCATTCGCACGAGACTAAAAAAGTAGGTCCCGCCAAACTGAATCAAGGTCTGCAAGTATTCGCTTTGTTCGGTGAAGCTGCCGCACGAACTGCGACGCCTGAACGTCCGCAAAGGCCGAGCCGCCAGCATCTGTTTTGAGGCGGGCATTGACCATGCCGCGCCATCCGCTTGAACCGCACCGCGTGGATTGGTGATTGAGCGGTCTGTGGCGCTGCCATACCGCCATTTGAGGTAACCCGGGCGAACAGTTTCAAAACTTCCATCGGAAACAGCAGCGCGGATACAGCTGGTCATAACGACGGCGGAAACATCGACAGCGGCGTGCTGCGTCGTCGCTGACGAGCGGCAAATCCGGATCAGCGCATCGCAGAGACCTATCGGCATTGCGTCCGCAGCCAATTGCCGACCGCCGCGGCCTTTCAGTTGCAAGCTAAATAGTTGCCAATGCAGGATGGCGTCGCCGTTAACTTAGATTCGTCCGTAACTTTTCGCGAGCTCGCCGGCCAGTTCGGGCAGTGCTTCCCTCCCAGACGGATTTTGGGCCCGTTCGCCGTGATGCACGGCACACCACTCGCTGGGCAAGTCACGCTGGGGGGAGCGCCGCCACTGGAGTCCGGTTCGGTTGTCAGACAGGCGAACGTGCACCGACCTGGCCTGAAGTCTCCCCCAAGTTCGGGTGGCTCAAGTAAAATGCGTGTTCACACAGTCCGTGAACACATAAGAATATGCCAAAGTCCCGGCCTAGCCAGCTATCGATTTTTGAAAATCATCCCGCAGACAACGATTCGACGGCGTTTGTGTCGTCGAGTAACGCTTGCGGACGCCTTCTGCGTGAGCGCCGCCAGGAGAAAGGGCTTTCCCTGACGTCCCTTGCTGAAACAATCGGCATCGCCAAGTCGCATCTCAGCATGCTCGAGAGTGGACAGAGGCAACCAACGGACGAGCAATTTGATTCCTTGTCAGTCGTCCTCGAAGTTCCTGCCGACCTCCTTCGTGTTACTGCCGGACGCTTGCCACCAGACGTTGCGAACGCTGTTCCGGGGAAGGCGGACGCGATCGTTTCCGTGATCCGACGCGAGGATTCAGGAGCGAAAGTAACCTTCCCACGACACCTTTCGGAAGCCTTCAAGAAGAGCATCCAGATGCAGGCGGGTGACGCTCCGCCTGCTGCTATTGGTCCATACCTCGAACACGTTCGAGCTGGCAAGAATTCTCAAGCATATCGGGCCCATAGCTACCACACGAAAGTACCGCCAGAGGCGATTGACAAGCTGATCCGGCACCATACCAAGGAAGGACATGTAGTGGCCGATCCGTTCTGCGGAAGCGGAATGACTGGTGTAGCGTCGATTCTTGCCGGGCGAAACGCAGTTCTCAGTGACTTGTCGCCTGCAGCAGTACATATCGCACAGAATTACGTGACGCCATGCGATCCCGAAGCCTTTCTAAAGGCTGCGGCACGAGTCATTGATCGCGTACGTCCTACTTTGAGTTGGCTTTACGAGACGGGCACCACCGACGCTCGTACTCGCGTCGAGTACACCGTTTGGAGTGACATATTCGAATGTCGTCACTGTGGTGGCGCAATCACGTACTGGGAGGGAGCTCGAGACTCGGAGTCTGGCGCAGTTTTGGATGCCGTTACCTGTCCAGCATGTCGTAGGTCAAGTCAGAAACGAGAGCTCCGCTGGATTGGTGAGCGTCCCGTGGAAACCAATGCAAAGGGACCGACGTCAAGGGGAGCTCATCCGCCAACGAGCGCTGAACTCGAACTAATCGAGCGAGCTAGCGCGGGCGAAGTCCTCTACTGGATCCCGCAGATACCGTTCACGGCTGATCGTGAGATGTGGCGTGCTGGTCACGCCGCGCAGGGCGTCACTTCCGTTGCTGACTTTTACACCAAGCGCAATCTGCACGCACTTGGCGCGATACGTCACACCATCCAGGAGGAAAAGGATGACCGACTTCGTTCGGCTCTCCTCTTCGCGTTTACCGGCATGGTCAACCGGGCGTCTAAAAGGTACCAATGGAACGTAAAGCGTCCAACAAATGTCATGACGGGCACGCTTTACATCTCCTCCCTACGCTATGAGTGGAACGTAGGCAGCCTATTCGAGCGTAAGGTTCGTGATGTCGCAAGGTATTTCAAACACCTAGGCACCCCCACGGGACGGGCCGAAGTCGTTCGATCATCAGCGACCGAACTGTGTCATCTGCCGGACAGTTCCATTGACTATGTCTTCATGGATCCTCCGTTTGGATCAAATATTTTCTATGCAGATAGCAGCCTCCTTTGGGATGCTTGGCTTGGCACATTGACCGATGAGCGTGAGGAAATAGTAGTAAATAAGCATCGTTCAACGAGCGAAGGCGGGAAGACCATCTCAGACTATCAGCGCCTTATGACGACCGCCTTCCAAGAAGTCGCAAGAATTCTTAAGCCCAGCGCGTACGCAACGCTGCAGTTTAATAATTCCAGCGATGAAGTATGGTGTGCGATTCAGGACGCGCTTAGCGATGCAGGCCTCGAAGTCCGACATGCTATTGGATTAGACAAAATTCACCCGTCCATCAAGGGTGTGAAGGGACGTCAAGCAAAGGAAAACGTCGCGTCGTTGGACGCCCTTATCGAGCTACGGCGCCGGCCAGCTATAACAAGGAAGGTGGTTCGCAACTTGAACTCGGACCAGATGATCGTTTCCGCGTTAGTGGAATTTTCGCACGCGCAGAAAGAGTCGTTCACGACGGACCAAGCATTCTCTTTCCTCGTCCGTTCTTCACTTAAAGATGGCAACTCTCTAAATGGTCTATCTCTTCAATCGGTGAAGGAACTTTGCGCTCGGCTGTTCGACGCGAGCGGGTCTATGTGGCGGCAGCCTTCTCGCGCCGTAATAGCGAATAAGGTCATTTCTCGAAACTTTGACGTAATCGATTCACCGTTCGGGTGTGCGGTCGAACGACACTTGGCTGGTCACTCATACTTAGCCAAACTAGTTGATCTCGAGCGGCCCGCCCCAGACGCAAGCGGTGATCCGCCAAACGTTGTCTCTGGGCAACGCAACACGGCGCTGTATAACGCTCATAGCTATCACACAAAGGTGCCACCCGAGGCCATCATTCCGTTCATCAAGCACTTCACTCGCCCTGGCGACGTTGTGCTGGACCCATTCTGTGGAACTGGTATGACCGGTGTCGCCGCGCAACTCTCAGGACGGCGCGCTGTATTGAACGACTTATCGGTAGCGGCGGCACATTTAGCGTACAACCACACTCGCCCTTGCGACCCCAGGGCACTGCAAGATGCATTTGATAAGATCGCGGCTGATCTTGACGCTGAGTTTCGAGAAATCTATGCCTGTACGGATGGAGGCGGTCGTGGATACATTCAATACACGCTTTGGAGTCGCGATGCGATTTGCCCGCACTGCCAAGAGCAGTTCTCGATCTGGGAGTCGATTGATCGCCAGACCGGTCGAATGCCGTCGACACTCACTTGCCCCCGTTGTGGCGAGGGTACTGCAAAACAAGCGTTGAAGTACGCGGGAAACAGGCCTGTCCTTTTGAACTATCAGCGGGCTAATGGCCAACGAGTCGAACGTGCGCCCACACCTGAAGATGTTTCAATCATTGAGCAGCAGGCGAAGCATGCACCTACCTCTTGGTATCCGAGTGTCGAGGTTGATCCGACGCGGGAAATGTATATTCGTTCGGCACTCCACCTGCAAGGCGTCAAGCGTGTCGCAGACTTCTACATGCCTCGCAATCTTCGCGCGTTATCGTCACTCTGGAATCGAATTCAACAGGTAAGCGATGAACGGGTTCGGTCCGCCCTGTTGTTCGCATTTACTAACACGGCATGGCATGGAACGCGAATGCGTCGGTTCAATGCCCGAGGAGGACAGCGACCGCTCACCGGCACGCTGTATATTCCTCAGCTATCGTCGGAAGCAAACGTTCTTTCGATAATGCGAAACAAGATCCGGCAGCTTCGCTCTTATTACGAGAGCTTGGGAACGCCAAGTGAACTTTTGCCTGCGATTCGGCTGGGATCGGCCACCAAGCTTTCAGACATTCCGAACGACAGCGTGGATTACGTATTTACAGATCCGCCTTTCGGTTCGAATCTGTTTTATGCAGACTGCAATCTCATCTGGGAGTCATGGCTTGGTGGCTTAACCCGCCAACAAGAAGAGGCTGTCGTTAACCGATCTCGCGATCAATCCAAAGGTGGAAAGACAGTTGGCGACTATGAGTCGCTGATGACGCAATCAATGCGCGAGATATTCCGTGTACTGAAGCCAGGCGCCTGGGCGACACTTGTCTTCCATAGCACCGACCCCGCTGTCTGGAGAGCAATTCAGTCGGCCGCTGAAGCTGCGGGATTTCAGATTGAAGACGCCGGCGCGTTGGATCGAAAGCAGCAGAGCCACAAGGGCTACAAGGGACGCTCTGAGAAGGAGGATGTTGCCCACTTCGACGTTATCATGTCGATGCGAAAGAGAATCACTGGCGCAATGAGGAACCAGCGATCTAAGGAGGATGCCAACGTGGAACAGCTCGTTCTTGAAGCTTTCCATGCATTGTCGCCCAAGTTGCGGACGGTGCAGCGAGTTCACTCAGAGGTGATTCAGCGCCTCGCAAGACACGGCCTCGGGCTCGACGTTGTATCTTTCGATGATGTAAAAAAGCACATGCCACGATCAACCTCTGGATCGCCGAAAACTCGAGATGCGCTGAATAGTTGAGACATCTTCGGAAGGCGCTGATGTGATAGTAGCGCCTTCCGTATCATTGCCGCGAAAGAACTGGTTACGCCTGGTTGAAGATCGTATCGTAGAGGTCGTCACCGTCGCCGAGTGTGTCGCTGAGGCGTCTAATCCCCTCATTCATCAAGTACTCGGCCAACCGATATGGCTCCAAGCTGGCCGGGAAAAACGCTTCCAATAAAGAGCGAAGTGAACCATCTGAATCCACGCTGCCGACGTTCCACTTGGTGTCTGCTCCGTCTGAGACACCAGCTGGCAGGCCCAGCTTTATTGCATATGCCATTGCAAACTTTGCTGCATCTAGTTCGGAGCCAAATCGTCCCGCAGCGACTAGCGCATTCAGCGCGGCTGCGTTGGTCTTACTGATCCCGATCGTTTTCTTGTCAACGGACATTATCTTCAATCCTTTCTAGGGGCCAACTCAGTGTGTCTAGCCGATATTCGTTCGAGTCTCCATTCGCCCCGAAGCTTGCTCTTGAGTTCATCTCTCGCTAGGTCAGGGGGAAGCTCGTCTTCGTAGACAAGAAGAACCACCTGTTTCGCCATGGTCGGAAGCGCACGCACGATATTTCTTGTATGTCCACGATCTAAACGCCCGAACGGTGAGTCGATGATAATCGGACCTCGTAACGGAGCATTGTTCTGAAGTGAACCCATTAAACACAACGCGACAACATGTTCCGCACCAGCAGAACGAACCGGAATGTCGGAGCCATCTTGGTGAACGATCGTCAAACCATAGCTGTCGTTGATGCGTAATCCCGCATATTCGGGCTCTGTCGTTAGAGCCTTGAAGTGACGGGTGGCATCGGCTTCAACCCGCTGCCGCAACTGCTCCCGGTATGCGCCGACGGCATCGTCGAAAAGCCGGTGCAGATCAGAGTAAAGCTCCCTGCGCCGCCGTTCGCCTGCAAGGTTTCCGCCGCTCAACTTATCAAGCCTTTTTTGAATGTTTTCAGCATCAGACTTGTTTTGATCTAGCAAGTCTCGCGTTCGAGTAACCCCTTTCTCAAGGACGTCGATGTGACGAATGGTGTTCTCGAAGTCCGTCTTGGTTTTTCGGAGTGATTCCTCATCGACGCTTTCAAGTTGCTTCGCAATCTCGTCCCGCTCGCCCTTCTTGGAGGCATAGTCAACCGCTGCTTCTTCAACAGCATCCCAATGGAACTTGAGAATATCAGTCCGCGAAGCTCCGGAATATTGCTCCAAAGCAGCTAGCTTTCGCCGTATCGACTGCAGTTCTCGCTCTTTTTCCTGCCGCTCGTCAGCATTCGTTGCATGGATGCTCGATTCGATACGTTTCCGGGCTTCCGGCGACACCTGCTGCAGGCAAGCAGGACACTCCGAGCCTGCGTTAGCGTGCAAGCTGGCAAGCACGTCCGCGCGTAGCAACTCGGTTTGACGCGCTGCTTCCAATTCACGGAGCGACTTCTTGGCGCCTTGAATCGGCTCGGCCAGCAGTGAACACCATGCTCCGGACATTGCCTGCTGGAGCTCCGTCTCCTTCGCCGCTCGACGAATTGCGATCTCCTTCATTAAACGGTCGAGGGTGTCGCGTTTGTCGAGCAATGCGGCCAATCTCTCTTTCTTCTTCATCGCCTCTTCGAGCGAGGCTTTTAGCGATCTGGCATCTTCCAAGTCATGCTCAAGGCGTTGAAGATCATCGTTCAATACGTCTCGCTGAGCGTGCAAATCTGCGAGCTGGTTTCCGAACTCTCGAGTCTTCTGGTCCCCCTGAGCCGCAGTGGCTTCCCGATGCTCAGATTTCTCCTTGAGGCGGATCAACGAAGCACGAGCGGACGTCAGAACTGGAACCCCGAGAATCCGCTCAATGGCCTCGCTGATACGGCGTCCCATATCGGTTTCGCTGCTTAGAAGATCTTCGTACTCTTGTAGAAGTTCGCCATCAAAGAGGAAGAAGCGGGATATCTGCTCGGGGAGAATACGTTTCAACTCCGCTTCGGCTTGGTGAGGGCCGAGAACGCTGCCGTTCTTCTCCAGATAGTAGTCAACCACATAGTCTTCATCTTCGCTTGGCAAAGTCGTCCCGCTTCTAGGCCGACAGGAACGTGTCAACTTATAGACTTGCTGATCATCTTCAAAATCAAGCTGTACCTGAAATCCGAACCTTCCAAGCGCAGCTTGCTCCCAATTCCCGACTTTGTGAAGGGGAAGCGCCTTTGTGCCGCGCCCGATTACCTTTCCGAAGAATGCGAATCGAATAGCATTCAGCAGGGAGGTTTTTCCACGCATATTCTCCCCGTAAACGACGGTCACGCCTTCCTTGGATGCGAGGTTGACAGTTTGATGGCCCTTGAAGGGGCCAAAGTTCTCGATGTGCAGAGCCGTAAGATGCAGCATGATCAAACTCCCGTTTCGAGACAGCGCTCCACTGCCTGTTCGACGCCGCGCGTGAGCTCACTATCTCCAGCGCCGCCGTCCGCGTGCAAGCGCAGGATCTCTCGAACGACTTTAGCGTCGAGCGTCGGAAACTTGTCGCGCCTTAGGCGCTCTACTGTGTCGAGCAGCGATTGGAATTGGTCATCGCCAGCGTGTGAAAAACTAGTCATGGAACTCCTTGTTATCATCATCGTCCTCAGTGCCTACATCGATGATTTTTGTCCAATCAATGCCGTGGTCGATTGCCAAGCGATGAAGATCTGTAATGCATCCTGGGTTTATAGCGTGAGTGCCGAATTCGATGGCGCGAGCAAGTTCACCCTCCAAAATCGCAAGCGCCGGAGGTACATCAGGATCGAAGAGTGGAGTAACCAGCACATCGTAGACGTGGGAAACTGACTTCATCGACGATTTTCTTAGCACGCGTCCGCGTCGTTGGATGAACTCTCTCGGATTCTTGGATGAAGCTAGTATTAGTGCGTGCGACACCGCAGGAATGTCAACACCTTCATCTAGGCAACGGATTGAGACAACAATCCCGCCTTGTGCCTCGAATAAATCAAGCGTTCGACGAGGATCGCCGGTCATGGCGCTGTGATACTCAAAAATGTCGGTACAGCCGGCAGATCGAAGTGCGTCGCGAACGGCGGCAAGTTGAACTTGATCATCACAGTACACAATCCAGTGCTGCCCCCGTTTGTAGGCCGATTTAACTATTGAGACAGCCGCAGGCGGTTTCTGTTTCGCGCTCTTAATAATTCGTGCTCGGCGAATAAGTAGCATCTTCAGGCGTGACTCCACGTCGGCATCCGCGCCCTTCATGCTCATCGACCGAGCTACGATTTTTCGAATCTCGTTGGTAAGTCCATTCCAATCTTGCTGCTCGTCTGCTTCCAGTCGAACACGTTGGATGTTGTACGAGTAGGGGGTCAGTGTTCCCGCTTTGATGGCGTCGGTGAGGGTGAATGGCGGCGGTACTACACCTTCGAAGTAGTCGAATATCGCAGCCGTTCCGATTGGATCGCCTGATCGGATCGGGGTCGCACTCAGTCCGAGACGAGCACCGGTGTCCACCTCAAGAAACATGCGTGCTTCTGGGGCACCGAGCCTGTGTACTTCGTCGGCGACCACGAAGAGATGGGATCCGCCACGGCATGCCTGGACGAAGTCGGGCGAGGATGCAGTTTGGATGGTCGCGAGTACGAGCCGCGGGGCTCCGGAACCGGACCGTGTCCACGATCTGAGTCGCCCGTCCTTCTTCCAGTCTGAGTGTCCGCCTCCGCAAACCAAAAGCCGAAGACCAAGTGAGCCGAATGTTGCACGAAGTTCTGTAGCCCATTGGCGAAGCAAAAGGTCACTCGGAACGAGTACTACGACAACTTCGCCTTTCGAGAACGAGTCTTTGATTGCGCAGAGGGCGGTGAACGTTTTCCCTGATCCGGTGGCGTGTTCGAATATACCTCGACGACCACGCGACTTCCATGCATCAAGTGCTGCAATCTGATGAGGGCGAGGCACACGTCCATTGGGCTTTGCCTCAGGTGACCAACCTGCGGCAGCCCGGATCTCCACGCATATCTCGTCAACAAGCTCGCGCCAGTGCTCAGGATCCGATGCCGCTACCAGTGCATCGCGTGCGACCGCCGGCAGAGGTACAGTTGTGACGCCCGGAAATTGATTCTTCCAAAGCCTGACGAAGTAGGACTGTTCGTCAGCTACCCGAGCCTGTTCACGTTCGCCGGCCCAACTCAGGAAAACGTCGACGGATTCTAAATTGCCATCCAGAGCGAGACCGGGCCAGGTCTCGTTCATTGACCCTTTGAATGCAACAGCATTGCCAGAGGTGTCTTCGAATATACCTAGCTTATCGTGGAAAAGGCGCCTAGGCTTACCTCCTGCGATGTCACCCACCCACGCGACACAAATATCAACGACATTGAGCGCAACGAGTGACGCCAGGACTTTGGCAGGCTTCACGGTGCCGGGCGTCGCTAAGAGTCGGTTGAATTCTTCCCTGAGAAGGCGACCTTGAGCTTCGTCATCGCGCGCAGCATAACCCTCAGCCATGGCGCTAACGTCGTCACTAGTAAGAACGGGCGAGCAAATCAATCTGATCTTGCCACCGCTGTCAACGAACGCACGCAAGCTGGGCCATGCCAGTGCATAAATTGCGCTGCTGAAGTAACCGACCGCACGGTCGTAGGTTATCGCAGCCGCCATGCAGGGCAGATAGAACGCGCGGGCGATGTCATCCTCAGGTTTGTGGTATGCCTGTTTTAGCTGGAGATCTGCAAATGTGGTCACGTTCTACTACTCCCGCAGCAGACGTTCGCGTGTGAGCTCCATCCGACGGACCATTGCCATCCCGAGACTGCGCGGCTTGACAGCTAGTACTATTTCGATAGTAGGACGCCCACTTAGCGGTCGGAGCTGGCGCTCCTGTGTCGCCAACTTACCTGCCGACGCTTGAATGATGGTCTCCGTTTTCACCTGGACATTTCTTGACCAAGCAAAGTCGGCGTATAACCCCGCGTCCCACAGGACATAGACATCCTCTTCCGCTGCGTAGCCGATCAGCAAAGCAATGCGTCCATCCCCGTTGTCAAATGATCCGCGATGGCCGCGGCGCTGGCCAGGGACGATCAACTGCACTTTGTGTTCACCGAGCGGGCGACCACCTGGCGGACGGGTAGCGTTGTACATATATACGCGAACTCTCTGGGGCAACGGAGGCGCGAGATCCATTTCGAAGGGCTTTGCGTCCCAAGGCGAGTGGGATCTCACATTCGACGACCCAAGAGCACGGACCAGGCGACGGTGCAGTTCCTCCTGAGGCACGCGCTCCGTTAAGTCCTCCACAGCCCGCCCCAGGTCGCTATCGTGAGCCGGCTCTTCTACCGTCGGAAGGACTAAAAGGTCCTCCGGCGGGACCGATCCCAAGATAGGCGATTCAACAGCAGCAAACAGTGGCGGTGTCAAGCCGGCCTTCCGTGAGAGCCAAGCCTCAAAGTCACTTCGTCGCACCCGCCACTGCCCCCGGATCTTGAACGCCGGTAGGTCGCCGTCACTTGCCATGGCGTAGACCGTTTTTTCGGCAAGCTTCAGTTCGCTTGCGATCTCACGGATTGTTATTACCGGGTCACTCATGAAGAACCTCTTGTTCAGCTTCCAGTATGCGGCGCTATTCTCCAGCGGATTCTACAGCTTAGAATGCTGAACTTCGCCGTTTTGGAGCATCAAGCATGTCTGCAAGGTCTGAAATCGTCGCCGCATTGCAGGCGGCCGGAGTTGAGATAAGCATGGCCGATCCGCGTGCCCCGCAGGGATGCCTCGCGGTCGTCAACGCCGGCGGAAGTCCTCAGGCGCTCCGGCTCTACGGCTGGCAGGTTTCGGATAACGGCCGCGCCACCGGTACGGTCCGGCCTGCGGACGAGCGCCGTATTCAGGCAAGTACGAGTCAGTTCATTGATGCTTCTGCTAATCCTGAGACGGTCGTGCTGGGCTGGTGCGATGACTTTGCCCCAGAACCATTGATCGTCGCCTTCAATCCTTACAGCGTCGCAAGCCGAGTTAACGGCAAAATTCAACGCAAGTTGAATGCAGGCGTCCCGACCCCTCGAGCGTCAGATAGCCAGCAGTTCCGGCAAGCGTTGCTGAACGAGGCTGCGGAACGCGGGATTGCAATTGGCTCCAATCAGCACGGCGAGCAAGTCGTAGCGATGAAGCCTGGGCGATTTCTCGATTATCTAAGCCACTACAAGCCGCAATGTCACCAAAATAATGGTGTTTGGGGTGCGTGGACAGTCGCGGGACGATCGATGCTAGATCTTGTTGCGGAGGCGGAGTTAGACGAAAAAGTCCCCGCAGATGACGTTAACGTTGCGCCGCCAGTAGCTTTTGACCCGGCAATTGTCGAAGACGAGCGTGAGCGCGTAGCGCGCGAGATCGCAATACGTCGCGGTCAGGCGGAATTCCGTCGTCGGCTTCTTCGAACATACGGATGCTGCGCGATGAGCGGATGTACTGTTCCAGAAGCGCTTGAGGCCGCTCACATCGTTCCGTATCAGGGGCCGGGAACCAACCATGTTGCAAATGGCCTCTTGTTACGCGCCGATTTGCATACGTTATTTGACCTGGGTCTTCTCGCTGTCGACCACGTAACGCTTACGATACTTGTTTCGACGCAGCTGAATGGAACAGAGTATGCGGACCTGAGAGGTCGTAGCATTCACACTGGACGCGGATGCGCCTCTCCGAGCCCCGAGGCGCTCGCTGTACATCGGTCCTTCGCCAGAATCTAGCTATCGAAGATTTTCGCGCTGACGACTGAACGGAGTCTTCCCGCTGAGGACCAAATAAGTTATGCCTGTTCACGACTCCCGCAGAGGCGTGTCGGGAGAGTCGCTGGCGACAGTCTCCCTTGCTATTGATATTGAACGTCGCAGATAACAACTGCCTCACCAAACGGCTAGGCGGGCATTCGCGGAAAGCTTCGGGAGGCACTACCACCTCCCAGGATCGACGCTAACGCTAACCAGGCGTCGCTCCGGTACAACACGATCCACTGGCCGTCGATTTTGACTGCCGGCTGCCTTCCCAATCTAAGGGGAACCTGCAAGAAAGTGCTGACTGGCCGTTGCAGAAAGCGGCCGCTGGGCGCCTAACTTCACAAACGTCCAAACGCCGCAACCGGTCGTATTGCTGCCGTAGAGGGAAGGCTCGTCATAGGTCTGCTAAGGCCGATGACGGAGCTTCTGCGTTCGCCACCCGTTACCTGATTGGAGGGCGAGAAAAGCAACGCATGAACGACGGCGGTCGTAGTCCATTTCCGTCGCCTGGCGTGTCGTCGCCCTGTCTTATCTCCGTCCGGACTCCATGACACGACCATGGTGTCACTAGCAGTTCTTCGGGCCTTGCATAGCCTGTCATACTCGGCGCTCGGTTGCCGCGCGATTGCAACTCGGCACCTCGGTCCAGTTATTCGCTATCGGAACTTGTCGCTTCGATGGCAGTGTCCTGGGCTGACGCCTCCGCAGCAGGCGTCACGCTTTGTGATTCCACGCGAGATTTCCGCGCAGGACGCGCACCCGTCGAACGACCAGGTTTCTTTGTGGCGGCCTTCTTCGCTGCCACGCCCTTTTTTGCTGTCGTGACTTTCTTCGTCGAAGTCGACTTTTTCGCGACCGTAGACTTCTTGGCTGCGGTTGACTTCTTCGCCGACGTGGGCTTCTTCGCGCCGGCCGTTTTAGCAGCCGGCTTCGCCCCCTTCGCCGGAGGGGCCACATCACTTCCCGACTTCTTCGCAGCTGCACCTTTCTTGGCAGCCGTATTCGCTCCTCCGTCCTTGGCTCCAGCGCCGCTGCCTTCGATCAGATACGCGCTGCGATCCTTGGCTTTCACGATCCAGCCTGGTGCGCGTCCGAAACCGCTCCAGGTAAGCCCAGAAACTGAATCACTGTAGAGCGCGGGTTGAGGACCCTTGCGCGTCGCCTTCTTGCGCACCGCCGGCAGCGGCGCGCGAGTAGCGGACTCACCGCCATTCGCTACGAGGAATGCATCGCGATTACGTGCGTTGGCGATCCATGCCGGCGCCCTGCCTCGACCGCTCCAAGTGGCACCCGTCTTCGGGTCGGCATACTTGGCTGCAGCCGATCTTTGGGAGGTTTGAACTTGGGTCATAGTTGAAGCCTTATCAGTGGACGCGGCGATATCTTCAATCGTAATTTCATACTGAGCCATCAAGCCACGAATCTGCTTGATCACGCCGCCGGTTTCTTTGAGCTTTATCGCGTGCGCCTGTGCTTCGAGTTTTTTGATGCGAGCCTAAATTGCTTCCAAAGTGGCCATGTGGTCGTCCTCGTTTGAAAAGTGTCCGCACTATGCCACGGATGCAATCGAACAAGCTAGCGCGGTTGGAACATGCGTCGAAAGAACTATGCGACTTGACGTACGCATAGACAAGAAAAGACAAGAAACGTTTACAGATTGTTTCTAAACGGCGTCTGGAAGACCGCTCTCGAAGGCTCTTTTCTTAATAGCGGGTGTTGGCGAAGCGAGAGCTTCGCGTTAGATTGGAGGACAGCGCAATTCAGTATATCGATTTTTATGCAGACCGATTTGTGGCTTTCTGATCCTGAGGCAGCCTATTCTCAGTGGCAGCGCGCGGAAGCGACTGGCGCCGATCGTCGCGCATTTGCGGATCAATCGATCGTCCAGCACTGCTCCATGTTTTCGCGATTCAATGACTATTTGTCAGCGCGTCGCCATAGCGTGGTCAGCTTTGGCTCCGACCAAATACAAGACTTTTTCGACGAACTGGAGCGCGACTGTCAGCCAGGGACCACGACGCGGCTTCGCTATCTCAAACTCGTCGATCGGTTTTCCCGACACCTCGTGGCGATTAGTCTGCGTACGGAAAATCCCGCTGCAGAGATGCTCGCTCGTGAACACTGGCCGGAGGACGAGCCGACGCCGGTCTATTTGTCAGAACAGGATGACAAGCGCCTACAGGCCGTATGCGTCTCAGCAAGTTGCGAATCCGTGAAGGAATTGCGGAACACCGCCATCGTCGCCCTCTTTCTCGGCAGCGGCATTACCGCTGCCGAATTGAGCCTGCTTCGAGTGCAAGATCTTGACCTAGATGGAAATCGTCCCAGCGTCATGGTAGAAAAGCACGGGCCACGTCTTGCACGACGCGTTCCCCTCGACGGCTTTGCGCTCGATGTCCTGCGTGCTTAT
Source organism: Caballeronia temeraria (assembly GCF_001544795.2). Taxonomy (GTDB): domain Bacteria; phylum Pseudomonadota; class Gammaproteobacteria; order Burkholderiales; family Burkholderiaceae; genus Caballeronia; species Caballeronia temeraria. The sequence goes on along the minus strand of NZ_FCOI02000018.1, from coordinate 17,757 downwards.
CACGACGTCCGGGTCGAGTTGACTTGTCCGACCGATTGGCTTTTCGTGGCGACCAGCGGCGGCAAGCCCATGAAGCCGGATACACTGCTCAAGTGCGTTCGCGCCGCCCTGCAACGAGCGGGGTTGTCCGCGGCGGACGAAAGTCCTCGGCTTCTCCGAAACACCTATGGTCGACGGCATATTGCGGCTGGGAAGACCAACGAACAAGTCAGCAACCTGCTTGGACTGTCAAGCCACCGCACGGTGACGCGCCTGCGTCAAACGCTGGAATTCTCCCTTTCAATCAAAGGATGATCGCGAAGCCGGAAGCTGCTTCCCGAATCGAGCGTAACAAGGGCGGTCCATCTGAACGGTGCTTCGACATTGAAAGCCACGTCCTCGAGCGCATAGACGCGCTCAAGACACGGCGATCTAGTCGAGCAGCGCAGGTTCAGGCTCGTCCGGTTCGTCGCGGCGGGGTGCAACCTTCGACCCAGCGAGCGCGCTCTGCCTCAAACCGTGCTCGACGAGTAACAGGCGTATTTTCTCCATCGCGACAAGCTGACCCAGGTTCTCTTCAGCCCACACCTTCTGGACCGCGGAGAAGTACGCTTCGATCTCCTCGATGGCTCGACGCACTTGCGCCAGTTCCAATAACAGCCGCTGAACGTCCTGATTCCCGCGGTATTTGACCCAAAGCGCACGCCTCTCGTCCACGCCGACGGGCTCAAAGCGCGGCAGCTGGCGTGCCATTTCCGCACAACGCTCTTTCCAACGACTCGGTCCGATACATGATTTCCCCTGTTTGTTTTGTCATTGCACGCCATCGTATTGAGAACTGAGACAGATCGCGTCTGCGTCGCCAAATTCATGGATGCGCCGTCGTTCGTGTCGAAGGTGAGACGGACCGCCGGCGATGCTCCGAGCGCGCTTGACTTTGCCATCCCATGAATAGGCTATGAGATAAGCCGTCCAAACGGCGCGGGTGTTACGACCATCTCTTTCAGGCGACCATGACTTACACCATCGACCCACTTAGCATCGAATTCACCGAAACCCGCCGCGGCGTCAATGCGACGGCCAAGATCCTCCGCGGAGGACAACGCATCGGCACGATCAATGACTTCGCCGAGCGCATCGTGACCGACGTCTTCTTCAACTCCGAGCAAGAGCGCGCGGCATTCGCGGCCGAAGCACGCCGGATTTTGGTGAGCGTTTTCGGGAAGACAGATCACAGCGACAGCGCGTACGTCTCCGAGTATGCGCGCCAGCTCCTCGAGCAAGCAGAGCAGCGGTTGCTGGCGCAATCGTAAGACGATCAGGTCTCGGACTCCGATCAATGAGCGGGCCATATGCAGTAGGAGACTGGGAATCGGTCTGGGCCTGCGAGCCCTATCTCACCCACCGGCTCGTGCTTGACCTGGCGTCAAAGCACGTGATTGCGGGACAAGACCGGTATCGCAGACGCCGAAGTCATATGAGCGTCGACGACTGCGTCTATCTCAAGCAGATTCTCGACGAAACCTTCGACGACATTTGGGCGTCGCCCGCTGAACACGGGTTCAAAATCGTGCATGAGATTCCCCCATGGGCGCTGGAGGCGTGGCCTTGGCCGCGCCCATTGACCGGCGAGGATGAGGAAGGCGACGACCACCCTTTCGATGAACCTGTAGGTATTGACGAGCACGGCTGCCGCTTCCCGCTGCCGTCCGAAAAGTAACGGCGCGAACGCTGCCGAACCTAACCCTGCAAGCGTACCGACGCCACCATCCGGTCGAGTCGCTCGGTCGCCGCCACGATATGGCCGAAGCGCACTTCTCGCAACTGTCGATCATGCTCGTTGACAACCGTAGTGAGCGACTCCACGAGCGACTCGCTGAAGTTCCACTCGCCGCTTATCTTTGCAACATCAAGAATCGCAAGCACCGCCTCTTCCACCTGACGCACGAAAGGCAAGTCGAGCAGCCCGTGCCCAGATTCGGTCAAGAAACTCGTGAGCAGGACAGTCTGGGCGAGAACGATCGCTTCTTGTCGAGCAGCGCGTTGCCCGCGTACGGCTTCGAGCGCAAGGCGTGACTGGAGACACAAGGCGTCCGCATCCTCCCGAGGCATCGGAAGGAGAAACTTCTTTGACTGCAAAGGCCCCGGCTTCTTGGGCGACTTCCTCTTTTTGGAAACAGGCATGACGGCGGAATCTCTGTCGATGACAGCCCTGCCTACTAAGCGATGCGAGGATTGCCTGGCTCCGATCCAAGCAACGTGGCCGACGCTTCAGCGGGGACTGCCACGCTGGTGCGCTGCTTGACGCTCTCTACGCGTTTTTCTTCGGCACGAGCGATCAACGTCAATAACTCGCGGCTCAGATCGGCATCCTTCGCCCCCGGCCGCCACGGCACACACCTGTGCTTCTTTCTCGTTTCGCGAGCCAGCGCCAGCGCATCCCTTGCCGCTTTCGCACTCTCGAAACTTACCTCATCGCAAAATACGGCAGGATCGCGAAACTCCGAGAACGAGTTCAAGTCTTCCCGGCCAGCGTGAATCCTGGCGGGAAAGTCGCGCAAATCGGACACGACGCGGTGACTGAGTCGCCGCCACTGGATCTTTTCGGGGTAAACAAACGCCGGCAGCATTGCACTTTGCGCAGCTTCGCGATTTCCGGAGCGGGTCGCTTCGTCCCGGGCCCACTGCGCACGATGCATCATGGCCCTGCACACGCGTGCATACCCTTCGAGCGATATAGCAACTTCCAGAGCTGCGTCGCATCGTTCGCGTCGAGCAGTGATGCGCTCCTTCAATCCTTGCATCGCGAGCACGACGATCGCGCTAATGGCACTCGATGTGCCAGCGATCGCGAGCCAGTTGGGCCAGTCAACCTGCGTCAGAAGAGCCGACGCCTGCTGCCATTGTGCCTGCCACATAGCGTGTCCTCAGAGCTTTGAAGCAGCAAGTATAGAAAATTCCGCTGGTTTTTCTAATATCGGGGAATGTCCGACTGCCCGATATGATGAATTTGCGACCGAGGGCGCCTGCCAGAACCGTGCCGTGGTTGGCAAATGCAATTAAGTGCCCATTCGAGAGAGACGTCTTCACATGCAGTTAATTTTTTCGCGCTATTCTGGCTTCATTCGCACGGCATAAAAGGGGACATGAAAGATGATTTTCTATCACCACGGTGCGGCAATTAAACCATCCGTCGCACGCGTCGGCCGCGCGTTCGTTGCCCGCGCATCGATTCTCGAAGAGGACGGTGAAGCGACCTCCCTGGGCGATCTTGGCGTGTTCGCGAGCAAAGACGGTGCGTACCGATTCGCCATTCGCTGCGCGTTTGCTTTCGTCGATGGGCAAACCCTACCGCTCCCACCTTTCGAAGTTGCGAAGCATTGATTATGTAAGGCGGCGGGACTGAAACGATCAAAATGGGAACGCCGTCATTCTAAAGCGCACTTTTTGTCGCAAATTTTCGATGATTCGACCGTTCTCGCTTTCGAGCGACCATGGGCAGGTTTGGGCCTCGTCTGCTCCGGTGACGCTAAAGGCTCCCCTTCGTAAACCATAGAATTGAACTGTCAGTTTCACGCGGCAAGTCGGTGTTCGTAATACGGGCGGTCGCGATCATCCAAGATTCCGTACAGCGCATCGAGATTCGACGGATTGGGATTCAACCATGCCTCGACGTTTTCGGGCTTAATCGGCACGATGCAACGATCGTGACCGGCTGCGACGACTTCGGGCGGTGGATCATCGGTGATGGCGGCAAACGATAGGAGATCGGGCTGATTCGGAGCTGTCCACTTCGACCAAAGACACGCCACCATCAGCAGCTGACCGTTATTGGGGCGAAACTCCAGGACGACGTTCTCGCCCGGCGCCTGCGATCCCTCATGCGTTTCGAACAGTGTGTTCTCGCACTTGGCCCTCGCAACGTTCTCATAGAAGACGTCAACCAACAATAGGCCATGCGTGTAGCCAAAGCACGATTTCCAGAACTTCTCCAGACTATCCCGTCGCGCGTTATATGTTCCGGGGTACTTGACATCGTAATTTGCAGGCTTCCCCGCGATGCGACACTGGTAGCGCATCGGCTTGACGACATACTGCCCGTCCTCGACCACCAGCACGGGGGCGTAGTAGCCGGGAAAGATGCGTGAGTCCCGTGGCTCTTGTTCCGTTCGACCGAAGTCGGCTAAGCGCCGTAGTGCTGCATCGACCTTGTCCGTCGCAATGCGCTTGCTTTCGGTCGCCGCTTTCGTCGTCTTCGTCTGCAGCGTACGCTCGGCATCGGCCAGTCGCGTGCGCTGCTTGAAAAGCTCTTGCTCGACCCTGGTCGCCTGTTCAGCGCTGTACCGGTCAATGAAGGTCTTGATCTGGCGCTCGTCATCGGTCCGATGTTCACGGAAGGCGTCTTCCATCGCCTTCGGGATCTTCGCCTTGCTGCCTTCGGCGCGCTCCCAGAACAGGCGCGCGAACTCGCGAATGTCCATCTGTGCGCCGAACATCTTCACGTATCGCCGATAATCAGCCTGGATCTGCGCCGAGTAGCACACTGCCGTCCCCTCTTATATTTCGATCGGTTTAAGTTGCCGTGCCCGTAGCGTCGCGGCACAGCCTCATCATCTTTTGGACCACGGTGCTCGCATGGTTCAGCCCCATGTCGCCGGTGAAAAGTGCCTGCACGTCCGACTGGCGCACCGTGATACCCGCTCCTTTCAGGTCACGCCGAGCGATTTTGAGGGCCAGTTGGCCGATGCGGATGCGTTCGAGCCATTGCACGGTGACAAGATTGCGCTTGAGCCAGATGCGGCCGCTCTCGACCACATGGTCCACGCGCCATTCTTGGGTTAGCGCATACGAAGCTGCAACGGTCGCTACCAGAAAGCAGAGCAGATCCGCTCGCGCGCCTTTCAGTTCGTCAATATCAGGCATGTTCGTCTCGTTCCAGGTTCCTCACATACTAGCCACTTGACCGCCAACTCACCGCCTGCTACGTGCAGGTGCGGACGCGCTCCGGACTTTCAACGGCTGAGCGCCGGCGCTCGTTGCAGCGCAGTCGTCCCCGAGCACGAACCGTCGCACCCAGCGCAGTAATGCGCGGTCGCACGCGCTGCCTTCGATCCGCCAGCGACTAACGCCGTCATCGACTCCACCCCGATCGTGCGCCGTCTTCCTGCGCGAAGAATGTCGGCTCGGCCGCCTTCCGCGGACGACCGCCACATCGATTGCGTTGCTTCGCCGAGCGCCTCGCGCAGCTTGGCGACGAACTCAGCGAACTCGGGCATCGGACGTCCCGGTCAAGCATATTGGTCAGTTTTTTCTGTCGCCAGTTAAAAAGGTGCAAATCACTGCTTCAATTTTTGAGCTAAGATACCACTGTACATTTATACAGTGTTCTAACCAGCCCCTTTCACTATGGCCGCTCTGCCTCAGGATATCGCTTCGCTGCACCCGGCCTTGTGGCTCGGGTCGCAGCTTGCGCGTGCGTACGGCAAGACCATCGACACCGGCTACGCGGCCTTGTCGGCCGAACTGCCCGGCGGTGGCTGGCCCATCGCGGCGCTGGTGGAGTTGCTGGTCCAGCAGCCGGGCATCGGTGAAATTCGGCTGCTCAAGCCCGCGCTCATCGCCGTCAGCAAGCGGCCGATCGCGCTGTTGCAGGCGCCGCACGTGCCGAACAGCCTGGCTTTTTCGTACCTAGGTGTGCCGCTGGACAAGCTGATGATGCTGCGCGCGCCGAAGACAGCCGACGCGCTCTGGTGCGCCGAGCGCGTGCTCAACGCCCGAAGTTGCGGCGCGTTGCTCTTCTGGCAACAGCACATTCGATCTGAGGCGTTACGGCGATTGCATCTGGCGGCACAGGCGACCGAAACCTTGCTGATTCTGATCCGACCGCTCGCCGCTGCCCAGGATTCATCACCCGCAACCTTACGGTTGGGTGTGCGGCCCGCCGGCAGCGGCATCGTCGTCGATGTCATCAAGCGACGAGGTCCCACCCGAACCGATCCACTGTCCATCCACCTTCAACCGTCTCCGATTCTGCTCAGTCCTCATGGCCGTGTTCGTCGCCATCTTCCTGCCCCGGCTTTCGCTGGAGGTGTTCCGTCCGAGGTTCTCCTCTCCGACTGAACACGGATGTGTGGTGCTCGAGCGTGACAAGGTCATAGTGCTCGACCAGGCAGCAAGAGACGCAGGGGTGTTGGTGGGGATGAAGCGCGGTGGGGTGACGACACTGTCAGCCGACGCGCTGATGTACGACCGCAGCCCCGTACGCGAACTCGACGTGCAACGCGAAGTCGCTTTCGCGCTGCTGCGCTTCTCGCCTCAGGTCGCCGTGCGTGAGGAAGAAACCATCGTCGTGGACGTGACGGCGAGTCTCCGGCTTTTCGGGGGCATCACGCACGTGTGCCGACAGATCCGGAAAGCGGTCAATGCGATCGGCGTCACCGCCCGCATGAGTGTCGCGCCGACGGGTCAAGGCGCGTGGCTCCTCGCCAAACGCGGTCGCCGGCGCGTGCTCAAGATGCGTTCGCTCGAACGGTATCTCGGGGAGCTGCCCTTCATGGTGGTCCCCGAGGTTCGGTCGTTCGCCGAGTGGTTTAACGGCCTTGGTTGCCGAGTGCTCAACGATATTCGTCGCCTGCCGCGTGCAGGTCTCAAGAAAAGGTGCGGTGTGGACTTACTGGATTCTCTCGACCGCGCCTACGGCCTGTCGCCCGAACTTTACGAGTGGCTTGAGCTGCCGCCGTCTTTCAGCGCGCGCACCGAGCTGCCCGACCGCGTCGAACACGCAGAAGCGGTTCTGTTTTCCGCTCGACGCCTGATCGTGCAACTGTGCGGCTGGCTGAGCGCGCAGCAGCTTGCGCTGACGCAGGCGACCATCACGCTGGAACACGAGCGCGGCCGCCAGGCGATCGAACCGACAGTGATCGATATCGCATTGGCCGAGCCGACATGGCACGAAGAGCACCTCGTGCGACTACTCAAGGAACGGCTCGGGCGTATCGAGCTCGAGGCGGCCGTCATCGCAGTGCGCCTGACGGCATCGAAGGTGCAGCCGGCCGAGCCGCCCAGCGATTCGCTTTTCCCCGATCCGGGCGGTTCCGCGCAGGATCACAATCGCCTGCTCGAACTGCTGGTCGCGCGACTTGGCGCCGAGAACGTGTTGCGACCCGCGCCGACGTCGGACCATCGGCCCGAACACGCGAATCAATGGGTGCCGGTGCAAGCCACGACCAAGGCGTGCCCTCCTCCTGCCGAACTTCCGCGCCCGACCTGGTTGCTCGACACGCCCGTGCGGCTGATGATCAAGAATCACCGACCGTTCTATGGTTCGCCGCTCAAGCTCGTCTCGACGGGCGAACGCATTGAGGCGGGCTGGCACGACGGCGAATTGGTGACGCGCGACTACTACGTAGCGGAAGCCACCGATAAAAGCTGCTATTGGATCTACCGTGAGCGCCCCAGCGTGAAGACCGAAGAAGTCCGCTGGTTCCTTCATGGGCTGTTCGGATAATCGGTGTCGCCGTGGATCTCTTCTCGTCGGCCCTTCCCGACTACGCGGAGCTGTTCGCGTTCACCAACTTTTCGTTTCTGCATGGCGCATCGCACGGCGAAGAGCTCGTGCTGCGCGCCTCGCAACTCGGCTACTCGGGTCTGGCGATCACCGATGAGTGCTCGCTTGCAGGGGTGGTGCGTGCGCACGTCCAGGCCAAGGAAGAAAAGCTGCCGCTGATCATCGGCTCCTACTTTCGGCTGGTTCACGCGGACAAGAGCCCGGCGTTCGGCCTGATCCTGCTCGCACAGAACCGCAACGGCTACGGCAACTTGTCCGAGCTGATCACACTCGGGCGCATGAGAGCAGCGAAAGGCTCGTACTTGCTTACGCCGCACGACCTGTCGAAACCCGAGAAAGAGTACGCGCATCTGCGAGGCATGCCTGATTGCCTGGCGATCCTCGTGCCGGATTTTCCCGCGAAGGAAGACGCGCTGTCCGCACAAGTTGAATGGCTCAACGAGACGTTTCCCGCTCGCGCGTGGGTGGGCCTGATCCTGCATCAACGCGCGATGGATGACATTCATCGTGGCAGCGTCGAATACATTGCCGAGTGGCACCGCGTCCCGGTCGTTGCCCTCGGCAACGTCGTGATGCATGTGCGCTCGCGCAAGCCGCTGCAGGACACGATGACGGCGATCCGCATCGGCAAGCCCGTGGCCGAGTGCGGCTACGATCTCGCACCTAATGCAGAGCAACACCTTCGTTCGCGGCTACGGCTCGCCAATCTCTATCCCGCGCATGCGCTCGCAAAGACCCTCGACATCCTCGAGCGTTGCACGTTCTCTCTGGACGAACTGCGCTACGAGTATCCCGACGAGCTCGTGCCGGACGGCTTCACGCACGAGGGGTATCTGCGGCAGGAGACGTATATCGGCGCGCATAAGCGCTTTCCCGCCGGCATCGCACTTCAGGTTCAGCAACAGATCGAACACGAACTGCAACTGATTCGCGAGATGCGGTACGAGGCATACTTCCTAACGGTCTACGACATCGTGCGCTTCGCGCGAAGCCAGCACATCCTGTGTCAGGGGCGCGGATCTGCAGCGAACAGTGCCGTCTGTTATTGCCTAGGCGTCACCGAAGTCGATCCTTCGCGCGGCAACATGCTGTTCGAGCGCTTCATCTCCAAGGAACGGGGCGAGCCGCCCGATATCGATGTTGACTTCGAGCACCAGCGGCGCGAAGAGGTGATCCAGTACATCTATCGGAAGTATGGCCGAGATCGGGCCGCGATTGCCGCCGCGGTCTCGACCTATCGACCGCGCGGCGCGCTGCGTGAAACCGGCAAGGCGCTCGGCATCGATCCTCAGATCGTCGACAAGGTCGCCAAAAGCCACCAATGGTTCGATCATTCGCAGGATCTGTTGCGCCGCTTCGAGGAGTCGGGGCTCGACCCGACCAACCCGCTCATTGCGATGTGGGCGAAACTCGCCGCCGAGATCCTAAATTTTCCGCGGCACCTGTCACAGCATTCCGGGGGCTTCGTCATCAGCCGCGGCAAGCTCACACGACTCGTACCCGTCGAGAATGCCGCGATGGCGGATCGCAGTGCGATCCAGTGGGACAAAGACGATCTCGAGGCACTGGGACTGCTGAAAATCGACGTGCTTGCGCTTGGAATGTTGTCGGCGATCCGCCGCACGCTCGACATCGTCTCCGAGCAGCGCGGCGAACGTTTCGAGATGCAGGACATCCCGTCGGAAGATCCCGAGACGTACGAGATGATTTCCCAGGCGGATACGGTCGGCGTGTTTCAGATTGAATCACGCGCGCAGATGAGCATGTTGCCGCGCATGCAACCACGCACTTTCTACGATCTTGTGATTGAAGTTGCGATCGTGCGTCCCGGGCCGATTCAAGGCGGTGCCGTTCATCCGTATCTTCGACGGCGTCAGAAGATCGAGCCGGTGACTTATCCCAGCCCAGCACTGGAAATCGCACTGGGCCGCACGCTTGGCGTGCCGATTTTCCAGGAGCAGGTGATGCAGGTCGCGATCCTGGCTGCGGGCTTTACACCGGGCGAGGCGGATCAACTGCGTCGTGCGATGGCTGCCTGGAAACGCAAAGGCGGACTACAGCAGTACTACGACCGCATCGTCAATGGCATGCAGGAGCGCGGCTATGAGAAGGCATTTGCGGAGGCCATTTTCGAGCAGATCAAGGGCTTCGGCGAGTACGGCTTTCCGGAAAGTCACGCGGCGAGCTTCGCGCTTCTCGTCTATGCAAGCAGCTGGCTCAAATGCCACGAACCGGCAGCTTTCCTTGCGGCGATGCTCAATTCGCAGCCGATGGGCTTTTATTCGCCGTCACAACTCGTGCAGGACGCGAAGCGCCACGGAGTCGAGGTGATGCCGATCGACGTCACCGTCAGCGGCTGGGACTCAGTGCTCGAGCGTCGCATCGATCGTGCAAAGCCCGTCGTGCGTCTCGGCTTGTCGTTACTCAAAGGCATGCGGGACGGCGCAGCGGAACGCATCGAGAACGCGCGCGCCGTGAAGCCGTTCTCCAGCGTGAGTGACCTGGCGGGCCGCGCTCAACTCGATCGGCGGGACCTCCAGGTGCTCGCAGCGGCGAACGCTCTGCGCTCGCTTGCCGGCAATCGCCGCGAAGCGCTTTGGCAATCGGTCGCGGCCGTCCCCGACCGGGACATCCTGGCCGACAGCCGCATCGATGATGAAACGCCAGCGTTGGGCGCGCCGTCCGAGGCCGAGGACATCGTCAGCGATTACAACGCATCGGGGCTCACCTTGGGCCGGCATCCGCTTTCGCTTCTGCGGCCTATCCTGCTCGAAAACCGGCTCATGCCCGCCGCGACGTTGCGCACGTACCGCAACGGACGACTGGCGCGGGGCTGCGGGCTCGTCACCGTCAGGCAGCGGCCGGGCACCGCCAAGGGCGTGATGTTTGTGACCCTGGAAGACGAAACGGGCAACGTCAACGTGATCGTCTGGCCATCGCTACTTGAGAAGCAGCGAAAAGAGGCCCTAGGCGCAGCACTCCTCGCCGTGTATGGCACCTGGCAGTGTGAAGGCGAGGTCCGGCACCTCGTCGCCCAGCGCCTCGTTGACATGTCCCATCTGCTCGGCGGCCTCACGACCGTGAGTCGCAACTTCTGCTGAAGTCCACGCGGCCAGGGCCGAGTCTCAGTGCGCCGATTCAACCCTCGCCGCCGCTGTTCTTGCTGAGCTGTTCTTGCTGATCTGTTCTTGCTGAGCTATTTTTGCTTAGCTTGCCTGCTCCTGCCCGGCGTCTGCTTTGATTCGCTTCGACCGCTTCGGCGGTTTCGGCGCGGCTGCAGTCGCGTCCGCCTTCTGCTGCGTCGTCGATTTCGCCCCCGCCTTCGCCTTGGCCTGCGCTTTCACTTTCACGTCGGCGTTCGACTCGGACTTGGCCTCAGACTTCGTGTCGGCCTTCTTCTGACCCTCCGCGGCCGCCTTGGGAGTTTTCGCGGTCTGCTGTCTGCCGTTCGTCGCTGAGTCACTCTTTTTTCCCACCCTGGCAGGCGCCTCTTGGCCGACCTTCTTCGTCCCTACTTTTTTGCCCGCTTTAAGTTGGGGAGCATCGGAAACAGCGACCGAGTCGACGCCGGTACCGTCCGGCCCCTCGACCCGTTCACGTCCGAGTTGGGCAATTGCTTCAAGCCAGTAATGCTCGTCACGTCCGCCCTGGCAGCCTTCCGCCTCCCACAGCAGATACGCGCGGACACGAATTTCGTCTGCAGATAGCGGGGTATCCATCGAAGCTGTCTCTCGAAGAAGTTAAAGTGCTGCAAACATAGCAGCTTGCCTCGCGGTGCTCAACGCGTCGTTGCCTTCGCGAAACACTGTGCTGCAATTTCTAATGGAATGGTTCGTGCTCGCTGCGACTGACACCCCCCTTGGAGCACACCATGGCTACCGCGCCCAAAGAGCAGAACCCCACCAGCGAGAAGTCGGAGGACCAGGTCGATCAGTCGGTGGAGGATACATTCCCTGCAAGCGATCCGCCCGCGACCGGCGGCACAACGCGCATCGAGACCGACGAGGACGGCACGACGAACGAGGATGCTGGCAAGAAACCGTCCTAAATGTCGCGAAGTCGCGGAACAGTACATGGCATTCGCTGGGCACCGCGTGCGCTCCGGTTGCCCAACCGTGCTGTGCGCGCATATTTTTGTGGGCGATGATCATCGGTCGTGGACGACGATCATTGGTCGTGGACGATGATCATCGGGCGCCGCCGCCCTTACCGACTATCACAGCATGGCCTCGCCTCGCGACACCACCGCGCCGCCCCTCGCCCGTTACCGGAAGAAGCGGGACTTTAGCATCACGCCCGAGCCGTCTGCGTCTACCGCCGAGACGTCCGACAGCGCACGCCAGTCGGGCTTTGTTGTGCAGAAACACTGGGCGAGCCGTCTGCACTACGATTTCCGCCTTGAACTCAACGGCGTCTTGCTCTCGTGGGCTGTGCCCAAAGGTCCCTGCTACGACCCCAGCAAAAAGCAGATGGCGGTGCATGTCGAAGACCATCCTATTTTCTATGCGTCCTTCGAAGGCACCATCCCGCCTAAGCAGTACGGCGCAGGCACGGTGATCGTGTGGGACCACGGTACGTGGGAGCCGGCCGGCGACGCAGTCAAAGGCATGGAGACCGGGAAGTTGATCTTTCGCTTGCACGGTCAGAAGCTTGCCGGTTTATGGGAACTGGTGCGCATCTCCAAACCGGACGACAAGCAAGACCAGTGGATGCTGTTCAAGAAGCGAGACGAGTGGGCCCGCTCGCTCGAAGAATACGACGTCATCAAGGCGCTTCCCGACAGCGTCGTTGCGCATCCTTTGGGGCCGATTGAAGAACGCGAGCCGAAAGCGGCGCGACGTGCTCGCGCCGAAGCGTCGGCGATCGACACGATCGACATGATCGACTTTTCCGCCGCGGTGCCAGCACCGCTTCCAAAGAAACTCGAGCCACAGCTGGCGACACTGGCGAGTTCGCTTCCTCGCACCGGCGACTGGATTACCGAGACAAAGCTAGATGGTTACCGGCTGCTTGCGCGCATCGACGAAGGGCGAGTCAAGCTCTTCACGCGAAACGGACACGACTGGACCTCGAAGTTTCCGGCGCTCGCCGTCGCGATAAAGAAACTTCCGGTTCTGAGCGCATGGCTCGACGGCGAGATTGTGGTGCTCCAAGACGGCATTCCGAGTTTCTCGGCGCTTCAGAACGCGATCGACGGACGGGACAACAAGGACATCGTTTTCTTCCTCTTCGACCTGATGTTCCTGGATGGAAAGGATCTCAGGAAGGTACCGTTGTGGGCGCGGCGAGCTCAACTGGCGAGCGTTCTTGCAGAGGCAGGCGAGCAGCTTCTGTTCAGTCAGGATTTTGACGCGCCGCCCGCCCAGGTGTTCGAAGCCGCTGCGGGGCTCGGACTGGAAGGTCTGGTACTGAAGCGGCGAGATGCGCCATACGAGTCGGGACGCACGGAATCGTGGTTGAAGGCGAAGTCCCGCCTCAGGCAAGAACTGGTCATCTGCGGTATGACCGGGCGCGGCGGCAAATCCGGTGAGGTCGGCAGTCTGCTGCTTGGCTACTACGTGGGCAATACGCTTCATGACGCGGGAAGCGTCGGCACCGGCTGGGACGCAAAGACTGCTCGGGAACTTTGGAATCGGCTCATCCCACTGGAGGTCGACGCGGCGCCTTTCGATGTGCAGGTCACCAAGGCACGGCGGTGGTCCAGACGCGCGGCCGGCAGCGAACGGTGGCTCAAACCCACCACGGTCGCGGAAGTCGAGTTCGCCGAATGGACCGGCGAAGGCGTGATTCGGCAGTCGTCGTTCAAAGGTTTGCGCCTCGATAAGCCCGCACGCAGCGTCGTCCGCGAAGGAGGAAAGACACAGTTGCCAGAGCCGCCGCCGCAGCTCAAGATCACTCACCCGGAAAGAATCATTGATGCGACGGCGGCGATTACGAAGGCTGATCTGGTTCACTACTACGCGAGCGTGGCCGACTGGATGTTGCCGCACTTGAAGGACCGGCCCGTGGCCCTGGTTCGCGCGCCCGATGGCGTGGCGGGCAATCTATTTTTTCAGAAGCATGCCGAGCGAACGGCGATGCCGGGCCTGACTGCGCACAACCGCGAACTCTGGCCGAACCATCCGCCGTTGCTGACGGTGGATACCGCAGACGCCTTGCTTTCTGCTGCACAAATGAACACGATCGAATTTCATACGTGGAATTCGGTCGTCCCTCAGATCGACAAACCCGATCGGGTGGTGTTCGACCTCGATCCGGGCGAAGGCGTGAAATGGAATCACGTTCAGGAGGGCGCTCTCCTCGTTCGCACGCTGCTGTCCGAGCTCGATCTGAAGTCATGGCTCAAAACAAGCGGCGGCAAGGGGCTGCATGTGGTGGTGCCGCTCATTCCAGAGTTGAATTACGTGACGGTCAAGTCCTTCTCGCAGGCCTTCGTCCGACATCTGGCGAAGACGATTCCTGAGCGCTTCTCTGCGATATCCGGGCCCGCGAATCGCCTCGGCAAGGTCTACGTCGACTACCTGCGCAATGGGAAGGGGCAGACGACCGCGGCGGCTTTTTCAGCGCGTGCGCGACCCGGAATGGGCGTTTCAATGCCGGTGGCGTGGGAACAGCTTAGCGATCTCAAGAGCGGCGCTCAGTGGAATGTCCACACGGCACGTGAATATCTGAGTTTCCAGTCGCGCGACCCCTGGGCGGATTTCTGGTCGACTGGACAATCTTTGTCTTCGGCGACCGAGCGTCTCCCCTAGCGCCTGCTACCTCAGAAGCCGAGCCGCGTGTTTGGCCGCCAAGAGAATCGCCATGTCCTATGTCGACGGGTGCTAAAGAGTTCGGAAAGCCCGCCCGCTTCGCCTCCATTGACCGCGCCGCGCCTCTCCTGAAGCCTTCGATCACAGCCACGCCCTTTTTGCCTGTCGTTGGAAGTTTGGCATCTACACGCGCCGCCCGGAAATCTGTTGAAGGCAGTAACGCCGCGGCTGATCGGCTGCGTCAAGAGTTTGCATCGTCTATGCATCAGCCGTGCGCACGCGGTCAAAAACCGCAGCGCCGCTGGGGAACACCATGCAAATCCTCGTTTTGGACGACGACCACGACTTTGCGGCGGGTCTGACCGCGCTCATCGAACAGATGGGTCACGAGCCATCTATCGCACACGACTGTGAAACCGCGCGCGCACTGGCTAGCCGCCAACTGTTCGATGTGATCCTCGCGGACGTCGAACTGCCCGATGGCGACGGTCGCCATATCTGCAACAGGCTCCGATTGAACGGGGCGTCGCAGACGGCTTACATGGTAGCAATGACGGGTAGGTCGGATTTGGGCGACAATGAGTTTCCGTCGTTTGACGGATATCTGCGCAAGCCGGTCACCTACGATCTGCTCGAGCGCGTGCTCGAAGAATGGCGGGTGGCCGCCGGGCTAAGCCGGCATCGACGAATGGACGAGGCCCACGTCGCCAAGATAACCTGAAGTGCCTGGCCAGCAACGGGGCCGCTACGTATTGCTACGTGGCGGCTACGGGACCGCTACCCAAGGAGGGGAACGATGGCTGCTCGTTCGATCGCTTCAATGACTTTAAGCTTTGGTCTCGTCTCGGTGCCGGTCAAGGTCTACTCCGCCACGGAGAGTAAGTCGGGCGTCGGCTTCAACCTCATGCACAAAGAGTGCGGCACTCGACTCAGACAACAGTACGTCTGCCCGCACGACGGCAAGGTTGTTGAGCGCGCTGATATGGTCAAAGGCTACGAGTTCGAGAAAGACCAGTATGTCATTTTCGAAAAATCGGAGCTCGAGGCCCTGGAAGTCACCGCAAGCCACACGATCGACATCGTGTCGTTCATGCCTGGTGAAGCCATCGATCCGATTTATCTCGATAAGTCCTACTTTCTCGCACCCGACAAACGTGGCGGCAAGCCGTACCAACTTCTGTATCAGGCGATGAAGGATAGCGGAACCTGTGCGCTTGCGAAGTGGGTGTGGAAGGGTTCGCAGAAGATGGTGCAAGTACGCGCCGGCAGCGACGGCATCATCCTGCAAACATTGCTCTATGCGGACGAAGTCCGCTCTCAGGCGGACATCGGCATTGAGCATCCGGAGGTCCAGCCAGCGGAACTGCAGCTTGCGGAGCAGCTTATCGAGCAGTACCGCGTCGATGGCTATGACGCGGCGGCGTACAAGGATGAGGAGAAGGAACGCATTCTCGCGGAAATTGATAAGAAGATCGCAGGCAACAAGATCACCGCGGCGCCGACGATTGCGCAGCCCGGCGCACAGGTCATCGATCTTGTCGAGGCGTTGCGCGCCAGTCTGAAGAAGAAGCCTCTTGCAGAGCCGCCGGCAGCTCGACCTACAGCGCACAGGACTTCCCGTGGAGGGATACGGGCCCAAGCTTCGGCCGACGAAGCACCAGCACAGGAAGCACCAACTGAGGAGGCGCCCGTGCCCAAGCGTCGCTCAGTGCGCCGCGCGATGACTGACGAACAGCCCGCCCCAGCGCGTAAGACGGGTACGAAGCGGTGATATGCGAGACGACGGATACAGCTTGCGCGACGTGCAACGCATGCTCGGCGTTTCACGCAGCGTCGTTGAGCGACTGATTGCGGCCGGCTTCGTGTCGCCCGCAACCGGAGGTCGGCGCGAGTTCCGCTTCACCTTCCAGGACATCGTGATGCTTAGGGCCGCACATGCGTTGCGCGTCGCGGGCGTTTCGCCGATGAAGATCGTTCGCGCCCTCGACCATCTGAGAAAGAGCTGGACGCGCGAGGGATCGCTTACAAGCGTGCGAATCGCAGCGGTTGGGAATCGCGTTGCCGTGCGAGACGAAATCAGCCGTCAGTGGGATGCAGAAACCGGACAGCTACTGCTGGATTTCGAGCCACGGCCGGCGTGCGGTGAGGTCGCTCCTTTTCCGGCAGCTCAACGGGCGATTGACGCCCGCGAGGCCGCCATCATCCTTTTTCGTCGCGCTCAAGCACTCGAGGAAGGTGACGTCGACGCGGCCGAGGCGGTGTACCGCGAGGCGCTTGAGCGCGCCCCTGATTACACCAACGCATCCTTGAATCTCGGATGCATTCTCGTCGAGTCAGAACGGTTCGCCGAAGCGATAGCAGTCTATCAAAGCGCGCTGCGGTACCAGCCTGGCGATCCCATACTGCACTTTAATATCGGCGTCGCGCTGGAGGATTCGGGCCGTCTGAGAGATGCGCTTCACTCATACCGAAGCTGCATCGAGCTCGCGCCAGACTTCGCAGACGCTCATTTCAACGCGGCGCGAATCCACGAGGAGTTGGGCGAGGCAACCAAAGCGATCCGCCACTTCAACGAATTCCGGAATCTTCAGAAGAAGGCTCCCTGACCGCCTTCATCGCACGGAACGCGCATTGCTGAGGCCCGACTGATACATCAACAGGGAGACGATCATGGCAGAGCAGCACAAACCTGGCGAGAAGGTCCAGACCTCCGGCATTTATAAGGTGGTGACGGAGAGTGACGGCGGAACAGGCTTTGAAGTCACACGCGTTGAAGGCGAGCACTTTCCGCCCACCCGTAGCGGCAAAGGAGCCCACTATGAACTGGTCCACGGCGCAACACACTCGCACAAACATAGCGAACTTGGAAGTAGAGACAAGTAGGCAGGACGCGTCATGATTGCCTTGCTGAGAGTCCGGTCGACGCTACCGGTGATCGCGTTTGCGCTTGCCGGATGCGTTATTGGCAGCGGCCCGTATGTGCCGTATGCGGGGCCGCACCTCAGTCCGACTGAGTGCCGCGACCTGGCCGCGCTCAGGAGTAACGCTTCTCCGACGATGGCGCAACACCAAAGCGAACTCGCTGCGCTGAGAAAAGCGGGCTACGACCCGTCGCCATGGTATGACGACCCATACTACCCGGACGACCTCCAGGCCGCACAACGCCTGGTCGATTATTGGTTCCAAACGGAATGCCCGCAGCACGAACCAGGTTGAAGCCAGGGACACTATACGGCGAGCGCAACGCGACATGTCTCACATGCGCCAATGAAACGCCGCCTGAGATCATTCGCTCAGGCGGTCGCCGCTCTTCGCCGGGATCGCGCGAGCGTCGCGCACGTGCGGTCGACTCGGCGAGCGTACCCGCGTTAAAACGCTTCAACGGTATGCGACTCGGCACGACCGTATCTCAGTGCTGAATATTTCGACGCATGATGGGCGCGTTCAGCTTGACGGAGA
>NZ_FCOI02000017.1 GCF_001544795.2 Caballeronia temeraria | reverse complement strand
GCAGCGCCGCTCGAGCCGTTATCGATGCGCGAACCGATCATGAGTGCCGTGAGCGAATACCTGGTACCTAAGTGCGCAATCTGGACGCGTAGAACGAAAGCCGCGCCCGGCACGCCCCGGGTGCTCGTCGTCGACGACTATGTGGATACGGCCGACGCCATCAGCATGGTTCTGGCCGTGTGCGGATTCGATACCGATGCCGTCTACGGCGGCCTCGGCGCAATCGACGCGACCACGCGATGCAAGCCCGAAGTTGTCCTGCTGGATATCTGGATGCCCGACATGTCCGGACTGGAAGTCGCCGCCCGCCTTCGCGCGGACGCGAGTACGTCCGGGACCATCCTTATCGCCCATTCGGCGGCAGCAGGCGAGGCCGATCTGCAACGCGCGAAGCAAGCGGGATTCGACGCGTTTTGCGCGAAGCCGACCGACGCGATGACCTTCGCGCCATTGCTTCGCTACTTCGTACACGGACCCGTTGCCTGAAGAGACGCGCGGCACGCTCGATGCGCGATGCGCAGAACATCGACATCACTGACGAACGGAGGAAAACATGAGCCTACCGCCTTTGGGAAGAAGCCGGTAGTCCGGAAGGTCGCTCAGCCGAATTTTGGATTCAGGCGCAAGAACAGTTGGCAGACGAACCGGGCATGAGCGCTTCCGAGGTCAAGTCGGCTAAAACAGACTCGGGAAGCGCCGCCAAATTTCAAGCAGTCTTGCATCACTGCGCAGCCATCCGATAAAGAGGATGCCTGTTGGCGCCTCTCTCTTTAGCAACGCGCTTAGCCGCGGCTGAACAGATTGGAATGCATCCGGAAAGCGACAGGTAGCGCAGATCGGCGGTCAGGGATTGGGCGCACGCCGCCACACATGTGGATCGAACCCTGCGCCTCTCATCGGAAGGTCGAGTCGAGCGGCAGACGCACGGTAAAAGTTGCGCCCTGTCCGCTTCCTGGACTCGCAACGCCGACCGTCCCGCCGAGCAGGCTCACGATGTTCTTGACGAGCCACAGTCCGAGCCCCAGACCGCCGACGCGGCCGCTCGACTGCGGCGCAATCTGCTGGAAGCGGTCGAATACGTCCGGCAGCGCATCGCGCGCAATGCCGCGCCCCGTGTCGTGAACGGTCAGCACCGCCTGTCCATCGCATGTACTCACCGAAATGGACACGCTGCCCGCGTCCGTGAATTTCACCGCGTTCGTCAGCAGGTTCCAGACGACTTGTTCAAGGCGACTTTCGTCCGCCATGACGATGCACGGCTCAATGTGCGGCGTCTGCAATCGAAGACCCTTGTGCTCCGCGTTCTTGCGGATGTCTTCCACGACGTTGAGCGCGAGCGCACCGATATCCACCGGCTGCAGATGAACTGAGAGCTTGCCGGTAACGACCGCACCGCTATCGAGCAGATCGTCGACCATATGCGACAGCTGGCGGCCGTTGCGGCGGATCGCTTCGCCTGCCCGCGCGACGTGAGACGGATCGGCGACGACCTGTAGCAGTTCGGCCCAGGAGACGATGGCGTTTAGAGGCGAGCGCAACTCGTGGCTGACGGCCGCGATGAAATGATCCATCGTCTTGGCGAGCGCTTCGCTGCGCTCGCGTCCCGAACGTTCCTCTCCGGCCGTCGCGGACAGTTCGAGCTCATGCTCCTTGCGCGACGTGATGTCGAGCGTAAAGCCCATGACCGATTGCATGGTGCCGTCATCCGCGAACTGTCCCGTGCCGCGAATCAGGACCCATCGATGTCCGTGCGTTGTGTCGATGCGTCGTTCGCATTCGAAGCTTCTTTTCTCTTGCAGCGCCTGCCAGTGCTCGGCAATCGGATCGGGCTGTTCGATGAACAGCTTTTCCCGATCCAGTCCGATATTGTCCTGCAAACCGAGATCTACGACGCATTGTTCGCTGCAATGCACCGCGCCCGTTCCGACGTCGATCTCCCACGCGCCGACGCCAGCGAAAGCCAACGCACGTTCGAACCGCACGCGATGATTGTGCAGGCGCTGCTCGGCTTCTCTCGCAAGAATCTGCCGGAGGCGGGCGTGCGAGCGCAGTCGCGCTTTCTCTTGCCGTTCCGTCCGCGTCGCCAGCGTGTGCATCGTGACGTCATCGAAGCGCAGCAGGATGAGCGGCGATTCATCATCGGTCGCGGGAAGATGCGAGACGTGAATCTGCCAGTATCGCGATGGCTGGTCGCACGTCGCGTCGACGCGATCCGCAGTGTCCAGGCTGAAAGCCGGTGAGCGGCGGCGCTGACCCGGGTGAAGATTCGTGACAAGCGCGTGGATCAGATGATCGCATTGGCCCAACGCCGTTTCGGTCTCGCCGAACGTCGCGAGCCATGCACGGTTCGCGAACACGACGCTCAAATACTGATCGAGCATGAGATACGGCTCGATCATGCGGTCGAAGATCGCCCGGTCGGCCGTACCGACAGCGTTTGCTTCCGATGGACGGGAAGTCGAGCCTGTCATCGTAACAGCCGTGATGATGTTGCCGGAGGACGCTTCATCACGAGTGATCCTCTCCTTGTGCGGAGCCCTGCGTGAGTTCAGCGACGGTCTTCAGAAACTGGGCCATCGAAGCGGGCTTTCTGAGCAAGGCATTCCAGAGAACGATGCCCGCAGGTCGAGCCACATGGGCGGACGTGTGCAACACGATAGGGACCGCCGCCCATTCCGGCCGTTCGCGAACGTTCCGGCACAATGCCTCTCCGTCCATGCCGGGCATCATCAGATCGGTGATGAGCAGGTCGGGCACTGAGCGTTGCATCGCGGCAATGGCCTCTCTTCCATCGCGAGCGCGCTCCACCTCGTAGCCGGAATATTCGAGCGCGAAGCTCCACGCTTCGAGTAGATCAGGTTCGTCATCAACGAGAAGGACACGCGTCATGGACAGCTCACAGCCATACAAAAACGGTTGGAATTCCGGCGCGGGACTGACGCACGTGCTCAGAATCCTGCTTGTTCGTCACTTCGGCCGGCCCCGCCACCCGACGGCGCCTCTTTCACCTGCAATGCCACGAGTTCGGTCAGACGAAACGGCGGATAAGGCTTTTGCAGTATCGCCACGAACAACGCCCGATCGGCCGGTTCGACCGCATGCGGAGCCGCGCTGCACAAGACGATCGGAATCTGCCGGAAGTCATCGTCGCTGCTGAGCGCTCGCGCAAGGTCTACGCCTGAACTAACGGGCATCATGAAATCCGTCACGACGAGCGACGGTCTGATGCGCTGAATCGTCTGCAACCCCTCCGCACCGTTCGAAGCAACATGCACGACGTGCCCTGCGTCTTCGAGCAGGAATTTCAGGAAATCGGTAACGAGAGATTCGTCGTCCACGACGACAAGATTAGCCATGCGCGCAGCCTGGCTATCGTCCGCTCGCGTCGTCGCCCAATGCGCCTCGCGCCGTGGACACCGTTCCCGTTACGTGCAGTCCATCGCCGAGTCCGGAAATCCGCACTTCCGCCGTCGAGGTATCGAAGAGGCTGTCGCGAACCTTGAGCACCGAAATGCTCCGTCGCAAAGCGCCGTCTGCCGCCTGATGACGCATCTCGATCACGTTGTCGATCTGGGACAGGATTTCCGGTGATGGATTGGTGCGCCACGGCCCCGACAGCTCTTTCGTCTCCCAGGTACACACCGTCGTCACGCCGATGGCTCGCAGCTCGTTGCTCAACGCCGCGAAAAATTCGACCATGCGATGCGGATCGACGGTTGCGCGTTCGAAACCGGCGAGGCCATCGATGAACAGACGTTGTGCGCGCGTCGTGCGAACCGCGTCGAGCAGTTCGTATGCGAGCTTGTCGAGAAGATTTTCGGTGAGCGGGCGCCACAACATGCACAGCGCCTTCTTTTCGACGAGCATTTGCAGATCGAGACCCAGTGCCTTCGCTTTCGCATAGAGCCGCTCGGGCGTTTCATAGAAACCGAAATGCACGGCCGGCCGCTCGACCGTGGCGCGGTTGAGATAGCCGATTCCGAAGGTCGTCTTGCCGCTGCCGGCGGGTCCCACTACGACGGACATCGAGGCGGCAGGCAAACCGCCGCCGAGCCGTTCGTCGAGCCCGCCCGTACCCGTGGCGACCTTTGTCAACGGAACGGTCTCCTGCGTGGACGGTCGAGCCAGAGTTGCTTCAAGGCGGGGAAACACGGCGATGCCGCGTTCCGAAATCTCATAGAGGTGCAAGCCGCTGAGCGCACGACTGCCGCGGGATTTCGCAACGCGAATGTGACGTACCGTGCGCGAGCCGAACAGGTTTTCCTCGAGATGCAGCACGCCATCGACCATTGTGTGCTCAGGACTGGATTCGTCGATCCGGGCACTGGTCAGAAACAGAACCGTGCAACCGGTAAACGCGGCATGACCTTGCAATTCCGCAACGAAGGTCTTGATGTCCAGATTGGTCTCGCTGCTTTCGCGGGCATTGAGCAATCCGTCGAGCACCAGCATGCTGGCCTGCGTGCGCGCAAGCTCGGAGCGCAGCAACGCGACCAGTGCATCCAGTCCCTTCTCGCGAAGCGTGCGAAAAAGACTGAGGTAGGTCAGATCCTTGCCGAGCCGGCTCGCATCGAAGAAACTCAGCGCCGATAGCGACTGGAACAGCCTGTCGTGCGATTCCGCAAGCAGCGTGATGTAAAGAACCTTGTGTCCCTGACGGGCTTGCGCAAAGGCAATCTGATTGGCAAAGATGGTTTTTCCCGCTCCCGGCCGCCCCTGCACGATATAGGACGAGCCCGCTATCAGTCCGCCGTCGCAGATATCGTCAAGTCCCGGAACTTCGCTGCGTAGCCGCGCGAGTTTGTCCATTGCGTCGATCCATTATGTTGGGTGGCAAGCCGGGGCATCGCTACCCTTTTGCCGCCGCCGTTCCGTACCTGTCGGTTCCCATTCCGCCACTTCAGGTCGGCAGTGTACTCGAAATGACCCCGCGACACGACGCTGCGGCCTTGCGTTCCGCGAGGCTCGACGTCGAGCACATGCGTCTTCCGCGTCGATCATGGCCTTGATTCTCAGCACGATTTCTTCGATCGAAAACGGCTTCGTCAGAAGCTGCACGCCCTCCTCTACCTTGCCGTTGCCGAAAACCAATTTCTCCGCATATCCCGTCATGATGAGCTCTGGCAAGAGAGGCCGGCTCGACCACGCCCGGTCGACCGCCTCTTTCCCGTTCATGTCCGGCATGCCGATAACGCTGAACAGGATATCGATCTCCACGCTCGAATTTGAGGATATTGAGCCCCGGACGAACCGTCGCTCGCTTCGATGAAGTCGAATTGGGCGTCCGTCAGCACTTCGGTGCGGCCCAGGTGAATGTCGGCTTCGTCGTCGACGATGAGTACCGTCGCTCAAGCCAGTCAGCCGCGCAGGCGTCCTTGAAGGGAAACATTGCCGGTGGATCGTAGCGCGCTGCTCGCGAGCTTCGTGCCGCATGTGTTGATCTTCAGGTTGTGCACGGCGCTCCCCCGTGAGACCGGGACGCTCAACGTCGTGTGCAGGGTCTCCTCGAGCTCGGCATTTACTTCGACGGCGGCCCCAAGGTGCGCCATGTCAGATTGAGCATGCCATTGATCAGGCGGTTCGGCGAGATCGCCATCGGATCGAGCGTTTGCCTGCGTGCGAAGGCGAGCCGCCGACGCGTGGGCGCTCCGGCTCGTTGCGTCACATCGTGTGCACGACTCTCCAGTCCTCGGTTGGCGCAGGCAGCGAGCGGAACCCGGGCCTCGCGAAGAGATAGCCTTGCATCAGCGTTACATCGTGCGCGAAGAAGAAATCCCGCTCGCCGCGGGTTTCGATGCCTTCGGCGATCACGCTGATGCCCAGGTCGCGACACATGGACAGCACGCCTCGCACGATGCTCTGCCGCACCGAATCCGTATCGATTCCGCGCACCAGTTCCATGTCGAGCTTGATGAGATCGGGCTGGAATTCAGCGAGCAGCGTGAGGCCTGAGTAGCCCGCGCCGAAATCATCGATGGCGGTCTGAAAGCCAAAGCGTCGATAGGCACGGAATATCTCGACCAGATGCGAACGGCTAATGATGCTCTCGCCTTCGACGGTCTCGAAGATGATGCGATCGCTCGCAAACTGAAACTTTTCGGCTGCCTCGAACGTGCTGCGGATACATGCCTCCGGCTGATAAACCGCGTTCGGCATGAAATTGATCGACAGGTATCCGCTCATGTCGAGCGTTGCGGCCTGTTCGATCGCAACGGTGCGGCAGCGTTGATCGAAATGGTAGCGATTGGCTTCGTCGACCTGTGCAAGCACCGATCCGGCCGATTCGCCGCCGGGGCCGCGCACAAGCGCCTCATGCGCGTACGCGGTGCCCGTCCGCGTATCGACGATCGGTTGGAACGCAAACGCCAGATCGAAGATCTCGTCGGCAGGGATGCGGCAACCTGTGCACTGCCGCGACGAATCGTCGTGCGCGAGTCGGATGGCTGTTTTATCGTTCATGGAGTTTTCGGATCGCGCACTCGGCGCTTTTTTGACTAGTGTTTATCGACTGTAATCGAGACCGGCTTTATATCCGCACGGTATCGCATCTGCGTACGAAAAGCACCGTGCGCATTCACGACATTGACGTCGATAACAAACGGGGCGTCGTTACCAAACAGAGATGTGCAATACAACGTTTGCTCGTCCGCGTTCAGGTTTCGTTCATCCGTTTCCAGTTCGTTCTGATGCCCGAAACAAGCTGACGCGGCGCGGATGTGCCGCCCGAGGTACGCGCGCGAGTCGCGGAGATCAATTGGGTGGAGTCGCTGTATGGGCCAGTCGGGCTCAATACGTCGACTTCGCGCTCAAGGGCAAGCACGATGTGGCTATCGCCCACATGAACGAGACTGCCGGCCGCTCCTTGCCGCGATCGTTCACGCGGCGCAGGTCAAGGCACGCGCGCGAAGCACCTTGAGGCGGTCTGGATGAAAGTTGGTAAAAATGTCGCCGCGCTGTGTATCGCGCGGGTGAACAGCGCATTCACGAGAAGCTAACGCACCACGATCTCGTCGTAAGCCGGGACATACTGTCGGTAGAGCCCATCTGGAACCTCATATCGCTCTCGGAAGTCCGGAATTTCCTCCCGGACCGCCTCGACCAATTCCATCGGACTGGGAAGATGTGCGCTTGCAGCGTTGGGAATCCTCGCGCGTGAGCCAATCGCCCTGGCTCTCTGTTCGCGGGGTGGGCAACAGCGGCGCGCTCAGGCATGACCTCCCTCCCCGTTCTCGTCATCTTCCCACGGGCCTCGTCCTCCTTGCAGGAGGGGTCGTTGTTGAAGGTATTCGAAGACGGCGTGGGATCCGCCTCGGGGAACGCACGCGCGCCGATCCCGGCGCGCAACGCGTGCGTCCGGGCGAGAAACACCTCGTGCCAAGTTGCACATAGGAACTCGAAGGCGAGACGGACCTCGGACAGCGCGTCGGCGAGCAGTGTTTTTTTACGCAACGGCGGAGACATCGAAGCCGGTTTCGGACCGGCACCGTACGTTATCGGCGATGAAGTCGAGCACGAAGACATGCGCGCTTCCTTATAGAGCGCAGCGCCGAAGGTCTCCACTAGCGCGATGACGACGGCCAGTTCCATGCGCGTTGGCTTGGCCGGCGAGGAAGGAATCGCGTTGCCGCGACTGCAAACTCTGGCGACACGCTAACGCAATACTTTAGACTATAAACCATCGGTTTCTCATAGTTGTATTGCATTAGTCTGGGCACCGAGGCGCATGGGTTCGGTCGATAGCACCGTCGACGTAGAACGCACCCACGGACGCGCCTGCGCCCTGCCCGCTTCCGCCCGCATTTCACGATTCACTGCGGGAGGGATAGCTGTGCGCATCGAGCACCTGCTGCACGGTGGAAGCCTTCCGCGAGACGCTCAACTCTGCATCATCGCGGCGTCAGAAGTCCGCATGACGCGGAGCTCTCCTCGATGTTTTTTGCCGCTTGCCTTCGCGCTGCGCACATACTCGACCTTCCCGTACGTCCTTGCATAGCCCCTCAAGAAGGCCATGCTGTTAACGATGCCAGAGAAGGCAGCGCAAGAAATCTCCTTGGTGAGCCATCTGACATTCGCCGGATGCCGAAGTGGCTCCGATTCTGCCTAATTGGTCAACGAATTGATCCGGATGATCTATCTCGCCCACTATCTTCAGGATAGGGCCTTTTGGCGACGCAGACTTGATCATTTCCCCGCGCGCCGAGGCGACGATAGAACGCGTTCTGCAGCACGCCGGAAACTCTCGGGCGTGGACACTCGCCGCCAACGACATACCGTTTTTCGAGGTAGTGCGGCGCCAATCGGATCGTCACCTCGCAAACGCGCCAAGGCATGTTCTTCTAGGCGCGCGTTAGCAACTCGACCGTTTCGTGCCGAGCGATCGAGCGTCACCGCTGCGTGCCGCGGCACCCGGGCAGTGGGCCGACCCAGTGGACGCGCCTACTACGCCAGAAACCGGTTTTTGCCTAACGTATCAATTAGCACGGAATTCGTTCTATTGATACAAATAAGCGTCCGACAGGCATTTTGGGTCCGTTCGGGCCGCAGAACGGTGGCGTGAGATGCGCCCCGGCGCCTGTCTGCGTGAAACAAAGTTCGATTAGGCCTAGAATTTACCAAAGAATGTCTTTTAAAACAGAAGCTTAGATTGACGCGCCATTCCCGCAGCAATGTTTCACACCTAGGCAGCCTTCAAGAGGGCATGAAGTCGCGATACGTGTAGGATTCCAGATGATTTATCCGCGATCATCGTAGTTCCTGTGTTGAAGCGTCCGGTCGAACTAGGCGCGCTGTCTCGCCCCGCTGCTCGGCCGGTGAAGTACGTACGCGTACGAGAGAGCGATTGGCGGGCACGGAGACGGTGCGATGGGCGGAATTCGTCGGGGCCTGGCTTACGATGACTGCTGTTTCCCGCCAGCGCGTACGCCGGCTTGATGTTCGCTGCCTGGTTGCCCTTTGGACTCATATTCTCGCCGAATGTCGCCTTCTGCCGTTCCTTCAGCGCTTTTAACCTCGGTGCGGATCTCCGAGAAATGGGCGAACAAACCGTCCCCGTCATCGGGCGTCATACGGCCCACCCCTTTTGTCCTTAAACCACCCGACCTTACCAGTTGCCGTATTTCCTTATCTCAAAAGTTGACGACGGCGCCACCCTCAGTAGCTCCGGACGCTATCTTGACCCGCTGGCGGGCACCAGGCGGTCGAGAAGATCAAGACGCGACCGCTTCCGGAGTATCAGTCTCAATGCCATTGCATACCCCTAGGCAAACTCGCTCCGCCCTCCCGCGCTTGGCCCCACCGCGCGAGAACGGTATGAACGGCTCCCGTGCGCGGCCTTTGATCAGCCTAGTCGAAGTGCGACTCGTTCGATGGTTGGACCCGCCGCGACGCGCTGGCGACGCCCCTCCACCAGCGGTCGGCGCGAATGGACCAAACCCGGAGCGCGCGGTTGCACATTTGATGAAGTCGCCCGACGGCCGTCTGTCGGTCCGTTGAATGACTGCCAATGACTGGGTCGCGAAGACATGTTCGGCGTCTTGGCGCCACCGGCGGCTCTCGGCCTCTTCGCTGGATGCAGCGTCCGCCGCGAATCCGGTGCCCGACGTAACCACCCTTTTCTCTCGACACGCGCTGTCGGCGCGCTCTGAAAGTCACGATCGGTCCGACGTCTCCGCTGCAGAAGAAGCACTGCTCGCGCAATTCGATCAGTCACTGGCCACACCGTCGAAACTGGCCGCTCTCGCCAGCTCGCGAGACCTGCACCGGGCTGCAAATATCCGCGGGCGGACCCGCCGTACATTCCACGAGTCCATTTTCGCGATCGCCAGTTCCAGCCGACAAGGCTTCCGGAACACCACACCGGCGCGCCCGCGCTTTGTCTGAAAACGCGAATCCCCGGACACGCAGCGGCCATCTTGCACGCCGAGATCGCCGCACTGGTTCCCGCAGCGTGACTTCTTGCACGGCGCTTTGGATCGCCGTTGGTCGCCTGGGACCGCTGCAGAGGTCGTCTGTGTGTCGGAGCCCTAAGAGCGAAGTAGCCTTGGGTCTCGCTCAGGTCGTTCCATCGTGCCGCCGCGATCGCCATCTTAAGCGCTGGTTTGCGAGCGCCCATCGCATGCGCGCGAACCGGCAATGGGTCGATTTTTGGTCGGAGCGATCGGTAGTTGCATTTCTATCGGGGCTATCGCATTGCCTCGCCGCCACGGTCGTTGCAACGTAATCGTCGGTGAAGTGCGCGCCATGGGCGTCATGAGAACGCGCAGGCGGCGGGCGGATGCGACCAACGTCATGCGCACGCTCCTCGCTCTTTCAGGAGTTGACGGAGACCGGCGATGTGCTCCCGTACCGCGCGCGTCACCGGAGGCTTCGTGTGCGTCGGCAGGATCGCACGAGCCTGTGTTTTGCCGAGCGCCTGGCGTTGCGCGTGGGCGAAGCGCTCGAGATCGAGCGCGGTAGCTGGGCGAAGTTTCCCGGAAGCAAGCGCCGTCGCAAACGACGGCATCCATCCGGCGGCCTGGCGACCAATGCGCTCCGTGACGCTGAAGATCGTCAGGGAGTCACCGCTGGCCCCGATCACGAACTGGCGCGCGTCGTTGGCATCGATAAACGTGCAGCCGGCATGTTGGCGGGCAACGGCTTGGGCGTCCACGAGCTGCTGCGCGCGCGCCTGCTCGGCATGGTATTCGGCGTTCCGACGGCGGACCAAGAGGGCGAAATCGACCGGGTTGCGGAGCAGGGCGCGCAAGTAGCTGATCGGTGCCTTCGCGAGCTTAAGGTGGTCCCAGGTGGCTTCCACGACATCAGAGAGGCGCTTGCCGCGCTCACGCGCCTCGCGCATCAGTTTGAAAATCAAGAAATCAAAAAAACCCAGGGTTCGCAGGCGCTGAAGGTCCGCAGGCAATTGGCCCGGTTGTCTCTTTTGAAAAGGAGAAGGGTTTAGATCCTTATATATTCCACCGTCTGCCACATTGGCAGACGGTACAGACAAAGAAGGCTGGGCCGATGCGGGCGCAGTTGTCCGGACGGCTTCGCTCTTGTGCGCGGGGGAGTGCTCAGTGAGCCCGAGGAGAGCTGCGGCATGTTCAGTGAGATGAAGGTAGGCGCGACCAAACAAGCCGGCATCGGCATAGCGGGCCTGGGGACGTCGCTCGATGAGTCCGGCGACCTCGAGATCGTCGAGACTGCGATAGAACGTCCGCATGGATTGCAGCGCGCGGCCGGTGAGGAGCTCACGGCGCGCAAAGATGGCACCGAACGGCTTGGCTGCGTCGACGGTCCGCGCGAGGGCGGAAAGGACGGCACGGGCGCGGGGAGGGATCTGTTCGATGTGCGCGGCGCGAAACGCCGCCCGGAAGATGATCCAAGGGAGGTTGGTCGAGTCACAGCGGAAAGCGGTGAGGGCGGCCGAATCTTCGGGATGTGCTTCACCCTCGCCAGCAACGAAGCGTTGCGCGATAGACATGTCGAGCGATCCATTACGGTAAATGGATGGGTTTCGCTTGACTGTCGATCCTGTTGCGCTACACTCCGGGTTGAGCGTTGTACCCTTTCCGGTTTCCAGCCGGGGAGTGTGGTGCTAGGATTTCCAGCCAAGCCCACGTACGCAAAGGCCCTCAGTTTCCAGCTGGGGGCCTTTGTCTTTCAGGCTTTAACTTTGCATCGGTCTTGGTTTCGTCACGAAAGATCAATAAAAACAGCGGCTTAGAAAGTCGGCTGCATCTGAGGTGTTTTGGTCAAAAGCCTAAGTATCTGATTGCGCACGAGTTTCGTGCCGAAAGTCATTGCTTCAATTTCGACTCGATCAGGGCTTGAATTTCTTTGGCCCATTCGTTCGCACGCTCTGCTTCCACCTTAAGTCGCACACCAATTACGCCGCCACGCGTGGTGATCTCGCAGTAGTTTCTCTTGCCATGCTTTACCACTAGTGTCTCCGCGGGAGGGGGCTTCGTCGCAGGCTTCGCCTGCACGCTCGAAACCGCCTCCTTCTGCGTGTAACGCTCTTCCTTGACCAAGCGCTCGACAGCGTTGATGACTTCCCTCGTTCGCCCTTCTGAGTGCGCGCGGGAAAGCTGAGCGGCGGCGTCGGCGCCCAGTCTGTCAGGGCGCTCTTCGAGGGCGACTTTTGCCTCGGCGGGTAACCCGTCAAACGCGAAGATCTTGCTGACGTGGGATTCCGATAATCCAACCGCCGCGGCTAACTCCTGTTGGGTAAGGGCGTCCGCAGTTTCTTGAAGGCGCTGAAAGTGCCAGTATTTCTCATAGTCGGAGAGGGAGGGCGCGAAGAGATTCGAAAAGAAGGCGAGCCGTTCGGCCTGATCCGGCTCCATCTCCGAAACGATCGAATCGATCTCCTCGATGCCCAGGTCTCGATAGATCGCGACGCGGTTGTTGCCGGCGTTGATGTTCCATTCGCCGTCTTCGCGTGCCTCCAGGATTACGGGGTGCACCAGCGGATACTTGGCCAGGTTTGCTTTTAGTTCGGCGTATTGCTCGGCAGTAAGCTTACGACGGCGCCCAGGAACCTCGTGGAGCTTTGAGATAGGGCGCTTAGCTCGCGCACCCCTGTCCAGCTGCACCTTGAGATCGGCGATCTCTTTGCGTTGCCGTTCCGCGGTTGCTTGCAACTGCATCAATTGACCCGGTGCTGTGCGAGGGGGTACGGGTTGGGCGTCCAAGGCTTTTTCCTTGTCCTCAGCCGTCACCTGAATGTTCTTCGCCCGCGCAGCCTGTTCCTTCATCCATGAAGCCATTGTTACTCCTCTTGTGCCCAGATGGCGCACACCTTGTCATCTACGCGATCGACCAACTGATCTACCGGAGTGCGAATGCGGCGAAGCGTCTCGGCTCCGACATCGCTGGGCCCGAGATCGTAGAAAGTCGAGAAGCGCATATTGGTGTTGCGCGCCAGGTCCGATTCGGGAATCTCGATAGGCACGACGCGCGAACCATAGATCTGCGTAATCCAGCCCTGCAGAATTTGCGCGGCGGGCTTTGACGTCATGCGGGTTACGAGGACGTCGACGAAGTCAAACTCCTTGGCCCGACCATCGTCGAACGCTTGCATCCCGTTGATCAAATCACCGAACAGGTGCCAGAACTGCACCATCGACGCAAAACTCAGCATGTCTGGCACGACCGGCACAATAACTCCGTCGGCCGCAAAAATCGCATTGATTGTGAGGTAGCTCAGGGTCGGCGCGGTATCGACGATGATGTAGTCGTAGGTATCCTTCAGTTGCGCCAATCCGTCATGCAACACCTGTTCAAAGCGAACCTCCCCGTCACTGGCTGCCCGTGCGGGCAACATGAATTCCGCATTGAACAGCTCGGTAGAGGACGGGATGATGTCTACGTTGGGCCAGTAAGTCGGGACGGGGAGGGTGGTCATATCGAACGGCTGGCCCTCGAGATAAGCCTCGATCAAGGGCATGACGGTTTGAGATGAATCAACCTCGGCGTGAGGATTGATGCCATACAACGTGCTTGCGCTTCCCTGTGGGTCAAGATCGATGTGCAAGACGCGGCGACCTCGGCGCATCGAAAGACCTTGGGCGAGAAGGGTGGAGGTCGTGGTTTTTGTCACCCCGCCCTTGAAATTCGCCACAACGATAACCTTCGCCGGACCGTTGCGGGGGAGGGGATTGCGTTCTGAGCGGATCCATGCAATCGTCTCTTCGACCGTGAACTGGCGTGGGGAGCCCGCCTTGGCTTGCGTGCCTGCGGGGAGCTCACCTTTCTTGAGAACGTAGCCCATGCGCTGCTTGTCGATACCACACATCTCCTGCAGTCGAGAAGACGAGATAATGGGCGGCACTTTTCGAGGAAAGGGCTCGAGCATCTCATCGCGGATTTTCTGCAGCATGCCGTCCGACAGTTTCGCCAGGTGCATGAGATCAGCGCCCGTCGTTTTCCCTGCCTTTAGCTTTTTGATGGTGTCCATCGTTCTACCCGTAGCGTCCAGTGGACCGATTCAGAATATTTCGACCCATCCGGTCGAATTGGTCGAAGCTTAGTCGTTGCGAAAAGTAAACGCAAGTTAACTTTTCGGTTTACGACTCGTCGCAGCGTCCGGCCGGCGGGGCTTCCGCGCGAATATCTAGAAAAAAGGTGAAGTCGTGACTCGGCTTCCGTGAGTGTTCTTGAGGTGTCCACAGAGAGCGCGCCCGCCGAAATTCGCGCAATCATGCAGATGTCTGCCAGCTTGCTGCGTTTGAGCGCGCATACGATCGCAACCTGTGCAACTAACCGTCTAGCGCCGATCGCAGTGCAGATCGCCCGCCGCGCGAAGACGGGCGACTCCGCGGGTCGCGGACCGGCTCTCTTCGCTTCGCTCTCCGGGTCTGTAGGCCCGGCCCTTCGACAACGATCCCCTGGCGCGCTACGACGGAACGGCTTCGCCCTGGCTGCGCGGTATTCGCAAAAATTCTTCGTAAAGGCGCGGGAAAAATTCGGGTGATCCTCCTTTTCTCTCCCAGATCTTGCAGCTTGCCTCTGCGGTCATCGCCCGAGGATCGTTGGGTGCATGGGCGCGATCCATCGACCCCGAGACCTGAAGGAAAGGCGATGAAAGCGAAAACAACATCCCTCTGTGCGACATCTACAGCCGAGTGACCGACAAAATCCATCGCTGACCTCGAACGAGGCGTCAGGCCCGAGTCAAGCGTTGGACAGCAACAAACGTCGGTGACCGCATCACGCTCCCCGTGCGTCATAACGGCGTCCTGAGCAGCTCGACGAAGGCTCTCTGACCAATGGCGAGAACACGTCCAAGCAAGCAAGAGCGCTTGGCGCCAACGTACATAAGAACGAGCACGGAGCCTTTACGCATGCAAGCAAACTGACTAAGAGCGACTTCAATGTCGGGCAGATCGAGAACCTGCCTGCGGAATACGGCGCCAAACCTGAGCGTGTCGAAACGGAGCCATTCAAACTCTTCGAGCATGCAGAAGTGTTCATTACCCACACTCGCGCTGTGATTCGTGAGCAGAAAAGCCGCGGTGAATCGGGCAGTTATTTTGCATGCAGATGGACGCTTCGTGTGTCGAGCTGCCCGCATGCTCACGCCAGGCATGGCTACCCCGGTTCAAGGCCAGGTGCCGAAGCTCACGGCCGCAAACAGTCGTTCTTCTCGCAGCGAATGATCGAGGAGGAGATCGACGCGATCGGAGAAATCTGGCCTTCGCGCGCAAGGCTGTCCGAGATTCGAACTAGCGGGCTCGAACAGGGTGCGACTTCGAATCTGTCTGACCTAAAGGCTATCATTACCGAATCAATCTGATTGCGGGCAGTTTTCGCGAATTACGTCGACACTTGGGATTCCTTATAGAGTCAGGCCATAAGCAAGCAGAAATGGGCCGACGCAGTGTTCGGCGCATGGTCCGCAGCATTGCTTTGGCGATCGTGACGGGCAGCGCAGCCCCGTGACACTGACTGCTGCCGGCTGTTCATTTGCTTGTTCGGCACGGAAGGCGCGCTGGAGCCAGACCCGTACCGGACCATTCGTGGCGTCCATTGCATCCATTTTATTCGTGGCACGAAAAGCAACTTGAATCGGCCGATTGCCCATGACGATGATCTGCCGTCTCCCGATGGAGCAAAGGCGTCCCGAAGATGTTGGTAATCACAAGTAGGTCGAAAGAGTTCAGAACCCCTTTTACTATGTCATTGACCATAACCGACCTTTCGCGGCGCACCACCGTCACGACTTATGTGTAATGGCGTGGTTTTCCCAGCTCAGACGGTTCCGTTCACTATTTGCCCGACGCGGAGTGCCAGCTCGCGGATGGGAAAAGGCTTGTTCAACAAATGGCTACCGGGATCGACATTGCCGCTTGGGAATGCCGTCTTCTCCGCGAACCCTGTTATGAATAGAACTTTCAGATCTGGACGCGCTAGCCGGGCGCGATCAGCGAGTTGCTTTCCGTTCATCCCTGGCATGCCAATGTCAGTCACAAGCATGTCGATCGCTAGGTTCGACCCCAGTAGGCTGAGCGCGGTTATGCCTTCAGCCGCTTCCAGGACGTTGTAGCCGGCTTCACGGAGGACTTCGGCCGATACGGTCCGCACCTCGGGCTCGTCGTCGACGACAAGAACGGTCTTTCGCTTCACTGCGGACGGGATCGACTCAGCCAGCGGCGCCTCTTCAACCTGCGGCTGCTCTGCGATCAGTCTTGGCAGGTAGATGCTGACAACTGTCCCGGCTCCAACCTCGGACTCAATTGTCGCCTTCCCGCCCGACTGCCGGGTGAAGCCGTATATCATCGAGAGCCCGAGGCCGGTCCCTTGTCCTAAAGGCTTGGTCGTGAAGAAAGGATCGAACGCCTTGGAGGCGACCTCGACCGTCATACCACAGCCAGTGTCTGCTACAGACAGTATGACGTAGTCGCCGGCCGGGAGATCGTGCAGCAAAGCCGCCCTGCCCACAAGCGTTGTATTCTCGGTTCGTATCCGCAGTGCGCCGCCATCAGGCATTGCGTCACGTGCGTTTATGCAGAGGTTCAAGACGGCGTTTTCGAGCTGAGGCGGATCACACATGGTCCAGTACACATCAGTACCAAGGTCAGCGTGAATCGAGACCGACGGCCCGATCGTTCGCTCGATCAAGCTGAGCATGCCTAAAACGAGGCGGTTGAGACTGACAGGTTTTGGATCCAGCGTCTGTCTTCGCGAGAACGCAAGCAGGCGGTGGGTCAGGGCAGCGGCCCGTTGCGTAGCTTCGTGAGCGCTGCGCATTTGACGTTCGATGTCGGCCGCGCGCCCTTGACGGATACGAAGCTGGACCAGTTCCATGTTTGAGTTGACGACCTGCAGCAAGTTGTTGAAATCATGCGCGAGACCGCCGGTCAGTTGCCCTATCGCCTCCATTTTTTGCGCTTGCCGCAGTGTTTCTTGCGCCGCCATCAGCTCTTCTGTGCGTTGTTCGACCCGGCGCTCCAACGTCTGAGCCGCGCCATTGAGCTCGTCAAGGTGGTGCTTGGTCTGAAGTTGTCGAGCCCGGGCTCGCAGTAGGCCGCGTGCAGCGCTCACGAGAGATTCGGCTGGCAGACGGCGAGCGAGCAGAGTCACGTTCCCCAGCGACTCGAAGAAACGCCAGCGCGCCCGCGGGCTCTCCGGCCCTCCCGAAACCGTGAGCAAGCAGATTGGCAAGTCGGACCATGCAGGTTGGTTGGAGAGGCACTTAGTGAAGGCCGCTGTGGCGCCACCCAACGCTTCTTCAGCGACGATCATCCCGCCGACGGCGACCCCCTCGTCACGGTGGAGTAGATGGCACGCTTCATCGAACGACGCGACAGCGCATCCTGCTATTCCGCGCTCGTGGAGTGTCTGCCGGATGACGTCGGCATCTCTGCCAGTAGGCGCGTAGATGAGTATGACGCCTGCCGTCGGTTCAACGGTTTCCATTGTCGCTCTCATCGTCTATCAGTGCTTCGTTTGCACCTGTATAAGTCGGGACCCCGGTGAATATTCCGTGCAACTCGCGCAGCGGCGCGCCGACTTCGATGCCTTTTGCGGACAACCGGAACTCATGGATCAGGGGATCGTGATTGCCCGTTCGACGCTTTACTACCGCGAGCGCGCGTCTTAGTCCCCCCATCGCCTCGAAGAACCTCAACAACAGCACGTTGTCGCTCAGGAAGCTAAGGTCAATCGGGTTTTGCACATCACCAACGACACCCTGTTGCGCGAGAATCAGTATGGTGACGACGCCGCGCCGGTTCAGATATGTCAGCAACTCGTGCAGGTGCACGATGAGCGAGCGTTCCTCCGGCATCGTGCTCAGATACGAATTAATACTGTCGATAACGACGATCCTGGCGTTACTATCTTCGACCTCGCGCCGCACCGCCCATACGAACTCGCCGGGTGACAGGCGGGACGGGTGCATCCGTCGCCACGAGAGGCGCCCCGTCTGCAGAGCGGGCTCAGGATCCAGGCCGATCCCCTTGCCTTGTCGGAGAAAGGTTTCGTATGCCTCGTCGAAAGAGAAATACGCCGCGTGCGCGCCATCCGCAACCGCCGCTAATGCGTAACAAAGCGCGGTCGAAGACTTGCCTGCGCCGGATGGTCCGATAATCATCGTTGTCGTACCGCGATCAAGTCCACCAAGGACCCCATCGAGGCCTGTTCGACTCCGCAACGGCTCGCCCGTGATATCGATTGAATGCTCCTCGGCGATCAAGCTGGGAAACACAAGCACCTCCCCAGTGGTGAGCGCAAAATCATGCCAGCCGCTCTGAAAATCAGTTCCGCGCATCTTGACGATCCGCATCCGGCGCCTGACCGCGCCGTAGTCACGCTCAAACGTAGAAAGCGACAGGACGCCGTGAACAAGGCTATGTAGATCGCCCTGGTCCCCAAAGCGCAGGTCGTCAAGCATTATTGTGGTCACTTTGCGCCCCTGTAGAAAGCGCTTGAGCGACGACAACTGGCGTCGATAGCCGAGCGCGTCTTGAGCGAGAAGTCTTAGCTCGGACACGCTGTCGATCACGATCCGATCCGGATTTGTCGCCTCGATTCGTTCAATGATGCGGTCTATCGTTTGGGTGAACTCCATCTCCGCGGGGTAGAGAATGGTCTGTTGACGGTGAGCTTCGGCTTCTTCCGGAACCAGTTCAAAAAAATCGATCCCCTCAACATTCCAGCCATGCGTACGCGCCGCGCTGACGAGTTCAGCAGTACTCTCGGAGAAGGTTACATATAAACAGCGCTGAGAATTGCGTACGCCGTCAATGAGGAACCTTAACGCAATGGTGGTTTTGCCGGTCCCGGGGGGTCCCTCAATGAGATGAATGCGATCCTTCGGCAGGCCGCCACGAAGAATGACGTCGAGCTCAGGAATGCCGGTAACGATAAGCGGCAGAGGCGTGGGATCAGACATTTTTACGACCTCGTCTTGGTTTATTGGTCATCGGCGCAAAGCCTCATTCATGCGCCAATAGCAAAGATTGCGCCGCGCCGTGCCGGCGCAAGGCACCCGCAAGTCGCAAATCGTCGCCAACGCCTGTGAACTTCCTTTGAGTCGTGGAGCAGGGGCGGAAGGGCTGCGCCTGTGTGCCTGGATCGGCGTGCTCGCGTCTGCGCGAGCCTGGCTTTGTGAGGTGTACTGCGATCGCGCCGGCCTCGATGCGCATCTGCGGACCATCGATCAAAAGATTCGCTTCGGCCCGGCCGGAACCGGTCAGCTCGCGAGATTGTCAACCAGATGATGGTCGCGGGTACGATGGCGACCGCCGATGAGCCTGTGCTAATGGCAGCGCAAGGAGACGTCGACCCAGCTCAGGTTCGAGCAGAGCTGCTCATCGGCTTCGCTGACTTGACGATCCCCCGCCAGCATCGCGCGCGGCACCGCTGATTGCGCACGGGTTGTGACTTATTAAGTAAAATTCAAGCAGTTCATCGTTCAGTCCATGTCGCTTTCGTCGGATAAGGCCGGCAAGTTCGTGCGTGGACGTACCTAGATCATGAGCAACAAGGAAAATCAGCTCGACGGCGACTCCCCTCTCGACTGGGAACGGATGTGGGTGCGGTCGACGCCGGACCTCGCTGTGTTCCTACTGATGCCGCACGGTCACGTGTCGACTTGGAATCCCGGTGGCACGGTGATTTACGGGTTCACCGAAGACGAAGTAATCGGCCGCCATTACAGTGTCTTTTTTCCGGAAGAAGCGCGTGAAAGCGGCGTATTCGAGCGCGAACTCCAGGAAGCGGCTGAACGCGGCAGCATTCAGACCGAGGGGTGGCGCCAGCGAAAGGACGGCTCAGTGTTCTGGGCGAGCGTTGTGACAACAGCGCTCGTTGGGTCCTATGGGGAGATATTGGGATTCGCAAAAGTGGTACGCGACGAAACCGAGAAACGACGTGCACACGACGCGGTGATAGAGAGCGAGCGACGCTTTCGAATGCTTGTTGAAGGCGTCACTGATTACTCGATTTTCATGCTTTCTCCAGAAGGTATCGTCACCAACTGGAACAGCGGCGCCCGAAGAATCAAGGGTTATACGGCCGAGGAAATTGTCGGTTGCCATTTCTCGCGTTTTTACACGCCTGAGGACGCGGCGACCCGCGCACCGCAGCGTGCACTGGACACCGCCGCCCGCGAGGGCCGGTTCGAAGCGGAAGGATGGCGCGTGCGTCGCGACGGGACACGTTTTTGGGCTCACGTAATCGTCGATGCAATTCGTGACGAGTCCGGCAAGTTGGTCGGCTTTGCGAAAATCACGCGGGATGTGACCGAAAAGCGGGAAGCCGATCAGCTCCTGGAACAGACGCAAGCCGCACTTTTTCAGTCGCAGAAGATGGAGGCGATCGGGCGGCTCACGGGCGGCGTCGCTCATGACTTCAACAACGTTTTACAAGTCTTGCGCGGCAATCTCGAGCTTCTGCAGATCCGCTGCGCGCGTGATGATTGGACCTTGGGCCGACTCTCGAACGCTATAAGCGCGGTCGAGCGCGGCGCAAAGCTTGCCTCACAGTTGCTGGCATTCGGCCGCCGACAAGCTCTTCGGCCCGCTTCCGTCAATCTCGCCGCGATGGTTCGGAGCATGGACGAGCTCCTGCGCCGCGCGCTCGGCGAGACCATTGAAGTTGAAACCAGCGTAGCCGTGGATCTCTGGAACGCTTTCGTGGACTCGCATCAGCTCGAGAACGTCGTGCTGAATCTGGCGATCAACGCGCGTGATGCGATGCCCGACGGCGGTCGGCTCACGCTGGAGCTGGCCAACTCGACGTTGGACGAACGCTATGTGCGTTCGCTTCCTGACGTGCAGGCCGGGCAGTACGTGGTGCTCAGCGTCACTGACACCGGTGCCGGTATGCCGCCCGACGTGTTGGAGCACGCGTTTGACCCCTTCTTCACGACCAAGTCCGAAGGCGAGGGCACCGGACTCGGTCTCAGTATGGCTTATGGCTTTGTCAAGCAAAGCGGAGGTCATATCCGGATTTACAGCGAAGTCGGGCACGGGACTACGGTGCGTGTCTATTTGCCAAGATCGTCGGCTGAGGCATTTACTCCGGCAGCACGGACGAATGCGCCCATGCTCGGAGGTTCCGAAACAGTGCTGGTCGTCGAGGACGATCTGAAAGTGCAAGAGACGGTCGTCGAGATGCTGATCGAACTTGGATATAACGTGCTGAAGGCTGACGACAGCGAACAAGCGCTCGTCATATTGGACAACGGCACGCACATCGACTTGCTATTTACCGACGTGGTGATGCCAGGTCCACTTAAGAGCCCAGAGATGGTTCGACGCGCGGTGCTGCGGCAGCCCCACTTGCGCGTTTTGTACACGTCAGGGTATACCCGAAATGCAATCGTCCACGGAGGTCGGCTCGACGCGGGTGTAGAACTTCTTAGCAAACCCTACAGCAGGGAAGATCTGGCGGTAAAAATTCGCCAACTTCTCGACACCCGAGGGGCGGCGAATGCTGAATCGTCGCGACCCTCGGCGGAGCCTACGCCGACGACATCAGCAAGGCGAGTGCTCGTGGTGGAGGACGACAAGTCTTCACGAGACGCGGTTCTCGAACTGCTGTGTATGCTGGACTATCATCCGACCGGCGTTGAAAACGCGAGCGACGCAATCGAGACAATGAACGCTGCCGCTTTCGATGTCTTGCTCACCGACGTGCGCCTGCCCGATATGTCCGGCGTCAATCTGGCGCGAATCGCGGTCGCCCGCCATCCGGCGATTCGCGTGCTCTTCGCCTCGGGTGAGATTCCCTTTGCGGAAGATGCCACAGACTTCCAATGGAAGGCGCTGCGCAAACCGTACTCACTGTTGGAACTCGAGGGAGCACTACGGGAGGCCGCGCGCGCGCAATAGCGTTGTTTTCGCCTCCAGATCACTTGAGCGAGTCTGATATTTGGCCGTCTGCGTACGACCTCCGCGGCCCTTGGTTTCCAGCGTCGCCTCTTGAATTTGCCCGCGAGTTTTACTACGTTATTTTTAGCTCAAGGCAGTGTGCCCGCCGCCCGATCGGTCGCACGCTGCGTGTTTCGATTTGTTTGCTGGCAGCACGGCAGGCGAACTGGAGCGCGCAAGCCCGTTCTCTTCCTTGCTGCGTCGAAGGAGAAGATGATGAGCCACGTCCATCTGCGCCCGGCCTGCATCGATGGCACCGAGTGTCGCTATCAAACTTCACCGCCGTGTTCTGCATGTCATTGCTCGCGCAACGCCACCGGGGCTCGTCTCGGGCGTTCCATCACGCCATCGATTCACCAGCCCCCGTCTGGCAGCCATGCGCGATAAGGCGACGCCGATCGTTGGCGCCAGCATGAATGCCCTGTGCCTACGCCACGGCGCCTGAAACCGAGCGATGGGCGGGTTGCGGGTGGTCTCTAAAATTCGCGCCGTCGGACGACATGGAGCAGTCGGAGTGCCGCATCTTCGCTCCGGCGAGCGGAGGCGGTTTTTCATTCAGTAGCGGATGAGAAAACTTCTGCGGTTTGCGCGTCGTGAATTTCCAATGAGCGACACCGCTGATTTGTGGAAAGACCGTATGACTTGCGGCGACGGGCGATACGTGGCGTGAAGTGTTTCGGTGCGGTGAGGGGTAATTGATAACGCAGATGGCGCCCG
Organism: Caballeronia temeraria; assembly: GCF_001544795.2. Taxonomy (GTDB): domain Bacteria; phylum Pseudomonadota; class Gammaproteobacteria; order Burkholderiales; family Burkholderiaceae; genus Caballeronia; species Caballeronia temeraria. The sequence continues at coordinate 136,432 of NZ_FCOI02000017.1, read as the reverse complement.
CACGACGCCATCAGTTGTCGCGTATCACGACGGTCATGGGCTGCCGGTGGGCGTGTCTGCGAAGCGCAGTCGGTCGCCAACCCGAAAAACACGTTGTCTGGGGTCAAGTGCCTGATCGGCCGCCGGTTCGAGGAAAAGGAGGTGCCGCGCCCCCTGGATTGCCGAGCTCATCTGTCCAAACGACGCGCTACTGAAGTGGCGGCACGACGCCTAGCTTTTCAGCCAGCATCCTCTCGTAGACACCGAAATGCAGATCGACCTCTTCTTGCGTCACCACCGTTACGAGGATATTGATCTGTGCGGGTTGCAGGCCGAGGATGGTCGCGATGGCCGCGTCGAGTTGAGGCGCGCATAGGCGGTCATCGGCGAACGTGGTGCCAACGGCGATTTCGTAAGTAGATTCCTTTCGGGCCACGACTTCGACCACGCGCGCACGCGCGCTCATGTTGTTGTCGATCGCAAGCCGAATAACCTCGACAGCGGTACGCATTGTTTCAGTTGGAAAGCCCTTCTTCGAGCGCAGCCGGATTCGGTGCCGGCCAAGGGTCAGCCAATCATATTCGAATTCCATCGTGTCCTCGCACGGGCCGTTAGAAACGTCGAGAAAATAGGGTGTACCCGCCTGATTTCAAGAGCAGAAAAGTCGAAGTACCCCCTTGAAATTTCCATGTGGGATCCTATCTTCTATTCGCTCAGGCAGTCGCCCAAGTAGTTCGGCGCGCTGCGTGTTTCGATTTGTTTGCCCGCGGCACGGCAGACGGGCTGGAGCGCGTAGGCCGGTTCGTCTTCCTGCTGGATCCAAGGAGGAAATGACCATGAGCGATCTCTATTCCGGGACCGACCTCTTCAGCGAGTTCGATCGCCTGCAACGGCAGATAGCCAGCATGTTCGGCGGTTTCCCTTCCAGCATCCGTTCGGGGCGCTTCGGTGCCTTCCCGCAAATCAACATCGGCTCGACCGACGACTCGATCGAGGTCGTTGCGTTTGCGCCCGGGGTCGAACCGAAGAGTCTCGACGTGTCAATCGACAAAGGTCTATTGAGTATCAGCGGAGAACGCGCGGCCGCGCAGCCACCGACAGCCGGTGACGAGATGCGTACCTACGCGCAGGAACGATTCGTGGGTTCTTTTCGGCGCGTCATCGAGTTGCCGGAGCATGCGGACCCTGACAAGGTCACCGCGCGATACACCAATGGCTGCCTGACGGTAAGCATTGGCAAGCGGGAGGCATCCAGGCCACGAGCTATTTCCGTTCAATGAAACGTCACCGTCGAAGGAGAACATCGTGAACGCGACAACAGAGCTTGCCAGTAAAGGCGAAAACGCGGTAGCCGGCAGAGACAAGGGGTCGTCGGAGCGGCGAATCACCCTAACGCCGCCGGTGGACATCTTTGAGAATAGCCAGGGCGTCGTCTTGTGGGCGGATTTGCCTGGCGTAACGAAGGACCGGCTCGACGTGAAGGTCCACGACGGAAATCTGTTCATCGAGGCAGAGGCCGTGGTGCCGACTCCGTCCGGGCTGCGGCTGCAGCACGCCGAGATCCGCCAGCCCCACTTCGCGCGAGCGTTCTCTCTCGGGTCCGACCTGGATGCATCGAAGATCGATGCCAATCTGAAGGACGGCGTGCTGCAACTGACGATACCGCGTCGGGACGAAGCCCGCCCCCGCCGGATTGAAGTGCGTACGGGAGCTGAGTAGGCAAGCGGGGAAAGCAGCAGGGGACCTCGAGGTGGCGGTTCAAGAGACCGCCACCCGGTCATTCGGTCGTTCTGCTGATGAAATCCGCAGGAGTAAACCATGAACACCGATCCAAAAAAATGGAACCCGTTCAAATTCCTCCGTGGGTCGACGCGCAAGTCCGATGCGGACAACGTGGAGCGCCCGCCCGGCAGCGAACAATGGCGCTCGGCGTGGCCTGACATGCCTCGATTCTTCTCGCGCGACCCATGGCGTGCAGTCGAAGGGTTTTTCCACGACCCCTTTGCCGGACGCGGGGCGCTGGAAAGATGGTTTGGTGACTTCAGTTCATCACGCTTCCAGCCGCGTATTGACGTCGTCGACGAAGGAAAGGTGCTGCGCGTGACCGCTGAGTTGCCCGGAATGGAACGCGAGGATGTGAGCGTAAGCGTCGAGGATGGCGCGCTCGTCTTGCGCGGCGAGAAGAAACAGGACGTTCGCAGCGAAGAGGACGGCTGCTACCGGCTGGAGCGAGCCTATGGGCGCTTTACGCGGACCATTCCGATGCCGGAGAACGCCGAGCCGGATCGCGCCCTGGCCAAGTTCGACCGCGGCATACTCACGTTGACCGTGCCGAAGTCGGAGTCGGCGCGTTCCGCGAGCCGCACGATCGATATTGGCTAGGATGACCGCATAGTGCGATGCCCGCAGCATGTCGATCGGCAAGTGGGGCCGTTAGCTTAGCTGGTAGAGCAGCGGATTTTTAATCCGTTGGTCACTGGTTCGAACGCAGTGGCCCATGAGATATCCCGACGTCAATGCTGCCGCCGCAGGTGTCGCACTTTCGGATCTCTTGGTAGTCAGCGGGACGACCGATCGGCTGAGTCGAGGGGAGACGATCAGCTCGTCGCGCAAACGCGCGCGTTATGGCGCGTACGGCCGGCGCTCGCAGTCCTTGACGCATAGTGGACAGCATCGTTGTGTGTGCCGGATTGGATGTCGCACCAGAATTCCTGATGGCAGGCGCCGAGAACGCGGGCGGCCTGATAGCGGTGGGCGTGACTCGCCATCCAGAACCGGCAACCATCGAAGAATACTTTCATGGCGGGTCGCGCGGCGCGCATCGTACCTGAGCGAATGGAAGCCAACGCGCCTTCCACGGCTGGGCTGTCGATCGCTTCTCGCACGAGGAATTCGTCGCTCACCGACAATTGCGAAAACTTGAGGTAGTCCAGGCCGAGCACGCCGGACGGGAGCCTGGGCGACGGCGCGCCTGGCGCTCGTGAATCTCTGGGCATATCAGTCAGACCAGGCGGACACCGGGCAAAGCACCATGTTGTAGAACATGCCCAATTCCAAGGGCTCCTTGCATCTCCACGGTTATCGCGCAGCGTTGGCCCCGTCGTCCGTGGGGCGAATCGATCTCGTTTGCCGCGTCTTCATGCGTCTCGTGACCGCCGAAAAGCCGAGCCGGCGCAGGGCGGTGTTCGCTTGTGCCATAAAGGCTTCGGGCCAAGTGCCGCAGAGAAACTCGAAAGCGGGTCGAGCCTCTTCTAGCAGCGAGGAGAGCGCATCATTGCATGCAGTTCCCGATGGGATGGAATTCATCGAGTCGCCGAAGAGAACTTGCTGGACAAGGGCGACGCCGCCGCGCTCCGCCACAAAAGAAATCACGGGGTAAAAGCACGGATCTTCGACGATGGCTTGGCCGTACGTCTCGGCCAAGGCAATCAAAATCGCCATGTCCATGCGGGACGGCGCTGCGGGAATATGGATGTGACTTGACGAACAACCGCGTTGCATCGTGGTTTGACGCATAAGCGTCACGATATTCTCAAGTTTGGAGACAATACGCGCGACGGCGCCATCGGGCATCGCCTCGCTAGCGCGAGCGCCCGAGCTCGCGTGGTTCGTCGAGTCGTTCGGCTTGTAGGTCCCTTTCATCATGTCATGCTCCAGGGCGTCATTGACTAGTCATGAGATGTCGAATGATCAAGGCCGGGTCGGCGATGTCGAGGATCAGACGACGGAGAATGCGCCTTCGCATGTGCTCCTCGTCAAGTACCCAAGGCGCACCTTTTTCGCTCAGATAGCGAGCCAGGGCGTCTTCGCGATTCGCGTCATCGGGTAGATCGAGCCGGAGCGCCAGGAGCGCCGCAATGACATCGTCGAGTTCGACTTCGAGCGGCGTGGAATCAATACGAAGTTCGAGTTTCATGTCAGCTCGCTAGCTTCATGCCTTCCTGAACGATCGCTTGGGCGAGAGCGGTAGCGGTTGTGGTGCCATCGCCGGCCCCGTCCGCCGTCTTCGAAGCGACCTGTTTAACGATCTGCGCGTCCATCTTCTCGAACCGGTTCTTAACCTCGATCGTCCTTGACGATTGACGCCCCATCCTTCGTAATGACCGGCGCGCCGAAGCCGCGTTCGGTCAGTACATTTCGCCCTTTGGGCCCAAGGGTAACCTTCACGGAATCGGCCAGAACACTGACGCCCTTGACGATGCGAGCACGGGCGGTGTCGTGGAATTTGACCTCTTTTGCGCTCATTTTATTGCTCCGGAGTTTGTCGTTGACCAGCGGGTCGCGATTTACCGATGCATTGACTGGTCGCACTACCGGCGTCACCCGTCGAGTGTCGGGGATCCGATTTAAGTTCACGCGGCCATGCGCGCTGAACCGGCGTCCGTCTCGAGAACGCCCCTGACGTCCTTCTCGCCCATGACGCGTAACTCCTCGCCATCGACCTTGGCGGTCTGGCCTCCGTATTTGCCGAATAGAACCAGGTCACCGACCTGTAGCTGGAGCAGGCGCAGCAGCCGGCCGCTGCCGACTGCGACGACTTCGCCGTGTTCTGGTTTTTCTGCTGCTGAATCGGAAATTACGATGCCCGAAGCCGTCGTCCGTTGTGTTTCGATTCGCTTGACGATAACCCCGTCGTAGAGGGGACGAATCTGCATCTCCATCTCCTGAGCGATTAAAGGATCACCAATAAAGGAATCCGCTGCACGAGTGCGATACGCTAAATTCCACGGTGCAGCCGAGCCAAGCCTGGCGAAAAGCGAAATAAGGGTAGGCGTTTTTTGATTCAAGGGGTGGCGAACGCTCCTGTTGTAACTGTTTGTAACAGCGCAGCAGCAGAATGCGATGTACTCGGCCGAACCGATAAGCCGTGCGCCCCCGGTGTTCTCGCCGGCGAGATATAGCCGCTGCAGGGCACGGGGGCCGGCGCGCCATCAGCCCACATGTGTCGTGGTCAAGTGTCGTCGTCATGGTTCCGTCCGCAGATGTAGATTGCGGACGCAAGCAAGCGTGACGTCTCACTCCGTTGCGCTTCGTGCCGAGAAATTCGCGCTTACGACAACAGCAGACCTGCTGCACGACGCCGCCAATATCGCGCAGCGCTCGTTGACTGCTGACCCTGAACTCAATTTGGCGTCAAGCGCACACGCTTCCTTGTCTCATGCTACGACGTACTGCCGCAGATACCCGGCGGTGCGGCTTTCCTTCGCACGCACGATTTCACCTGGCGTGCCACTCGCTACGATCTTGCCGCCGGCATCGCCCGCGCCCGGACCGACGTCGACGACCCAGTCGCTTTGCGCGGCGACCCGCATATCGTGCTCGACCACCACAACGGTATTGCCGGCATCGACGAGTCCCTGGAGTTGCACCATCAGCCGGTCGACGTCGGCGGGATGCAGGCCGGTGGTCGGTTCGTCGAGGATGTACAGCGTGTCGCCGCGTTGTGCGCGTTGCAGTTCCGTGGCGAGCTTGATGCGCTGGGTTTCGCCGCCGGACAATTCGGTGGCCGGCTGACCGAGCCGGAGATAGCCAAGGCCGATGTCGCGCAGCACTTTCAACGCGCGCATCACGCGGGCTTCGTCGCCGAAGAAATCGCAGGCGGCGTCGACAGTCAGGCCGAGCACTTCGGCGATGTTCTTATCGCGCCAAGTGACTTCCAGCGTCTGCGGGTTGTAGCGCGTGCCGTGACAGGTCGAGCAGGGCGCATAGACGCTCGGCAGGAACATTAACTCGACGCTGACGAAGCCTTCGCCTTCGCACGTCGGGCAACGGCCTTGCGCCACGTTGAACGAGAAGCGGCCCGTGCTGTAGCGGCGCTTACGGGCGAGCGGCGCGTCGGCGAACAGCTTGCGCACGTGATCGAATAAGCCCGTGTAGGTGGCGAGGTTGGAACGCGGCGTGCGCCCGATCGGTTTTTGATCGACGCGCACGAGCCGCCGCAGCGCGTCCATGCCTTCGGAGATGTGGCCGCCGGTCGGCGCGCTCGCGGCGGCGAGCAACGGGTCCTGCTCGTCGTCGTCCGGGTTTTCAAAGACGCGTCCGAGTTGGCTGGCGACCAGTTCCGGCAGCGCCTGGCTCACGAGGCTCGATTTGCCCGAGCCTGACACGCCTGTGACGGCAGTCAGACAGCCAAGCGGAAACGCGGCGTCCAGCCCATAGAGATTGTTTCGCGTGATGCCGGTGAGCTGCAGCCAGCCCGCCGGTTCGCGCGTCGTGCGTGCGACGGGCGCGGGCGGCGCGAACAGATGCCGGCGCGTAAGCGAAGCCTCCACTTCGGCGAGTCCGGCGGGCGGCCCGCTATAAACCACATGGCCGCCTGCTTCGCCGGCTGCCGGACCGACATCGACGAGCCAGTCGGCGCGTCGCATCATCTGCAAATCGTGCTCGACCACGAACAGCGAATTGCCGGCGACCTTCAGGCTCTGCAACGCGCTGAAAAGCGCTTCGCCATCCGCGGGATGCAGGCCGGCCGATGGCTCGTCGAGCACATACACAACGCCGAACAACTGCGATGACAGCTGCGTGGCGAGCCGCAAGCGCTGAAGTTCGCCGGAAGACAGCGTGGGCGTGCTGCGCTCCAGTGCGAGATAACCGAGACCCAGATCGACCAGAGTCGTCAGGCGTTCGAGCAACTCGGATGCAATGCGTTGCGCGGCGACGCGTTTTTCTCCGGACAGGTTGGGTGTGCGCCGGACATCGGGCGCAGCTTTATGCGCTGATCCGCCAGCGGCGACCCGTTGATCGACGGCATCGCGCATGGCGTCCTTGCTGAGCACACTGCCTTTGCCTGCGTCTTTGCCCAGATGTGCGACATCCGGTTCGGGCCACTCGCCACGTGCGATCGGTTCGAGCAGCCCCGCAAGTGTGGCTAGCGGCAACTGAGCAAACTCGCCTATATCGAGCCCGGCGAATTTGACCGACAGCGCTTCCTTCTTGAGCCGCTTTCCGTGACAAGTTGGACAGACGCTGCCGATCATGAATTGCGAGACGCGCTTTTTCATCAGCGCGCTTTGCGTGTTCGCGAACGTGTGAAGCACATAGCGGCGCGCACCCGTGAATGTCCCTTGATAGCTCGGTTCGTCCTTGCGCTTGAGCGCGGCGCGGGTTTCTTTGGGCGTGAGGCCGGCGTACACGGGCGCGGTCGGCTGTTCGTCGGTGAAGAGAATCCAGTCGCGGTCTTTCTTCGGCAAATCGCGCCACGGTTTATCGACGTCGTAACCGAGCGTCACAAGAATGTCGCGCAGATTTTGTCCGTGCCAAGCGGGCGGCCATGCGGCGATTGCGCGCTCGCGTATCGTCAGCGAGTCGTCCGGCACCATGGATTTTTCCGTGACCTCGTACACGCGGCCGAGTCCGTGGCAAGTCGGACAGGCGCCTTGCACCGTGTTCGGCGAGAAATCCTCGGCGAACAACATCGGTTGCTTTGGCGGATAGTCGCCGGTGCGCGAATAGAGCATGCGCACGAGACTCGACAGCGTGGTCACGCTGCCAACCGACGAGCGCGCGCTCGGCGTGCCGCGCTGCTGCTGCAACGCCACCGCGGGCGGCAGGCCTTCGATCGAGTCCACTTTGGGCACGCCGACCTGCTGGATCAGGCGCCGGGCATAGGGCGCGACCGATTCGAGATAGCGCCGCTGCGCTTCGGCGTACAACGTGCCGAATGCCAGCGACGACTTTCCCGATCCCGACACGCCGGTGAAGACGACCAGCGCATCACGCGGAATCTGCACGTCGATGTTTTTCAGATTGTGTTCGCGAGCGCCGCGCACGCGCATGAAGCCGGTGAAAGCGGGTGCGTTGGATGGCGGCGGCGTCGAGCTAGCTTTCTTGCGGATGGCGTCCATATCGATGAGCAGCGGATAAGCATGGCCCGGCGCATCGGGCGAACACTAATGAAGGCGCACGGAGCATTTTCTATACATGTTTGTGATATTAGTTGGCGCAGTTAAGACGGCTATCGCGTGAATCTGAAAGCAGTCGGCGAGGCTCTTGTGGCTCCACTGTTGTTGACGACGAGGGCCGGGCTGGCCACCGTGCCCGGCGCTGTAGGGCTCGCTCACCGCTTTGATCGGGCCTGAATCGCCAGCATGACAGCGGCACATTTGCCCAGACAGTCCAGGCTGTAAAGGGCCATCCCTAAAGGTTCATATGTGATGTGCGAGACCAGCATGAGGATGCTCGCAACGACTCCCGCACTTAAGAGAACGTAGAATCGGAGCAGAGTGCTGCTGATAAAAACCTCTGCGCCGCATGTGAGGATGGCCCACACTGCGGTCGCAGCAACGAGGGCCACTACTTCGTTCAGGCTTTCACGGCGAAGCAGTTCGACCGCGAGTTCGAATAGCGAGAATGCGATCGTGAGCACCAGTGTCACATCGAACAGGGCCGCATAGTCGGGCACCTCGTCGACGGAAGACTGAAGGGGCACGCAATGCAATTCTTCCGAGAGATTCCTGTCCATAAAAATCGCCTTGTGCTTGACCCGCGACCGATCAGAGTAGAACTGTCAGATCGCTCCCTCCACACAGACAGTTTCCAGCACTGCAGCCAGAATCATTGCTTCGGCGTTTCGTGGGGTATGTTGAACCCGTCTGGGTCGATATACGGCGTCGCCTCTCGCAATGGTCTGGCCGCTCAGGGAGCAGACCCCGGCCTTCTTCGCGTTGCAGCGCCGCCATAGCTGTGCGCCGTAGAAGCAGGAGGTCGAGTCGCTCCACGCAACAGTCGCCGAAGTGGAACCATCACGTTCGAGGAGGCGGATAATACAATTTCCAAAGTAGGTATCACCGCGCAGCGGACGGACATGACTTGTAACAATGGGCACACGCATTTCGCCTTCGCCCGGTAGGAGGGCCATTGTTGATTGCGTCGTTCTGCGTTCTCCAGAGTGAGCTTGCATGATGCGGTTCCTCGATTCTCATTACACAGACACGGAGATCAGTCAGCTGACACGGATAGCAACAGAACGCCCCAAGACGTAATCAAACGAGCTCCGTTCGCGTCCCGTCAGGCAGCGACGCCGCGTGCGAAAACCAGACAACGTTACCGCGCCATCCTTGGTCGCTACCCCGATATCTGATGGAGCGATGTTCGGATCCCACTTCGGTTCGTCCTCTACATCTCGTTCGATATCGTCAACGGTCCTCATCGCTGTTCCTCGTCGGTTATGTATGGACCAACGCGCGCGCAGGCTACGCCCTTCATTGCACGGATTCGTCCGCGTTAGGGCCACGGTAGGGCGCGCGTGGCAGACTTTCTTCCCAGCGCCAATCCAGTTTTTGCGCAATGCTGCTATACGCTCACACCGGAAGTCGCGCTGCAGAAGCAGAGTTGCGACAAATCCTTGCAAGAATGAGGAAGAAGTGAAACCGGCAAGAGCCTACTCTTGATGTCATCGTCATCCTCATCGTCATCGCGTCAACGGCCTCTTCAATATCCGAAGGTACACGCCGGGCGGGGTATGCACGGTTGGCTGACATCACCGCTGCCTTTCGGCGAGGAGTATGAATTCAACGGTCTTGCCGGGGAAAGGTCTCAGCTTGGTTGCTGACAAAAAGGAGCAAGTCGGAAAGTGGCGATCTCCGCCTCCAATAGCGTGATTGCATGTACACAACGCCGCTGCAACAGCGAAATTCCGCTGGTTCCCTTATGGAGCGCAACATGACAAAGGAAGTCGCACCGACCCCGGAAGTCAAAAGGCGAGGCCAGGAAGCGCCGATGACCCTGGACGAACAACTGGACGAAGCGCTCGGAGAGACCTTCCCTGCAAGCGATCCGATTGCTGTTCACCCTGAGCCCGAAGAGGAACCTCCGAAGAGCTAGACTCGGCCGTCGCCGGTACTGGAAATCCACAGGGCGAGCCCACAGACGCACGAAGATAACCTGACCCAGCACGTCTTTTTTATTCTTCGCCTGAAGAACGTCAAGGCACGCGGTAAGCGTTCGAGAAGCGGATTTGAAGCCGTGATCAGGTCGCACGGCTACACGCGGGCTAACGCATCTCCAATAGGCACGTCTCCTCCGACAAAGCCTATTACCTTGTTCACCAGTCGCGCCTTGAGCGCAACGAGAACGACCTCGGCCACATCTTCGCGCGCCACCGGGTCGCGCGCAGAGTCGACATCCGAAACGATCTGGATGGTTCCAACTCCCGGCTCCATTGTCAGCGTGCCGGGGCGCAGGACAAGGTATTCGAGCCCGCTGGCAATCACGTGTTCGTCCGATTCGCGTTTCATTTGCGCATAGTGTCGCAGTGCTTGCTGCGAGCGTTCCGGCGCGTACGCGAGCAATGCACTGATAACGACAAAACGACCCACGCTGTTTTGCTTTGCGTGTTCGACAGACTTGATGATCGCGTCGCGGTCGATCAGGCGTTCCTGCTCCGAGCCTTCGGTTTCTGCCGAGCCGGCGGCATAAATGACAGTATCTACGCCGTTGAATACATGCGAGAAATCTCCAGACAGGTCGGCAATGAGCGGTCGGACGCCCAACTGCTCGAACGCATCGCTCTTTGCCGCGTTGCGTATCAACGGGCAGAACGGGATGGCGGAGGCATGCAATTTTTCGGCTATTAGCCGACCCGTTCTTCCGCTTGCGCCAATCAACAGAATGCTCATGACTTTTCTCCTGGAACGATGTGCTGCGCCGTTGCGTGCTTTCACAGTCCAGTATCAGAAAGCGAAAGTCTTTTGCGTCCATCAGGCCGGGGCAAGTCGCAACGGCGGGCCCAACCGCTATTCCCCGTCACACAGAGTTTCTCTGCGACTGTGAGCGCAGTCTTCCATGCAGTGTCAAACATCGAACTGCTTCCGATGCTGGAGAAGGCGCTCCAGCGTCACAAGCCCGTGGCGGGGTGACGATACGAAGGTCAAGGCCAGTCACCGGGCTACCAAGCGCCAACCCGCCGATATTCGGTTTCAAGACCCTTCCGGCGTGCTCGCAATTTGCTGGCGATATCGAAGCACACGATTGCGAAAGGGCATATGCAAGACAGCGGTAGCGACCGAAATCGCGCCAAGCAGTTCAATGCTTCGTTAATCTAAGCATTCATCAGCATGACGGTCGAGTTTTCTCTCTCACCTATCGCGGCAAAAGACGGGACTTTTGCCATCGCCCTGCACGGCCGGTCCTCGTCCTATCGCCGGTCGTCGCCGCGTGCATCACGACTGTCCAGCATGCTCGTTTCTTTGGCCAGCGCCGCACTCGTCGGGTTTCAGCACTCCTCGTATGGAACAATTGACTAATGTCTTCGCGCGAGCCACGCCGTGCGGCGCACGCATCCATCGACAGTACAGTGTGCCGGCCTTCATTTCTTCCCGGCGCGTGCGCAGTTATTTCGAAATGCTGCTCACTCGCGACCGCACGCGAGGCGTCGGCTGGACAGCGTCGTGAGCAGCATCGTGCAGTGCTCGCGGTAAGACTACCCCTCTCACGAGTCAGATTCAGATTCAGAATAACTCGCGATGAAGCAGGATTTCGAAACGTTTCGAGAGAAACTTGAAAGAAGCGCCGGCCCCCTCGCCGTAGACTTAACACCATCGCGAAGGGCTGTAGGCCAGAGCATGTTTACTCCGAATTCCATTCCCTATCAGCAACAACCTGGCTTTCAGCGCACCTTTCGTCAAGGCCGCCTGAGCCTAGGCTTGTTCTTTCCCCTCGAAGCCTTCACCGGCGATATGCCGAATATGTTCGACCAGGTGAGCCTGGCCCAACGTGTGGAAAAGCTGGGTTTCTCTACCCTCTGGTTTCGCGACGTGCCGTTACGCGATCCCAGCTTCGGTGATTCAGGCCAAGTCTTCGATGTCTGGGTCTACCTGGGTTTCATGGCGGCACACACTCGCTCGATTGCGCTGGGTACCGCGTCGGTGATCCTGCCGATCCGCAACCCCCTACACACCGCCAAGGCCGCAACCAGTGTCGATCAGCTCAGTGGTGGCCGCCTGCTGCTCGGCGTGGCTTCCGGTGACCGCCCAGTCGAGTTTCCAGCATTCGGTGTCGACCCGGAGCAACGTGGCAGCCTGTTCCGCGAATATCTCGCGGTATTCCGCCAGGTTCAGCTCACCAGTTTCGTGCCTTTGACCTGGTCCGGCGGTAAGCTTGAGGGAGCCGACCTCATTCCAAAGCCGACCGCGGCGGAAATTCCTTATTTTGTCACCGGCCATAGCCGCCAGACGCTCGAGTGGATTGCCCGTTCCAGTCATGGCTGGATAACCTATCCGCGTGCACCGCAGGCTCAGCAGATGATGGTCGAGCGCTGGCGCACGACGGTTCGTGCCGAATGTGGTGATGTGTTCAAACCCTTCACGCAGTCGTTATACGTCGACCTGACGGATAACCCGCAGACACCGCCGCGGCCGATCCACCTGGGGTATCAGCTAGGACGAAATCACCTGATCGCACTGTTGCACGCCTTGCAGGATGAGGTCGGCGTGAACCACGTGATCATCAATCTGAAGTATGGCCAACGCCCCGCAGGTGAGGTCATCGAGGAGCTCGGCGAGTTCGTACTACCCGACTTCGTCATGTCAACATGACGACCCTCGAGACAGATGGCATCTGACAATGTCCGTAAGGAAGTTGCTGCGCGAGCCATACCCCGCCATCGGATGTGAACGCGGAGACATTTGTCGATGGCCTTGACCATTCAACCGCCCAGGACGATCTCTTTGCCGGTTAGCTCGACCGTCCCCGTCTACCTACCGAGTTGAACGAGTCACTGACGAATCTGTCTGCTCGCGCCTGTTATGCGCAGGCTTTGGCCGTCTGTCGACGGCCAGGCGGTCCAATCTCTGCGACGGTAACAAGTCGCGCACCGGAAGCCGACGTGGCTAAGACGGCAGCTTCGCCGCGAGTACATCGATGTTCATAATTTCTGGCGAGCTAGCAAAGAGATCCGGGGCCCTCGCCATCAGCGCTTCGGCTACTTTGCCCGACAGGTGCGCCTGGCGTCCGCCGTCGTCGGGGAACGCGTCGAAGATGCCGTACACCGATGGCGCGATTTTCAGCCCGAACCACGCGATCGTCGCGGGCTCCTGCTCGACTAGCGGCAATCCGCCCATCAGGAAGCTTTCGACTTCCTGCTCCTTGCCCGGCTTCGCTTCGAGCCGGACGAACAGCGCTGTCTTGACCATGTCTGCCTCATTCTGTGTTGATGCCGCTTACGGATATCGAGGAATCCCTCTCGATCTCTTCACGCACGCATGGCGTGCGCTTGCCAGCTTACTCTTTTGAGCACACGAAGTGCCGTTAGTGTCTCCTTAGGTCGACTGCGGCAATCCGAAGAGCGTGCGGCCGCTGCTCACTGTTCGCGGCTACAGGTTCGGCAACCGGCCAGCCTCAGCCGTTTTTGACCAAGCACTCTGTAATGAGCGCGTAGATGAAGTGGACCGGTTCGATTACCGCTTGTCGTCGCCTCGCATCCGGCGTTGGAGTCTGGCCCAGGTGCGTCGCGGGTGATGCGTCTAGACGGAAGTCTCAGCGCGCACCGGGCGCGCCCGGACGCTCTTAACGCCCCCTGCGGCTATCTTTGATTCCGCCGCAAGCAAAGTTGACTATTGCGTTTCGTCGGTCCGAACTGTCAAGGTGCGGCGGTCGACACGTAGCATGTGGGCCACGACCGGGCAGGTGTTCTTCAATGCCTTTTCAGGTGTGCCTGAAGTTCGCGCGTGTCGAGGGCCGAGAGATCCTCGTTGATCTCCTCGAAAATCATCTGACGCGTCTGTTCGCTCAGACGCTCGCGAAGGAGGCCGAGAAATTTTGGCTCCGCGGCCAATCGCAATCGCTGATACCGGTGATGAAGCCGTCCCTGTTCGACGCGGTCGGCGACGGTCTTCGCGAATTTGTCGCGTTCCTTCTCGCTCAGCGCCGGCCCACCAGGGGCGACGTTGACGAGGTCTTCGATTTCCCGCAAGTCTAGTTGAAGTCCCGGAGTCTCGAAGATTCGAGCACGGCTGCCGTCGGCGACGACAACCCAGGTAGTGTGAGCCATGGTGCGCCTCTCAGCGTGATCGGTCGCCGGCCCGGCGGCCATCGCAAATCGTCGCGTGACGCCGGCGGGCTTGCCGGTCAGCGACAGTCTATCTCCAGCGCCCATCGGTGACGGACCGTGGGGCTTCCCCGCGCTCCTGCGCGAGCGACGGATAGTCGGTATATCCGCGTTCGCCGCCCCCGTAGAACGTGGACGGGTCCGGCGAATTCAGCGGAGCGCGCGACCGGAGGCGCTCCGGCAGGTCCGGATTTGCGATGAACAACCGTCCGAACGCGATCAGGTCCGCGTTGCCTTCCTCGAGCCATCTTTCGGCGCTGCCGCCGTCAAACCCGCCGGCCACGATCAGCACACCACGATACGTGCGGCGTATCATCTGGCTCATGCGGTTCGCGCGCTCGATGAAAGCCACATCGTCACCGGCCGCCGCCAACATGGGATTGACGATGTGCAAATAGGCCAGTCCGTATCGATTGAGCTTTTCGATGACGTAGGAGAAGGTCGCTTCGGGATCGTCGTCATGCATGTCGTTGAAGATGCCAAGAGGAGAGAGTCGCACGCCGACCTTTTCCGGCCCCCACACTTCGCAAACCGTCTCGACCACCTCGAATAGCAGCCTGGCCCGACGCTCGCTCGATCCGCCGTATTCGTCCGTGCGGCGGTTCGTGCCGGACAAAAGGAACTGATCGAGGAGATACCCGTTGGCGCCATGTACTTCGACGCCGTCCATACCGGCAGCCTTTGCGTTGCGCGCACCCCTGAGGTATTGCCGCACGAGATACGGCATCTCTTCGACCTGTAGCGCGCGAGGCTTGACACAGGGTGCGACGACACCTTCGCCCCGCTCGTTCTCGATGAATGCCTCTGCTTTCGGCTGGACAGCAGAGGGGGCAACTGGCAGCATTCCATCGGGCTGCAATGAGGGGTGTGATATGCGTCCTACGTGCCACAGTTGCATGAACATTAACCCACCCGCCTCGTGCACGGCATCTGACACAAGCCGCCAGCCCTCGACCTGCGCCTGGCTATGTATCCCAGGCGTCCATGCATAGCCCTGTCCTTGCATGGACACCTGGGTCGCCTCGCTGATGATGAGCGCGGCGTGTGCGCGCTGCGCGTAATAGCACGCGTTGAGCTGCGACGGAATGTTTCCTGGCCGGTTCGCGCGCGAACGCGTCAGCGGCGCCATGACGACACGATGACTAAGGTTGTACGGTCCCACCTTTACGGGTTCGAACAGCTTGTGTAAAGATATTTGCGCGCCGTGCTGCCGGGCTTCGCCGGGTGCGATTTCCGTATCAGGCATATTCGCTCCTAGTGTTTTTGGGCTCGGCCCGAAAAGCGCAGCCCTCGACGCATCAGAGCGCTGGTCTCAAATCACATAGACAGGATCCCACTACCGGCAGTGTAGCCATGACCTTGCGCGCGGTTCTTTCCGGTTTCTGCTCAGATGTGTCACGATCCTGCGGTCATTCGGTCCATCGCTTCATCGGGGGGGCATGCGCCCCTGCCGGGCCTCAGCGATTCTGGCGTTTTAGCAAGGTACTGCGTCTCTCATCAGCGGGTGGGGCGATCATTGCATGAGTCGATGCCTTGCCGAATTAGCGACTAGACTTAAAAGATCGTCGGCGCAGACGACACAACAGGAACGTATGCGCCCATTCCGTCACGACCCAGACGTGAGACCGAAGGAGGTAGACCAATGCCAAAAACTGTTCGAACCCCTGAGCAGATTCGCGACGAACTGCAAAGCCGCATGACGACAATCGCCGCTGATGCGCCGGGAGCTTTGCAGCTGCGCATACCGCTACCAGAGCGGCATCCGCCCGACGCATCTGGCCGCAACTGGAACATCGTGCCGCTCAATGACCTCGGTGCGGATTGCGTACATCGCATCCAGAAGGTGATCGAAGACATGCGGACCGAGTTCGTGCTTCCAGATTGACGCCGTGATACGAAATCGAATGGGGTACGCGTTGTTGTCGACCGCGAGAAGAGTCGCACGACCGATGTCATGGAATCGGCGGCAGAAAGCCAACAAAATCCGGCAGAATCTCGAAAGACACTTCCCCACGATGTCTCTAACGTGTTTGGGATATGGTCTTTCGTTGTTATCGAGCGCGCGCTGCTAGCCAGTGAAGGCATGAAACGAAAGAAACTCTGAATGGCCTCGAAGGCGGATAAGTTCATGGTCAGGATCTACGGGCGCATGCGCAGCGCTAACGGCTACGCGATACGCGACTTTCTGCATCGCTGCGACATACCGTTCGAATGGATCGAACTGGGCAGCGATAAGGAAGCGAAGGATCTTGCCCACGTGCAGCATCTTTCCGACTCCCGCTTGCCGATCTGCGTCTTCCACGACGGAACCCGGCTCGAATGCCCCACCGTTCGCCAAATTACCGAGAAGCTCGGCTGGTTTGCGAGTCCATCCCGAGAAGCCTACGATCTGGCCATTTACGGCGCGGGACCGGCGGGGTTGAGCGCGGCTGTCTACGGAGCGTCGGAAGGAATGCATACCGTACTGGTGGAGCGGTGGGCGCTGGGCGGTCAGGCAGGAAGCAGTTCAAAGATCGAGAACTATCTGGGCTTCCCACAGGGTGTGTCCGGCGCCGAGCTGGCAGAACGGGCGCGCGACCAGGCCATCAAGTTCGGCGCCGACATCCTGATAGCCCGCGCCGGCGTGCGCGCGGAGTTTCCGCCCGGCCAGGGCATCGTGTATCTGGAGGACGGCACACGTATTACGGCGCGCACGTCGATCTGCGCGACCGGCGTGGCATATCGCACGCTCGGCCTCGAAGGTGAAGCGCGCTTTCTCGGCGCTGGCCTTTACTACGGCGCGGGCGCGAGCGAAGCAGCGCTGATCCATGGCGAAGACGTCTATGTGGTGGGAGGCGGCAATTCGGCGGGACAAGCCGCCATGCACTTTTCGCAATCGGCCAACCGCGTCTATATGCTCGTGCGTGACACCTCGCTCAAGAACACGTTGTCCCACTACCTGGTGGATCGCATCACGGCGGCGCCGAACATTGAAGTTCGGACCAGCACTGAAGTGACCGCGCTCGCAGGCAGTGACACGCTGCAGGAAGTTACGCTGACCGATGTGCGCACGGGACGGCAAATTTCGGTAAAGGCGAATTGGCTATTCGTCTGCATCGGCGGCGTGCCCCAGACCGAATGGGCGCAGGAGGTCGGCATTGTCCGGGATGACGCCGGTTATCTAGTGACTGGTCCCGACTTGCAGGAATATCGGTCGAGCCTGAATTGGCCGCTCGAGCGCGCGCCGCTACATTTGGAGACCTGTGTGCCTGGCGTTTTCGCAGCGGGCGACGTGCGTCACGGGTCGATCAAGCGTGTTGCGTCTGCAGTCGGCGAAGGGGCGATGGCTGTCGCGCTGGTGCATCGCTATTTAAATAGCGCGTGAGCGTAAGCGCAACTTGTTTCGCATGCCTGCGCGCGTCTGTCCGAGGAGTACGATCATGACCCCTGGTTGCACGCATCTAGACGAGGCCCGCATCCTCCACACGCCCATCGACTATTGCGAGGAGTGCATCAAGCTTCGCCAGCCGTGGGTACATTTGCGGTTGTGTCTTTCATGCGGACACGTCGGCTGTTGCGACTCGTCGCCCAACCGGCACGCAAGCAAGCATTTTCACGCGACCGGCCATCCGCTGGTGCGCTCAATTGAACCCGGCGAAACCTGGATCTGGTGCTATCGCGACGAGATTGTCGCAGGTGAACTTGAATCGTGACGGGACGCCGCCCGTGAGGGCGGTGTCCCGTTCACGCAATGCCGGACTCACGTATGCGCCGCTTCTTGCTTCGCCTCTTCCTTCGTGGCTTCTGCGGGTGCGGAGCCCTTTTGCACACGTACAGAGTGGGAACCTGAGTCGTAAGTCATTGTGACCTTGTCGCCGTCGCGGACATCCCCCCGCAGCAGCGCATCTGCGAGTTGCGATTCCACTTCAGCCCGGATCTTGCGCTTGAGCATCCGTGCGCCGAACTCGGGGTCATAGCCGATTTCCGCGAGATGATCACGCAGCGAATTGTCGAACGACAACTCGATGTTCTGCCCGGCCGCAGTGCGTTGCACGCGCGCGAGTTGCAGATCCACAATGCTACGGATTTGCTCCTTGCCGAGCGCATGGAAGACGACGACTTCATCGACCCGGTTCAGGAACTCGGGCCTGAAGTGATGCCGCAGTATCTCCATCAGACGGTCGCGCAGCGCGGGGTAGTCGAGTTGCTTCTTGTCGGAGCGCACGTTGTCCTGGATCAGCTGCGAACCGATATTGCTCGTCGCGATAATGATCGTGTTCGTGAAATCGACGAGACGGCCCTTGCCGTCGGTCAGACGGCCTTCGTCGAAGAGCTGCAACAGGATGTTGTGCACCTCCGAATGCGCCTTTTCGATCTCGTCGAGCAACACCACGCTATACGGTCGGCGTCGCACACGCTCAGTCAGCTGGCCGCCTTCCTCATAGCCGACATAGCCCGGAGGCGCGCCCACCAGCCGGGCTACGGTATGCCGTTCGGCGTACTCGCTCATGTCGATGCGCACGAGCGCGTTCTCGTCGCCAAACACCGTTGCGGCGAGCGCTTTGGCGAGCTCGGTCTTGCCCACGCCAGTCGGTCCGAGAAAGAGAAAGCTCGCGGTCGGCTTGCCGCCTTCGGTAAGACCGGCGCGTGAGAGTCGGACCGCCTTCGCGACGGCGCTGACCGCCTCGTTCTGACCGACTACGCGTTCCTTCAGGCGGTCTTCGAGTCGCAGCAGCTTCTCGCGGTCCTGGGCGGTGAGTTCAGACACCGGCACGCCGGTGAGCGACGCCACGATCTGCGCAATGTCCTCCGCTGTGACCTCTTGCGAACTGGTGCCGCGCTCCTTCTTCCACGCTTCGGTCGCATCGTTGAGCCGCTTCTGTTCGGAGACGAGCTTGTCTTCAAGTTGCTTTGCCTTGTCGAACTGCTTGGCGGCGCTTGCCGCGTCCTGTTCCTGACGTGTGCGGCGGATGGTCGCCTCGATGTCATGCAGTTGCCCCGGCCGGGAATTCGACGAAATGCGCACGCGAGCGGCAGCCTGGTCGAGCAGGTCGATGGCCTTGTCGGGCAGGAAGCGCGCTGCGATATACCGGTCCGACAGCTTCGCAGCGGCCGCGATCGCCTCTTCGGTGATCTTCACCTTGTGATGCGCTTCGAGGCGGTCACGCAGTCCTCGCAGGATTTCGATCGTCTCCGCGACGCTCGGCTCGGGCACGTTCACCGGCTGGAAGCGCCGTTCGAGCGCCGAATCTTTCTCGATGTACTTTTGGTATTCGTTGAGCGTCGTCGCGCCCACAAGATGCAATTCGCCGCGCGCGAGCGCCGGTTTGAAAACGTTGCCGATATCGAGCCCGCCTTCGCCGCCGCCCTGGCCGGCACCGACGATCGTATGCAGTTCATCGATGAAGATGATCAGCCGGTCCTGGTTCTCGACGATCTCGTCGAGCACCTGCTTCACGCGCTCTTCGAACTCGCCACGATACTTTGCCCCCGCCACCACGCTGTTGATATTCAACTCAACGACGCGCTTGCCACGCAGCACTTCCGGCACCTGGTCCTGGGCGATGCGCTGCGCGAGTCCTTCGACGATCGCCGTCTTGCCGACGCCGGGTTCGCCGATCAGCACCGGGTTGTTCTTGCGCCGACGCGCAAGGACTTCGATGGTCGTTTCGATTTCCTTGTCGCGGCCGATTACCGGATCGAGCTTGCCGCGCCGGGCGAGGTCGCTGAGATCGCGCGCGTACTTGTCGAGCGTCGGTGTGGTGGAGCGGCCCTCGACGGTGCCTTCCTCGGCGCCCTTGCCGACCACCTTGACCGTCCTCTGCCTAAGCGCATGCGACGATAACCCGTACTTGCGCAGCAGCTCCCCCGCGAAGCCGTCTTCCTCTTCCACGAGCCCGATCAAGATATGCTCCGGTCCGACGTAGCTGTGGCCGAGTTCTCGTGACGCCGTGAGCGCGTTTTCAAGCGCACTCTTCGCGCGCGGTGACACGCCGATGCGTTCTTCATCCGTCTTCTGCGCGCGGTTGCCGCGTGGTGCGCTTTGCTCGATATTCTTCCTGATCTCCTCAGGATCGAGCTTGAATTCGCGCAGAATTTCCTGAACCACGTTATTGCTGACGAGTGCCAGCAGCAGGTGCTCGGTATCGACTTCGGACTTGCCGAACTCGACCGCCATCTGCGCGGCCGCCTGCAAGCGGTCGAGGCCGCTTTCGCTCAGGAACGTCTGCAGATCGACGGCTTCACGTGCACGGCGATGCCGGCGCGGCCGGCCGCCTGCGTGACCGCCGGCGGACTCACCCGTTTGCGCGCTATCGGCGTCTGCACGCTGATCCGAGCCGCCGGCTTGTCCGGGCGAGCGTCCGATGCGTGGCCGGCCACCCTGGCCGCTTTCCATCTGCGGCCACATGTCTTCGAACAAACTGTCGAACAGTCCGCCGTGAAAGAGAGACTCAAGCGGCGACAGACGGCGCTGATTGCGCGCCATGAACTCCATGTAGTGCTCATCGCACAGCATCAACTGACGGCGCTGGCCGTTTTCGGTGATCGTGATCTGCGAGGTTGCCGGTTTGCCGCAAACGCTGCAGGTAGGCATGATGTTCTCCGTAGTGTGGGCGGGGGATGGTCCGTGTCGTTATGCGCGTACAGCCTGACGAGTTCCGTCGCGAAGGCGGGGATATCCTCGAGGGCCATGGAAGCTGCCGAGCTGTCAGAAGTCGCCGTGCGCACGGCGCTATTTGATCTCGAGGCGCCGCTTCGCCGCGGGTTCATTCGCCGCTTTGGGCACCCGCACGGTGAGCACGCCATTCTCGAAGTTCGCCTCAGCGTGCTCGAGATCAACGCCAGAGGGCAGCGGAATGGCGCGCTGGAACTGTCCGAACGCCCGCTCCACCCGGTAGCAGCCCTTCTCGTCGCTCTTCGATTCGATGCGCTTCTCGCCGGTCAGCACCAGCATGTCCTCAACGACTTCCAGCTCCACGTCCTCGCGCGACAGTCCTGGCAATTCGGCCACGATGCGAAGCGCGTCGCCGTCGTCGACGACGTCGAGTCGCGGCTGAAAGCGGCTGGGACTGAAGTCGCCGAACCAGTTGCCAAGCGGTCCCATCCCGCCGAACGGATCGCGTACGAGGTCGGTGAGAAGATGCAGGGGATCGGGCAGCGGCCAACGGGCCGCATCGAACGATGCCGGCCAGGCGGACGCGGCCGCTTCTGAGGTAGACGGCGCGGGGGCCTGCTGCGAGGGCGGGGCGTTCAGCTTCGCGTCTGCGCCCTTTTCCTCGGGACTCTTGCGCAGGAAGCGAAAGGGGTTCCACTTATCGAGGTCCAATAGCATCGCTATGCTCCTTGTTCAGATGAGCCGTCAAAGCGGCCCGAATCTTCAGTGACTGCCGCTTTGACGCTTGCGGCTAAATGTCAGCCCTTGGCATATTCGAACTCTGGCAGTTTCTTGAGCGCGTCCTTGTTCGCGCCGACCAGGATGGCCTTCGGCGCTATCTGCTTGAACTGCTGAACGGGAATGGCGACACGGTGCGCCGCGACCCCGAGAAAGCCGCCGACGTCGATAATCGCCGCCGAAAGCGAGCCATCGGGCGCGACAATCAGGTCGTCGACGCGGCCGATCTTTTCGTTCTTTTCGTTGTAGACATCGGCGTGAAGCATCTTGGATGCGCGCCAGCCTCTGGCGACTACTTGCTCTTCGGTGACGGTCACCCCGAGCGTCGCTTTGCCGGCGATGGGCGCTTCCTGCGCGGTCGCGCCGCTGGCGGCAAAGCCACAGACGGACAGCGCGAGGATGAATGAGGACAGCCTTGCGGCCGATGCGAGGTTAGGCTTCATGGCGTTCTCCAAATGCGCAACGGACTACGTGGACGCCGGGCGCGGCATGCGCCTCATGAGTGCAGCGGCGTGTTTTGCTGTTCGCGAAGGACGGGGCTGCGCCAATTCCGTGCTCCGAGGCCAAGGACGAGCAGAAGCGCACCGGTGATGATCGCGTAGGTGCCGATCATCCAGACGAGGGCGAGCGCTCCAGCACCCGGGACGGCCAGCACGAAGATGCCAAACAGAACCGACAGGCTACCGATGAACAACAGCAGCCACTGCGTGCGGCCGTGTCTTTTCAGGCGAACCCAGGTGAAGAGGTCGAGCGCTCCGGTGACGATGGCATTCGCGCCCATCACGGTGACCAGCACGAGCGCCGTGACGCCCGGCGCCGCGACGGCGATCACGCCCGAAGCGATCATGCACAGCCCAAGCAGCAACGGGAGCCACCAGTCGGTGCGAATCGAACGATTTCGTATCGCCGCGCTGACCGCAGCGACGCCTCCTATGAGTGCATACGCCGCGAACATCGCGACAAGGAGCAGCAGCGTAAGACCCGGCCAGCAAAGCGCGAGAACGCCGAACAGGATTCCCGCAGCGCCACGCAGCGCGAGCATCCACCATGCGCGACCAAGTAGTTCGTCCATCGTTTGAGCTCCCGAGGCGGATCGCCGATATCCGGCTGGCACAGCGCGTGCAATTTCATTTCATCAAGCGTACGTCCGCGAGGAGCGTTCTTCTTTCGAGTTCCTGCCCAAAGGTGTCGGCTTTCTGCGCTTGTTGCTTGTTCAGCGATCCAGTCGAGAAGGCCTCACGCCGGATCCTAAGGACGGAGATGCGCAAGGCGGAAAGCGCGTGGCGTACACCCTACATATCGATGAAATACCGCGGTGAAATGCTGCTGCGTCTGAAAGCCGACGCGCGCTGCAATATCGATCAGCGGGAGGCTCCCTTTCGAGAGCATCGACTGCGCTAACCTCAACCTTTCGGTTGTCAGGTAGAAGTGAGGCGGATGCCCTGTCGCGTTCTTAAACGCCCGCGCGAAATGCGACGGGCTCATGTGCAGGAGCGCAGCGAGGTCCTCGATCTGAATATTGTCTGCAACGTGCTCGTGTATGAAACGTTCCACGATGCTTAGCTTTGAGTGGGCGAGGCTTGTACCCGTGTCGCGCGTATCAGCCGCGAGTCCATACCGCCGCATGAGATGAAGTGCAAATACGTCGGCGAACGCTGCGACGCATCTAACATCCGGGCTGCTGCTGGCGTGCAACGCGGTAAGGGTGTCGCCCGCTTCGCGCAGGAAAGGATCCCACGCCTTGAACCAGCAAGGGATATCGCAAGGCGTGGTGCCGAGCGCGTTTCGAGCGGTCTCTTTCAGCCTGGCCCAATGGAGCGCGACGACAAGGCCGTGCGGATCGTCGTCATTGACGAGCGTGACACGAGCCCAGCCCGGCACGATAGCGATAAACGGCGCGCTGACGCTTAGATTCTGATAGGGGCGCGCGCTGCTGGGGACGGTGTTCGCGTGCGCGGTGGTCCGATCCGCCGGGATGATACAAAGGATCCATTGCGCCAAATTCCGTTCGGGGTCCGGGCATGACGCCCCGATCCCGTGGCAGGTAAGGTGGTGCAACTGTGGAGAACGCTGTAGCTGCTCCATTGCGCGCGTCCCCCGACGGGAGGCCTCGAAGTATCGGAGGTTGCATAGTAGTCCAGTTTCTGTCGATAGCAGCTTGTTTTGCGAGCTTGTTTCGTTGTTATACGCATGCCTTACGTACGCCACCAAAATGCAATTCTCGCCCGATGCGTGCGACGTGTGCAGGCCTGCTCGACGATCGAGCAAAACTTGCGAGCCTCGATGATCTTCGAGAAAAAGCAGGTAAATCAATCGCGCGTTTCGCGATCCCGCGCGGCGCGCTCTTCAATCGCCGCATCGACGGGATCGTCGCGTTGCCGCATGAGCCAGTAGACGCTGCCAAGCGCCAGCAGCGCGGCCGCGAGTGCGGCAATGCGACCAGGGTCGGTAGTTGGATCAAGGATGATGAACTTGCGTGCTATCGCGAGCATCGCGATAAGGATGACCGTCTTGACCTGCACGATGTGGTCGCGCCTCAACATGACGCGGGTGATCGAATGCTTGAATTCCATTGCGATCAACAACGTCATCACCATGCCGAAAACCGCTTGAAAGATCGCGTGATCCAGCGGATTGAGGGAGCCTGACAGCAATAGCGCCACGACCGCCCGAATCAACTGCCACAGCGATACGACGATGATCACCGAGATCACGACGCTCAGGATGTGGGCGATGATCTGCTCGAAGCGCTCGTAGAAGGTCAGTACGCGCCATTGCAGCCGAAATTCGTCGAGCTTCGCGCGAATTTGGGTTGGCTTGCTCATGGATCGGGTCGCAGGAAGATTTGGGCAGGCAGTGCGGCCGGTCAAGGCGTGGATGCGCCGTGACGGTCGCAACGAAAGCGACCCGCGCCTACAATCTTAGGCCATGCGCGCGGCCTTTTCTTTCGTCTTCCTGCTGTTTCTTTTCTCTTATCTGCTTGCTGAGCGCCCCCATGCAATCCCGTCACGGCTATAAAACAATGAAATCACGAGTGCGATCAACTCGGTGTAGTTCTCCTACGCCAGGACTTCGAGATCGGCGCTGTCCATTGACTTGCCTCCCCGCCATTCACCGCAACAGCGTGATATTTTCCGCAACACCGGCCGGCATGCAGATGTGCTTGATTTCCGTGAAGTCGGCGAGGGCATCGTAGCCGTGCAGGCGGCCGAGACCGCTTTGCCGGTAGCCACCCGTTTCCGCTTCGGCAAAGAGCTTGTTGTGATCGTTGATCCACACCGTGCCGTTGCGCAGCGCGCGCGCGATGCGAAACGCGCGCGCGCCGTCGTTGGTCCACACGCTCGCGGAGAGGCCAAATACGGTGTCGTTGGCTCTGTCGATTGCCTGTGCTTCAGTGTCAAACGTCTCCAGCGTGACCAACGGTCCGAAGATTTCCTCTTGACAGAAGAACGCTTTCGGGTCGCTGTGTTCGACGAGCGTCGGCGAGAGGAACGCGTGTCCTGAGCGCGTGCCGCGCAGCAGTACGCGATCGGCCTGGTCGCACGCGCGGGCAATGGTTCGATCAACCGCGTCACGCGTGTCCGCGTCGATGAGCGGACCGATGTCCATTGCCTCGTTGATGCCTTCGCCCACTTTCAGCGCTTCGAGCGCACGCGTCAGATGCTCACGCATCTCCGCCGCTCGCCGGGCATGTACGAGCACGCGGCGCGCAGCAGTGCATTGCTGACCTGAGATGATCGTCGCGGCTCGCGCGATACGCGGCGCGATCGCGGCGACGTCTGCATCTTCGAAGACGACACAGCACGACTTGCCGCCAAGTTCGAGCGAGAGCTTCTTCATGCTTTCGGCGGCGGCGGCCATGATCTTCTTGCCCGTCGCGGTTGATCCGGTGAAACTCACCACGTCGACGTCATGCGACTCGACCAGCCGTTTGCCCGCCGCATAGCCAATCTCGTTGACGAGATTCACTGCGCCCTTCGGCAGCGCGGTCTGCTCGAAGCAGCGCAGCATGGTTGCGATCACTAGCGGAGTCTGTGGGGCGGATTTGACGATTGCCGTGCAGCCAGCGGCGAGAGCGGGCGCGAGCGAGCGCACGAGCAATACCGCGGGCGCATTCCAGGGCACGAAGATGGCCGCGACGCCAGCGGCCTCACGCAGCATCGTCGAGATCGTTCCTGGTTCCGTTTCCAGCACGTGCCCCGCGATGTGCCGAGCGAGTCCCGCGTAATATCGGACTTCGGAAATCGCGGCTGCGATCTCGCCGCGCGACTGCGCGATTGCCTTGCCGTTTTCGCGCGTAAGCAGGATCGCAAGCGGCTCGCGTTGCGCATCGAGTGCGCCGGCCCACGCAAGCAGCACGTCCTGACGCAGGCGCGCGTCCTGTGCCCACGTCGTGCGGTCGAACACGTTGCGCGCCGCGGCGATGGCCGCATCGGCTTCGGCCGCCCCGCCGTCGGCGAACTGGCCGATGCTTTCGCCGGTAGCCGGATCGATGCTGTCGACCGACGGCACGCCGACCCATGCGCCGGCGATCCAGTGTAGTGCTTTCATGCAGTTTCCTTGGAGAGAAGAGGGGCGTTTGTGCCGGATGCGTTTGACACGCGATGCAGTTCGTCGGAGATGATCTCGATCAGCGCCTCGGCCGCAGCGGACAACGGCCTGCGCGGATGGCTCACGCGCACGATATGCCGCACGATGCGTGGCGCGAGAATCGGATAGGCCCGCAGTGTCCCACGCTGCACGGCCCGGCCAACGGCGATGCGCGGCAGGATCGTCGCAAAGCGGGTGCTCTCTACGAGCTTCACGATTGTGCTGAGCACGTCGATTTCGAAACGCGGCGCAAGCAGCACGTCTTCGTGCTGTGCGGCGGTATCGAGCACACCGCGCAGGCCGTGGCGTTTGGTCGGCAGCACGAGTTCGAGTTCGGGCAACTGCGCAAGCTCGATCGTGTGCGGTAGGTCAGGGCCGTGCTCGGCACTCGTCGCCAGCACCATTTCTTCATCGAGCAGCGTCTGCGAATCCAGCGATAGGCGCGCGCGGGGCTTGTTGATGAGGGCCGCATCGAGTTGGCCACCCGCGACCCAGTCGATGAAGGTCGCGCTGAAGCCGTCCGCCACTGTCACTTCGACATGCGGATAACGCGCATGAAAGCGCGAGAGCGAATCGGCAAGCACGCTCTCCGTCACCGATGCGATGAGCCCAATGCTCACATGCCCCGTCACCACTTCGTCGCGCTGCTGAAGCTGCTGCCGCGCGTGCGCAAGGTCGCGCATGATCGGCAGAAAAAGGCGATACATCAGGCGTCCAGCGGCGGTGGGGGCCATGCCGTGAGCGCCGCGCTCGAACAATTGCTGATGTAACTCTTCCTCCAGCTTCGCGATCTGCATGCTGAGTGCGGGTTGCACGATGTTGAGCCGTTTGGCCGCGCGCGTGACCGATCCGTCCTCGAAGAGCGCGATGAAGTACTGGATTTGCTTGAGGTCCATTTCTTGTTCAGCTCGGTATCAATAAGACTAATGACGTTCTACAACGGTATCAGCCCGATGGCCGCGGTCTGGCTTGCCGGCGGGTCTTGTAATCCCCTGCTGTGCGCCGAAGCGCCAACGGTGTATTGATATCGACTTGAAAGACCGGTGTCATCGGGGCTAACTCTGATATCAGCATTTATGATTCAAAACATCAAAAAACAGTATTAGAACTTATATCGCGACCTCGCTACGCTTCATTTCATCCCATGCCGCGGCGCTCGGCCGCAAACACGCAAGGGGACCGATGGAGACGCAGATGAATATTCGCGACGCCGCGACGCGCGGCACCTTTTCGACCTCAGCTCTTCCGTGGGCCTCGAATCGTTCAGAGACGTCAGCGCTCACGCTGCGCGACTGGCTCGCGCATCTCGCGAAGACCGGCCGCCTCGCAACCATCGAACGGCCGGTTGCGCTCGAGCACGAACTCGCCGCGATCGCCAAACGGCTCGACGGTACGCAGGCTGCTTTCTTCACGCAGCCCGGCGGCAAGGGCGTGCCGGTCGTCTCCGGCTTCATGTCGAAGCGCGGCTGGATCGCGGAGGCGCTGGGCGTCGAGGAGGCGGGCCTGCTCGCGCGCTTTTCGGCGGCGGTCGCGCAGCCGATCCCGTCCAGGGTGGTCGATCGAGCGGACGCGCCCTGTCAGGAGATCGTTCATACGAACGGCATCGATCTGCACGCATTGCTGCCGATTCCCACCCACAGCGAACACGACAACGGCCCGTACATCACCGCCGGCCTCGTGATTGCGCGCAATCCGCGTACCGGCGTGCAGAACGTCTCGATCAACCGCATTCAGGTGCACGGCCCCGATCGCATGGCGATCCTGCTGCTGCCGCGCCATCTCTACGCGTTCCAGCGCGACGCGCAAGCGGCGGGCGATGCGCTCGACGTAGCCATCGTGATTGGCGTCGATCCCCTGACGATGCTCGCGTCGCAAGCGATCACGCCGATCGATCACGACGAACTGGAAATCGCGGGCGCGCTGCACGGTGCGCCGCTGCCTGTCGCGCAATGCGTGACGAACGGCGTACACGTGCCGGCGTTTGCGGAGATCGTCATTGAAGGGCGCATTCTGCCGAACGTGCGCGAGCCGGAAGGTCCGTTCGGCGAATTTCCGAAGTACTACAGCGCGAAGGAAGCACGCGAAGTCATCCAGGTGACGGCCCTCACGCATCGGCGCGATCCGATCTTTCATACGATCGTGCCCGCCGAAATGGAGCATCTGCTGCTCGGCGCGATTCCGCGCGAAGCCACGTTGCTCGCGCATCTTCAGCGCAGCCATCCCGCCGTGAAGGACGTGCATCTGTCTGTGGGGGGCGTGTGCCGCTATCACCTGTGGGTGCAATTCGACAAGAAGCGCGAAGGCGAAGCGAAGAACGTCATCCTCTGCGCGTTTGGCGCGCATTACGACATCAAGCAGGTCGTCGTCGTCGATACCGATGTGGACCTGCACAATCCCGCCGAAATCGAATGGGCGATCGCCACGCGCTTTCAGGCCGATCGCGATCTCGTCGTGATCGAGGGGGCGCAGGGTTCGCCGCTCGATCCCTCCACGACGGTGGGCCAACCGGCGGACGCGCCGCCGCATCTGCAAGGCGTGAGCGCGAAGATGGGTCTCGACGCGACGCGACCCGTGGTCTATCCGGAACATGTGTTCACTCGCGTTCGCATTCCCGGGCAGGAGACGGTAGACCTCGACGCGCTTGTCGCCGGCGACAACGCCGCTTTCGAAGCCTACCTCGGCCGCGACCATGACTGAGCGAAACAAGCCGCGCGTCGTCGTCGGCATTTCGGGCGCAAGCGGCGCGGTGATCGGCGTGCGCCTGCTCGCCGCGTTGCGTCGGCTCGGCACGCACGAGACGCATCTCATCGTGTCGGCGTCGGGCGCGGTGACGGCCGCACAGGAACTCGGCCTCGCGCGCGGTGATCTCGAAGCCGTTGCCGATGTCGTGCACAACGTGCGCGATATCGGCGCGGCCGTGGCGAGCGGATCGTTTCTGACCGAAGGCATGGTGATTGCGCCCTGTTCGATGAAAACGCTTGCGGGCGTCGCGAACGGCTTCGCGGACAACCTGCTTACACGTGCCGCCGATGTGATGCTCAAGGAGCGCCGCCGCCTTGTGCTGGTCGCGCGCGAAACGCCGCTCAATCTCGCGCATCTTCGCAACATGACACTCGCCACCGAAATGGGAGCGATCGTGATGCCGCCGGTGCCCGCGTTCTACGCGCATCCGAAGACGATCGAAGACGTGGTCGATCACACGGTCGGGCGTATTCTCGACTTGTTCGGCATCGAGCATGGCGAGATTGCGCGCCGCTGGAGCGGTCTCGCCGATGAATTCGGCGGCCGCGCCGCAGGTGAGGAGTAAGGTCATGAATCAGCGCGAAACCGCATTTGCCAACATGGACGCGCGCGAAGCGACCGCGCCGCAGCGTCACGTCGGACGCCCGATGCAGCGCCTCGAAGACCCGGCGATCCTGACGGGCCGTGGCCGCTATGGCGATGACATCGCTGTCAAGCCGGGCACGCTGCACGCCGCGATTCTGCGTTCGCCGCACGCGCACGCGGATATCCTGTCGATCGATACGGAGGCCGCATCGAAACTCGCGGGCGTGCGCGCCGTACTCACGCGCGACGATTTGCGTCCGTGGTCGCGACCGTTCGTCGTCGGCGTGAAATCGCCGATGGAACAATGGGCGCTCGCGATGGACCGCGTGCGCTACGTCGGCGAGCCAGTCGCGGTCGTGATGGCCGAATCGCGTGCGCTCGCGGAAGACGCGCTCGATCTGATCAAGGTCGAGTACGCGATGCTCGATCCCGTGACGTCTATTGAACAAGCCGCGAAGGACGACGCCCCGGTGCTGCACGAGCGCGTCGGCAGTAACGTCATCAGCGACCGGCATTTCCGCTACGGCGAGCCGGAAGCGGTCTTCGAGCGCGCCCCGCACCGCGTGAAGCTGGTCGCGCATTATCCGCGCAACACCTGCGCGCCGATCGAGTGCGGCGTGGTCATCGCCGAGTATCTCTCGGGCGATGAAGGCTACGACGTCACGTCGAATTTCATGGGGCCGTTCTCGCTGCACGCCGTGATGGCGATGGCGTTGAACGTGCCTGCCAATCGGCTGCGTCATAAGGCCCCGCGCGATTCCGGCGGCAGCTTCGGCGTGAAGCAGGCCGTGTTTCCGTATGTCGTGCTGATGTGCCTCGCGTCGCGCAAGGCGGGCGCGCCGGTGAAGTGGGTCGAGGATCGTCTCGAACACTTGAGCGCGGCGACATCGGCGACGGCGCGCGTTTCAACGATCGAAGCGGCCGTCGAAGCCGATGGCCGCATCGTCGCGTTGTCCTACGATCAGATGGAAGACGTGGGCGGCTACGTGCGCGCGCCCGAGCCCGCCACGTTCTACCGGATGCACGGCTGTCTGACGGGCGCGTACGCGATCCCGAATCTGCTGGTGCGCAACCGGGTCGTGCTGACGAACAAGACGCCGACGGGGCTCGTGCGCGGCTTCGGCGGACCGCAGGTGTACTTCGCGCTGGAGCGGCTGATTCAGCGCATCGCGATCGAACTGAAGCTCGATGTGCTCGACGTGTATCGACGCAACTTCGTTCCCGCCGATGCGTTCCCGTATCGCGCGGCGGCGGGCGCGCTGCTCGATTCAGGCAATTATCAGGAAGCGCTGCGCCGTTCGCTCGACGAAGGCGGATACCGGGAACTCCTCGCGCGCCGCGACGCCGCGCGCAACGAAGGCCGGCTGTATGGCATCGGCTTCGCGGCGATCGTCGAGCCGTCGGTATCGAACATGGGCTACATCACGACCGTGATGCCCGCCGACGCGCGCAGGAAGGCCGGCCCGAAGAACGGCGCGATCGCAAGCGCGACCGTCAGCGTCGATCTGCTCGGCGGCGTGGTCGTCACGATCGCATCGACACCCGCGGGCCAGGGCCACATGACGGTGTGCGCGCAAGTCGTCGCCGACGTGCTCGGGCTCGATCCGAAGGACATCGTCGTCAACGTCGAATTCGATACGCACAAGGACGCCTGGTCTGTCGCGGCGGGCAATTATTCGAGCCGCTTCGCGGGCGCGGTGGCGGGCACGGTGCATCTCGCCGCGACGCGCGTGCGCGACAAGCTCTCGCGCGTGCTCGCGAAGCAGTTCGACTGCGCGCCCGGCGACGTGCGCTTCGAAGGCGCGCGCATCTTTCCGCACGACGCCGAAGACCGCGCGCTGCCGTTCGCGCGCGCCGCGAGCAATGCGCCGCACTGGGCGCCCGCGCTCCTGCCAGAGGGCGAAGAGCCGGGCCTGCGCGAAACCGTGTTCTGGTCGCCGCCGCACATGGACGCGCCTGACGAACAGGACCGCATCAATACATCGGCGGCGTATGGCTTCGCGTTCGACATGTGCGGCGTCGAAGTGGATCGCACGACGGGGCGCGTGCGCATCGACCGATATGTGACCGTGCACGACGCCGGCACCATCCTCAATCCCGCACTCGCCGATGGCCAGATTCGCGGCGCGTTCGCGCAAGGCGTCGGCGCGGCGCTGATGGAAGAGTTCCGCTACGGCGCGGACGGCAGCTTCCAGTCGGGCACGCTCGCCGACTATCTGATGCCGACGACCTGCGAAGTCCCCGATGCGCTGATCGTGCATCTGGAGACGCCTTCGCCTTTCACGCCGCTTGGCGCGAAAGGTCTCGGCGAGGGCAACAACATGAGCACGCCGGCATGCATCGCGAATGCGGTGGCGGACGCGCTCGGCGTCGAAGACATTCGCCTGCCGCTCACGCCGCCCAAAGTGATGGCGATGATCGGCATTGACGATCCCGAACCGTCGCGGCCGGAATATCGTGAAGCGCCCCCCACGAAGCCCGTGACGCCGGGCGGCGGACGCGCGCTGACGGCGCAAGGGACGGTGGATCTGCCCGCGACGCCCGAAGCTGTATTTGCCGTGCTGCTCGATCCGAAGGCGCTCGCGAACGTCATTCCGGGCTGTCATGCGCTCGAAGAAACCGCACCGAATCAGTATCGCGCGGACGTGACCGTCGGCGTCGGCATGATCAAGGCGCGTTTCGAGGCGCGCATTGGCTTGTCCGAGATCGATGCGCCGCACCGCCTCCGACTCGCTGGCGCGGGGATCTCGCCGCTCGGCAGCGCGCGCGGCAGCGGTCTCGTCGAACTGACGCCGCAAGGCAGCGGCACGCGGCTCACGTACGACTACGAAGCTCAGGTGTCAGGCAAGGTCGCGGCGGTCGGCGGCCGCATGCTCGAAGGCGCGGCGAAGGTCGTGCTGAAGCAGTTGTTCGAATCGCTCGGACGGCAGGCGGCGGGCAAGCCGGTGCAAGCGCACGGATCGTGGATCGCAAGACTCCTTGCACGTTTCAGGAGGCACGCATGAAGCCAGCACCGTTCGATTACCTGCGCGCGATGACCGCGCAGGACGCGCTCGACGCGCTCGCGCAATACGGCGAAGACGCCCGCGTGCTGGCGGGCGGCCAGTCGCTCATGGCCGTGCTCAATATGCGGCTCGCACAGCCGAAGGTGCTCGTCGATATCTCGCGCACCGCCGAACTCGATGCCGTACGCGTGGACAAGCAGGCGGGGCATCTCGTCGTCAACGCCGCAGCGACGCAAGGCAGCGTCGAATGGCGCAGCACGCTCGCCGGCGAGGCGCCGCTGCTCGCGATGACCTTCCCGCATATCTCGCACTTTCAGATTCGTAATCGCGGAACCGTGTGTGGATCGATCGCGCATGCGGATCCGAGCGCGGAGTTGCCGCTCGTGCTTTCGGCGCTCGGCGGAGACGTGATGCTGCGCTCGCGAAAGAGGCGCCGCACACTTGCCGCGCAAGACTTCTTTCAGGGAATGCTGATGACCGCGCGCGAGCCCGACGAACTCGTCGAAGCGGTGCGCTTCCCGCTACGCAAGGCAGGCGAGCGCTACGCGTTCGCGGAATTTTCCGCGCGACACGGCGATTTCGCGATCGCCGCGTGCGCGGCCGTCGTCACCGACGATTCGATCCGTATTGCAGTCGGCGGCGTCGCGGACCGGCCGGTGACGGAGCAATGGCCGCGTCTGCAGGGCGACGACCTGCGCGGCGCATTGAACGATTTGAGCTGGAAACTGAACGCGCAGGACGACGCGCACATCAGCGCGAAGTATCGCCGGAATCTGGTCCGGCAACTCGGATGGCGCGTGATCGAGGAGGCAAAGTGAGCAAGATGTCGGACACCATCATGCGGCACGGCAAAGCGCAGCGCATTGCGCTGACGCTGAACGGCCGCGAACGAAGCGGCTATTGCGAGCCGCGAGAACTGCTGTCGGACTTCATCCGGCACGAGCTCGGCGCGACCGGCACGCACGTCGGCTGCGAACACGGCGTGTGCGGCGCATGTACGGTGCAGGTCGATGGCGTCGCGGCGCGCTCGTGCCTGATGCTCGCGGTGCAGGCCGATGGGCGGCATATCGATACCGTGGAAGGCCTTGCGCCCGATCAGACGCTTGGCGACCTGCAGCAGGCCTTCCAGCGGCATCATGCGCTGCAATGCGGCTTCTGCACGGCGGGCATTCTGATGTCGTGCGCGGATTATCTGCGGCGCGTGCCGGATCCGTCAGAAGAACAAGTGCGCGAGATGCTCTCGGGTCATATCTGCCGCTGTACGGGCTACACGCCCATCGTGGCGGCGGTGCTCGACGTGGCCGCGCGCCGGCGGACCGACGCAAGCACGAAGGAGGTCGAACATGCTTGATCTCGGACGCACCTTTCTGCAAAGCGTCGAGCGTAGTCCGAACGCGCTGGCGCTGGTCGATGGCGATGTGCAACTGACGTACGCGCAGTGGCATCCCATTATCCTGAATGCCGCCGTTGGCCTGCGAGAGCTCGGTCTGCAGCGCGGCGACCGGCTGCTCGTCGTCTTGCAAAACCGCTGGGAAATGGCGACGCTGCATTGGGCCGGACAGTTTGCGGGCATCGTGATCGTCCCGCTCAACTGGCGCGCGAAGCCGGAAGAAGTCGACTACTGCGTGACCGACTCAGGGGCGAAGGCAATCGTCTACGAACCCGTCAGCGCCGATTCCGTCGCGCAGAGCGCCGCTGCGCAAAAAGTGCCGCGCGTCGGACTCGACGATGCGCCCGGGCGCACCAGCACCTTCGATGCGCTCATCGTCGAACGAACGCGCAGCGGCGACGTGACGGACACGATGCACGCCACCGCCGACGACATCTCGCTGATCCTTTACACGTCCGGCACGACGGGCAGGGGCAAGGGCGTGCCGCGCCGGCATCGGCATGAACGCGCGGGGGCGCTCGCGCACGTCGCGCAGAACCTTTACAGGCGTGGCGAGCGGACGCTCGGCGTGATGCCGCTCTATCACACGATGGGCGTGCGCTCGCTGCTCGCGATGGCGCTCGTCGATGGCCTTTTCGTCTGCGTGCGGCGCTGGAATGCGAAGCTCGCGCTCGAATGCATCTCGAGGCACGCGCTCACCTGCCTCTATCTCGTGCCGACGCTCTATCACGATCTGCTCGCCGACAGCGCGTTCGCGAGCACGGACACGTCGTCGGTCAGAAAGCTCGGCTTCGCGGGCGCACCAATGAACGACGGCCTGCTCAAGCGCCTCTCGGCCGCGTTCGAGCCGGAGCTGTTCGTCAATCACTACGGCTCGTCCGAGGTCTACACGTTCAGCATCGACCAGGACGCCACGAAGAAGCCCGGCAGTGCAGGCCGGGCAGGTATCAATACGCGGCTGCGCGTCGTGAAGCTGGATGCGCTCTCGCCCGATGAGATCGCCGCTGTGGGCGAGGAAGGCCAGATCATCGTGGACCTGCTCGGCGACGAAGCCTTCGAAGGCTACTGGAATCGCCCGGACGCCAATGCGAAGTGCCTGCGCGAGGGCTGGTACTTCATCGGGGATACGGGCTATTTCGACCGCGACGGCGATCTGTACGTCACGGGCCGCGTCGACGACATGATCATCAGCGGCGGAGAAAACATCTCGCCGGTGGATATCGAATCGGTGTTGTCGTTGCATCCAGCGGTCGATGAAGTCGCGGTTGCGGGCGTCAAGGACGAGCGCTGGGGCCAGCGCGTGGTTGCATTCATCAAGCGTCGCGAGTACGTCGATTCCGACTCGCTCGATGCATGGTGCCGCCAGTCCGACCTCGTCAATTTCAAGCGCCCGCGCGATTACGTTTTCGTCGACGACATCCCGAAGTCGCCGGTCGGCAAGATCCTGCGCCGCATGCTGCAAGCGGGCGAGTACACGCCCGATTCGAAAGCGCAGGCTGCGCAACCTACAGAAACCACCAAGGAGTAACCCACAATGAGTGATCTCAACCATCGCGGCCGGACGCTGCTGCAAGACCTTGACGGCTTTTCGGTCGAAATCGACGCGCAGCGCGAGCGCGCCGACATCATCCTGCATCGGCCACCGTTCAACGTCATTTCGATGCACGCACGCGATCAGTTGCGCGCCGTGTTCGAAGCCCTCGACGAGGACGACCGCGTGCGCGTGATCGTCGTGCGCGCGAAGGGCGAGCATTTTTCGAGCGGCGGCGACATCAAGGGCTTCCTGGAAGCCTCGCCGGAGCACGTATCGAAGCTCGCGTGGAACATCGCGGCGCCCGCGCGGTGCTCCAAGCCGGTGATCGCGGCCAATCGCGGCTTCTGCTTCGGCGTGGGCTTTGAGTTGTCGCTCGCGTGCGACTTCCGCATCGTCACCGATACGACGTTCTACGCGCTGCCGGAACAGAAGCTCGGCCAGATTCCCGGCTCGGGCGGCTCGGCGCGTTTGCAGTCGATGGTCGGCATCGGCCGCACGAAGGACATCGTGATGCGCTCGCGCCGCATTCCGGGCAAGCAGGCTTACGACTGGGGCATCGCGGTGGATTGCGTCGCGGACGCGGAACTCGAATCGGCAACCGACGCGCTCGTCGACGAACTGCGTGCGTTTTCGCCGCTCGCGCAGCGCACCGCGAAGAAGCTGCTGAACGATACGGAAGACTCGCCGCTCTCGATTGCAATCGAACTTGAAGGGCATTGCTACAGCCGTCTGCGCGCGTCGGACGACTTCCGCGAGGGTGTGGAAGCGTTCCACGGCAAGCGCAAGCCGGTGTTTCGAGGTTCCTGATACGCCGTGCGGCGAACATAAGGGGGAGACAGGTGATGGATCGCTTCGACTACGTGGTCGTGGGCGGTGGCTCGGCGGGATGCGTGCTCGCGCATCGGCTGTCGGCGACGCCGACTGTGCGCGTCGCGCTGATCGAGGCCGGCGCCGACACGCCGCCTGGCGCCGTGCCCGATGCCATTCTCGACAGCTATCCGATGCCGGTCTTCTGCGGCGACACGTACATCTGGCCCGATCTCAAGGCGACGGCCACCAAGGGCGCGGCGCTGCGCGTCTACGAACAGGGCCGCGTGATGGGCGGCGGGTCGAGCATCAACGTGCAGTCGGCCAATCGTGGCCTGCCGCGCGATTACGACGAATGGGCCGCGAGCGGCGCCAAAGGCTGGTCATGGCGCGACGTGCTGCCGTACTTCCGAAAGCTCGAACGCGACGTCGACTTCCCCGGCGGCGAACTGCACGGCAGCGATGGTCCGGTCCCAATCCGCCGCATCATGCCGAAAGATTGGCCCGCGTTCTGTCATGCGTTCGCCAACGGTCTGCGCGCCAATGGCCTCTCCGAATTGCAAGATCAGAACGGTGAGTTCGGCGAAGGCTTTTTTCCCGGCGCGTTCTCCAACATCGACGACAAGCGAGTGTCGACGGCCATCGCCTACCTCGACGCAGCCACGCGCCAACGCCCGAATCTCAGTATCCATTCGAATCTACGCGTGGAACGCATTGTGATGGAGGGCACGACGGCGCGCGGTGTCGTCGCGGTTGCGGCGAACGGCGAGCGCGTGCGTTTCGACGCGGGCGAAGTCGTAGTGAGCGCGGGCGCACTGCAGTCGCCGGCGATGTTGATGCGGGCCGGCATAGGCGATGCGCGCCAACTTGCGGCAATGGGTATCGCATGTACGGTGGATTTACCAGGCGTCGGACGCAATTTGCAGGATCATCCGTCGCTCACGTTCTGCCATTTTCTCGAGCCACGTTTTCGGATGCCGCTTGCACGACGCCGCGCAAGCATGATGGCCGCGCGCATGAGTTCGGGCGTCGCGGGCTGCGACGAGTCCGACCTGTATCTGTCGAGCGCGACGCGCGCGGCGTGGCATGCGCTCGGCAATCGGCTCGGTCTCTTCTTCCTGTGGTGCAACCGGCCGTACTCGCGTGGCCGCGTGCTGTTGGCCTCGCCCGATGCGGCCGTTGCGCCGCTCGTCGATCTGAATCTGCTCGACGACGAGCGCGATCTGCAACGGCTCGCCGCGGGTGTGCGGATGCTGGCCCGCATTGTTGATGCTTCGGGTCTGGGACGCGATGTGCGCGACTTCTTTCCGGCGGCTTTCTCGCCGCGCGTGAAGGCACTGAGCCAGGTCGGCGAAGGCAACGCGCTCCTGACGTCCGCACTCGGCATGCTGCTCGATACGCCGGCGCCGGTGCGCCGCTTCCTGATCGAACGCTTCTTCACGCGCGGTCTGAAGATGAGTGCGCTGCTCGCCGACGAGCGCGCGCTCGCAGATTTCATCCGCGCGAATGTCTTCGGGGTCTGGCATGCGAGCGGTACGTGCCGCATGGGCGACGCGCGCGAGCGCAGCGCCGTGACCGACACCGAGGGCCGAGTGCACGGCACGCGAGGCTTGCGAGTGGTCGATGCGTCGCTGATGCCACGATTGCCTTCGGCGAACACCAATATCCCGACCATCATGATTGCCGAGAAGATCGCCGACGCAATGGTCGCGAGACGCGCGGACAGCGCATCGGCTATGACGCCGCTCGGCGCCGCGCATTAACAAGTTTCTTTAACGGCAATAAGAGCACGCTATAACAACGTGCCTTCAACCCGGGTTCGATCGAGAGATGGCCCGGTGAATTCAAGGAGATGGAAATGTCCGTAGCAGCGCAAAATGGCGCCGCCGCACCCGCTGTCGATCAGCGACAGGTGATGGGCGCAGTGGTAGCTTCGTGTCTCGGCTGGGCACTGGATTTGTTTGACCTGTTTGTGTTGTTATATGTCGCGCCAGTGGTGGGGCGTCTTTTCTTCCCCTCCGAGCACGCGATGCTTTCTCTCGCCGCCGTCTATGCATCATTCGCCGTGACGCTGCTGATGCGCCCGCTCGGCTCCGCGCTCTTCGGTTCTTACGCCGATCGCCGTGGCCGTAAAGGCGCGATGATCATCGCGGTCGTTGGCGTCGGCCTGTCGACGGCCGCATTCGGCTTGCTGCCGACCGTCGCCCAAGTCGGCCTGCTCGCACCGATTCTCTTTCTCATTCTGCGCCTAATCCAGGGCGTGTTTGTCGGCGGCGTGGTTGCTTCCACGCACACCATCGGAACGGAATCCGTCGCGCCGAAATATCGCGGCGCGGTGTCGGGACTGATCGGCGGCGGCGGGGCGGGGCTCGGCGCGCTGCTCGCGTCAGTAACATTCCTCGCGATGTCTGCGCTGTTCCCCGGCGATGCCTTTGACGTGTGGGGCTGGCGCTGCATGTTCTTCACCGGCATCATCAGCTCGGTGCTCGGTCTCTTCGTGTTCAATAGCCTTGAAGAGTCGCCGTTATGGAAGAAGCTCGCCGCCGAAAAGGCCGCGAAGGCCGCCGCGCAGGTCAAGAGCGCGCCCGTCGAAGTCGTGCGCTCGCCCCTGAAGACGCTGTTCTCGCGCGACTATCGCAAGATCCTCTTCGTCAACCTGCTCCTGACGATCGGCGGCGGCAGCGGCTACTACCTGACATCGGGCTACCTGCCGACGTTCCTGAAGGTGGTTAGCCACGCACCCAACGGTGCGGCCGCGGCGATTCTGATGATCTGCAGCATCGCGGTAGTGATCGCATCGATCGCAGCAGGGCACCTCAGTACGTTCATCGGCCGCAAGAGTGCGTTCCTGTGGATCGGGCTGATCCGGCTCGTCGCGTTGCCCGCGCTGTTCCTGCTGCTACCTACCGCGGACAGCATCATGATGGTCGGCGTCTATGCAGTGCTTCTGAGCGCGCTCGGCAGCGCCGGTTATGCGCCGATCCTGATCTTTCTGAACGAACGCTTCCCCACCTCGATCCGCGCGACCGGGACGGGCCTCTCCTGGAATATCGGCTTCGCGATCGGCGGGATGATGCCGACGGCCGTATCGCTGGTGGCGAAGGACGCGAGCCAGTTGCCGATGACGCTAGCAATCTTCGTCGGCGTGATCAGCGTGATCTTCCTCGTGGGCGCATTCGTCGTGCCCGAGACGCTCGGCAAGCTCGAAGGCGGTTCCGCGCGCAGTCCTTCCTGAGTCATTGGGCATGATGGCGGGCGCCAACCGGAGCTCGCCTTACACAGCAGTCGGAGACATCGATGAAATACGACGAAGACGTTCGTGCGCGTTCCTACAAGTTTCGCGATGAGTATGTCAATGCCACGCCATGGTGGTATCGCGGTGAAATGCACCTCGGCTTCACATTGCTTTTCACCGGCGGCGTAATCGTGTATTGCCTGATGCAGCTTCATGCGCCGACGCTCGCCGAATGGCTCGCGGTCATTCCGCTCTTTCTGTTCGGCAACTGGGCGGAATGGGCGGCGCACCGCTATGTGCTGCATCGTCCGACAAAGTATTTCAGCATGATCTACAAGCGCCATTGCGCCGTCCATCACCGGTTCTTCACGCATGTGACGCTTGAATACAAGGGCCACCGTCACTGGCGCGCACTGCTGTTTCCGCCTTTTGCGCCGGTTGCGTTCGTGCTGGCGGCCGTGCCGTTCGCGCTCGTGATCGGGTTCGTATTCTCACGCAACGCAGGCTACATCGCGTTGTTCACGATGGCGGCGTACTTCCTGATGTACGAGGGCCTGCATACGCTCTCACACTTCACCGACAGCCCGTTCCTCGACCGAGTCCCGCTCGTCAACACCGTGCGGCGCTTGCACGCCACGCACCATGATCCCGAAGTGATGGCGACACAGAACTTCAACCTCACGTTCCCGATCTGCGACACGCTGTTCGGCACACGCAGCGACGTCCCGAGTAGTACGCGCGAACCGTTGGAACGCGGCCGCTAAGGCGCTTGTGTTCGCAAAACGCCCGTCGTCACGCGCTTTATCTCATCAGTGATAATCGTGATGAGCGCCTGTGCGGCGGGTCCGATCGGCCGCTTCGGGTGTGTGACCTGGATGATGTGCCGTACGATCGGCGGTGATTTGATCGTGTGAGCGCGCAGCACGCCTTCATCGACCTTGGGCTGGACAACCACGCGCGGCAGGATCGTCGCGATGTTTCCCTGCTCGACGAACTGGACGATTGAGCTGAGCAGATCAATTTCGAACTTCGGCTTGATGATGATATCGGCGGCCATTAGCGCGGCATCGAGCGCGCCGCGCAGGCCGTTGCGGCGCGTCGGCAGCACGAGTTCTATCCTGGACATATTCGCGAGGTCGATCTCCTGCGGCAACTCGACGCCATGTACGGCGCTCGTCACGAGCACCATTTCCTCGATCAGCAATGGCTCGACGTCGAGCGCGAGGCGACCGCGCGGCTTGTTGATGATCGCCGCATCGAGCCGGCCTGCCTCGACCGCATCGATGAGCTGTGCGCTGA
Source organism: Caballeronia temeraria (assembly GCF_001544795.2). GTDB lineage: Bacteria > Pseudomonadota > Gammaproteobacteria > Burkholderiales > Burkholderiaceae > Caballeronia > Caballeronia temeraria. The sequence continues at coordinate 95,850 of NZ_FCOI02000017.1, read as the reverse complement.
AGCCGTCGGCCACCGACACCTCGACCTGGGGAAAGAGCGCGTCAAACCTCGCGAGCGACTCGGGTAAGACGCTTTCTGCTTCCGACGCCACCATGCCCAGCGAAACGCGACCTGTGACGATTACGTCCTGCCGGCTCAACTGCTCGCGAGCGTGCTCAATGTCTCGCATGATCGGCGTGTACAGGCGATACATAAGGCGCGCCGCATCGGTCGGCGCCATGCCGTGCGGACCTCGCTCGAAGAGGGTCTGTCGCAGTTCGGCTTCGAGCTTCGAGATCTGCATGCTGAGAGCGGGCTGCACGATATTGAGCCGCTTGGCCGCGCGCGTGGCGGAGCCATCCTCGAAGAGGGCGATGAAATACTGGATTTGCTTGAGGTCCATGACGCCCGATCGAGGTGGGAAAGCCGGAAACTGCAAGTGTACCCCTAGGTCGAAGCGTGCTTTCAACGCAGCGACGAGCCGCCAAAAACGCTCAAGACACGCCTGCGCCACACGGAAAGCGCCGAACGGATGCACGCACTATCGCCACTGAAGGAGGCTGCTGGAAGACGAGGGGGTGAAAACCGTGGGCGAACACCGATCGCCGTCGTACACGACTTCGCCGCCGTGCCGTGCGCGCTTCCGGCTGTGCGAAGGCCCGGCGTTTGCCAAAAATTTCAGCAGGTCGAGCGACGAGCTTTTGGCGAGAGCCGACGAATCGTCCCGTCCGGCGCTCCTCGCTCGAATCTAAGGGGGTAGTTAAGTGGCCTGATCCGCCTCGACTCAAGTGTTGCCCTTGGTTCACAGCATCTTAAAGGAACGTGCTATGCACTACTCCGGCTCGCAAAGCACGCTGCTTAAAAGCAAGCTGCCCTCGCGTCACCCCATGCGGTCAGAGGACGGTGCCCGCTGTCTCGATGGCTTGGCTTAACTGCTGTACATCGACCGGCTTTGTGAAGTGGAAGTCGAACCCGGCCTCCGCTGTACTTGCCCGATCCTGCGGCTGACCCCATCCGGTGATGGCAATGAGCGTCACGTCATTTGTCGAGGGCGTAGCCCGGACGCGGCGAGCAACATCGATTCCGCTCATTCCGGGCAAACCGAGATCAAGCAATATCACGTTCGCATTGTAGATTGCTAGGAGGTCGACCGCCTCCTCACCGGAATAGACTGTCCGGACTTCGTGCCCTTCCATTTCGAGGAATGCCGTCATTGCGTCAGCTGCATCGACATTGTCATCGACGACTAAGATGCGATGCTTCTGGACCGGCGAGCGACTGGCAGTTGCAGGGCGGGTTGGTGCCGGCGGCGGGAACACTCGCGATGATGCTGGCAGATGAACGGAGAAGCAGCTTCCCCGGTTTCTCCCGGTGCTCGAGGCGGTGAGTCGACCTCCATGTAACTCGATCAGCGATCTCGACAGAGCGAGCCCGATGCCCAGACCACCTTGCCGGTGCTGGTCGCTATTCAGTTGCGAAAACATCGCGAAGATAGCAGAGAGCTTATCGGGCTCAATGCCAATCCCATTGTCCGCGACAGACAGGACGATTTCGTGTTCATCTGCGGTCGCGGTTAGTTCAATGCGCCCACCCGGTGGCGTGTACTTCGCAGCGTTCATCAGCAGGTTGGCTAGCACCTGCGCCAGTCGGAGCCGGTCTGCTTCGATATGCAACGGCCGTGTGGGTGGTTTAACGACAAGCTCCTGAGCTTTGCCTACAAGGATCGGCCTGGCGACCTCGATCGCTTCTTCGACGACCTCTCGAAGTGCAACGGCCTCTTTACGCAGTTTCAGCGCCCCGCGTGTGATGCGCGAAACATCTAGCAAATCGTCAAGTAGAAGCGCCATCGCGGCCGACTGCCGGCGCAGGACGTTGATGCACCAGGCCCTGCGGTCTTCGCTCAAGCCTGGCTGTTCGAGTATCTCGGCGACCTGTCTGATCGGCGCCAACGGATTGCGTAGTTCGTGTGCAAGGGTTGCGAGAAACTCGTCTTTGCGGCGGTCGGCCTCCGAAAGAGCTTGTTCGGCGCGCACGCGCGGCGTTACGTCACCACACCAGGCGACGACCGAACCGCCCAGCGACGCCGCGACGACCTGAAACCACTGCTCGCCGTTTGCACCTTGCACTCGAACATCGAACGCCTCGCGACCTGGGCGTTCAGCAAGCGGCGCGAGTCGCGCGAGCAGCACGTTTGCATCCCAGCCGGTCGGACGCACATACATAGTCGAGCTGCCGATCACGACCGCCGCGGTTTGGTTGAAGAGTTGGGCGGCCGCCTCGTTCAGGTAGTCCCATCTAAGTTCTGCGATGCGGCCTTGGCGCACAACTGGCGTGAGGATGAAAAAAGGCACGCCGGCGCTGTTCAAGGCCACGTCGAACCGGTGCCGGGCGTCGCGCTCGACTTGCAAAAGGCGATCTGCGGCATTCTGTGTAGCCGCTTCGGCTCGTCCGGCGCGCTGGGCCACTTTAGCGAGTTGGTGGCCGGCCGCCACCAGAAATGCGCTGACCACCACGTAGGCCAGCAGCACGATCTGATCGTCTCGCTGCGGAACGGCCAGGCTGCCAACGGGCTGCATCCAAAGCGCGCCGAATATCATGCCGCTTAACAAGAGCAGTAATCCCGACCACGCGCCAAACAGCACGGTGATCAAAGGAAGGGTCGCACTCAAAAAGAGAAACGTCAGCCGTCCGTGTGCAAACAAAGTCAGCGCCTGCTGAGCCAACAATATTATTGCTGTGGACGCGATACCCAATAGCAGGCGTTGTTTCAGTGGATATTGCGCGATGCGAACGATCATGGCGTCGTCGGAGCCTGTCTAATTTCTTTTGTTTGCATGAGGTGTTCCCTCGTACATTTTTGCGACTCGGCCAGCGCTTTGCATGGCACGACTGGGTACGGGTCGGACCAGGAACGCGGTTGAGGACGAACCGCGGCTAGACCTAAGCAGCCAGGCTTCATTTATGAGCTGCCTAGCCGTGGACGTCGCCTATGGGCACTGCCACGTTAGCCGTGTTCCGATATGGCCGGCCATGCTCGTCGGCAATCCAGTGAAGCTCATTGTGCCGGGTGCAGATCGGATGACGCCGCGACCGGTACGCCCCAACGGACAACGGCATGCCACCGCGCGAGAAAACGCCGCCCCGTTCCAGAGCGGCGCTAAAAGGGTCATCACAAGTTGACGAACCTGAGAGTAGTCGGATTGTAATCCCGAGGGGAAAGTCACCTCTAATACTTTGTTCTGATGGCGTCCATCAATCATTCTGATATGTCGGTTTGCCGCAGTCGCCTTCAAATTTCAAATGCGGATACCTGAAATTGCTGGCCGCGTTAAAGCGGCGCGGCAAAGCACGGCGGCCCGCGTCGATAAAAGATGAGCGCATGTCTTGCGCAGTTAGCGTACGAGGCGTGCGGTCTCAGTTGTCGTTACGCTCTAATGATCCATACGTGGGCAGTCAGAGTTTTCGAGACAAAGGCGGATCAAGTATTTAAGACGCGAGCCGTTAAAGTATCAGTGAAACCGACGTATAAACAAAACCTGAACGCGAAGCAATGCAGAGAGTCCCCTCTCAAAGAAGCTGTGGCTTTCGGTCATCCGCAGCCAACGTTGAAGCCTTGCCGGCAAGGCGAGCCCTCGCTCCCAAGCTAGTCTCGACGACGCCCAACTAATCCGGGCTGATGCCAAGCCGTTCTCCAGTCAACTACATCACGAAGGCATGACGAAGCACAACGACAAACAATCCGTCCAGCGACGAGACGTGTCGCGCTTCTCTTGCGAACATGTCCACGCGAGCAGCGACATCGGCGGTTTCCACCTGCTGGACCACATTACAGACGGCGTAATGCTGCTTGACCGACAGTGGAGGTTTCGCAACGTCAACCGCACCGCTGCGCGGTTGTTCAAGCGTCCATCGGCCGAGTTGATCGGTCGCGAAATCTGGGCTGAGTATCCGGACCTCGTCGGGTCGGGCTATGAAAGGGCTTATCGGCAGGCGGCCGAGACTGGCTTGCCTATCACTGTGACCGAGTTTTACGCGCCGCTCGATACGTGGTTCGAAGCTCGGGCGTTCCCCTGTGAGGGCGGCGTCACCGTGCTGGTTCGCGATGTCAGCGAGGCACGCGCCATGTCGGAGCGCTTGTCGGATCAGGCCGCGCATGATGCGCTCACCGGCCTCATTAATCGGCGCGAACTGCTGAACCGCTTGAGCGATCTCGTCGATAGACGGATCGCCAGTTCCGTCGATCTACTCTTTATCGACCTTGACCGCTTCAAGGAGATAAACGATTCCGTTGGCCATGCGGCTGGAGATGAGGTTTTGCGCGTGATCAGCGAGCGTCTTACGGTGTCGATCGGTAAGCGCGCCCATGCTTCGCGCATCGGCGGTGACGAGTTTGTGGTTTTCCTCGTCGATGCGACAGAAGGCGAGGCTGAGCGCGTCGCAAAAGACATCATCGTGCGCATGCGCGAGCGCATTGAGACTCCGTGTGTCCGCGCGTCGGTGAGTGCAAGCATTGGACTGGCCCGCTACCCGGTGTCGGCGGCGAATGCAGACGAGTTGCTGCGCAATGCCGACACCGCGATGTATCACGCGAAGCGCCTCGGCGGATCGCGCGTATGGTCGTTCGGGAAGGAGGACGCACAGCGTCTCTCGAATCGTCTTCGGCTGCGCGCTGATCTGGAGAATGCCAGCGCGACAGGCCAGTTCGAACTGTATTTTCAGCCACAACTGAATTTGGTCACGGGCTATTTCTGTGGAGCGGAAGCGCTTGTGCGATGGAACCATCCCGAATTGGGACTTCTGGCGCCACCCGATTTCCTTGATGTACTGCTCGCGTCGCCAGTGCACGAGGCGACCGGGGAGTGGCTGATTCACCGTGCGTTACGCCAGGCGGCGCAATGGCAGGCGGCGTACCGGATGCGGTTTAAGGTCGCCGTCAATCTCTCCGCGGAAATCATTCAAGACTGCAATCTCGCTCCAATGGTCGAGAAGGCGGCCGAGGCTGCCGGCGTGTGTCCTTCAGCACTTGATATCGAAGTGACTGAGGCGGTGGTCGTAAGTGACTTCCTGGCCGCTTCGCGATCGCTTGAGGCGGTCCGAAAGCTCGGTGCGACTGTCTCTCTCGACGATTTCGGTACAGGCTATTCAAGCCTCTCGTATCTTACTGAGTTGCCGATCGACCGCATAAAGATCGATAAGTCGTTCGTGCAGCAGCTGACCGGTGACGAAACGGGTCGCCGGGCTCGCGCCATGATCGAAGCGATGGTGGCGCTGGCGCGCGCGCTCGGCATGAAAACGGTAGCCGAAGGCGTTGAGAGTGAGGAGCAGCTCGCGCTGGTGCAAAAGCTCGGGTGCGATGCTGCGCAAGGATACTTCATCGGCAGGCCGGTACCGGCTGCCGAGTTGGACCTTACACGCGTCTTCGCCACATGATGCCCTCGCTCTTCCTCGGATCTGATTGCTTTGAACTGACTGACCGTCACATCTTGAACGCGCGCAGGCTCACTCAAACCTGGAGGGCCCGAGGCACCGCGGGCGAGCGTTTATCAGCCTTTGCACTGGTCTGATCGAATGTCTCGTCTGGGACCGCCAAGCGGAGTTGTCGTTTGAGCGATAAGACTGGCGCAGGAATGGCGTCTCCTCTCGACGTGACGGCGTCTCCTTTTTATCGCGAAGTGCCTCCAGGTGGCAAAACAGCGCAACTAACCATCAATGCGGATTTTCTCAGCAATAAAGACCATCGTCCTGTTGGGGCAAATCTGGCGCAAGCAGACTTCCTAGCCGCCTGCGGAAGGTGTTACGAATGCCCGTGTTGCTACAGCTCGAGCGTCCTTGGACGCGGCGAAGCATCGTGACCGTCACCTTTGCTGACAACGTTGGCGCCCGATCTGATTGGGGACACACTTTCCGAGCGAGCGCCACACACCGTGACGTCGTTTGCTTCGCGCCCCGCGGCGTCGGCCCAAGGTCAACACGTTAGCGGCTACGATGAACGCGAGCTTGAGAGCGTGAGATCATATGCGCTATCGTCGTCGCTAGACCGCTTTGCAATGAGGGCGCGTGCGCGTTTGAGCCGATCCAAATCTGGCACTGAGAGACCATGAATAAAGGAAAGTCGAAACTGACCCGTCAGGACGCTGAGCGCCTCTTCGAGGGGTTGCCGCCGGCAAAGGCGAGCGTGTCGAGCCGCCCCGAGAATCCGTTCGGACCAGACGTCTCCGATGTCGGCAAGCGCGTTGAGGACGCATCCGTTCTCTGGAAAGACAACCTGATCACGCTGCCGGTGTCGATCGAACTGCCGCCGGGGTACCTGTCGGTGCCTCGCATGCGCGAAGCGATGACGCGGGCTTTGCGCGTGAAGTGGGTGCGAGAAGGCAAAGACGAGGTTGTCGCGGAGTTTCCTGAAGGGTGGACAGCGGTTCGCCCGGAAAGCGGCCCCACCGAATTGCGAGATGCCGCCGGCGTAATTCGCGGGTTATACGGATGGGCCAAGGATGCTGAACTCAGGCTCCTGCCACGCTACCTTGTCGAATCACAGGCAAACACTTCGAGCGGTCTCGGCAGCGTGCTTGTTCGCGATCGCGGGACGGGTCGAATTCTCGAGCGATCGTCGAACTGGTCGGCGCGAACAGGAACCCACCATCCAGACTGGGCGAAGCTCGCAGCGTGGCTTGATTCACGTTATCCAGACCATCGCGACCCACTGCGGTACTGGAACGATTGTGAGGAAAATCGTCGAATTTGAGCGAACCTTGGCGGTGCTGTTTTCGCAGGTAACTGACGCACTCACCATCGAACCCGTCTGTTGATTTGACCTCTGGGGTCGCCACCAAGCGTCACTCGGTTAAGCATCCACGGATGCAAGGGGTACGCTAGCCCCTTCCTTGCAAGCGAAGCGTCCGGGTCCTGTGATCATGGCGATCGTGGAGGCCGTTATGCTGAACATACCTTATGATGCGAGCCGCGTAGCGCTCGAATCGCCGCACCTGCGGGCCACCGTATTCGTGCCTGGCGCGGAGTACGACGAAGTGGCGTTGTCCGTCGAACTTGCACGACTCGCCTATATTCACTACGAGGATCACGACGCCGGACTTGCACGCCTGAAAGAAGCGCTCGGCCGCGTACGCTTCGATGACGTGACCATCTTCGAGGACGCCGCCACCGGCACGCAAGGCTTCGGCGCATCCCGATCGTCGGACGGCCTGTGCGTGCTCGCATTTCGCGGCACAGAACCGACTGAGCTTACCGACCTCGGTACTGATCTAGCTTTCACGCTGACAGATTGGACCGAAAAGGCGGGCCGGGTGCATAAGGGATTCGCGGGCGCGGCGCGCAGTGTCTTGCCCGAGGTCGAGCGGTGGCTGGAGCACACGCAAGCCGCCCGCAAGCGCTTGATACTGACCGGCCATAGCCTCGGCGCGGCCATCGCGACGCTGTATGCCAGTCTGATCGCGCCGGACAGGCTCATCACCATCGGCTCGCCGCGCGTGGGCGATGCGGCGTTCGTCGCGACGCTTGCCGGTAGCGACATGATGCGGCTGGTCGATTGCTGCGATGTCGTCACCGAATTGCCGCCGGAAGTCGGCGGTTATGTTCACGCCGGCGAGGCAGCTTATTTGACGCGCAAAGGCGTGCGGGCTTCCTCCAGCGATGAAGCCTTCGTACGCGGCGATCGCACCGCCGCGCGCGAGCATTACCTGCTGCATTACGCGTGGAAAGCCGGCAATGTGGTGGTGCGCGATCTCGCCGATCACGCGCCCATCAATTACGTGCGTTGCTTCATGCCATGACGCGTGCTGGCTCGACAGGTCCGAACGAATGCCGTACGCCCACGCCAATCAGAGCCTGATCAAGGTTGCTGGACGGCGAGCTTTGGTTATTGATCGAGGCCACCGCGTCACGGTTGGGGGCTTCGTTCGAACCGTGCAAAAAGTGGCGGTTAGTTCAGAAAATGGCTGAAGCATCACGGACCGGCGTTTTCACAGATTGCCTGACATTCCAACGGTGACGGTGCCTTGCTGGAGTCGGCCCTTACGCCGAGGTCGCCGTACTTAATACGTTCGGTTCAACCGTAAGAGTAGGTGTTTCGACCACGACCGACTCTTTTTGCGCAACACGCTTCGTCGGCGCTCTCCTCACTGTGGCCTCTTTCGCAGCCGTCTTCTTTGTGGCAGGCGTGGCCTTCTTTGCAGCCGAGGATGCTTTGCTCACGGCCTTCTTTGCTGACTTGGCGATTGACCCCTTCTTCACCGTCGCCGTCTTGGTTGCAGTCTTCTTCGCCGCTTTCTTCGCGGGGACCTTCTTCGTCGCTTTTTTGGCAGGTGCCGGTTCAGATTTTGCTGATGCAATCTCCGGCTTTTCGATCAGAAATTGCGTTCTGTCCCTGGCTGTGGCTAACCAGGCCGGCGCACGACCGCGACCGCTCCACGTCTCGCCGCTCATCGGATCTCGATACTTCGGCGCTTGCGGACCGCGAACATAGTTGCCCGCTTTCGGCTTCTTGTCAGCAACTGCCGCCGGGAGACTGTTCGCATTGGCGAGAAACTTGTCGCGATTCTTCGCATTGGCGAGAAACTTGTCGCGATTCTTCGCATTGGCGATCCATGCGGGCGCGCGTCCATGCCCCGTCCATGTCGCTCCGGTCTTCGGATCGACGTACTTGGCCACTCCCCGGATTGTTGATTTCGTTGCGACCGCGGATTGGCGACCTGCGCCCGGCTTACGGAAATGGGCCGCGATATCATCCGGCGTCAGACCGTGCTTCTCCATCAAGTCACGGATCTTGCCGAAAACTGCCGACGACTCTTTCTTCGCGATCGCTTCGGCTTGCGCCTGAAGCTTGGCGATCTTGTCTTGTAGTGCCTTGAGCGTAGGCATGGACTTCCCCTTAGTGGTCATCCGCGCACTATGCCACACCGGGCCTGCAAAATACATGTCGCGGCTCTTGGACTAGCGTCGCTGCCGAATGACTTTCTCATTAAGCCTCCCCACCGCGCGTGCAGGGTTGGTCAGCGCAAAAACGTCCGGTACCTTCTGCAACAACAGCCGACTCCGGTTCTCGTCGGTGCGATCGCTCGGTATGCAGATGGTCACGCCGTCCGGCAGGTCCGAGTACTTCCGGTAACGCTTCGAATACAATCCGACAGGCCTGATCGACGCGCGACCGATGCCGAGCAGCTTGTAGCACGCGAATCGGCGAGGAGAGGAAAGACCCGTGCTGGTAGCTGTTGGCATCGAGGTCGCCGCCGTCAAGGGCCGCGTCGGGTTGAATATAGTCGTTGAACGACACGATCTTGATGCGCAGGCCATAGTCGCGCTCCACGACCCTTTTCGGCGCCTCGAAGATCTCCTCATGAGGTCCGCTCGTCACCCCCGGGTCTTGAGCAACGGCGTTTCGGTACGCGCGGTCGCGCTCACGATCACGGCAAAAAAAGCGTATAGCAGCGCGCGCAGACAGGGACGCGAGAGTCGTTGCACGAACGCGGCGTCCTTATTGTGAGGTTGGCGAACCCGGTCACTCTCTGGACTCGATCCTGTTCCGATAACCAATCCGTTGACATGACTTTATGCGGCCCGCCTTCGCCTTCGGCGCTCGTCACGGCAGGATGTAGAGGTCCGCGAAATTGCCCCTCAGGCCTTCGCCCGTGGATGCATAGTTCTTCAATTTGGTCGATGCGATCGTGATGTTCGGATTCGCGCCGAACTCGATCGATGGAATATCGTCGTGCACGATTTGCAGGAACTGCCGGAACAGTTGGCGGCGCCTGTTTTCGTCCGTTTCGACCGAGGCTGCTTCGAGCAGCCGGTCCACTTCCGGATTCGAATAGTGCGCGGCGTTGGAAAACGGCAGGCCGATCTTGAAGTTCTTCGACCAGAACACCCGCTGCACGCCCACAGTCGGATCGAACACGTTGGAAAGCGCTTCGAGCGTAATGTCGAACGCGCGATCGGTGTAGGCCTTGACGACATAAGCACCGAAGTCGTAGCTCTGCACCTGCGCGTCGATGCCGATGCGGGCCAGCGACTGGCGCACGAAATCGGCGGCGCGCGCGTCCTGGAACGGGTTGTAGAGGAGCCGCAGTGCAAAGCGCTTGCCGTCGGGGCCGCGCTTCAAGCCCAGACTGTCGAGCGTTGCGTTGGCCTGCGCGGGATCGTAGGGAAAGTAGTGAATGTCCGGATCGTGATAGCGCGAATTCGCCACGCCGATCGCAGCGGCGGAGACGGTGCCGTAGCCGTACCAGACGACGCGGTTCAGCGCGTTGACGTCGATGGCCTGCGAGATGACCCGGCGCACGGAGGAAGGAAGCGCACGATGATCCGGTCGACGTAGGGCTTGGGCTTGTCCCAGTAGTCCGGGTTGCGCTCCAGCAGAATGTGGTCACCGCGCACGAACTCCTTGAAGACGAACGGCCCGGTGCCGATCGGCGCGCTGTTGTGCGGGTTCGATACGACGTCCGTGCCTTGATAGAGGTGCTTCGGGACGATCGGCGACTCCGAGCCCGACAGGGCGGTCAGCAGGAACGGCGCCGGCTTCGACAAGTCGATGACCACGGTGTAGCGATCGGGCGTTTTGACATCGGTCACGTTGGCGAAGGTGCTGCGGCCGCGCGGATGGGCCTGCTTCAGCGTCAGAATGGAATAGGCGACGTCATCGGACGTGAAACTCGTGCCGTCATGCCACTTCACGCCGCGACGCAGGGTGAAGCGGTATTGAAGCCCGTCCCGAGGCGAGCGTGCTGAAGCGCAACGGCGTCGTCGCGTGCCAGGGCGACGTCGTCGAACAGCACGTCCTGGCTCGCGCTCGCGCGCATGCCGATCGGGTCCCATGTGCCGACGATGCGCACGCCCGGCGCGTCGCGCGGCACGAGAAAATGCCCGAGGCGCGGCTCGTCCTCGTCGGTGCGCGCGAGCACGTTGATCCATGCGAGCAGCGGCGCGCCGGTCACATAGACCTTATGGCCGGAGATGCTCCAGCCGCCGCGCGTGCGATGCGCGATCGTATCGGGCAATCCGCCGAACGATGGCGAGCCGAGCGCCGGTTCCACCTGCGCCGCGTTGAGCAGCGCGCGGCCTTCGACGGAAGCCCGCCGCAGGCGTCTCGCGAGCGCGGGCGGCCAGTCGTCCGAAGCCGTGCGTTCGGCGCGCGTGATGATTGCGTGCTGGCAATAGTGCATCGACAGAATCAGCGCGACGGACGGATCGCCGCGCGCGATCTCGCTCACGATCGCGCACGACACGGCCAGTCCGGCGCCGTGTCCGCCTTCGTCGGCCGGAATGTTGGCACGCAACAGGCCTGCCCGTTCGAGCGCTTGAACTGCGCGACGGGCGCCGCGCCGGTGCGGTCGTGCTCGGCGGCTTGCGCGGCGAAGGCGCGCCCGAGTTCGCCTGCGGCGTCGATCAGCGTTCGATGTGCGTTCATCGTGTCACCGTATCGTCGTGCGCGCCATGCCGCGCGATGCGGCCAAAAAAAGGATGGCCCGGATCGTTGAATCCCGGCGTCGACGGATGGCCGGTCGCGACGAGCGTATCGACGAAGGCCTCGTCACGCGCATCGAGCCGGAAGTCGAGCGCGGGCGGATAGTCCCGCCACTGCGCTTCGGTGCGCGGCCCCGCGATGGTCGATGTCACGTAACGGCTGTTCAGCACCCACGCGAGCGCGAACTGGCCGGCCGTCACGCCGCGCGACGCGGCATGTTCGTGCACGCGACGCGCGAGTTCGATCGACTCGGGACGCCATTCGGTCTGTTGCAGCCGGCGGTCGTTGCGTCCCGCGCGGGTGTCGGCGGCGGGCGTCGCGCCCGGCTGGTACTTGCCTGTCAGCACGCCGCGCGCGAGCGGGCTATACGAAATCACGCCGAGTCCGTAGCGGTGCGCGGCCGTGAGCTGCTCGGCCTCGGGCCTGACGATTGGCGATGTTGTAGAGCGGCTGGCTGGCGACTGGACGCGGCACGCCGAGCGCATCGGCGACATGCGCGAACTCCGCGATGCGCCATGCGCGATGATTCGACAATCCGTAATAGCGGATCTTGCCCGCCGCGATCAGATCGCCGAGCGCGCGCACGGCTTCCTCGACGGGCGTCGCGTGATCCTCGCGATGCAGATAGAAGAGATCGATGTAATCGGTGCCCAAACGCGCGAGGCTCGCGTCGACCGCTCGCAGCACGTGCTTGCGTGAGGCGCCGGCCGCGTTCACATCTGCATCCGCGTGGCCCGATGGGTCGCGCAGCGGATTGCCGAACTTCGTCGCGAGCACCCAACGATCCCGCTGTCTCGCGATATGGCGTCCGACGACGCGTTCGGATTCGCCGCCGTTGTAGACGTCCGCGGTGTCGATCGAGTTGACGCCCTGTTCCGCCGCCTGATCGATGACGCGCGCTGACGTCGCATCGTCGGTCGCACCGCCGAACATCATCGTGCCGAGCGTAAGAGTGGAGAGTTTCAGGCCGCTTTGGCCGAGCTGGCGATGTTCCATGTCGTTCGTGTCGTTGAAGATAAAGGTGTCAGCGTTGCAGCCAGACATCGGCGAAACTCGCAGCCGTCCCATCGGGCGATATCGTGTGATTGCGCACGCCGCGTGAATAAACCGTCACGTATTGAGGCGAGACCAGGTTGAGATCGGCCAGGTCTTTTTCGAGAATGCGCTGGATCTGCGCGAAATACTGCGTGCGTTTCGTTTCGTCGGTTTCCTGCGCGGCGTCGGCGAACAGCCGGTCAATCTCCGGATTGCTGTAGTGCGAGCCGTTCGTAAACGGCACGCCGGGCCTGAAGTTGTCGGTGGTATAGAGACGGGCCACGCCGACCACCGGATCGAAGAGATTGCTCATGCCGTTGATGCTGAAATCGAAATCGCGATCCGTATAGATTCGCTTGAGATACGCGGGCAGATCCTGCGTGCGGATCGTCACGGTGATGCCCACGCGGTTCAGCGCAGACCTCGCGTACTCCGCTGCGCGCGACGGCAGATCGCCGATTGGGAGCGGATCGGCCGTCAGCGCGAAGCGCGTGCCGTCCGCCCGGCGCGGATACCCAGCCTCGTCGAGCAGCGCGTTGGCGCGCGCGAGGTCGAACGGATTGCCACGGGCCGTACAGCACGTGGCTGGTGGCCGCGAGAATGATGCGCTCAGTACGTGCGGTGAGCGCGGCGAGCGTCATGAAAGAATCGAGCGCCTGGCCATTGAAGACGCCGCCGTAACCGCCTTTGGGCAGCCATTGCGACAGCGCGAACACGAGGTCGAAGCCGAGCGATTCGGCCTTCAGCACAAGATCGGCGTTGTAGTCGAAGGACCAGTCGGTCGTGCGCGGCAGCGTGGATGCGCTCCAGCCGCCTGCCTGGATCGGCAGGAAGAGTCCCAGCATGAGCGGCTGCGCGAACACGCGCGACACCGGACTGTCGGGGAACTGCGCGGGCGAAGGGACATGGACGAATGCGCTGGGACGCGGCTGCGTAGCCCGTGCTTCAGCGTGCGGGGGATGCGTGGTCTCGCTCATGTTGCTTGTCCATAAGATTGGCCTTTCGGCGCTCATGCATCGGAGCGCGAAAGTTAAGCACGCGTGTACGCGAGCGGACAACGAATTATTTGTGGATTGTTTTCGACGCGCGGCATTGCAGTCAGCGTCACATGCTTTCGACGCCGCGCCTCGTCGACGGCGATCTGCCGGATGAAGGAGCTGGTTGAAGGCGGCCGCCATCGGACACTTCGAGATAGCGTGTGTCGCGGAGTTGGCCGGGAATCAGATCACATCGACACTCATCATGCACTCCGAAACAGCATTCGCGCGGAGTCTAGTGTTCGCGCGCGGCGTCGCTTTCACGCCAATGAGCACGTAGGCGCCTATCACCTTGGCCTTGTGATGCAGCGGCTTGTGGCTGAAGTTCGCGCGCAGATTGCGCTAGTGGCCGCGCGCCATGGCGAAAGTGCATGGCGCGGCGCGTCGCCTCACGAATAGAACGACGGCTTCGGAATGCGTCCGTTGAGCGCCCAGTCGCCCAGCTCGCGCACCTTGTAATCGAGTGGATCGTGCAGCGTGTGCACGCGCACATTGCGCCAGAAGCGGTCGAGCCGCAACGCCGCCGTCGTCGAGCGCGCGCCCGTCACTTCGAACATGCGATGCGCGACGTCGAGCCCCGCGCGCGCAGCCGCCACCTTCGCCGTCGCGACTGCGACGGCCACTTCGCCGCGCTCGTTCTCGGTAAGGGCAAGGCCGCGCTCCCACGCGCGATCGAGGGCCTGCATCGAACGCTCGACGAGCAGACGCGCCCCTTCAAGCGCGACCCAGAAGTCGCCGTAGTGCGCGATCACATACGGATCCTCGGCGGGACGCTCGGCCTGCGAGGCAATCCACGGCCGCGTCTGCGCGAGCGTCGCGTCGCGCGCCGCCTGCAATGCGCCTTCGCCGATGCCGAGATAGATATGACACAGGATCGACTGCGCGAGCAGAGGCCGCAGCGTGGCGAGTGGGCTGGAAAGCGGTCCCGGATGAAGCAGCAATTCGTCCGCCGCGATGGGCACGCGCTCGAAGATCACCGTGCCGCTGTCGGTCTGGCGCTGCCCCATGTTGTCCCAGTCGTCGAGCACGGTGATGCCCGCGCGATTCGTCGGTGTGACGCCGATCAGCAGCCGCCCGTCGCCATCGAATGCGGACGCGAGCAACTGGTCCGAATCGCGGGCGCCGGAACAAAAGCTCTTGCGGCCATCGAAGACATACCCGCCGGCGTCGCCTGGCAAGGCGCGCGTGCTCTTGTCGAGCGGATTGAGCGCGTTGCCCCAGAACCAGCCCTGCGCGACGGTCTCACGCGACCAATGGCGAATCTGCGCATCGCTGCCGAAGAGGCGAATCGTCGCGAGTTGCAAATGATGAAACGCGAAAAGATGCGCAAGCGAGCTGTCGACCTGCGCCATGCGTCTGACGACATCGAGCGTTGTCGACCACGGGGCGCCGTCGCCGCCGTGTTCCACCGGCAACGACAGGCGCAGCAGGCCGCTTTCGCGCAACAGGCGGCGCTCGTGAAAGGCGGTGCCGCCGGCCTTGTCGCGCGCCGCGGCGGTTTTCGCCCATTCGCGCAGCACCGCTTCCAGATGCTCGGCCCACGGAGTGTCTTGAGTGCGACTCATTGCAGCGTCTCCTGTCGGTGAGGGGTACTCCGTGTTCGATGGCCGGCTTTGCCGTCAAACCGGAAAACCATAGAAAAATACATTGGTTTGGCTCGGATGGGCCGATTTGTAAGCTTATTGCGCA
This sequence comes from Caballeronia temeraria, assembly GCF_001544795.2. Classification (GTDB taxonomy): domain Bacteria; phylum Pseudomonadota; class Gammaproteobacteria; order Burkholderiales; family Burkholderiaceae; genus Caballeronia; species Caballeronia temeraria. The sequence goes on along the minus strand of NZ_FCOI02000017.1, from coordinate 80,637 downwards.
GCATCGACCATAACCGCTTCGCTGCCTCGCGCGCGCGAAGCAAGAGGAGAACCCAATGAAGAAGTTTCATCCGTTGCGGGCCGGCGTACTGGCTATCGCATTGAGCGCAACGATCGCATCGCTCGCGCAGGCCGCCGATCCGAACAAGCCCGAGATCCGGTTCGGCGCGACGGCCGGACCTTACTCCGACCAGATTCGCTACGGTATCAAGCCACAGCTGGAGAAGGAAGGTTACAAGGTGACGATCGTCGAGTTCAGCGACTACGTGCAGCCGAACCTCGCGCTCGCCGACGGCGCGCTCGACGCCAATGCATTCCAGCACGAGGTGTATCTCAAGAAGTTCTCGGCGGATCACAAACTCGCGCTCTCGGAGCTCGTGAAGGTGCCGACCGCGCCGATCGGACTCTACAGCCACAAGCACAAGCGCCTCGACGAACTGAAGGACGGCGCCACCGTGTCGCTGCCCAACGACGTCACCAATCAGGCGCGCGCGATCATTCTGTTGCAGCAACTCGGCTGGGTGACGCTCAAGCCGGGCGTCGATCCGGTGAAGTCGTCGGAGCGGGATATCGCCTCGAATCCGCACAGGATAAAGCTCGTGCCGCTCGAAGCCGCGCAATTGCCGCGCTCGCTCGATGACGTCGACTATGCCTTCGTGAACGGCAACTTTGCGCTGGCAGCGGGCCTCAAGCTCAATGACGCGCTCCTGCTCGAAAAGATTCCGCCGTACTACCTGAATCTCGTTGCGGTGCGCACGGCCGATCTGAATAAGCCGTATGTGACGGACATCGCGAACGCATACCGGTCGGCGGATTTCGCGCGCGTGATCGAGCAGCGCTTCGCGGGATTCTCGAAACCGGCGCAGTAAGACGGAACGCTGCGGCGCAACGCTCAAGGCTGCAGCCCTTCGACGGCTTCGCGGCGCGACGCCGCATCGTCGCGGCGGCTTCTCGACAGACGCGGATTGAACGCGGCGTGCAGCGCATCGCTCAGCAGATTGAGCGCGAGCACGGTCAGCGCGATGGCCGAGCCGGGCACCGCGATCATGTACCACGCGGTGCGCAGCGCTTCGCGTCCCGTGCCGACCATTGAGCCCCAGCTCACCACGTTCGGATCGCCAAGCCCGAGAAACGACAGCGCCGCTTCTGACAAAATCGCGTTCGCGACGAGCAGCGCGGTCGAAACGAGGATTGGCGTGAGCGCGTTGGGCAGGATCTCGATGAAGATCAGATGCGCATCGCTTGCGCCGAGCGCAATGCTCGCGCGAACGAACTCGCGCTCGCGCAGCACGATGAACTCGCCACGCGTGAGCCGCGCGATGCCCGGCCACGCCGTTACGCCGAGCGCGAACACGATCGTCGAAAGTGACGGCGTGAGAATCGCCACGAGGATGATCGCGAGCAGAAACGGCGGCACGGTCTGGAAGAACTCGGTAATCGCCATGAGCACCCGGTCGACCACGCCGCCGAAGTAACCCGCGAGGCCGCCTATCAGCACGCCCAGCACGAGCGCGATAACGGCGACCGTCCCGCCGACGTACAGCGAAACGCGCGCGCCGTGAAAAAGACCGGCGAGCAGGTCGCGGCCCATCAGGTCGGTGCCGAGCGGATACGCGCGGTCGGCACCGGGCCATTGATAGGGCGCGGCGACCGTGTCGAGCGGATCGCCGGGAAAGAGCCAGTTGGCCGAAAGCGCCGCGAAAAGCGCCAGTGCGAGCAGGATCACGCCGACGAGCGCGGAGGGCTGGCGCAGAAGAGTAAGCGGCTTCATCGGTTCGACCTCGTGCGTGGATCGACGAGTCCGTAGAGCAGATCGACGATCAGATTGAGCAGGACCACGAGACATGCCGAGAGCAGCAGCACCCCGACTAGCAGGTTGACATCGCGGCTTTTGATGGCCTCGAACGACAGTTGCCCGAGCCCCGGCCAGCCGAACACCGTCTCGACGATCACGGAGCCGCCGATCAGCGCGCTGCCCTGCAGGCCGAGCATCGTGAGCACGGGCAGCACCGCATGGCGCAGCGCATGATGCGTCGTCACGTACCACGGCCGGCCGCCTTTCGCGCGCGCGGTGCGGATGAAATCCTCCTGCAGCGTCTCGATCATCGAAGCCCGCGCGAGCCGCGCGAAAATGGCCACGTAGTACAGCACGAGCGTCGCGGCAGGCAGCACGAGATGGCGCAGATGATCGAGCAGGCGCGCCACGCCGCGATGCGCAACGTTGGTATCGGCGACTCCACCGATCGGCAGCCAGTCGAGATGCACGCCGAAGACCACGATCAAGAGCAGCGCGGTCCAGAACATCGGCGCGGAATAGCCGATGGTCGCGAGCGTGGAGACGAGCGTATCGACGACACCGTGCGGGCGCCGCGCGGCGAGCACGCCGAGCACGAGCCCGAGGCTCACGGAGACGACGAGCGCCGTGCCGATCAGCGCGAGCGTGGCGGGCAGGCGCGCGAAGATCAGCGACGCGACCGGTTCGCCGAAGCGAAACGAAAAGCCGAGATCGAGCCGCAGCGCGTGTTCGACGTAATGCAGCAGTTGCCACCCGACGCCGTGATTCAGGCCATACGCTTCGCGCAGCTGCGCGACATATTGCGGCGACACGTTTCCGCTCTCGCTCGCGATGACATCGACGAGATCGCCGGGCATCAGCTTGAGCAGCACGAAGTTGAGCATGGTTGTGCCGAGCAGCACGAGCACGAGCTGAATCAGCCTGTGCCCGATCCTGCGTCCCGCGAGCGCCGATGTGAGCCGCATGACGGTCACGCCTTGTCGAACCAGACGCGCGCGAAGTTGGCGCGCGAATGGCTGGCGGTGTCGGTGACGTTGCGCAAGTCCTTCGCCCATACGCCGAACCAGCGGAACTCGAACAGGTTGATGAGTGACAGGTCGCGCTGCGCGATCTTCTGCAATTCGACGTAGAGATCGCGCCGTTTGGCAGGATCGGTTTCCGTCTGCGCCGCTTCGATCACGCGGTCCATCTCGGGGCTCGCATAGCCGGATGCGTTGAACCACGGCGTGCCGTTCGAGGCCGCCTTCGACCAGTAATGCTGCTCGATGCCGATCTGCGGATCGAGGCCGTCCGTGCCCCAGCTGCTGATGAGCTGAAAGTTGTAATCGGTGAAGACATTCTTGATCCACGTTGGCAAGTCCTGCCCGCGCAGATTCACGTCGATGCCCACGCGTCGCAGCGCCTGACGCACGAATTCGCCGGTACGCCGGTAGTCGTCGCCGTATGGAATGAAATCGTGATCGAGCTTGAACCGCCAGCCGTCCGCCTTCTTCGGGAAGCCGGCCTGGTCGAGCAAGGCCTCGGCGCGCTTCGGATCGTACGGATACTGCTGCGTGTCCGCCGTATAGAACGACTTCACCAGCGACGACTCCGGCCCGGTCGCGGGCACGGCGTAGCCGCCCCAGACGGTCTTGACCAGCACGTCGCGGTTGATTGCGTGCGCGATCGCCTGACGCACTTCGAGCTTGCCGAGGATCGGATCGCGCAGATTCGGTTCCAGCCAGAGCCACGCCGCGTAGCCGTTATAGCCTTCGCGCGAGACGACGAGATTCGGCAGCTTCGCGAGCCGGTCGGCATCGGCGAAAGTCACCGGATTGCGTTCGCCATATTGCGCCGCACCGGTTTCCAGCGCGGTCGCGCGGCCGGAAACGTCGGGCGTGATCTTCCATGTGATGCGGTCGAGATACGGCTGACCCGGCGCCCAATACTTGTCGAAGCGGTCGAGCACGATGCGATCGCCGCGCGCCCATTCCGTGAACTTGAACGGACCCGTGCCGACCGGCTTGTTGTTGTACGGATTGTTGCGGATGTCCGTATTCTCATAGAGATGCTTCGGCAGGATCGGCGTGCCGAGCGAATCGAGAATGCCGAACGTCGCCGGTGTCGATTTCGACAGATGCAGCACGACCGTGTGCGCATCCGGCGTATCGATCTTCGTCAAGTACTGCAACACGCGCCGCGATGCCGGGCTGATCTTCAGCCAGACTTCCTCCGCGGAGAATTTGACGTCGGCGGACGTGAAAGGCTGGCCGTCGTGCCAAAGCGCATTGCGGCGCAGCTTGAAGGTCCATGCAAGGCCGTCGGGCGAGACGGTCCAGCTCTCCGCGAGCTGCGGGCGCGGCTTCAGATCCGGGCCGTATTCGACGAGGCCGTCGAAGATCTTGCTCGCGACCGCGCCGATCATCGTTGCGGAGTTGACGAAGAAGGCGAGCGTTGGCGGTTCCGGATGGATGACCGCTGTTAGCGTGCCGCCGCGCTTCGCGCCGTTCAGCGTGATCGGCGTCGTTTCGGTCGTGGACCAGGCGTTGCCCGTGAACGTGAACGGCGTCGCCGCGCCCGCGACGAGCGCGCCCGCGCCCTTGAGCAACCGGCGCCGCTTCAGATCGGCCACCGCGGCGCCCAGCGGATCATCGCGGAACAGGAGCGTCGAGGTCGAGGTCGGCTGCGGCTTGCGCTTGAAAGTCACGATCAATTTTCCTTGTATCGAATAAGAATGAGGCATGCGATGACGGCACCGCGTCGATCAATGCGCGCGTGTAGGTGTGGTGCGGCGAGGTCCAGATCGAAGCGTGATCTCCGCTCTCGACGATGCGTCCCGCCTGCATCACGAGCACGCGGTCGGCGATGTAGCGAACGACCGACAGGTCGTGCGAAATGAAGAGCAGCGCGAGGCCGAGCTCGTGCTTGAGGTCGGCGAGCAAGTCGAGAATCTGCGCCTGAACGGAGACGTCGAGCGCGGACACGGGTTCGTCGCAGATGACGAGTTCCGGGCGCAGCACGAGCGCCCGCGCGATGCCAATGCGCTGACGCTGCCCGCCGGAGAACTCGTGCGGATAGCGCCGCAGCGCCGATTCCGGCAGGCCGACTGCGTCGACGATGCGGCGAATCCTGTCATGCCGTTCGCGCCGGTTCGAGACGCCGTGAATGGCGAGCGCGTGACCGAGTGTGCCTTCGACGGTATGACGCGGATTGAGCGAGCCGTACGGGTCCTGAAAGATCATCTGCACGCGGCGCCGATAGGGCCGCAACGCACGCCGTCCACGATGCGTGACGTCGTCGCCGTCGAAGACGATGCGCCCGCCCGTGGGCTCCGCGAGCCGCGTCAGCGCCCGCGACAGCGATGACTTGCCGCACCCCGATTCGCCGACGAGGCCCACTGTCTCGCCCGCGCGAATCTCGAAGCTGACGCCGTCCACGGCGCGCACGCCGTCGTAGTCGACGCGCACGTCGCGGGCGTCCAGCAGAATGCGCGCGGGCGTCTCGGCGATGGCGCGCGGCGTAGCATGCGGCGCGTCGGTGAGCCGCGCGTCGCGATAATGCAGTCCCGCGCCGAAATGCAGCGATGCGCCGAGCAGCGCGCGCGTGTACGGTTGCGCGGGCTGCGTGAACAGTTGCCGGTTCGATGCTTCCTCGACCTTCGCGCCGTCCTTCATCACGACCACGCGATCCGCCCAGCGCCCGACCACGCCGAGATCGTGCGTAATGAGCAGCACGGCCATCGACAGTTCGCGCCGCAGGCGGTCGATCAGCGCCAGAATCTGCGCCTGGATGGTGACGTCGAGCGCGGTGGTCGGCTCGTCGGCGATCAGGAGGCCGGGGCGGCACGCGACCGCGATGGCGATCATCACGCGTTGCCGCTGTCCGCCCGACAGTTGATGCGGATAGTGCGCGAAGCGCCGGCGTGGCTCGGGCAGGTGGACGAGTTCGAGCAGCTCGAGCGCTTCCTCGCGCGCGGCCTGAGCGGACAGCGGGCGGTGCAGCGTGAGCGCTTCGGCGACCTGCTTGCCGATGGGCTGAAGCGGGTTCAGCGAGGTCATCGGCTCCTGAAAGATCATGCTGATTCGATTGCCCCGCAGCGCGCTCCATTCACGCTCGCTTTGCGCGAAGAGCGGCTTTTCCTCGAAGCGGACCGCGCCCTGCACCCGGGCACGTTCCGGCAACAGTCCCATCGTCGCGAGGGCGACGGTGGATTTGCCACTGCCCGATTCGCCGACGAGCGCGACGATCTCGCCGCGCGCCATCGTCAGATCGAACGGGCGAACCGCCGCATGGCCGCCGAAGGACACGCTCAATCCGTCGATCTGGAGCAGTGGCGTCGCGGCGTTCATGTCGCCTGCCTGTCGGCCGGCCCGGACAAGCCGCGGAACCCGGCGGCCGTGTGACGCGTGCCGAGCCGTGCGCCGCCGCCGAAGAGCTTCTCGCGCAGCGTGCCTCGGGCATACGCCGTCTTGTAGATGCCGCGCGACTGCAATTCGGGAATGACGAGATCGATGAAGTCCTCGTAGCTTTCCGGCGTCACGGTCCGCGTGAGATTGAAGCCGTCGATGCCGGCTTCGTCGACCCAGGATTGCAGCGCGTCGGCCACCTGAACCGGGTCGCCGACGATGGTCGTGTAGCGGCCGCCCAACTGCATCTGTTCGAGCAGATGCCGCACCGTGACGCCGCGCTTGCCGTCGGTCACGCGCTGCACCGACGATTCGATGCCGCGTCCCTTGTGACCGCCGGGTGGCGCGAGTTCGTCATTGGGCGCGTAAGTCGAGTAGTCGATGCCGCTGCCCGCCGCGAAGTGCGCGAGACCCGCTTCTGGACTCGCATACCGCGCGTACTCGGCGAGCTTCTCTTCGGCTTCGCGCTGCGTGCGGCCGACCACCACGGTGATGCCCATGATGATCTTCAGATCGCCTGCGTCGCGTCCGGCTTCGACGGCTTGCGCGCGCAGCGCGCTCACGAGCTTGCGCGTGCCCTCCTTGCTCTGGCTCGACACGAACACGCACTCGGCATGACGCACGGCGAAAGCCTGGCCGCGCCCCGACGATCCGGCCTGGAACAGCACCGGCGTGCGTTGCGGCGACGGCTCGCACAGGTGATAACCGTCGACGTCGTAATAGCGGCCGCGATGCCGCACCTTGCGCACCTTCGCGGGATCGGCGAACACGCGCGCCTCGCGGTCGCGCGGCACCGCGTCGTCCTGCCAGCTTCCTTCCCACAGCTTGTAGAGCACGTCCAGATACTCGTCGGCGCGATCGTAGCGCTCGTCGTGCGCGATCATCTCGGTTGCGCACATCGCGCGGGCGGCGCTGTCGAGATAGCCGGTCACGATATTCCAGCCGATGCGGCCCTCGGTCAGATGATCGAGCGTCGAGAAGCGCCGCGCGAGCAGATACGGCGCTTCGTAGGTGAGATTGACGGTGATGCCGAAGCCGAGGTTCTGCGTCGCGGCGGCCATCGCCGAGACGAGCATCATCGGATCGTTGACGGGCAACTGCACCGACTCCTTCAGGGTGACATCGACCGATTGCTGATAAACGTCGTACACGCCGACGATATCCGCGATGAACAGCCCGTCGAAGAGGCCGCGCTCCAGTAGCTTCGCCAGATCGGTCCAGTAGGAGAGCTTGCGATAGTCCGTCGAACGGTCGCGCGGATGGGTCCAGAGGCCATGATTGATATGGCCGACGCAGTTCATGTTGAACGCGTTCAGAATGATGTGCTTCTTGCTCATGAAAGGGCGTGGGGCGAACGAAGGAAGAGTCAGGCCACGCCGATGCGCCATTGGCCCGGCGGCAGCGTGCCGTTCACGGCGAAATCGCCGACGATCCGGTCCTTGTAGATGCGCGGATTGTGCGACGCGATGGTGCGCGCGTTGCGCCAGTAGCGGTCGAGTCCGGCGGTGCGCAGCGTCGCGGATGCGCCGAGCGCGTCGAACACGCTCGCGCTCGCGTCGAGAACGAGTTGCGACGCGACCGTCTGCGCCTGCCAGATCTCGATCTCCGTTTCGGCGATGACGGCGAGCGCATCCGGCCGGTCGAACGATGCCACCGCGCGTTCGAGCGCGCGCGCCGCTTGCGCGACGATCGCGCCGGCGGTCCAGGCATGCGCGCGGGCGCGGCCGACCACTTGCAGCAATTGCGGATCGTCCGCGGCGCGCGTGCTGACCGCATGGCTGTAACTGCGCTTGCGCGCGGCGATGGCGGCGGCCGCATCGCTCGCGACGGCGCGGCCGATGCCCGCGAGCGTCGCCAGATGCACGAGTTGATAGAACGCTTCGGAATAGGGAAACGGCGCGCGGCCTGCGACGATCTCGTGTTCGTCGACCTTCACGTTGTTGAAGCGGCTCGTGCCGCTCGCGGTGAGGCGCTGGCCCATGCCGTCCCAGTCGTCGATCACTTCGACGCCGTCCGCGCGACGGTCGACCGTGACGGATAACGCCTCGTCGTCCGCGTCGGTTGCGCCGACGTGGATCCAGTCGGCGAAGATCGAGCCGGTCGTATAGAACTTCGTGCCGTTCAGATGCCAGCCCTTCGCGTCGCGCGTGAGACGCGTCGCGAAATGGCTGCGCGGGGCTTCGCCGGTCTCGGACCACGCCGCCCCGACGATGACGCCCGTCGCGAGCCGGGCGAGCCATCGCTCGCGCCGTTCGACGGGGCTGTCGAGCGCGTGCTCGATGAACCCGAAATGCGCGCGCAGCGCCTGCGTGATGTTGGAATCCGCTTCGGATAACTCGATCAGCAACTCGAACAATTCGACGAGGCGGATGCCCTGGCCGCCGTAGTCGGCCGGCACGCGCAAGGACGTGAAGCCGGCGTCGCGCAGCCAGGCGATTTCGTCGGCGGGGAGACGGCGTTCGAGCTCGCGCTCGACGCTCTGCGCGCGGATGCGCGCGAACACCGGCCGAAAGCGTGCGGCGAGCGCGGCGTACTGCTCCGTGGGGCCGGGGCCCCACGCAGCGCCGACGGCGACGCCGGCAGGCAGGGGAGCATTGCGATCGAAAGGCATGGCGCTCCGATGTAACTCGTGAAAGCGTCGATTATCTGTAACCCGTGCGCCAACGCTAAACGATGAATCATCAGAAGCTAAGCGCGATCGTCGCTATTCGTTATTAGGCGACGCTATCCGACGCCGCGCAGCCTCGGGCATGATCGATCATGCCGCCGCAATGGACGATTTCATGCTGACGCGCCACGCGTGCACAAAGGGGAGAGCGATGAGCGACAGATCGATTGCCCGCGAACGCACCGGCGCAAGCGCGGTGACGGCGACCGACGCGCACCGGCTGTTCGGCACGGAGGACTAGCCGGCGGTCGCGATCGCCTTGCTGGGGTTCGTGCTCGCGTGCGCGCTCTTCGTAGCGGGCAGCTCGCGGGTGATCCCGGCAAGCATACGAACGGCTACGTGGCGCTGTTCATCGCGTTCGTCGCGTGCAATGCATTGCAGAAAAGCTTCGTTGTGGAACCGTTCCCGCGAGCCTAGATTCAGTCTGTCGAACCTAGCCAGCGGGACGTGCAATCATGAGCGATGTCGTGATCGAGCAGCCGGTCGAAGTCGAGGCCGGGCTGAACTACCTCGTGCCTACGGGCGTGAAGCCCGCGTCGTACGCCTACGATCCGCCGCCCGGCGTGCCGCGCCGCACCGGCGAATATCGCACGCGTGCGGTGAAGATTTCGAATGCGCGGCTGCGACCGCCGCCGGGCGGCCTGTCGCTCGACCGGAATGGTTTCGAGTTGCATCGCGAAGCAAGCGTGCTCAGCGATTTCTCCGACGATGCCGCGATTCGTTCGGTCTACTACCCGCGATCCGAGCGACTGCTGAAGCAATGGACGGGGGCGAAGCGCGTCGTCATCTTCGATCACACGCTGCGGGATGGCGCGGCCGCGCGCGCGAACGGCGTTAAGGAGCCGGTGCATCTGATCCACAACGATCAGACCTTCGTTTCCGGGCCGCGCCGCGTGCGCGATCATCTACCCGGCGAGGAAGCCGCGCGACTGCTGCAAGGACGCTTTGCGATCGTCAATCTCTGGCGACCGGTGGGCGAGGTGGTCGAATCGTCACCGCTCGCACTGTGCGATTCGCGCAGCATCGACGAACGCGATGCCGTCGCGCAGGACTTCATCTATCCGACGATGACGGGCGAAACCTATGCGTTCGTGCATAACCCACTACATCGCTGGTACTACTTCCCGCTGATGTCGCCCGACGAGGCGCTGCTCATCAAGATCTACGACTCGGCAGGCGACGGCGTCGCGCGTTTCACCGCGCACACGGCCTTCGACGATCCGACTTCGCCGCCCGATGCACGGCCACGCCGCAGCATCGAGTTGCGCAGCCTGCTGTTCTTCTGAGCAAGCCCAGTACGTGCTGCAAGTACGTACCTGTTGCACACACTCAGGCAGCTACCGCATCGTCGACCCGACGCCGACGTAACGGAGCTCGTTCCATTCAACTACACGCAGCAGCAAGCGGCTGCAGCACAGCACTGCTGGCACAGCGATCCATCGGGCAGTGCTCCCGCGTTCGTCCCTCGATTGCACGAACCCCCATTCGGCAAGCTCAATCTACCGAAGCGAATAACCACGCCTTGAGTGTTAGAGGGTCGATGAACTTTTCCCGTTAAACAGTCAGCGAGGCTCCGAAAAGCCGCCGCCCGACGCGAGACGCCGTTCCAGCATGTCGATATCGTCGCGCAGGAATCGAATCACTTTGGCGACGCTCGGCTCTCGCAACTGCCTTTCGTTTTCCGTTTGCACCGAGTGCAAGGCCATGTCGGCAATCTGCTCCGAGACCTGTTCGAGAGAGCGCGGGCCAGTGGGCGAAAACCACCATGCGCTCCAGTTGCACATGCCGATGATCGAGAACGCCGCGACCTTCGCGTCCAGCTCGCGAAACTCTCCCTGCTCGATGCCGAATTCGATTGCGTGCTCAAACTGTTCGAGCACCGCGCGGCGCGCCTGTTCCGCCAGCTCGCGTTGCTTCGGAGGCAGGTTGCCTTCATTTCTTTCCACGACCCGAAACTGCAGCGGATGCGTGAGGATCAACTGTGCGTGGCGCAGCACCAGATGCCGCAGCATGCCGGCCGGATGTTTCATGTCCTCGGGCACTGCTTCCGAGGCTAGTTGTCCGGCCGCGCGCGTGACCGTCTCCGTCAGCACTTCGAGAATCGCTTCCTTGCTCTTGAAATAGTAGTAGAGCGCGGGCCGGCTCACACCGATCGCGTCGGCGATGTCGTTGAAGCTCGTGCCGTCGAAGCCGCGCTCGATAAAAAGGCGCGTCGCCACTTCGAGGATGTTTTCGCGCAAGGCGTCGCTTTTGGTCTGGGTTCGGGTCATGCGGCGTTTTCGACGAATGTGTCAGAACGACCAACACGATACCTCAAACCGGCGTCGCGTCGGGAGCCCGCGCCCGTGCTGACCGGCCGCGCGGCAAGCCGGGCTGGCCGATAATCGACACATCCGTAAAAACCACTAGCCAAAATCTACTAAAACGTAAAATAATTCGACTAAGATGTAAAAAAAGGAGATGACCTTGATGAATCGCTCTGAACAAATGCGCGCCGGCGCTGACGGCGCCACGGCAGGATTCCTCAACACCGACTGGAATCCCCGCGATCTGCCGGCGGGTGTTAGCACGCGCAATGTCGTGCTGCGCACGCAGGACGGCGCGGCGACGAGCGGCTCGCTCTATTCGCCCGGCGCGTCGGATACGGTCGTGTGCATCATGCATCCGCGCGAATTCATGGCCTGCCATTACCTGATCCCGGATATCGTCGGCACGGGGTACGCGGCGTGGACGCAAGCACCGCGTTCCGTGGGTAACGACATGCGTCTCGAGCACGAGTTTGCGCTCTATGACGTGGCGGCCGGCATGCGTTTTCTGCGCGAAGCCGGGTTCAAGCGCGTGGTGCTGCTCGGCAACTCGGGCGGAAGCGGCCTCTACGCGCTTTATGCACAGCAATCGAATCTCGCGCCGGAAAACCGCATCGAACGTACGCCGGGCGGACGGCCTACGAAACTTGCGACGCTCGACATGCCGCCGGCCGATGGCGTGATCTTCGTCGCACCGCATCCGGGGCAGGGCGCGTTGCTGCAAGGCTGCATCGATCCTTCAGTCACGGACGAAAACGATGCGCTCAGCGTCGACGAGGCGCTCGATCCGTTCGCGCCGTCCAATGGTTTCGACCAGCCGCCCCGTTCGTCCCGCCATGACGCCGCCTTCGTCACACGCTATCGCGCGGCGCAAATCGCGCGCGTGAAACGCCTCGACGCCATCGCGCGCGATCTGATCGCCGAGCGTCTCGACGCCCGCGCGCGCGTCAAGTCCGGCGGCGGCCACGCCGATGCCCGCACGCGCCGCGTGGCCGCGCATACGCCGTTGATGACCGTCTGGCGCACCGATGCCGATCTGCGCTGCTTCGATCTGTCGCTCGATCCGTCCGATCGCCGCTACGGTTCGCTGTGGGGCGCGGACCCGTTCGCTTCGAATTACGGCTCGGTCGGCTTCGCCCGATGCTGCTCGCCGGAAGCGTGGCTGTCGACGTGGTCGGGCGTGTCGTCGAACGCGCTGCTTTCGAAGACTGCATCCGCGATCACGCAACCCTCGCTCGTCGTCGAATACACCGGCGATCAGGCGTGCTTTCCAAGTGTCGTCGCGGACATTTACGCGAGCCTCGGTTCGTCGGCGAAATCGCATCGCCGGGTGCGTGGCGACCATCACGGCCGAGCGCTTGCCGAAGGCGAGGAAGCGGGCCGCTATATCGCCGGCCGCATCGTGCGCGACTGGCTGCGCGAAACCTTTCCTCAATGAATCCGCTTGACCAGACACGGAGTATCGACATGAAGATGAGCGACATGCCCGCCGCGGATCACGCGCTTTGCCTGCGCGGCGTGGATCACACGGCACGCCCGACCTGGAAGCTCAGGGAGACCGTCGAGTTTTATCGCGATGTGCTCGGCCTGCCCTTGATCCATACGATTTCCGCGCGTGGCTGGGGACCCGCCACGCATCCGGATTTCCTTCACTTTTTTTTCGATAGCGGCAACGGCAGCACGATCGCGTTCTTCTATTACCTCGGAAGCGGCGAGCCCGAAACGCTGAAGGGAAGGGCGGCGCATCCGCCGCGTCCCGACGATCACGTTTTCGATGCCACGCACACGGCCTGGCTCGTCGACACGCAAGAGGAATTGCAAGCGTGGAAGTCGCGGCTGGAGTCGCGCGGCGTGGAGGTGTCGGTGGAGACGGCGCACGAGGTGATCGAGTCGATCTATTTTCGCGATCCGAACGGCTATTTCATCGAGATCACGCGCAAGCTGCGCGCGTTGGAGCCGCTCGACGCGCACGACGCCGCCGCGACGCTCGAAGCGGCCATCGAACTGGAGGCGCGCGAGCGCGGCCTTGCCCGCATCGATGACGTCTGGGCGCGCAAGGCCGCACGCATCGTCAAACAATTCGAGGCCGACTCGCCGCAACTGCAGATCTTCGTGCTGAACGTGCCGGAGTTCGCATCGCTGATCGACGCGGCGCGCAAGCTGGCTATCTGCCGCGTTGAGGAACGCGGCGAATACACGGAAATCAGCGCAACCGAGCCGGTTTCATTCGAGCGCCGTGCGCTGGGGCTGAAGCCCGCCGTCTGGTATGGGCTCTTCACCGGCGGACTGAACGGACGGATCGAGTGTTTTGACCGCGATGTCGTGCGCATTGCGCCACGCGGATGACTCAGCACATGGACATGCAGGAGACAGAACACATGAGCGGTATCTTTCATCCGATCGAAGGCGTGGTCTACTGTGCGCCCGGGCTTGCGCAAGGCTATCTCGCATCGGGCGCGTGGGTCGACGTGACGCTCGGCGACGCGCTGCGCGCCACGGCCGCACGGGTGCCCGAGCGGCCCGCCTATATCTCAGACGAGGCGACGATCACGTTCGCCGAATTCGACGAGCGCAGCGAACGGCTCGGCGCCGCGCTGCTCGAAACCGGCCTTCGTCCCGGCGACCGCGCGATCTTCCAGATGGGCACGACGGTCGACACGGCCATCGCGCTCATGGGCGCATACAAGGCGGGCGTCGTGCCCGTGTGCGCGGTGCCGCAGTATCGTGAAGTCGAAATCGGCCAGCTCGCGGCGCAGTCCCAACCGCGCGGCTACTTCGTGCAGGCGGATTTCTCGACATTCGATCTCGTCGGCTTCGCGCGGAAGATGTTCGGGCAGATCGCATCGCTCGAACATGTCGTCGTCGCGGGCGGAGAGAACGGTGCAGGGCATCAGACGGTCGACGCGCTCATCGACGCCATGCCGCTTTCACGTGCGCGCGCCGTGCTGAGTGACATCCGCATCGGCAGCGAGGACGTGCTAAGTTTCCAGCTTTCCGGCGGCACGACCGGCGTGCCGAAGATCATCCCGCGTTTTCACGCGGAGTACATCGGTCACGCGCTCGCCTGGATGCGTCACATCGGCATGACCGAGACAAGCCGCATGATCTGGTCGTTGCCGCTGCTGCACAACGCCGGTCAGTTATACGCGTTCGTCTCGACGGTGGCCGCCGGGGTGACGACCGTGCTGATGCCACGCGTGGACATCGCGCGGATGCTGGAGCTGATCGAGACGCATCGTGTCACGCACGGCCTTTCGATCGGACCGGTCGCGCCGCAGATGATCGCGTATCGGGAGATTGCCCGGCACGATCTGTCGTCGCTGCAACTGTTCGGCACGATGAGCCGCGCCGATTCGCTCGAAGCGCATCTCGGCGTGCCATGCTTCAACCTGTACGGCACGACGGAAGGGCTGCTGATGGGCGCGGGACCGGCGCATTCCGGCCCGTTGCGGCACTTCACGCAAGGTCTCTCGGGCTGCCCGGCGGACGAAATCCGCGTGCTCGTGCCGGGCACCGACGATCCCGCGCCGGAGGGCGAAGCAGGCGAGTTGTGCTTTCGCGGACCATCGAGCCTGCGCGGCTACTTTCGTGCGCCCGAGGCGACCGCTCAGACGCTGACGACCGATGGCTTCGTGCGCACCGGCGACATGGTGACGCGAAGGCTGATCGACGGCGTGCGCTGCTTCGCCTTCGAAGGGCGGCTGCGCGACAACATCAATCGCGGCGGCGAGAAGATCGGCTGCGAGGAAGTCGAGGCGTACGTGAGCCATCATCCGGCGGTCGCGGATGCGAAGCTCGTCGCCATGCCCGATGCGCTGTACGGCGAAAAGGCCTGTGTCTATCTGATCCTGCGCACGGGTCATGCTGCGCCGACCGTGCGGCAGCTTGCCGATTTCCTCGTCGCTCAGGGGCTGGCCAAGTTCAAGTGTCCCGAGCGCATCGAGATAGTCGATGAGTTTCCGGTGACGCGCGTCGGCAAGGTCGACAAGACGGCGCTGCGCCGCGACGTGGCCGCGCGGATGTCGGAAGAGCAAGCCGCGCGTGCCACTACGCCGGGCATCGCGAAGGAGGGCGCATGATCGCCACCGAGTACGTCGCGCTCACGCAGCCATTCGTCGTGCGCCGCCGCGTGCGCTGGGGGGAATGCGATCCGGCGGGCGTCGTCTACACCGCATCGTTTTCCGATTACGTGATCTCGTTCGCCGAGCTCTTCTACGGCTTCCTTTTTGAGGGCACGCCGCAGGCAGTCAAGAACCATCACGGTTTCGGCACGCCGACACGTGCGCTCGGATTCGATTTTCGCCGCTCGCTCAAACCCGACGAAACCTTCGACGCGACCGTGGAAGTCGATTCGATCCGCACACGCACGTTCACGCTCGTCATCACCGCGCGCATGACCGATGGCGAGATCGCCTTCATCGCGCGCCTCACGCCGGTATGCATCCGCCGCGGCGCGCGCGAATCGATCGAGCTGCCCGCTGTGTTGCGCGACGCGCTGGAACAGTATCAGGCGCGCTGCGCCGAACACCCCGACGCAGGAGAAACCGAATGACGCAGGCGACACCCCGCACGTATCGGATCGGCCAGATCGTGCCGAGCTCGAACACGACCATGGAGACCGAAATTCCCGCGATGCTGCGCGCACGCGAGAGCATCCTGCCGGAGCGTTTCACGTTCCATTCGAGCCGCATGCGCATGCATCGCGTCGTCAAGGAAGAGCTGGAGGCGATGAACCGCGAGGGCTTGCGCTGCGCGGCCGAGCTCGCCGATGCGCGCGTCGATGTAATGAGCACCGCGTGCCTCGTCGCCATCATGGCGATGGGGCCGGGCTATCACCGGCAGGTCGAGCAGGACTTGCGGCGCATCGCACGCGAGAACCACTGCGAAGCGCCCGTGATGACGTCGGCGGGTGCGCTCGTCGCCGGTCTGAAGGCGATGGGCGCGCGCAAGATCGCGCTCATGGCGCCTTACATGAAGCCGCTGACGGCCGCCGTCGTCGCGTATATCGAGGCAGAGGGCATCGAAGTGCTGGATGCGCTGTCATTCGAGATTCCTGACAACCTCGAAGTCGGTCGCCGCGATCCGCTGCAACTGCTCGACGATGTCCGACGGCTTCGTCTCGCCGACGCCGATGCGGTCGTGCTGTCGGCCTGCGTGCAGATGCCCTCGCTCGCCGCGATCCAGACCGCGCAGGACCGGCTCGGCGTGCCGGTTACGTCCACGGCCGTCTGCACGGTGCGGCAGATGCTCGATCATCTCGGCCTTGCGCCGGTCGTGCCGGATGCCGGAGCGCTGCTTGGCGAGTCCGCGCGTCATCTCACGGAATGATGAGGATAACTTCATGAAGATCGCGGTGATTGGCGGCGGCCCCGCCGGACTGTATTTCTCGATGCTGATGAAACAGCGTCATCCCAGCGACGAGATCGTCGTATTCGAGCGCAACGATGCAGGTGCGACGTATGGTTGGGGCGTCGTGTTCTCCGACGTCGCGCTGAGCTTTCTGAAGGAAGCGGACGAAGCGTTCTTCCGCAGGTTCACGGCGCATCACGAGCGCTGCGACTATATGGAAATCGTGCATCGCGGCGTGGCGGTGCGTCTGTCGAACAACCATTTCTCGCGTACGTCGCGCATCGATCTGCTGAGCGTGCTGCAGCAGGCGTGCCGCGACACGGGCGTCGACGTGCGCTACAACAGTTGCATGAACGATCCGGCCGCGCTCGAAGACTACGATGTCGTCGTCGCCGCCGACGGCGTGAACAGCGAGGTGCGCACGCGTCTTGCCGAGCACTTCCAGCCGAGCTTCGACGAACGTCGCAACAAGTTCGCGTGGTACGGCACGACGCGTCTGTTTCATCCCGTGTCGCTGATCTTCCGCGAGACGCCGCAGGGCGTGTTCATCGCGCATGCCTACCAGTACAGCAAAACGCATTCGACCTTTCTCGTCGAGGTCGATCCAGAGACATGGCAGCGTTGCGGGCTGGACACGGCCACCGAGAACGAGAGCCGCGCGTTCTGCGAGCAGGTCTTCGCGGAAGACCTGCAGGGCGAGCCGCTCCTGACGAACCGTTCGCAATGGTTTCAGGCGAAAGTGGTGAGCAATGCGCGCTGGTCGCACGACAACGTGGTCCTGCTCGGCGACGCGCTGCGCAGCGTGCATTTCTCGCTCGGCTCGGGCACGCGCATGGCGATGCAGGACGCCATCGCGCTGTGCGAGGCGCTGTCGATTCATCGCGCTGACGTTCCCGCCGCCTTTGCCGCGTTCGAGGCAAGCCGCAAGGAAGCATCGAATCGCTTTCAGGACGCGGCGCGCAAGAGTCTCGACTGGTACGAATCCGTCGATACGCGCATGAATCTCGATCCCGTCAGCTTCGCGTACGACTACATGCGGCGCACCGGGCGCGTCAGTCACGACGACTTGCGCGAGCGCGATCCGGCGTTCATCGAACAGGTGGAAGCCGTCGCCGCTACCAAATCGCAAATCGCGCATATCTGAGCATCACGTTCAAGGAGCCTTCATGGACACCAGCGAATCACGGCGCGAGCCTGTGAATGTGCGCGACATCATCGACGGAGCGCGCGTGTCGCGCTTCCAGATCATGATCGGGCTGCTGTGCTTTCTGATCGTGGCGCTGGATGGATTCGACATCGCCATCATCGGCTTTATCGCGCCGCATGTACGGAGTGACTGGAGCCTGTCGATGATCGCGCTCGGACCGCTGTTCAGCGCCGGCCTGCTCGGTCTGATGATGGGCGCGTTCCTGAGCGGACCGCTGGCGGACCGCATCGGGCGGCGTGGCGTGCTGATCCTGTCGGTCACGTGGTTCGGCGCGGCGTGCCTTGCATCGGCAGCGGCGCCGGATATCGTGTGGCTCGTCGCGCTGCGCTTCCTGACCGGCTTCGGACTGGGCGGCGCGATGCCGAATGCAATCACGCTCACCTCGGAATTCAGTCCGGCGCGGCGGCGCGGCACCTTGCTGACCTTGATGTTCTGCGGCTTCTCGCTGGGCTCCGCGCTCGGCGGCGTGGCCACGGCCTATTTCGTCGCGGAGTTCGGCTGGCGCGGCGTGTTGGTCATCGGCGGATTGCTCCCGCTGATGCTGGTGCCGGTCTTGTGGTTCGCGCTGCCCGAATCGGTTCGCTTTCTCGCGCTCGGTAAGGGAAACGACGCGCGCATCGCGGCGATCCTGACCCGCGTTGCGCCGGATAGCGCGGCCGCCGGGCAACGCTACTTCGCTTCCGACGAGCGGGCCGGCGTGTCCCCGGTCAGGCGCCTGTTCGATTCCGAATACCGGCGTGGCACGCTGCTGCTGTGGCTCGCGTTCTTCATGAGCCTGATGCTGCTGTACATGCTGATCAACTGGCTCCCGATTCTCGGCGCGCGCTCGGGCTTGTCCCTCAAACAGGCGTCGGTGTTCGCGGGCTTGCTGCAGGGCGGCGGCGTGCTCGGTGCAGTCGTGCTGGGCGTGATGATCGACCGGTTCGATGCCTTCAAGGTCGTTAGCGCGGCTTATCTCATCGGCGGAGCGGCCGTCGCATCGCTCGCGCTCGCGGATTCGGCGTGGTGGCTTGCTGCGGGCATCTTCGTGACCGGTTTTTGCGTGAGCGGTTCGCAGGTTTGCGCGAATGTCATCGCGTCGGGTTTCTATCCGACATCGAGCCGGGCGACGGGCGTGGCATGGGCGCTCGGCGTCGGGCGGATCGGTGCGATCGCCGGATCGTTCGGCGGTGCGTTGATGCTGTCCGCGGGCTGGCCCAATGCAGCGCTCTATCTCATCCTCGCAGTCCCCGCGGCACTATCCGGCGCGGGTATCTTCCTCGCCGGCGCCTGTCGAGCGCCGGCAGCGACTGTTTCGTCCGAGGCGGTGCGCCGCCGCTTTTCGTGGCCGTCGAGGGTCGCGCGGAGCTTATTCGCGAGAAGCCAGCGATGAAGGATCACTGGAACGAGGACATCGAGAAGTGGTTCGCGGAAGGCTTCGAGACGCCGCGCATCGTGCTCATCAAAGGTGGGTGAGCAGCGGGTTCACTACTGGGCGGGGGACGAGGATGGCAGGATCGTGCCTGAATAAGCGCTGCCGGCGCGACCGATCTTCCGACGCCCCGGCAGTATCGCGATCGTTACCTGCTGGTCGGTGTTCACGACACGGATGCGGCCGATCGACGGCGAGTTTGCGCGAACACCTTTCGGAAAGACGTGTGTGAGTTCCCATCGAGCAAGGGTGGGCACGACGGGTGCTGCACTGCTTCGGTGTTACTCAGAGGCGCAGGGGTTCACGAATCGCCGCGGCTCGTCGTCGGACATGCCGGATGCAGGACGAGCGGGGGCCACGGACACCGCTCTGCTCGAACGTCGAGCGAGTGTGGCCGGTGCGCCTTGTCAGAAGTGGAGTTCGTGATGAATATTTTCAGCGCACTGGGTCACGCCCTGTGGATGTCGTTCACCATGTTATGGCAAATATTCTGGGGACTTAGCCTGGGCTTCCTGTTTTCTGCCGTAATCGAGGTGACGGTCTCGAAAGCTGAGATGTCGAGGCTGTTACCCGACGCGTCCTTCCGTTCGCTGACGCGAGCGAGTCTCTTCGGTGCGGCGTCATCGTCCTGCTCTTACGCGGCGGTCGCCATGGCGCGCTCCATGGTTCGTAAAGGGGCCGACTTCACGGCAGCGATGGTATTTCAATTCGCCGCCACCAACTTGGTACTTGAGTTGGGCGTGTTGATGTGGGTATTGATTGCCTGGCAATTCGCCGCCGCCGAGTTCCTTGGGGGCGCTATCATGATCTGCGTGCTCGTTTTGCTGTTTCGATTGCTCTTGCGAGACTCGTTGAAAAAACAGGCCATTGACCAGGCGAACCAAGGCATCGCAGGCAGTATGGAGGGGCATGCCGCCATGTCGATGGATGAACAAAGCGGTACGTGGAGAGAGCGACTCGCATCGAGGGACGGCTGGAAGACCATCAGCCATAGCTACGTAATGAACTGGACCATGCTGTGGCGGGATATCGGTGTCGGGCTACTGGTTGCCGGTGCCATGGCCGCGTGGGTGCCGGCCGGCTTTTGGCAAAACTTCTTCATGGTGAATCATCCAACCGTCGCCATGATCTGGGGCGCTTTCATTGGCCCGCTCATTGCGGTCGCCTCATTCACCTGCTCCGTAGGAAACGTGCCATTGGCGGCCGTACTGTGGAAGGGAGGTATCAGCTTCGGAGGCGTTGCCTCGTTCATATTCGGCGACCTCATCATCCTTCCCATCCTGAATATCTACAGGAAGTACTACGGCGGCAAGATGACCGCGTTCATGGCCGCGACTTTTTACGTCGCGATGGTCGCAGCTGCGCTAATCGTCGAGGCGGTGTTTCAGCTAGCGGGCTGGGTTCCGCGTGAACATCGCACGGCTATGGTTGACGCAACGATTTCATTCAACTACACGACGATACTCAACATCATCTTCGGTGCTGTCTTCGCCATACTCACGATCGTCTTCTTTAGAACGGGCGGCCCTGCGATGATGCGAATGATGGAAGGCGAGAAGCGTGACCGTCGCAATCACGAACCTGATGCGAAGGCGCGCCGGCCGGCTTCGAATCATCACGTTCATTGAGTCGTTTCGGCCGGATGCCGAAGCAAGCGCCTGGCACGGCCAATGCGCTACGCGGCTCAGCTTTTCGTGCTGCCACGATCATGTCCCTCCGGAAACAGGCCCGCCTCGGTGGCATGTGCAATGCGGCCCCGATCAGCTTTTGCCCAACGCGGCGCCCGCCGAACGGGAAGCGGGCCGCCGTTCGGGCTGCACAACTCTCGCGTGCTCGACGAGGTGTGTTTGCGCACGGAGATCGAGCGCGTGCGCGCGCAGGGTTGCGCAGGCCGCAACAGCGCGCTGATCGATGGCATGGCGGGCGTGGCGGTGCGCTCAGCGCTTTGAGCGTAGACACGCTGGCGACGCGCCTGGGGCGAAGACCGCCTGCCGACGGTGGTCGAATTCCCGAAGTGCTAGGCGCAGGCCCGCGGCCCGCAAATCAATGCGTTCGATGTCGCCGTGCGCCCTCCGGGTCATGGCTTGACGCGCGCGATGGCGACCAGGCCGCTGTTGGGGCCGCCGGAATGAGCAGCTTAAGGAGGTCGCCCGCACGAGCGACCCCGCGCGCGCCGAGCAACCGGCGTTACTTCCCGTACATGTCGAAATCGAAGTACCGTGCTTCGATCTTGCGATAGGTCCCGTCGCGCAGCATTTCGGCGAGGGCGCCATTCAACGCCTCACGCAGTTCCGGATCCGACTTGCGCACGCCGGCGGCGTCGCCGTCGCCCATGATCTTCGCGTCATAGACGACATCGCCCGCGAATGCGAAACCTTTGCCCGCGGGCGTCGCCAGAAAACCCAGCTTGCCCTGCACGGCATCCATCAGCACCGCATCGACGCGGCCCGCGGTCAGATCGGCATACGCCTGGTCGTAGCTCGGATACGCGACCACTTCGACGCCGGACGATGCCCACTTTTCCCGCGCATACGTTTCCTGCACCGTGCCTTGTTCGACGGCCACCCGCTTGCCGGCGAGCTTCGACGCGTCGGGCAGCAGATGCGCGCTCTCCTTGGCGATCAGGCGCGTCTGGTTGCGGTACAGCCGGTCCGTGAAATCGATCTGCTCGCGGCGCTTCGCGTTCGCGGCCATCGATGACAGGATCACGTCGAACTTGCGCGCCTGCAGGCCGGGAATCAGGCCGTCGAAGCTGCTTTGCACCCAGACGCACTTTGCTTTGAGTTTCGCGCACAGCGCATTGCCGAGATCGACGTCGAAGCCCACGACCTGACCGTCCTTCGCGACCGATTCGAACGGCGGATAGGTCGGGTCGACGCCGACGCGGATCGTGCTCCATTCCTTGGCCGATGCCATCGTGCTGGCGGCCATTAGGGCGAGCGCGGCGGCGGTCAACATCGTCTTTGCGCGTATGGTTTTCATTCGGGGCTCCGTGTGTGGGGTGTCGTTTCGTCTGTGTGGATGGATTCAACTGGGAAATTCGCCGCGTGTGAAGCCGTCGTCGAGCGCGATGGAGTCGGCGATTTCATCGACCGTGACCGGCTTGATCGGCGCGCGGATGCGGTAGTAACCGACATCGGCGACGGCGCGCTCCTGCACCTGCGCGATCAGTTCGCCGACCGTCGTGCCGCACCATCGGCCCTGACACGGGCCCATGCCGCAGCGTGAGAATGCTTTCATCTGGTTGGGTCCCTGGCAGCCCAGCGCGGCGATCGCGCGGATCTCACCCGCGGTGATTTCCTCACACCGGCACACGATCACGTCGTCGGCGGGACGGCGCAGCGCGGCGGGCGGCGTGTAGAGCGCATCGAGCAGCGGACGCACGGCGAGATGGCGTTTCATCGCAAGCCGCGCAGGACGGCTGCGTGCATCGCGCGCTGGCGCATCGAGCGCGCCGAGTTCGCGCGCGATATCGAGCGCCGCAAGCGTGCCCGCGTACGCGGCGGCCCTCGCCCCGCCGATACCCGCGCCATCGCCGGCAATCCACACGTTCTCGACGCTGCTGCGTCCGCGCGCATCGGTGCGAGGCCGCCAGCACGCTGACGACGCATCCCATTCGTGCTCGCAACCGAGCGAGCGGGACAGTTGCGTCGACGGAATCACGCCCTGATGCAGTAGTACGAGCGAGGTGTCGATCGATCGGGACGCCCCGTGTTCATCGACGAAGCGCACGCGTTCGGCGCATCCTTCGCCTTCGATCGAAAACGCGCCAGCGCGGCGATGCACCGGGATGCCCGCGCGCTTGACCGCGCGCATCATGCGCAGACCCTTGAGCAGATAGTCGGCGCCGGCGAGTGCGGGGAGGGCATGAGGCAGCGCGGCGCGCCAGGCATCGCGCGGCGTCGTGTCGACGATGGCCCGCACTCGGCGTCCCGCATTCAGCAATTGCGATGCGAACAGCCACAGGAGCGGTCCGCAGCCGGCGAGCACGGCGTCTTGCGAGGGCGCCAATCCGGACGACTTCAGCAGCGTCTGCGCCGCGCCGATGCCCATCACGCCCGGCAACGTCCAGCCGCGCGCGGGCCACGGACGCTCCTGCGCGCCGGTCGCGACGAGGACCGCGCGCGCCGATACGTCGAGCGTGCCGCTGGCTTCACCGGCGTGCGCGCGGCGCGTCAGCATCGCGACGGCGCGTCGGCTTTCGGACTCGATCTGCCATCCCACGCAGTTCGCGAGATGTGTCGCGCCACTGGCGTCGAAAGCGTCGATCAGCGCGCGTCCCGCGAGATAGTCGTCGCCGAGCACGGATGCATCCGCGAGCGGAGACCGCGACGCGTTGCGATAGATCTGTCCGCCGGGCGCTTCGCCTTCGTCCGCGACGATCACCTCGAGGCCCGCGCGGCGCGCCACGATCGCCGCCGACATGCCCGCCGGACCGGCGCCGATGATCAGCAGATCGCACTTCGACTGTGCCGGATGCCGTGTCATGCGAGTTTCGCCTTGCCGGACATCGGACGCACGCGCATGCCTTCGCACACGCGCGTCATGCACGCCTGTACGTTGAGCACGCCGTCGATTTCGACCAGACAGTCGAAGCACACGCCCATCATGCAGAACGGTCCGCGCGGCGCGCCGCTGACCGGCGTGCTCCGGCACGCGAGCGTGCCGCTTTCGAGCAGCGCCGCCGCGACCGTGTAATGCGGCGGTACGTGCCGATGCGCGCCGTCGATCTCGATGCGTACCAGCGGCGTCGACAGGGTGGCGAGGGATTCGAAGTGCGTGGGCATGTCTAATTCGAGAGGCGCGTGGCGACGAAAGGATGAAGAATCGCGGGCCGTGCGCCGCCCGCGATCCACGGCGCGATGATGTCCGCATGTGCGGCAGCGAGCGTCACCCCGCTATGACAAATGGCGAGAAACGCGCCGGGATGCGCCGCCGATTCCTCGTAGACCGGTAGTCCGTCCGGCGTCATGATGCGCAACGCACCCCATGCCCGCACGATGCGCGCATGCGCGAGTGCCGGAAACGCGGTGCGTGCGCGCCGCGCGATATCGGCCATGACGGCGCGCGTCTGGCCGTCGTCGAAGCCGACTTGCTCGGCCGAGTCGCCGAGGAGCACGGAGCCTTCGCGCGTCTGCCGCACGACCAGCGTCGGATAGTCGAGAAATGGCGCGAGTCGTTCGGTCACCATGATCTGACCGCGCAGAGGCGTGATTGGCGCGTTCATGCCGACCATCGGCGCAAGACGCTTGTTGTCGAGACCGGCGGCGAGCACGACGCGTCCGGCTTCGAGCGGGCCGTGCGTCGTGTCGATTTCGAAGCGGCCCGCGCGAGGGCGAATCTCGCGCACTTCGTTGTGCGGAAGATACGTGCCGCCGTGCGAGGCAAAGGCCTGCTGCATGGCGCGCAGCGTGTAGAGCGGGCTTGCGTGACCATCGTGCGGCGAATAGAGCGCGCCCGCAAGTTTATCCGATGCCGAGGGCACACGCGCCTTCAGTGCGTCGATGTCGAGCACTTCGTAATCGAGCGATGCGTCCTGCGCATGGATCGATTCGAGCAGCTGGCGGCCGGCTTCGAGCTGCTCGGCCGTCTCGCACAACTCGATGCCGCCGGGCCGTTCGAATCCGGCGTCGATGCCCGTTTCGCGCTTCAACTGCGCGGCGAAAGCGCTCCAGCGCTCCGACGACTCGCGCGACCACTGCGCATAGGGGAGGCAACGTCCGCCTTTGCCCTGCACCCAGACGAGGCCGAAATTGCCGCGCGCCGCGCGATGCGCGGAGTCGGCTCCGTCGCACACGGCTACGCGCTGGCCCGCGCGAGCGAGCCCGTAGGCGATGGCCATGCCGACGAGTCCGCCGCCCGCGACCACGATATCGAAGTGCCGGCATGTGTTATGGGCGAGATCGACGTGCATGAATTGCGATTTCTGCCTGCGTTAATGTGTCGAGACGCAACTTTGGGCGGAGAAAAAAAGCCCGTCAAATGCCGAATGATCGATCGTCTATAATCCAATGTTATGGATATGTCCGAGCTCAAAATCCGGCAGATCGAAGCGTTCCGCGCGGTCATGCTTCGACACACCGTCACGCGCGCCGCCGAGTCGCTGCATATCTCGCAGCCTGCGGTGAGCCGTCTTATCGCAGATCTCGAAAGCCGCGTCGGCTTCGTGCTGTTCGAACGGCAGCAGGGGAGGCTTGCGCCCACCGCGGAAGCGCGTGTGCTGTTCGAGGAAGTAGAGCGTGCATTCGTCGGGCTGGACCGTATCACGCAGGCGGCCCACCAGATTCGCGCGATGCGACGCGGTTCGCTGCGCGTGGCAGGGTCGCCCGCCGTCGCGCTCGACCTGCTGCCGGCGGTGATCGCGCGTTTCGTCGAGCAGCATCCGGGCATCGACGTGAGTCTGCTCGCGCACAGTGCGACGACGGTGGTCGATAAGGTGGCGTCCGGTCAGTGCGACGTGGGCCTGACCGCCGAGGCTATCCCGCATCCAGCCGTGAAGAGCGAGCGGCTTCCAAACGCGGTGATGCGATGTATCGTGCCGCGCGGGCATCGCCTGGCGCGCCGTGCGTCGTTGAGTCCGGACGACCTGCGCGGCGAGCCCTTCGTTTCGTTCCCGCAGAGCTTCGACGCCCGCGCTGCGATCGACCGCGTCTTCGTGGAAGCGGGCGTTACACGCAATCTCGTGATCGAAGCACAGTTATCGCAAGCGATCGTGGCGCTGGTCGCAAATCGTGCGGGAGTCGCGCTGATCGACCCCGTGACGGCGGCCTACGCACGGCAACGTGTGGCGGTGAAGCGTTTCGCGCCTGCCGTGCACGATCATTTTTATATCGTGACGAATGCATCCCGGCCCATTCCGGTTGTGGCCGATGCGTTTTGCGGCGCCGTGCGGGAGGCCTTCGGACGGATCGTCGGTGAGGTCTGAGTGCGTGCGGAAGTCGCCTCGGTCCAGGCTGGATCCGGAGGCGGTCAATCGCACGGGGCTCAGCCCATCACAACCTCTTCACGAGCTGCGGCACCGCCTCGAACAGATCGCCTACGAGCCCGTAATCCGCGACGCTGAAGATCGGCGCTTCCGCGTCCTTGTTCACGGCGACGATGACCTTCGCGTCCCTCATGCCGGCCAGATGCTGAATCGCGCCCGATATGCCGACCGCGACATACAACTGCGGCGCGACGATCTTGCCCGTCTGTCCGACCTGCCAGTCGTTGGGCGCGAAACCCGCATCGACCGCTGCGCGCGACGCGCCAACCGCCGCGCCGAGTTTTTGCGCGAGCGGATCGAGCAGCGCGAAGTTCTCCGCGCTTCCCATGCCGCGGCCGCCCGAGACGACGACGCGCGCCGACGTAAGCTCGGGCCGCTCACTCACCGCCACCTCGCGACGTACGAAACGCGCGCGCTGTGTCCCCGCGACGGCCTCTTTCGTGTCGACGGGAGCGCAAGCGTCGGACAACGGCGCGGCATCGAATGCGGTGGCGCGGATCGTCAGGACCTTGATCGCGTCATCGCATTGCACGGTGGCGATGGCGTTGCCCGCATAGATCGGGCGGTCGAAGGTATCGGCGTCGTGAATGGCGATGACATCGGAAATCTGCGAGGCATCGAGCTTAGCGGCGACGCGCGGCGCGACGTTCTTCCCCGACGCCGTCGCCGGAAAGAGCACATGCGTATGTGACGGCGCAAGCATCAGCACCTGTGCGGCGATGTTCTCCGCGAGACCATCGGCGAGATGCGATGCATCGACGAGCACGACGCGATCCACGCCTTCGATACGGCTAGCGGCATCGGCCGCGCGGCGCGCATCGTGACCCGCGATCAGCAGGTGCACAGGCGCGTTCAACTGGCGCGCGGCGCCGATCGTATTGCGCGTGGCCGCGCTGATGCTCGCGCCGTCGTGCTCGGCTAGGACGAGTGTGCTCATTCAGATGACCTTGGCTTCGTTCTTGAGTTTGTCGACGAGCCCGGCGACGTCGCTCACGCGCACGCCCGCTTTGCGCGCCGCCGGTTCGGCAACCTTCAGCGTCTTCAGGCGCGGTGAAGGATCGACGCCGAGATCGGCGGGACTCAGCGTATCGATCGGCTTCTTCTTTGCCTTCATGATGTTGGGCAGCGTCACGTAACGCGGCTCGTTCAGGCGCAAATCCGTCGTCACGATGGCGGGCAACACAACCTGGATGACTTCGAGACCGCCATCCACTTCGCGCGTGACCGTGGCGGTATCCGCGCCCATCTCGATGTGACTCGCGAAGGTCGCCTGCGGCCAGTCGAGCAATGCGGCAAGCAACTGGCCCGTCTGACCGGCGTCGTCGTCGATGGCCTGCTTGCCGAGGATCACGAGTCGCGGCTGTTCGCGCTCGACCGCGGCCTTCAGCAACTTCGCGACGGCCAGCGGCTGCAATTCCGCGTCCGTCTGAATGAGCACGCCGCGATCCGCGCCGATGGCTAGCGCCGTGCGCAGCGTCTCCGTGGTTTGCGCCGGACCGCACGTCACGGCGATCACTTCTCTCGCGTGCCCAGCTTCCTTCAGGCGAGTGGCCGCTTCGACGGCGATCTCGTCGAACGGATTCATCGACATCTTCACGTTGCTCGTTTCAACGCCGCTTTGATCCGCCTTCACGCGGACCTTCACGTTGTAATCGACGACACGTTTCACTGCTGCCATGACCTTCATGGTTGCATTTCCTGGTTCGAATCCGATGAGAAAAGCGCGACGCCGCGGGCATCAGGACACCGCGCCGATGCCGTATTTACCCGTCAACAACGCGCCGGTCGCAAAGCGTTCGACGGAGTACGGCGCGAGCGACACATCGCTCGGCAAGCCGAGCGCGGCCTGCGCGAGCACCTTGCCGACGGTCGGCGACAGCTTGAAGCCGTGGCCCGAAAACCCATAACCGACGACGAGACCTTCTATGCCCGGCAACGCACCGAGCACGGGGTTCCAGTCGGGCGTGACGTCGTACACGCCCGTCCACGACGACGCGATGCCCGCCGCCTCGTATGCCGGAAAGCGTTCGGCGACCTGCGCGCCGACTTCGACGACATAGTCCATCGAGATATCGCCTTGTTCGATGTCCGCTTTGTCGAGCTTCTCGCCGGCGGTTCCTTCGCTGACGAGCATCTGATTGCCGCCGTAGCTGCGGCAATACAGCATGCCCGGCGAAGCGAGGTCCTTGAACACCGGCATTGTGTACGTATAGGCCGCGCCTTCGCACTCGAGCGCGAGCACCGCGTGACGCTCGGGCGACACCGGCAGCGTCGCGCCGGTCCAGCCCGCGAGCTCGGGCGTCCAGATGTTCTGCGTGCTGACGACCATCGATGCCGCGAAATCGCCCGCGCTCGTCGATACGCCAAGCACCCGGCCGTTCTCGATCAGCAAGCGATTCACCGTGACGTTCTCGCGGATCGTCACCCCGCCGCGCCGCGCCGCGCGCGCGAAACTCGTCGCCGTGAGATAGGCATCGGCAAAACCGGCTTCGGGCTCGAAGCCGATCAGTGCGGCATCGTCGAAACGTGCGATCGGCATGAGTTCGTGCGCCTGTTGCGCGCTCAGCAATTCGAGCGCAATGCCCTGGCTCTTCTGCTGTTCGAGCGATGCGCGCAACGGCTCGACCTTGTCGCCATCGGCAGCGACGATCATATAGCCGCTCTTGACGATGCCGCACGATGCTTCGTCATCGCCGAGATAGGCCGCGAAGTCGTTGAACACGGCCCACGACTTGCGCGCGAGTTCGACGTTCTCCTTCACCGAATAATGCGTGCGCAGAATGCCCGACGATTGCGACGTTGTGCCCGCTCCGATAGTCGCGCGATCCAGCACGAGCACGCTTTTCGCGCCCAGCTTCTGAAGATGAAACGCGACGGAACTGCCGACCACGCCGGCCCCGATTACAACCACGTCATAGGTATTCACTGTTGCGCGTCCTTTCTCATGCGGATGATGTGCAGTGTGCCGCTTCGCTGATGCAATGCCGCATCCATAAGCGAAAACGATGCTAGGCAGAAGCGATATCAAGAAGCGCCTTCAAGTCCCTTCATGACTTCGGCCTGCACCGTTTCCCAGATCGATTTCTTCATCTCCAGATACGCGGGCGAGAGCTGCACTTCGGCGCTGCGCGGCAGCGGCAGATCGTTGCGGATATCCTGCACGATGCGCCCCGGCTTCGCACCCATCACGATCATGCGAGTGGAAAGCATCAGCGCTTCGTCGATGGAATGCGTGATGAAGACGATGGTCTTGCCGCTCTTTTCATAGAGCGACAGCAGTTGTTCCTGCAGCACTTGCCGCGTCATCGCGTCAAGCGCGGCGAAGGGTTCGTCGAGCAGCATGACGTCCGGGTCGTTGGCGAGCACGCGCGCAATCGATACGCGCTGCTTCATGCCGCCCGACAACTTGCCGGGATAGCTGTCCTCGAAGCCCTTCAGGCCGACGGCTTCAATATGACGCCGCGCCGCCTCGCGCCTTTCCGCCTTGCCGACGCCGCGCATCTTCAGCCCGAACGCGACGTTCTCGCTCACCGTCTTCCATGGAAAGAGTGCGTATTGCTGAAATACCATGCCGCATGCGGGTTCGACATCCTTCACGGTCTTGCCGTTGACGAGGACGCGGCCCTGCGTCGGATGCTCGAAGCCGGAGATCATGTTGAGCATCGTCGATTTGCCGCAGCCCGACGCGCCGAGCAGCACGACGAACTCGCCCTTAGCGATATCGAGATCGACTTCCTTCAACACCTGCAACGCGCCATAACTCTTC
Organism: Caballeronia temeraria; assembly: GCF_001544795.2. Lineage (GTDB taxonomy): Bacteria > Pseudomonadota > Gammaproteobacteria > Burkholderiales > Burkholderiaceae > Caballeronia > Caballeronia temeraria. The sequence continues at coordinate 50,766 of NZ_FCOI02000017.1, read as the reverse complement.
GCGACGCCTTCGAGCCGGATCATCGGATGATTCATCGTTGCCATGACAGCACTCCGCGTTCGATGAGCCGGAACACGGCATCCGTCACGAGCACCGTGATGCTGATGAGCACCATGCCGAGCACGACGGTATCGGTCTGGAAGAACTCGCGTCCGTTCATGATCATGAATCCGAGACCTTGTTGCGCGGCGACGAGTTCGGCCGAGATCACGCAAGTCCACGAGAGTCCGAGAATCACCTTCATGCCCGAGAGAATCTGCGGAATGCAGCCGGGCAGAATGACTTCGAACATGACCTGCCAGCGGTTCGCGCCGAGATTGCGTGCCGCCCGGATGAAGATCGGATCGATGCTGCGCGTCGCGTCGATCACATACAGCAGCGCGGGCGCGAACGAGCCCATGAACACGATGCTGTACTTCTGCGTTTCAGTGATGCCGAACCACAGCAGCGAAAGCGGAATCCAGCTCATCGACGGCAGCGGTCGCAGGAACGACAGCAGCGGATCGAATACCGCGCGCGCCACGCGCGACGTGCCGAGCATGATTCCGAGCGGTATCGATACGACCGCCGCCGCGAGAAAGCCAACCATCACGCGGCGCGTGGACGCGAGCACGTTGTCGACGAGCGAATGCTGATTCCACATGCGGATGCCGCGCGCCAGCACTTGCGATGGCGCGGGCAGAAAGACCGCATCGACGAGACCCGCGCGGCACACGAGTTCCCACAGCAGCAAAAACCCGATTAGCGAGCACGCGCTGACGACGAGCAGGCCACCGCCCGCCCATTTGCGATTCGATGCCATCCGTCGAGGCTCACAGATAAGTTGCGTTGATCCAGTCCGCCACCTTCGGCGACTGATCGATCTGCTTGAGATCGACGAGCATGTCGGAGAGCTTCTGCACGCCATCGACGAACGGTCCCGGCTTGCCGCCGCTGCTCACGAAAAGCGCTTTCTGCTGCGCGTGCGAATACCACTGCGTCTGCTTGAGGATCGCCAGTTGCTCGTCTTCGGACAGATTCGTGAGCGTCATCAGAATGGGCGCCGCCTTTTCGGGGCTTTGCGTCATCATGTCGCTGGCCTGCGCGATGCCTTGCAGAAAGGCCTTCGGCACCTCGGGATGCGCGCTCGCGAACGCCGTGCGCACCAGCAGCACGTCCGGTCCCGGCGTCAATTGATACTGCTTGTAGAGCGAGAACGACGAATCGTCGAGCAGGAGCTTGGTGTCGGGCAGCGCCTTGATGCGGTCGAAGGTCGGCGTCCATGCGGCGGCGGCATCGATCTGATTGCCGCGATAAGCGGTGAGCAGTTCGTTCGCGGGCAGATTGATGATGCTCACGTCCTTGGCCGGGTCCATGTTGGCCTGACGCAGCACGTCGAGCAGCAGCACATGCGAGCTCGATGCATACGTGACGCCGATCTTCTTGCCCTTGAGATCCGCGAGCGATTTCACATTGCTGCGCACGAGCAGCCCTTCGGACTTGCCGAAGTTATTGGGTGTGGAGATGAGTTGAAATTGCTTCGCGCCGTTGGCCATCAGCGCGAGCGCCGAGACGACGCCCGTGCCCGCGATATCGATATTGCCCGCCATCACCGCGCCCATGCGCGCCGAGGACGTCGAGAACGATTGCCAGCGGCAGTCAATGCCGAGCTTCGTGAAGATATCGGTCTTCATCGCGACATACGCCGCGTAGTGCCCGAGCCACGCCGAGCCGCCGTAGTTCAAGGTCGTTGCCGCGCGCGCGAGCGGCGCGAATCCCGCGCTGAAACCCGCCGTGGCCGCAGCCGCGCCGATCCAGGATGCCTGCTTTAGAAATGTACGGCGATTGCTTGTCATCGTTATGCCCTGTCTGAATGAGAGGTGGGGGGCCGGCGGTCTGTTTGCGATGGTAGTAGCGAACGTCGCCCCGTCATTAAGCTATCTGACCAAATCAGAAACTCTTATGTTTTGAAGCAGTTCCGCTAATTTCATGCTGCGCCTTGCGCATCGAAGTCATGCGCGTAGACGTCGAAGAGTTCAGCGGGCATGCCGGGCAGGGCGGCGAGCAATCCCGGCGCGATCACGTCGCGCGCGACCGCGATGGACTCGCGCGACACGGCATCGGCCATCGCGGACCATTCGGAGCGGCGCGTGAGAATGTAGAAGTGTCGATGCCCGATGCGCGTGGCGGGCAGCGGCACGACCGTCACGTCCGGCAGATGCGCGCGCGATTGCCACAGACACAGCGGCGATGTGATCGCGCAGCCGAAACCGGACGCAACGAGGCTGAGCAGCGGATCGGTGTCGTCGAACTCGTAGCGGTTGGGCGCATGGAAGTTCATGTGCTTGACGAGCCGCTCGACCTGTTGGCCGATCAGCGAGCGTCCCGTGTAACGCAACAGCGGCAGTTCGCGCACGACGTCGTGAAAGTCGCACGGCTTGCGGCCCGCGCCGAACGTTTTCGGCGCAACGGCGACGAACGTCTCCGAGAACAGCGGACGCAATTCGACGCGGCGCGGATCGAGCGTCGCTTCGGTGCAGATGGCGAGATCGAGTTCGCGATTGGCAAGTTGTTCGCTGAGCGTCGGCGTGAGGCCGGACCACATCGAAAGCGTCTTCATGCGATCGGACAGGCGCTGCACGAGATGCGGCCCGACGCTCGCCGCGAACGAATCCACGCAGCCGATGCGCAGGCTCGGCACGCCTTCGCTTGTCGCGTTGCGCACGTTATGCGAAACCGCCTGCGCATGTTCGAGCAGCCCGCCCGCCTGTTCGAGCAGAATGCGGCCCGCCGCGTTGGGCCGCACCGGCCTGAACTCGCGATCGAACAGCGCCACCCCCTGTTCGCGTTCAAGTGCCGCGATGAGTTGGCTCACCGCGCTTTGCGTGACGCCCAGCACGCGCGCGGCCTCGGTCATCGAACGCGTTTCGCAGACCGCGACGAACGCCTGCAATGCACGCAGGTCTACCCCGACGAAAGTGTTTCGCATGGTTTCCTCCCGCGCCCATTCTGCCGTATAAGCCTCGCCGCGCTCTGTTCGCATGGGTATTTTCGCGGCGATAATGACGCGCACACGCATTGAACAAGGCGCCTTCGCTTACGCGGAGGTTTTCATCGTCCATCTCACGCGCCGCGCTTTGATCTCTCACTCTCGTTCGTCCGATGCCGGGCCGCGCCGGATCGTGTTTCTGCTCGCGGACGGCTTGTCGATGATGAGCCTCTCGTCCGCCATCGAGCCGCTGCGCTCGGCCAATCGCCTCGCGGGCGACACGCTTTACGACTGGACGCTCGCGAGTCTCGACGGCGAGCCGGTGCATTCGTCGAGCGGCATTGCGCTCGCGGCGCGCACGTTCGACGACGTGTACAAGGACGCCGATTACGTGTTCGTCTGCGGCGGCTTGCGTCTCGCGCCCGCTCTCGAACCGGCCTTCGTCGCGGCGTTGAAGCGCGCGGCGCGTACGCAGGCGGTCATCGGTTCGCTTTCGACGGCGACCTATCTGCTCGCGCTCGCGGGCTTGCTCGGCGGCTACCATTGCACGATCCACTGGGAAAATCTCCCCGCCTTCACGGAGGCGTTTCCCGATCTGCTATGCAGCAGCAAGCTGTTCGAGATCGATCGCGACCGCATGACGTGCTCGGGCGGCATCGCCGCGATGGACATGATGCTGCATCTCATCAAGACGCAGCACGGCAGCGATCTCGCGGTGCGCGTCGCCAATCAGTTTCACCACGAACGCATGCGCGATACCGCCGACGATCAGCGCGGCTGGCGCGATCAGAACCACGCGAGTTTGCCTCGCGGCATCCGCCGGGCCATTGAAATGATGCGCGCGCATGTCGAGACGCCGTTGCAGATCAACGATATCGGCTCGGCCATCGGCATGACGTCGCGGCAGATGGAGCGTCTGTTCCTGCGGCATCTGAATGCGACGCCCGCGCGCTATTACGTGCAGTTGCGGCTGGAGCGCGCGCACGACATGCTGACCTATTCGAGCGTGCCCGTCGCTGATGTCGCCGTGGCGACGGGATTCGCGTCGCCGTCGCATCTGGCGCGCTGGGTGCGCCGCGCGTACGGCATCAGTCCGACGGAGTTGCGCGCGGCGCAGCCGAGATCGTGACGCGCCTATGCGGTTTCGAGCACCGGCGCCGTGGCTCGCAGCGGCAGCCAGCCTTGAAGTTCACGCCAGTCCGGTTCCAGATGCGCGAAGCGCGCAAGCGACAGCGACGAAAGATCGGCGAATCCGCATCGCCCGTCGACGACCAGATCGCGGATCGCGTGCCCGCTCGCCGGCGACAGGCCGAAGCCCACGCTCGATAGCGTCGCGACCGTCACGTTATCTTGCGCAACCGGACGATCGATCACGGGCCGTCCATCCGGCGTGTTCTCGATATAGCCCGCCCAACTGCGGATGACCTTCGCGTGCGCGGCCTTCGGCAGCAGCGCCGCGAGCCGTGCGGCGATGCTGCATTGAAGCGGCGTCGAATGCGCACGCACGTTGCGCACGTCATCGAGTCCGATCCATTCGTGCGGACCGCCGCCGAACGCGAGATTGCCGCGCAGCGTCTGCCGTCCGTAGAGGCCGTTACCGTCGACGCCGCCTAGCGGCATCAGCGGAAGCGGCTCGGTAACGATCATCTCCGCGCGCGCCGCCGCCAGCGGCACGTCGATGCCGAGTTGCGCCGCAAGCACGCCCGTATGCGGCCCGGCCGCGATCACGAGATGATCGCAGGCGAAGTCTCCGTTCGGTGTCTGCACGGCGCTCACGCGCCCGCCTTGCATGACGAAGCCTGTCGCCGGCGTATGTTGCAGGATGCGCGCGCCGTGATCTTCCATGGCCCACGCATAAGCCTGCAACGTGCGATGCGGATTCGCATGTCCGCCGAAGTGATAGAAATATCCCGCATGCACGTTATCGCCCGCGAGCGGCACGAGTTCGCGCACCTGTTTTGCATCGAGGACTTCGGAGCGCAGGCCGTGATGCTCGCCGTTTTCGAGCGCCCGGCGATACAGCCTGAACTGATGCTCGTCGAGCGCAATGCGGATGCGCTCGCGGCAAAACTCCGTCGGATAGCCGAGCAGGTCGTCCATCATCGGCCAGAGTCGTTGCTCTTCCATGAAGAGCGGGCTGTGATGATGCGAGCAGCCGCCGCCGTTACGTCCCGACGCGCCCCAGCCGATCATGCCCGCTTCGAGCACGAGCACGTCGATGCCCTCGCGCGCGAGCCACCATCCCGCGGAGAGCCCCGTCACGCCGCCGCCGACGATGACCACCGATGCGCCCTTGAGTTTGCCTGCTGCCGATGTGTTCATGCTTGCGTGCCTTCGATTGCGTGATTGGCCTGGTTATGTCGACGTAAAAACGATGCCGCTATTCGCTCGCCACCGGTTCTCCGTTCTGCCGCGTGCCCGCTCGATACAGCGGATCGACGCGCCAGAACGGCACCCACTGCGACGCCATGCCGAACCAGCTGTCCCAATGCGGACCCGTCGACGAGGCTTCGGCCACGTCTGCGAGTTGCCGCAGCGCGAGCGGACGCACCGGCGCGCGGAACGTCGCGAGCGGAATGCGCGGCAGCGCGCAGCCGGAGCCGATCGCGAGCAGCGCCGCCACTTGTTCGCGGCATCGACGGCCCTGACACGGACCCATGCAGGCGCGCGTGAGCCGCTTGACCGCATCGGGATTCGGCGGGCCGCTGAGTGCGAGTCCGGCGACGCCGCGCGTGTCATGCGCCGCGTCGGCGGGATGCCAGTCGAGATAACGCGGCGGTCGCACGTCGAGGATTTCGCGCGCGGTGACTTCCTCGCACTGGCACACGAACGGCTCGCCCGCCGCGCCGAGCACGCTCGCGCGCACCCACGCCACGCGCGAAGCGGCGATGTCGTGCGCGGGCGCGTCGGGCTGCGTGACGCGTGCGGTGCCGCAAACGCCCGGAGCGTCGAGCGCCGAACGCGCCGCGCGCCGGCCTTCTTCCCGCGCGACGCCGTCATCGCGGCTCTTCGATGCCCACACGCCCGCGCAGTCGCCCGCCGCATACGCGAACGGCAGCGACGTGCGCTGCATCGCATCGACATTGGCGACGTGACCGCCGCGCGCGGCATCGAATGTCGTGGCGCAACCGGCCGCTTCGAGCAGTTCGATCGCGGGCAGCGCGGCGATGCCGAGAAGCACGGTATCGCATTCGAACGTGACCGATGTGTCCGCATGTGGCGATGCCGCCTCGACCGAGGTGACGCCGTACGCATCGCCGCGCGCGTGCCGCACGACGTGCCGCGTGAGCAAGCGCGCGCCGCCCGCTTCGAGTTGCGACGCCAGCGCGGCGTCGCCGACGATCGCATCGGACTGTTCGATCACCGCTAGGATCCGCACGCCGCGCGCCATCAGATCGACAGCGATGTTCAGCGCGTCCGTGTCGCTGCCGACCAGTACGGCGCGGCGCGCATCGAGTGCGCCGTAGAGCACGGCGAGCCGCCACGCGGCGCTCGCGCCCATCACGCCGGGACGCTGCCAGCCCTCGAAGGCGAGGCCCATGTCGCGCCGTCCGGAGGCGACGATCACCTGTTTGAAGGCGATGAGCCACGTACGCGATGCATCGGCGAGACCGGCAACGTGCGTGTCCATCCACGCGCTCGCCGGGCCGTGCGGAAAGAGGCCCCAGACCGCCGTGCCGAGCTTCACGTCGACGCCCGCTTCCAGCGCATCGCCGAGTTCGGGGCGCGCGTCGAGCATGGCTTCGAGCATCGCGTTTGCGTTGCCGGCCACAGCGCCCATGCGGCCGCCGAAATGCAGCGGCACGTCCTCGCCCATCGTGTCGAGCGGCACCGGGTTTTCATCGACGAGCGTCACGCTGACGCCGCGTCCGGCCGCTTCGAGCGCAGCCGCGATGCCCGCCGGACCCGCGCCGACGATCAGCAGATCGGTCGATTCATCGACGGGCGGCGCCTTGCCCGCGACGGATGCGGGATCGTAGAACGGCGTTTGCATGGCTTCGTTGTCCATCGAGACCCTTATTGCGTAAGGTTGGGCGCGTTCAGCACGAGTTCGCATAGCGTCGATGCGCTCGCGTGAGGTTCCGCGAGCGCATCGACGGCGGCTTCGAGTTCGCTTGCGAAGCGTGCGCCGAAGCGCGCTCCGGTCAACGCGCGGAACTTGCCGCGTTCGGCTTCGGGCGTCATCGGGCGCGCGGGATCGCCGCTCGCCTGCATCGCGCCGGAATCGAGGCGCCGGCCATCGCGCAGTTCGACCGTCACGCGCGCCCAGCGCTCGGCGGGAAACGCCGCGTTGAAGTCCGCGCGCTCGTACGTGACGAGGCGCGGCAGCAGCGCGTGCACCGCCGGATCGATCAGTCCTTCTTCGCCGATGGTGTCCGCATCCACGCGGCCATGCAGCAACGCGGCGGCGACGGGAAACAGCACACCGTATTGCGCTTCCTCGGTGGTGCGCGGCGCGTCGGACCAGAGGCGCTTCGCTTCGTGAAAAGTTTCGATTTCCACACGTTCGATGTTGGTCGCGTCGAAGGCAGCCTGCGCGCGCACCGCGAGCGCAGCCGCAATCGACGGATGCGCCCAGCGGCATACCGGATACGGCTTCACATACTGTTCGAGGATCAGCCAGCGCTCGCCGAGATCGGCAAAGATCGCGGGCGCGTCGCGTTCGACGGTCGTCGCCGGCGCGCCGGTGAAGCCCCGCGAGGCGAGCAGCGCCGCGCTGATGCCCGCGAGCGCGCCCCAGCACGAGCCGTCCTTCAGCATCGTCGGATGATCGATGCAGCGCATCATGTCCGAGCGCGGCCCGTGATACTCCGCGATGCCGAGCGCATGACGTGTCATCGGCACGTCGAAACCGAGCGCGCGGCTCGCGATGGCCGCCGCCGCGAGCGCATTCCACGCGCCCGACGTGTGATATTCGCGGCTCGTCGCATGCAGCGAGATGCCCGCGCGCGTGCCGAGTTCGTAGCCGAGCACCGTCTGCACGATGAACTCGCGCCCGCCCATGCCGGGCACGCGTTCGGTCATCGCGAGCAGCGCGGGTAACACGGTGACGCCCACGTGCCCCTTGGTGAGCGCGTGGCCGTCGTGACCGTCGAAACTGTCGATGGTTGCCGCGCCCGCGAAGGCCGCTCCCGCCGCGCTCGCGATGCGTCCGTCGAACAATATGCGCGCGGGCGTGCGGCCCGCCGCGAAGCAATCGAGCGCGTGCTCGCGCGCAATCGACGACATGCGCGTCGATGTGCCCGCCGCCGCGACGGCGAAGAGGTCGAGGAGACGGCGCTGCGCATCGCGCACGACCGCATCGGGCAGCATGTCGAAGCGCAACGCGTGCGTGAAGCGGCTGGCGTCGTCCTGCAGCGGAGGAGTTGGATTCATCATCGGAAAGCGATTTCGACGTCGGTGGATGGACGGCTGGAGCACGCGAGAATGACGCCCTGCGCTTCCTCGGCGGCCGATAGACCGCCCGCGTGCTGCATCGATACGACGCCGGACACGCGGCGCACCTTGCACGTGCCGCACAAGCCGCTCGCGCAGCCGCACGGAATCACGACTTGCTGACGCGTCGCGGCGGCGAGCAGCGTTTCGCCCGCGCGCACGTCGAAGCGTTTATCGCCCAATGTCGCGTGATAGACGGCATCCGGCGATGGCGCGACATCGTGTTGCGACGCCTCGACGGGCGCGGGCCCGAAATGTTCGATATGAAACGCCGCGCGTCGTGCGCCTTCGGCCGCGTGAATCTGCCGGATGCTCTGCATGAAGCCCGCCGGTCCGCAGCAATACACCGTGCGGCGTCCGAAGTCGGGCGCGACCGCCCAGAGCGTGCCGCGCGCGATGCGTCCGCGCAAGCCGAACCAGCCCGGCGCGGGCGCGCTCAGCCACACGATGACCTTCAGATTCGGCATGCGCGACTGAAGCGCCGCGAGTTCATCGGCGAAAAGAATGTCGGCGGCGTTGCGCGCGCTATGCAGCCACGCGACATCCGCATCCGGCTGACTATGCGCGAGCGTGCGCAACATCGACATCAGCGGCGATGCGCCCGATCCCGCCGATACAAACGCAAGCGGCGCCGCGTTCGCTACGTCGAGCGTGAAGCGGCCGAGCGGATAGCGCGCGTCGATGCGCGTTCCCGGTGACAGACGGTCGTGCAGCCAGCGCGTGACGATGCCGTCCGCTTGCGCCTTGATGGTGAGTTCGAGCACGTCGCGCTCGACGGGCGACGACGCGATCGAAAACGTGCGGTCGTGACGCACGCCGTCGATATCGAGCGTGAGCAGCATCGCCTGACCGGGCGCGAAGCGGCGCGCGCCGTCCGCGTGCGGATCGCGCAGGCGAAACGTCTTGACGCCCGGCGCTTCATCGCGCACGGCAATGCATTCGAGTGTGCGCGCCTGCGCTTCGTCGGACACGATTAGCGTTTGCGCTTCGATCAGCACGTCAGCCATTCGACACCTTCAGTTCGATCGAACGATGCGCATGCGTGCCGTCGAGATATGAGGCGAGCTTGTTCGCATACCAGTTGGTGAAGTTGCGCAGCATGAATTCGGACGGCGCATACGGACCCGGTGTGTAAGCGATGGACCCGACGCCGAGCTGATTGTTTGCCGCGAGCCGCGCGTCCTGCGTGTTGGTCGCGTTCCATACCGAGGTCAGATTGTCGATGTCGTAGTCGACGCCTTCGACCGCGTCCTCATGCACGAGCCAGGTCGTGCGCAGCATCGTGCGCGACGCCGACAGCGGCAGTAGCCGGAAGTGAATGATGTGATCCGCGAGAAAGTGATTCCAGTTGTTCGGCACGCGGAACATGCGCACCGAACCGAGATCGGGGTCGGTGAGATCGCCGAGCAGCTTCGCGCACGCGGGCGATCCGTCCGGCGTGAACGACACCGCGCCGCGATGAAATGGCAGCCGGATGCAGCGGAACTCGTCGCCGCCATCGGCGGGCAGATGCGGCAGGCCGTGACGTTCCCACTTCGCGGCTTGCGCATCCATCAGCAAACGGAAGTCGCGCGAGCCGGCGGGATCGTCGGGCAGGGCGAATTCGATGAGCGTCGCGAGCAGTTCCGGATGATTGCCGGCGCAGTGATAGCACTCGCGATTATTCTCGATGACGAGCTTCCAGTTCGCGTCCTCGATCATCGTCGAGACGGCGGCGACTTTCGTGCGCCACGGCTGATGCGGCGCGATGTACGGCGTCACGGCGTCGCGAAAGCGCGCGATGTCGGGCGGCGTGTCGGCGAGGCAGATATAGACCATGCCGCACACGATTTCGACATGCACGGGCCGCAAGCCATACGCGTCGCGCTCGAAGCCCGCGGGCATCTGCCGCGCATGGAGCAGCGAGCCGTCGAGTTCGTAGACCCACTGGTGATACGCGCATGTCAGGCGATGCGTGTGGCCTTTTTCATCGAGACAAATGCGCGAGCCGCGATGCCGGCACGTGTTGAAGAACGCGCGAATCTCGCCGTCGTGATCGCGCAGCACGATTACCGAAGTCGGACCGATTTCGAGCGTCAGATAATCGCCCGGCTCGCGCAACTCGCAGCCATTGCACGCGAAGAGCCATTCATCGTTGAAGACCGCGTCGATATCGAGCTGGTGAAAGGCGTCGTCGGCATAGAACGGCTGCGGCAGCGAGAAATTGTCGCGGCGTTGCGCGAGGGCGGCACGCACGCGCGTCAGGTCGATCATCGTCATGCTCTCCGTGCGAACGATCAGTTGAATCGATTGTCTGCCGCCGATTTAGCCGGTGCCAACAGGCAGACGACCAACCCGATCACGAAAGCGACACGATGTCGTTTCCGGGCGCACGCTGCGCGAGAATCGTATCGATGGCGCGGGCGTCGCGCACCGTCGGCAGATCGAAACGCGCGTGGCGCACGGCGTCGTAGTCAAGCGATGCAACGACGAGTTCCTCGCGCGGCGACTCGCTTTGCGCGAGGATTTCGCCGCGCGGACCGACGATGCGCGAGCCGCCCCAGAAATGCAGCGCGCCTTCCTGGCCGACGCGATTCGCGAACACGACCGGCAAGCCGTAGACGAGCGCGTGCGCGCGCAACACGGTGTCCCAGCCGCGCGGGTTGTCGAAGTCGGTGCCGACGGCTTCGACGGCGGAACTCACCGGCGCGGCGCACAACGTGGCGCCGTCGCGCGCGAGTCGATGCATCAGCGCGGGACTCCACAAGTCGGCGCAGATCGGCGTTGCGACGCGCCAGCGCGGATCTCCGGGCAACGCGAACTGATCGAGACGTTCTCCGTGTCCGTAGAACTTGCCGTCGTCGAGCCGGCCATATGTCGCCAGCGCAATTTTTCGATGTACGTGCACGACGCGTCCCGCGTGCAGTGTCGCGACGCTGTTGTAGAACAACGCGCCCGGCGCTTCCTCGATGAAGCCGACGACCGCGCACAGCGACGTGCAGTCGCGCGCGAGTTCGAGCAGCGCGCGGTCGTCGCGCGTGATGGCGAGCTTCAGCGCGTGCTCGCCCGCCGCGTGCCCGGCGAGCGACAACTCGGGAAACACGAGCAGACGCACGCCGCGCGCGGCCGCCTTCTCAATCATCCGCCGATGCGATGCGAGGTTCGCCGCGAGATTGCCGGCGACCGTTTCGACCTGCGCCGCCGCGACGAGCAAGGGCTCCAACGCGCGCATCGGTCAGAGCAGGCCGGCGGACTTGAGGAAGGCGCCCGAGACATCGCTGAGCGACTTCTTCTGCACGTCGACTTCGGCGTTCAGGCGCGCCATCGTCGCGTCGTCGAGCTTGGCGGAGAGCGAGTTGAGGATGTCGGCGAGCTTCGGATTGGCGTCGAGCGTCGCCTTGCGCGCGACCGGCGTGAGCGCGTAGGCGGGGAAGAAGTTCTTGTCGTCGCGCAGCACGATGAAGTTGAACGCGGGCACGCGGCCATCGGTCGTGAAGACGAGCGCGGTGTCGACCTGGCGATCCTTCAGCGCCTGATACGTGAGGCCCGAATCCATCCGCTTGATCTGCGACGGCCCGAAGTGAAAGCCGTATTCCTTCTCCAGCGGACGCAGGCCGTCGGGCCGCGCGTAGAACTCGGAATTGCACGCGAAGGTCAGTTCCTTGCCGCTGTTGAGCACCTTCGCGAGATCGCTGAGCGTCGCGATGCCGAGCTTCTGCGCGACGTCGCGGTTCATCGCGAGGCCGTAGGTATCGTTCGCCTTCGAAGGATCGAGCCAGACGAGACCCTTCTGTGCATCGAGTTCCTTCACGCGGGCGTAGGTCTGCTGCGGATCGAGCTTGTCGGTGACCTTGTTGTACGTGATGAGCGACGTGCCGGTATATTCCCAGTACACGTCGACTTGTCCGTTCTCCTGCGCCTGGCGCAGCACCGTGCTGCCCATGCCGTCCTTCTTCACGACATCGAAGCCCTTCGCCTTCAGCAGTTCCGTGGTCATTTCGGCGAGCAGCACCTGCTCCGTGAAGTTCTTCCCGCCGACGGTGATGGTCGATGCCGCCCGCGCGGACTGGCTCGCGCCGAACGCGCCGAGGGCGAGCGCGAAGAGTGTTGCGCCGACGAGGCGCGACCACGGCTTGCGTGGCAAAAGCGGCTTGAACATGGGCTTCGGTTCCGGGAGAAGGATCAACGTTGAGGACTGACGCCGCGCGGCACGAGCCAGTGCTGAAGCTGCGCGATGAACAGGTCGGTGGCGACCGCGAGCAGGGCGGTCGGAATGGCGCCGGCAAGCAGCATCGAAAAATCGTTCAGGTCGATGCCGGTGAAGATGAGTTCGCCGAGCCCGCCCCCGCCGACAAGAAACGCGAGCGGCGCGGTGCCGACGGTGATCGCGAGCGCGGTGCGCACGCCCGCGAGAATCACGAACATCGCGTTGGGCAGTTCGACCTTGCGCAGAATCTGCCATTGCGTCATGCCGATGCCGTTGGCCGCCTCGATCATCGCGGGCGGCACGGCGCGGATGCCTTCGTAGGTGTTCATCGCGATGGGCAGCAGCGTGGCGAGCCACAGCGCGAGAATCGCGGGCTTCGCGCCGATGCCGAGCACGCTCATCGCGAGCGCGAGGATCGCGAGTTTCGGCACGGCCTGGCCCGCATTGAGCGTGAACATCACGAAATGCGCGGCGCGGCCGTTGCCGGGGCGGCTCAGCCAGATGCCCACCGGAACCGCGACGAGAATCGCCGCGACGCCCGCGATCAGCACCATGAGCATTTGCTGGCCCGCCTGATACACGATGTCCGCGCGATACTGTGCGATCGATGCGAACCAGTTGTCCGCACGCGCCGATGCGCTGAACAGCGCGATCGACGCGCCGGCCACGATGCGCGCGCAGCGGGCATTCATCGCGCCGCTCCGGTTGCGAGCTCGGGTGCGTCGGGCGCGGCCGCGATCGCGTGCGGCGACGCCTCGCCCGACGCGCACGCACCGCGCGCCATCGACGCGATGCGTTCGTGCGTCACGTAACCGATGAAGCGTCCGTCCGCGTCGACGCCCGGCAGCCAGCTTGCGCCGTGCGCGAGGAGCATCGACATGACCGAGCGCAGATCGTCGCTCGCGCGCACGACGGCGGGCAGCACGCGCACTTGCGCGGCGTCGAGCGTCGCGCCGCCGGCGGCGAGTTCCATCGGACCGACATGGCCGACGGGCTTGTCCTGCGCATCGAGCACGACGAGCGTATCGGCAAGATGGTTGCGCAACAGCGCACGCGCATCCGCGCTCGGAAAACCGCAGCGGGCGACGCGCGCCGGTTCCAGCGCCGCGTCGGCCGCGCGCATCAGGCGCAGACGCTTCAACGCGCGGTCGGCGCCGACGAAATCCGCGACGAACGCGCTCGCCGGACGCGCGAGCAGTTCGTCCGGACTCGCCATCTGCTCAATCTTGCCGTCGCGGAAAATTGCGACCTTGTCGCCCATTTTCATGGCCTCGTCGATGTCGTGGCTTACGAACATCACGGTCTTCCTGAGGCTCTTCTGAATGTGGCGGAACTCGTCCTGAATCGAGGTGCGGTTGATCGGATCGATCGCGCCGAACGGCTCGTCCATCAGCATGACCGGCGGATCGGCGGCGAGCGCGCGCGCCACGCCGACGCGCTGCTGCTGCCCGCCCGACAGATCGCGCGGATACGCGGGCATGTAGGTCGCCGGATCGAGCGAGACCATCGCGAGCAGCGTTTCCGTGCGCGCACGGATGCGCGGCTTGTCCCAGCCGAGCATCTGCGGCACGAGCCCGATGTTCTCCGCCACCGTCATGTTCGGAAACAGGCCGACCTGCTGGATCGCGTAGCCGATGCGCCGCCGCAGCTCGACGATGTCGAAGCGCGCCGTATCGGCGCCGCCGATCAGGATCTGGCCCGAGGTCGGCTGCACGAGGCGGTTGATCATCTTGAGCGTCGTGGTCTTGCCGCAGCCGGAAGGCCCGAGCAGCACGCACAGTTCGCCTTCCTCGACGGTCATCGAAATATCGTCGACGACCGGCTTCGCGCCGCGCGACTCGAAGCGCTTCGTCAGGTTCCGAAGATCGATCATCGTGCCTCCGCCGATTGGACCGCCGTGCTGGTGAAGGGCGCGCCACGCCGCCAGAGAAAACGCGCGCGGCGCGGCCGCATGCCTTGCGGCGTGAGACGCCATTGCAGCGTGGCGAGGCCGAGATCGGCGAGGATCGCGAGCAGCGCGACGATCACCGCGCCGGCCACGAGCTGACGCGGGTCCGACTGCGAAAGGCCGCGGCTGATGAGCCGCCCGAGCCCGCCCGCGCCGATATACGTCGCGATCGCCGCGATGCCGATGTTCATCACCACGGCCATGCGCACGCCCGCCATGATGATCGGCACGGCGATCGGCATTTCGACGCGATACAGCCGCTGCCACGGCGTCATGCCCATGCCGAGCGCGGCTTCGCGCAGCGCGGGATCGAGATTGCGGATCGCCGCGTAGGTGTTGCGCAGGATCGGCAACTGGGAGTAGAGAAAGAGCGCGATGGCTGCGGGCAGAAAGCCGATGCCCTGGCCGATCAGCGACAGCACCGGAATCAGCAGGCCGAAGAGCGCGATCGACGGAATCGTCATCAGCATCGCGGCGGTATAGAGCACGACGCGCGCGAGCCGCTCGTTGAGCGTGATGACGATGCCGAGTGCGACGCCCGTGACGATCGCGCAGCCGACCCCGGCCAGCACGAGCAGCACGTGATCGACCAGCATGTGCCCGATCGATGCCGCGTTATTCCAGACGAAAACCAGCGTATCCACTGCGGCCTCCCGCGCATACCGATGCCAGCGTTGGTCGAATGTACCGGGCCAAAATCGGTTGAACCAATACAAACTCGACATCTGTTGTCACGAATCCGACGCGGCCAAGATATGTCGGACATCCCGTAACCGTTTTGCATAAGGCAAACTGATGCTCGTTCCCGCCGGTTCGCTGATGAAGCGATCGCGCGCATCCGGTGGATGCATGATGGGCGCCGCCCATGCCCGCCAAGAATAGGCAGAATCACGGAGCTTTGATGAGACGCATCCCAACTCCGCTCGACCTGCGCGCGCTGCAGGCGTTCGTCGCGGTCTGCGAGACCGGCTCGATGACAGCAGCGGCGCGCCGCCTCGGTCTGAGCCAGAGCGCGGTCAGCCAGTCGATCGCGGCGCTGGAGCGCGAGCAGGGCGCGGGCCTTTTCGATCGCGACAGCCGTCCACCGCGTCCGAATCGCGCGGGGCTCGCGCTGCGCGAACTCGCCGGTCCGCTGCTCGATCACGCGCAGCGGGTGAGCGCGCGCATCGGCGATGCGTCGCTCGCGCTCGCGTTGCCCTTGCGGCTCGGCTGCGTGGATTCGTTCGCGGCGACCGTCGGCCCCGAACTGATCCGCGCGATGTCAGGCCCCGCACGTCAGATCGCGTTGTGGTCGGGTCTGACTCCCGGTTTATCGGCGCAGATGCACGCGCGCGAAGTCGATGTCGTCGTGTGTACGCAGACCGCGCTGAACGACTCGCGCATCGTCGAGGTGCCGTTGTTCTCGGAGGCGTTCGTCGCCGTGGTGTCGCGCGGCTGGCTCGAGGAACACGAAGCGCTTTCGCACGATGCCTCGGCGTGGCGCGCGCTCGCCAGTGAACTGCCGCTGATCCGCTATACGGCGCGCTCGGTCATCGGCCAGCAGGTCGATCGCTTCGCGCGGCATCTGGGCATCGACAGTCCGCGCCGATACGAGTTCGATGCTACCGATCCGCTGCTCAGTCTCGTCAGCGCGAAACTCGGCTTCGCCATTTCGACGCCCTTGTGCCTGTGGCAGGCGCGGCATTATCTCGACGAGATCGCCGTCTTGCCGCTGCCCGAAGGGCGCCTCGCGCGGCGCGAGTTCTTCGTGCTGCATCGGCAAGGCGAGTGGAACGATTTCGTCGATGAAACCGTCACGCTCACGCGCCGCGTGCTCGATCACCTGATTCGCCCGGCACTCATGCGCGCCGTGCCGACGCTGCCGGACCATGCGCTGTTATGACTTCCCTTCTTTACTGACGACTTTTCTCATGGACGATCTCTACACGCTACAGCGCGGCGACGCGCCGCTCCTGCTTTCGATCCCGCACCTCGGCACGACGATTCCCGGCGATCTGCGCGGGCAATACACGGATATCGCGCTGACGGTCGCCGATACCGACTGGCATTTGGACCGGCTCTACGCGTTCGCGCGGGAACTTGGCGCCACGATTCTAGGCGCGCGCGTGTCGCGTTATGTGATCGACCTGAACCGGCCATCGTCGGATGAAAGTCTGTATCCGGGACAGACGACGACCGGCCTGTGCCCCGATCTGACGTTTCGCGGCGAGCCGCTGTATCGCGAAGGCTGCGCGCCCGATGCCGCCGAAAAGCAGCGTCGCGTCGCGGCGTACTGGCAGCCATATCACGATGCGATCGCCGCCGAGCTTACGCGTCTGCGCGAGCGGCATGCGAACGTGCTGCTGTGGGAAGCACACTCGATCGCGAGCGTGTTGCCGCGTCTTTTTGACGGCAAGCTGCCAGACCTGAACATCGGCACGCAGGATGGGAGGACGGCGGCGGAATCGGTGACGAAGGCCGTGACGGATGCGGCCGCGCAAAGCGATTACACATGGATCGCGAACGGGCGCTTCAAGGGCGGCTTCATCACGCGCCATTACGGCGCGCCGCAGGACGGGATTCACGCGGTCCAACTGGAAATGTGCCAGTCCGCGTATATGGACGAAACGCCGCCGTTCGCGTATCTGCCGCAAAAAGCCGAGGCTATCGAGCCGACGCTGCGCGCGATGGTCGGCGGCGCGCTCGATGCAGTCGTGGCGTTGAATTGACCGGCCGATCGATCCGAGGCTCAGTGGCCATGGCGCGCGCCGCCGCTCCGGCGCGCGCACGCCCAAGTCGAAGATCCACGCGATCGCGCTGGTCTGCTCGGCACGGTAAAGCTTCCGATCGGCGAGTGCAGGCCGATCGCCCAAGCGTCATATCGTTCGGCCGCGCGCCCGGTGGAATGCTTTGCGACGCTCACGATTCGATGATTTGGTAACGGCCTTCGACAGGCCGCGGCCGATCCGCCGAGACGATCGACCGCATCGAAACGTGTCCGTCGGCTTGTTGGACGGTTCGCGCACGGAGGGCCGTTCCGCCTTTGATGAGGCGGATTGGCTGCTCTCGCATGTGTCGACGAGCATGCTCGAGCGACGTTCAGAGGCCCGGCAGGCGACGCAGCGCATTTGACCGGCCATAGGTGGTCAGCGGACGCTCATCATCGTGCAAGGACTGCGGCATCAGCCGCCAAGACGTCCGTAGCAAATCGCAACGTCAAGAATCTTTACGCTTTACCGTGTCAATGTCCTTCAGAAAAGCCCGAAGCCCCGCCGGACGGGGCTTTGTCGCATATGGCCCGGACCTTGCCTTGATGGCGGCTACACAACCCGGAGCCGCACATGATCGAACGAGGCCGAGCCGCAACGCTCACCCACACCGTCACATCCGCGGACCTCGCAGCCGCCCACGCGCGCGAGGCGGAGGAGCGCTACCCCGATGTACTGTCTACGCCCGCGCTCCTGTCGCTGATTGAGCGCGCTTGCGCCAATGTGCTGCGCGACGCCGTCGGCGACGGGCAACTGTCCGTCGGCGTGACGACACATCTCAGTCATCTCGCGCCGACGCCGCTTGGCGCCGAAGTATCCGCGACCGCGACCTTCCGGGACATCGACGGCGCGCTGTACTGGTTCGACATCGTCGCCACCGATGCGGGCGGGCCGATCGGCACCGCGAGCCACGCGCGGGCGATCGTCGAGCGGTCCGCGATCGAAGCACGCGCCGCGAAACGCCGCCGCGCCCAATAACGCCGACACGACAGAGGACCACACATGAACATAGCAGTTCATTCGCCGACGCACGGCGTCTACTTCGATGAAGCGTTCGAGACGCTGCCGCTCGACGAAGTGCGGCGTCATCAGGATGCGCTATGGGCAGCTCACTGGCCGTATCTGCGCGCGATGTCCGCGTTCTATCGAACGAAACTCGCGCGCTGGGCCGGCCGCGACGACATCACGCTCGACACGCTGCAGGAGATGCCCTTTACCGAGAAGGACGACTTGCGCGTAAGCCAGGAGAACGCGTCGCCATATGGCGATTACGTCGCGTGCACGGAGAGCGGCATCGCGCGGCTGCATCGCACGTCGGGGACGACGGGTCGGCCGCTGATCCTCGCCAACAGCGCGCGCGATGCTGCGGATATCGCCCGCGTCGGCGCGCGATCGATGTGGGCGGCGGGACTGCGCCCGGAGCATCGCGTCGTGCACTGCCTCAACTACTGCATGTGGACGGGCGGCTTCACCGATCACACGATTCTCGAGGCCGCCGGCGCGACCGTCGTGCCGTTCGGCGTCGGCAACACGCGGCTTCTGATCGATTCGATCCTGAATCTCGGCATCGACGCGATTTCATGCACGCCGTCCTATCCGGCGCTGATCGAGCAGGTGCTGCGCGAGAGCGGCGGCCCCGCGCCGCGCGACCTCGGGCTGAAGCTCGGGCTTTTCGGCGGCGAGGCCGGTCTCGACAATCCGGAGTTACGCGCCGCAATGGAGGAGAAGTGGGGCTTCGCGGTGCGCAATGCGAACTTCGGCCTCTCGGAAGTGCTGAGCATTCTCGGCGGCCAGACGGACTGGACGACCGATCTGCTGTATCACGCAGCGGACGTGGTGTTCGCCGAGATCATCGATCCGCATACGCTCGCGCGTCTGCCGATCGAAGCCGGCACGACAGGCGAACTCGTCTGCACGCATTTGCGCAAGCAGTGCCAGCCGCTCGTGCGCTATCGCACACGCGATGTCGTCACGGTGACGGGCACGGATGCCGGCCCCGATGGCCGCAGCGCCTGGCGCTTTCGCGTGACGGGCCGCACCGACGACATGTTCAACGTGCGCGGCGTCAACGTGTTCCCGGGCGCGGTACGGCTCGCGGTCGAGGCGTTGCCGCAATGGGCATCGGGCATGTTCCGCATCGTGCTGAAAGGGCCGGGGCCCTACGACCGCATCGCGATGAGGGTCGAGGCCGCGAACGGCTTGCCCGTCGCACGCTGGAACGATGCCGCCGCGCGTATCGAGGCGGCCGTGCGCGAACGCATCGGCGCGAGCGCGGCTGTGACCATCGTCCCGTTCGAGCACTTTCCGCGCACCGAAGGCAAGACACGCTGGATCGACAGGGAGCCCGCATGAACTACGTCAAGACACACACGGATGGACTGCTTCGGGTGGTGACGCTTGACCGCCCGGAGCGCATGAACGCGATCGGCGGCGCGCTGCTCGACGGTCTGCACGAGGCGCTGCAAGGCGCGAACGACGACGCCTCGTGCCGCGTCATCGTGCTGACGGGCGCGGGCCGTGCGTTCTGCGCGGGCGACGATCTCAAGGAGTTCGGCGAGCAGAGCGCGACCCACGCAAGCATTCGTCTGCATATCGAACGCATCCAGCGCATCACGCGCGATCTGATGTTCAACGCGAAGCCCGTCATTGGCGCTGTGCATGGCTTTGCCGTCGGCGGCGGCTTCGAGTGGATGCTCAATTGCGACATGGTCGTGGCGTCGGACGATCTCGTCGCGTTCTTTCCGGAGATGGCGTGGGGCCAGTTCGTCACGGGCGGCGTCACGCATTTGCTCCCGCAGGCGCTCGGCCATCAACGCGCAATGGAATTGTGGCTGCTCGGCGAGCGGCAAAGCGCGCAATCGCTGATGTCGATGGGACTCGTCAATCGCGTCGTGCCGCGCGACGCGATGCTCGATACGGCGATCGCGCTCGCCGCGCGCATCGCGGAGCAATCGCCCGGTTCGATCGCGCGCCTGAAGCGTCTCGTCACGACGCAATTGAGCGAATCGCTCGCACGGAGTCTCGAACTCGAGTTCGACGCGACGATCGACGCCTTCGCCGATCCCGAGGCCGCCGAACGCGTCAAGCAGTTCGCCACGAGAAAAGAGCGCGCGCAATGAACCCCAAAGCCCTGACTTTCGATTACTTCGGCACGCTCGTCGATGTGGATCACGGCGGCACGCTCGGCATCGCGGAAGTGTTGCGGCGGCTGTCGATCGAGACCGGCGACGCGATGTTCGACATCTATCTCGACTGGGATATCCGCAATGTGCGGCTGTATCGCGGGCAGGCGTACGCTCGTTACCGCGACGTGGCGGGCGAGGCGCTCGCCGCCGTGCTCGATGCGCGCTGGCCCGGCGCGCGCAACGGCCACGCGCTGGACGAGCTGACCGACCTGTTCCTCGCGCATCTCGTCGAGGCCTCGCCCGCGCATGCGGACGCCGAGCCGTTTCTCGACTGGGCGGCGTCGCGCTATCCGCTGATGCCGATCACCAACATGGACAGCGACTTGTGGCGGCGCACGCAGCTCACGCGCTATTTCGAGCATGTGACGACGGCCGAGATGGCGCAGGCGTACAAGCCTTCCGAGGCGATCTTCAAGCTCGCGCTCGACCGCCTCGCGCTGCCGGCGCAAGACGTGTTGCACTGCTCGCTCGCGAGCTGGGCCGACATCGACGGCGCGAAGCCGCTCGGCATGGCGGTCGCATGGATCAATCGCGGCGCGGACACGCTCGGCGCGTGGCAGCCGCGCCCGGATTTCGAGTTCGACACCTTGTCGCCGGTACGGGACCTTCTTGAGAATCTGACACTCATTGCGACGGGAGAATCACGATGAAACCGATGAATACGGCAATCACGTTCATTGCATGCGCGGCGATGCTATGCGGCGCGGCGCGTGCGCAGGAAGTCGTTAAGATCGGCGTGGCCGGCCCGCTGACCGGCAGTGCGGCGTCGAGCGGCAAGGACGACGAGCGCGGCGTGCGGCTCGCCATCGACGAATTGAACGCGAAGGGCTTCGCGATCGCGGGCAAGCCGGTGAAATTCGAGCTGATTTCGATGGACGATCAGGGCGACCCGAAAGTCGGCGTCAACGTCGCGCAGAAGCTCGTCGACGACGGCGTGTCGGCGGTCATCGGTCACTACAACTCGGGCGTGAGCATTCCGGCCGCGCGTATTTACAACGACGCCAAAGTCGTGATGATGACGGGCGCCTCGTCGAACCCGGACCTCACGCATCTCGGCTATCCGTACGTGTTCCGCCTCGCCACCAACGATAACGTGATGGGCGGACGCATGGCGGTCTACGCGACGAAGGTGCTGGGCGCGCAACGCGCCGCCGTCATCGACGACCGCACCGCCTACGGCACGGGCGTCGCGGACGTGTTCATCAAGACCGCGCAGAAGGAAGGCTTGCAGATCGTCGCGCGCGAGTACAGCACGGACAAGGCGACCGACTTCAAGGCCATTCTCACGCAGATCAAATCGCGCAATCCGCAGGTGGTGTTCTACGGCGGCTACTACGCGCAGGCCGCGACGCTCGCGCGGCAAATGGGCGAGCTGGGCCTGAGCGCGACGCTCGTCGGCGGCGACGGCATCTGTTCGCCCGAATTCGACAAGCTCTCGGCAGGCGTCGCAGACAAGCGCATGTTCTGCGCGCAAGGCGGCGCGCCGCTCGACACGCTGCCCGACGGCAAGGCCTTCCGCGCTAAGTTCAGGGATGCGTTCAGCGCCGATGTCGATACCTACGCGCCCGCGTTCTATGCGGCGACGCTCGTCGTCGCGGATGCGATGCGCAAGGCGGGATCGGCGAAACCGGAGATATTCGTGAAGGCGCTGCGCGATCAGTCGTTCGACAGTATTCTCGGCCCCGTCAAGTTCGATTCCAACGGCGACTGGATCGATGCGCCCGTCACGGTGTATCGGCTGAACGGCGGCGCGCTCACGGCGATCGCGCAGAAGGACTGAGCGCGCGGTGCCGCGATGCGCGGGGCGGCGGGATTTTGTCCTGTTACATTCGAAGCCGTTGACCCACCGCATCGCAGGTAGATATGGCCACCGTCGCGCTCGATCCCAACATCGCCACACTCGAGAGCGCGCTCGCGTCGCTCAGATGGCGCGATGCGCGCCGCCTGGCCGCGCGCGAGGCCAGGGCGTGCATCTTCACGCTGGATCGCAGCGGCCATGTGCTCGAACCGCTCGCGCAAATAGGCGATGCCGCGCTCGATTCCTTTTTCGCGCGCTGTCCTTCAGCCGGCCTCGCCGCGCTCGCCGAAGCGGCCACGGTTTCATCGGGCGGCCGCTGCGTGACGCTGGCGCTGCGGGACGCCGGTGCATCGATAGCGCAGGCGTTTGCGCTGCGTGTCGATGCGCATGGCCGCCGGGTGTTTCTCGTCGCGTTGCGCTGGCGGGAGGCGGCGAATGAAGCGGCGAATGACGCGACGCCCGCGCCGTGGATCACGCTGCTCGGCGCGACGCTCGACGTGCTGCTGCAAAGCGCGTTCGACCTGGCCGCCTACGACACGCTCGTCGAGGAACAGCGCGCGATCATCGACCATATTGGCGATGGGCTGATGGTGATTGGACAGGGTCAGGTGTTGCGCCACGTCAATTCGGTCGCGGGACGCATTCTGGGCATCGATCCGCGGACGAGCATCGGCAAGACGCTCAACGAAGTGATCGATTTCGAGCCGATCGTCGGGCCGATCTATCGGACAGGTGTGGGTTACGTCGATCGCGAGCTCATCATCGATTCGCCCGCGCGCCACTTGCACCTGCTCGATACCGCTATCCCGATCAAGAACCGTTGCGGCGAGGTGGTGTCGGTCGTCAACACGTTTCGCGAGATGCGGCGCGTGCGCAAGATGGCGGGGCGCTACGCGGGCAATCACGCACGCTTTACATTCGACAACGTGATCGGCTCCAATACGGGCCTCAAGCGCGCGGTCGATGCGGCGAAAAAGGCGGCCCGCGGCGCGTCGAACGTGTTGTTGTCTGGCGAGAGCGGCGTCGGCAAGGAAGTGTTCGCGCAGGCGATCCACAATGCAAGCGCGCGCGCCACGCTGCCGTTCATCGCGATCAATTGCGCGGCGCTGCCGCATGCGCTGATCGAAAGCGAGCTTTTCGGCCATGCGCCCGGCAGTTTTACCGGGGCGGCGCGGGAAGGCCGTCCGGGCAAGTTCGAATCCGCGGACGGCGGCACGGTGTTTCTGGACGAAATCTCGGAGTTGCCCATCGACGTGCAGGCGAAGCTCTTGCGCGTACTGCAGGAGCGCGAAGTCACGCGCATCGGCGACACGCGCGGCATTCCTGTCGACGTGCGCATCATTTGCGCGAGCAATCGCGATCTCGCTTCGATGGTGCTCGCGAAGACGTTTCGCGAGGATTTGTACTATCGCTGCAACGTGATCGAGATCATGATTGCGCCGCTGCGCGAGCGTCGCGAGGATATCCGCGCGATGGCCGCGTTCTTCCTCGATCGATACTGCGCGCGCATGCACAAGCCGAGGCCCGACATCGCGGAGCGGGCACTGCGGCAACTCGAAGCGCATGACTGGCCGGGTAATGTGCGCGAAATCGAGAATCTCGTAGAGAAGATCGTCAACTTCAACGAAGGCGAGCCTGTGGCGGATGTATCGGCGTTTTTGGGCGGCGCATCGGTTTCGCCGGCGCGGGATGGGCCGGCGGAGCGTCATGGCGAGCCGGTGTCGCTGAAGGAGGCGGAGCGCCTCGCCATCGAAAGTGCGTTGAAGGCGTGCCATCTCAATGTGACGCATTGCGCGAAGCTCCTGCAAGTGTCGAAGCCCGCGCTCTACGCGAAGATGAAGCGGCATGGCATCCGCGTCGAACGGTCGATTCGTCAAGTGGAGTGAGCGGGTAGTCTGGTCGGCTGCGCCGGTTGACTGCGTGTCACCGAGCTGCACACCCGGCGTGCCGAGGACACTGCGCGTGGGATGAGCGCCGGATGTTTGCGTCGGTTCTAATCGTTGCTCCTTACCGGTTGATTGCTAGACTAGCCCGCGCATGCCGAATGCGCCCAGCGCCACACGAATCGATCCGTCCTACCGCGGGCCGACGTGCATCTCTTCCATCCGCCTGCGCAGTTATTGCGTAATGCTGCTTCGCCTTTCGGGATGCGGCTTGTCAAATCATTGCCTGCGCCACACCATCAAATGCTTGCTTCCGGCCGTCGAGTGTCTCGAATCAATTCAGGATGCGTTGCTTGGTCACGCGGCCCGGGCATAGGCGATTCCACCGCACCGCGATCGCACGGTATTCCCGCCTGCGCGCCGGTCCCTTCTCGCGGGGTGGGCACCGTATGGAACCGAAGGCGGGGGCGTTGGGAGATGCGGGAGAGTTCGAAAACGTCGCTAAATGAACGGCGTCGACGCCTTCCCGCTGGCCTAGGATGGAGGTGACGTCGCCATTGCGTCCGAAGTGCTCCTCTCGTAACGTCAGCCCGTCGCTGGACGGCGGCCGTTCTTTTTTCATGCACGATCAGCACTAGAAACAGTTTTCGAACACAACCTGAGCCGTGCAAGCCGCGCCTCTGCATGCTTTTCGAGCAGCCGATCTCGGCGCTCGTGGCGATTTTCAGTGCGGCAAACGTCGCCAGTATTTTTTGGCCGAAAGCTCACCGCCCATCCCGTAAGTCTGCAAGGTGCGGACGCGGTATCGCTGCCTGGCAACCCGGACTCCTGTTTCGCAATCTCGGCGCGTCTTTGCCAAGCTCCATGGTTGCCACTTGCTGACGATTGCTCCGCGATTGATTGATGCGACTACTATCATGCGTACCGTTCAGATCCTGCTTCAAACAACTATCCCGCCGAATGCCGACGACTGGTCGATTGCGCGGTTCAGCCGCTTGGCGGAACTACTGAGGGCCTATCGGGGTCCTCAAGGACACGTGGCCTTCGACGTCGTTGCGCGGGACCGTGAGCCGCTCGGACGGCCAGACTCAACCCTCTCCCGGCTCGATGAAACCGACTTCGACGAGTTGTGGCTGTTCGGCGTCGACGAAGGGGATGGACTGACCGCCGAGGACTGCGCAGGCATCACGCGATTCCGGCAGTCGGGTCGCGGCCTGATGGTCACGAGGGATCACATGGATGTGGGCAGTTCGGTTTGGAGTTTGGACGGAGTGGGGAAGGCGCATCATTTTCATACGCGCAATGTGGATCCCGACCCGTCCCGGTGCGTGTGTGACGACCCGTTCACGCCACACATCTCTTGGCCCAATTTTCACTCCGGCGCAAACGGAGACGCTCAGGAAATCGCGATTGTCGAACCCGCGCATCCGGTACTGGCGGATCATGACTCTTCGACCGGCGCAATCCGGTTCCTGCCGGCACATCCCCATGAGGGTGACGTTGCCGCGCCTGGCGGTGAATATGCTCGAGTGATCGCACAAGGCAGAAGCAAGGCAACAGGGAGGCGTTTCAACCTTGCAGTCGCGTTCGAACCGTCGATCCGAGGAGGGCCTGCAATCGCTCAAAGCACCTTTCACCATTTTGCTGACTACAACTGGGACGCGCGACTTGGTGCTCCCAGCTTCGTTGACGAGCCTCCGGGAAACGGGATGCAGACTGAGCAGCAGGCCCTGCAGAACACTCAGGTCTATTGCGTTAACGTCGCGCTGTGGCTAGCGCGAGTGATGTGACAGATCGTACTCAGAATCGCCTGTTTCGCGCGTTGGAATGCGTCAAGCCCGACACCACGGCGTGACGAAGCTGCGGCTTGTTGCGCGCCTGCCTGGCGCAGGGCACCACCTAACGAGTAACTTGGGCACGCGATGGACGTACTTCAGCACCTGGCGGCGGGTTCAGTGATGGGACGCGCCGCGCCGGCGACGCCCGGGTCGCTGGCACGTTAGACAGTCCTGAACTTTCAGGTGGGTAGACATTCGAATACGCGTGGTGGCGGGATCGATGGCCATCTATCCCAATGGTTGCGTAGGCCAGCGGATGCTGACTCATGTTAGTCTCCGAAGACGAAAGGGAGACTTTCATGCACCGAACGATCGCGTACCGCGGCTTCGACATTCACATCGAACTGACTTCGGCTGCTGACGACAACACCTTCGACGTGACCTTTCAGATAAAAGGCGCCACAAACCTCAAGGTGCTCGGGGCGCGGGGAGGCCGCATCCCGTTGCGCAACGGACCGTTTACCGAGCGATGGGGGTATCTGGTGGGCGAAATCGCCGGCCAAGCCGCAATCCGACCTGTTACTCGGTCCTGTCGACTGATTGCATGTTTCTTTCCCGACCCAATACACTCAGTAATTGCCTGGGACGGCTCCCAACGGGGTTCGGCGGTACGGCTAGGTGACGATCAGCCGCGAACGGCATTGAACGTCGATCAGCGATTTCTGCCGCCAGGTCGAACAAGGGCAGGCTTTGCTCGGCCGATCGTGGACGTTTGATCCGGGAAGTGGCGTGGCGCTGCCACCGAAGCATGTCAGGGTACCGGCGCGACGGCATTCGCCGCGCATGTCGTCGGGATGTCGCAGGGAATCGTCACGCGGACCGCGAAGGCTTCGAGCGGCGTTGTGCGTGATTAAGGCTTGTGTCCTGCGGAAACCGCAATGCCTTCGTCGGGGGCGCGTCGTGGCGAGCCCGTCCCTGACCCAAAACGCATACCCGTGGAACTCCCGATATAGAAGCGCGCAGCCGCTGGCTAAGATGCCTGGCTAATCATCGCTTACACCGCACCGCGTACATGAAGGACGAACGCCTCGTCGAAATGAGGATTTTCAAGGCCGTCGCGGAAACCGGCGGATTCACCGCCGCGGCGCTCATGCTCAACCTCCAGCAGCCGTACGTTAGCCGTGCGGTCTCGGCTCTCGAAAAGCGCCTTGGCGTCGCGCTGCTCAGGCGCTCGACGCGCAGCCTGCAGATCACGGAGGAAGGCAGCGAATATCTCGCGCTGTGCAAGCGCATTCTCGACGACATCGACACCGGCGAAGCGCAACTCGCGCGCGCGGGTCAGCACATGACCGGCAGTATCCGCGTGACGGTGGCGACTTCGTTTGGCATGGACCAGATCGTGCCGCTCATTCCGGGCTTTCTCGAGCGCTATCCCGGCCTGCGGGTGCGCCTGTCGCTGTCGGACACGCTCGCGGACGTCATCGGAGAAGGATTCGATGTCGCGATCCGCATGGGAAGCCTGCAGGACTCGAATCTGGTCAGCCGCAAACTGTGTCATCTGCAACGCGTCGTGACCGCGTCGCCTTCGTATATCGCACGGCACGGCGTGCCCTCGGTGCCGGCGGATCTCGTCAGCCACAATTGCCTGATGTGGGAGCCGCCGATGGATCATCTGAACCATTGGCCATTCGTGGTCAATGGCGAGCGCACGTCCATGCTCATCAACGGCAACTTTCAGACGAGCAGCGGCGTGAGTTCGGTGTATATGTGTCTGGCTGGCGTCGGCATTACGCGCATGGCCGAGCATATGGTGCTTCCCTCGATTCGCAGCAACATGCTCGTACCGCTTTTGACTGACTTCCAGCCGAAGGACGAAACCGCAATCTATGCGCTGTATCCGCGCGATTCGTCACTGCATCCGCGCGTGCGGGCGTTCATCGATCACGTGACGGAAAGGCTCAGGCGGCCGCCGTGGGCCGCCTGAGCGCTCGCTTCACTTGTCGTCGAGCGTCTTCGGCAGAAGCATGGTCATCGCCGCACCGAGCACGAGAAACGCGGAGATCACGTACATACCCACTTCGGCGTGACCGACCATCACATTGAGCATGCCGACGAGATAGGGCGAGACGAATCCGGCGATATTCCCGACGGAATTGATGAACGCGAGTGCCGCAGCGACCGATGCGCCGACGAAGAGGCTTGTCGGCAGCGCCCAGAAGAGCGCGACGCACGAGTAGACGCCCGCCGCCGCGACCGAGAGACATAGCGTCGTCATGATCGGGCCTGCCGAAAGCCACATGCTCGTCGCAAGACCCACCGCGCCGATCAGCATGAAGAGAGCGAAGTGCGCGCGGCGTCCGCCGGTGCGGTCGGCGCTGCGATTCGACACAAACAGCGCGATCGCCGCCACGACGTTCGGCACCGCCGAATATAGGCCGATGGACAACGGATCGGTCACGCCGCTGCGCTTGATGAGCGAGGGCATCCAGAAGCCGAGCGCGTAGAGTCCCATGATCAGGCAGAAGAAGATCGCGCAGAACCACCACAGCTTCCGGTTTGCGAGAAACGCGCGCACGCTCGGATGATCGATCTTGCCCGCGTTCTCCGCGCGGATCTCGGCCAGGACGTTCGAGCGCTCGTCATCGCTGATCCATCTCGAGTGCGCGGGATCGTCATCGAGAAAGGCAAGTACGACGAACGCGAGCACGACGGCCGGGATCGCTTCGATCAGAAAGAGCCATTGCCACGCCGCCATATGCGCGTTGCCGGAGAACGCATGCAGGATGTAGCCGGAGATCGGCCCGCCGACGACGAACGCGAGCGGCGCGCCCATCACGTAGATGGACATCGCGCGGCCGCGATAGCGGGCCGGAAACCAGAGCGTGAGCAGATACATGATCGCGGGTGCGAAACCGGCTTCGGCCGCGCCGAGCAGGAAGCGTGCGACGTAGAACTGCATCGGCGTCTGCACGAAGATCATCGCCGCCGAGATGACGCCCCATGTCAGCATGATGCGGGCAATCCACTTGCGCGCGCCGACACGGCGCATGACGAGATTGCTGGGGACCTCGAAGAAGAAGTAGCCCGCGAAGAATATGCCCGAGCCGAGTCCGTAGATCGCGTCATCGAAACGCAGTGCGTCGAGCATTTGCAGTTTCGCGAAGCCCACGTTGACGCGATCGAGATAAGCGACGAGATAACAGATGAGCAAAAGGGGCAACAGCCGCCAGTAGGCCCGGTAGTAAGTGCGGCTCATGTCCGTCTGTCTGACGGCTTCTTCGCCATATAACGCGTCCATGCGTGTCTCCAATATAGATATTCTTGAGCGCCTTCGCGGCATGCGCGGGTAAGTCGCGACATCGCGCATGCCGCCGCCGTACCTCGAAACACCGATGTATCAGTCGAGGTAATCGGGCTCCTGCTCGTTGATTTCGTAGAGCATGGTCTGGAAGTGCAACCAGCTGATGAACGAATTGCCCAGATGCCGATGCGAATACTCGGCGAATTCCGGATCGATCTCGATCGGGCGCGATTCGGTCGCGTCCATCAGCAACTGCATCTTGCAGCAATGATCGAGTGCGATGAAGGTCCACACGGCATCGTCGATACTGTGACGGCTCGCGGTCAGCAGACCGTGATTCTGATGAATGATGGCCTTGTGATCGTTGAAGGCGCGCGCGATCGGATTGCCCGATTCATTGGCGACCGGGACCTTGCCCGCGCCATCGCGCACGACGGTGTGGCTGCCGTAGAACATGCACGCGTCCTGCGTCACGTAATCGAGCGGCTTGCCCATCGCGGCCCAGGCGTCGCCGTTCACGGTATGAGCATGGCACGAGCCGATGATGTCGGGATTTTCGGCGTGAATCGCCGAGTGCAGCACATAACCCGCGCGATTCACGGCGTACTTGCCTTCGATCACGGTGCCGGAATGATCGACGAGCACCAGTTGCGATGTCTTCGTGCGGGACCACGGCACGCACATCGGATTGGTCCAGAAGAGTTCCGGATGCTCGGGATCGCGCACGGTCAGATGGCCTCCGAAGCCAAAGCTGAAGCCGTGCCGGGCGAAGATCCGGCATGCCGCCGCGAGATGCTCCTTGCGATAGCGGCGTTCCTCGGCCGAGCTCGAAAATGTCGGTTCTTGCGGAAAAATCAGATCGTCCTGTGTCGGGCTGTAGATCGAGTCCTTGGCGTCCATCAACATCGATGTATCTCCTCGTGAAGGTATGGAGTGCCAGTATAGAAGTGGACTTTCAGCGGATTCAGGGGTCGCCCGGAATAGGATTTATGCAGCCGTCAGGACTGCGCGATGCGTCTTCGGGCCGCCGCTTCAACGGCGTCTCTGACGATCGTGCGATTTCGCCCATCGGCGAATTTTGAGCGCTGTTGTCTGATGTGTCGCGCTTGGACGCAAGCGCTCGGTGAAAGACCGGCAAGGAGATTAGCCCCGCAGCGACGCGCCGGGCCAGAAATGGATATCCGCGACCGAGCGCGACGCGGGCCTTAATCGCGCCGCCTGAAGATCTCCTCGAGATCGACCTCTTCTTCGACGACATCGAGATTGAGCGAGCCTTCGATGTGGTCGAGATGATGAAGCATGAGTTCGACCGCGCGTTCGCCTTTACCATCCGCGATCGCGTCCACGACAGCGGCATGCTCGTCCGCCCGGCAACTCGCGCTGATCGGTGCGTCGTAGAGCAGGATCACCAGGCAGGTGAGCGTCGTCAGCTCACGCATGCTGCGCGTGAAGGCTGAATTGCCCGATAACGTCGCGACGAGGTTGTGGAATTCCCCGGAAAGCCGAATGACCGCGCGCTTGTCGGAGCGCTCGCGGGCATCCATCTCGAGGCGTAAGTGGTTGCGCAGTTGCGCGAGCTTGTCCGGCGTCGTCGCACGCGTGAGCCGACGTATGACGGCCGGTTCGATGACTCTGCGCGCCTCGAAGACATCGCGCGCCTGATCGACGGACGGCTTTGCGACGAACCAGCCTTTTTTCGGATAGACCTCGACGATCTGCTCGTAGGCGAGACGACTGAGGGCATCGCGCACGCGCGCGCGATTCACGCCGAAGATGCTTGCAAGCCGCTCTTCGGCGAGTTTCGTGCCGGGCAACAGGCGGTGTTCGAGCAGCGCGACGTAGATCTGCTCGTAGATGTCTTCGCTGGTATTGTCGCCCTCGCGCGTCTTGCGGGGTTTGCCTGTCTGCTTTTCGCCGACTGTTTTTAGCATGTGCTGCACTTCGAGTAATAGCGCATGTCGAGGTCGACATGCCGTTGAGTTGGTGTTCGCGAGCGCTGGTCGGTGTTACGCCATGAACGGGTGTTCCGCGATCCAGTGACGCGCAATGTCGAGACGCCGCGTAATCCATACGTCTTCGTGCTTCATTACGTGGTCGAGGAATCGCTCGAGCCCGGCCGCGCGCGCCGGATGACCGATCAGACGCATATGCAGTCCGACCGACATCATCTTCGGCTGCCTCGCGCCTTCGCGATACAACATGTCGAAAGTATCGCGCATGAATTCGAACCACTGACTGCCGGTGCCGACCGAACCCGCGTACTGTCCATCGTTCGTGGTGAGCGAGTAGGGTATCACCAAATGCGGACGGTTCTCGACGACCTTCCAGAACGGCAGTTCGTCGCCGTAATAGTCGGAATCGTAAAGGAAACCACCTTCTTCGGCGAGCAGGCGGCGCGTGTTTACCGACGGCGAATAACGGCAGTACCAGCCATAAGGGCGTTCGCCGATGGTGCGGGTCAGCGACTCGATGGCGCGGCGAATATGCTCGCGTTCGGTGGCTTCGTCCAGTTCGTAGTGCTTGATCCATCGCCAGCCGTGACTGCATACGTCATGGCGTGCCTGGCGGATCGCTTCGGCGGCTTGCGGATTACGCTCCAGCGCGAGCGCGCAGCCGTAGACGGTGAGCGGCAGGCCGCGCTCTTCGAAAAGCCGCATCAGGCGCCAGAAGCCGACGCGGCTGCCGTATTCGAACAGACCTTCTGCGGCGAGATCGCGGCCGCGCACGCCCGAGTTCAACCCGTGGGATTCCGTGAACCACGTCTCGGTCGCACTTTCGCCATCGGCAATGGAAGGCTCCGAGCCTTCCTCATAGTTCATCACGAAGTTGATCGCGATACGGGCGTTGCCCGGCCATCGCGGATTGGGCGGCGTCGCCCCATAGCCGATGAAGTCGCGCTCCAGTTCCATACGTCGCTCCCGTTCAGTTCAATGAGTCGTTAGAGCATCACGTCGCCGCCGTTGGGCGAGAGCGTCTGGCCGATGAAATATGCGCCGCCCGTCTCGGACGCGAGCAGCAGCGCGGTGGGCGCGATTTCGTCGCTTTCGCCGAAACGGCCGGCGGGAAGTTGCGCGAATTTCATTGCGCGCCAGGCATCCGTGAAGCTCGCCAGCATTGCGGTTTCGACGGGTCCCGGTGCGATCGCGTTGACGGTTACGCCGTGCGGCGCGCCTTCATACGACAGCGCGCGCGTGAACCCGACGACGCCCGCCTTCGATGCGCAGTAGTGCGCCATGTCGTGCGTGCCCTTGTAGGCAAGCTGCGATGCAATGTTGATGATGCGGCCATACTTGCGCGCGATCATGGCGGCGAAGAACTGCTTCGTCACAAGGAACGTGCCGCGCAGGTTCACGGCCATCATGCGGTCCCATTCGTCGATGGACAGGTCCACGAACGATGTCTCGCCGCTGATGCCGGCCGCGTTCACGAGGATATCGACGGCGCCGAGCTTTTCGCGGGCCCATGCGCCGAGGCGCGCGACGGACGCCGCATCCGTCACGTCGCATTCGGTCGTCGCGACACGCGTGCCGTTCGCGCCGAGTTCATCGGCGAGCGCCTGGGCGCCGGCTGCATCGCCGATATGCGAAATGCCGATGCTCGCCCCCTGTGCCGCGAAAAGCCGCACGATGGCACGGCCGATGCCGCTGTTGCCGCCCGTCACGAGCGCGGTACGGCCTTCCAACGAAAACGATTCCATGAACACTCCCTGTCAAGAGGAAACCGGCGCCGCGTCAGCGGGCGGCTGTTTCGGCAAGCCATTGCGCATACGCCCGAATGCCGGTCTCGATGTCGTGGCGCGGGCGAAAACCCAAATCGGTGGCTGCGGCCGAAATGTCGAACTGCTCCTGAAGTTCGTCGAGCGGATCGGGCCCGCGTTCGAGTTCGATATCGGCGTCGGGCATCACACGGCGCACGACCTCCGCGACTTCGCCGAGCGTGAGGCGGGTGCCGCCGGTGATGTTGTAGACGCGTCGGCGAAGCAAGGGCGCGTCGAGGGCCGCAAGCAGCGCGGCGGCGGCGTCATCGACATGGATGTACTGGCGATGAAAGTCCGCGCCGAACGGCACGCGCGTCGGCTGCCCGCGCATTGCGTCGGTGAGCATGCGGCGGATCATGCAGTCGGTGGTGCGATGCGGACCGTAAACCCACGACAGACGCAGACTCACGCCGTCCACGCCGTATTGCTTCGCGTAGGCGCTGACCAGTTGCTCGCCGCAGACCTTGCTCGCACCATAGAGGCTTCCCGGCGCCATCGGCACGTCCTCCTTCACTGGGCCGGGCGGCGTATCGCCGTAAGCGCTTGTCGACGAGCAATAGACGAAGCGCCGCGCGCCATGGATGCGTGCCAGTTCCAGCATGTTCGCAGTACCGCCGATGTTGACATCGAACATGGCGACAGGATCGTCGCGCGCAACCATCGGCCCGGAAAACGCGCCGCAATGAATGACGGCATCCAGCCCGTCGCGCGCGAGCGCATGCAGCCGATGTACGTTGCGCAAGTCGCCTTCCAGTACGGTCATCTGGCCGATGCGCAGTCCGCCCTCGCGATCCACTGGAATCACCGCGTCACCGCGTGCGTGCAGCAAGCGCGACACGGCGCGTCCGAGCAGACCGGCCGCGCCGGTCACCATGATCTTTTGCGGCTGGCTCATTGTCGTGCTCCCGCGACGTCGAGATGATGAACGGTTCTCGCCACTTCCTCGATCGGAAGCTCGGCCTGCAACAGCTTGCGCGTGTATTCCTCGACGGGCCGCTCGAACACGGTGTCGGCGGTGCCCGTCTCGATGATCTTTCCGTGCCGCATCACCGCGACATAGTGCGCGAGCGAGCGCACCGAGTTCAGGTCGTGCGTGATGAAAAGCGCGGACAGCCCCATCTCGCGCTGAAGATTGCGCACGAGGTCGATGATCTGTGCGCGCACGCGAATGTCGAGCGCGGTCGTGCACTCGTCGAAGACGACGAAATCGGGGTTCGCGGCGAGTGCGCGCGCAATGCCCACGCGCTTCTGCTCGCCGGCCGTGAGGTCGTGCGGATACGCGCTCGCGCGGCGCCGCGAAAGATTCACGAGATCGAGCAAATGCAGAATGCGCGCCTCCCGATCGGCGCGGCTCAGCTTGTCGCCGAGTGCGAACGGCTCGGCGATCAGATCGCGCACCTGCCAGCGCGGATTCAGCGACACATACGGTTCCTGAAACACCATCTGCATCCGTCGCCGCACGCTGCGAAACGCACCACGCGTCATGTCGAGCGTGCTCATGCCGTCGAAGCGCACGACGCCCGAGTCCGCGTCGAGCAGACGCAGAAGGCATTGCCCGGTCGTCGTCTTGCCCGAACCGCTTTCGCCGACGAGCGCGAGCGTCTCGCCCCGCCCGATGGAAAACGAGACGTCGTCGATCGCGCGCACCACGGCGTGATTGCGATCGGAAACGAAGGTCTTGACCAGATGCTCGACTTCCAGCAGTGGACGCGGCGTCTGCGCCGCCTCCTCTCCGGCGGCTTGCGCGCCGCGCGGCGCGGGACGCACTTTCGCGGCATCGAGCAATTCGCGGCTGTAAGAGCGGGACGGAGCTCGAATGAACGGGCCGACGTCCGCGAGTTCGATCAGTTGCCCGTCCTTCATGATGGCAACGCGGTCGCAGTAGTTGGCAACGATGCCAAGGTCGTGCGTCACCATCACGACGCTCAGACCCAGTTCGCGCGCCTTGCTCGCGAGCAGGTCGAGCACCTGCAACTGAATGGTCGCGTCGAGGCCGAGCGTCGCGTCGTCGGCGAGGAGAACCCTCGGCTGCGCGATCAGCGCCATCGCGATCACCACGCGCTGCGCCATGCCGCCCGAAAGTTCGTGAGGATACGCGTGGGCTCGCGCTTCCGGATTGACGATGCCCACTTGCCGGAACAGTTCGATGGCTTCGCGCCACGCCGCCTTCCGGCCGATGCGCCTGTGGACGCGCAGTACGCGCACGATCTGCGCACCGACCGTCTCGACGGGATCGAGCAGCATTTTCGCGTTCGTGCCGATCAGCGCGACATCGCCGCCGCGATATCCGCGCTTTTCACGCGCGGACATGTCCAGCACGGACTTGCCGTCGAGCACGATGCGGCCGCCAACGACGCGGCCGCCCTCCGGCAACAGGTCGATGATGGAACGGGCCAGCACCGACTTGCCCGCGCCGGTTTCGCCGACGATGCCGAGAATTTCGCCCTTGCGCAGCGCGAAGCTGACGCCGTCGAGCACGTGCCGAGACGGCGCGTCGTCGAAGGCGACGCAGAGGTCGTGTACTTCGAGCAATGAAGATGAGGGCGCGCTGCTCATGACTTGCCTCGCGTGACGGGATCGGAGAGACGCTTGACGGCATCGCCGAGAATCGCGAAGGTCAGCACCGAGACGATGATGGCGAGGCCCGGAAAGAGCGCTGCCCACCAGACGCCGAGAATCATCTGCTGCGCGCCATTGGCGACCATCAGGCCCCACTCGGGCGTCGGCATGCGTACGCCCGCGCCGACGAACGAGAGCCCCGCCGTCAGCAGAATGGCCATGCCGATGCTAATGGAGATCTGCACGATGGCGGGCGTGATGGCGTTGGGCAAGATGTGACGGAACATGATGGCTGTGTCGGTGGCGCCGCTGCACACCGCCGCGCTGATGAACGGCCGGTCGCGCAACGACAGCACTTCCGCCCGAATCAGGCGCGCGAACATCGGGATGAAGAGGACGGCCAGCACGATCGCCACGTTCCAGATTTCCTGACCCATGACGGATACGAGCGCCATGCCGATGACGAAAACCGGAAACGACTGGATGAAGTCGAACACTCGCATCACGAGCGTGCTCAGCAGGTTCCGGTAGTAGCCGATAAAAAGCCCGATCGGCACGCCGATCGCGAAGGCGATGGCCACAGCCGTTACGCTGATGAGCAAGTTGATGCGGGTCGCGTAGATCACGCGCGAAAGAATGTCCATGCCCGAAACGTCCGTGCCGAACCAGTAATGCCACGACGGCGGCTTCAGGATGTTGGATGGATCGGCGTCGATCGGCGAGTGCGGCGCGATGACGGGCGCGAAGACGATCAGCACGATCTGCAGCGCGAGCAGCGCGAGTCCGACGATGAGCGTTGCATTCGCGCGGCCCCGCAGGGAAAAGAGCGGTTTCATATTTCGATCCTCGGGTCGGCGAGGCCGTAGAGCACGTCCACGGCGGTATAGACGAGCAGGATGAATGCGGCGGCCACGAGCACGAAGCCCTGTAGCGCGGGATAGTCGCTGTTCATCACCGCCTGGACCGCGTACTGGCCGAGCCCGCCCCACGCGAAGATCGTCTCCACCAGTACCGCCGCGCCCAGCAGGAAGCCGAACAGAAAGCCGATCATCGTGATGATCGGAGGCAGGCTGTTGCGCAGCGCACTCAGCACAAGCGTGCGTTCGGATAGACCGGATGCGCGTCCGTGACGGATGAATTCGCTCTTGTAAAGGCCCTCGAACGTGGCGCGCGTCAGCTTCATCAGGCCGCCCATGTTGACGATGGTGAGCGTGAGCACCGGCAGCCAAAGATGCGATACCGACGAGCGCCATGCTTCCCAGTCGCCGGCGATGACGGCGTCGATGGTGTAGAAGCCCGTGACCGTCGGCGGCGGCGTGACGAACGAATCGACTCGTCCGAACGGTGCGGGCGCAATGCCGGCGAGATGAAACAGCGTGTAGATCAGCAGCAGGCCGACCCAGAAATCGGGGATGGCGCCCGCAGCGAGCCCATACACGCGGCTCGCCCGATCGACGATGCCCCCGGGACGCACCGCCGATGTCACCGCGATGCCGACGCCCAGCACCACGGTCAGGATCATCGAATACACGATGAGTTCGAGCGTCGCGGGCACGCGTTGCAGCAGGTCGACCGTCACGGGGTTCGACGTGAACATCGAGGTGCCGAGATCGCCGTGCATCAGCGCAGACACATAGCCGCCGAACTGCGACCAGACGCTGCCGTTCAGATGCAGCCGCTCGCGCAACGAGGCGATGGCTTCGGGCGTCGCCATGTTGCCGAGCATCAGCAGGGCGGGATCGCCGGGCAACAGTCGAATCAGCAGAAACGTCGCGAACATCACGCCGAACATCTGCGGAACGAGAATGCCGATCCGCGCGATGACGATGCGTAGCGGGCGCGGAACGGATCGCCATGCAATGAAGAGAGACATCGCGCTGGTCCTCGAAAAGGGATGAACCGCGCGCGCCCGAGGAGGCCGGTGCGCGCGCGCCGGTTCTGCTTAGTTCTTGGAGAAGTCGTACCAGGTGTTGCCGTTGGTCGTGTTCCAGCTATAGCCCTTGACGTTCGCGCGCGTGGCGAGCTGGTAGCCCGGGTTGATCAGGAAGACCCAGGGCGCTTCGTTCATCACGAGTTCCTGGACGCGATGCATCGAAGTCGTGCGCTTCGCTTCGTCGGTAATGGAAAGACTTTCGTTGATGAGAGAATCGACTTCGGCGTTCTTGTAATGCGAGTAGTTGATGAGCGACGCGCTATTGAGCCACAGGTTCGTCACGTAGGCCGCGTCCGGGACGATTGCCATGTCGCGGAAGAAGTACATCGGGATCGTGCCCTTCGAATAGCGCTCGACGAGCGTCGATGCCGGCAGCTTCTGCAACTCGACATCCACGCCGATCTTCGAGAACGCGGTCTTCAGGATGATCGCGAGCTCTTCTTCGGTCTGGTCGCCGGTCGGGTAGCCGAGCTGCGTCTTGAAGCCCTTTTCGTAGCCGGCTTCCTTCAGCAGCGCACGTGCTTTTTCCAGGTCTTCGGTGTAGTGATAGTACTGATCGGTATAGGCCGGATAGATCTCCGACACCGGGCTTTTCGTCGGCCGCGCCGTGCCATAAAACACCGACTTGAGAATCTGCTCGCGCGGCACCGCGTAGTTCAGCGCCTGACGCACCTTCTCGTTGTTGAACGGCGCGGTGTTGTTGTTCATCTCCACGCGCTGGATGTAGTTGCCGTACACCTTCCAGACCTTCACGCCCGGCATCTTGTCGAGCGTGGCCTGCTCGCGCGGCGCGAGCCATTCCGCGACGTCGACCGCGCCCGCCTGCAGCGCGGCAAGGCGGTTCGCGGACGTCGGCATTTCGCGGAACATGATGCGCGTGAGCTTAGGCGCACCGCGATAGTAGCTCTTGTTCGCGTCGTAGACGACTTCCTGGCCCGGCGCGTACTTGGTGACCTGATACGGCGCGAAAGATGCCGAGTGGCTCGCGAGCCAGCGCGAACCCCACGGATCGTCGGAGGTGACGTGCTTTTTGATCTCGACCGAATCGATGATCCCGAGATCGTTGTTCACCCAGATGCGCTCGATCAGCGGCGAAGGCTTCGGCAGCGTGACCTTGACCGTCTGATCGTCGATCTTCTGGAATGCGGCCTTGAAGTCGCTGATCTTCAGCACCTGCGTCATGTACCAGCGGAAAGTCGCCTTGAGGTTCCAGCCGCGCTCGAAGGTCCACATGACGTCGTCGGCGGTGAGCGTGTTGCCCGCATAGCTTTTCACGCCGCGGCGCAGATGGAACGTGATCGACGTCTTGTCCGGCGACGTCTCCCAGCTCTCCGCGAGCGCGCCGCGGAACTTGCTGAAATCCTCCACCGTGACGCCGTTCTCGCCGGGCTTCGTCTCGTACGAAAGCAGCCGTTCGTAGATGTTGCGGCGCGCTTCGTGGCCTGCTTCAGTCGGCGGATATTCCTGATCGAGCGACTCCGGCGTGCGCGGACCGGCAACGACGAGGACTGCGTTGTTGCCTTGCGCATGCACGGGCGTCGAACCCGCAGCGATGCCGATTGCGGCGGCGGCCGCGACGATCCGTCCAAGCCCGAGGGAACCCGCTCGCGCCGATGCTGACGCGCAGGCTGCTGCATACGATTGCGACATGACACGCTCCTTGCGTGAAGAGTGAGACGAATGACGTTGGAGGCTTGAAGATCAGCGCGCCGCGCGTTCGGCGGGCCTGCCTGGGACAATGGTCGGCAGCCCGCGCGCGAGAAAGCGTCCGCGTCCGGGCGTTCCGAGAAAACGCTCGCCGTCCCACACGATTTCGCCGCCGGCCACCGTGTAAGCCGGCCACGCTGAGAGCGCGCGGCCTTCGTACGGCGTGTAATCCACCGCGTGATGCAGCATCGCGTTGGTGAGCGCAACCGGGTCGCCGGGTCGCTCGGTCCAGATCACGAAGTCGGCGTCCGAGCCAATCGCGATCGTCCCTTTGCGCGGATGCAGGCCGTAGGTCTTTGCCGGATTCGTCGCGGTCAGCTCGACGAAACGGTTGACGGAAATGCGCCCGGTCATCACGCCTTCCGAATACAGCAGCGGCAAACGCGTCTCGATGCCCGGAATGCCGTTGGGAATGTGCGGGAACGCGACCTCTTTTCCGTCGGGCTTTTTGCCGTGTGGATCGTCGAAGGAAAACGGCGCGTGGTCCGACGAGAAAATCGTGAAGGTGCCGTCCGCGAGCGCGGCCCAGATGGCCTGCTGACTCGCGGTGTCACGCGGCGGCGGGCTGCATACGCAACGCGCGCCTTCGTAGCTGTCGTCGATGCCGAGATCCTCGGCGGTCAGAAAGAGATATTGCGGACAGGTCTCGGATAGCACCTTGAGGCCACGGTTGCGCGCCCACTGAATCTGCTCGACGGCTTCCCGCGCGGATACGTGCACGAGCAGCATCGGAACGTTGACGAGTTCGGCCAGACTGATGGCGCGATGCGTCGCCTCCCGTTCGACGAGCATCGGCCGCGATGCCGCGTGATAGCGCGGCGCGCTGAGGCCCGCATCGAGCAGGTTTTGCGTGAGCCAGGCGATGCAGTCGCTGTTTTCCGCGTGGATCATCGCCATTGCGCCGTGCGCGCGGGCGAGGGCAAGCAGACGCAGGATCTGGCCGTCGTCGAGCTTCAGATCGTCGTACGTCATGTAGATCTTGAACGACGTATAGCCCTCGGCGATGAGTTGCGGCAATTCATTCGCGATGATGTCCGGCGTCGGGTCCGAAACGATCAGATGAAAACCATAGTCGATGCTCGCACGCCCCTTCGCCCGCCGGTGATAGTCGTCCACGGCCGCGCGCAGCGTCCCGCCTTTGTGCTGCGCGGCGAACGGGATGATCGTCGTGGTCCCGCCGCATGCCGCGGACCGCGTGCCCGATTCGAAGTCGTCGGTCATGCGGGCGGGCGGCGCGATGGGCTGATCGAGGTGGCAATGCGCGTCGATGCCGCCCGGCGTCGTGACCCGGCCGTCCGCTTCGATCTCACGTCTGCCGGGGCCGAGCGAGAGCCCCATTTGAGCGATGCGGCCCTCGCGCACGCCGATGTCGGTCAGGAAGGTATCGCTTGCCGTCGCGACTTTTGCCTTGCGCACGACGAGGTCGAAATCTGCATTCATGGAAGCTCGTTGTCATTTTCGTTGTTGACATGTGAGCGTAGGCTAATGCGTCAAAATAAAAGTCAAAAATAGATTTGTTGTTGACATTGATGTTGACTAAACGCGCGTTGGCTCCGCGTGGACGACGGACGCTCGCCGCCACGGCGCCGCAGCGAGCACCCGTAGACCTCGATCATGCAACGTCAACTAAGGGTAATCCCTCAGTTGCCGGTTTATTTTGGCGTTTGCATCGTAAACGGATGTTGTTGACGAAATACATTTTATGAGGAGCTTCGATTGCCGAGCCAGCCCGCCCACAGAGCGTCCGCCGTCACGCTTGCCGCCACGTATGCGAACGGAAGCGCGAATGTCGAAGACGTCGTGCGCCAGTCGCTTGCCGCCGCGCGCGACGCGAACAGCTGCTTCGTCTCCATCGACGAAGTCCGCGCACTGAATGAAGCCCGCGCCGCAGCCGCCCGCTGGCGCGACGGACGCCCCGCGAGCGCGCTCGACGGCGTGCCGGTCGCGTGGAAGGACCTGTTCGATATCGCGGGCAGCGTCACGACGGCGGGGTCGGCGCTGTTCCGCGCCCGCGCCCCGGCAAGTGCCGATGCGCCGTTCGTCGCGGCAAGCGTGCGCGCGGGACTGGTCGGAATCGGCAAGACGAACCTCAGTGAATTCGCGTACTCGGGCCTCGGGTTGAACCCGCACTTCGGCACGCCCTTCAATCCCGTTTTCGATGCAACCGTCGCAGATGGCGGACATCGCGCGCCGGGCGGCTCCTCGTCGGGCTCGGCGATCGCCGTGGCGATGGGCGTCGTGCCGATCGCCGTCGGCACCGATACCGCCGGCTCCATCCGCGTGCCCGCCGCGCTGAACGGCGTCGTCGGCTACCGCGCGAGCCGGGCGCGCTACCCGCGGCAGGGCATGACCGGCCTGTCGCGGTCGGCCGACACCATCGGCCCGCTCGCCCGCACAGCCGCCGACTGCGCTGCATTCGACGCGGTCGTGCGTGGCCGCGAAGCCATCGGCGCGCTGCCCGACCTGCGCGGCCAGCGTTTTGTCGTTCCGACCGGATGGCAGACGCGTTTCGCGGTGACCGACCCAGTCGCGGGCAACTTCATGCGCTTCCTGTCTCGACTGGCGAAAGCCGGCGCGCGCATCGACGCTACGCCGGTCGTCGCCTTCGACGCCGCCTGCGATCTCATCCGCGAGCGCGGCTGGTTCGGATCGCTCGAAGCCTTCGAGTCGTATCGCGGCGTGCTGGATTCCGCCGATGCCGAGCGCATCGACCAGCGCGTGCGCACGCGGCTCGAACTGAGCCGCGGTGTGCCTGCATCGCGTCTTGGCGAGTTGCTCGCGGACCGGGAGCGTCTCATCGCCCAGTTCGGCGACGAACTCGCGGGCGCCACGCTGCTGCTCCCGACGGTGCCGCACGTTGCACCGGAGTGCGCGCCGCTCGAAGCCGATCCGGATCGCTTCGCCCGCGTGAACCTCGAGACGCTATCGATGACGATGCCCGGCAGCTTGCTCGATACACCCGCCTTCGCGATGCCCACGGGCGTCGACGCAGCGGGCCTGCCCACCAGCGTGCAACTCATGCGCGCACGAAACGACGACGATGCGCTCATCGCGCTCGCGCTGGCCGTCGAGCAGACGGTCGGTCCGAACTGAAACGCTCAATCGCTCAAAGGAGAACATCAAGATGGCTAAGGAAATTCTGGTTGCATTCGGCATCGACGTGGATGCGGTGGCGGGCTGGCTCGGCTCATACGGCGGCGAGGACTCGCCCGACGACATCTCGCGCGGCCTGTTCGCGGGCGAAGTCGGGTCGCTGCGCCTCCTCAAGCTCTTCGAACGCGAAAAGATCAGGACGACATGGTTCATTCCCGGACATTCGATCGAAACGTTCCCCGAGCAGATGAAGGCCGTCGCCGACGCGGGTCATGAGATCGGCATCCACGGCTACAGCCACGAAAACCCGATTGCGATGACGCCCGAGCAGGAAGAAGCAGTGCTCGACCGCAGCATCGAACTCGTGACGAAGCTGAGCGGCAAGCGGCCCACGGGCTATGTCGCGCCCTGGTGGGAGTTCAGCAATGTGACCAACGAATTGCTGGTGAAGAAAGGCATCAAGTACGACCACAGTCTGATGCACAACGACTATCACCCGTACTACGTGCGCGTCGGCGATTCGTGGACGAAGATCGACTACAGCAAGCATCCCGACACATGGATGAAGCCGCTGCAACGCGGCCGCGAAACCAGTCTCGTCGAGGTACCCGCCAACTGGTATCTCGACGACCTGCCGCCGATGATGTTCATCAAGAAAGCGCCCAATAGCCACGGCTTCGTCAATCCGCGGGATATCGAGGAAATGTGGCGCGACCAGTTCGACTGGGTGTACCGCGAACACGATTACGCGGTGTTCCCGATCACCATCCATCCCGACGTCTCCGGCCGCCCGCAGGTGCTGCTGATGCTCGAACGCCTGATTGCGCACTTCCGCAAGCACGAAGGCGTGCGCTTTTGCACCTGCGACGAAATCGCCGATGACTTCCTGCGGCGTCATCCCCGCCAGTCCTGACCTCGACCCGACAACCGACCGACGCGAGCCCCGACCATGTCCACTCCCGAGCTCCAGAGGAGCAACACGATGAAAGAGAATCCGTTATCTGCTTCGGGCTTCAGGCTCGAGCAGATCCTGCCGTCCGATGTGAAGCGGGCGACGGTCGTCGCGTTCTTCGCCTGGGTTTTTGCCGTCTACGACTTCATTCTGTTCGGCACGCTGTTGCCGGAAAT
This sequence comes from Caballeronia temeraria, assembly GCF_001544795.2. Classification (GTDB taxonomy): domain Bacteria; phylum Pseudomonadota; class Gammaproteobacteria; order Burkholderiales; family Burkholderiaceae; genus Caballeronia; species Caballeronia temeraria. The sequence continues at coordinate 7,359 of NZ_FCOI02000017.1, read as the reverse complement.
CGGCAAGCACTATAACTGGGACGCGGCGGCGCAGGCGGAGATCGCCACGCTGGTCGCCATCGGCACGGCGGTGATCGCGTTCGCCATCGGGCCGTTACTCGACCGGCTGGGCCGCAAGGCGGGACTCCTGTGGACGGTGGCGGGAGCGGCCGTGTGCTCGGGCCTGACGGTCGTCGGTGGGGCGATGGGACAGGTGCCGCTGGTGCTGATCCGCTCGCTCTCGGGTCTCGGTTACGCCGAGGAAACCGTCAACGCGACGTATCTCAACGAACTGTATTCGGCCGCCAACGATCCGAAGCTCAATCGCAACAAGGGCTTCATCTATAGCCTCGTGCAGGGCGGCTGGCCAATCGGCGCGCTGATAGCCTCCGGCCTGACGGCGCTGCTGCTGCCGCGCATCGGCTGGCAGGGCTGCTTCATCTTCGCGACGTTTCCGGCCATCGTCATTTTCTTCATGACGCGGCGGCTCAAGGAAAGCCCGCAATTCCTGCTGCACAAGCGCATCAAGCAGTTGCGCGAAGCAGGGCAGGACGGCGAGGCGCGCTCGCTCGCGAACACCCATTCCGTCGATTACGAAGAACACGCCCGCGCCGGTCTCGCCGAAGCTTTCCGCGGCAGCGCGCTGCGCGCGACGCTCGTGCTCGGCGGCGGCATTCTGCTGAACTGGTCGGCCATTCAGGTGTTCAGCGTGCTCGGCACCACGGTGCTGACGCGCGTGCACAACGTGTCCTTCGAGAACTCGCTGCTGATTCTCGTGCTGTCGAACGTGATCGGCTATTGCGGGTATTTGAGCCACGGTTTCATCGGCGACAAGATCGGGCGGCGCAATACGCTCGCCATCGGCTGGATGTGCGGGGGGCTCGCTTTCGCGGGCATGCTGTTCGGGCCGAGCAGCGCGGGCGTGGTGGTCGCGCTGTATAGCCTCGGGCTGTTTTTCCTGATCGGGCCGTATTCGGCGGCGCTGTTTTTCATCGGCGAGAGCTACCACACGGCGATTCGCGGCACGGGCAGTTCGATCGTCCATGCGATGGGCCCCATCGGCGCGATTCTCGCGGGCGTCGGCGTCACCTCCATGCTGAACCACGGCGGCGACTGGCTGCACGCGGCGCTCTGGTTCGGCGCGGTGCCGTGTTTCCTGTCCGGCGTGCTGATCCTGTTCGCGCGGCACGTCGATCCCGCCGAAAACAAATAATCCGACCGGAGGAATGCTGTGAAAGTAGCCTTGATTACGGGTGCGGCGAGCGGTATCGGGCAGGCGCTGGCGGTGGCGTACGCGCAGGTTGGCGTGGCCGTCGTGGGCGGCTATTTCCCCGGCGATCCGCACGATCCACAGTCCACCGCGCATGCCGTGGAGCAAGCGGGAGGCGAGTGCCTGATGCATGCGGTCGACGTCACGCAGGCCGAGCAGGTCGAAGCCTTCGCGAACGCCGCGATGGAGCGCTTCGGGCGGATCGACTATGCGGTGGCGAATGCGGGACTGCTGCGCGCGTCGCCGCTGACGGAAATGAGCGACGCGCAATGGCATCAGATGCTCGATGTCGATCTGTCCGGCGTCATGCGTACGTTCCGCGCGGCGGCGCGTCACATGCCGGACGGCGGCGCGATGGTGGCGGTGTCGTCCATCGCGGGCGGCGTGTACGGATGGGAGAACCATGCGCACTATTCGGCGGCGAAAGCCGGCGTGCCCGGCCTGTGCCGCGCGATCGCGATGGAACTCGCGCCCCGCAGCATCCGCTGCAATGCAGTGATTCCGGGGCTCATCGAAACGCCGCAATCGCTCGATGCCGTGAACTCGCTCGGCCCGGACGGCTTGCGCGACGCCGCGAAGGGCATTCCGCTCGGGCGCGTGGGCAGACCGCAGGAAATCGCTTCGCTGGTTCGCTATCTCACGAGCGACGACGCGTCATACATCACCGGCCAGTCGATCATCGCGGACGGCGGGCTGACGGTCCGCTGGCCAGGCTGATTCATCGCATACAGGACGCTCAACGATATGGCATCGGCATTCTCACTCGATGGCCGCCGCGCGGTCGTCACCGGCGCGGCCAGCGGCATCGGCGCGGCGATCGCGCTGGCGTACGCCCAGGCGGGCGCGCGCCTCGTGCTCGCGGATCTCAGCGAAGCGCGCTTGGCCGCGCACGCGCAAACGTGCCGCTCGAGCGGCGCGCAAGTGGACATCGTCATCGCCGATGTGGGCGATGAAGCGGGCGCGCACGGCATCGTCGACCGATGCGTCGCGGTGTATGGCGGCATCGACATTCTGGTGAACAACGCGGGCATGCTGACGCAGGCGCGCTGCACGGACCTCACCACGCAAATGTGGGACGACATGCTGCGCGTCGATCTGCGCAGCGTGTTCCTGTGCTCGCGCCGCGCGTTGCCGTCGATGACGGCGCAACGCTGGGGGCGCATCATCAACGTGGCGTCGCAGCTCGGCATCAAGGGCGGCGCGGAACTCACGCATTATTCGGCGGCGAAGGCGGGCGTGATCGGCTTCACCAAGTCGCTCGCGCTCGAAGCCGCGCCGGACAATGTGCTCGTGAATGCCATTGCGCCGGGTCCCATAGAGACACCGCTCGTGGATGGCATCAGCGCAGCGTGGAAGGAAGCGAAATCGAAGGAATTGCCGTTGCGGCGCTTCGGCCGCGCGGAGGAGGTCGCGCCGACGGCCGTGCTGCTCGCGTCCGATCCCGGCGGCAACCTGTTCGTCGGCCAGACACTCGGCCCCAATTCCGGCGATGTCATGCCCTGAAGAAAGGAGTCAGCAAAATGTGCGGCATGTGCGGATTGCTCGGGGGCGGACGCCACTGGTCGAACACGGTGGCGGCGGGCGAAGGCGCGAGCGCGCGGCAGCAGCGGTATGTGCAGGTCGCCCATGCGAACCGCGTGCTTGAAGGCTTCCGGCTGAAGCTCGTGGATTTTCACGGACAGTCCTTCGTGCTGTCGTCGCCGACGGGCGCGCAGGTCATCGTCGAGGATTTCATGCAGGTGTGGAAGGCAGCCGAAGGCATGCTGGGGCGTCCGCTCGATCCCTTGACCCTGTTCGATGACAACGCTCACGAGAATGGGGAGGCGCACGCATGAGCCTCGCCTACGACGTGATTCCGGTCACCATCGTGACGGGCTTTCTTGGCAGCGGCAAATCCACCTTGCTCGCCGATGTCCTGAAGGGCGACGCCGCGCGCGACACCGCCGTGCTTGTCAACGAATTCGGCGAGGTCGGGCTCGACCATCTGCTGATCGGCGAAGTGGATGCGCAGACCGTGTTGCTGGACAACGGCTGCGTCTGCTGCGCCATTCGGGGCGAACTGAAGGATGCGCTCGCCGCCCTGTTCTCGCGCCGCGCGCGCGGGGAAGTGCCGCCGTTCTCGCGCGTCGTGCTGGAAACGACGGGATTGGCGACGCCCGCGCCGATCGTCGCGACGCTGCTGGGCGACCGTCTCGTGTCGAGCCATTATTCGATTGCCGCGATCGTCACGGTCGTCGATGCCGTGAACGCGGGGCCGCAACGCATGCGGCACGCGGAATGGCTCGCGCAGGTGACGGCGGCGGATCGCATCGTCATCAGCAAAACGGATCTCGCGGGCGATGCATCCGAGCTCGAAAAGACGCTCGCGCAACTGAATCCGGCAGCGCGGATTGTGTGGCGAACGAAGAAGGACGATGCATCGATTGTCCTCGACGAAGCGGCGAACACGCACGACTTCGCGGATTTCGTGCGCCGCACCGGCATGCGCGGGCACGACGCGCGCAGCGACGCCGGCAATCCGCTAGCGCGATTGAACGCGACGTCTGGGCACCGCGAAGGCCTGGACGCGCTAAACGCCTTCTGCATCGAGTTCGATGCGCCGCTCGACTGGCCCGTGTTCACGCTCTGGCTCACGCTGCTGCTGAACCGCCACGGTGATAACATTCTGCGCGTCAAGGGTATGCTCGCGCTGACCGGCGTGGCACAACCGGTCGTCGTGCATGCCGTGCATCATCTCGTGCATCCCGTTTTGCATCTCGATGCGTGGCCCGATGAAGCCGCGCACCGTTCGCGGCTCGTTTTCATCGCGCAGGGTCTCACGCGCGAGGCCGTGGCCGATTCCTACCGGCGTTTGTGCCGGCATCTCCGAACAGCCGAATCAGTCGATTGAAACCCGTCCGTCCGAGTCCGTCCGCGCCTGCCGTGCATCCGTCCAAAGTGGAGTTGCGCGTGCTCGGCACGACCGTGACGCTGCAGGAACACATCCGCAAGCGCGCGGAGCGGGATCTCGGCATCCGGCTGCGTTTCATCGTGCAGGACGGCGGCTCGGTCCAGCGCGACGGCGCGATGCATCCCGACCGCTACGAGCTTTACGACCAGTGGTTCCATAGCCTGGACTGCGTGTGGCCGACGCACGCGCTGCAACCCATCGAACTGGCGCGTATCCGGCGCTGGAACGAAGTCAACGCGCTGCCGCGCACGGGGCACATCGATCCCGCGCATCGAGCCACGAACGCAGGCTGTACGCCCGCCGACCGGCTGTATGTGCAACCGGACGGATCGCTCGGGCGCGAGGCGAGCGAGCGCATCAGCATGCTGCCGCTTACCCATAACGCGGACAGCTTCGTCTATCTCGAAGACGCCATGCCCGCCTCGCTGACCGGCACGGAAGAGAGCTGGGCATGGCTGCTTGCGCCGGAGTTGTCGGGACGCGTCGCGTTGCAGGCGGATGCCGCCATTGGCGCGATCGATGCCGCGCTGGCCGTCGAAGCGAGCGGGCTCATGCGTTTCGGCGACATCGGCAATCTGAGCATCGAGGAAATCGACGCGCTGATCGGCATTCTCATCGACTACAAGCGGCGAGGGCACTTTGCGGGCTTCTGGTCGAGCTTCGCCGAAGCCGCGCAACTGATGATCGCGAACAAGGTGGCGATACAAAGCATCTGGTCGCCGGCGACAATCGAACTGGAGCGTGCCGGACTGAAGTTCCGGCTGGCCCGGCCACGCGAGGGATACCGCGCATGGTTCGGGGGTATCGGCATATCGCGGCTCGCGCATGGCCGTTTGCTGGATGCGGCGTACGATTATCTGAACTGGTGGCAGGAAGGCTGGGCCGGCGCGACGGTGGCGCGGCAGGGCTTCTATATCTCCAATCCGGAGCGCTCGCGCGCGCATATGGACGCCGCCGAATGGTCCTACTGGTACGATGGTGCCCGCGCGAGCGCGGACCTTCCCGGCCCCACAAGCAAGCATCTCGTGCCCGTGGGCCAGATGAGGGACGGCGGCAGCTACCTCGCGCGCATGAGCCGGATCGCGGTCTGGGATTCGGTGATGGATGAGCACAATTACCTCGTGCGCCGCTGGACCGAGTTCATGCGGTCCTGAAGGCGAAGTTCGTTCGACGATGACAAGACGCGCAGGCGCCCCCCGATCTTCACGACCCGACGCGGAAACCCGCCGGCTGCCCAACATCGAATCGGCCGATGTCTCTTCCGACGTCGACAGCCGCCTGCGTTACCGCGTGATTCACGATCAACTGAAATCGGCGATTGCGCTCGGCAAAATCGCGCCGGGACTTGTGCTGCTGGAAGGGCCGGTCGCACGCATTTTTGGCACGAGCCGCGTGCCGGTGCGAAAGGCGTTCGAGATGCTTCACGCGGGCGGCTTGCTTATCACCTTCGAAGGGCGCGGCTATCTGGTCGCGCGTGCGGACGGCAGCGCGCCCGAACCGCTGCGCGCACCCATCTCCGAAGAAGCGCTGGGGTTCGACCGTCCGCCCGAGCCGCTCGATATTCCGACCAACGCCGAGCGCATTTACGACTCGTTGGAAGCTGCGATTTCGTTGGGCATCGTGTTCGGGCATTTTCGTATCGACGAGAGCAACGCCGCCGAAACATTCGGCGTAAGCCGCGGCACCGTTCGCGAAGTGCTCAACCGTCTGCGCGACCGTGGACTGGTCGAAAAATCAGCGTATTCGCACTGGCTTTGCGGGCCGCTCACCGCGCGCGCCGTGCGGCAGGATTACGAATTGCGCACGCTGCTTGAACCTGCCGCGTTGCGGGCTAGTGCCCCGACGCTGCCGCGCGAGAAGCTCGAAGCCGCGCTGCGCGATATCGAACGCGCCATCGAGGATCCGGGTTCTATTCATGCCGCGGCGCTGCATCACCTCGAAACCACGCTACACGATACGTTTCTCGCGGGCGCTTCCAACCGCAAACTGCTCGCGACGATCAGCCATGCGCACATGCCGCTGATCGTCAATCACGCCTTCTATGATGCGTTTCGCTTGCATCCCGAAATGGGCACGCTAACTGAGCACCGAACGGTCATTGAGCTGTTGCTGAAAGGAAAGTTCGACGCAGCGTCCGAAGCGCTTGCGGCGCACCTCAGGAATGGGGAGACACGCACGCGGCAGCGATTGAAAGTGCTTGCGGTGCTGCCTGATCCGAGCCTGCCGGCCTACATGCAGCGAATCGCCTAATGACGGAACGGGCAAATTTCTGACGGTAGGGCGGACTAGAGCTGACATTCGAGCGGCGGCCTCATCTCGCACTTGGCCTCGGGGTCAACGTGGGATTATCGGCCAAAGCAGTCGCTGGTACGACGGTCAGCTAATGGCCGCTGTTACCAGCAATGCCGACCTCGGCTTAAGCCACGCCGCAAAATGCTAGCAGCGAGGTCTGCCATGGGGCAACGCTGCCGAAGCGGAGGAGTCGAGCAATGAAGGCGGATCGGGTCACCGCTTGAGCATCGGAACTTGCACACTGGAGACGCGACGCGTCGATGTATGCCTTGGCTCGTGACGGTAGCCGAGGACCGTGCGCATGAGTTGAGGCGCTACCGCCGCGAAGAACCCGATTACGATAAATCCAGCGAAGCCCGACAGCGCGGCAGGGATGAAGACCCTGCGCACGCTTTGCGGCAAGGCGACGCGCTGTGGCCGAAGCACCAGGCGTGGCGCAGCCCGAACGGTTTCCGGAACGGAACGCATCAACACGGCGGCGAGCGCGATAAGCCCCAAGTGCGCGCCGTACGGCAGGCGCGTCGGCCACGGTAAATACTCGACGAGCGCCCCGCTTAGCACGGGTCCCAGCCCGAGCCCCAGCATGTTGGACGCCGTGGCCGTCAGCGTTGACCTTCCGCGCGACTGTGCCGGGCTCAAATCGAGGAAGGTCAGTGCCGAGACGGTCGAAGCCCACAGGCCGTATCGAAGCATCCTTTTGCGCCCGACCTGATCGGACCAGTTGCCCATCACGAGTAACCCACCGAGCACGCCGAGCGCAAAGGTCGCGTAGATGACGGTGAGGATCGACGGTACGCGATCCACGAACGACGCCCCTCGGAGTAAGGTTGAGTAAGGTGGAGAGCGCGTGATGTATGTCAGCAATGCG
>NZ_FCOI02000016.1 GCF_001544795.2 Caballeronia temeraria | reverse complement strand
CTGGACGTTACCGTGCTCAGCCCCGTCGAAGCCGAAGCAGAGAGCGAATCGAGACCCGTCGACAGCGAAGTCACACTAGAGGTCACCGTGCTCACATTCGTCGACAGCGAGTTCACGTTGGACGTTACGGTGCTCATACCCGTCGACAGCGAGTTCACGCTGGACGTTACGGTGCTCATGCCCGTCGAGAGGGAACTTACATCGGACGTCACGGTACTCAAGCCGGTCGAGAGAGAATCGACGCTGGACGTTACCGTGCTCAGCCCCGTCGAAGCCGAAGCAGAGAGCGAATCGAGACCTGTCGACAGCGAAGTCACACTGGAGGTCACCGTGCTCACATTCGTCGACAGCGAGTTCACGTTGGACGTTATGGTGCTCATACCCGTCGACAGCGAGTTCACGCTGGACGTTACGGTGCTCATGCCCGTCGACAGTGAGCTCACATTGGACGTTATGGTGCTCATACCGGTCGACAGCGAACTGACGTTGGACGTCACGGTGCTCATGCCGGTCGACAACGAGCTCACGTTGGACGTCACGGTGCTCATGCCGGTCGACAACGAGCTCACGTTGGATGTCACCGTGCTCATACCCGTCGACAGCGAGTTCACGCTTGACGTTACGGTGCTCATGCCCGTCGACAGCGAACTCACATTGGACGTTATGGTGCTCATGCCGATCGACAGCGAGCTCACGTTGGACGTTACGGTGCTCATGCCCGTCGACAACGAGCTCACGTTGGACGTCACCGTGCTCATGCCCGTCGACAGTGAACTGACGTTGGACGTTACGGTGCTCATGCCCGTCGACAACGAGCTCACGTTAGAAGTCACCGTGCTCATGCCCGTCGAAAGCGAACTCACTCCGCTCAAAGCCGTACTCAGACCTGAGGACATAGAGCTGGACACAGTGAAAAGCTGGCCACCGTTGATAGCGTCTGTGCTACCTGTACTCACCGAGCCGCTCAGCAAACCCGTGATCTTGTTCCGGTTCATGTTGACCGGTGCGAACGCGTTGATTGTCGTGACACCTGAATTGGGGTCTGTGCTGATCGTTATCTGGTCTGCACCAGCAGTCCCGAATCGAAGCGTGTTGGAGTCTGTTGCGAGCGCATAGGCTCCCACCAGGGCCGCCTGATCGAAGGCTACAAAGCCCGCTCCCGTCATGCCACTGCTGTCGCAAACCGCGCCGGACTGCGAACCTCCGCTTGTTGACGAAAAGCAGTTATTGTTCGGGCCGAACACACCATTTATATAGCTATTCGCATCGATCGCATGCGCAGTCCCACCCGCAAACCCTGCCACCGCCGATGCAACCAGGACTACCGATCGCTTCGTGCCCTTCCCCCTGCTTCGAGCGACTTCCGATACGACGACCCACTCCCCCTGCGCCTGACTCCAAACCACCTTATGCGTGTTATTCACTAAAAACCTCGTAGATCAATCGCTTAAAAATCAATGCCGCGGCACAGGAGGGTCACTGGCCAGAGCACAGGCCACCCGTTCCGACACGGTGAGATCATGCGAACTTCGATATGGGCGACGACCGAATGAATCTGCAAAAACTATTTTGCATCGCATTCCTTAACGTAACGAATGCCAATCGTTCGATAATTTTCATCGACCAATAAGAATCGCCGCGAGATTCTTAAGTTTTACTGAGAGGTTTTCAATTCATGAATTCCGAAAAATCCGCTTTCCTTTACACGATTTTTCAAAAATGAGGCAAATTAGTGCATCAATGCTGATCTCGTCAAAGGAGCACACGGCCATCGCCGCGCATATAACTGCCATTGAGCATTTATATGCAGTCTTAATTGCCAAAAGGCATTGATCAATTGCCTGCATTCGGCGTTCAAAATCAGACGATCGAAATTCCTAAAAGGCAGCATGAACCGAGAGAACAACCGAGACGTGCCACCGCCTCGATGCACGCAAAAAAGCGCGCCGCGGTTTCCCGACGGCGCGCTCCACTTCACACAGCCACCATTCAAATCGACAACAGCTTCCTCGCCTCCGCCGCCGTCGCCACGGGCCGCCCGTACTCCGCGCACAACGACGCCACCCGGCTGACCAGTTGCGCGTTGCTCTTCGCGAGCGTGTCCTTGTCCCAGCGCACGTTGTCTTCCAGCCCCGTGCGGCAATGCCCGCCCAACTGCAGCGTCCAGTGATTCACTTCGAGCTGATGACGCCCGATGCCCGCAGCCGTCCACGTCGCATCGGGCAGATTCTTCTTCAACTGCTCGACCTCGAACTCCAGAATCTCGCGTCGCGCGGGCAGCGCATTCTTCACGCCGAGCACGAACTGCACGTGAACGGGCGACTTCAACAAGCCCTGATTCACGAGATCGACGGTGCTATAGAGCATCGCCAGATCGAAGATTTCGATCTCGGGCTTGACATTGTGATCGAGCATCGTCTGCGCGAGCGAGCGCACGAAGTCGGGCGGATTCTCATAGACGATCGTCGGAAAATTGACCGAGCCCGTCGCGAGCGACGCCATGTCGGGCTTGAGGTCCAGCATCGCGCCGCGCTGCTCGAACGAACGGCCGCGCCCGCCCGTCGAGAACTGGATGATGATGTCCGGACAATGCTTGCGGATGCCCTCCTGCAACTCCGCGAACCGATGCCGGTCCGAGCTCGACTTTTCATCCTCGTCACGCACGTGCAGATGCACGAGCGTCGCGCCCGCTTCATAGGCCTCGTGGGTGCTCTCGATCTGCTCGGCGATCGTGATCGGCACGGCGGGATTGTCCTTCTTGCGCGGCACCGAGCCGGTGATCGCAACCGATATGACGCAGGGTTCATTCGTAGGGGATTGGGTCACGCTTCGCTCCTTGACAGCGCCATCCCGGCGGCAACTTTGCGGGGAATCGCGGATAGCGCTCAAATTTGAACTAACTAGTACGTTTGTAATGGTGAGGCATTCTCCGTTCCGCTGCAAGCCACAGAAACCCTAAGCGTCGGCCGCGCGTTCGTACGATGAATCGGGCCGCCTCCCCGCCTACTGCCGCTCCGCGTACTCCGCCAGCATTTTGCCGACCTGTTCGTCGGTGATGGCCGGCTTGATGTCGAACATGAACAGATCGGCCCACTCGTGCGCCCAGCGTGCGAGCGGCTCGATGGTGTCGCATTCGCATACGGCGATGCCCCAGATCGAGCCGATCGCGTGCCAGCGGCCCAGCAGATGGATGCCATCGGGCGGGGCGCCGCGGGTTTGCAGGAATCGCTCGGCCGCCAGTCGTTCGGCCTCGGGCTGCGCAGTCCAGTTGACGATGAATAGCATGGCTCGATCCTCCTGTTGGAACGCCATGAAACGGCGCGACGCGCCGGGCTCGCCGCCGCATCGGCATATCCGGCCGATGCGGTTCATCCAGTATAGGAGGCGGCCGGGCATCGCAGCGCTGCGTTTGGCACGCGCATTCGGTTCAACGCAGCACGACGACGGGCGCGGCGAGCACCGGCTGCGCATAGGTCACCCGGACCGCCGGCGCGACGCCGTACGGTGTCACCACTACAGCCGGTCGCGGCGGCGGAGGCGGCGGCGCGGCGACCATCACGGGGGCGACGGGCGGCGCGACGACCACCGTGCGCACGGGCACGTACCAATACGGCGGCCTCGGCGGCGGCGCGTAGTAATACACGGGACGCGGCGGCGGCGGTGCGTAGACCACGGCGGGCGCTACATAGGAAACCTGCACGCTCGTACCGGCCAGCGCGGTTTTGGCGCAAGTCAGGCTGATGGCGGCAACGGCGGAAACGCTGATCAAACGGAAGTTCATGACGAGGTCCTCATGCATCGTGAGACGTGAAAACGGCAGCGTCGAAGCGACGGATCTGCCGGCGATGAGAACGATAACGAAGCGCCGCCCGAAGCGTGAGTCATGAGTTATGTCACCGCATGTCGGCGAAAACGCGCTGCATCGCCGATGAAATCCGGCGACATGATTCGTAGCATCCCCAAGATTGCGTTCGCCGCGCGGCTCAATAGAATGGCATCACCGTCGACGTTCAATCGAAGCCAATCGAAGCCAATCGGATCGAATCAGGGAGAGAGCCATGCGAAAGATGCTTGTGATCCTTGCGACATGCGCGGCGTGCGCCGTTTCAGGCGCGGCGTTCGCGCAAACCGCCACGCAGCCGATGGGCGCGAGCCCGCGCGTCGAACACGCGCTCGCCCAGTTGCAGACGCGCTTCTCGAGCGCCAACACCACGCACGACGGCAAGCTCACGCGCGAACAGGCGTCCACCGGCATGCCGATGGTGGCCAAACACTTCGATGAAATCGACACGCAGAAAAACGGCTACGTGACCTTGCCGCAGATCGAAGCCTTCCTGCACGAGCACGCCGCGCAACGCTGACCGGAGCCTCCATGGAAACCCTGCCGAAGATCATCGTGCTCGACGACGAAGCCGAGTTGCGCAACATGTTGCAGCGTTTTCTGAGTTCGCAGGGTTTCGAGGTGCGCGTCGTCGAGAACGGCAGGCGGCTCGACCGCTATCTGCAGCGCGAGCCTTACGATCTGCTCGTGCTCGACTGGATGATGGAGCCCGAGGACGGGCTTTCGGTCTGCAAGCGCCTGCGCGCCGAAGGCCAGACGCTGCCGATCCTGATGCTCACCGCCAAAGGCGATCCGGTCGACAAGGTCGTCGGTCTCGAAACCGGCGCCGACGATTACCTCGCCAAGCCCTTCCTGCCGCAAGAGCTCGTCGCCCGCGTGCGCGCATTGCTGCGCCGCCAGAAGATCGCGGCGGGTGATCCGACACATACTCAACAAATCATCCGCTTCGGCGATTTTCGCTTCGATCTCGCCAAACAGAAGCTCTATCGCAACGGCGAGCCGTTCGAGATGCACTCCGCGCAGATGCAGTTGCTGGCCGCGCTCGGATCGTCGCCGAACCGCGCGGTGAGCCGCGACAACCTCATCGCCCGCACGCGCGGCCGCGATCACGACGCGCTCGACCGCAGCATCGACGTCCAGGTGCTGCGGCTGCGTCAGATCGTCGAGGAAGATCCCGGCAAGCCGCGTTTTATCAAGACCGTCTGGGGCGTCGGCTACATGCTGCTCGCCGAAATCGAATCGTGAGCGTCGTGCCGCGGTCGCTCTTCGCGCGCAATATCCTGCTGCTCGTCGCGCTCGTCGCGGTGAGCCAGATTTGCGCGATCACCGTGCTGCTGCACTTCATCCAGACGCCGCGCATCGAGCGCGCGGCGGCGACTTTCGCGAGCTATATCGTCACGCTCGACACGCTCCTGCAGACGACGCCGCCCGAAGCCGCGCAGAGCGTCGCCCTGAATCTCGACCTGCGCGCCGAGCTGCCCGCCGGCGTGCGCGACACGGCGCCGGGTTCGCGCCTGCGCTTCTATCAAACGTATCAGCGCCGGACCTTCGTCCAGAGCCTGCGCAACCATTTGCCCGCCGACATGCTCGTGCGCTGGCAAGGCGGCGACGCAGCCGACGACGGCCAGCAGCGCTTGTGGATTCGCGCGCATCTGGCGGGCGAGCCGCGCTGGCTGGCGCTGCCGGTGCCTGAAGCCGCGCACGACGACGGCCTCGTGACCGCCCTTCTGCTTTCCGTCGGACTCGGCGCGCTCGCGTTCGCGACGGCTTACCTGATCCAGCGCCATCTGAACCGTCCGCTCGCGCATCTCGCCGATGCCGCGCGGCTCGTTTCCGCTGGCGGCGAGCCGGGCATTCTGCCGACCGACGGCCCGACCGAAATCGCTCAAGTCAGCGGCGCCTTCAACCGCATGACGGCCGCGCTGAAGGAGGCCGACGCCACGCGCGCGCTGATGCTCGCGGGCATCTCGCACGACATCCGCACGCCGATGACCAAGCTGCGCCTCGCGATGGCGATGTCCTCCGTGCCATCGACGGATTCGGCCTTCGCGGCGTCGGCGGAAGGCTATCTCGACACCATCGACACGATTCTTCAGCAGTTCATGGATTACGCGGGCAGCGGCGCGAAGGAAACGCCGGTCGTCGGCGATCTCAACGCGCTGATCGCCAATCTCGCCGCCGATTTCGCCGGACTCGGACACGAGTTCGCGCTCGATCTCGGGCCTATCGAGCCCTTTGCCTTCCGCCCGATCAGCATGATGCGCATGCTCATGAACCTGATGCAGAACGCGGTGCTGTACGGCGTCGTCGGGCTGGAAGTGCGCACGTGGACCGATCGCGAGACCCATACCGCGTGCGTTGTCATCGCGGATCGCGGCAAAGGACTCGGCGGGCAGGACCCCGAAGCGCTCAAGCAGCCGTTCAAGCGCGGCGGCGGCGAAGGCCAGCCGAAAGGCACGGGCCTCGGTCTCGCGATCGTCGAGCGCATCGCGCGGCTGCACGGCGGGACGCTCGAGCTGCGCGCCCGCGAAGGCGGCGGCGCGGAGTCGCGCATCGTGTTGCCGCTTGGCGATTAGCGCTATTCGGTGGCGTGGGCGTCGTCGGCGGGATCGGCAATCGTGTGCTTGCCTTCGCCCTGATTCGCGACTTGCGCCTGCTCCTCGGCGACCGTCGATTCGCGCGCGAGCGGCGCGATCGCCTGCAAGGGCACCATCGGCTGGGCGCGCGCGTTCACGCCGGCGGGACTCGGTTCGTTGTCGTGGATCAATGCGCGGATGCGCGGATAAATCTGCCGCTCCCAACGCTTGCCGTTGAACACGCCGTAGTGCCCCACGCCCGTCTGCACGTGATGCGCCTTCAGATACGGCCGCAGCTTGTCGCACAAATCCTGCGCGGCGAGCGTCTGGCCGACGGCGCAGATATCGTCGCGTTCGCCTTCGACCGTAAAGAGCGCGGTGCGCCGGATCGCCGACGGATCGACCTTGCGGCCGCGCACTTCGAGCTGTTTCAGCGGCAACGCGTGCCGCTGAAACACCGTATCGACGGTTTCCAGATAGAACTCCGCCGTGAGATCCATCGTCGCGAAGTATTCCTCGTAGAAAACGCGGATCGCGTCCGCCTTCGCGGGATCGCCTTTCGCGCGCTGATGATGCATCTCCTCGAACGATTCGATGTGCCGCGCAAGGTTCATCGACATGAACGCGCCCAGTTGCACGAAACCGGGATAGACGCGCCGCATTGCGCCCGCGAAACCGAACGGCACCATGCTGATCAGATTGCGCTCGAACCAGTCGATCGGCTTGCTCCTCGCGAGCTCGTTCACGCGCGTCGGGTTCACGCGCGTGTCGATGGGACCGGCCATCAGCGTCATGCTCGCCGGCTCGGCGGGATGCCGGTCCTCGGCCATCAGCGCGACGGCCGACAGCGCCGCGACCGTTGGCTGGCACACGGCGAGCAGATGCGCGCCCGGCCCGATCGTTTCGATGAAATCGATGATGTGATGCACGTATTCGTCGAAGCCGAAGCGGCCGTGCATCAGCGAGACATCGCGCGGATTGCGCCAGTCGGTGATATAGACGTCGTGATCGACGAGCATCGTCTGCACGGTGCCGCGCAGGAGCGTCGCGAAGTGGCCGGACATCGGCGCGATCACGAGCACGCGCGGCTGCGCGATGGACGCATCGTCCTTGCGGAAATGGAGCAGATCGCAGAATGGCGTCGATGCGGCGACTTCCTCCACGACGCGCACCGTTTTGCCTTCCACCTCCACTGGCGCGATATCGAACGCCGGCCGCGCGTGCGTGAGCCCCGCGAGCTCGATCTGCTCGCACAGCGCCGCGAGCGCCCGGCCCTGCGGCGTCTCGCCCATCTCTTTCCAGACACGCAATGCGCCGTCGACGAGCGCGGCGGCGTGACGAAAAGGCAGCATCGAATCGGACCAGGCCTGATAGCCCGCGTAGGCGAACGGATTCATCTCTCTTGCACGCGGGCCGCGCGCGCATCGATATAAAGCTCCGAAAGAAGGCAATACCTATGCCAATCGATCGCCAGATAGCGCATGAAGCTGCCCTTTATACAGCCGCACGATTGGCATAGGCTTTGCACCGATGCCATCCACGGGCGCGTTTTGCCGCGCTTCGGTGCCTGAATGCACCGCGCCCGATCCGTCTTGGTGCACGACGCGCGAGGAACGACTCATGGCGAACGCCACGCTCACCATCAGCAGCAAGAACTATTCGTCCTGGTCGCTGCGCGGCTGGCTGATCACGAAGTTCAGCGGACTGCCATTTGACGAAGTCGTGATGCCCGCCGACGATCCCGGCGCGCGCGCGGAACTGCTTCTGCTGTCGCCATCGATACTCGTGCCGTGTCTCTTTCATGATGGCATCAAGATCTGGGACACACTCGCCATCGCGGAATATTTGAACGAAGTGCGCCCCGACGCCGGCCTGCTCCCGGCCGAACGCGCCGAGCGTGCGCATTGCCGCGCCATCTGCGGCGAGATGCATTCGGGCTTCGCCGCGCTGCGCTCCGCCCTGCCGATGAACCTCAAGGCGCACTTTCCCGGCTTCAAGGTGTGGGCGCGCGCGCAGACCGACATCGAACGCATCGTGACGATCTGGCACGAGTGTCTCGCGCAATACGGCGGTCCGTATCTGTTCGGCGAACGAACGTGCGCGGATGCGATGTTCGCGCCCGTCGTCACGCGCTTCGTCACTTACGACGTGAAGCTCGATGCCGATATCGTC
Source organism: Caballeronia temeraria (assembly GCF_001544795.2). Taxonomy (GTDB): domain Bacteria; phylum Pseudomonadota; class Gammaproteobacteria; order Burkholderiales; family Burkholderiaceae; genus Caballeronia; species Caballeronia temeraria. The sequence goes on along the minus strand of NZ_FCOI02000016.1, from coordinate 154,275 downwards.
GCGTACGGCGAACGCATCCTCGCGATGCCCGAGATGCGTCAGTGGATCGCCGATGCGCAACAGGAAGCCGAAGAAATCGACGAACTGGACGTCGAATTCTGAAGACCCTTGGCGCGAGACGGCTGAATTTTCCTTTCCTCCATTCGTGAACCATACTGATCCGTAGGGGGAAACCGCAATGGAACCTTCGGTCGATGCAGGAGCCGCAGCCCGGCGCGCGGCGCACAACGGTGCGCCAACGCTTCACGTGCGCTTCTCGGATGCCGACGCCATCCCGTTTCCGACCCGCACCGTCGAGCGCGGCGACGCGCTGTATTGCGCGGGCGAGCCGCTGCGCAGCCTCTATACGGTGCAAAGCGGCTGCTTCAAGACGGTCGCGACGTTTCCCAGCACCGACGACGACAGCGCCCCGCATACGCAGGTCACGGGCTTTCACTTCGCGAATGAAACGCTCGGTCTCGACGGCGTCTGCACGAACCGCCACGAGAGCGATGCCGTCGCGCTCGAACCGAGTGTCGTGCGCATCATGCCGGTAGGCATACTCGAGCCTTTGTGCCGCGAGTACGCCGCGATGCAGCACGAACTGCTCGCGATCATGAGCGCGGAAATCGTGCGCGCGTCGCGTCTCGCGCTGATGCTCGGCACGATGCCGGCGCGCGAACGCGTCGCCGCGTTCCTGCTGGATTTCGCCGAACGTCTCGAAGCGGGCGCGACACCGGCGGGCGAACATGCCATCGCACTGCTTCTGCCGATGACGCGCGCGGATATCGGCAGCTATCTCGGGCTCGAACTCGAAACCGTGAGCCGCACGCTCTCAAAGCTCCAGCGCGAAGGCGCGATCGGACTGAATGGGCGGCAGGTGCGCATCGTCGATCGTTCGATGCTCGAGCATCAATGAAGCTAGCCGTTTTCGATATTGCAGTGCAGCGCAGCCTGCCTCTGACACCGGCTATCGATGTACGCCCGCGCGACGCCGTGGAGCGCGCAAAGCCGGTGTGGTGCGCCCATGCACGATCGGCGAGCGTCGATGCTACGTAACGTCTTCCGATGGTGCGGCGCGTTCATCGCCGACGAACTGCGCAGCCATGCGGCGATTTGCCTCCGCGCCTTGTCGCTGAAGCGTCAGATTGTCGTACTAAACTGCAATCATGCAGTCACGAGGCGAACATGTGTCGGAGGCACATGTCGGCATCGGTCTTGCTTGAATGGCTCGGATATTGTGGTTGCTGCGGTGCGGGAATTTCGCAGGTCGAAGCTTTGCTTTACGAGCGCATCGCCGATGGAACCCATTACATGCGGCGCGATTAAACTTCTTCGTCGCGCACGGTTCGAACCTTTCACCGCGGTCCCGGGATCGCGTCGCAACGCCTTAACAATACGCGCGGTGCAAGCCGCCATTCAACCGATGACGCTCATGGCCGGCGAAAGTGCCGAGCGTCTCGTCCATCGAAATCGTTTCATGGAGGATGACATGCGTATCACGGTCAAGCTGGATGGCTTCGAAGGCGCGCAATCGGCGGCCTACGCCATCCTGTGGCTCGACAAGGAAACCCGCCGATGGTCGCGCGAGGGCCATCAGTCAGTGGAAGTGCCGGACTGGGGCGGTCTGCAATCCGGATCGAACGGCACGACGATTTGCGGCCAGCAGGTCGGCGAGCCGATCTGCGTGCTGGAGCGTCTCGATGTCGACGCGCCGGACGGCCCGTGCGAAGGTCTCGCGGGACGCGTGCTGTGGTATGCGGACGGCGCCGGCTTGAAGAGCACCGGACGCTGGCACGTGCAGTGTATCGATCGCGAACAGATCAAGGCGGAGCACGGCGTATTCGCCGGCGAAGAGCGAATCTGATCGGCACGAAGAAACGTCAGGGCTCGTCGCTCGGCAACGGTGTGAGCATCACGACGAACGACGCAGCCCCGATGAGTATCGCGAGCACGCCGTAGTACATCACGGCGGTTTCGTCGAAGAGGAGCCCGCGCAGCGCCGCATCGATGCCGCCCAGCGTCACGAATACGGCGCCCAAGGCCGCGACGATGCGCCCTTCACCCCTGATCATGATCTTCTCCCGACCGTCCGGGCGGCGTCGGCCTTCTGCGCGGTCGCGGCACGCCAATGTGCCGATGTTGCGCCGCCATGATCTCATGGTCGTTTGCGCGGCGCGGCACGATTTGACCTGCATCAACCTCGAACGGCCACCGCGGCGAAACCGCTCGTTCTGGTGTTTTCCCTTGCCCCAAATCCACGGCTTATATTGGTAGTATCAGGTGCTGGCTGCGCGTCGGCATGATCGTTCGCGCACACGGCGCATGCTGCCCGGGCCATCCTCGCCCTTGCCCGCAAGAGTGGCTCGCATTCGACCGACAGAACCCTGGGGAGGCACGATGAATCAAAATTTCAGCGATCCGTTCAGCCAGTTTGCAGCCATGTTCCAGCAGTACCAGCTTCCCGGGTTCGACGTCACCGCGATCATGGAATCGCGGCGCAAGGACGTGGAAGCGCTCGCGGCGACCAATCGCGTCGCGTTCGGCGGCATGGAAGCGCTGCGCGACAAACAACTCGAAATCCTGCGCCGGACCTTGGGCGATCTGGAATCCATCGCCAAACAATTCGCCACTACGTCGACCCAGCCGCCCTTCAACGCCAATGAAGTCGTGCAACGCGCGCTGCACAACGCGCTCGCGGACATGCAGGACATCGCGCGCACGACCCAGCAGACTCAGGCCGAAGCCTATGCGCTCGTCAGCAAACGCATGGAAGACGCCCTGAACGAGCTCAAAGCTTCGATGGAGAAGCCCAAGACCTAGCCTCGCGCGGTCCTGACGAGGCCCGGCCTCCGGCAACGACGAGCCGCTGGGTGCGGCGAGCGGAGGTGCGTCATGCAATTCGATGAATTCGCGGCGTTCGAAAGGAACGGCTGGGAGCACGTCGTCCCGTCGTACGAGGACTATTTCGGCAGGCTGACCGTCCAGTCGCATCCCGCGCTGCTCGATGCGCTGGCGGTCGGTCCCGGCATCCGCATGCTCGATGTCGCCGCCGGGCCCGGCAATCTCGCCGCGGCGGCCATCGAGCGCGGCGCGACCGCGACGGCCGTCGACTTTTCCGCGTCGATGATCGCGCATGCCCGTCAGCTTCATCCCGAGATCGAGTTCGAGCACGCGGACGCCGAGCATTTGCCGTTCGGCGACGAAAGCTTCGACGCTGTCGGCATCAACTTCGGCATGCTGCATTTTCCGGAGCCGGAACGCGCGCTCGACGAAGCGGCGCGCGTGCTGCGCCGGCGCGGGCGCATCGCGTTCACCGCGTGGGCGATGCCCGAACGCGCGGTCGGTTTCGGCATGGTGCTCGATGCTGTACGGCTGCACGGCACGCTCGATATCGGACTGCCGCCCGCGCCGCCCTTTTTTCGCTTCGGCGATCCAGCGGAATGCGTGCGCGTGCTGACCGAAGCGGGCTTCATCGATGCACGCGCCGATGAAGTCGAGCAAACGTGGCATCTCGTGCTGCCCGAAACGCCGCTCGACGGATTGATGCACGGCGGCGTGCGCATGGCGGCGATATTGCGCGCGCAGTCGAAGAGCGCGCTTGCCGCGATCGAGCAGGAAGTGCGCACGCGCGTGAAAACGTACGCGCAACACGGCGAACTGCTTCTGCCGATGCCTTGCGTGCTCGCTTGCGCGACGAAACCCTGAGCGTGCGTTACTTCTTCGCCTGCGTCGTGATCTGGAAGATATCGACGGCCACGCGGTCGCGGCCGTACTTGCCCGCGAGCGCGGAGAGCCGTTTCTCGACGGCGCGCAGATATTCGGGCTTCGCCTCGCTGTCGGGGCGCGCCGAGTCGAAGAGCGGCGCGGGCGTGACCGTCAGCACGATCATCTCCGAACCGAACGGCTTGCCGACGACCCAGTCGCCCATCGTACCGATGGTCGCCGTGTAGTTCGCAGGCGCCTGGTTGTCGCGCGAACGCGTGTTGGGCACGAGATGCACGACGCTGCCATCGAGCATGAAATAGTCGACGTTGACGTAGGACTCGAACCCTGGCGTCATCAGATCGATGATGAGCGGATCGCCTTCGGTCAGGCGCGTCGCGCGCGAGCGGGTATGCACCGACGCCGGCCTGCCCGTCTGCCGGTTGGCCGTCCAGAACGGGCCGTACACCTTGAGCAGATCGCACTTGTCGTCGGCGACCTGCTGCACGCCGAAGTTTGTCGTCTTCACGCCGGGCACGCGGCCGAGCGCTTCCTTCAGTTTCGCGAGACCGTACTTCTGCGACACGAAGCCCTGTACGTCGACGGTCTGATCGTGCACCGATGCGACGAGCGCCGAGCACGGCACGCTCGCGAGCACGGGCGTGACGGCGGCCATCGTGAGTTCGGGAATGGGCGTCGCGGGCACGGCGGGCGTGACCGCCACGGTGGGTGCCGGCGCAGCGTTCGTTGGCGCATGCGGCGTGACCGCGCCCGACGCGCTTTCATCGGACGGAGCCGACGGAACTGACGGCGCGACGCGCGCGGACTCTTCGCCGCCTTTCGACTGATCGTAGAAGTAGTATCCCGCGCCCGCGACGAGCACCACCGCGACCGCCGCCGCGCCGATCGCGAGTTTCGGCCCACCGCGCTTCTTCGCCTTGCCCGGCGGCGACGGCGCATGATCCTCGCCGATCTCTTCGAAAAATTGCGTGACGCTCGGCGTCCTCGCCTCGCGCTCGAACGCGAGGGCGGCCTTCAGCGCTTTCCACTGCTTGTTGCCGAGATGCTCGGGTCGCTGCGGCTTCATGCCCGCGCTTTTCGCCTGCAGCGCGGGCACGCGCTCGAACGGGTGCTTGCCCGTCAGCAATTCGTACGTGATGCAGCCGAGCGCGTAGATATCGTCGCGCGGATCGGGCTCGCGATGCTCCAGCATTTCCGGGCTCGCGTAGGCGGGCGTGAGCGCGCCGAGACTGCCGGGATCGAAGACGGTCGCCTCGGTCTCTTCCTCGGGCCGCTGGATCACGCGCGAGATGCCGAAATCGATCACCTTCACTTCCGACGTATCGGTCAGAAACACGTTCGCGGGCTTGAAGTCGCAGTGCACGAAGCCGCGTTCATGGGCATAGGCGAGCGCGTTGGCCATGCCCTTCAGGATCGGGAAGACCTCGGCGAACGGCATGCCCTTGAAATTCGGGTTCCGAAGCAAGCGCGACATCGGCTGGCCGGACAGATATTCCATCGTCAGATAGACGACCTGACCATCGCGATCGAAATCGTAGACCGTGACGATGTTCCGATGCGCGAGCTGCTGCGCCTTGCGCGCCTCGCGCTGCAACGCGATCAGCGATTTCGGATTGCCGCGGAACTGGAGATTGAGCACCTTGATCGCGACATACGGCCGTCGATCCGACGCTTCGAGCTTGCGCAGATCGAGCGCCTTGTACACCGTTCCCATCCCGCCGATGCCCAGACACTCTTCCAGCACGAAACGGCTGTTGAGCGTGTCGCCGACGCCCTTCATCGGCTGGTCGTGATCGACCATGACCTGCGTGGCCTGGCTGCCGGTGCCGCTGCTCGGATCGCGCGATGGCGGCGGCGCGAAGCCTGGCGAGGTCTGCAGCCGCGTTTCGTCGCGGCTCGCGGGTCCGGTGGGGGAATCGGCTTCGGGGCGCATGCGTGCCGCATGCTCGATGCGGCGGCGGATGGCCGCGTAAATGTCGGGCGGCAACGGTCGTGCCGCGTGCTCCTCGTCGAGGATGTCCATGAGTTGCTTCGGCGGAGTCTGCTCGGTCGCCAGTGCGCCGTCCACTCCAGCAAAGAACTCGTCGCGCGACCCGCCGTCGCCCCGATATGTACGAATCGCTTGCGCAAAACTTGTCATCTGTGCGACGCGACGCGGCTCCAATCGATCAACTGCTACTTGTCGTAACAAAACCCCGGTTCTCGTTCGATACTAGCCTTCACATGGCGCTTTCGCAAATGGCGTTTTCGATCATGAGCGGCATCGCGCACATGTCGTTCGGAGACCGACACAACGATGACGAGTGTTGGCGCGGCAGCGCCGATATGCGCGGCGCTGGAGTGTGCGAGATGGCGAAAAGCATCAGCAAATCAAGCCCTTGCGTGTTTCGCTCGCCATTGGCACGCGATTCGCCTCGCTTTACGCGATCGTCCTTTGCGGCAGAAGGCATGCGCCTTTTGCCGCCATTGGCGTTCACAAGCGTCATCGGCGTTTCACAACCGGTGAACGGCGCACCGGATCAGCGAGTCGCTCCGGTGCGTCCGGCACGTATTGTCTATACTCGATTGCGACTCCCCACTCTGGAGGAAGCATCCATGCCCGTCATCAAAATCAGGGATCTCGCCGACAGCGTCGAACTCGACCGGCAGGCGATGCATACGATCGTCGGCGGCGCGCGCGATGGCGTGCGGCCGTTGTTTCGCATCCGGCCGGCGTCGAGCGGAAACCGTGTCGTCGACTATCCCGGCGTGCCCGTGAAGGACGTGCCCGCCGCGCAGACCGGACCGTTCACCACCAAGATCGTCACGAAGAAATAATGTCGATCGCAGCGAGGGATCGCGTCCCTCGCTGCATCAATGGCGCACCGGTATGCCCGTGCCCGTCATCCCGCTTCCGATTGCCGGCGTGCCCAGCGAACGCGCCGTGCGCTTGACGAGCGCGAGACGCATGCGCTCGCGCCCTTCTGCGTCGACATCGCCGAAATAACGCGTCTTGCCCGCGATCACCGCGCCGACCGGCACGCCGTCGCGATACAGCACGCGATTGCCCGCGAGCGCCGGCACTTTTTCTCCCGGCAGCAAGGTGCCGACCAGATTGAGCGGATCGACCGCCGAGAGCGCCACGAATGCGCCGTCCTTCGGGCGCTTGCGCATGTCGCGCAGCAGCGGCACGGCTTCGGGCAGCGCGAATTGCTCACCCGCGAGCCCGGCGACGAACCGCCCGCCGCGAATCTCGCCGCGCGCTTCCAGCCGATGATAAACACGCAGCAGATCGCGCCACGGCGGCAGCCACTCGGCCTCGCGCTCCAGCAGACGCCAGAACACGACGCCATAACGCCGCAAGAGCGTCATCGCGACGTGTTCGAGATCGCCGTCTTCGCGCGCGTCGTCGGGCTTTGCGCGGCGCAGGAGCGCCCAGCGCCCCGCATCGTCCATTCCGCCGATGAACAGACCGCCGCGTCTCGGACGCCGCGCGAACGCGTTGCGCTTCGCCGCGGGCGCGAGCAGCGCGCGCAGGCCCGCGAAGCTGTCGGCGTTGACGAGTCCGAGCGCCACCAGTTCGCCAAGCGCGTCTTCGAGCTCGGTGCGCAGGAGACGCGCGTCGGAGAGCAGTTCGTCGAAGAACATCGCGCCGTGCGCGTTCAGGGCATCGAACACGCGTTCGGCGCGCGATGAAAGCTGCGGCGCGTCGCCGGGGCGCATGAGCGCGTTCCACGCATCCAGATGACGGCGTGGCAGCAGCACGATCGGCGTGCCGCGCACCGGGCCGCCCGACGCGCGCGACCGTCCCGCCGGACGCGTCCACACGAGCTTGCCGGCGCGGCACAGATCGTCGAGCCACATCCCGGAATAATCCGCGATGCGCGCCGGCAGAATCTCTTCCTCCCACGCGACGGCGGGCGCCTCGAATCCTTCGAGCTGTTCGAGCACGGCGCCGAGCGCGTCGCGGCCCGCGCCATGTGAATCGGGTGCGACGCGCTGCCATTCGAGCAGAAAGCGCATGAAATCCTGGCGCTCGACCGGCTCGATCTCGCGACGCAGCCGCCGCACCGTATAGCGATGAATCCGCGCGAGCAGATGCCGCTCGCACCACTCGTCGGCCTCTGCGCCCGGCGTGAACCGGCCGCGCATCACGTAGCCTTGCGCTTCGAGCCGCGTCAACGCGAGCGCGATCGCCGATGCCGGCAACGCGAGCGGCCGCGCGATCTCCGGCACGCTCAGCGGCCCGAACCCGGACAGCCGCGCGCGCACGATTTCGACGAGCGCATCGTCGGGCGCCCAGGCATCGTCGAAACCGGGCGGCGGCGTCAGCGGCGGATGCATCGGCGCGTGCACGTAGACGGCGCGCACGCACGCGAGACGTTCGACGGGCGTCCACAGCGCGTCGTGCTCCGCGATCTGCAGGCGCGTCGCGCGGCCCGAGTGCGCGAGCGCGTCGAGCCACGCGATCCATTGCGGATTGCGCTGGGCTTCGGCATCGGCGATGCAGGCGAGCATCGACAGCGCCTCGTGCATTTCATCGGCGCTCGTGACCTCGGGCCACGCTTCCTCGCGCACGCTCGCGATGGCTTCGGGATCGAGCGCGCCGAGATCGTCCGCGGATTGCGGATCGCTCCAGCGTCGCGCGAGCACGGCCTGCGTGCGGCGTTCTTCGAGCGGCGCATCGTCGAGGAATGCGTACGGCCGCGCCGACAGAATCTCGGCCGCGAGCGGCGACGGCGCCGGCAACTCGCGCGTGACGAGCCGGACATCGCCCGTTTCGATGCGTCGAAGAAGCGCGAGCCATGCGTCGGCGTCCATCGCGTCGTGCAGGCAATCGTCGATGGTCTGCTCGACGAGCGGATGCGCCGGCACCTCGCGTTCGCCCGCGATGTTCTCCGCGCACGCGACCTGATCCGGAAACACCGCCGCGAGCAGATCCTCGCTCTTCATGCGCTGCAGTTGCGGCGCGACCTTGCGCCCGCCGGTGTAGCGCGGCAGCGCGAGCGCGTTGGTCGCGTTCCAGCGCCAGCGCACGCCGAAGAGCGGCGCGTCGAGCACTGCCTGAATCAGTACGTGCTCGGCTGTCGCGGATTTCAGATAGCGCCAGACGTCATCGAGCGCGAAGCTGTGGCTACCCGTCAGCGACAGCACGATGGCGTCCTCGGTGGCCGCCGCCTGCAGCTCGAAGTTGAACGTGCGGCAGAAGCGCTTGCGCAACGCGAGCCCCCACGCGCGATTCACGCGGCTGCCGAACGGCGCGTGAATGACCAGTTGCGTGCCGCCGGATTCGTCGAAGAAACGCTCCATAACGAGCGTGTCCTGCGTCGGCAGCACGGTCAGAGCAGCGCGCGAACGCGCCAGATAGTCGACGATCTGCCGCGCCGCTTCGCCATCGATGCTCGTCGCTTGCGCGAGCCACGCCACGGTTTCATCGACGGTGCCTTGCGCGAGCCTTGCATCGATCTCATTGCGCAGCCGCGCGATGGCGTGCGAAAGCTCGTCGCTGCGGCCCGGCGCTTCGCCGAGCCAGAACGGGATGTTCGGCGGCTGGCCGTTCGCGTTCTCGACGCGCACGCGCCCGCCCTCCACACGCACGATCCGGTACGACGTGTTGCCGAGCTGGAAGATATCGCCCGCAAGGCTTTCGACGGCGAAATCCTCGTTCACCGTGCCGATCTGCAAGCCCTGCGGCTCGAGGATCACGGCGAAATCGGCGTTGTCGGGAATCGCGCCGCCCGAGGTCACCGCCGTCAGCTTGCCGCCGCGCCGGCCGCGCAGCGTGCGCGAGACCGCGTCGCGATGCACATACGCCGCGCGCACGCCCTGCCGCCCGGTATAGCCTTCCGCGAGCGTGCGCAGCACGGCCTCGTAATGCGCGCGGTCGAGCGTCGCATACGGATAGGCCCGCGTGATGCGCGCGAAAAGCTCGTCCTCGCCCCACTCGCGGCACGCGACTTCGGCGGTGATCTGCTGCGCGAGCACGTCGAGCGGCGCGTGCGGAATTGTCAGCGCATCGAGTTCGCCGCGCCGCACGCAGTCGAGGAGCGCCGTGCATTCGATCAGATCGTCGCGCGACGTCGGAAAAAGCCGGCCTTTCGGCACGCCGCCGACGTGATGCCCCGAGCGTCCGACACGCTGCAAGAACGCGCCGATCGAACCGGGCGAGCCGATCTGGCAGACGAGATCGACATCGCCGATATCGATGCCGAGCTCCAGCGAAGCGGTCGCGATCAGCACGCGCAATTCGCCGCGCTTGAGCCGCTGCTCCGCCTCCAGCCGATGCTCCCGCGCGAGACTGCCGTGATGCGCGGCGACGGCTTCCTTGCCGAGCCGCTCGGTCAGATGCCGCGCCGCGCGCTCGGCCATGCGGCGCGTGTTGACGAACACGAGCGTCGTGCGATGCTGCCCGGCGAGTTCCGCGAGACGGTCGTACACGCGCTCCCACGTGTCGTTGGACATGATCGCTTCGAGCGGCGTCGGCGGAATGTCGAGCGCGAGATCGCGCGCGCGGACGTGGCCGACATCGACGATTTCGCCCGGCTCGCTTTCACCGACGAGAAACTTCGCGACGAGCTCGATCGGCTTTTGCGTCGCCGATAAACCCACGCGCACCGGACGCTGCCCGCCCGCTTCCTCGCACAGCGCGTCGAGCCGCGCGAGCGACAGGCTCAGATGCGAGCCGCGCTTGCTGCCCGCGACCGCATGGATTTCGTCGACGATCACGGTGCGCGTGCTCGACAGCATCGCGCGGCCCGAATCGGACGACAGCAGCACATAGAGCGATTCCGGCGTCGTCACGAGGATGTGCGGCGGGCGCTTTCTGACCGCATTGCGCTCTTGCTGCGTCGTGTCGCCGGTGCGCACGGCCGCGCGAATCTTTGGCGCGGCGACGCCGGATTCGCGCAGGGTCTGCGCGATACCCGCGAGCGGTTCTTCCAGATTCACGTGAATGTCGTTCGACAGCGCCTTCAGCGGCGACACATAGACGACGCGCGTCTCGTCCGGCAGCGCCCCGCCGCATGCGATGCCATCGCGCACCAGTTCGTCGATGGCCGCGAGAAACGCGGTGAGCGTCTTGCCCGAGCCCGTCGGCGCGGCGACGAGCGTCGAGCGGCGCGCGTGCACGAGCGGCCACGCGCGCGCCTGCGCGGCGGTCGGCGCGGAAAAGCGCGAGCGGAACCAGCCGGCGACGGCGGGATGAAAGCCGTGAAGCGGATCGGCCGTGGAATCGGATTTTCGGATCATTCGGACATTCTATGAGCGCTTGAGAAATGATGTATTGCACGCGGTTTTAGGACAGTTCCCATGCGAACGCGCGCGCTTTACAGCGATGCTAGGCGGTTCGCCCACGCGGCCGTCATAACGAAACACGTTCAATCGCCTTCTGTCTTTCATGATCGTCCTCAGCCTTCTGTTCGACCACGCGCCCGGTGCGCTTGCCAACCATCGCAGCTATGCGCGCGAGCTCGGTTATCGTCATATCGAAATCGACTGCTCCGATTTGTCCGGCAGCCCGAGCCCGATACGATGGGTCTACAAATACGAAACGCTCCTTCGTCATCTGAGCCAGGCCGCGCCGAACGAAATCCTCATGCTGTTGAGCGAGAACGCCGCGATACTGCGGCCGGTCGCGCTGCCCGACCTGATGGCCGGGCGTGACTGGCTTCTGACCTGCGCCCACACCGACGCCGCGCAGACCGACGTCCTCATTTTCCGCAATACGGAAACCGTCCGCGCCAAGCTCGCGGAACTCGTCAGCCGTTGCCGCATCGGCGTCGTGCTGCCGGAAAACGAAGCCGAGATGCTGCATGACTTCACGACCTGCCCGCAGCAGTTCAAAGTCGGCGACCTGTACGTGGTCATTCCGGCCGCGGCCAATCTGGAAAGCGTCTGGGCGATCTGGAACGCCTTCTCGCTCACTTTTGTCGACGAGAAGCAGCATCGGCGCTACCGGACGGCGGTCGTCGAGCACGTCAACGAATGCCGGGCGCGCGGGAAGCCGTTTCTTTCGCTCACCGATCCAGGCGTGCGCGAAACCGGCGCGAAGAGCGTGTATCAGCCGAGCCGGGCGATCGCCGTTGTCATGCTCTATACGCCGAACGTGGCGTGCTACGGACGTATCGCCGAGGCCAACTTCAGGCATTACTGCGAACGCCACGGCTACACGCTGTACGTACATCGCGATATTCCGCCGCAACTGAACGACGGCAAGACCTCCGCCAACTGGTTCAAAGCCGCGTTGCTGCGCGAATATCTGCCGAATCATCAATGGGTATTCTGGCTCGACGCCGACGTGCTCATCAACGACATGAACCGGCGCCTCGAACCGCTGACGCGAGACCGGGAAACGGTACTCGCGCGCGATGTGGGAACCTGGAGCTTCAATTCCGGAATCATGGGCTTCCAGCGCAATCAGCCCAATTACGACGCCCTCGCGCGGGTCATAGATGAGTGCCGGAACGTGGATGACAAGTCCAACGTGTATTCGAGTCTCGGCGATCAGCATTACTTCATCCGGGCGATTGAGTCGATGCCGGAATTCGATAAAACGCGCATACTCGACTTCATCGATCTGAACACGCCCTGGATCTACCGCCGCCCGGAAAGTTTCATGGTCCACTACATCGGCATGTGGCAGGATAACCGCGCCATCGTGATGGACTACGACCTGCGGCACTCCGCGATGGACTAACGCACCCGCCTCGCCCGCCGCCAACTCCCCACCAGGATGTTGCTCCGGGCGCGCGCGCCCTGCAACCAAAACGCCACACACCCCCCGATCATTGAATCACGCGCAGGACCCGATCTGCGCGCGATCTCGCCCGCCCCGCACGACGCTCGACCGATCCTCCCACCAGCAAGGAGAAGCCATTGAACGACGACGTCCTCCGCACGACCGCCCTCGAAACGCCGCTCGCGCCCGACCTGCTCGCAAAAATCGACGCCTACTGGCGCGCTTGCAACTATCTGTCGGCCGGCATGATCTATTTGCGCGCGAATCCGCTCCTGCGCGAGCCGCTCAAGCCCGAGCACATCAAGCGGCGCCTGCTCGGCCACTGGGGATCGGACCCCGGCCAGTCGTTCGTATGGGTGCATCTGAACCGTCTGATCAAACGCGATGACCTGAACGTGCTGTTCGTCTCCGGCCCCGGCCACGGCGCGCCCGCGACGCTCGCCAATGCGTGGCTCGAAGGCCATTACTCGGAAATCTATCCCGATCGCAGCGCCGACGAACGCGGCATGCTCAGGCTCTTCCGGGCGTTTTCGTCGCCGGGCGGCATCGGTTCGCATTGCACGCCGGAAACGCCCGGATCGATCCACGAAGGCGGCGAGCTCGGCTATAGCCTGTCGCATTCGTTCGGCGCGGCGTTCGACAATCCGGATCTGATCGTCGCGACGGTCGTGGGCGACGGCGAAGCGGAAACCGGCCCGCTCGCCACATCCTGGCATTCGAACAAGTTTCTCAATCCCGCGACCGACGGCGCCGTGCTGCCGATACTCCATCTGAACGGTTACAAGATTGCCAATCCGACGATCCTCGCCCGTATTCCGCATGACGAGCTCGAAGACCTTTTCAGAGGCTACGGCTACGCGCCGCATTTCGTCGAAGGGGACGAGCCGGAGGCCATGCATCAGCGCATGGCCGCGACGCTGGAACGCTGTATCGCCGACATCCGCGCGATTCAGGCGAATGCGCGCGCCAACCCGGAAAACGTGACGCGCCCCCGCTGGCCGATGATCGTGCTGCGCACGCCCAAGGGCTGGACCGGACCGAAGGAAGTCAACGGCCACAAGGTCGAAAATTTCTGGCGCGCGCATCAGGTGCCGATCACCGATCCCGCCAGCAATCACCGCAATCTCGCGTTGCTGGAAGCGTGGCTGCGCAGCTACAGGCCCGAAGAACTGTTCGATGAAAACGGCCGCCTGATCGAGACGCTGCGCGCGCTCGCGCCCGAGGGCACGCGCCGCATCAGCGCGAATCCGCACGCGAACGGCGGCGTGCTGCGGCAATCGCTCGATCTGCCCGATATCCGCGACTACGCGTTCGAGTTCAAGCGCGCGGCGAGCGTCTATCAGTCGCCGACAGCCGTGCTCGCCACCTTTCTGCGCGATGTGATCCGCCGCAACATGACGAGCTTCCGGCTCTTCGGACCGGATGAAACCGCGAGCAACAAGCTCGACGGCGTGTACGAAGCATCGGGCAAGCGCTGGCTCGCACAGACGCTGCCCGAGGACGACGACGGCGGCGCGCTGTCTATCGATGGCCGCGTCATGGAAATGCTGTCCGAGCACACGCTCGAAGGCTGGTTCGAGGGCTACGTGCTCACCGGGCGTCACGGTCTTTTCGCGACCTACGAAGCCTTCGTGCACGTGATCGATTCGATGTTCAACCAGCACGCGAAGTGGCTCGAAAAAGCGAAGACCGAACTCGACTGGCGCGCGCCGGTGCCGTCCGTCAACCTGCTGATCACGTCGCTCGTGTGGCGGCAGGATCACAACGGTTTCACGCATCAGGACCCCGGCTTTCTCGATGTCGTCACGAACAAGAGCCCGGGCGTCGTGCGCATCTATCTGCCGCCCGATGCGAACTGTCTGTTGAGCGTCGCGGATCATTGTTTGCGCACGCATGACTATGTGAACGTGATCGTCGCGGACAAGCAGCCGCATCTGCAGTATCTGAGCATGCAGGACGCCATCGTGCATTGCGCGAAGGGCATCGGCATATGGGACTGGGCGTCGACGGATCAGAACGCGGAGCCGGATGTCGTGATCGCATGCGCAGGCGATATCGCGACGATGGAAGCGCTCGCCGCCGTCGAAATCCTGAAGGCGAATTGCGCCGATCTGAAGATCCGCTTCGTCAATGTCGTCGATCTGTTCAGGCTGATGCCGGACACGGAGCATCCGCACGGTCTTTCACATCGCGATTTCGACTCGATCTTCACGCGCGACAAGCCGGTGATCTTCAACTTCCATTCGTATGGATCGCTCGTGCACAAGCTCACGTACAACCGCACGAACCACGCGAACATGCACGTGCACGGCTATCGCGAACGCGGCAACATCAACACGCCGTTCGAACTCGCGATCATCAACGGCGTGGATCGCTATACGCTCGCGATCGACGTGATCGACCGCGTGACGCGCATCGCGGGCAGCAGCGCGCATACGAAGGAATGGCTCAAGAACCAGATCATCGAAAGCGTTCGATACGCGCACGAAGAAGGCATCGATCGCGACGATATTCGCGAGTGGGTGTGGAAGGATTGATGCCGGCTTGAATGCGGCAAGCAAGATGCCATCTGGCCGAATGCATGCAAAACGCCAGATGCAAAATGCAAAAAGCGCCCGGGGACATGCCGTCCGCCGGGCGCTTTTGCATTCGGAAACGTAGGGAGATCAGGCCTGTTGCGCCGAATGATCCTTCTGTTTCAGCGACTGCGGCAGGCCAAAGAGCAGCAACAGCGCACACAGCACGCTCATCCCGCCGATCGCGTAGAGCGCGGGCGTCGTGCTGCCCATCGTGTCGCGGATGCGGCCGACCATCACCGGACTCACGATGCCGCCCAGTTGACCCAACGTATTGATCAGCGCGATGCCGCCCGCCGCGCCTGCGCCGGTCAGCAGCTTCGGCGGCAGCGCCCAGAACGCCGGGATCGATGCGATCACGCCTGCGCCCATCACGCCGAGCGCGGCGATGAGAAGCGTCGTCTGCTTGTCGAAAATGCCTGCCGCGAAGAAGCCCGCTGCCGCCATCACCAGCAACGCCGCGACGAACTTGCGACGCTCACCCGATCGATCCGACATACGGCCCACCACGACCATGCAGATCGCACCGCAGATATACGGCACCGCCGTGAGCAGCCCGATGATCGTCGGATTCTGCGTGCCTGCCGCGCGGATCAGATGCGGCGCCCAGAAGTTGAGGCCGTACGACGCGATCTGAATCAGAAAGTAGATGAGCCCAAGCATCAGAAAACCCGGCGTCTTGATCGCGCCGAAGAGCGAATGGCCGGTGTCCGTGTGCTGGCTTTGCGTCGAGATCTGGCTCTTGAGACAAGCCTTTTCGTCGCTCGTGAGCCATGCGGCGTCATCGACGCGATCCTTCAGCACCTTCAGCACGAGAATGCCGAGCAGCACGCACGGCATGCCGCCGAGCAGGAACAGCCAGTGCCAGCCCGCGATGCCCGCTACGCCGTTCAGATGCCCGAGCACGAGGCCCGACAGCGGCGCGCCGAAAAGACCCGAGAACGCCGATGCCAGAAACAACATCGACGTGATGCGCCCGCGATAGCTCGCCGGAAACCACAGCGTCAGGTAATACAGCACGCCCGGCGCGAAGCCCGCTTCCATCGCGCCGATGATGAAACGCAGCCCGTAGAACTGCCATTCCGTCTGCACGAAGACCATGAGCGCGGTCGCGATGCCCCACGAAATCATGATGCGCGCGATCCAGCGGCGCGCGCCGACCTTGTAGAGCAGCATGTTGCTCGGCACTTCGAAGATCACGTAGCCGATCACGAAGAGACTCGCGCCGAGACCGTAGGCGGTGTCGGACAGACCGAGCGAACTCTGCATCTGAAATTTCGCAAAACTGATGTTGATGCGGTCGAAGAACGCGAAGAAATAGCACAGCATGATGAGCGGCATGAGCCGCAATGCCACCTTGCGAACGATGTCCGAGGTGTTCGCGAGAAGGTGCGGCTCGCCGGCCGCGTGAACGCTTAGATCGCTCATGTTGTCTCCAATATTGTTTTGGTCTTGTGATTCAAATGGTCCGCACGTAGTCGGGCGCGGGATGCAGATCGCAGTTGCGCCCCGCTTTCGCGACTTGTCCCGGCACCTCATGTCCGACGAGCGCGGGCAAGGTGCGCGACAGCGCGATCAGCTTTTGCAGATCGACGCCCGCCGGAATGCCCATCTCTTCGCACATGTTCACGAGGTCTTCGGTGCAGATGTTTCCCGATGCGCCCGGCGCAAACGGACACCCGCCGAGGCCACCGAGCGCGGCGTCGAAGCGGCGCGCGCCGGCGTCGTAGGCGGCGAGGACGTTGGCGAGGCCGAGACCGCGCGTGTTGTGGAAGTGCAGCGTCAGATCGGCGGCGGGGACGTGTTCGAGCACGCGCGCGACGAGCCGCGCAACCTGTCGCGGATTCGCCATGCCGGTCGTATCCGCGAGCGTGATGCCGGTGATGCCCATCTCGCGATACGTCCGCACGATCGACACGACGCGCTCTTCGTCGATCTGTCCTTCGAACGGACAGCCGAACGCGGTTGCGACCGTCGCGTTCAGTGAGACGGTCGCGGCGGCGAGCCGCACGACATCGCCGAAACCGGCCAGCGACGACTCGCAACTCATGCGCATGTTCGCGCGATTGTGCGTCTGGCTCGCGGACATCACGAGGTTCAGTTCATCGGCGTTGGCGGCGAGCGCGCGCTCGCCGCCCTTCACGTTCGGCACGAGCGCAACGTAGATCACGCCCGGATCGCGACGGATGCCGTTGAAGACCGCGTCGCCATCGCGCAGTGCGGGAATCGCTTTCGGCGACACGAACGAGCCCGCTTCGATGCGCGTGAATCCGCATGCCGAGAGGCCATCGATCAGCGCGATCTTGTCTTCCGTCTCGACCCACTGCTTCTCGATCTGCAAGCCATCGCGCGGCGCGACTTCCTGCACAATCAACGGTTCTTTGTATTCAAAATTCATTGCACCGCTCCTTCGGCACGCAGCCGTTCCACTTCATCCGCGCCGAAGCCGAGCGATTCGAGCACCGATTGCGTATGCTCGCCGAGCGACGGACCTTGCCAGCGCACTTCGCCCGGCGTATCGGAGAGCTTCGGCACGATGCCCGGCATCTTCACCGACGCGCCGCCCGGCAGATTCGCCTGCAGCAGCATGTCGCGCGCTTGGTAATGGGCGTCGTCGACGATATCCGCGACCGAATAGATGCGGCCCGAGGGCACTTCCTCGCGCTCGAGCGTCGCGAGGACGTCGTCCATCGAGTGATGCGAGGTCCACGCGGTGATCGCTTCGTCGAGCATCGCGCTGTGTCGCACGCGGCCGTCATTGCGCGCGAGCGCGGGATCGTCCGCGAGATCGGGGCGGCCGATCACGTTCATCAGGCGCTTGTAGATCGGGTCGCTATTGCCCGCGATCACGACAAAGCCGCCATCCTCCGTGCGATACGTGTTCGACGGCGCGATGCCCGGCAGCGCCCCGCCGCTGCGCTCGCGCACGTGGCCGAGCAGGTCGTACTCGGGCACGAGGCTTTCCATCAGATTGAAGACGCTTTCGACGAGCGAGACGTCGACGACCTGGCCGTCGCCCTTGCCGGTCTTCACGCGCAACACCGACATCAACGCGCCGATCACGCCGTGCAGCGACGCGAGCGAATCGCCGAGACTCACGCCGACACGCGCGGGCAGCCCTTCGGCGTCGCCGGTCGTGTAGCGAATGCCGCCCATCGCCTCGCCGATCGCGCCGAAGCCCGGACGATCGCGGTACGGGCCCGTCTGGCCGTAGCCGGAGATGCGGACCATCGTGAGCTTCGGGTTTATTGCATGCAAAATGTCCCAGCCGAGGCCGAGCTTTTCGAGCGCGCCGGGGCGCATGTTTTCGATGACGATGTCGGCATCGGCGGCGAGCCGCTTGATCACGTCCGCGCCTTCGGGCGACTTGAGATTCACGCACACCGACTTCTTGTTGCGCGATTGCAGATACCACCAGAGCGACGTGCCCTCGTGAAGCTTGCGCCATTTGCGAAGGGGATCGCCGGTGTTCGGCGATTCGATCTTGATGACTTCCGCGCCGAATTCGGCCAGCATGCGCGCCGCGAACGGCGCAGCGATCAGCGTGCCGATTTCGATGACGCGAATGCCCTGAAGAGGTCCACTCATGCTGCTCGTCTCCTGATCCGTGCTTTTGATGGAGACAAGCTTATTGGCGAACGCTCGCGTGCGTCCAACCGCATTTCGGCAAGCATCGTTCGTCAAACGCGAACGCTCGGCCGGCTTTGCGGCGCTAGCCGCGCGCTTCGACGGTCCGCAGATGATCGAACAGCAGACGGCTCACCGGCGAGAGCGCATCAGAATCGCGCACGACGATCACGAGACTGCGCGCGGCCCATTCGTCGTCGAGTGCGACTGCCGCGAGGCCGAGCTGGCGGCCCATCGCTTCGAATACCTGCATCGGCAGCACGCCGACGCCCATGCCCGCCTGCACCATGCGGCACACGGCGTCGAAGCCAGGCACGTGGATGCGCAGCCGCAACGCGCGGCCCGCCTGTCGCGCCGCGAGATGCGTGCGCATGTTGATCGAGCTGGCCGAATGCAAGCCGATATGATCGAAATCGAGCGTTTCCGCGAAGCTGATCGTCTCGCGCCGCGCCAGCGGATGATCGCCAGGCATGACGAGCGCGAGCCGGTCGTGCCGATAATGCGCGCTTTCGAGTCCGCGCGTGTCGGCATCGCCGGAACAGATACCGAGATCGACGAGACTGTCCGCGACGCCTTCCACAATGCCACCGCTCGGCCGCTCTTCCAGATCGATCTTGATCTGCTCGTGCACCGACGAAAACGCGCGCAAATCCTCCGGCAGGAATTCGACGATCGCCGAGAGGTTCGCCATCATCCGCACATAGCCGCGCACGCCGCTCGCGTGCTCCGCGAGTTCGATACCGATGTTCTCGACATCGCGCAGCACGCGCCGCGCATGATGCAGCAGCGTTTCGCCGGCCGGCGTCAGCGCCATGCCGCGCGCCTTGCGCTCGAAGAGCACGGCGCCGACGGCTTGCTCCAGTTCGAGCAGACGCTTGCTCGCCGCCGATACCGCGATCGCTTCGCGTTCGGCCGCGCGCGTGAGCGTGCCTTCCTCGAACACGGCGAGAAAGAGTTGCAGCGTCGTGAGATCGAGACGTCGGAGGAGATTTCGCGTGGCCATCAGCGCGCGTATTTGAACGTGCCTTGCGCGCTCGCGATCATCACGCGATCGTCGACCCACGCCTCGCCGCGCGCGAAATACACGGAGCGTCCCTGCCGCTCGAGAAAGCCTTTCGCGACGACTTTGTCACCGATGCCGCGATCGAGATAATTCACGGTCAGCGAAAGCGTGAAGCCGTGCACGGGCGCTGCGCCCGTCGTGAAAAGGCCGGCGTAGCCGCAGGCGGCGTCGAGCAGCGTGGCGATCGCGCCGCCCTGCAGGATGCGTTGCCGGTTCAGGTGCCCCGCGTGTATCGGCATCGTGAATTCGGCGTAGCCCGCGCGCCATTCCGTGAGCGTCGCACCGAGCGCCTCGAGAAACGGATTGTCCAGATCCAGGTTCGCCACCCTTGCTCCTGATTGGCCTGCATTGCGAGCGATTGTGCCATCGGCGGGCGCGGACTGCCGAAGGAGCGAAAATCTTGCGAGACACGCCGAAAATGAAAAACCCGCACGCGGCGGGTTCGATTTACACGTTCCAATCAACCAAAACACTCGGAAGGATTTTCCGTTTGATAACGCACACAAACATCCGCTATATGCGTTTCATGAGGTCTTTTCATGAATCGCGCATGCGCATCTTTGCGCGCGTTAATGTGCGCCGTGACAAAGCGTGTCACGCGCGCAACACACTGCATTCAACGACGTCAGTTATATCCGCGAATCACACAGGAGTTTTTTTCCTCTTCCGTCTTTCCGAAACGTCCGCAAATTTCGGCAACATAATGCGGTTCCGCAGATACCTGGCTGGAACGGTGCGACACCGGAACGCTGGTGTCCGGCGGCAGCTCGCCGTCGTCGATCCAGGCATAGAAATGCGCGCTCGTATTCGCTTCCATGTTTTGCCTCCTATCTATAAAGCGCGAGAAAAGCGTTTCGACAGATCCAGAATGCGCTCATCCAAAGCGGCTGGCCCTAGTGGATTTCATTAATGGACGCCGCCCGTCAGCCTGACGATGATGATAAGAATGCCCGTTCGCAACGCAAACCGAACCGGTTTCAATCCGCCTGTCTATTTACGTAGCCAAAAAAATGCCCGGTACGCGGCCGGGCAGACTTAAATCATCGGTTATGGAAAAACGGCGTTTCCAGGTCTTCTATCAGTTATACGACATTCTTTTCGACGATCGGCCGGTTCTCCAGCACGCGAGTCCAGTCGAGCGGCGATAAATCGAGCGTCTCGTAACGCCCGCGCAAAATCAGCTCGCTCACGCCGCGCCCCGTCGCCGGGCCTTGCTGCAGGCCGTGACCGCTGAAGCCATTGGCGAAGATGCAATTGTCGATATCCGGATGACGTCCGATGATCGCGTTTTGATCCAGCACGTTGTATTCGTAATAGCCGGACCAGCAGCGCTCGACACGCAACGCCTCGAATCCCGGCACGCGATGTGCGAGCGTCGGCCAGATCACGTCGTCGAAAAGCGTGTGATCGACTTCATCGAGCGGTAAATCGTCGGGATCGTTGTCCGCCGAGGGCGACGTGCCGCAGATATACGTGCGCCCTTCGGGACGGAAATAGACGCCGGTCGGATCGATCAGCAAGGGCGCGCGTTCGAGCTTCGCCGGCGACGACACGTTGAAGATGCTGCGCCGCCGCGCGAACACGGGAATGTCGATGCCGAGCATCGCCGCAATCGAGCGCGACCACGCACCCGCCGCATTCACGACGACATCGCAGGCATAGGTTTCGCCGTTTGCCGCGCGCACGGCGCTCGCCCGCCGGCCTTCGCGTTCGATGCCGACCACTTCCGTCGTCACATAGCGCGCGCCGAGCGCCTGCGCCTTGCGACGCAGCGCCTGCACGAGACCGTAGCCATCGAACCAGCCTTCGCCGCTTTCGCCGAACGCGCCCGCCGCGAGATCGTCCGTGTTGAGCCACGGAAAACGCGCGCGCAGTTGCCCGGCGTCGAGCAGACTGATGTCCGCGCCGAGTTCGCGCTGCAGCGCGTGGTTCTCGCGCAGGGTCGAAACGCCCGCTGGCGTCGCGAGAAAAAGATAACCGCCTTCGTGCAGATCGATCGACGGACGCTCGCCGTTCACTTCGAGCCGCTCGCCGATCGCGCGCAGGAAATCGATGCCGAAGAGCGACATGCGCACCGAAAGCGGTGTCGAGAACTGCTGCCGGATCGACGCCGCCGACAGCGCCGACGACGAGCGCGCGTAAGTCGGATCGCGCTCGATTACCGTGACTTGCACGGTCGGGTCCGATGCGCGCAGAAAGTACGCGACCGAGCTGCCGATCACGCCGCCACCTACGATGACAACGCTCGAAGTCACGTTGGCCTCAGCTCAGATTGAAGTCGATGCCCTGCGCGAGCGGCAATTCCGACGAGTAGTTGATCGTGTTGGTCGCGCGGCGCATGTAGGCCTTCCACGCGTCCGAGCCCGATTCGCGGCCGCCGCCGGTTTCCTTCTCGCCGCCGAACGCGCCGCCGATCTCCGCACCGCTCGGCCCGATGTTCACGTTGGCGATGCCGCAATCGCTGCCCGATGCGGACAGGAAACGCTCGGCCTCGCGCAGATCGGTGGTGAACGCGCACGACGACAGGCCATGCGCGGCGGCGTTGTTCGCGGCGATGGCGTCGTCGAAATCGGAATAGCGCATCACGTAGAGAATCGGCGCGAAGGTTTCCTTCAGCACGACGTCCGTCTGCGACGGCATTTCGACCAGCGCCGGGCGCACGTAGTAGCCGTTTTCATGGCCCTTCACCGTGACGCGTTCGCCGCCCGTCACCTTGCCGCCTTCGCCCTTCGCCTGCTCCAGCGCGTCCTGCATGCGTGCGAACGCCTGAACGTCGATGAGTGGGCCCATCAAAACGCCCTGCTCCAGCGGATTGCCGACCGGCACTTTCGCGTAGAGATCCTTCAGGCGCGCGACGGTTTCGTCGTAGATGCTGTCGTGCACGAAAAGACGCCGCAGCGACGTGCAGCGCTGTCCCGCCGTGCCGACCGCCGAGAACAGGATGCCGCGCAACGCGAGATCGCGCATGGCGGTCTGCGAGACGATGCCCGCGTTGTTGCCGCCGAGTTCGAGAATCGAGCGGCCGAAGCGCTCCGCGACCGCGACGCCGACCTTGCGGCCCATCTCGGTGCTGCCCGTCGCGCTGACGATGTCCGAGCGCTTGTCCGCGACGAGCGCCGCGCCGACATCGCGTCCGCCGATGATGACCGACGCGAGGCCCGCCGGCGCGGAGCCGAATTCGTCGATGGCATCGCGCAGGATGCGATCGACGGCAAGCGCGGTGAGCGGCGTCTTTTCCGATGGCTTCCACACGACCGCGTTGCCGCACACGAGCGCAAGCG
Organism: Caballeronia temeraria; assembly: GCF_001544795.2. GTDB lineage: Bacteria > Pseudomonadota > Gammaproteobacteria > Burkholderiales > Burkholderiaceae > Caballeronia > Caballeronia temeraria. Next base: position 131,307 of record NZ_FCOI02000016.1, on the reverse strand, counting down.
CCGCGTTCCACGACCACACCGCGACCGGAAAATTGAACGCCGAGATGATCGTGCAGACGCCGAACGGATGCCACGTCTCCGCCATGCGATGGCCCGGCCGCTCGGACGCGATCGTGAGACCGTACAACTGGCGCGAGAGCCCGACGGCGAAATCGCAGATATCGATCATTTCCTGCACTTCGCCCAGACCTTCCTGCAGGATCTTGCCCGCTTCGAGCGACACCAGGCGGCCCAGCGCCTCTTTCTTCTCGCGCAGGCGGTTGCCGAGCAAACGCACGAGTTCGCCACGGCGCGGCGCGGGCACGTTGCGCCAAGCGGCGAACGCGGCGCGCGCGGCGCCGAGCGCGGCATCGACATCGGCGGTGGTGTTCTGCTTTACGCGACCGATGACTTCGCCCGTGATCGGGGACGTGACGGCGATATCGCCATCGGTGACGAGGCTCGCGATGCCGAGGTCGGAGAGAATCGTTTGTGCGTTCACGATGAAGTCCTTTCGAAGCGGATTCGTTCTTCGGAGCGAAAGTTTCTGATAAGAAACTTTCGTGAGTTCGGAGACTATACGCGGCTATGCCATCGCCCACAACATCGGACAATATTGGGGTTGTCACCAATGCACACGGGCTTTCTGGGCGGTAGATTCAGGCGCTCGACGCCTTTTGCCGCGATGTTATTATCGGAAACAAAAAGCTCCTCCGACACGTTCCCTATGTCCAGCCTCGACACAAAGAATTCGCCCGAACAAACCGCGTCCGATCTCGGCCGCCGGGTCAAGCACGCGCGGCTCGCGCATGACCTGACGCTCGAAACCGCGAGCCGGATGTGCGGCGTGTCGCGATCGGCGCTGTCGAAAATCGAGAACGGGCTGATGTCGCCGACCTTCGACGTGCTCCAGAAAATCGTGCGCGGCCTGCAGATCGATCTCGCCGAACTGTTCGGCACCGCGCCCGCGCCGAATGCGAGCGGGCGTCGTGCGCTCACGCGACGCAACGAAGGACAGCGGCACGCGTATCGCGGCTATCAGATGGAATTGCTCGCCACCGAGCTCGCGCATAAGGCAATGCTGCCGTTTCGCATCCGCATTTCGGCGCACACGCTCGATGCCTTCGACGACTGGGGCCGTCACGAAGGCGAAGAATTTCTCTACGTGATCAGCGGCAGCGTGTGTCTCTATTCCGAACTCTACGCGCCGACGCATCTGAACGCCGGCGACAGCATCTATTTCGACAGCCGCACCGGCCACGCCGCCATTTCGACGAGCGAGGAAGACGCCGAAGTGTTGTGGATGGCGACGGGCGGCGGCGTGCCCACGCCCTCGTCCGCCACCGACGCAGTCGACGCCGGCTGACGCCGCTATCGGAGGGAAAGGCGCATCGGCATCTGGCTCGGCACCGTGGTGAATGCGCAGACTTCGTGGATATCGGCCCGGTTCGTGGCGAGTTGCGCGGTAAAGTTCGCCGTCAGCATCGACACGACGAGACGCATTTCCACAGCCGCCAGATGCCGCCCCGGACAGACACGCGGCCCCGCGCCGAACTGCAGATACGCGCGCGGCTCATGCGCCCCGCTCTCCTGCCGATGCGCATGCAGCCATCGATCGGGATCGTAACGCTCGGGATCGGCGTAGTTTTTCGGATCCATCATCGCAGGGCGATGCAGCATGAAGATCTTCGTGCCGATGGGCAAGCGCACGCCCTGCAAGCGCACTTCCTCGAGCGGCTCGAACGACAGATACGGCGCAACCGGATGCAGACGGCTCGCTTCCGTGCACACGGCTTCGCACAAGTCGAGTTCGCGCATCGCGCCGTAGCTCGGACAGACAGCCGATTCGTCTAGCACGCGCCGCGCGCTGTCGGCGACGCGCGCGTAGAGTGCGTCGTCACTGCCCAGAAAAAGCAGCGCCCACGCGATCGATGTCGCGGTCGTCTCCTCGCCCGCGACGAGCATCGTCAGCACGTTGGCGGCCACTTCGTCGTCGGTGATGCCGGAATCGGGCGCATCGCGCATCGCGAGCATCGCCTCGAGCAGGTTGCGCGGCGCGCGGGCGTTCTCGGCAAGCGGCGTTTCGCAGGCTTCGATCGCCGCTTCCTCGCGCATGCGTGCGCGCGTCCTCGCCATCAGTTCGCGGATATGCCGATGCACGGCGGTCATCGCTTCGTCGAACCTTCGGTCGCGCGGAAACTTCACGTAGTGCCAGTAGGCGAACGGCGCGTTCACACGCGACATGAGCATCGGCAGGAGCAGCGCCAGTTGTTCCTGGATCAGCACGTGCTCGTTTTCCAGCGTGTTCGGATCTTCGCCGAACGCGAGCGCGCTCGTCACATCGACGGTGAAGCGCTTCAGATCCTCGGTCATATCGACGACGCGCCCTTCACGCGCCACCGCTTCCCAGCGCCGCCGCAAACGCTCGGTGATGGCGGCGAGCGTCGGATAGAACGCCTTGATGTGCGGAATCGACAGCGCCTGCATCACGAGACGGCGCTGCGGCTCCCAGGCGGCGCCTTCGATCGAGAAGAGACCGTTGCAACCGAACTCCTTCAGGATATTTTCGATAGGCGCATAGCGTCGATAACGATGCGGCCGTTCGCGCATCACGGCGTGCGACAGTTCGATATCGCTCCAGACCGTGACAGGCGTCGGGCCGAAGCGGAACACGTAAGGCGTGCCGAGTTCGGCGGCCCAGCGTTCGAGCGTCAGATGGTGCGTGGCGGGCGGCAACTGATGCAGATTGCCGAGCAGTGGCAGGCCGCGCGGCGACGGTAGATCATCGATTTCGCGCAGGGATGCGCCGATGGACGCTGCGTTCATGATCGGCCTCGCGAGGGCTTGATCTGTGCAGGATAGTGCAGGCGTGGGAGGCTGGAGGGGAAAGTGTGAGGCGCTGCGTGGCTGGCGCGCTTCACACTGAGCAAACCATGAAAAGCTTCACGGGAAGGGATAGCGCTGGCGCGCGTGGATCACATTCACGACTTCGATCCAATTGTCCATGACGCGATAAACCACGATGTAGTTCGGATGCGCGACGATTTCGCGTGTGCCCGGCTCTCGACCGGAACGAAACAGGAACGGCGTAACGGCGACGGGAATGACAGCCTTTTCAATCACCTCGAACATCGTCATTGCTGCCCGAGGACTGAGTTCGGCTATGCAGTCTGTGAGTTGATCGAAGTCTTCAAGTGCTTCAACGGTCCAGCGTATCGACAGCATCAGGAACCCGACCGTTCCTTCGCTTTGATTTTCGCTTCAAGCTTCGCGCGAATCTCGGCCATCACCTGATCGTGCGGAACGCGCGGCCGCGTATCCGCCATCGAGCGCCGCACTTTCTCGCGAAACCACTGGTCATACGCCTCCGCCTCTTCGACAGAAGCGAATTCGGACACGATCGGATCGAGTGGAGTAGGCATTTCAAGTTCTCGTTTCATGATGAAAACGATGATAACGCAGGCTTCCGAACCGCGTCACCTCGGCCATTCGGCCAGTTCCTGCGCCGTTAAACGCTCGTCGCCCGCTTCACTTTCCCCTTCGCGACAGGCGCCGGCGCCGCCTCTTCCACCTTCGCCACCGATCGCTTGAAATAGGGCGAACTCAATGTCGCCGCGCCCATATCCGATGCCGCCTCGAGCAGCGCAGGCGCAAGCTCCTTCAGGCGCGTCTCGGGCAGACGGCTCGTCGGTCCGGCGAGACTCACCACGCCCACGACGATACCCGTCACCGGATGATGGATCGGCGCGGCCATCGACGTCATGCCGGCCTCGTACGTCTCGCTCGCGATGCCGTAGCCGCGCTTTCGGGCCGCCTGCAAGTCCGCGAGAAATTGCTGGATCGTCTTGGGCGCCTTCGGGCCGCCCGAGCCGGGCTTGCCGAGACCGCCTTGCTTCGACACGAGCTCGAGCGCCTCCTCGTCGGAGAGAGAAGACAGCCACGCCTGCCCGCTCGCCGTGCAATGCAGGGGCGGCTGGCTGCCCATGTCCGGGTCGTAGCGCAAACCCGACTTCGCGCCCTGCGCCTTGCCGACGAACGTAATGTGATCGTCCTCGACGACGCCCAGCCGCGCCAGCTCGCCCGACTGCGCCGCGAGCCGGTCGAGCACCGGCTGCGACACGTCGAGCACGCCGCCCGTCGACAAATAGATGAGCGCGAGCGACACGAGCTTCAGCGCGAGCATGTATTCCCCGTGATCCTCGTCCTGCCGCACGTAGCCTTCGTCGATCAGCATCGCGAGCAGCCGGTGCGTGCCGCTGCGCGGAATGTTGAGCGTGTCGGCGATGGCGGCGAGCTGCATCCGCCCGCCGTTTTTCGCCAGCAACTCGATGATCGACAACGCCCGCTCCAGATTTCCCGCCATCTTTCAGTCTCTCGAAGTTCCGGTGATTCGGAATGAGAACACGATTCCACCCCGGAATTCAACTGGCGTGTGCATCCTCCAGGACCGCGAGCGTCGCCTCCCGCAGCCGCTTCGCACGCGTGAGCGCGCTCGCAGTCTTCGCCCATTCGTTCATCGGCGTTTCGATCGATAGCGGCAGATCATCCGGCAGCGCGCGCAGGATGCCCGCGAGATCGAGGCCGCCCTCGCCCGGAATCATGCGTTCGGCGCGCGCCTGAAACAGCAGCGTGTCGAGATCGGCGGGGCGCTCGGCGGGCGCGTCGCAGAACTGCACGTAGCCGAACCATTCGCGCGGCAACTCGCGCAGCGTCTGCGTCGACGATCCCGCGCGGTCGAAATGGATCGGATCGACGATCAGGCCCGTATTCGCGCGCTGCGCCGCCTTCACGATGCGCGCGCCCTGCACGATGTCCTTCGCATCGGTCCAGGGCATCGGTTCGAGCGATGGCGACAATGCGTACGGTTTCGCGAGATCGCACAGCGCGGCGAGCCGCTCCGCCGTGCGCGCCTCGTCGGGATCGTTGCCCGCGACGAGCACGTAGCGCGCGCCCAGTTCGGCGGCGGTGGCCAGCATCGGTTCGAAACCGGCGACGTCCGTGTCGGGCCTCAGGCGCAGGATTTCGGCATCGAGCACGCCGATGCCCGTATCTCTCAACGCCGCGAGCGTCTCGCGCTTCAGCGGCGTCGCGCCGACGATCTCGTGGCGCACTTCCGTATCGGTCGCGGGCACGAGCCGCAGGCCGACGAAATCGTAGCCCGCCTGCGCCGCGCACTCGACCATCTGCGGCGGCGTCAGTTCGAGGATCGTCAGCGCGGACAGGGACAGCTTGCGTCGTGACATCGAAAAGTCTCCGGTTAGCGTAGCGGCGAGAACGGCGCGGGCACGTAGATGGTGGATTCCATCGTCGTCAGATGGGCCGGTCCGCCCTTCGGCGGCCAGATGCCGTCCTTCACGGCTTCGGCGCGAATCCGCGAGCGCTCGTCCACGCTCGGGTACGGCCAGATGTTCAGAAAGCGCGGCACGGCGCCGTCGAGCGCGTACATTGCGCCGATGAGCGGCGAGCGCTTCGTGCGCTCCGGCACGGCGTTTTGCCACGCATCGATCGTGTGCTGCAGGCTCGCGAGCTTCGTGCCGTAGACGCGCATCTCGTAGATGCCGCCGTGCACGGCCGGCTCGATCGGCGGCAGGAACGGAAAGAGCGCGTAGCTGTTCACTTCGACGTCGACGATGAACTCGCCGCAGCCGAACGGATTGCCTTCGAGCAGGAGACGCCGCCGCTCGCCGATCAACGCCGCTTCCGATTCGAAACCGCGCAGCACCATGACCTTGCCGAGCGCGCCGATATCCGAATACCAGCAGCCGAGCAGCGTCGAGCCGGGCGCGTCGCTGCTTGCCTTGATGTTCTCGAAAACCTGCGCATTCGCGCCGATCTTCACCGTCAATGTGACCGTGTCGTACAGAGTCATTGCAGAGTCCTTGCCTGTTTGAAGTTGGAGAGATTCGTGATGCTGTCTTCGCGCGCCGGTTCGGCGAGTTCGAGGCCCGCGAGATAGCCGAAGGTCATCGCGGGTCCGAGCGTGATGCCGCCCGCGGGATAGTGGCCGCCCATCATGCTCGCGGCGTCGTTGCCGACGGCGTAGAGGCCGGGAATCGGCGCGCGCGCTTCGTCGAGCACGCGCGAGTGCGCATCCGTCGACAAACCCGCGAACGTGCCGAGGCTGCCGGGTACGATCTTCACCGCATGAAACGGACCGTCGACGATCGGCGCGAGACACGGATTGGGCTTGTGCGATGCATCGCCCTGCACGCGGTTATACGGCGTCGAGCCTTTGTGGAATTGCGGATCGAAGCCGTCTTTCGCGTAGCCGTTGTACGTGGCGACGGTATCGGCGAGGCCGCGCGCATCGATGCCGCATTGCTGCGCGAGCGCTTCGAGCGTCGGCGCGGACTTCAAATAGCCCGAACGCTCGTAAGGCCCGAGTGGAAACGGAAACGGCTTCGCGAAACCGAGGCCATATCTGCGCTGAAACCGATGATCGCAAACGAGCCATGCGCACGTCTCTTCGCCCGGCGACGTCGTGCCGATGAGCGCCGAGATGAAGTCGTAATACGACGACGCCTCGTTCGTGAAGCGCCTGCCCGCGCGCGTCACCGCGATCACGCCCGGCTTCGCGCGCTCGATCAGATGCGGAAACGCGACCTCGCGTCCGCCGGATTTCGGCACGAGCGACACGGGCGCCCACGCGGCGGGCGCGTCGAGCGTCGCGTCGAAATGCGCGCCGGCGTCTTCGCCCAGGCGAATGCCATCGCCGGTATTGCTCTTCGGCGCGGCCGACCAGTGCGGCATGACCGGAAACGTCTCCGTTTGCCGCTTCGCGTCGTGCGGATAACCGCCGCACGCGAGCACGACGCCGCGCCGCGCGCGCACGTCGTGCATCACGCCTTCGATCTCGACGCGCGCGCCCGTCACGCGATCCGCCTCGCGCGTCAGCGACACCGCCTTCGCCCGCGTGCGCAGATCGACGCCGCGATCCGCCGCCGACTTCAGCAGCCGCGCGACGAGCGCATTGCCGTTCACGAGATGCATCGAACGCCGATGACGCAGCATGTGCCACGCGAACGCCGCAAAGCGCTTCGTGACATGCCACGCCGACTTCGCGCTGCGCGTCGCGTTGAGGAAATGCGCGAGATCCTGTCCCGATGCGATCGCCATGCCCTTGATCGTCACTTCGGCCAGAGGCGCACGCAGCTTGTCGATGAGCGGCCCGAGCTCGCGCCCGTCGAACGGCATCGCGCAGACGGAGCGCCCGCCCGTCGCCGCGCCTTGCGTCGTGTGGAAATCGGGAATGCGATTGCCGTCGATGAAGCGCATCGACGTATTGCGCTCGAAGAATTCGATCATGCGCGGGCCGTGTTCGATGAGCGCATCGGCTTTGGCGGCATCGAAATGCGCGCCGAGTTCGCTTTTCAGGTACGTGCGCGGCGCGCTTTCATCTTCGACGATGCCCGCGCGCGTCGCCAGCGGATTGCGCGGAATCCACATCCAGCCGCCCGACCACGCGGTCGTGCCGCCGAACACGTCTTCCTTCTCGCAGACGAGCACGGACAAGCCGCGCGTCGCCGCGGTGACGGCCGTCGACAAACCGCCCGCGCCGGAACCCAGCACGAGGACGTCGCATTCGAGAATCGGTTCGAGCTTCATTTGGCGTGGGCGTGCAGTGGGAGATCGATCGGCAGATCGAGCGCATCGTCGTGCGTCGGCTGATTCGGGTGCTTCGCGCGCACCGTCGCGTGCCGCGCCGCGAGATAGCCGAACGCGAGACCGGGACCGAGCGTGATGCCGGGGCCGGGATACACGCCGCCCATCACCGATTGCGCGTCGTTGCCGCACGCGTAGAGGCCGCCGATCGGCCGGTCGTCGCGATTCAGCACGCGTGCGTCGGTATCGACGACGAGGCCCGTCGCCGCGCCGATATCGCCCGGATAGAGCCGCACTGCATAGAACGGCGCCTGGCCGATCGGACCGAGACACTTGTTCGGGCCGGTCCAGTTGGCGTCGCCGTTGGCGTTCTGGTAATCGGTCGTGCCGCGCTGAAAATCCGCGTCGACGCCGGTTTGCGCGTAGCGATTCATGCGCGCGACGCTATCGGCGAGTCCGGTTTTGTCGATATCGAGCTTCGCCGCGAGTTCGTCGAGCGTCTTGCCTTCGACGAGATAGCCATCCGCGAGAAACGGCGCCAGGCCCTTCCCGCCCGGACGCACCATCCCGAGACCGTACTTGCGCAGTCCTTCGGAGTCCGTAATGAGGTATGCGGGCACGGAAGGCGTCGTCGTGTTCGCTTTCTGCATCGCGATACCGAACAGGTGATACGACGTGTTTTCGTTGAGAAAGCGCCTGCCCGATTTGTCGACGGTGATCATGCCCGGCTTGCCTCGATCCATGATGAAATGCGGAAACACGGCGGTCGTGCCGTCGGCGCGGTTGCGCACGGAAACCGGCGCCCAGAACGCGTTCGACAATGCGCCCTCGCCGAAGCGCGCGCCCGAAGCGAGCGCAAGATCCTGCGCACCGCCGCGGTGACCGGGCGCGCCGGGACACCATGCCGGATCGGCGCCGGGAAGCATCTCGCGTCGACGCGCCGGATGACGATTGAAGCCGCCGCTCGCGAGGATCACGCCGCCCTTCACGCCGATACGCCGGCGCTCATTGACTTGACTCAGCGTCACAGCTTCGATGCCGTTCGCGCCCGCATGCAAGGCTTCAAGCGTCGTGCTCGTCAGCACCGTCACGCCGCGCTGAAGCAGCGAATACAAAAGCCGGCCGATCAGCGCGTTGCCCATCACGAGACGCGTGCCGCGCGGCGAACTCATGCGGTCGCGGGCATGACGCGCGAGTAGTTTCGCTGCATGCCTGAACGACGCGAACGACTTCGTCATGTTCAGAAGATGCCCGACGTCGTCGCGGTCGACCATCATGCCGCCAAGCACGGTGAATTCGGGAATCGGCGGACGAATCAGCGAGAACGCGCGGCCGAGCTTGCGGCCATCGAACGGAAGCGGCTCCAGCGCGCGGCCGCGCAAGGTCGAGCCTTCGATCTCCGACAGATAGTCCGGATGAAACGGCCGCGCCCGATATTTCACGTCGGAATTCGCTTCGATATGCGCGACCGCCTTCGGGCCGGCATCGAGGAACGCGCGGCGCATCGCAGCGCTGCTGCGCCCGCCGACCGCGCGATCGAGAAAGCCTTCGGCATTCGCGGATGAATCGTCGCGATTGACGCCCGCCGCGTGCGTCGACGCGGGAATCCACGTCGTGCCGGCCGAGTACGCGGTCGTACCGCCGACGTACTCCGTGCTTTCGACGAGCAGCACGCGCGCGCCGTCGATTGCCGCGACGAGTGCCGCCGACATACCCGCGCCGCCCGCACCGACCACGACGACATCGAAGGTTTCGTTCTGCCCCAGTGTGTCCAGTGTCTCCGCCATTGATCCGCTCCGTCGCGATTCGTGCCGTCATTTCTCCGACAAATCGAAACGCGTGTTAGCCATAGAATTCGCTTTAATTGTGGAATGCTATTCCAAAACAACAGCGTTCGCCAAGCTCTTTTTGAGACGACGATCTTGGCATCGCGTATTCCTTGGGGCACGATCGCTTCTTCAGGAAAAGGGGCCAAACATGCAAGACACGACCCGGAGACCCGCGTCGAGCAAGCCGCTGCTCAAAGGCATCGTGCCGATCAACCGCGCCGGCGCCTTGCGCGACGTGCTCGCCGGCATGTCGCTCGCGTCGATGGACATTCCGCAAGTGCTCGGCTACGCGCGCATCGCCGGCATGCCCGCGGTGACGGGCCTCTACACGGCGTTCCTGCCGCTGATCGCGTTCGCGCTTTTTGGCGCGTCGCGGCATCTCGTCGTGGCCGCCGATTCCGCTACGGCGACGATCTTCGCGAGCAAGGTGTCGTCGATGACCGCAATGGGCAGTCCGGAATACGTCGCGCTCGCGGGTATGGTCGCGCTGCAGACGGCCGCGTTGCTCCTGCTCGCGCGGCTCTTCAAGCTCGGATTTCTCGCGGATTTTCTGTCGCGCACGGTGTTGACGGGCTTTCTGGCGGGCGTCGGCGTGCAGGTGTCGATTGCGATGCTCGGCGATCTCTTCGGCATGACGGTGCCGTATCCGTCGTCGCGCAGTCTCGCCCAGCTCGTCTATGTGATCGGGCATCTCCTGCACGCGCATGGCCCGACGCTCGTCCTCGCGCTCGGCGTAATCCTCGCGATTCTCGGCTGCAAGCGCTTCGCGCCGCGTCTGCCGGTGCCGCTCATCGTGGTGATCGGCAGCATCGCCGCGAGCCAGGCGTTCGATTTCGCCGCGCACGGGATTTCGGTGCTCGGTCCCGTCGACGGCGGTCTGCCCTCGATCCGCTTTCCCGATATCACCTGGCAGCAGTCGCTCGATCTCGTGCCCGTCGCGGCGTCGTGCTTCGTGATGATCATCGCGCAGAGCGCCGCCGCGGCGCGCGTCTTCGCGCAGCAGTATCACGAAGACGTCGATACCAACAGCGACATCCTCGGTCTCGCCGCGGCGAATGCGGCGGCCGCGATGAGCGGCACGTTCGTCGTCAACGGCAGCCCGACGCAAACCGCGATGGCCGAGCGAGCCGGCACGCGCAGCCAGCTCGGACAGATCGCGTTCGCGGTGGTCGTCGCCGTCGTGCTGCTGTTTCTGAGCGGCTATCTGCGCTATCTGCCGCATTGCGCGCTGGCGGGCGTCGTGTTCACGATCGCGGTCGGCCTCATCAACGTGCAGGACCTGAAGGACATTCGCGCGGAAAGTCCCGGCGAGTTCGCGCTCGCGCTCATCACGGCGGCGGCGGTGGTGCTGGTGGGCGTCGAGCACGGCATTCTGCTCGCCGTCGCGCTGTCGCTGATGCGGCACGTGCGCCACAGCTATCATCCGCACACGATGGTTCTTACGCCCGTCGCGCCCGGCAAACCTTGGCAGTACATGCCGACGACGCCCGCCGCGATGACCGCGCCGAACCTGATCGTCTATCGCTTCGGCGCGGATCTTTTCTACGCGAACGATCATCTGTTCGCATCGGAAGTGACGACGCTCGTCGATACGGCTGCCGATGGTTTGCGTCATCTCGTCGTCGATGCCGGCGCGATCACCGATCTCGATTATTCGGCTGCGCGCACGATCGGCGAGTTGGTCGAGACACTGCGTGCTCGCGACATCGCGGTGATTTTCGGGCGCGTCAACCGCTTCTTGCGCAACGATATGGACCGCCACGGACTGACGCGCGTGCTCGGGGAATCCAACATTTTCGACACGCTGCATGAAGCACTGGCGGCCGCCGGTGTGAATCCCACCGCGCACGAGCCTAACGCGCTTTAAAGTGCTCGCGTGCCCGATGGCAGTTTTCGCGGGGGCTGCGCATCAAGACAGTTAGTTGCTTCATAAATAACCAATGAAATTGTTGAACAGTATTCCAATTTCAACTAGCATTCACGTAACGCTTTTCCACAAATTTCCGATCAAAGACTCAGGAGGCAACCGAGGCATGGCGCAGGACACTTCTTTTTCCGCATCGCTCGACGCGGGCCTGAGCGGCGCGACGCGCGTCTATTTCATCGTCGGCGATCCGATCGCGCAGGTGCGCTCGCCTTCCGGCGTGACGGCCGCTTTGCGCGCGGCGGGCCGCGACGCGATCGTGATTCCGGCGCACGTCGCGCCCGCCGATCTTGGCGCGTTCTTCGCGGGCATCGCGCCGCTGCAGAACTGCGACGGCGTCATCATCACCGTCCCGCACAAGTTCAGCGCGACCGAGTATTGCCAGTCGCTGACCGATGAAGGCGCGTTTCTCGGCGCGGTCAATATGCTCAAACGCAACCCCGACGGCACCTGGCACGGCGGCGCATCGGACGGCATCGGCCTGGTGGCGGCGTTGAGGGACGCGGGCTGCGAGCCGAAGGGCAAGCGCGCGCTTTTGATCGGCGCGGGCGGCGCGGGCTCGGCGATCGGCCACGCGCTCGTCGATGCAGGCGTGGCGTCGCTCGCGATCCGCGATTTCGATGCCGAGCGCACCGGCGCGCTTGCCTCGCGTCTCGCCGCGCTGGGCCGCGGCCCGGTGAGCGTCGCCGACGATGCGCCCGCGGAAACGTATGACCTCATCGTGAACGCGTCGCCTGCGGGCATGCGTCCGGGCGATCCGCTGCCGATCGACGTCTCGCGCCTGCCACCGACGACCTTCGTCGGCGATGTGGTGACGAAGCCGCCGCTCACGCCGTTCATCGAAGCGGCCCGCGCGCGCGGTTGCACGACCGTCACCGGCACGCAGATGTTCGGCCGCGTGTGCGATGCGATCGTCGCGTATCTGTTGAAAGCCTGATCCCGCGAGGCGGTTGGCCGCGCAAAGAATCGGAGCAATCTGCTTCAATCGCGACGCGCATTCGCGCAACATTCCCGCCGCGCCTTCGCGTCCCTCGCGAAGCGCGCCGGTCCGCAGATTCCAGAACGAATCGCCGACGAGCCGCCCTCTTTCGGGCGGCTTTTTTGCGCGACGTTCCGGCCGCACCGGCGCGAGCGTGCGTTTCCATGAGACGCGCTCGCTTCGAGGGCCAACAGAAAGCGTGCAGCGGCACGCAAGAGGCTGGAATGAAAGTGGATCGGAAAGGAATTCAACGCGCGGCGCGAGCAGGCTTAGCCGTCATCGTATTTGCCATGCTCGCGGCATGCGCGACGGGACCGGGCGCACCCGCGCCGCTGCCGGCGGACAGCACGCTCGCAACGGGCCGTATTGTCGGCAAACAATATTTGACGACCGTGTCGACGAGCACGCCGTCTTCGTCAGGCCCGACGGTCGGCGTGGGCGGCGGCGGCATCGGCGGAAATGGCTGGAGTGGCGTGGGCGGCGGCGCGGGCCTGAGCTTCGACCTGACGAGTCTGTTCCAGAAAAGCCCGGAGCAGACCACGAAGGTCTACCGCTACAGCGTGCAGATGAAGGATGGTTCGAAGCGCGATATCGACAGCCCGCTTGATCTCAGCGAAGGCGCGTGCGTGACGACGATCGATTCCAGCCAGCCCGGCTATCCGAGAATGACGGGCGCGGACGCCTGCTGATCTTCCGGCGCGGCGCGTCCGGCGAGCCTCGCCGATAACGCCGCCGCGACGCGCTCCACCACGGGCGCCCAGTCGCCGGGCTCGCGCTGGCGAATGAGCCGCACCGAGTCGTACCACGGCTGCGTTTCGCCTTCGCCCCAACACCAGTGCGACGCGCGATCGATCATCGCCAGCACCGGTTTGCCGAGCGCGCCGGCGAGATGCAGCGGTGAGCTGTCGACGGTCACGAGTACGTCGAGCGCGCTGACGAGCGCGGCCGAATCGTGAAAATGCTCGCGATATTCGGGAAGCCCGGCGATGCGTGCGTCCGCCGCGCGCATCGCAGCGATATCGCCGTCGCGGCCCGGCGCAACAGGATGGAACACGATGTTCGGCAGGCGCCAAAGCGGCTTGAGGGCATCGACAGGCATGCTGCGCTGGGCATCGCGCCGATGCGTAGGACTGCCCGCCCAGACGAGCCCGACGTGCAGCGCGTTCGTGCCGCCGGCGGACAGCATGCGCCGCCACATGCCGATGCGCTCCGGCGCCGCGTCGAGATAGGCGCGGCCATCCACCTGATCAGGCAACAAGCCGATCCAGAACGGCATGCTCATCATGCGCACGGTGTAATCGACCGTACTGAAATCATGGGTCTCGAGCACGACGCAATCCGGCGCGAACCGCCGGATGAGCGGATGCAATGTAGAACGCACCGCCAATAACGCTTCACCGCTGTTTCTTCGCACACTTTCCGCGAATCGTGGAAAGTACCGCACGAATTGAATGTCGTCGCCCAGACCGAGCTCGCTATAGACTACGACGCGCTTGCCGGCGAGTGATTCACCACGCCAGCGCGGCCCGGCCCGTTCCATTCGCGTCACGACGCTGTTCTCGCCATGCGCCGAGACGCGCCGCTCGAAGCGCGGCCACCCGTCACGCCACGCGCCCCGCCGCAGTTCGAGTTCCGCGAGATCGACGGCGATCGAACTGGCATTCGGCGCCTGAGAGAGCGCGAGGCGGTACATGGCTTCGGCCTCGGCGTGACGCGACTGTTCGTTGAGATACATCGCGATTGCGCCGGTCACGTGTCCGTCGTTCGGACGATGCCGTGCCGCCTCGCGCATGACCGCTTCCGCCGACGCGCTATCGTGACGTAACCAATAGCAATGACTCAGTTGCCAGCGAAGCTCGGGATCATGCGGAAATCGCCCGATTGCTGCGAGGCAGAAGCGTTCGAACTCGGGCCAGTTTCCCGAACCGCGAATGTCGAGCGCGACGGAAAGGGCTTGGTTTGCATCTGACGGGACACTGGCTGCGTGCGGCGATACCATGACTGACTGAAATCAGAAGAGTTTGAAACGCTCGCTGAGTTTATATCAATCAGGCCGCCTAGGAATGCTCAAAAGACCCAGAAAAATCCCAAAATGGCGATCTATCAGATCATTACTTTGGATATCGAAATATAAGCGCCGCTTATTCCGAAACGCAGTGATTCGAATCGACGATTGTGCGTGCCTCGGCGCTTTGACATACTGGCTTCGTCGACTTGTCTCCTCAAGCGTCCGCTCTCGACAAACGAGCCCACAAGCGGACGCACTCTTGCCGCCGTTTCAGGCGGCTCTTTTTTGCACGCGGCCTATTACCTTCGACGTAATTGTCCGCCTCGCTTTCTCCTGCGACGATTCAGTCACACCAATCATCGTCGAGGAGACGGACATGTCCGAGAAGCGCCAGCGAAGCAACGTCGAAATCGCCCGTCCGGGTTTTATCGCGAGCGGTGACGGCGTCGAACTGTTTTATCGCGACTGGCGGCCCGAAGCCGCGCGCAGCAACGGCAGAATCATCGTCTTCGTTCCCAGCTATTCGCTGCCGGGCGACATGTGGGCGTATCAGATGTTGCCGCTCACGCGACAAGGCTTTCGCTGCGTCGCCTATGACCGGCGCGGCCACGGCCGTTCCAGCGATCCGGGCGGCGGCTACGACTACGACACGCTCGCGGACGACCTCGCCGCCGTCATCGAGGCGCTCGATCTGTCGGACGTTACGCTCGTCGGCTACTCGATGGGCGGCGCGGAAGCCGTGCGCTATCTCACGCGTCACGGCAGCGCGCGGGTCGCGCGGCTTGCGTTGATCGCATCGACATTGCCGATGCTCGCGCGAACGTCTGACAATCCCGACGGCGTCGACCCCGCTTATGCCGATGCCTTCCAGAAAGACCTGATGACGGACTATCCGCAATGGCTCGCCGGCAACGCCCGTCCGTTCGCGGGACCGGGTGCCTCGGAGGCGATGATCGAGTGGATTCGGGAAATGGCGTTGCGCACGTCGCATCACGCGCTCTTCGCGTGCAACGAAACCGTGAATCGTGGCGATTTCCGCAACGAATTGCGCGACATCGACGTGCCGACGCTCATCGTGCAAGGCGATCGCGATGTGTCGAATCCGCTCGAACTGACTTCTGAGCGCACCGCCCGCCTGATCCCGAACGCACGCCTCGTCGTCTACGAAGGCGCGCCGCACGGCGTCTTTCTCAGCGATGCAGCGCGTCTGACCACGGATATCGGCGCGTTCGCGTCGGCGTCGTGAACGGTCGTCTGTGGTAGTGGCTTAATATCGTGCAGGAACGCGAATGTCACTGCCACGACGGAGATTCCCGCCATGCAAGACCTGCTCAAAAAGCATTTCGACATGTTCGCGCGCTACAACGCGTGGGCCAACACGAGGCTCTACGACGCGGCGCGCGCACTGTCCGACGCGGACTATCGCGCCGACCGCGGCGCGTTTTTCAAGTCCGTGCACGGCACGCTCAATCATCTGCTCGTGACGGATCGCGTCTGGATGTGTCGCTTCACGGGCGAAGGCGTTGCGCCCGAGCGGCTGGATGCGATTCTCTTCGACACTTTTCCCGCGCTCGAAACGGCGCGCCGCGAAGAAGACGCGCGCATCGTTGCCTATGTGAGCGGCCTGACGCCCGAAGCGCTGACCGGCACGATCAGCTACAAGCGTGTTTCGACGCCCGAGCTGATGACGCAGCCGCTCATGCCCGCGCTCGCGCACTGGTTCAATCACCAGACGCATCATCGCGGACAGGCGCATGCGCTGCTCACCGCGCTGACGGGCAAGGCGCCGGAGCTCGATCTGCTTTTTTATCAGCGTTTGTCGGATAAGCACTGAGTCATGACGCGTATGAAAACACTCATAACAATAGACTCTGCAAGAATGCCGGCACACCGTAGCACTGCGAACCGACACCCCGGCACGCGACACGAAACATCGCCGCGCAGCCCTCCTCACGTCCACAGGAGTTCATCGCGATGATCTTCCACGCCTCCATTCCCGCCAACGATCCGCAACACGTCGCGCAGGTGCTCGCCGAACTGTGGAGCGGCTTCGCCGCGCCCTTCTCGCCGTTTCCCGACGCCTGGATGGCGGTGGCCGGCGACGATCGCGGCAGCATCATCGAGGTGTATCCGAGCGATCAGGTCATCACGCCGGGCGGCGGCCACGAGGAGAGCGTCAGCTACGGCGCGGATACGATCAAGCGGCCGCAGTACAGCGCGTTCCACATGGCCATCGCGACGAAACTGAGCACTGAGGAAGTCATCGCGATCGGCGAGCGCGAAGGCTGGCGCGCGGTGCGCTGCACGCGTGGCGACAACTTCTTCCATGTGATCGAATTCTGGATCGAAAACTCGACGATGCTCGAATTCCTCACACCCGAGATGCAGTCCGAATATCTCGCCTTCGCCACGCCCGAGAACTTCAGGGCGATGGCGGCCGCCGCCATGCCTCAATGAGCGTGTGCGTTTGACGACGCATCGCCGCGCAAGCCGAACATCAGCGCGGCGCCGCTCGCGAAGAGCAGCAACGCGAGCAGATGCACGGCGAGATCCATGCTGCCCGTCGCGGTGCGGATCTGGCCGATCACCCACGGACTGACGATTCCGCTCGTGATGCCGATACTGCTGATGAACGCGATGCCCGCCGCCGCGCTCTTGCCCGGCAGATGGCTCGCGGGCACGGCCCAGAAAATCGGCAGCGCGGCGAAGATCAGCGTCGCGGCGAGCGAGAGAATCGCGAGCATCAGCGGAAAGCTCGGGAAATGCAGCGTCAGGGCCGCGAGCGCGATGCCGCCGCCGACCGTGCAGCACGCGAAGTGCTTGCGCCGCTCGGCGATGCGATCAGAATGGCGCGCGATCAGAATCAGCCCCACCGCGCCGATCGCGTTCGGCACGACGGTGTAGAGACTGACGGACACGACATCGGTGACGCCGAAATCGCGGATCATCAGCGGCATCCAGAAACTGAGTGTCAGCGACGCGCACGTCAGCGAAAAGTAGATGAACGCAAAGAGATAGACGCGCGGATTGCGCAGCGCGTCGAGCATGCCGCGATGGCCGTGTGCATCGGCATCGGCGTTCGATTCCCCGCGCAGCGCGGCAAGGCGTTCCTTATCTGCCGACGTCAGCCAGTGCGCATCGCGCGGCGTGTCCACGAGCATGCGCCGCGCAATCAGGCCGAGCAGCACCGCGGGCACGCCTTCGATCGCGAACATCCACTGCCAGCCGTGCAGGCCCATGACGCCCGCCATGTCGCGCATGATCCAGCCCGACACGAGTCCGCCGAACACGCCCGCCACGGCCACGCCCGCGAAGAATACCGACATCACGCCCGCGCGCCGTTTCGCCGGAAACCAGTACGTCAGATAAAGCACGATGCCGGGGAAAAAACCCGCTTCGAACACGCCGAGCAGAAAGCGCAGCAGATAGAAGTGGCCTGCCGTCGACACGAACATCATGCCGACCGACGCCGCGCCCCACAGCAGCATGATCCGCGTGAAGGTGCGGCGCGCGCCGAACTTCGCGAGCAGCAGATTGCTCGGCACTTCGAAGAGCACGTAGCCGATGTAAAAGACGGCGGCGCCGAGGCCGTACATGGCATCGGAGAAGCCGAGATCATGCTTCATCTGCAACTGCGCGAAGCCGATATTGATGCGGTCCAGAAACGACACCACGTAGCACAGAAACAGAAACGGAATGATGCGCCACGCGATTTTGCGGAACAGCGCGTCGTCCGAAAGGGCGTGCGCGTCCGCGGAGGCGCTCGGGCTGAGCGCCGCCGTGCTGATCGACTTCGACATGTCTCGCTCCAGATGGGCGTGAGAAGGCCGGCGTCTTGATCGCGCCTTTCGCCTTGGAAAAGATGGAAGCGGCGCGTGTTCGCTACGACGCGCCGCGAGGGACGGACGTCAGTCCTGCAAGGCGGCCCACATGTCCTTGTCGCGCTGGGCCGTCCAGATGCGCGGATGCTTGATGCCGCTCGCTTCGTCGTAGGCGCGCGAGACGTCGAACGGCAGGCAGTGCTCGTAGATGAAGACGTGGCCGAACTTCGGATCCATCGCGCGGCGGGTAAGCGCCATCGAGCCTTTCAGATCGAGCTTTTCGGCGACGGCCTCGCGGCCCGCCTGCAACAGCGTCGTGACGAAGTCCTTCGTATAGTCGAGGCCCTTGTCGACTTCCGCCGGCGACAGCAGCGCGGGGCCGCGGCCCGGCACGAGCTTGTCCGCCTTCAGCGCGCGCAGCGCTTCGAGCGTCGCGGGCCATTCTTCGAGCTGCGCGTCGCCGCAATAGCAGGCAGCGTCGTACTCGACGAGATCGCCCGAAAACAGCACCTTCTGCGACGGCAGCCAGACGACCGTATCGCCCTTCGTGTGGCCCGAGCCGAGATGCGCGATCTTCACTTCGAGCTTGCCGAGAAAGAGCGTGATTTCCTTCTCGAAGACGAGCGTGGGCCACGTGAGGCCGGGCACCGTCTCGACGCCGGCAAAAAGTCGCGGAAAGCGCTCGATCTCCGATTTCATGTCCTGCTCGCCGCGCTCGACGATCATTTCGTACGTGCCGCGGCTCGCGATGACCTGCTGCGCGCCTTCCGCGAAATACGCCGACGCGCCCAGCACGCGCACCGCGTGGTAATGCGACAGCACGACGTACTTGATCGGCTTGTCGGTGACGCTGCGGATTTTCGCGATGAGGTCCTGCGCCATTGCGGGCGTCGCGGTCGTATCGACGATGAGCACGCCGTCGTCGCCGATGATCACGCCCGAGTTCGGATCGCCCTCCGCCGTGTAGGCGTACGCGTTGTCGGAAAGCTGCGTGAAGGTGATCTTCTTCTCTTCCAGATCGGCCTGCGATGCGAATGCTTTTGCCATGGTCGTGTCTCGCTTCCATTCTCGTGGGGATGGGTGGATGATCGGCGTGACGCTGATTTTTGTCAACAGCAAGCTTACTTGCTATTTGCAAATTACGGGTAAATACCGAATCGCTTCATCCGATGATTCCCGCTCGGCTAACATCTGCGGTTCGTTCATCCTTTATAAATCGCGGAGTGTCTTTGGCTCGTTCCGAAACAGGCGAAGAAAAGAAACAGCGCGGCGTCCAGAGCGTCGAAGTCGGCGCGCGCCTGCTCGATGCCCTCGCCGCGCGCCGCGAACCGCTCGCGCTCAGTACGCTCGCCGAAGCCGCCGGGCTGTCGAGCGCGCAGGCGCACACGTATCTCGTGAGCCTCACGCGTCTCGGTCTGGTCAAGCGCGACGCGCTCACGGGCAACTACGAGCCGGGCCCGCTTTCGCTCAGGCTTGGGCTGCTGAATCTGGAGCATCAGCCGGCATACCGGGCGGCCGCGCCGCGCGTGTCGGCGCTGGCGCTCGCGACCGGCATGAGCGTCGCGGTCAGCGTGGCCGGGCCGCAGGGTCCGACGATCGTGCGCTACGAGCGCGGCGGCTATCCGCTGCACGTGAATCTGCACGTCGGCACCGTAATGTCGCTTTCGGCGACGGCGACGGGCCGCATATTCCGCGCTTTCGACAACGACGCCCGCGTCGCCGCGATGCTCGCGCATCAGGCCGAAGCGGTCGCGCCGGAAATGGCGGCGCGCATCGACGAGATCCGCGCGCGCGGCATCGAACGCAGTGTCGATGCGCCGAGTCCCGGCGTGAGCAGCATGAGCGTCCCGGTATTCGACGGCGCGCGCCGCATGCAGCTCGCGCTGACGGCGATCGGCCCGACCGGTCTTTGCGACGTCGACTGGGACGGCGCGCTCGCGCACGCACTGAAGGACGCCGCACGCGACATCACCGGACTGCTTTCATGACGATGTTCGAAGAAGACACGAAGCCGCAGCGCGGCATCAACGCGCTCGACGCGACCGGCGATCTGCTGCGCGCGCTGGTCGCGGCGGGCAAGCCGCTCACGCTGCGCGATCTCGCGGCCGCCGCCGGCATGCCGCCCGCGAAGGCGTTCGCGCATCTGGTGAGTCTCGTGAAGGTCGGCCTGCTCGCGCGCGACGACGCCGGGCTCTTTCACGCCGGCCCGTTGAGCCGCGAACTCGGACTGATCGCGCTGCAGCGCCTTTCGCCGATCCGCGACGCGGAAAGCGAGATCGTCGCGCTTGCCGCGAGCACGTCGATGACGGTCGCCGCCGCGGCGCTCGGACCGCTCGGCCCGACGGTGATCCGGCTGGAGGAATCGGCGCGGCCGCAGCACGTGAGCTTGCGGATCGGCACGGCGATGTCGCTCGTGAATACGGCGATCGGGCGCGTGTTCGCGGCGCATCTTCCCGCCGACATGCTCGCGAGCCTGATGGCGCAGGACGGCATCCGCCTGGCGGGCGCGCAACCGGACGCGGCGCTCGATGCCACATATCGCACAAGGCTCGATGAGATTCGCGAACGCGGTCTCGACACCGCGCTCGGCGCGCCGGTGCCCGGCATCCACACGCTGGCCGCGCCGGTCTTCGATCACACCGGCAGCGTGTGCCTCGTCATCGCGTTGATCGGCTCCTCGGGCGGCTTCGACAGCGCCCCCGACGGCCCGCTTGCCCGCGCGCTGCTGGCCGCGACGCGGCGTCTGTCGTGGCGTTTCGGGCTGATGGAGGCGACCTAGCCGCCCTTGACCGTCTCCGTGCCGGTCACGCGGATCGCGGGGAAACGATCGGTCGGCTTCGCGATTTCGTCCTGCGAGGCGACGATCTCCAGTTCGTAGCGCCCTGCATCGTAGGTTGCCTTCACGACCGCATTGACCGCCGCGAGCGTGTGCTCCAGCGCGGTGCGCAGCGAATCGCCCTGCAAGGTGCGCGCGACGAACACCGCGCTCGTCAGATCGCCGACGCCCACTGGCTGGCGCGCGAACGGATACAGCGGACGCTGCGCGAACCACGCTTCGGTCGGCGTCACGGCGAGCATGTTGAAGGTGTCGGCGCGGCTGTTGCGATCGAGCAGATGCTTCACCAGCACGATACGCGGGCCGCGCGCGAGCACTTCCTGGCAGGCGTCGACGGCTTCTTCCACCGTTTCGATCGTGCGCCCGACGAGCTTTTCGAGCTCGACGTGATTGGGCATGATCGCATCGGCGATTTCGGGCATCGTCGTGACGAGGAAATCCTCGATGCCGCCCGCGACCGTGCAGCCGCCCGTCTGGCCCATGACCGGATCGCAGAAAAAGAGCGCGCGCGGATTGACCGCCTTCACCATCTTCACGATTTCGACGACCGCGCGGCCCTGCTCCGGCGCGCCGAGATAACCCGAGAGCACCGCGTTGCAGCGCCCGAGCACGCCGATGGCGCCGATGCCCTCGATCACGTTCTGCAATTCTTCGGCGTCGAATGCGCTGCCGGTCCAGCGGCCGTACTGCGTGTGATTGGAGAACTGCACGGTGTTGAGCGGCCAGACGTTCACGCCCAGACGCCGCATGGGGAAGACCGCCGCGCTATTGCCCGCGTGGCCGAACACCACATGCGATTGAATGCTCAGGACGTTGTTCATGTTCTGCTTTCCCGATTGATCGTGTTCGGTCAGGTAAAACGTGTGTCGCGCCGGAGTCGTGCGGCGCAGCGCGACGATGGCTCCAGAAGGCACGCCCGTGGACGCCATGCGCGGGCAGTGCAACCTTCGTATTGTGCCGTGCCTCGACGCACTGCGGCATGGCGTGATCGTTATAAATTGCGCGGACGTATTTTGTCGACTGATGCGATCGATCGGCGGCCCAAAAGGTCGCGCGGCTGCAACACCGCCGCACGCCCGTGCGCGTTCGGCACACGCATTGCTCGAACCGGACGGCGCATTGGGCCGCCACCCGTTTGCATCGCGCTGCGAAAAAAACGGACGACTTCAGCACACGAATTTCAATACGCGCCGGATAATGCGTCATCGACGGATATAACGAAAGCACACGAGGACGAACACACGGCAAGACATCAATAGTCGCAGGTCAAATCAGGAGGCTGACATGGAGACGTTGTCTAAGAATCGCACCGATTTGCAGAAGTCGACCCTCGCAATCGTCCTCGCCGGCGGGCGCGGCACAAGGCTCGGACCGCTCACCGACAAGCGCGTGAAGCCGGCCGTTCACTTCGGCGGCAAGTACCGCATCATCGACTTCGCGCTGTCCAACTGCCTCAATTCCGGCATTCGCCGCATCGCCGTCGTCACGCAATACAAGGCGCATTCGCTCATCCGCCATCTGCAGCGCGGCTGGGGTTTCCTGCGCGGCGAGTTCAACGAGTTCATCGATATCTGGCCGGCGCAGCAGCGCGTCGATTCGAGCTGGTACCGCGGCACCGCCGACGCCGTGTATCAGAACCTCGACATCGTCCGATCGATCGGGCCGGAGTTCGTCATCGTGCTGGCGGGCGACCACATCTACAAGATGGATTACACGCGCATGGTGCTCGACCACGTGGAGAGCGGCGCGGACTGCACGGTCGGCTGCATCGAGGTGCCGCGCATGGATGCCGTCGCGTTCGGCGTAATGCACGTCGACGAGAACCGCCGCGTCACCGCTTTCCTCGAAAAGCCCGCCGATCCGCCCGCGATGCCCGGCAAGCCCGACGTCGCGCTCGCGAGCATGGGCATCTACGTGTTCAGCGCGAAGTATCTCTACGACATGCTGCAGGAGAACATCGAGACGTCCAACACGGATCACGATTTCGGCAAGGACATCATTCCGCGCGTCGTGACGACGGGCAAGGCGATCGCGCATCCGTTCGGCATGTCGTGCGTGACGTCGAGCAGCGATCCGGAAGCGCCCGCGTACTGGCGCGACGTCGGTACCGTCGACGCCTACTGGTCCGCGAACCTCGATCTGGCATCGACGATTCCCGAACTCGATTTGTACGACCGCAAATGGCCGATCTGGACGAATCAGGAACAGTTGCCGCCGGGCAAGTTTGTACGCGATCTGAACGGCCAGCAAGGCGCGATCACCAATCTGCTCGTGTGTGGCGGCTGCGTGATCTCGGGATCGCAGGTGTCGAAGTCGGTGTTTTCGTCGGCGGTGCGGGTGCACTCGTTCTGTAACATCAATGAGGCAGTCTTGTTGCCGCAGGTGACCATCGGGCCGAGTTGCCGCTTGCAGAAAGTCGTGATCGACCGCGGTTGCACGGTGCCCGAAGGTCTCGTGGTCGGCGAGGATCCGGACGACGACGCCGCGCGCTTCTTCCGCACGGAATCCGGCGTCACGCTGATTACGCGCGATGCGCTGGCGCGGCTGCCGCAAAGCTAAACCGCCGGCATCCAAAAAAACCAATCGACGGGAGCGCCGATGACCGTATGCGTGCTGCATGCCGCAGCAGAAATGTTTCCGCTGTTGAAAACCGGCGGCCTCGCCGATGTAGTCGGCGCGCTGCCGCCCGCGCAATCGCAACTGGGCACGAACGCGCGCGTCGTGCTGCCGGGCTTTCCCGCCGTGCTGGCGGGTCTCGACGATCTCCAGCCCGTGGCCGATCTGGGCGGCGCGTTCGGCGCGGGGAATATCCGCCTCGAACGCGGCGTGCTGCAACCGCATGGCGTGGTCGTGTACGTGGTGCGGTCCGATCAGTTCTACGATCGGCCGGGCAATCCGTATCTCGATGCCGGGCATCGCCCGTATGCCGATAACGACCGCCGCTTCGCGCTGCTCGGCTGGGCGGCCGCGCGCATCGCGACAGGCGCCGATCCGGCGTGGAAACCGCATATCGTCCACGCGCACGACTGGCACGCGGGGCTCGCGCCGGCGTATCTGCGCGCGTTCGAGCGCGGCGGCGCGGCGCGGGTTGCGAGCGTGATGACGGTGCACAACCTGGCGTATCAGGGCACGTTCCCGGCGTCGGAGTTCGGCGCCTTGCAATTGCCGGGCGACTTCTACGCGGTGGAAGGCGTCGAGTTCTACGGCCACGTCTCGTTTCTCAAGGCGGGGCTGTATTACGCCGATCGCATCACAACCGTCAGCCCTACTTACGCGCGCGAAATCCAGACGCAGGCGCAGGGCGCCGGCCTGCACGGCCTCTTGCAGACGCGCACACACGACATCACCGGCATTCTCAACGGCGTCGATTATTCGATCTGGAGCCCGTCCGTCGATGAATCCATCGCCACGAAATACACGCAAGCGAAGATCAGCGGCAAGTCGAAGTGCAAAACGGCGCTCCAGGAGCGCATGGGACTCGCCCGCGACGACGACGCCCTGCTCTTCGGCGTCGTCAGCCGTCTGACCGAGCAGAAGGGACTCGATCTGCTGCTCTCGGCCGTGCCGGACATCGTGCAGCGCGGCGGGCAGCTCGTCGTGCTCGGCACCGGCGATCCCGCGCTCGAAACCGGCATGAAGAACGCGGCGGCGGCGCACCCGGGCGCGGTCGCCGTCGAGCTCGGTTTCGACGAGACGCTGTCGCATTCGATCATCGCCGGCAGCGACGTGGTGATGGTGCCGTCGCGTTTCGAGCCGTGCGGCCTCACGCAGCTCTACGCGCTCGCGTACGGCGCGCTGCCGCTCGTGCATCGCGTGGGCGGGCTGGCGGATACCGTCGTCGACAGTTCGCTCGAAAATCTCGCCGATGAACTCGCGACCGGCTTCGTCTTCGATACGTTCGATCGCGCGGGCATCGTCGGCGCGATCCGGCGCGCATTCGCGCTCAAGGCGCGCCGTTCGGAGTGGAAAGCCGTCGTCAAGCGCGCGATGGGCCAGAGCTTCGGCTGGGAAGACGCGGCGCGCCGATACGCGGAGGTCTATCAGGGGCTGCTCGGCGCGTGAGGTTCGCCGGGCGCGCAATTTGCGTCGCCGACGGGCAAACCTCACACGAGAACACCCATGCACAAACCCCTCGCAGGCCAGATCGCGCTCGTCACGGGCGCGAGTTCGGGCATCGGCACGGGCGTCGCAACCGCGCTCGCCGATGCGGGCGCGCACGTCGCCATCAACTATCACTCGCACGCGGAACCCGCCGACAAGCTCGCCGCCGCGATCACGGCGAAAGGCGGCGAGGCGTTCGCGGTCGGCGCGGACGTGTCCGACGAAACCCAGGTCGACGCAATGTTCGATGCCGTCGTGAAGCGCTATGGCACCGTCGATATCGTCGTCGCGAATTCGGGCTTGCAGAAGGACGCGAAGTTCACCGCGCTCTCGCTCGCGGACTGGAACACGGTCATCGAAACGAATCTCACCGGCCAATTCCTCACCGCGCAGCGCGCCGTGCGCGAATTCGAGCGGCGCGGCATGCGCGACGTGTCGAAGGCGCTCGGCAAGATCATCTGCATGAGTTCCGTGCACGAGGTCATTCCGTGGGCGGGACACGTGAATTACGCGGCCTCCAAAGGCGGCATCCAGATGATGATGAAGACGATCGCGCAGGAAGTCGCGCCGCAGCGCATCCGCGTGAACGGCATCGCGCCTGGCGCGATCCGCACGCCGATCAACAAGGACGCCTGGGACACGCAGGAACAGCTCGACAAGCTGCTGACGCTGATTCCGTATGGACGCGTGGGCGAAGTCGAGGATATCGGGCGCGCGGCGGTCTGGCTCGCGTCCGACGACAGCGATTACGTCGTCGGCACGACACTTTTCGTCGATGGCGGCATGACGCTCTATCCGGGATTTGCGGATAACGGCTGAGGGTGGACAGGGGAATGAACGACATCAAGGCGGACGTCGCCGTGATCGGCGCGGGCACGGCGGGCATGGCCGCGTTTCGCGCGGCGCGGCTCGCGGGCACGAGCGCGGTGCTGATCGAAGGCGGCGAACTGGGGACGACCTGCGCGCGCGTCGGCTGCATGCCGTCGAAGCTGCTGCTCGCCACGGCGAACGGCTTGCACGATGCGCATTCGCTGGCGGCGCGCGGCATCGAAGGCACGCACGCGCTCGAAGCCGATTACGCGCATGTGCTCGACTATGTGCGGCGCGAGCGCGATGACTTCGTCAAAGGCGTGATCGACGAGGTGCGATCGCTGCCGGGCGGCATGCTGCTGCGCGGCGAGGCACGCTTCGAAGCGCCGACGCGACTGCGGATCGGCGGCGACACGCGCGTCGAAGCGAAAAGCGTCGTGATCGCGACGGGCGCGGCGCCAAAGGTGCCCGACGAGCTGAAAATCTTCGGCGACAAGCTCATCACGAGCGACGATCTCTTCGAGCTGCATACGCTGCCGAAGCGCATCGCCGTGTTCGGCGCGGGACCGATCGCGCTGGAGCTCGGTCAGGCGCTCGCGCGGCTGGACGTCGAAGTCTTTGTGTTCGGCAAGGGCGGCAGCGTTGCGGGGCTCAAGGACACACCCGTGCGCGACGCGCTCGCCGCCGCGCTCGCCGACGAGTTCTATTTCGACCCCGACGCGAAGTTCGAAGCGATGTCGCTCGACGACGGCCAGCCGACGCTGCGTTTCACGTCGCCGGACGGCGAGGCGCATGTCGAGCGATTCGATCTCGTGCTCGCCGCGACCGGACGCGCGCCGAATCTGAAGCCGCTGGCGCTGGAAAACGCGGGCATCGAACTGAACGATAAAGGCGTGCCGCTTTTCGACGAAACCACGATGCAATGCGGCAACAGCGCGATTTTTATCGCAGGCGATTGCGACGGCACGCGCCCCTGGCTTCACGACGCCGCCGACGAAGGCAAACTCGCCGGCGACAACGCCGCGCGCTTTCCGGACGTGCGGCCGGTCAAGCGCAAGGTGCCCTTCTCGCTCGTGTTCTGCGAGCCGCAGGTGGTGATCGTCGGTGCATCGTATGACGACCTCGACAAGCAGATGACGGTGACCGGCGAAGTCTCGTTCGAGAATCAGGGCAGAAGCCGCGTGATGCGCCAGAATCGCGGCCTGCTGCACGTCTACGCCGACGCGAAAACCGGCAAGCTGCGCGGCGCGCAAGGCTGCGGCCCGGCGATGGAACATCTCGGGCATCTGCTCGCGTGGGCGCTGCAACTGGAACTGACGCTGGACGAAGCGCTCAAGCTGCCCTTCTATCATCCCGTAGTGGAAGAAGGCTTGCGCAGCGCGCTGAAGGATGCGGACAGAAAGTGCTATGAGGAACGGGCGGAGACGCCGCCGGCCTTGCCGAGTGCAGCGGGTTGCTAAAAACGAAAACGCCGGTTGCGAACAACCGGCGTTTGATGATCAGAAGCAGGCAGTAGAACCGTTACCGATCAGCTTCCGCTCAGACCATATTGCAGTGCGAGATCGAAACCCAGCACGACCATCGAGCAGAACAGCCCCAGCAGCAGATTCGCCAGCCTGTGGCCGACGTCCTTGTGCTTCGTCAGCACGGCGCCCGCGAGGAACGCGATTTCCACGATGACCTGCATGCAGAACACGGCGATCATCAACGCGAACTCGTAACCCATCGAGTTGAAGTTCATGAAGTTGAAGCCGTTTACCGCCACCCAAGACCCCACTCGCCAAGCTTCGTATGCCAATAGCAGCAACGGAAAGAAATAGCTGGCTACATAAGTCGGCACCGTGGCGTGCCGCAATTCCATATTTAAGTGACGTGTTACTTGCATCGCGTACTCCTCATCTGATTGCCCGAAAACGACGGGCGTTCTACCTGCACCGTGGCGCAACCGGAGCGTTCTGACCGAACGGCAGACGGGCGTCGTGCTTTCAGAATAGGACAATTTTCTGGAAAGCGAATCATCGTATTCCCGATGATCGCAACCGATAAGGGATTGCGCGATTCGTTGTGCAGTGCAACTGAATAAAGCAGTTATTTCGCGGTGCTCGAATCGGCACGCGCGTGCGTGCCGATTTCCTAAAGTATTGGAGTTTTATTGCGCGCCCGAGTTCTTCGCGTACAACTTGATAATGCCGGAAAAATCGAGTCCGCCGAGTCCCTGCTGACTCATCGACTGATACAACTGTTGTGCCAGCGCGCCCATGAAAACCGGCTGCTTTGCGCCGCGCGCCGCATCGACGGCGAGACCCAGATCCTTGAGCATCAGATCTGCGCCGAAACCGCCCGCATAGTCCCGTGAAGCCGGCGCCGTTTCAACAATGCCCGGATAGGGATTACATGTATCCGAGCTCCAGCAGCGCCCCGTCGATGTATTGACGATGCTCGCGAGTTTCGCCGGATCGATGCCGAGCGTTTCGCCGAGTTTCATCGCTTCGGCGACGCCGATCATGGAAATCCCTAACAGCAGGTTATTGCAGATCTTCGCGATCTGGCCCGTGCCGGTTTCGCCGCAACGCACCATGTTTTTGCCCATGCCGGACAACACGGGACGCAAGGTTTCGAATAGCGCTTCATCCGCGCCGACCATGAAGGTCAACGTGCCCGCCTGCGCACCGACGACGCCGCCGGATACCGGCGCATCCGCGAACGGATTGCCCTGCTTTGCCGCCGCTTCGCCGATGAGCTTCGCGGTGGCCGGATCGATCGTGCTGCTGTCGACGACCGGCACGCCTTTGGCGACGCCCGCGAGCACGCCGTCGTCGTTCAGATAGACCGCCTTCACATGCTGCGCCGCGGGAAGCATCGTGATGACGACTTCCGCGCCTTCCGCCGCCGCGCGCGGCGACGCGGCGAGCGTCGCGCCCGCCGCCTTCGCGGCATCGAGCGCGGCGGGAACGAGATCGAACGCCGTCACCGCGTGGCCGGCCTTCAGGAGATTGGCGGCCATCGGACCGCCCATGTGGCCCAAACCAATGAAGCCGATTCGCATGAGAAATCTCCCTTTAGCGAAGCGCGATGGTCGTGTTGACGCCGTCGTTCACGGTGGCGTCGTCGAACCAGCGCGCCGTGACCGTCTTCGTCTGCGTATAGAACTGCACCACCTGTTTTCCGTACGGGCCGAGGTCGCCGAGCTTCGAGCCGCGCGAGCCGGTAAAGCTGAACGCGGGCACCGGCACCGGAATCGGAATGTTGATGCCGACCTGGCCGATATCGATCTCGCTCTGGAACTTGCGCGCCGCCGCGCCGCTTTGCGTGAAGAGGCCGACGCCGTTGCCCATCGGATTGCGGTTGACGAGCGCGATGGCGTCGTCGAGCGTCTCGGCTTCCAGCACGCACAGCACCGGGCCGAAGATCTCCGTCTTGTAGATCGACATATCCGTGTCGACGTTCGTGAAGATCGTCGGGCCGATGAAGTTGCCGCTCTCGTAGCCCTTCACGTCGATCTTGCGGCCATCGAGGGCGAGCGTCGCGCCTTCTTCAACACCACGGCCGATCAGCCCGAGAATGCGCTCTTTCGCCGCTTTCGATACGACCGGGCCGACATCCGTGTTCGGCTCCGTGCCGCCGTTGACCTTGAGCGTCTTCGCCTTCTCGACGAGTTCCGGCACCCAGTCCTTCGATGCACCGACGAACACCGCCACCGACGTCGCCATGCAGCGCTGGCCCGCCGCGCCGAAGCCCGCGCCCGCGAGCGCGTTGAGCGTCTGCTCCTTGTTCGCGTCGGGCAGCACGACGGCGTGATTCTTCGCGCCCATCATCGACTGCACGCGCTTGCCGTGCTGGCCCGCGAGGTTGTAGACGTGCGTGCCGACGGCCGTCGAGCCGACGAACGAGATCGCCTTGATATCGGGATGCGTGCAGATCGCATCGACCACGTCCTTGCCGCCATGCACGACGTTCAGCACGCCCGGCGGCACGCCCGCTTCGAGCGCCAGTTCTACGAGTTCCATCGTCGAAAGCGGATCTTGTTCCGACGGCTTCAGCACGAACGTGTTGCCGCAGACGATCGCCATCGGGAACATCCACAGCGGGATCATCGCGGGGAAATTGAACGGCGTGATGCCGGCGCACACGCCGAGCGGCTGACGCAGCGTGTACGTGTCGACGCCGCCCGCGACGTTCTCCGAGAACTCGCCCTGCTGCAAGGTGCTGATCGAGCACGCATGCTCGACGACTTCGAGACCACGGAAGATGTCGCCTTCGGCATCGGCGAGCGTCTTGCCCTGCTCGGCCGTCAGGGTCTGCGCGATGCGCTTCTGGTTCTGACGCACCAGGTCCTGAAACTTGAGCATGAGGCGCATGCGCGCACCGAGCGGCGTCGTGCGCCAGGTCTGAAACGCCTTGTGCGCTGCGGCAACGGCGGCGTCCACTTCGTCCATCGTCGCGAACGGCACGCGGCCGACCACTTCCTGCGTCGCGGGATTGACGATGTCGCGCCACTCCGCCGTCTTCGAATCGACGAACTGGCCGTCGATGAGCAGCTTGGCCGTACGGACGGACGCACTCTGCGCCGGATGTTCAGCAGCGATATTCACGAGTCACTCCTTTGGATGAGTTGCCACGAGGGGAAAGAAGGGAAGCGAAGACGCGCGGACGGAGCGCCGTTGCGGCGCCGAGGGGAAAAGCATGTCGTCTCCGTTTATAAGAAATCGGCCTGCACTGCTGCACGCTCGTTTCCTTGAGTATAGTTATGCAAAAGTCCATCATGGCACTAGAAAAATACCCGATCGATATGCAAAAAAACGCCATGCCATCTGGCAAGTTCGACCTTGCGCGGCTCAACTGGGACGACCTGCGCTTCTTCCTCGAAGTGGCGCGCACGCAGCGCGCGAGCGGCGCGGCGAAGCGTCTGGGCGTCGATTACACGACCGTCGCGCGGCGCGTGCGCGCGCTGGAGGACGCGCTCGGCACCCTTCTGTTCGACAAGTCGCGCAGCGGCGGATTCATTCTGACCGCCGAGGGCCAGCGTCTGCTCGGTTTCGTCGATTCGATCGAGACGACGGTGCAGTCCGCCACCGAGCAGATCGCCAATACGGGACATGCGCTGTCCGGTCACGTGCGCGTCGGTTCGACGGAAGGCTTCGGCTGCTTCTTTCTTGCGCCGCAGCTCGCGCGTTTTCAGGATGCGCATCCGAACATTTCCATCGATCTCTTGCCGGTGCCGCATTTCGTGAGCCTGTCGAAGCGCGAGGCGGATATCGCGGTGACGCTAGAGCGCCCGGAACAGGGCCAGTACGTCTACACGAAGCTCTGCGAATATCGGCTCAAGCTCTACGCGACCGCCGAATATCTCGACGCGCACGAACCGATCCGCACGAGCGACGACCTGCGCCATCATCGTTTCGCGAGTTATATCGACGATCTCGCGTTCAGCTACGAACTGCTCTATCTCGAACGCGCGGTGCCGGGCGCGGTGTCGCGCTGGCGCAGCACGAGCGCGATCGCGCAATACTTCGCCGCGCTGCAGGGCCGCGCGCTCGCGATCCTGCCGTGCTTCATGACCTCGCCCGATCCTCGCTTCGTGCCGGTGCTGCCCGACGATATCGTCGTGACGCGCGCCTTCTATCTGTCCTGCCGCGAAGATTTGCGCAAGCTGAAACGCATCACGGCCGTCTGGGACTATCTGCGCGCGGCAGCCGAAGCGAACCGCGCTTTCCTGATGGGCGACGGCTCTCAAATGGCCTGGGTGGACGTCAGATCATCGTGAGTACAGACAATTTTTGACAGCACCTCGAGACCGAACATGCTAACGATTCTTTGCCATCCAGCCGACACAAAATTTGACTCGATGTAATCGTGTAATTTTGCTTGGATGTACTGCTGAAACGTCACCCGCCCGGTCGGGCTCGGGCATAATCGCCGGCGATTCATTGCTTTGCCGTGGAGAGCGCGGCGTACTCCACCCCGTGATTTTTCTTAGCCTTTTCCCCGCCGGCCTGCCAGGCCGCGCCGTACGCTGATGGCTTTCGTCATCTGGTCACGGCGGACCATGTCCCGCCAGCGCATCCGCTTCGTCGAGGCACGCACGGCGCGCGCAATCGCGATCATCGGCGCAATCGCCCTGCTCGTTGCCGCGCTCGCGCTCGGCATCGCGATCGGCACCGTGTTCGCCCGCAGCCATCTCGGCGAAGAGCAGACGCTGATGTCGCGCCGTTCGTATGAGATCGAGGAACTCGGCCGGCTCAATGCCGCGCTGATCCAGCTCGCGCCACGTGTCGACGGCCTCTCCGCGCAAGTGAACGAACTGCACGAGTTCGATATCCATATGAAGGCCGCGAACGGCGCGCACGGTGCGTCCGGCGTGCACGATGTCCCGCCGCTGCCCGACAGCGAAGAATCGGCGGCTCCGCTCGACGGCGCCGGCGGCCCGCTGCTGCCGCCACGCCTCTGCGATATCGATCGAGACGACAGCGGCACGCCGCGCCAGCGCCTCAAGAAGACCCAGCGCGCCATCGATTGCCTGAACGGCGAAGTCTCGCAATTGCAGACGCAAACGCTCGACTACTACACCGCGTACATGGCGTTCCCCGGCCGCAATCCAGCGCCCGGCACGCGCACCGGTTCGCCTTATGGCAATCGTCTCGATCCCTTCACCGGCCATCTGAGTTTTCATCCCGGACAGGACTTCCCGGGTCCATCGGGTACGCCGATTCTCGCCAGCGCGGGCGGGCGTGTCGTGCAGGCGGGCGAGCGCGCCGGCTACGGCAACGCGGTCGATATCCGCCACAGCGACGGCATGGTGACGCGCTACGGTCATGCGTCGCGCATCTTCGTGAAAGCCGGCGACTACGTGATGCCGGGACAGGAGATCGCGGAAATCGGCTCGACCGGACGCTCCACGGGCCCGCATCTGCATTTCGAAGTGATCGTCGACGGCGCGCAGCTCAATCCCTCTCCCTATCTGGCGCTCTTCAGGCGCATGCCGAATGCGCAAAGTTGATTCGAAGCGGCCCTCGCTGCAACTCACTCGCCAGTCCTATTCCCTCACGCCCAAGCGCGGCGCGGGCATCTGGCTAGGCTCGATCGCGGCCGTGTGCGCGGTCGCGGCGCTCGGGGCTGCGGGCTTCGCACTCAAACGCTCGCATGAGGACGTGCGCAGGCTCGACACGCTCTGCGCGCCGCCCGTCTCCGAGCAGAAGCTGCGCGAACAACTCGCGCACGCACAGCTCGCGCTCGAACAGGAAGCGGCGAGCCGCAAGTCGCTGGAACAGAGCGTGAAAGACAGCACGACTCAGATTCAGCGCCTGCAGACCGATCTCGCTTTCCTCAAGAAACAGCACAAGCCCGATTGAGCGGCGCGCATCAGCGCTGACTTCGTGCAACCCTTTACCGCATTGCAAGGACTCGACATGTTTTCATCGAAGAAGGACTCAAACGGCGTCAAGATGGCCAAGCTCGCGACGCTCGTCGCGCACAACGTCCATATCTCGGGCAATCTCGAGTTCAGCGAAGGCCTGCGCATGGACGGCCAGGTGACGGGCAACGTGGCCGGCCGGCCCGGCGAAGAAACGCTGCTCGTCGTAAGCGACCAGGGCGCGATTCGCGGCAACGTGAATGCCTACGACGTCATCATCAACGGCTGCGTGACCGGCGATGTCACCGTCGCGCATTTCGTCGAACTTCAGTCCAACGCACGCGTGCTGGGCAACATCTACTACCAGCAGTTGCGCATGGATATCGGCGCGACGGTGGAAGGCAAGCTCACCAAAATCGATCCGCAGTCCGCGCAAATGCCGACCCTGCCCGCGCCGAACGAATACGATTTCGCCGCGAACTGATCGCGCGTAACGAATGCCTCATAGCCGTTGCTCGTTGGCAACGGCGCGCATGACCGGCTAAGATTCGAGGGATGAAGGCCACGCGCTCGCGCCCCTAGCGATTCACGCGACTTCGAGCACCCATCGACGCGTGGCCGGTGACATCGAAATAACTATAAAGGGCGCCCCATGCTGGTCAATTGCGCGGCTTATCAAAACGGCCGGAAACTCGCGGATGTCGATATCGAAGACATCAACGCTTATCGCGATCTGCCCGACTCTTTCATTTGGGTTGCATTGAAAGAGCCCGGCCCCGGCGAGCTCGCGCACATGACGCATCAGTTCGGCCTGCATGAACTCGCGGTCGAAGATGCGCAGCACGGTCATCAGCGGCCGAAGATCGAGGAATACGGCGATTCGCTGTTCGCGGTCTTCCATACGGTCGAGTTCGATGAAGAAGGCGAAGTGCTCGTCGGCGAAGTGAACGTGTTCGTCGGCAGGAACTACGTGCTTTCGGTGCGCAATCGCACGACGCAAGGTTTTCAGGAAGTGCGCAAGCGTTGCGAGCGCGAGCCGCATCTGCTCAAGCACGGGCCGGCGTTCGTGATGTATGCGCTGCTCGACGCGGTCGTCGATCGATATTTCCCCGTGCTCGAAACGCTCGGCGCGGAAGTCGACGAAGTGGAAGAGCGCATCTTCGAACAGAAGGGCTCGGTGGAATCGCGCGAGATCATCGAGGATCTGTACTCGCTGAAGCGCCGCATGACGATCCTGCAGCATCACACGGCGCCGCTGCTCGAAGCTGTCAGCAAACTGTATGGTGGACGCTCGCCCGCCGTGTGCTCGGGCATGCAGGAATATTTCCGCGACGTGTACGACCATTTGCTGCGCATCGTGAAGACCATCGAGGGACGGCGCGAAATGATCGTCACGGCGATTCAGGTGAATCTCGGCCTGATCGCGCTCGCGGAGAGCGAAGTGACCAAGCGCCTCGGCTCGTTCGCGGCGCTCTTTGCCGTGCCGACGATGATCGCCGGCATCTACGGCATGAACTTCAAGTCGATTCCGGAGCTCGACTGGGTCTACGGCTACCCGGTCTGCCTCGCGGTCATGCTGATCGTCGATCTGGTGCTCTACTGGCGCTTCAAGAAGGCAGGCTGGCTGTAGCAGGAAAGCCTCTTTTTCGGAACCTTCAGGCGAAATTCATTGTCTAATCAAGCGTTTTGCGAGAGAATGAGGGCTGGCCTTGCAACTCGGCCGATCGACCTCACATGACGTAAGCGCACCGCAGTTGCGCTCATTTCCGCAGCATACGTTGCTTTTCCGATTCACCCCGCACGTCGGCGTTGCTGTTTGCCGATGTCGCCGTCCCGGTCATGCCGGACAGGGCGCGCCGCATCCGCGGTTCGCCCTGTTGTCCGGCCTATGCCGTCAAGCTCACGACGAGCCTGAATTCGAGACGCGGCGCGCGCCGGTCGCACGTTTTTATCGTGCGCGGACGTGCCAGGCCACGCTTTGCATCGCCTCTTACGTTTCGTAGCGACGACGCTTCCAGGCGCGGCGCTGGATGATTCGTTGGCGTTGAGTGTGCGTTTTTCGCACGATGCGCGGCAGCACCCTCTATAACTCAATCAAAGGAGCCCCATATGGCGAAAGAAGAACTCATCGAACTCGACGGTATCGTTGACGAAGTGCTTCCCGACAGCCGCTATCGCGTCACGCTGGACAACGGCGTCGTCGTGGGCGCTTACGCCTCGGGCCGCATGCGCAAGAATCACATTCGTATTCTGGCCGGCGACCGCGTCACGCTGGAACTGTCCGTGTACGACCTGACCAAGGGCCGCATCAACTTCCGTCATAAGGACGAGCGTGCTGGCGGCGGCGGTCCGCGCCCACAGATGCGCCGTCGTTGATTGCCAGCCGTTTCAGCTGAATCATCCGCAACGAGCGTGAGCCTGATCCGCAGCGCACGCTTTTGAACCACTCTCGCGGATCATCCTGAACTTCGACGCGCCCGCTCACCGTCAAGGCTGCGCCACGCGTCGATGTCCTTTCTTCCTTCAGCCGCGCGCCGCCAGCAGCGCGTCGATGCCGATCGCGAAGCCGTCCTCGTCGTTGCTCTTCGAGACGAGGCTCGCGTGACGCTGCACGGCGTCGGATGCCTGTCCCATCACGATCGATACGCCCGCGACCTCGAACATCGCGACGTCGTTGCCCATGTCGCCGAGCACGGCCACGCGCTCGAGGGGCACGCCGGCAAGTTGCGCCAGTTCGCGCACCGCGGTGCCCTTGTTGGCCTCCAGGCTCGTGATATCGAGGTAGTAGGTTTGCGAGCGCGCCGCATGTCCGCGGCCCTCCAATTGCGTCTGCAAGTCGCTTTCCACGCGCGCCAGCAGCGCCGTATCGGCGGTCGAGCCGACGATCTTGTCGACCGCGCCGAGATCGATATCGTCGAAACGCGCGACTTGCACGCCCTCGTAACCGACCGTGCGCGTCTCCAGCGGCACGTACGTGCCCTCGGGATGCGTCAGATACCACGCATCGTCGATGAACACCCACGCGTCGACTTTCGCCGTGGCGAGCGCTTCGAGCGAGGTCTGCACGACATCGCGCGGCAGCTTGTGCGACGACAACACGTCCCACGTGCCCGGCCTCACAAGACTGCCGCCGTTGTACGACGCATACGGCATGTCGACGCCAAGCGTCTCGACGATATACCGCATGCCCTTGCCCGGCCGGCTGCTCGCGACCGTGAAGCGAACGCCCGCGTCCTTCAGACGGCGCACGGCGTCGATGGCCGGCTGGCCCAGCGCCTTGTCGGTGTAGAGCAGCGTGCCGTCGCAATCGGTGACGACGAGTTCCGCTTTCGCGAGCGCGGCGAAGGCCGCATCGGCGTCGCCGGTCGCGCTGTGAAGTCCGTATTTGCCGATGGCGTTCATCAGTGCGCCCCTTCCCGCTGATTGAAGTGCGGCAACTGGCGCGTCTCGCGCACGGAACGCGGATGCCACAGCCGCGCGCCGCCCTCGATGCCCGCCGCATTCGACACGATCGCCACGTTATCCGGCAGCTTGAACTTGATATGCGTCGCATTGCCGCCGCCGATCCAGAGCTTGTCGTAGTTCGTCAGCGTCGCCAGGATGCCGATGATCTTCTCCACCCGCCGGCTCCAGCGCTTCTTGCCCGCCTTCTCGCGCGCCGCGTTGCCGACGTACTCGTCGTAGGTCTTGTCCTTCGCAACCGGATGATGCGCGAGCTCCAGATGCGGCATCAGCTCGCCATCGCGAAAGAGCGCCGTGCCCGCGCCCGTGCCGAGCGTCAGCACCATCTCGATGCCACGTCCTTCGATCGCCGCGAGTCCTTGCATTTCGGCGTCGTTGATCATACGCGCGGGCACGTTGCCGAGGCGTTCGGCGATCAGTTGCGCGAGCGGCACGCCGCGCCAGGCCGGCGTGCCGAGATTCGGCGCGGTCAGCACGACGTTGTCGCGCACGACGCCCGGAAAGCCGATGGAAATGTGCGTCGGCGGCTCCGCGACAATCGGCGCGATCAGTTGAATCAGCGTCTCGACGACCACGTCGGGCTTCGCCGGATGCGGCGTCGCCACGCGCAGGCGGTCGCTCTTCATCTCGCCGTCCTCCGAGATGATGGCCGCCTTCAGCCCGGTCCCGCCGATATCGATCGCGAGAATGCGTTCCGCCTTGATCGCGAGTTTGTCGGCCGAAACATGCGTCTTCTGTTTGGCTCTGGATTCTGTGCTCATCTTCGTTGTCCTTTTGGTTGGCGTTGTGTTTCGGATGAGTTCAGTCCTTCTTGTGCGGGTCCGTCAGCGCGCGCCACGTGCGGCCATCGTCCGCAAGCAGTTGATCCGCTTCCGCCGGCCCCGCGCTGCCCGCCGCATAGCCGCGCACAGGAAGCGGGCTGTCCGGATGCAACACATGATCGACCGCCGCCCACGCCGTCTCGATGCTGTCCGCGCGCTGGAAAAGCGTGGCGTCGCCGAGCATGCAGTCGTAGAGCAGCGTCTCGTAGCCGACATTCGCGCGCTCGGCGAAGAAATCCGCGTAGTTGAACGCCGAGCGCACCTTGCCGATCTGCATCACCGGTCCCGGCACTTTCACGTTGAAGTCGAAGCTCGTGCCGTGCGCCGGATCGATGCGCAGCGTGAACACATTCGGCGTGAGTGCATCGACGGGCGTATCGCGGAACAGCAGAAACGGCACCGCCTTCATTTGCACCGAAATCTCGGTGCGCCGCTCGGTCAGACGCTTGCCTGTGCGCAGATAGAACGGCACGCCCGCCCAACGCCAGTTTTCGACATACACGCGCGCCGCGGCGTAGGTTTCCGTGCGGCTGTCCTTCGCGACGCCCGGTTCGTCCTTGTAGCCCGGCCCGGCCGGTCCGGCTTCGTACTGGCCGAGCACGACATCGTTGGCGGTGAGCGGGCGGATCGCATCGAAGACTTCGGCTTTTCGGTCGCGCACGGATTCGGCATCGAAGGAATTCGGCGGCTCCATCGCCACCATGCCGAGCAACTGGAACAGGTGATTCGGCAGCATGTCGCGGAACGCGCCCGTCTGCTCGTAGAACTTGCCGCGCCCTTCCACGCCGATCGTCTCCGCCGCCGTGATCTGCACGTTGTCGATGTACTCGCGCCGCCAGACGGGCTCGAACATCGCGTTGGCGAAGCGCACGGCGAGAATGCTCTGGACCGTGTCCTTGCCGAGAAAATGGTCGATGCGATACGCCTGCGATTCATCCGCGTACTTGAGGATGCAGCGATTGAGTTCCTGCGCCGACGCCAGATCGCTGCCGAACGGCTTCTCGATGACGAGCCGCCGGAAGTTGCCGTCTTTCTCTTCGAGCATGCCCGCCGCACCGAGATGCTCGATGATCGGCTGGAAAAAGCGCGCACCGACCGCGAGATAGAACACGACATTGCCGGACTTCGCCTTCGCGAGCCGTGCCTTGAGCCGCGCGAAAGTTTCGTCTTCCTCGAACTCGCCGGGGAAATACTCGAGCCGCCCGACGACCCAGTTCCAGGCGTCCTCGTTCAGTTGTGAGGTGTGGAACGTCGCGGCCTTGTCGGCGGCGAAGGTGCGCAGCGACTGTGTGAGTTCGTCGCGCCAGTCCGACGTC
Source organism: Caballeronia temeraria (assembly GCF_001544795.2). Classification (GTDB taxonomy): domain Bacteria; phylum Pseudomonadota; class Gammaproteobacteria; order Burkholderiales; family Burkholderiaceae; genus Caballeronia; species Caballeronia temeraria. The sequence continues at coordinate 92,468 of NZ_FCOI02000016.1, read as the reverse complement.
TCGCGCTCGCCATGATTCACGCCGATGATTTCCATGCCGTCGTCGAGCAGCTTGTCGGCGGACAGGTTGTAGAGCGACGGCATCAACAGCCGCTTGGTGAGATCGCCGCCCGCTCCGAAGATCACGAGCGTGCACGGCGGCGCGGGATGCTTGCCGGCGCAGGTCGCGCTCGCCGGGTTCGTTTGATTCGATTGATTCGACTGATTCGCTTCGTTCGATTCTTTCGGCATGGCGTGTCGCCCCTTGTCATTTGCGCGTGAACCTGGAAAGACCCTCATCGACGCGGCACAGTTCATTCGAACGACGCATCGCAAGCTCGCGCATCGATAAACGTATGCATTTTGTAATTTTTAACCTTACGTGTCGTAAAATATGCGCGCCTGGCGACTGCGCCCGCGGACATTGCGATATCGACGCTTACGAAGCCTGGACCACACATGAACGCACACGACACCTCCATCGACCTCGCGGCTTATTTCGAGCGCATCGGTTTTTCCGGACCGGCGCGGCCCGCACCGACGCTCGACACGCTGCGCGCGCTGCATCTGCTGCATCCTCAGGCCATTCCCTTCGAAAATCTCGACGTGCTCATCGGCCGTCCGGTCAGGCTCGATCTGGAATCGGTCCAGCGCAAGCTCGTCACCGACAAGCGCGGCGGCTACTGCTTCGAACAAAACCGGCTTTTTCGCAGCGTACTGCAGACGCTCGGTTTTCGCGTGCGCAGCTTCGCGGGCCGCGTCCTGTGGGGCCGTGAAGCGCCGGACATGCCGCCGCGCACGCACATGCTGCTGCTCGTCGATCTCGACGAAGGCACGTTCGTCGCCGATGTCGGCTTCGGCGGCATGACGCTGTCCGCGCCGCTCGTGCTCCAGACGGGCCTCGAGCAGATCACGCCGCACGGCGCGTTCCGTCTCGAAGACGCCAGCGGCGAGCCGCAAGCCTACCTCCTGCAGGCGCTCGTGAACGGCACGTGGACGAACGTCTATCGCTTCGACCTCGATCCGCAGTATGACGCCGACTACGAGATGGCCAACCATTTCGTGTCCACTTACCCGCAGTCGGTTTTCGTGCACAACCTGCTCGCCGCGCGTCTCGCGCCGGGCAAGCGCTACGGTCTCTTCAACCGGCGATTCTCGGCGCACGACGAACGCGAAGGCAGCGATCATCGCGAGCTCGATGGCGTGGCCGGCCTGCGCCGCGTACTCGAAAGCGAGCTCGGCATTCGTCTGCCCGATAGCGCCGAACTCGACGCCGCGCTCGCCCGTCTGCCCAACCAAGCTTAATCACAAGACCACGATGTTCAAGAAGAAGACACGCGGCGGCAGCGATTTCCAGACGCATCACCGCAGCACGGTGCTGGCGACAGCGCTGCCGGCATGGCGCTCGCGCCTCGTCGTGATCGGCGTGACGGCGGCGTTTCTCGCGCTCGCGGGGCGCGCGCTGTGGGTGCAGGTCATCGACCACAAGTTCTATATCGGCGAAGGTCAGAAGCGCTATCAGCGCACGCTCGCGCTCTCCGCGACGCGCGGTCGCATCGTCGATCGCAATGGCGCAATGCTCGCCGTGAGCCTCGCGACGTACGAAGTCTGGGCGACGCCGAAGCTCTTCGACGGCGATCACGGCAACGAGATCGCGCGCCTGCTCGACATGCCTCCACGCGACTTGCAGCGGCGTATCGACGGAAGTCGCACGTTCGTCCTGCTCAAACGTCAGGTGGAAGCGGAAACGGCCGAGCGCATCGCGACGATCGGGCGCGCGGGCATCACGCTCGTACCGGACACGAAGCGTTTTTATCCCGAAGGCGAATCGGCGGTGCATATCGTCGGGTTCACGAACAACGAGGATCACGGGCAGGAAGGCGTCGAGCTTGCCGCCGATGCGCGTCTCACGGGCGCAGCCGGCCAGCGCGAAGTGATCCGCGACCGGCTCGGGCGCGTCGTCTCGCAGATCGGCGAGCCGGCCATGCCGCAGAACGGCGAAACCATTCAACTGACGATCGACCGGCGCATCCAGCAGCTCGCGAACTCGCAACTGAAAGCGGCGATCGCGAAGCACAAGGCGCGCGCGGGCAGCGTCGTCGTGCTCGATGCGAAGAGCGGCGAAGTGCTTGCGCTCGCCAATTATCCGAGCTTCGATCCGAACGACCGCTCGCGCCTCACCGGCGAGCAGTTGCGCAACCGCGCGCTCACCGACACCTTCGAACCGGGCTCGACGATCAAGCCGCTCGTCGCCGCGCTGTCGATCGATCTCGGCCGCGTGCGGCCGGACACGCGCATCGACACATCGCCGGGCACGTTCAAGCTCGGCCCGAACGTGATTCACGACACGTCGAACCACGGCGTCATCACCGTGGCGCAGGCGGTGCAGATGTCGAGCAACGTCGCGCTGACGAAACTCGCGCTGCAGATTCCCGCGCAGACGATCTGGGACAAGTACCGCGAATACGGCATCGGCCGCGCGCCCGAACTGACCTTTCCCGGCGCCGCGACCGGCCGGCTGCGCGCGCCCGAGCGCTGGAAGCCGATCGAGCAGGCGACGATGGCCTACGGCTACGGCCTGTCGCTCTCGCTCGTGCAGATCGCGCAGATCTACACGGCGTATGCCGGCGACGGGCGCTTTCATCCCGCCACGCTGATTCACGGCGAAACGCGCCGCGAATCCGTACAGGTGACGAAGCCCGCGACCGCGAAAGCCGTGCGCGACATGCTCGAAAACGCGACGGGCGACCACGGCACCGGACGCGCGGCGGCAGTCGAAGGCTATCGCGTCGGCGGCAAGACGGGCACCGCGCGCAAGCAGGTCGGGCGTTCGTATGCGGCGAACAAGTATCGCGCGTCGTTCGTCGGCATCGCGCCGATGAGCGATCCGCGCGTGATCGTCGCCGTCATGATCGACGAGCCCACGGGCGGCACGTACTACGGCGGCACGGTGGCCGGGCCGGTGTTTTCGGGCATTGTCGGCGGGACGTTGCCGCTGCTCGGCGTGCCGCCCGACGCGTGACGGGGCGCGCATGCGGGCGCGGGCCTTGCTGCATCGACCGGTGCGTATCCCCGCGAACCTGACCGGTCTGTAAAGGGCTTGTGCTCTAATGTCGTGTTCGGCACCCAGCAAATCAAATGGGAAACACCATGAAAAAATTCGCCGCGGCGCTCGCGTTGCCTGTGCTTTTCGCCGCTTGCGCCCAGTTTCATAACGAAGACGCGGGACAACCCGAAGTCGAGAAGTCGTCGACGGAGAACAAGGTGAACGGCATCGTGCAATGCATCGCCGGCGAAGCGAAAAAGCACGACGCCCAGTACCAGCAGACGTCCATTCCGCAAGGCGTGATGCTCGAATTCGGCGACTCGAACGTGATCAAGGTCCGTTACGACAACGGCGAGACCACGTACCGGTTCTACCCGGGCGAGCGTCATCCGTCGAATCTGTGGATCGAAGGCGCGGGCAAGAAATGCGCGCCGGCAGACGCGACCGCGCACGACGAACCGCAGAAATAAGCAGGCACGAACATGCGCTCGACCAAAGCCATCAGCGCCGTGGAGCGGCTCAAGACGCGCAGCGGCAACGCGAACTACGCTGCCATATCGATGCCGGGCGGTTACTTCTATCTCGCCGAGCGTTCGCCCGAAGGCTCGAAAAAACTCTGCGATCCGATGCCCATGGACGACTTCGTCGCGTTCGTCAATGCGCGCGATCCGGCCAAGCCTCGCAAGGTCAGCAAGCTCGATCTCGCGATGGAAGAGCAGATCGGCCGCAGCGGCAAACGCACGGCAAAAGCGGGCGCCGCGAGCGACGACTAGGCATCGTTTCGCGTTGATTCCAATCGGCCCGCGCCGCCCTGGCGCGGCGCAACATCGAAATTCCCGCGTTGCTCTCACATGAATGTGCGATGACAGACGGAGCCAGCAGGCCCGCGTTGCGTACATTTTTGCTAACGATCCAACCCGCTGAGACGGGAAACGGTCGGTCATCCGAAGAAAAGAGCAAGGGCCACCCGCCGACGTACAAAAAAATGCGCGGGTGAACGGGGTGCCTGAACGGCGCACGCGTCCGATGTCCGGACCGGGTGTCGCATGGCCGAGAGGAAGACCAGAAAAATGAAGAAAAAGACCGAGACCAAGGGCAGCCTGCTGCCCTCGGCGATGGCGGACGTCGAGCTTCAGCATATCGAACGCGCAGTCGCGCAACTCCGCACGATGCACAAGCAATCATCCGGCACGCTCAACGTCGAGTACTGGCGCGAGCGGCTCACGGCCGTGCTGAAGGGCTACGCGCTCGTGCCGGCGCAGAAGCAACGCATCGAGGCGCTGCGCATCGCGCTCGATACGGTCGACAGCGGCCCGCGCGACGGCTCAGGCAGCCGCAGGAGGTCGACCAACAGGCTTTGGGCGAAAGCGGCCTAATCCCCGCTTTCGCCGCTCGCGCCACGGCGCGAATCCTACGTTCACGCCCGCGTTTCGCGACGAGCCGGGCGTGCGACGAATCATCGAACACTCGACGATTCACGGCCCGCGCCGTCAGGCACCGTTCATGCTCGAAAGCTAGTCTTTCGATCATGCCGGGAGTTCTCATGTTCATTCATCGTCACGACCACGCGCGCGAGATGCGCTGGCCGATGCTCGCGAACGCGGTCGTCGCCGGCCTCGTCGCGACGTTCAGCACGTACGGCGTCGCGCAGATCACGAACGGCGGCGGGTCCCAGAGTCAGGACAACCGTCAGTCGGATTCGACTTCGCGCGCGAATCCATCGGGTTCAGCGCTCGTCGAATCGCAAAAGCCGCAATCGAAGGATGCCGCGCAGGGCCGCGCCGCCACCGCCGGCAAGGATCACAAGCCGGACGGCAGCGGCGGCTTCAACAACGGTCTGTACGGCACCGGCGCGGGCAACAACAAGTGATGCGCGCGCGTGTCTAGTTGCGGCGATCCTGCGCCGCGCCCGTGATTTCCGGCGCGATCGCCGCATGATTGATGATCGCGACGAGCGACACGCCGCCGATCACATTGCCGATGAACGTCGGCACGAGGAACACGAAGAAGTAGTCGGAGACGCCCGCCGCGCCGATCATCACCGCGTACGCCGCTTCGACCGATCCGGCGATCACGTGCGTGAGCTTGCTCACGGCGACCGTGTAGGTCACGAGCAGGACCGTGAGGAGCCGCGCCGAGCGCGCGCTTGGCAAGAGCCACACCATCAGCGCGATGAGCCAGCCCGAGAACACGCCGCGCACGACGGTCACGCCGAAGTCGGCGGAGAGCGGCGTCATCGCGACTTTGGCGAACGCCTCGCTGACTTCCGGCGAGAACACGCCTCGAATCTGCAGGATGCCTGCGAATATCGTCGTGCCGACGAGGTTGAAGAACAGCACGATCGCCCAGACCCGCAGCGCCTTGAACAAGGTCGTGAGATTGCGGCGCGTGAGCACGGGCAGCACCGCCGTCAGCGTGCTTTCGGTGAAGAGCTGCTGACGCCCGAGAATCACGAAGACGAAGCCGATCGTGTAGCCGAAGCTCGATATCAGGCCGCGCCAGCGCGTCTCCGGCAGCGCGCTTTCGAGAATCGACTGGACGAGAAAGGAAAAACCCATCGAGAGCCCGGCGGCGAGCGCGGACCACATCAGCGCGGCGAAAGTGCGCTCCATCGCGACTTCGCCCTCCTCGCGCACGATCTCGTGGATGACGAGCGGATGCGGCGCGGAATGCTCGGCGGCCTGCTCCTGCTCGGCGCTATCGAGGTGCGGCGAGTCCGCGCCGGCTTGCGGCTCGTTCATGATCGTTCTCCCTGTACGCCGCTCGATACGGGATGTGGATGAGCGGCTGGCGGAACTGCCAAGCAGGAAGAATGCCCGGGTTAACGGACGATGCCGCCGTCGAGCGACTCGTAACCGCGCCACTTGTAGATGAGTAGGGAGACGATCCAGCACGCGACGAAGATCGCGACGATGCCGTAGCCGAGCATCCCGAGGTGCTCGGAGAGCGACGCGGCCACGTCCCACAGTCCGCCCTTCAGTTGCAGCCGGTCCGCGATCAGTCCGAGCGCCTCGATGCCGCCCACCAGCACCGCGATCAGCACCGACACGAGCGTGACGGTGAGGTTGTAGTAGAGCTTGCGTATCGGCTTCATGAACGCCCAGCCGTAGGCGCCGGTCATGAGCAGGCTGTCGACGGTATCGATGAGCGACATGCCCGCCGTGAACAGCGCCGGAAACACGAGAATCGACCAGACCGGCATGCCGCGCGCCGCCTCGGCCGCCGCGATGCCCATCAGCCCGATTTCGCTCGCCGTGTCGAAGCCGAGGCCGAACAGAAAGCCGAGCGGATACATGTGCCAGCTTTTGCCGATCAGCCTGAAGAGCGGCCGCGCGATGCGCGCGAGCGGACCGCCGCCGGCCGCGAGCAGGTCGATGTCCTCGTCGCGGCAGGCTTCGCCACGGCGCACGCGCCGGAAGGCGCGCCACACGCCGCGCAGCACGAAGAGGTTCATCGCGGCGATCGCGAACAAGAAGAGCGACGACACCGACGTGCCGATGATCCCGCCGATCTCGCGATAGCCGGCGAACCGGCCCTGCACGGCCATCGCGGTTGCGGCGATGAGCGCGGTGGCCGCGACGACGATCGTCGAATGCCCGAGCGAGAAGAAGAAGCCGGCGAAGAGCGGGCGCTTGCCTTCGTGCATCAGCTTGCGCGTGACGTTGTCGATGGCGGCGATGTGGTCGGCATCGACGGCATGGCGCAAGCCGAGCGAATACGCGAGCAAGGACGTGCCAAGCAGCAGCGGATAGTGACGGAACGCGAGAAGCGCCCAGAGCCACGCGAGCACGTTGAAAGCGATCAATCCGCCGATGAGACGCGCGGATTTGCGCGGCAGGACGCGATGCGCCGGACTGGGCGCGGAAGCGGGCGTGATCGGTTCGGTCATATGCGCGCGCAGGCGATGATGAAGGGACAAAGCATACCGTGCGCGGCTGCGTGGCCAATAATCGATCGCCGCGCGAACGAATGCTTATTGCGCCGATCGCGGAATCCTTAGCCGGATTCCTTGGTTGGGACGAACCGGACGCGCCGCTACGATGGCCCTTCGCCATTATCGACGTCCGCCATGCCCCGCTATCTCGACGACGCCCAACGCCAGGACATCCAGCGCCAGCGCAACACTTGGCGCTGGCGCAGCGAATGGCCGACGTGGGCGGTGATCGTCGCGATCTACGGCGGCTGGTTCGGCGTCGCGCTCAACGCACGGGCGATCGGGCTCGTGCCGGCCATCGCGCTGCTTGCGGTGCTGTCGTGCTGGTACATGTCGCTGCAACACGAGTTGATGCACGGCCATCCGACGCGCTGGCCGCTCGTCAACATGCTGCTCGGCATCGCCCCGCTCGCGGTGTGGTTTCCCTACGAGGTGTATCGCGAGTCGCATCTGCGTCATCACGACAATGCGTATCTGACCGAGCCCGGCCGCGATCCCGAAAGCTATTACGTCACGCCCGAACAGTGGGCGAGCGCCGGTCCCGTCCTGCGCGCCGCGCTGGCCGCGCGCAATACCTTCCTCGGGCGCATGCTCATCGGGCCGTGGTTCTCGATCGCGGCGTCGTGGCGGGAAGCGGCGCAGGCCGTCGTCGAGCGGCGCTGGCGCATCGTCGCGAGCTGGGCGGTGCATCTCGTGTCGCTCGGGCTGCTCGCGAGCTGGCTGGAAACGCGCTGCGGCATTCCGTGGCGCGCGTTCGTGTTCGGCGCCGGTTACGCGTCGCTGGCGCTGGCTTCGGTGCGCTCGTTCCAGGAGCATCGCGCGGCGGAGCGGGAAAGCGAACGCACGGTCGTCAACGAAGCCGCGTGGCCGTGGCGCCTGCTCTTTCTCAACAATAATTTTCACGCGGTGCATCACGATCTGCCCGGTCTGCCGTGGTTCGCGCTCGGCCGACTGTATGCGCGCCATCGCGACGCTTATCGCGCAAGCAACGGCGGCTTCGTCGTGCGCGGATACGGCGAATGGGCGAGCCGCCACGCCTTCGCGCAGGCAGCGGAGCCGGTGCATCCGTTCGCCGCGCCGGAATCGCCTTCGAGCCGGAACCGGAACGCGCGCGGCCGCGATACAGCCAGCCTCGCGAGCTGACGCATCGCGCGGTACGATTCGCGTCATGCACTGGATCGCAGCCCTGCCGATGTACAACGTCGCGCCCGCGCTCGCCACCGACTGGCGCACGCTGCTCGAGCGCGTCCGTGAACGTCTCGCACACTGGCTGGACGCGCGCGGTGATACGCTCGATATCGTCGATCCCGGCGCGGACCTCACCGCCTTCTGGCTGCGCGACGATGTGCTGCTGTCGCAGACCTGCGGCTATCCGCTCGTGCATGCGCTCGCGGATCGGGTGCGAGTTGTCGGCGCGCCCGATTTCGACGTGCCCGGCTGCGAAAACGGCGCATATCGCAGCGTGATCGTGGCCGGCGTGCATGTCGACGCACGGTCGATCGACGCCTGTCGCGGCCTGCGCGCCGCCTATAACGACGACGATTCCAACAGCGGCATGAACCTCTTCCGGCATGCCGTCGCTCCGTCCGCGCGGGACGGACGGTTTTTCGCTTCAGTCACGAAAACCGGCGCGCATCTCGCATCGCTGCGCGCGCTCGTCGAATCGCGCGCGGACGTCGCCGCCATCGACTGCGTCACGTTCGCGTTCGCGCAAGCGCATCTGCCGGAACTGACGGCCGGCGTGCGTGTGCTCGGCGCGACCGCGAGCGCGAGCGGGCTGCCGTTCATCGCGTCGATGCGCGTGCCGCAAGACGCGATCCGTCCCATATTCGACGCCCTCGCCGATACGCTCGATCGCGAACCGGCGCTCGCGGCGCGCCTGCGGCTCAAAGGCGTCGTGACGCGCACGCAGGCGGACTATGCGCCGATCCTCGACTACGAGCGCGAAGCCATCGCGCGCGGCTATCCACGGCTCGGCTGACCAAACGCAGAAACGCGCCCGCCCGATCCGGCAGATTCCCCGAAGTTTCGGCACAATCGGTTTTTTCAGCGCGTGGCAGCGGCGCGATGCGCCTGCATCGCGATCCGCCACGCTTTCGGAATGCCGCAATGATCCCCTTCTCGCTACTCGACCTTTCTCCGGTTCCGCTCGGCTCGACGCCGGCCGATGCCTTCGCCCATTCACTCGATCTCGCCCGGCACGCCGAACGCTGGGGCTATCTGCGCTACTGGCTCGCCGAGCATCACAACATGACGGGCATCGCCAGCGCGGCGACGGCTGTCGTGATCGGCCATATCGCGGCGGGCACGACGACGATTCGCGTCGGCTCGGGCGGCATCATGCTGCCTAATCACGCGCCGCTCGTGATCGCCGAGCAGTTCGGCACGCTCGCGTCCCTGTTTCCGGGGCGCATCGATCTCGGGCTCGGACGCGCGCCCGGCACCGACCAGACCACCGCGCGGGCGCTGCGCCGCGACCTGCACGGCAGCGCCGAATCGTTCCCGGACGACGTCGTGGAGCTGCAGCGCTATTTCGCCGATCCGGTCGAAGGTCAGCGTGTGCGCGCCGTGCCCGGCGCCGGCCTGCATGTGCCGATCTGGCTGCTCGGCTCGTCGCTCTTTTCGGCGCAGTTAGCCGCCGCGCTCGGACTGCCGTTCGCGTTTGCGTCGCATTTCGCGCCGGATTATCTGCTGACGGCGCTGGAGGTGTATCGCAAGCAGTTCCGTCCGTCCGCGACGCTGCAAAAGCCCTACGCGATGGTCGGCGTGAACGTCTTCGCCGCCGATACCGCCGAGGAAGCGCGCTTTCATTTCACATCGCTGCAACAGCAGTTCATCAATCTGCGGCGCGGCACGCCGGGACCGTTGCCGCCGCCGGTCGAATCGATCGCGTGGAGCGAGGCCGAACGCGCGGGCGTCGAGCATTCTCTTGCGTGCTCGGTGGTTGGCGCGCCGGCCGATGTCGAAGCCGGCCTGCGCTCGGTGATCGACCAGACACAGGCCGACGAGTTGATCATCACGGCGCAGATCTTCGATCACACGGCGCGTCTGCGCTCGTTCGAGCTCGCGAGCCAGGCACGGGACGCCATCGGCTCAACTAGCTGAACGGGCGTCCGACCGACAAAAATTAGGGGCCGCAAGGCTTCGACAGGTCTCCCGCTTTACGCGCGCGCTTTTGACAGGCAATAATGAGATACCGGAGGGCGGCGCGGGCCGCGGCGCTCTTCGCGTCTGCTTCATTCGCCACGCCGAAACTTCGCATCGCGCGCCCGGAATTCGTGCACGCCGGTAGTCGGCGCGGCGAAACAACAACAATGACGTCGCAAGACGGGAGGAAGAATGTCGATGCCGAGAAGCGCCGCCACCGGCGCCATGACGCTCCTGACGGAATACGACGAAGCCAGCGGACAGGAAGTGCGTTCGTTGCGCCTCGAGCCGGCTTCGGACGGCAAAGCGGTACTGCTGATAGAAATCGACGAGCGCAAACCCGGCATTCACCGTGAAGTGCGTTATGAGATTACGCCTGCGGAACTGATTGCCGCCATTCGCGCGCACGGTGCGGAATTACCGGGGGAGCAACACAGTCGTTAAAACGTTTTAATAGTTGCCGCAAGCAGCATACAATAGAGTTAGGCGAGGTTTTCGACCACCATGCAGCACCGGCGGCGGGCCTCGCCATCGGTTCGTGGCTCCCCGGCGTGACTTTCCGCGCGCATCCCTTTCGCGCGTCCGTCACGGCGATGCTCAGGCGGGCGAACCGTCGTATTGGTGGCAAAGCCCACATTAAAGAGGCAAAGTCGCTGTGCGAATTAATAGCGTGCGGTAAATACACTAATTGACGCGAGGTATGCACTGCGTCAGGCTTCATAAAACACATATATTCAAGTCATCGAACCGCCCCGGTCCGCGCGGGGTATCGGTTCGTCCTTTGAAAATCAAAAAGCTGAATCAGGAAAGCCGTGGACGAAAGAAAGCGAGACAGCATCATTGCGTATTTGCGCAGCCGAATGGTCGAGTTCGGCATTACGGAAGGAGCGTTGGCCGAAGCATTGGCCGAAGCGCCGGCGGAGAATCCGCCGCCACCTTCCTTTACCAAGACCAACGGGGCTCATGGCGCGCCGAAGGCAAAGCGGCCGATGCCGCAATTGCCCTTGATACCGCATTCGGCGGAAGGCGGAGCGCCGATCTTCCGAAACGCGAATGGCGACACGTGGGACGGCCTCGGCGATATGCCCGAGTGGCTCAAGCGTGCGGTGCACGCCGGGCAGGACATCGAGTTCTATCGCGTCTGAGGACGTCGCCGGCCATTGGCCGCGACGCGCCACGACCGGCCGCGAGCCGCTCGCGGCGGATCACGTCTGCACGGCGCATACGAATGGCGTGCCCGAACTGCAGACGCATCGGTGTTGAAACGGACGCGTGCGGTATTACGCGCCGCGTCGCGCCCGGTGCGTTGCCCCTCGCGTGATCGCTGCTAATCGGCAGCGTTCATAGGCAATTCACTGAGATTTATCAAGCCCAAAAAATTTTCGCCGATGGTTGCCCATCGAGCCTGAAAACGTTTATTGATACTTTCTTGTAAGTCGGCTCGCCCGGACGAGCCGCGCATCGGCCTCACGTCAAGCACGCCCGATCAAGTCCCGCCGTCTCCATTCGACAAGGGGGCACGCATGAACCCATACGGACGCCGCAACGTTGCACTCGTCGCTCAATCGCAACGACCGGCGCGGACGTCGGCTCCGGTTCGCGCAGTGGCGCCTGACGCCCCGATCGACCTCACGCAATCCTAACGATCGAGCGGCGCGCGCCATGCTCTCCCGCCCCGACACACTGCCGAGCGTCGTGCGACGCATGACGGCCGGGCGCATGCTGCTCGATGGCGCGTCGGTCGAGGCCGTGGCCGAGCATTTGCATCTGTCGGTGCAGACGGTGCGGCGCTACAAGGCGATCGTCACCGAGGGCGGTCTGGACGCGCTCGGACGGATGGGCGTCGGCGGACGCGCGTCGGTACTGGATCGGGAGGCGCTCGACTGGATCGCCGCCGCGCTTCGCGGCTCGGCGCGCGAGCACGGTTTCGAGAGCGATACGTGGACCAATGCGCGCCTGCGCGAACTGATCGAACGGCGCTATGGCGTGCGTTACTCGCGCGTGTATATCTGGCAGATCGCTACGAATCTCGGACTGGGACACTTGTTGTCGAAATCGCGCCGTTGAGCGCGTTTGCATGCTGACTGGAACAACTTGAAAACAAGGAGGCAAGGCATGTTCCGCTCGTCATCTCAAGCTTTGCAACGTCCGATCGCCATTGCGGCCGCGTGTTTCGCGCTTGCTGCCGGCGCGATCGGAAGCGCGTCCGCGCAGGACGCCGCGTCGGAACCGACGGCGCGCGGCGCGGCGGCGATCGCGCAAGTGCAGGCGCGTGTGGTCGGCATCGATCCGACGACCAATAGCGTGTCGCTGCAAGGGCCGTCCGGGCGCGTCGTCGAAGTCGCGGTGAGACCCGAAGTCGGCGATGTCAAGAAGCTCCAGCTCGGCGATATCGTGAACATCGACTATCGCAGCGCGCTGCTCGTGGCCGCGACGAAGGTCAAATCCAACGGCATTCGCGAGCGCATCGATACTGAAGCGACGATTCCCGCATCGGGCGGTGTGGCGGCGCAGGCGCGCGTTGTCGAGGTGATCGGCACCATTGAGCGCGTCGACACGAAAAAGCGGCTTGTGACGTTGCGCGGACCGAACCGGACAGTGACGCTTCAGGCCGCGCCGGATGTATCGCTCGCCGGGTTGAAGGCGGGCGATATGGTGCACGCCCGGTTTGAATCGGCGACGGCCGTGCAGGTGATGCGGGGCGGCCAGCCGATCAAGTGATCGCGATGGATGCGGATGGTGGGCCAGCGCTGCCAGTCGCGGGGCGCTGGATCAGAGCGCGAAAAAAGCCCCGCACGAGGCGGGGCAACCTTGAGACGCAGGACGGTCGATGAGTGACTCGCTGCAAGAGACAGTGTGCAGCAGGCTCGATCCGGACTGAACACGGAAAGTCCGAATCTACGCGATCGCGGCGCGGTTGATTCGTGGGTTCGGAGTCGGCCCCACCCTCACGGCCTCATGCACCGCACCCAATACATATTCACAGTTTCCGTGGAGAGCCTTGTGGACAGCCATATGAGCATCGGCGCAACTCCGTGATCGGAAAGGCTTTTCCGCCGAGCATCGGCAACGCGGCAACAAGGCAACAAGGCAATCGCTGAAAAAACGAAACGCCCCGAAGGGCGCGTCGTCATCCTCTCAGGTCCGGCAATCGCTGCCTCAGAAATTGAAGTTATCGATATTCGCCGCATCGAAGGTCGTCGGCGGTCCGAGAATCACTTCCCCGCTCTTGCCGACCGTACGCTTGCCCAGTTTCCCCGCCTCGAACGAATCGCCTTCCTTGCCGGTGATCGTCCCCGATGCGAGATTGGCCGCCGCGAACGCCGCCAGATAACCCAACTGACCCGGATCCCACAACTGGAACGCCTTGACCGTGCCGTTCTTCACGAACGCGCGCATCTGGTTCGGCGTGCCGAGACCCGTTACGACGACCTTGCCCTTCGCCGGCGAGCTCGAGATATAACGCGCCGCCGCCGCGATTCCGACCGATGTCGGCGCAACGATACCCTTCAGGTTCGGATACGCCTGCAGCAAGCCCTGCGTCTCGACGAAAGACTTCTGATCGTCGTCATTGCCGTAGGCGATCTTCACGAGCTTCATCTTCGAATACTCGGGCTTCTTCAGTTCCTCCTGCATCCACTTGATCCAGGTGTTCTGGTTCGTCGCGTTGGGCGTCGCCGAAAGAATCGCGAATTCGCCCTCGCCGCCGATCAGCTTCGACAGCAACTGAATCTGCCCGCGCCCGATCGCTTCCGAATCGGCCTGATTGACGAAGATCTGCCGGCCATCGGGCGCGGTGTCGGAATCGAACGTGACGACCTTGATGCCCTGCAACATCGCCTTCTTCAGATACGGCACGACCGCGTTGGCGTCGTTCGCCGCGATCACGATCGCGTTCTGCCGCTGCGTGATGAGCGTGTTGATATAGCTCACCTGCGACGACGCGCCCGCATCCGATGGACCGACGACCTTGCCATCGCCCTTGAACTCCTTGATCGCGGCCATGCCGCCGTCGTCGGCGATCACTTCGTACGGGTTGTTGATCTGCTTCGGCAGGAAGGCGATCTTCAGGCCGCTCTTGATGTCGGCGGCGCTCGCGGAGAGCGCGACGGTCGCGGCGAGAAAGGCCGCGGCCAGCGCCGGGCCGCGCAGGAATCGATGAGGTTTGTTCATGTTGGCATGTCTCCTGTCATTGCGCATTGGCTGCGCTGGTTAACTACGAACATCAAGGCGTCTGCGCCATCAGACGCTTCTCGCGCGCCGCCCGCCAGCGCGCGACGAGATTCGGTATCAGCACCGACGAGAGCAACAGCGCGCCCGTCACGATGGTCAGCGTTTCGCTCGATACATCCGCGAGCGTCAGCGCATTGCGCAGCACGCCGATGATGACGAGCGACAGCAGCACGCCGATCATCGAGCCGCGTCCGCCGAAGATGCTCACGCCGCCGAAGAGCACCGCCGCGATCACCGACAGCTCGAAGCCCTCGCCGTTGTCGCCGCGCGCGCTCGTGAAGCGCAGCGTATAGACGATGCCCGCGAGCGCCGCCATCGCGCCCGACATCATGAAGAGCTTCAGCTTCGTCTTCGCGACATCGATGCCGGAGAACTGCGCCGCCGTCGGATTCGCGCCGATCGCAAAGAGGCTGCGGCCGAATGGCGTCGCCTGCAGCAATACCGTGAAGACGAGCGCGCCTGCGATGACCAGGACGAAGGGCATCGGCAGGAACGTGTCGCCGACCGTGTTGATGCCGAACGCCGTGTACGACGCGGGAAAATCCGCGATCGCCTGATCGCCGAGCAGCACGTACGCGAGACCGCGAAAGAGCGCGAGCGTGCCGATCGTCACTGCGAGCGAAGGCAGGTTGAAGCGCACGATCACGAGGCCGTTGAGCAGGCCCGCGAGCGTGCCGAACACGAGCACGAGCACGATCACGAGCGGCATCGGCAGACCCATGTGCCAGAGCACGCCCATCAGCGCGCTCGATGCGCCGAGCACCGACGCCACCGATAGATCGATCTCCGCCGCGACGATGATGAGCGTCATCGGCAACGCGATCAGCGCGATCTCGGTGAAGTCGGCGAGCATGTTCGAGATGTTCGCCGCCGATAGAAACAGCGGCGACAGCACGCGCCCCGCGACGAGCGACACGACGAGCACGATCGCGAGCATCGCTTCCCATTGCAGATGGCGACGCTTCGCGGTGGACAGTGCGGAATCGGGTTTAGCCATGATCGCGTTTCCTCATCATGCGGCGCGCGACGGACCGCGCGAGCAAGGTATCGAGCGCGATCGCCGCGACGATCAGCGCGCCTTGAATCGCCTGTTGCCAGAACGGCGACACGCGCAACACCACCAGTGCGATGTTGATGACGCCGAGCACGAGCGCGCCGAGCGTCGCGCCGGCGATGGTCCCGACGCCGCCCGTGATCGCGACGCTGCCGACCACCGCCGCCGCCACCACTTGCAGTTCGATGCCCTTGGCCGTGCTGGCATCGACGGTGCCGAAGCGCGCGAGCCACAGCACGCCCGCAAGCCCCGCGATCGCGCCGGACAGCAGGAAGCCGATCATCACGCGGCGATCCACGCGAATGCCCGCGAGACGCGCGGCCTCGGGATTCGAGCCGATCGCGTAATGCTCGCGCCCGCCGCGATAGTGCTTCAGATACACCGACAACGCGATCAGCACGGCCAGCGCGATCAGCACGAGATTCGGCACGCCGAGGAGCGAGCCCGTCGCGATGGACGCGAACGCGTCGGGCAGGCTCGTCGCGTTGATCTGGCCGCCGTGGACCCACGCGTAATCCGCGCCGCGCACGATATAGAGCGTCGATAATGTCGCGACGAGCGAAGGCACGCGCCCGAACGTGACGAGCGCGCCGTTCACCGCGCCAATCACAACGCCGACGCCGATGCCCGCCAGCATCGCGACGATCACCGGCATATGCGGGAATATCACGAAGAGGCTGCCGACCGCATACGCGCTCACGCCGACCGTCGAAGCGACCGACAGATCGATATGCCGCATCAGCATCACGATCGTCATGCCCGCCGTCAGCAAGCCGATGATCGAGACATTGAGCAGCACGTCGCGCAGATTCTGCAAGTTGAGGAAGTCGGGCTTCACTGCCGCCGTCGCGCCGATCAGCACGAGCAGCACGATGAAAAGCGTCAGCTCGCGGCTCTTCGCGATCGTGACCGCGAGACTCTCGCGCTTGGTTTCGGCCGGCGGCATCGCGGGTAGCGTCGGAGAATGTCGTGTCATCATGCTGCGCGTCCCAGTGCTTGCGGCGATGCACCCAACGCGGCGCTCATCACCCGTTCCTCGTTCGCATCGGCGCGCGCGATATCCGCGCTGATGCGGCCTTCGTGCATCACGAGCACGCGATCGGCCATGCCGAGCACTTCGGGTAGCTCGCTCGAAATCATCAGCACGGCCATGCCCTCCTTCACGAGTTCCGCGAGCGTGCGATACACCTCCGCCTTCGCGCCCACGTCGATGCCACGCGTCGGTTCATCGATGATGAGCACCTTCGGGTTCGTCGCGAGCCATTTGCCGAGCACGACCTTCTGCTGATTGCCGCCCGACAGCGTGCCGACGGGCGCGTCGAGATCGGCGGCTTTGAGACGCAGGCGTTTGCCCCAGCCGGCGGCGAGCGTCGATTCGCTTTTCGCCGTGATGAGCCCGTGGCGCATCAATCTTCCGAGCACGGTCAGCGACGCATTGCGCGCAATGCTCAATTCCAGCGCCAGTCCTTGCGCGCGACGATCCTCCGGCACGAGCGCGAGTCCCGCGCGCACCGCCGCCGCCGGATGGCCCAGCGCGAGCTTCTTGCCGGCGATCTTCACCTCGCCGCCATCGACCGGATCGATGCCGAAAATCGCGCGCGCGACTTCGCTGCGTCCCGCGCCGACGAGCCCCGCGAGCGCGACGATCTCGCCCGCGCGCACATCGAAGGAAATGTTTCGGAACACGCCTTCGCGCGTCAGATTGCGCACCGAGAGACGCACGTCGCCGGGCGCGACATCGGCTTTCGGATAGAACGTGTCGAGATCGCGGCCGACCATCTTGCTCACGATCGCATCGATGCTCATGTCCTCGGTGAACGCGTCGTAGACCTTCATGCCGTCGCGCATGATCGTCATGCGTTGCGTCAGCGCGAACACTTCATCGAGACGATGCGTGATGAAAAGGATCGCCACGTCGCGCTCGCGCAATGCGCGCACGATCGCGAAAAGCCGTTCGACTTCGGGCAGCGACAGCGCGGCGGTCGGCTCGTCCATGATGAGCACGTTTGCATCGAGCGACAGCGCCTTCGCGATCTCCACGACCTGCTGATCCGCGATCGACAGCCCGCGCACGAGCCGCTGCGCGCGCAGATTCACGCCGAGCGACGCCAGCAGCGCATCGACTTCGCGGTGCATCTCGTCGTAGCGAATGCGCCCGAAGCGGTCGCGCGGCTGCCGGCCCATATAAATGTTTTCGGCAATGGACAGATCGGCGAAAAGCGTCGGCTCCTGATAGATCACGGCGATGCCCGCGTCGCGCGCTTCGGCGGGATTGGCGAAGCGTCGCGCCTCGCCTTCGACGAGCAATTCGCCCGCATCCGGCCGATACACGCCCGCGAGCAGCTTCACGAGCGTCGATTTGCCCGCGCCGTTTTCGCCGAGCAGCGCGTGCACTTCGCCGGGAAAGAGTTGCAGGCTGCCGTCGCCGAGCGCGCGCACGCGGCCGAACGACTTGCTTGCGCCTCTCAGTTCGAGTCTTGGCGTCATTCTCGTGTCTCCTTAGATGCGGTAAATCCGCTCCGCATTGCGCACGAAGAGCGCGTTCTTATCGCTGTCGCTCGCATCGGCGACGATCCGCGCATACGCATTCCACAAGGCCGTATAGGTGCCGAAGAGCCGATCCACCGGAAAGTTCGAGGCGAACATCGCGCGCTCGACGCCGAACGTATCGATGGTCTCGTGCACGTAAGGACGCAGGCTCTCGATGGTCCAGTCGTGATCGAACATCGCGAAGCCGCTCAGCTTCACCGCGACGTTCGGGCACGCGGCCAGCAGGCGCATGCCGTCGCGCCACGCGCGATAACCCTGCGTCGAATTCCGGTCGACGAACATGCCCGCGTGATTGACGATGAACTGCGTATCCGCATGCTCGCGCGCGAGTTGCGCGGCCTCTTCCATCTGCGACGGATAAAGCTGCAGATCGAACGACATGCCGAAGCGTTTCAGCAACGCGAAGTGCCTGCGCCATTGCGGCTCGCGCATGAAGTGACGCCCGACATAGTCGTAGAGCTTGTCGTCGTGCACGTTGAGAATCTGGCGGATGCCGCGCGTGTTGGCGAACGCCGCATGCGCTTCGAGCACGGCGGGCGCGTTATCCGCCGACAGATCCGCGCCCGCGACGATGCCGTTCGGCATGCCGTCCTTGTCCGCGATCGATTGAAGCCAGCGCGTTTCCTCGACCGGATCGGCGGGATCGTGATTCGCATCGACGTGCACGAGTTTCAGCACGTCGATATCTTCGGCATCGCGCAGCAGATCGGCGAGCAGATAGTCGTGCCGCAGATCGCGCGCATCGCCGACGAACGAGGTCTGCGGATTCGCAAGCCACGGGTAATGATGCGTCTTCAAGTCCCACAGATGAATGTGCGGATCGACGACCTGCATGATGGCGTTCCTCGCGAAAGAGGCGAACGTTTCAGGGAAGATGAAAGACCGGCACGAGCGGCGTCGTCACGGGCGCGTTGTCCGCGTGCGTCTCCATTAGTTCGGCCATGAAGTCCCACCACTTGCGCATGATCGGCAGCGACGGCAATGCATCGGTCGTCTGCGTATCCATGCGCTGATGAATGGCGAAGAGATGCCCGGTCGATTCGTCCAGAAAAATCCGGTAATCGCGGATGCCCGCGTCGCGCAGCGCATCGGCCAGTTCCGGCCAGATCTCCCGATGGCGCTTCTCGTATTCCTCGCGCATGCCCGGCTTCAGGGTCATGCGAAATGCCACTGTCTCCATGGCGAGCCGCCTTCTTCTGATTGGTGAATCCCTGTGTTCGGGACTCGTTGTGCTGCGACTATAATTCGCCGACCGATAACACGACAATCCGATTGCAGGATTGGCCGATCGCAAAAACGTATCGCTGCGCCGTATCATCGCGCGGTTCAAAGCGGACTGTCGAATGAATCAGAACGTGTCCCACAGTGTGTCGTCCAGCATTTCGCCGAATGCGCTGGTGAATCGGCTGAAGTTCAAGCATCTGGCGCTGCTCGTCGCGCTCGACGACGCGCGCAACCTGCATCAGGCCGCCGAGGCGATCAACGTCGCGCAGCCGAGCGCGAGCCGCATGCTCGCGGATATCGAGGAAGCGTTCGGCTTTCTGCTGTTCGAGCGCAATGCGCGCGGCATGCAGCCGACGCCGCTCGGCACCGCCGCGCTCGCCTATGCGCGCCGCTCGCTCGCGGACCTGACGCGTTTCGCCGACGATCTCGACGCGAAGCGCCGCGGCGGTCACGGTCAACTGACGGTCGGCGCGATCATGGGCGCCGCGCCCGACGTGCTCGCGATGGCCGTCACCGAACTGAAATCCGAGCGGCCGCTCTTGAACGTGCGCATTCTCGGCGAGACGAGCGATCAGGTCGTGCAGTTGCTGCATCGTCGCGAAGTCGATCTCGCGCTCGGGCGCCTCACGACGCCGTTGCAGCACAACGATTTCGACTTCGAGCCGCTCGCGCGCGAGGCGATGCGGCTCGTCGTGCGCGCCGGGCATCCGCTCGCGGGAAAGACGGAAGTCACGCTCAAGATGCTGGTCGGCTGGCCGTGGATTTTGCAGCCGATCACGAGCCCCGCGCGCGGCCTTTTCGAAGACGAACTCGCGCGCGCGGGATTGACGACGCCGGCGGATATCGTGGAATGCGCGTCGATCTTCGCGACGCTGCAACTGCTGCAAAACAGCGAAGCAGTGGCGATGCTGCCGGAATCCGTCGTGCGCGACTATCTGCGCGCGCAATTGCTGATCGAATTGCCGATCGAAATCGGCAAGAGCCTGTCGGGATTCGGGCTGCTGCGGCGCAAGTTCGAGACGTTGAGCGAACCGGCCGAATACTTCATCGCGCTGTTGCGCAAGTACTCGGCCGTGGCCCGTTACTGAAGATTGACGAAGAGCCCGCCGTCGACGAGCAAGGACGCGCCCGTCACATAACGCGCGCGGTCGGAGGCGAGGAACACGACGCACTGCGCGACATCGTCCGGATTGCCCAGCCGGCCCAGCGGAATGCGTTTTTCCATATAGGCGCGCTTTGCTTCGTCGGCGAGATCGTCGGCATTGAGGTCCGTCGCGATCGTGCCCGGCATCACCGAATTGCAGCGAATGCCGTACGGCCCGAGCGCGATCGCGCAGGACTGCATCAGCGAATGCACGCCCGCCTTGGTCGGCGTGTAGTGCGTCTGCATGCCGCCGCCGACGAGCGCGCTGATCGAACTCGTCGCGACGATCGCGCCGCCCGTGCCCTGCGCCTTCATCTGGTTCGCGGCCGCCTGCGTCACGTAGAACGCGCCGTTCAGATTCACGGCGACGGTCGTTTCGTAGACGGAAGGCGGCATGTCGAGAAACGCGTGAAACGGACAGATGCCCGCGTTGCTCGACAGCACGTCCACGTGGCCGAACGCCTCGACCGTACGCCGGATCAGCTCGATGCCCGTGCCGCGCTCGGCCACATTGCCTTCGACGGCGATCGCGCGCCGCCCGAGCGCCTCGATCTCGCCGACGATCGATTCCACCGCCGACGCCTTCCCGTAAGACTGATCGTTGTCGCGCCAGTAGTTGATCGCGACATCGGCGCCTTCGCGGGCGCTCGCGAGCGCGATCGCACGGCCGATGCCGCGCGAGCCGCCCGTCACCACGACGACCTTGTTTTCCAGCAGCATGCGATGCCCCCTTCAGTGGGTGTAAGGCCGCGTCAACGCGCATTCGGGATTGAGCCGCACGCCGAAACCCGGCGTTTCCGGCACCTTCATGCGGCCGTTCACCGGCACGGGCTCGTCGAGCAGCAAGGGCGTGAACATCGGCACGACCTGATCGGCCTTCGGCGCCATCATCAGGAACTCGGCGAACGGCGAGTTGTGGCGCGTCACGACGAAGTGATAGCTGTACACCGACGAACCATGCGGCACGACGAGCACGTTATGCGCATCCGCGAGCGCTGAAATCTTGATGAGCTCGGTGATGCCGCCGCACCAGCCGACATCCGGCTGCACGAGATCCGCGCAGCCCATCTCGAAGAGCATGCGAAAACCCCAGCGCGTCGCTTCGTGCTCGCCGGTCGTCACCATCATGCCGCTCGGCACACAACGGCGCAGTTCGGCATAGCCCCAGTAGTCGTCGGGCGGCAGCGCTTCTTCGATCCACTTCAGGCCGTGCTCGCGCGCCGCGTTCGCGAGACGCTTCGCGTAATTCAGATCGAGGCTCATCCAGCAGTCGAACATCAGCCAGAAATCGTCGCCGACTTTCGCGCGCATGTCCGCGAGCTTCGCGATGTTCTTGTGCAGCCCTTCCTCGCCTTCCGCCGGGCCGTGCTGCAACGGCATCTTGCCGCCGATGAAACCCATTTCCTTCGCGAGATCGGGACGCGCGCCGGTCGCATAGAACTGCAACTCGTCGCGCACGGGTCCGCCGAGCAGATGGAACACCGGCTCCTTGCGCACTTTCGCGAGCAGGTCCCACAGCGCGAGATCGACGCCCGAAATCGCGTTGAGCACGATGCCCTTGCGTCCGTAATAAAGTGTCGCGTTGTACATCTGATCCCACATTTTTTCGATGTCGGTCACGCGCTGGCCTTCGAGAAAGCGCGCCAGATGCTTCTCGACGATGAACGCGCCGATCTCGCCGCCCGTCGTCACCGCGAAGCCGACCGTGCCGTCGCTCGCCTCGATCTCGACGACGAGCGAGCCGAGCACGTTCAGCCCGAACGACTGACGGCTCGCGCGATATTCGGGATAGCGGGCCATCGGCGTGGCGATGTGATCGTCGATCCAGTGATCGGCGCCCTGATCGTGATAATCGGCGCCGCCGCCGCGAACGGTGAAGGCGCGCACTTGCTTGATGGTCGGCATGGACATGTTTTTTGTCTCCGTCTCTGTTCAGGATGCCTTCGCGGCATCGGCAAGATGGTCGTGTTCGATGCGGCCCGGCACGCGCACCAGCACGACGATGACGAGCGCCGCGAGCACGCTCGCCCCTGCCAGCACCATGAGCCCGGCGCTCGTCGAATGAAACGCGGCTTCGGCGGCGGTGCGGGCCATCGGCGCGAAGAACCCGCCGAGTCCGCCGAGCGAATTGATGAGCGCGATGCCCGCCGCGGCGGCCGCGCCCGTGAGATAACGCGTCGGGAAGGTCCAGAAGAGCGGCTGCGCGGCGATGAAGCCGCTCGCGGCGCAGCACAGCGCGATGAGCGATACGGCCGGCGAGCCCGCGAGTCCCGACACCGCGATCGCGACGCCCGACATCGCGAGCAGCGCGATCGCGCAAACGCGATGCCGCCCGGTGCGATCGGCATAACGCGGCACGATCCACGTGACGATGACGGCGGCGATCCACGGCAGCGCCGTCACGAGCCCGACGCGAAAGCCGACTTTCGTGCCGAGCAGCGCCGACACCTGTTGCGGCAGATAGAAGACGACGCCGTACACCGCCGCCTGAATCAGGAAGTACACGCAGCAGAGCACGAGCACGCGCGTATCGACGAGCGATGCCAGCACGCTGCGCGGCCCGTGCGACGACGCGGCGCGCGCATCGTCGTCGAGACGGCTGACGAGCAGCGCGCGCTGATCCTGCGTGAGCCATCGGGCTTTCGCGGGATCGTCGTCGAGATACCAGAACGCCCATACGCCGACGATCGACGCGAGCAGTCCTTCGACGAGAAAGAGCCATTGCCAGCCCTTCAAACCGAAAGCACCGTGCAGATCGAGCAGCAGCCCGGACAGCGGCGCCCCGAAGATGAACGCGAGCGGCGCGCCGAAATAGAACACGCCGAGCGCACGCGCGCGCGACGATTGCGGAAACCAGCGCGTCAGGTAATAGACGATGCCCGGAAAGAAGCCCGCCTCCGCCACGCCGAGCAAAAAGCGCAACGTGTAGAACGTGGTGGCGTTATGCGCGAAGGACATTGCGGCGGACACGAGGCCCCAGGTCACCATGATCCGGCACATCCACAGCTTTGCGCCGACGCGATGCAACAGCAGATTGCTCGGCACCTCGAAGATCGCATAGCCGACGAAAAACACGCCCGCGCCGAAAGCGAACGCGGCGTTCGTCAAGCCGGTGTCCTGCTGCAACGCCTTTTGCGCAAAGCCGATATTCGCGCGATCCAGAAACGCGAGCACGTACATGAGCAGGAGGAACGGCAGCAGCCGGCGCATCACGCGGGACGTGACGGCGCCTTCCGACTGTGCGGAATGGTTCATGTGATTCTCCCGATGGCGCGATCAGTACGTCGCGCGTCCGCCCGACAGATCGAACACCGCGCCCGTGCTGAACGCGCAGTCCTCGGACGAGAGCCAGAGAATCAGCGACGCGGCTTCCTCCGGCATCAGGAAGCGGTTCATCGGAATCTTGGAGAGCATGTAGTCGATGTGCTGCTGCGACATCGAATCGAAGATTTCGGTCTTGGCGGCCGCGGGCGTGACGGCGTTCACGAGGATGTTTTTGCCCGCGAGCTCCTTGCCGAGCGACTTCGTGAGCCCGATCAGCCCGGCTTTCGACGCGCTGTAGTGCGACGCGTTCGGATTGCCTTCCTTGCCCGCGATCGACGCAATATTGACGATGCGCCCGTAACCCGCCTTCAGCATGTGCGGCACGACGGCGCGGCAGGTGAGATACGGACCGATCAGATTGACGTCGATGACCCGGCGCCACACGTCCGGCGCGAGTTCCCAGGTCGCGCCGTTGCCGCCGGTGATGCCCGCGTTGTTGACGAGCACGTCGATCTTGCCGTGCGCGGCGAGCGTCTTGTTCACGGCGGCATCGACGGACAATTCCTCGGTCAGCTCGACGACCGCATCGCTGACCTTGCGCTCCTTGAACTTCGACGAGAGTTCGGCGCTCGTGCGCGCGAGACGCTCGCCGTCGACGTCCCAAAGGGCGACGTCGGCGCCGGATTCGAGCGCGCGCTGCGCCACCGCGAGACCGATGCCGCGCGCGCCGCCCGTGATGGCCACGACGCGATTCGCCAGGTCGATACGATTCATGAGTTCGTCTCCTTTCGTTGTCGTTGCTTTGATTGGGTCATGCCGTGAGAGGCACTATAGTCCCGAGCCAATAGCGCAACAATTCGAAAGGGCGATCGTTCGATAGCAAAAGCGGATCGGATGGAGGGATATCGAGTGAAAAGCCGGGCGGTCAGCGTCGCTGGTGACGCGCCATCGTTTGTTGTCGCGTTTCAACCTCCGTCGTGTCGGCAAATTGGCCGCGCGGCAGGGCGACCGAATCCTTGAAATGCCTGTCCGCGAAAAGCGCGAAGCCAAATAGCGCGGCGACGCCTATTGGGCAAATAAAGAAAGCAGTAACCAGCACGGCAACCTCCATTCGATGTTGCGTTGCAGTGTAGCGCCTATAAAACGGTCAATTGTCGTGGAAAACGACAATACTCCGTTCAACAATCGCGAATTTTCGCTGGGATCGATAGCTCGGCGTGCCAGTGCATAACGATTTCCACGGGTCAGGCACGGCCGTTGCTAAATGCTCCGGCCGTCGATCAAGACGTCCTTTCAACCTGGAAAAGCATGTTCACTCCGAAAGCCTGCACCGCTACCTGCGTCCTCGACGGAATGCCCGTCACGCTGACCTATTTCCCCGACACCACCCTGCTGCGCATCACCGACGCCACCGGCCATTGCGTGCGCGAAACCCGCTGGCCCGCGCCGTGGCGCACCTTGCTTGCGACCTTGCGCGAATTCAGCGGACGCGATGCCGATAGCCAGCTCTCGACCCTGCTCGACGAAATCCCCGCCCCGCCCCGCCCGGCGCGCGAACGCGCATTGGCGCTGGCGTAAGCGGGTTGCTCCTTCGGCACGGCGAGCGAAACGTGCGCGAGTGCGCGGCACCAAACCGCAGCGCGAAGATTTATCCAATAAGATCAAGGCGTTGCGGTCGTTCCGACGGAGCATTTTGAGCGCCCCGACCCGCGCCATTTACAATATCGGATCGACTGCGCATGGGCTGCCCGGCCCGTGCCAACCACGCCTTTCGCGCAGTCCCACCTTCACGCATCCGACTGGCTGTATGGTCACTGAAACGTCTTCATCGGAATCCCTCGCCGTCGCTGAACGCGTGCGCGAGCTCATGGGCCGTCACGGCATCGGAAAGCGCCAGCAGACGGCCGAGTTGTGCCGCATTCTCGACCTGAGTTTTTCGCAAGGCCATCGCAAATTGCGCGGCAACAGCCCGTGGACGCTCGCACAGATTCGCCGCGTCGCCGACGCCTTCGACGAACCCGCGCTCAAGCTCTTCGATTCGATCAACACGCGCCCCGACGAAACCGAAGGCACCGCGCACGATGCCGTGTTCAAGCTCGGTTCGGTGGAAATTCCCTGCATGGCGTGGGTCGGCAACGCGCTCGAGGCGGGCAGCCGTCCGGATTTCATCGCGCAGAAGCTGAACAATCGCTGGATCGTCACGAAGCATGAAGGCGTGCTGCTGCACGAAGCCAGCGACGTCCACAAGATCGAGATCCAGCCGCGCCGCCCGGATACCGATAAACCGGTCATCGCCGTGGTCGACGACGATCACGCCTCGGCCGACAATCTGCACGACTATCTCGAAGTCACTGGCTTCACGGCGATGGCCTTCTACGGCCTCGACGCGTTCCTCGAAGCGCTGCAGACGCAAGTGTTCGACGCCGTCGTGATGGACTGGCTCTTCGGCATGCACACCTCGGCGGATGCGATCCGCGCGGTGCGCCAGTCGGACAATCCGGACGCGCCGGTGTTCGTGCTCACGGGCGAACTCACCACCGGCAAGGCGAGCGAATCGGAGATCAGTCAGGTCATCCGCGACTACAACGTCACGTGTTTCGAGAAGCCGGCGCGGCTCGGCATTCTCGTCGCCGATCTTTCCAAGCGGCTGATGCGCAGCTAACCGGCGCGCCGGCGCATCGTCACCGCGCGATGCACGGCGCCCTTCAGCACCTCGTAGCGCACCGGCTTCAACAGATAGTCGAAGAACAACACCACCGCGCTCGGGTCCACGAGTTCGGGCGCGTACGCGCTCACCGCGATGATCGGCACACTCGCGCCCGGCGCACTGCGGGAACGATATTCGTTCGCGAACGAATAGCCGTCCTTGCCCGGCATGTGCAGGTCCGCGAGGATCACGTCGGCGTCGTTCGCGCGCAGCCAGGCTAGCGCGCTGTCGACGTCGGGCAATGCGACGGCGTAATAGCCCAGATGCGTGAGCATTTCGATCAGCGAATCGCGGATCGACTCGTGGTCGTCGATCACGAGCACGCGCGACTTGCGCAGCTCGGGCGCATCGATGTCCTGTTCGCGCTCCGGCACATGATGCGCCGCCACCGCCGGCAGACTCACGCGAAATGCCGCGCCCTGTCCCACTTCGCTCGATACTTCGATCTTTCCGCCGAGCAGATCGACGAGCCCGCGCACGACCGCGAGGCCCATTCCGGCGCCGTCGAAGCGCCGCGTGCTCGATGAATCGAGCTGCGTGAACTCCTGGAAGATCAGCGGCAATTGTTCACGGGAAATGCCCGGCCCCGTATCGACCACGGAAATGTCGAGGCGCTTTTCCGTGCGCGCGAAATGCACGTCGATGGAACCGGCTTCGGTGTACTTGATCGCGTTGGTGACGAGATTCGTCACGATCTGCCGCACGCGATGCGGATCGGACTCGATCGGCCCGCGCTCGCCCGCATAGTCGCCGCGCAACGCCAGCCCTTTCGCGTGCGCGGCGGGCATGTTCGCATCGACGATGGATTCCAGCAGCTCTACCGGATCGAACACGGCCATGCGCAGTTCGAGCTTGCCCGCGCCGAGACGCGCGTAATCGGTCAGATCGCGCATCTGCGCTTCGAGATGACGCGCGCCGGCTTCCAGGCGCTGCATGATCTTGCGGTCGGCGTCGCCGCGCGCATTCAGCCCGAGCAGTTCGACCGACGAGACGATTGCGTGCAGCGGCGTGCGCAGCTCGTGGCTGATCATGCCGAGGAACGTGTCTTTTGCGACGCCCGCCTCGCGCGCCGCGCGCGTCGCCTGATGCTCGGCCGCGAGCGCTGCGCGCTGTTGCTCGATGAGTCGCGTGCGGCGATAACCGTTCAGAAGCAGCAGGATCGTCGCCGCCGCCGACAGCAGACCGAGCATCACGCCGCCGTAGATCAGATAGCGGCGCTTCGCCTCGAAGTCGCGCACGATCGCCTCACGTTCAGCGACATCCATGAGCCGCCGCCCGCCGGCCAGTTCCGCCACGACCGCCGCGTTCTGGCGCAGCACGCCGATGACTCGCAGAGTGTGCTGATGCTCGGTCGGCAGACTGCCGACGTCGCCCTGGATGGAATCGAGCGCCGTCTGCAATTGACGCAGAATCTCGCGCTGCCGATTGAGCAGCGCTCGGTGATCGTCCGATAACTCCGCCGATTCCGACACCTGTCTCAGCCGCGCCCGCAGCAGCCGGTAGCTTGCGCGCACGGCATCGGCGTCCTCGTCGATGCCGTTGCGAAACAGCAGCACGTGATTCTCGAAACGCTCATAGGCGATCTGAAACTGCGCGGCGTCCCAGTACACGTCGTAAGGTAAGACGAGCCTGTGCGTCTCGCGCGCGAGCAGCCCCGAATACAGCATGTAGCCGACCGCGCCGATGGGTGGCGCAACCGCGAGCGCAATCAGCGCCGCATACCAGAGCCGGCGAAACCACGGACGCGCGGCGTGCGCGCGCAGGGAGGATTCGGTGCTGATGACGGCCATCGGTTTCGGTTACTGCAGGGCTTCGATGGCCCGCGCCGCGCGTTCCGAGGCGACCACGATCAGCTTCATCGTCGCCCGCGTCGCGCCGACGAAGACCTTGCGCGCGGCCTGTTCGTCGAGCGCGTCGAAGTCGACTTCCGTGAGAATCACGCACGGCGCCGATTGTCCCTTGAAGCGATAGATCGATTCGAGCAGCACGTCGCCCTCGCGATACTCCGGATTGCCGAACAAGTCGTAAGTGCCGGTGAAGGCGCGCAGCCGATGCGGTCCGAGTTGATCGACGGCGGTAAGCGCCGAGCCTTCGCGTCCGCGAAACGACAGCACCGCGATGTCCTGCTTGCGGAATCCGAGCGACAGCGCATGCGTGATGGCGCGCTTGGTCGCCTCGATGATTTCCTCGGGATGCCCGTCCTCGTAAGTCGATACGCTGACGTCCGATCCGTCGAAGGGACTGCCCGCGTCGAGCCGCACATCCGGCCCGACGATCTTGCGGATGAAGCCGAGCAGATCGCGCGGACTGCGATAGTTCGTCGATTCGCGCAGGATGGTCCAGCCCGGCAGCGGCACCGGCTCGCGCAGATAGAGGTTCTGCATTGGATCTTCGAGCCACCACCACGCGCCGTCCGGATTCAGCAGGCGTTCGAGCGCCTCGACCCACGCCGCCTGAAAATCCTGGCCTTCGTCGACGATCAGCACATCGGTCTTCCAGTGCTCGGGCACGGGCACGGCGGCGAAGCGCTCTTCGAGCGTCGCGAAGACATTGGGCTGACTGAAGTCGGGCGGACTGCCCGCATCGCGCGCGACGGCCGCGCTCAACTGATGATAATTCGCGATCTTCGCCTCTTTCGGCGCGATCGCGCGGATATGGTCCGCGAGCGGCCGGTTGAAGCAGACGTAGAGCACGCTCTTGCCCTGCGCGAGCGCGTCGCGCATCACGCGCACGGCGAGTTGCGTCTTGCCCGCGCCAGCCGTCGCGATCACGCGCAGCCGAAACGGCTCGAATTCGAGCCGGCGCGCCCATGTCGCGAGGCCGCCCGACAGACGCGTGACGAGCGTATTCGCCGCGCCGACGAGCGCGTTGGTATCGGGCGTGAGCGAGAGTTCGTCGGCGAGAAAATGATGGATGCGCGCCGCCGATTCGAAGCGCGGCTCGTCGGGCGGCAGGATTTCCAGCACGACGCGCGCGAGTTGCGCCTTACGGCTCGCATCGACGATGCGCGCCGGTGACACGCCCGCGATCGCCGCATTCTTCACGGTGTAGTCGGGGCAATACAGCAGTTCCTCGATCCGGTACGTGCCCGCGCCGAACGCCGCCGTGAACCGCCGATGCAGATTTTCCAGCGTGCGCGCAAGCTGAATGGCGACGTTGCGCTCTTTCTGAAGATAGACCTTCACGAGTCCTTGACCGGTCTCGCGCAGAAAACCCGCCTTCTGCTCGATCATCAGCACGCGGCCGGACGGCGCGACGACGACGAAATCCGCTTCGCCGAACACCGAAAAGCCTTCGTTGATGCGCGTCCAGTGCACGCCGTGATAGACCGTGTAGTCGTCGGGCAGCTTTTCGAGGAGCGCGAGCGTTTCGAGCTCTCGCGCCGCCGCGCCGGTCGCTTCGAGGTTCTTCCAGTCGTCGGGAACGATTCGGGCCATGCGTCGCCTTTGCGCTGAGTGATTGCGTGCGACTCATTGTACGCAACGCGCCCCGCCCGCCGGCAATAGGCCGGATGGCTAGCTTGCGAAGTCGTATCGCCCGCCGCGTTCGAGCGCGCGCTGGTAGGCCGGGCGCGCGTGAATGCGTTCGAGAAACGCGCGGATGTGCGGCAGCGACTTCGCGCCCGCGCGGGCGCTGCCGGCTTCGAGCGGAAAGCTCATCTGCACGTCGGCGGCGCTGAAGGTATCGCCGGCGAACCACGGTGACTTCGCGAGCTCGGCATCGATATAGCCGAAGTGCAGCCGCAGTTGCGGATCGATGAAACTGCTTTGCATCGTCTGCGCGATGCGCCGCGCGATCGGCTTCGCGAAGAACGGCATCTTCGCGCTCTCCAGCCGCCGCGCGACGAGCTTGAGCAGGAGCGGCGGCATCGCGGAGCCTTCGGCGTAGTGCATCCAATAGTTGTAGCGCACGCGTTCGGGCGACACGCCGGGCGGCGGCGCGAAACGCCCTTCGCCATATCGGTCGACGAGATATTCGATGATCGCGCCCGACTCGGCGAGCGTGAGGCCGTCATCGGTCACGACCGGCGATTTGCCGAGCGGATGCATCGCGCGCAATTCGGGCGGCGCGAGCATCGTGTGCGGATCGCGCTGATAGCGCTTGAGCTCGTATTCGACGCCGAGTTCTTCGAGCATCCACAGCACGCGCTGCGAGCGGGAATTGTTGAGATGATGGACGATCAGCATGGTTGGCTCTTGTTGTATTCGACGATGCCACCCGCGGTACGCCATTTGCATGGAGTGAACTTATGCGTGCCCGGGCGTCGAAAGGATACGGCCCTTTCATGAAGGCCACGCAACGATTTCTAGCACACAACGAAAAAGGAGAAGTCGATGACGTTGATCATTTATCTCGTAGGCTGGCTGATTTTCATTGGCGGCGTGTCGTGGGGACTCGTGGCGATGCATGTCTCGCAACACACGATCATGATCGTCGCCGTGATCATGCTGGGCATCGCCGTCATCACGGGCGCGACGCGGGCGCGCAACCGCGACCGGTCCTAGGTCATCAGGGCACGGGCCGCCGTCGACCGGCGGCCCAGACGCCTTAGGTTATTTCAGGTCACCACACGCGCCCCGACGGCATCCTGAATCAGCGCGACGAGTTCGTCGGGATGCACGGGCTTCGTCATGAAATGCTGGAAACCTTCGCCGATGCTGCGTAATCGGTACGCTTCGCCGTCATGGCCCGTCAGCGCGATGGCCACGGAAGGCGGCAGGTTGCCGCGTATTTCGTGGTCCCGCAAACGTTGGATGAGATAGAAACCGTCCATCTCGGGTAGGTCGAGATCGCAGATCACCGCATCCGGAAGATGCTCGATCGCCGCTTGCGCGCCGTCTTCGGCGTCGGCTACGGCGATGACTTCCGCACCTTCTTCCTGCAGCAACGTCTGCAGCGACGCTCTGCTCTCGGGATCGTCTTCGATGAGGACGATCCGCATATGCCCCAGTCTTGCCACTTCGCTCATGATGTTCTTTTCTACTGCCAAAAACGGAATTCTCGCGTCGGTCTCCAGCTCTTTCCGCCGCGCGCGCTGTTGCGCGCACTGATTGACTCGAAAACGCGGCGGGAATTCCGAACGCACCGTTATTTATTCCGCGTGTACGCCGGTGCTGAACGCCTCGCGATTGGGTTGCCGCCGGAGAATGGTTGCCCGGCGGCAGCGTGCCTAATCGAGCAAAAACCGGACCGACTTGCAATTCTGCCCGGAAAGCCGCATCGGACGGGCTTGACGGCCGATCTGCCATGCGCCGGCGTGCGACACCCGCGCACGATCGTGTAATTCCGGCATCGGACGTGCCCCGTTTTCCCGTCAGACGTTTGCCTCCCGGCCCGAATCGGGGCGCGAGGCGTGCGACGTGCCCCCTTGCAGCAGCGCCCGGTATTCGCTCGGCGTGATGCCCACTGTCGCCTTGAACTGGCGCGTGAAAGCGCTGTGATCGGTGTAGCCGCACAGCGCGGCGACATCGGTGACTTTCTCGTTCGAGACGAGCAGCGCGGTGGCCGCGTCGAGCCGCGTTTTCAGCAGCACCTGACGCGGCGTCAGATGAAAGACCTTGTGGAAATAGCGTTCGAGTTGCGCGATCGACATGTTCGCCATCTGCGCAAGCTGCCGCATGTTGAGCGGATGGACATAGTTTTCCTGGATGTGCTGCACGACCGCGGCAAGCCGGCTGTACACCGGATGCGTGCCCTCGGCGGCCTGCAGATCGCGCGAAATCCCGGCCAGTCCGACGATATTCCCCTGCGCATCGTGCAGCGGCTGCTTGCAGGTCATGCACCAGCCGGGCTCGCGTCCCGGGTAGAGATGAAGTTCGAGCTGATCGATCAGTTGATGTCCCTGCGCGATGATCGCCTGATCCTGCGCCGTATAGATGCGCCCGAACCGGCGCGGGAACACGTCCTCCGCGGTCTTGCCGAGCAGCGCCGATTTGTCGTCCTTGTGGCCGCAGCGCCGCGCGAGCGTGCGATTGACCATCGCGTAACGCGCCTCGCGATCTTTCACGAAGAACACGATGTCGGGCATCGCGTCGAAGACCGGCGCGAGCAGCGCGAAGTGCGCGAGCATGTCGGAGAGCGTCGATGCGGGAGCTTGGTCGATGGTCATGCGTGCGGATGTCGGTTGCGCTCGGTTGAATCACGCGGCCGATTATAGAAGCGCGCCCGCGCCGACAAAATTGGCGCTGGCCCCACTAGGCATTGGGCGCGTCGATGCATTCGCGCGCGGCGATCAGCGTATCGATGCGAACCGGCGCGAACGGAGCACGCGCCGCCGCGCGCGGCCATCCGAAATAGACCGATGCCGCCTCGCCGCAGATGCGCCCCTGACACGGTCCCATGCCGCAGCGCGTGTGCAGCTTGGCATCGCGCCAGTTCGCGTGGATGGCGACGTCGCCGATCGACACGTCCTCGCAGCGGCACAGCAGCGTGTCCGGCGACGGCATCGCGCGGGCATCGGCGCCGAGTTCGAACGCCTTGGCCACGCGCCGCGAGAACGCGCGCCAGCGATCGCGCTCGCGCACGAGACGCGCATCGATGGCAATGCCGAGCGCCGCATGCACCGCGATCGAACCTTCGGCGCGCGCGAGCTCCATCCCGCCGATGCCCGTGCATTCGCCCGCCGCGAAAATATCGTGCTGCGACGTGCGCTGGGCGTCGTCGACGTGAATCGCGCCGTCGCGTGCATCGGTCGAGCAGCCGAGCGCGACCGCGAGCGTCGAATTCGGCACGAGTCCGTATCCGCACGCGATGCGATCCGCCTCGAACGTCCGGTCACGCCCGCGCGCGCGAATGGTGACGGCCTCCACGCGCGCGTCGCCCTGCGCTTTCACGACGACGCTGCCCGCGCGATACGTCCGATAACACGCGCCGCCGAGCGCGACGGCCTGCGCGAGCTTGCCCGGCGTCGCTGCCAGCGACGCGACGAAGCGCGCGACACGTGCGAACGGCGCCTGCTCGACGACCGCGACGACGTGCGCGCCATGCCGCCGCGCGGTATCGGCGACGGCGAGCAGAAGCGGCCCGCTGCCCGCCACGACGATGCGCTCGCCGCGCACCGGCATCCCGCCTTTGACGAGCGCCTGCAAGCCGCCCGCGCCCGTGACGCCGGGCAAGGTCCAGCCTTCGAAGGGCAGCAGCCGCTCGCGCGCGCCGGTCGCGAGAATGAGCTTCGCATACGCGACGACAACCGGTTCGCCGTCGCGTTCGAGCACAAGCCGTTTGTCGCCGAACGATGCCGCGACCTTCGTCGCATTCATCACGATGAGGTTCGCAAGCGGGCGCGTTTCATCGAGCCATCGGCGAAGTGGCGCGGCGAGCGCGTGCGCCGGTCCTTGCCGCCAGATCTGGCCGCCGGCGCGCGGATTGTCGTCGATGAGCGCGACGCGCACGCCCGCTCGCGCCGCGATCCGCGCCGCGCTCAGACCCGCCGGCCCCGCGCCGATGATCGCGATATCGACCCGTTCGATGTTCATCGCATCGTCTCGATGCAAAGGCCGTCGCGGCACAGCGTCTGACAGCCGAGCACGTGCGCGCGGCCATCGACGCTCACGCGGCACTCGTGGCACACGCCCATGCCGCACAGCGCGGCGCGCGCCTCGCCGGTGATGGAGCGCCGCGTGCCACGCATGCCTTGGATCGAAATTGCGGCAGCGACGGTCGTGAAGGCGGGCACGTCAAGCGTCTCGCCGTCGATGATTACGCGCACCCGTTCAGCCATCGGCGTGCTCCGGCGCGAAACGTTGCGGGGAGAAAGCATGCGTGCCGGGCATATCGAACGGCATCGGCTCGCCGAGCATCTGCGCGGCGATGAGCTTCGCGGTGCCGAGCGACGTCGTCACGCCGAGTCCTTCGTGACCTGCCGCGAGCCACAGCCGGTCGCCGGGAAAACGCGCCGGCCCGATCAGCGGCAAGCCATCGGGCGTCGCCGCGCGAAAGCCGGTCCACGCGCGGATCGCATTCAGCCCGCCGATGCCCGGCAGATAGCGCGTCGCGCGCGCGAGCATCATCGAGAGCACGTTCATTTCGACGGCGGGATCGAGCGTGCCGAACTGACGCGACGAACCGATCAGCACTTGCCCTGTCGGACGCGGCTGCGCATTGAACGCCACCGACGTGCCGCGCGCGTGATGCGCGCTCTTGATATAGCCGAGTTCCAGCACCTGATGACGGATCGCGCCGGGATACCGGTCGGTAATGAGCAGATGCCCCTTCTTCGCTTCGAGCGGCACGTCCGCGATCAGATCCGGCACCGCCAGCCCATTCGCGACGACGACATGAGCCGCCGCTCGCCGCTCGCCGTTCGCGAGCGTGACGTCCGCATGCGTATTGTCAGCGTCGACCGCGCGAACCGCGCAGTCCGTCGATACGCGGATGCGCGTCGAACTCATCAGCAGCCACTGCGCGGCGGCGGGCGCGTAGACGATCGCGTCGTCGTCGATCAGCAAACCGCCTTGCATCGCGTGGCTCACCGCCGGCTCCGATTCGCGCAGCGCGCCGCTGTCGAGCAGATGCGCGCGCACGCCCGCCGCCGCGAACGCGTCGCGCATCGTGCGGGCGGCGTTGAGTTCCTCGTCGTCTTCGGCGATCCAGAGCGTGCCGCAGCGCGAAAACGCGTCGCGCTCGCGCAGGTGCGGCGCAAGCGCGAGCCACAGTTCGCGCGAAGCACGCGCCAGCGCGAATTCGGCGGGCGAATCGTTCATCACGACAATGTGGCCCATGCCCGCCGCCGTCGCGCCGCCGCCGATGCCGCGCGCCTCCAGCACGTCGACCGTCATGCCGCGCGCGGCAAGCTCGGCCGCGCACGCCGCCCCGACAATGCCGCCGCCCACGACGATCACATCCGCCGTCATAGGCCTTTGACGAACGGATCGCGCTCGTCGAACACGAGCCGCCCTTCGCCCATGATGTGCGCGTAGCCGGTGATCGTCGGGATGAGCGCGTCGCCGTCCATCGCGTAGCTGCCTTCGAACACGCTGCCGATGATGCTTTCCTGACGCCAGATTTCTCCCGGCGCGAGCGCGCCGTCCGCCGCGAGGCACGCGAGCTTCGCGCTCGTTCCCGTGCCGCACGGCGAGCGATCGTAAGCGCTGCCCGGACACAGCACGAAATTTCGGCTGTCGACGCCCGCGACGGGCGAATCCGCGAACAGCTCGATATGATCGATGAACGCGCCATCCGCGCCGGTGATGCCCTGCGCGTGCAAGGCATCGCGGATCGCCTCGGTGAACGCGGTCAGCTCCGCGATGCGCGCGGGCACGAGTTCGCGCCCGTGTTCCGCGACGAGGAAAAACCAGTTGCCGCCCCACGCCACGTCGCCGGTGAGCGGGCCGTGGCCCGGCACATCGACGGTCACCGCGCGCCGATGCCGGTACGCCGGCACATTGCGCACGCTGACGCTGCCGTTCGCGTGAAGCGTCGCGTCGACCGGTCCGACGGGCGTATCGATCCGATGCCGCCCCGGCGCGATCCTGCCCGCATGCGCGAGCGACGCGACGAGCCCGATCGTGCCGTGCCCGCACATGCCGAGATAGCCGACGTTGTTGAAGAAGATGACGCCCGCCGCGGCTTCCGGAACGTCCGGCTCGCACAGCAGCGCGCCGACCATCACGTCCGAGCCGCGCGGTTCGGTGACGATGGCGCGGCGCCAGTCGTCGAAACGCGAGCGAAACGCGTCGAGCCGTTGCGCGAGCGTGCCGTGGCCCAGATCCGGGCCGCCCGCGATCACGAGGCGCGTCGGTTCGCCGCCCGTATGCGAGTCGATGATGTCGATGGTTTTCATGCCGCCTATCGTAGAAACGCGCACGATGGGCGTCTTGACCCGGCTGGATCGATTTGATGACGATATCGGCACAATCGAAGATCGTCGTAACGGGCGCATCGCGCGACGCTTTCGCGATGAAACGGCTATGCCGAAATCGGCACACGGTACGCGCGAAACGCGCAAGACGCCTGATTTTTCGGTGCTTACACTGCCTACCGTCCAATCACTTTCGGAGAGCCGTCGTGACGCATATCTGGGAAGGCGTGATGCCCGCCGTGACCACCAAGTTCAACGCCGATTTCAGCATAGACCGCGCGTGGACCGCGAAGAATATCGACGCGCAGATCGAGGCCGGCGTGGACGGCATCATCGTGGGCGGATCGCTCGGCGAAGCGTCGACTTTGTCGCTCGACGAAAAGCTCGATGTGCTCGATATCGCCGTGGACGCTTCGCGCGGCCGCGTGCCGGTGCTCTTGACGATCGCGGAAAACAGCACGCTCGACGGCTGCCGCCAGGCCGAACGCGCCGCGCGTCACGGCGCGGCGGGCTATATGGTGCTGCCGGGACTGCGTTATCTGTCGGACCGGCGCGAGACGCTGAACCATTTCCGCATGGTCGCCGACGCAAGCCCGCTGCCGCTGATGGTGTACAACAACCCGCTCGCTTATGGCGTCGATGTCACGCCGAAAATGTTCGCCGAACTCGCCGAGGACAAGAAGTTTGCGGCGATCAAGGAATCGAGCGGCGACGTGCGGCGCATCACCGATCTCATCAACGAGACGGGCGATCGCTATGCGCTTTTCTGCGGCGTCGACAATCTCGCGATGGAAGCGATCCTGATGGGCGCGCACGGCTGGGTCGCGGGCCTCGTGTGCGCATTTCCGCGCGAGACGGTGGCGATCTACAAGCTGATTCGCGCGGGACGCGTCGAGGAAGCGCGCGCGATCTACCGCTGGTTCGCGCCGCTGCTCGCGCTCGACGTATCGCACAAGCTCGTGCAGAACATCAAGCTTGCAGAGGCGATCGTCGGACTGGGCACGGAGCCGGTGCGTCCGCCGCGCCTGCCGCTCGCGGGCGATGAACGCAAGGAAGTCGAAGCGCTGATTCGCCACAGCATCGAGACGCGCCCTGCATTGCCGACGCTCTGATCGCGCGTGGAAATAGAAATGCCGCCGGTTTTGACCCGGCGGCATTTTTTTCGTCGATACCGACTTCAAGCTGCGATCTGCGCAGGAGCAGGATCGGCGAGACCGTCGTCCATATTCTCGCCTTCATCGTAAAGATGCAGCAGGCGGTAACCGCTCTTGTAGACCGGCTGCAAGCGGAAGTTGTTGACCGGCTCGATTTCGAGCGCGAGACGCAGGCGCGACACGTGGCTGTCGATGGTGCGCGTGGTTTCGCGGAACTCGCGGCCCCAGACCATTGCGAAGATGTGATCGCGCGACAGCACGCGGCCGATGTTCGAGAAGAAGAGCTGCGCGAGACGGAATTGCGTGCCGCTCAACTGCACCGGCTTGCCACGCACGGTGACGGTCTGCTGACGGGCGTCGAAACGATACGGCCCGACTTCGAGGCACGCGCTCGATGTCGCGGGATACGCGCGGCGCAAGAGCGCTTCGACGCGCGCGCCGAACTCGCCCGGGCGGATCGGATAAACGACGTAGTCGTCCGCGCCGGCGGTCAGTGCGCAGACCACGTTGTGCTCGGCGCCGTCCGGCGTCGCGAACAGAACCGGCACGCGTTCACCGAAACTCGAGCGCACGGACTTCAGCAGATCGAGGCCGCACAGGCCGGTGGAATTCCAGTCGAGAATCAGCAAATCGACTGTCGAGCGCGACAGCGCTTTCGACAGCACGAGGCCATCGCCGAAAGTCACGCACGTGTGACCGAGTCGTTTGACGACGTCACTGATGAGATTTCGATAACTGGGGTCGGTTTGCAAAACGGCGACGCGCATAGTGTCTAACCTGATGAGTCCAAGGGACATTGGGCGGAAGCCTTACTGCAGGCGGCCGCCGGGCGTCTCGTCGCGGGATGAGACGGGGATATTCAAGCTGCGCATTCTGAGCAGCCAGCCGACCCTTTCCCATCGGACTCATCCGAATTGTCAACGCATGTGACTGCGCGGCCCTGCGAGCCCGCAGCGTCGGTTGCGCGCAACCATCTCAAAAATAGAACGGGTTTGCGCTTTTGCGTCCGCTTTCATCCTGTAACATGCCGGGTTTGGCTCAAAAGTTCCCGCTTCCGCCGTTTTACCGAGACGTCGCGTAGCAAGCTGTGCCGCGACTGTCCGTCGCACCGCGCAGCGCGGATGACGGGCGGCGGCTTTCGAATCCGCGCCCGCTGGTTTTCGGCCCGGTTCGTTCCCGTTCCGTGCACGGACCTTCGCTTCGCGTCCACCCGGCGCGTTTAGTCACTCCCGCAGGGCAAAGCCTCGTCCTACCGCGCGTCACGCGTGGCTTTTCCACTCACGGGTCCTTTTTTCGATGCAGGCAACACCTCTGTCCGACGCTCCCCGCGCGGCCGGCCGTGCGCTCACGCGCGGCGATTACAAGACGCTCACGCTCGCCGCGCTCGGCGGCGCGCTCGAGTTCTACGACTTCATCATCTTCGTGTTCTTTGCGCCGGTCATCGGCCAATTGTTCTTTCCGGCCTCGATTCCCGACTGGCTGCGTCAATTGCAGACGTTCGGCATCTTCGCGGCCGGTTATCTCGCGCGTCCGCTCGGCGGCATCGTCATGGCGCACTTCGGCGATCTGCTCGGCCGCAAGCGCATGTTCACGCTCTCCGTGCTACTCATGTCCGTGCCGACGCTGCTGATGGGCCTGCTGCCCACGTACGCGTCGATCGGCCTGATGGCGCCGGTACTGCTGCTGCTCTTTCGCGTGATGCAGGGCGCGGCGGTCGGCGGCGAAGTGCCGGGCGCGTGGGTGTTCGTGTCGGAGCACGTGCCGGGACGTCATATCGGCTATGCATGCGGCACGCTCACGGCCGGACTCACCGCGGGCATCCTGCTCGGCTCGCTGATCGCCACCGGTATCAACAAGACGTTCGCGCCGGCCGAAGTCGCCGATTTCGCGTGGCGTCTGCCCTTCCTGCTCGGCGGCATCTTCGGGCTGTGCTCGGTTTATCTGCGCCGCTGGCTGCATGAAACGCCGGTGTTCGCCGAGCTGCAGAAGCGCAAGTCGCTCGCGGCGGAAACTCCGCTCAAGGCCGTATTGCGCGATCACGGCCGCGCCGTCGTCATTTCGATGCTGCTCACGTGGATGCTTTCGGCCGCGATCGTCGTCGTGATCCTGATGACGCCGACGCTCCTGCAGAAGCAGTTCCATATCGCGCCGGCGACGGTGCTCGTCGCGAACTGCGCGGCGACGCTGTGTCTCACGATCGGCTGCGTGCTGGCGGGCGCGATCGCGGGGCGCATCGGCGCGGGCAAGACGATTTTCGTCGGCGGCGTCGCGCTTGCCGTGTCCTACTGGCTGATGTTCCAGCAAGTCGCAATCGACGCCTCCGTGCTGCTGCCGTGGTACGCGCTGGCGGGCTTTTTCGTCGGCGTGATCGGCGCGATTCCGTTCGTGATGGTCAAGTCGTTCCCGGCCGCCGTGCGCTTCTCGGGCATTTCGTTTTCGTACAACGTCGCGTACGCGGTGTTCGGCGGACTCACGCCGATCGTCGTTTCGCTGATGATGAAATCCAGCCCGATGGCGCCCGCGCTCTATGTCGGCGCGCTGTGCGTGATCGGCGCACTGACGACGCTCTTCATCAAGGAAGCGCGTTAAGCCTCGTTCTGCACGATGGCGCACCGTTCGCGGTGCGCCGTCTTTGATTGCGCATTCATACTTCAGGTCACGCCGAAACGTCGGGCGCGCGACGCGCTTACGATGAACGGCATGAACTCGAACCTTTCCTCATCCGAAACGCATCTGTCCGCGCGACAGATGCTCGTCGTCACCGCGACCAGCGTCGGCTTCGTCGTCTCCCAGCTCGATGTGTCGATCGTCAATGTCGCGCTTGCGAGCATCGGCGGCGATTTGCACGCGAGCGTCGCAAGCCTGCAATGGACCATCGATAGTTACGCCCTCGCCTTCGCCGCGCTCATGCTCTCGGCGGGATCGCTGGGCGATCGCTACGGCGCGCGGCGCATGTTTATCGGCGGACTCGCACTGTTCGCGCTGGCGTCGCTCGCATGCGCGTTTTCCCGCGATGCGCCGCAACTGATCGCCGCGCGCGCGCTGCAAGGCGTCGGCGCCGCGGCGATGCTGCCGAACTCGCTCGCGCTGCTGAACGCGGCATGCGGCCACGAACGCCGTCTGCGTGCGCGGGCGGTCGGCTTGTGGACGGCGGCGGGCGCGGTGTCCATCGCGGCGGGGCCGATCGTCGGCGGCGTGCTGATCGCGGCGTTCGGCTGGCGCAGCATCTTCTGGGTCAACTTGCCGATCTGCGCGGCGGGCATCGTCGCGACCTTCGCGTGGATCGAAAAATCGCGTGCGAGAGACGCGGCTCGCGCGCGCGGCATCGATCTGCCCGGCCAGGCGCTGGCGATCGTCACGCTTGCATCGTTCGTCGGCGCGGTGATCGAGTTGCGTCCGCTCGGCCCGGCGCATCCGCTCGTGATCGGCGCGTTGGTGCTCGCGTTGGCGTCGGGCGGCGCGTTCATCGCAATCGAACGGAAAAGCCGCGCGCCGATGCTGCCGCCCGCACTCTTCGCCGAGCGCACGTTCAGCGCGGCGGTGGCGTTCGGTATCGGCGCGAATCTCACCTATTATGGGATGGTGTTCCTTCTGAGCCTTTATCTGCAGCGCGCGCTCGGTCACACGCCCTTGCAGACCGGCCTCGCGTTCCTGCCGCTGACGGGCGGCTTCCTGATCTCGAACCTGGCGAGCGGTCCCGTCGTCGCGCGTTTCGGCTCGCGCGGCCCGATGATCTTCGGCGCGCTGCTCGACGCCGCCGGCTTCGCCGCGCTCGGTTTCGTCGATACGAACACGCCCACGGCGGCGCTCATCGTGCCCTTTCTGCTGATTCCTTCGGGGATGGGACTCGCGGTTCCGGCGATGACCACCGCGCTGCTCGGCACCGTCGGCCAGGAGCGCGCGGGCACGGCGTCGGCGGTGCTCAACACGGCGCGGCAGGCGGCGGGCGCGATCGGCGTCGCGGCGTTCGGTGCGCTCGCGGCGCATGGCGACGGCGCGGCGAGCGCGGAACATATCGTCGACGCGGTGCGCTGGTCGGCTGCGATTTCCGTCGCGCTGCTCGCGTGCGCCGCGCTGATCGCGCGTCAGGTGAACAATCCGGCGAACGTGAAAACCCAAGGACCGAAACCCGCGTGCGAAGCCGAATGAGTGCCGGACAAGGCGGGAACGTCTGTTGCAACGTAACGGGTGAAGCGTGCCGAAAAGTTGGGCGGCGCGCGTGCCGCGAAATCCTTGAGGAGAAACACCATGTCGACGATGCCCCGCTCCCCCGAGCCGCTCGAACCGGACCCCGACAAGCTGCTCGATCCAGACGCCCCGCCGAACCCCGAAGATCCGGACATGCCCGACGGCCCGGATTCCGCGACGCCGATGGTGCCCGCCGATCCGAAGAACGGCGAGCCGCGCATGTGAACCGCTGACGAGCGAACATCAAGCGCACAAAACGATGCCCGCGCGGCCGCAGGAGCCGCGCGGGCATTTTTACTGACGTGTGCGGACTGAAGCGTTAGAGGCTTGTCGTCTGCACGGCGCCGGTTTCCAGCGCGCGCTCGATCAGCGCTTCCTGCTGCGCCTTGCGCACGGCATCGGCGACGAGCGTATCGGGCGCTTCCACTTCCGCCTTGATCGCACCGATGATGCCGTCGGCTTCAACGATCACGAGCGATTCCGCCGAATCCGCGCGGCTGATGATCACGCGCGCCGGGCCGCCGCCTTCCGCGATGCTCGCGCAAAATTGCATCGTCTGCCCGCCAATCACTTGCTCGAATGTCTGAATCATCACTGCCTTCCGCGTTGGTTGGACAAAAGCTGACACAGGCTGCGCGCCATTCAGCGCGCAGCCTGCTTTCTCATTGATCCGCGCATCCGGACTAGGTTCAATTCTGTAAGCATGCGAGCGGCGACGCAAGCTCAACGTCGCGCATCGGCGAGTTCGCGAAGGATGGCGGCAGTCGTGTCGTCGGCGGGAAAGAAGGCTTCGATCGCAAGCTCCGACAAGGTGATGTCGACGGGCGTGCCGAAAACCGTCGTCGTGCTGAAGAACGACAGCACGCCGTGCTCCGTGCGCATACGCAGCGGCACGACGACCGGATCGGTCTCGCCGCGCGCCTCGTGCGCCGCGTGAACGGGCGTGGGATACGCGTCGAGTTCCGCGAGAAGCGCCACGAGCGTCGCATCGCCCGACACTTCGATCTGCCGGCGCAGCCGCGCAAGAAGATGCGCGCGCCACTCGTGCCAGTTGTCGATGGCATCGGCGAGCCCGTGCGGATGCATCGAAAGACGCAGCACGTTGACCGGCGGCGCGAGCAGTTCCGCCTTCGCCGACGCGACGAGCGGCGCGAACGCCGCGTTGGCCGCGACCATCGTCCAGTGACGATCGACTGCGAGCGCCGGATACGGCTCGTGCCCTTTCAGCACGAGATCGACTGCGCGCCGCGCCGCCGCGAGTTGCGGATCGGCCAGCGCGCGCTCGCGATAAAGCGGCGCATAGCCGGCCGCGACGAGCAGCGTGTTGCGCTCGCGCAGCGGCACGTCGAGCCGCTCGGCGAGGCGCATCAGCATGTCGCGGCTCGGCAGCGAACGCCCGGATTCGACGAAGCTCAGATGGCGCGTGGAAACGTCCGCTTCCCCCGCGAGATCGAGCTGGCTCATGCGGCGGCGCTGGCGCCATTCGCGCAACAGCGCGCCTACGCCGGATTGAGCGGCGGAATAGACAAGGGTCGAGTTCATGCAGACGATGTTAGACGAAGCCTGTACACGCGATCCATTACCAGCGACGTAAGCGGCTTTCGCGCATTTGACCGCATCGCGAACGAACGTAATATTTACAGCGCAAACCTTTGCGCAGAAAAACTTGCGCGCGGCACCCTAAATCTCCGGTCGTTCCGAGCCGTTAAGCCCCACAACAAGCGAACAATGCGTCGCGAGCCGTGCGCGTCTCAATCCCGAGCACGCAGAGCTCGCGGCGCCCGGACATTTGCGGAGAAATCATGTTTGTCATCATCGGATGGGTGTTGGTTATCGGCTCGGTGATCGGTAGCTTCATCGGCGTCGGCGGCCACCTTGCGGCGCTCGTGCAACCGTTCGAGTTGCTGTGTATTTTCGGTGCGGCGATCGGCGCGTTCGTCGTCTCGAACCCGACCGCGACGCTCAAGAAAACGCTGCAATCCATCCCGAAGGCGTTCAAGGGCGGCGGCTACACGAAAGAGAAATACGTGGCGCTGATCGCGCTGCTCTACGAGCTGCTTCAGAAAGCGCGCAAGGAAGGGATGATGGCGCTCGAAGCCGATGTCGACGCGCCCGAGGCCAGCCCGCTCTTTCAGAAGTACGAGCACGTGATGGCGGATCATCATCTGCTCGATTTCATCGTCGATTATCTGCGCATGATGTCCGCGGGCAATGTGAACGCGCTCGAAATGCAGGACCTGATGGATGAAGAACTCGAGACGCATCACACCGAAAGCTCGGTCGCCGCGAACGCGATCCAGAAGATGGCGGACGGCCTGCCCGCGTTCGGTATCGTCGCGGCGGTGATGGGCGTCGTGCATACGATGGGTTCGGTCGGCGCCGCCCCCGCCGTGCTCGGCGAGATGATCGCGGGCGCGCTCGTCGGCACGTTCCTCGGCATTCTGCTCGCGTATGGCTTTATCGGACCGCTCGCGGATCTGCTCAACGCGAAGGGCGCGGCGGAAGCGAAGCCGTTCCAGTGCGTGAAGTCCGTGCTGCTCGCCTCGATGAACGGCTATGCGCCGACGGTGGCCGTAGAGTTCGGCCGCAAGGTGCTTTTCACCGCCGATCGTCCGAGCTTCAAGGAACTCGACGATGCGGTGCGCGCCACCAAGATGCCGAAATCGGCTTCGTGATGATCTCGGGCACGCAAAGGATTTACGCTCATGGCTGAAAAACCCTCACGCGATCCGCTGCAATCGGTGCTTGCGCCGACGGTCGTCGTCAAGCGCAAGAAGAAGGCGCACGGTCACGGTCATCATGGCGGCGCATGGAAGATCGCCTACGCCGACTTCGTCACCGCGATGATGGCGTTCTTCCTGCTGATGTGGCTGCTCGGCTCGACGTCGAAATACGACAAGGAAGGTATCGAGCAGTACTTCAATACGCCGCTTTCCGCCTTGTTCGGCAACGACGGCGGCGCATCGGCGCATACGAGCGTCATCACGGGTGGCGGCAAGGATCTGTCGAGCACGCGCCCGGGTGAAGGCGTAAAGAGTCAGACGCAGCCGGTGCCGCAATCGATCGCGCGCGCGGCCGTCGCGGCGGACGACTTGCAGAAGCTGCAGCAACTCAAGCAGAAACTGATGGCGCTCATCGAACAAGTGCCTGCGTTGCGTGCGTTCAAGGATCAGATTCGCATCGCGATCACGAGTGAAGGCTTGCGCATCGAGATCGTCGATTCGCTCAAGCGGCCGATGTTCGCATCGGGCAGCTCGAAGCTCGAAGGCTATGTGACGACGATTCTAACCAACATCGGCGCTTCAATGAACGATGTCGATAACCGCGTGTCGATCGCGGGACATACCGACGCCGTGCCCTATTCCGGCGGCCAGGCGGGTTATTCGAACTGGGAGCTGTCGAGCGAACGGGCGAATGCCGCACGACGCGCGCTGGTTGCGGGCGGAATGAAGGAAAGCAAGGTATTGCAGGTGCGCGGTCTTGCCGACGTCCTGCCGCTCAACAAG
The DNA here is from genome assembly GCF_001544795.2 of Caballeronia temeraria. Classification (GTDB taxonomy): domain Bacteria; phylum Pseudomonadota; class Gammaproteobacteria; order Burkholderiales; family Burkholderiaceae; genus Caballeronia; species Caballeronia temeraria. The sequence goes on along the minus strand of NZ_FCOI02000016.1, from coordinate 47,540 downwards.
GATGTCGTCGATGAGCCGACCAACCGGCGCATCAGTATTCTCGTTTTGAACAAGGCGGCGGAACAGGCATTTTTCCGCGATGGCGGAAGAACGACGGTCGATGAAACGCGGCCTGTCGAAGCGGCGCTTCCCGCGGCGGTCGCGGCGAAGTCGGATGCGCCGGTTGCGGTGGTGAAGTAAGTAAGCAACGCTTGCTGTCTTTATCGAGCGCCATGCACGTTGAATCGTGCATGGCGCTTTTCATTTCAGCCGAGCCACTCCATCACCGTCTGCACCACGAGCCACAGATTCGCCGCGCTGATCAACACGAACAGCGCCCACGCGACGATCTTCATATGCGGCTTGTTCGCGAACATCCCCATGAGATTGCGATCGCTCGTCATGCGAATCAGCGGATACAGCGCGAACGGCAATTGCAGGCTCAACACGACCTGGCTCGCGACGAGCAGTTTGCCGACCGCGCCATTCCCCATCACATACACGCCGATCAACGCCGGCACGAGCGCAAGCGCACGTGTGATGAATCTGCGCTGATAACACGGGATCTTCAATTGCAGAAAGCCTTCCATGATCACCTGCCCTGCGATGGTTCCGGTGAAGGTCGAGCTTTGTCCCGAAGCAAACAACGTCACCGCGAAAAGAATCGCAGCGAGCCCGGTACCGACGATCGGCGCGAGCAGCTTGTACGCATCCTCGATTTCGGTCACCTGCGTATGCCCTGTCGCATGAAACGCGGATGCCGCGAGAATCAGGATCGCCGCATTGATCAGCAGCGCGAGTATGAGCGACACGATCGTATCGACCCGCGAAAGCTTGATCGCCGAAGCAAGGCTTTTCGTATCGCGATCGACGACTCGCGTCTGCACGATCGATGAATGCAGATACAGGTTATGCGGCATCACGGTCGCGCCGAGAATGCCTATCGCGAGATAGAGCGGCTCGCGATCGCTCAACGCGTGAATCGAAGGCACGAGCCCCGCTGCAACAGAGGGCCAATGCGGTTTGACAAGCACGAGTTCGACGATATAACCCACGCCGATCGTCGCGATGAGCCCCAGCATGATGGCTTCGAGATCGCGGAAGTTCTTGCCCTTCAAGCCGAGCACGATGAGCGTATCGAATGCGGTGAGCACCACGCCCCATATGAGCGAAACGCCGAACAGCAGATGAAACGCCAGCGCGCCGCCGAGCACCTCCGCGAGATCGCACGCGATGATCGATAACTCCGCGAGCATCCATTGCACATTCGCGACAGGCTTCGCGTAGCGCTCACGCGATAGCTGCGCGAGATCCTTGCCCGTGACGATGCCAAGCCGCATCGAAAGACATTGCAGCGCCATCGCCGCGAGACTCGATAGCACGACGACGAAGAGCAGCCCATAGCCATAACGCGATCCGGCTTCGATGTCCGTCGCCCAGTTGCCGGGGTCCATATAGCCGATGGAAATGAGCAGGCCCGGCCCCGCGAATTGCAAAAGCTTTTTCCAGAGCGGCGCACCCGCCGAAACGGCGACGGAGCCTTTGACTTCCGATGGGCAAAACGGCGCGGTGGCCGTGGTCGGCAGATTGAACGGCAATTTTTCGGGTTCCTGATGCGATATCGAACGATGTTCTTCTAAGCGGCTTACAAAGCGCCTCCCGCGGGCGAGTCTATCACCGGCGGTGCGCGCTCACAGACAGCCTCTGGCTGCGTCCTGCTCCCATTCAGCGCACGCTCCAATCTGACCATAGCGCCATCTGATCGCCAGCATGTCGTCACGGTACGACAAATAGAATTCAGTGGTGGCTGTGGTAGGCGTGCCGACGCTGAAATTCGCGCAACCGCACGCCCCGTTTGTCCTTCAATCGCATCAGGAGTACGCCATGAAACTGATCACACGCATTGCTGCAATCGCCCTCGCCGCCGCTCCGCTCGCCGCGCTCGCGCAATCCGACGGGCTCACGCGCGCACAGGTCAAACAGGACCTGCAACGCGTCGAACAAGCCGGCTACAACCCGTCCGAGCGCGATGCGTTCTATCCAACCGACATCCAGGCGGCCGAAGCCAAGGTCAGCGCGCAAAGCGCCTATGGCGCATCCACCGATGGCTCATCGTCTTCGGGACGCACCATGTCGACGACGCCGCTCGGTCAAACGCCGCAGTAACCTAGCTTCTCGAACGAGACACGCGCGGCTTCCGCCGAACGCGATCGATCCCGCGCCGTCTCGTTCATCCCCGCGTCGTGCGCATTTAGCCCACATTTCGCGCGTTCGTTCGATACCTCGCCACATGCGAGATAAGCGCGCGGATTCCAACTCCCTACAATCACTGTGCGGCTGTTCGATCACCGCACTCGCGTCGCCGGCCGCGCTCATCCCATCATCAGCATGAGGAGTCCGCCATGAAGCTTGTCACGCGCATCGTCCTTCTCGGTCTCGCCGCCGCGCCACTCGCCGCGCTCGCGCAGTCCGACGCCCTCACACGCCAGCAAGTCCGCGAGGATCTCGTGAAAGCCGAGCGGGCCGGTTATCGTCCGGGGGAACAGGACGGGCGGTATCCCGGCAGTTTCCTCGACATCAAGGAAGGCATCTATACCGGCGCGAGCGTCTATCGCACGAAGCCGGGTTATCCGAATCTCGCGCCCAATGCAGAGGCTTACCTGCGCTGACGCTCCGTTATTCCCGTTGATCGAATGCAAAAGCGCGCGGCCCTACCGTGCGCTTTCGGCAAGCTTGCTTTCAAATCACCTAATCTGACAGACGCGCCATATTCACGTCATATTGTCGTTGGCACGCGGCCACTACCATAACGACACGGATGGCGAATCGCACATCTCACTCCGTCATTGCGTCTCGCGCGCTGCATTCGCGTCATGCGCAGCGCCCTTCTCAAGCATCTTTCGAACGACTCAATGTGGATAGTCAACGTCGCGCTTAAGCGGCCTTACACGTTCATCGTGATGGCCATCATGATCCTGCTGGCGACGCCGTTCGTCCTGATGACGACGCCAGTGGACGTGCTTCCCGAAATCGATATTCCCGTCGTCAGCATCATCTGGAACTACACGGGCCTGTCCGCGCAGGACATGGCCAATCGCATCACGTCGGTCAACGAGCGCAGTCTCACGACCACGGTGAACAACATCGAGCATATCGAGTCTCAATCGCTGCAGGGCATCGCGATCATCAAGCTCTTTCTGCAGCCGACGGCGAACATCCAGACCGCGATCGCACAGACCGTCGCCGTCGAGCAGGCGCAATTGAAGCAGATGCCGCCGGGCGCGACGCCGCCGCTCGTCATCAGCTATTCGGCGTCGAGCATTCCTGTGATCCAGCTCGGTCTGTCCAGTCCGAAGCAATCCGAACAGGATCTGAACGACACCGCGCTCAACTTCCTGCGTCCGCAGCTCGTGACGATTCCCGGCGCGGCCGTGCCTTATCCCTATGGCGGCAAGACGCGCCTCATCTCCGTCGATCTGGACACGCGCGCGCTGCTCGCCAAAGGCCTCACGCCGACCGATGTCGTGCAGGCCGTCAACGCGCAGAACCTGATTCTGCCGACCGGCACCGCGAAGATCGGCCCGCGCGAATACACCATCAACATGAACGGCTCGCCCGCGACCGTCGCGGGCCTGAACGACATCCCGGTGCGCACGCTCAACGGCGCGACCACATACCTGCGCGAAGTTGCGCACGTGCGCGACGGCTTCTCGCCTCAGACCAATATCGTGCGTCAGGACGGGCATCGCGGCGTGCTGATCTCGGTGCTGAAGAACGGCAATGCATCGACGCTTTCCATCGTCAACACGCTGCAAGATCTCTTGCCGCAAGCACGCGCTTCGTTGCCGCCGGATCTGAAGATCAGCGCGCTCTTCGATCAGTCCGTGTTCGTGAAAGCCGCCGTGCAGGGCGTCGTGCGCGAAGCGCTGATCGCCGCCGCGCTCACCGCCGCGATGATCCTGCTCTTTCTCGGCAACTGGCGCAGCACGTGCATCATCGCGATCTCGATTCCGCTTTCGATTCTCTCCTCGCTGATCGTGCTGCATGCGCTCGGGCAGACGATCAACATCATGACGCTGGGCGGCCTCGCGCTCGCGGTCGGCATTCTCGTCGACGATGCCACGGTGACCATCGAAAACATCGAGCGCCATCTGCACCTCGGCACGAATCTGCACGATGCGATTCTCGAAGGCGCGGGCGAAATCGCGGTGCCCGCGCTCGTCTCGACGCTGTGCATCTGCATCGTCTTCGTGCCGATGTTCTTTCTCACCGGCGTCGCCAAGTTCCTGTTCGTGCCGCTCGCGGAAGCCGTCGTGTTCGCGATGATCGCGTCGTACATTCTTTCGCGCACGCTCGTGCCGACGCTCGCCATGCTGTTGATGGGCCACGCGCACGCACCCGACGCAAAGGCAAAGCCGAATCTCTTCATGCGCCTGCATCGCCGTTTCGATCGCGGTTTCGAGCGCATGCGCGGCGCGTATATCGTGATTCTGTCGACGCTGCTTGTGAGGCGGCGTATGTTCGCTTCGCTCTTTCTCGGCTTCTGTCTGCTGTCGGCGGGCCTCGTGTTCGTGCTCGGCGAAGACTTCTTCCCAAGCGTCGATGCGGGCGATATCCGCCTGCACATGCGCGCGCCGACCGGCACGCGTATCGAGGAAACCGCGCGTCTCGCGGATGAAGTCGAAAAGGTCGTGCGTCAGATCGTGCCGCAAGACGAACTCGCGACCATACTCGACAACCTCGGCCTGCCTTATAGCGGCATCAACCTGTCCTACAGCAATGCAGGCACGATCGGCACGCTCGACGGCGAAATCCAGGTCGCGCTCACGCCCGATCACGCGCCGACGCAGAAGTACATCGACGAATTGCGCGCGATGCTGCCGCGCCGCTTTCCCGGCGTCGAGTTCTTCTTTCAGCCCGCGGACATCGTCACGCAGATCCTGAACTTCGGCCTGCCCGCCGCTATCGACGTGCAGATTCAAGGACAAAACGGTCAGGCGAATTTTGAAGTCGCGAGCAAGCTGATGAAGCAGATCCGCCTGATTCCCGGCAATGTCGATACGCATATCCAGCAAAAGCTCGACGAGCCCGCGATCGATTTGCAGATGGATCGCACGCGTCTTCAGCAACTCAATCTCTCCGCGAGCAACGTCGCGCAGAACGTGCTGGTTTCGCTGTCGGGCAGCTCGCAGACCGCGCCGGGATTCTGGTTCAATCCGCGCAACGGCGTCGAATACAACCTCGCGGTGCAAACGCCGCAGTATCAGGTCTCGTCGATCGATGAACTGCTGCGCACGCCCGTATCGGCATCGATCAACGGCCCCACGCAATTGCTCGGCAATCTCGTGCGCCTCTCGCCGCAGAATCAGTTCGCGGTAGTCACGCACTACAACATCCGGCCCGTGATCGATCTGTTCGTGAGCGTCGAAGGCCGCGATCTCGGCGGCGTCGCGCGGCAGGTGAATCATCTCGTCGACGAAGCGCGCAAGACGCTTCCGCGCGGTAGCCAGATCGTCGTGCGCGGTCAGGTCGAGACGATGCGCACGTCGTTCTTCGGCCTTGGTTTAGGCGTCGCGATGGCAATCGTGCTGGTGTATCTGCTGATCGTCGTGAACTTCCAGTCGTGGGTCGATCCGCTCATCATCGTGAGTGCATTGCCTGCCGCGCTCGCGGGCATCATCTGGATGCTCTTTCTCACCGGCACGCACTTGAGCGTGCCCGCGCTGACGGGCGCGATCATGACGATGGGCGTCGCCACCGCGAACAGCATCCTGATGGTCTCGTTCGCGCGGCAGCGCCTGAACGCCGGCATGCCGCCGCTCACCGCCGCGCTCGAAGCCGGCGCAAGCCGCATACGCCCCGTGTTGATGACGGCGTTCGCGATGATCATCGGCATGATTCCGATGGCGCTCGGTCTCGGCGAAGGCGCGGAGCAGAACGCGCCGCTCGGCCGCGCGGTGATCGGCGGCCTTCTGTTCGCAACGGTTTCCACGCTCTTTTTCGTGCCGCTCGTCTTTGCGGGCATTCACGCGCGTCTCGCGCGCCGCGCCGCGCGCAAGGGACAGACGCAACATGAAGACGGCGACAGCCAACACTGACATCCAAGCATCCCGACGAACATGACTGAAAAGAACCATGCATCGCTAGCGATTCCCGCTCGCGACCCGAACGAAGGGCCCGCGTTGCCGCCGCGCCATGTCGAATGGAAGCGTGCGAAGATCGCGCTCGTCATCGTGCTCGCATTGCTCGCGATCGGCGCGGCGCGCACCGTCGTCACCGATGTGCTGCATAGCCGCTCCATCTCCACACGCACGCAGCAGAGCGCGCAGCAATACGTGAACGTCGTGATGCCGAAGCAGACCGACGGCGGCGGCGAAACGACCTTGCCGGGCACCTTGCGCGGCTTCGTCGAATCGCCGATCTATGCGCGCGCGACGGGTTATCTGCTGCACTGGTATGTCGATATCGGCGCACGCGTCAAGCAAGGCCAGTTGCTCGCCGATCTCGATACGCCCGAGATCGATCAGGAGCTTGCGCAAGCGGTCGCGCAGCGCGATCAGACCGCATCGAGCCTCGGCCTTGCAAAGAGCTCGCTCCAGCGCTGGCAGCAATTGCGTCAGCGCGACGCCGTGTCGCAACAGGAACTCGACGAACGTCAGAGCACATACAACCAGGACGTCGCGAATCTCGCCGCCGCCGATGCCAACGTGAAGCGCCTGCGTCAGCTCGAATCGTTCAAGCGCATCGTTGCGCCGTTCGCGGGCGTCGTCACGCAGCGCAATGTCGATGTGGGCGATCTCATCGATGCAGGCAGCGGCACGAGCCGCGCGCTCTTCGCGCTCGCGCAGTCCGATCCGCTGCGCGTGTTCGTGCAGTTGCCGCAGGCGTATGCGCAGAACGTGTCCGTCGGGCAGGACGTGACGGTTACGCAGGCCGAGCTGGCCGGCGAGCAGTTCCACGGCAAGATCACGCACATCTCCGGTGCGATCGACGTGCCCACGCGTTCGCTGCAAGTCGAAGTGACGTTGCCGAATCCCGATGGACGGCTGCGGCCCGGCGCGTATGTGCAGGTCGCCGTGCCCGCGACCGCGCATGCGCGTCTGCTCGTGCCGGGCAATGCGCTGCTGTTTCGCGCGGAAGGGCCGCGTCTCGCTGTCGTCGATAGCGACGGCCACGTGCGTCTGCACAAGATCGTGATCGCGCAGGATCTCGGGCAATCGCTCGAAATCGAGAGCGGCATCGAGGCGACCGACAAGATCATCATCAACCCAAGCGATTCGGTCGCGGATGGCGATCATGTCGTGATCGCGCCGCAACAACAGCAACAACAGCCCGCGCCGGGCGGCAAGGCCGCATCATGAAAGCCGCGCTTTGCATCACGCTCGTATCGATGCTTGCGGCATGCACCGTCGGGCCTGACTATCATCGGGTCGCCGCTGAAACGCCGCCTGCATGGAAGACGGATTCGTACTGGCGCGTCGGTGAACCGTCGCACGCGCCGCTCGCGCTCGACTGGTGGCAAGGCTTCGGCGATGTCACGCTGAACGGCCTCGAAACGCAGGCGCTCGCGCAGAACCAGACGCTCGCCGCCGCGAGCGCGCACTACGCGCAGGCGCGCGCCACGCTCGCGCAGACATCGTCGCTCGCATTGCCTGAAGTGGATCTGGGCGCGAACGCGTCGCGGTTTCGCATATCGAAGAATCGGCCCGTCACCAACTACGCAACGCCGAACAGCGAGACCGTGCAGAACGATCTGAAGCTCGCGCCGACAGTCAATTACGACGTCGATCTCTTCGGCCGCATCCGTCGCGAAGTGGAGGCCGCGCATGCATCGGCGGATCAGTCGCGCGACGATCTCGCGAACGCACGTCTCGTGCTGACCACCGATCTCGCCAGCGATTACTTTTCGATGCGCGAGCTCGACGCCGAAATCGACGTGCTGAACCGCTCCGTCGTTCTGCAGAAGAAAGCGCTCGATTACGTGCAGGCGCAACACGATCTCGGCGCGGTCTCGGGACTCGATGTATTGCAGCAACAGGCGCAGCTCGATCAGACGCGCGTGCAGGCGCAACTGCTTCTGAACCAGCGCGCGCAGTTCGAACACGCGATCGCCGCGCTCGCCGGCACGCCCGCGCCGCAATTCGCGATTGCGCCGGAATTGAACGACCGCCCGCTTCCGCCCATTCCGCTCGGTGTACCGAGCGACGTGTTGCAGCGCAGGCCGGACGTCGCGTCCGCCGAACGCGCGATGGCCGCGGCCAATGCGCAGATCGGCGTCGCGAAGGCGGCGTTCTTTCCGAGCCTCACGCTGAACGGCACGATCGGCTGGGAAAGCACCGCGTTCTCCAGTCTGATTTCCGCGCCGAGCCTCTTGTGGACCATCGGCACGATGGCGAGCCAGGTCGTGTTCGATGGCGGACGCCGCGCCGCCGCCGTCGACTTCGCAAGCGAGGGCTATGTCGCGGCGGTCGCGAACTATCGGCAGACCGTGCTCGGCGCGTTTCAGCAAGTGCAGGACGGTATCGTCGGGTTGTCGGTGCTGGACGGCGCGGCGAAACAATCGCACGCGGCGGTCGTCGATGCGCAACGATTGCTGTCGCTCGCGAACGATCGTTACTCGGGCGGACTCGTCGCTTATCTCGACGTGATCACCGCGCAGCAGCAATTGCTCACGAGCGAGCGACAGGATGTGCAGATTCGCGGGCAGCAGCGCACGGTTTCAGTGGCGCTCGTAAAAGCGTTGGGCGGCGGGTGGGATACGAACGACACGGCGAATGACGCGCCGCACGACAATGAAGAAGTGGCCAATGCCGGCGATTCCAGCCGATAGCAACGTCAGCACGATGCCCGCGAGGCTCGTATAGTTAGCAGTTGAAGATCACGGTAAACACACACTGAACGCGCACAGGTGCCAGGCATGAAAGTCCTGATAGTCGAAGACGAACACAAAGTGGTGGATTACCTGCGCTCGGGGTTGACCGAGCAGGGCTGGGTCGTCGATATCGCGATGGACGGCGAGGAAGGCACGCATCTCGCCATCGAATACGATTACGACGTGATCGTGCTCGACGTGATGCTGCCAAGACGCGACGGCTTCGCGGTATTGAAGGCGCTGCGCCTGCAAAAGTCGACGCCCGTCATCATGCTCACCGCGCGCGATCACATCAACGATCGCGTGCGCGGACTGCGCGAAGGCGCGGACGACTACCTCACGAAGCCGTTCTCGTTTCTCGAGCTCGTCGAGCGTCTGCATGCGCTCGCGCGGCGCACGCGCGCGCAGGAATCGACGCTGATTTCCGTCGGCGATCTATATGTCGATCTGATCGGCCGCCGCGCGACACGCGATGGCGTGCGGCTCGATCTCACCGCGAAGGAGTTTCAGTTGCTCTCCGTGCTCGCGCGCCGTCATGGCGACATTCTTTCGAAGACCGCGATCACCGAGCTCGTCTGGGAAGTCGATTTCGAAAGTCACACGAACGTCGTCGAAACGGCGATCAAGCGACTGCGCGCGAAACTCGACGGACCATTCCGCACCAAACTGCTGCATACCGTACGCGGCATGGGCTACGTGCTCGAAGTGCGCGAAGCCCGCGACACGCGCGATGCACGGGAAGACGCGAGAACATCATGAACACGCAGTGGGCATCGTCGCCGGCGCATGACGCGCATGAGCCGCGCACGCAACGTTCCATATCGCGGCGCCTCGCCGTCATGTTCGCGCTCGTCGCGCTGTTCGTCTTTGCGCTCGTCGGCTCGGGACTCTTTCTCGTGCTGCGCGTGCAACTGGAGCAGCATCTGCGCGACTCGCTCGACAATCGCGCGGAGATCGCACGGCTCATCGTCACGCATGTGTCGACGCCGGACAAATGGAAGATCGCGAAGGAGAAACTCGCCGACATCACGCCGCGCGATGGCTCCACGCTCTTCGCCGTGTCCAGCAACGATCCGCGCTTCGAGTACGGTTCGCCGCCCGCGGGCCGCGTCGTGAAGCGCGTGATGGGCGGCTACGCGCGCTTTCGTCCCGAAGGCCGCGCGTATGACATGCTGATGACCACGCTGACCATTCCGCCGAACGCGGACCGTCCGCCGTTGCAGCTGTTCGTCGCGATCGACTGCTCGCCGAATGTCCATACGATGCGCGCATTCGGTCTCGCGCTCGCCTCGTTGATGGCGCTCGCAACTGTCGCCGTGCTGCTGCTGAGCTATTCGGTCGCGCGGCTCGGCCTTGCGCCGCTCACGCGTCTCACGCGCGATGCATCGAAGCTGAGCCCGAACAATCGATCGCAACGTCTGAACACGCGCGCCCTGCCGATGGAACTCGAAGATCTCGCGAAGTCCTTCAACGGCGCGCTGGAACGGCTCGATCACGCATACGGCCGGCTCGAATCCTTCAACGCCGATGTCGCGCACGAACTGCGCACGCCGGTCACGATCCTCATCGGTCAGACGGAAGTCGCGTTGACGCGCGATCGTTCGATCGACGAGTTGCGGCACACGTTGCAGTCGAATCTCGAAGAGTTCGAGCGCGTGCGCGCGATCATCAACGACATGCTGTTTCTCGCGCGCGCCGATCAGGGTGAGCGCGCGACCGGGCTCGTCGAAGTCTCGCTCGCGGCGGAGATTGGCCGCACGCTGGAGTTCCTGGAAATTCCGCTCGAAGAAGCGCACGTCCGCGCGATCGCGAGCGGCGATGCACGCGCTTTCGTCAATACGTCGCTGTTCGGGCGCGCGCTGTCCAATCTCGTGATGAACGCGATTCAGCACTGCGCGCCGGGCGCGACGATCTCTGTGTCCGTCACGCGTGAACATGGGCGCATCCGCATTGCGGTGGCCAATCCCGGCGAAGCGATTCAGCCGGATGTCATGACCCATCTCTTCGACCGTTTCTATCGCGCGGAGAGCTCGCGCACGAACAGCCGCGAGAATCACGGCCTCGGGCTCGCCATCGTGAAGGCGGTGGCGGAGATGCATCGCGGCACGGTGTCGGCGACGAGCGAGCACGGCATCAACACGTTCTCGTTCTCGGTGGCGCGTTTCGGCACGGAATCCCGCACCACGGAGGATGTGGCCTTGCCCGTGCCGCCGGTTGTCGAACCGAAGTCGGCCACGACCTGAGCCAGGCTCACTGGCAGAAGTATTCGTCCGATGCCGCCACCGGCGCCTCGGCCGTCGCCGGCTTGAAGTGGCTGTACTTGCGATACGTCTTGCCGTTCACCGTCACGGATTCCGCGGCTTCGGTCTCACCCGAGGCCGATGCGATCGCGCTGCTGTGCGCTTCGACGTTGCCGTTGCCCCAGCTGCTCGCGCTCGCATACGATCCGCCCTTCGACGTATCGGCCTTGCTCTGCGTGGCCATCGCGCTCGTCACCGGATTGCCGAAGCTTTTCGTATCGAGAGACGATTTCGGCGGCTCGTAACCCCACTTCGACGTGAGCGTGCTCATATCGATCTCTTGCGGCTTCCAGCCGATCACCTTCGCGCCGATCGACAGCGGCGACAATTCCACCGCGACGATCTGCGTGCCGCGCCGCGCGACGAGCAGGCACTTGCCGCCCGATGTCTGCAACGGCACGTAACCGCTCGAAGGCAAGAGCGCGAGGGCCTGCGCATTGGGCATCGACTGCACGCCTGCCGGGTTCGCTGCCCAGATGACACCGGCGCCTGCATCGGCGTGCGCGCTCATCGGCATCATCGAGACCATCGCACTCGCCGCGAGCGCGATGGCCGCCATTGTCTTGTGACTCTTCATCGCATGCCTCAGCGGGAAAACGAGGGTTGACTCTCCGGGACCAGTCTTTCAGAGCCAACCCTTCAAAGATAGAGACGGCCCGATTGCTCAGGCGCGTCCCTGCTGCTCCGTGGCGCTGCTTTGCCACTGGATCTCTTGCATCCTCACTTGACCAGCGAGACTTCGATCTTTTCGCCGATGGGCGCGCTCGCCACTTCGACATTATCCGCGCTGTCAGCGTGATCGATCACGCGGGCCGCGACCGGCGTCGGCTGCGCGACCTGCTTCGCCGGCGCCGGCTGAGCCTGCTTCGCCTCGTCCTGGCTCTTCAGGTTGACTTCAGGATTGTTGGCGGCGGTCACCGGCAAGCCGAGGCGCGCGCGGACCAGCGGATCGCGATACTTCTCGTCATCCGAGAGCACCGCGTCTTCGCCCGATTTCGCGAGCGGCTTGGTCGTGCCCGGGCACAGATGGCCCGTCGCTTCGACGGCGCGGCGGTTCGCATCGCTCTGGCAGAGCAGCGCGAGCGCGACATCGGTCAGGCCCATCGCGCGGAATTCGCGTGCATCGAGACGGCGTACGCACGCCTGATCGACGAGCGTCGTGCCGCCGGTCGCGCCGAAGCCCGTGATCGACAGGCCGAAGCTCGCGGAGCCCATGCAGGTGTCGGAAAGGGTCGTCGTCAGCGAGGGCGCGGCGATCGCCGGCGTCGTGCGCACCGAGTACGAGCTCTGGTTGTAATCGACCGTCGTGCGCGTGTCGAAGGCGCTCGTGCCGGGGCCGCTCGTGGCCGCCTTGCCGGTTGCATCCGTGCCGCTCGCGTCGTTGCCCGCGGTCGTGAGCGCAGGCATCGTCAGCGCGATGTTCACGTTCGACGAACCGCCCTGTGCGCTCGAACGGCCGCCGCTCGCCGTCGCGACGCCGAGGCCGCCCACCGACGACGAATTGGAACTGGTGTTGGCCGTCGAGTTCGCCGACGTGCCGATGTTGTTCAGGCTGGAACCGCCGCCCTGACCGATGCCCGTGGACGTCGAACCCGAAACCGAGCCGGACGAGGAATTGGCCGTGGTGTCAGCGTGGGCAAGTTGAGCGGCGCAAAACAGAACCGCGCATGCCAATTGCAAAGTGGTCTTGTTCATTTTGGTTCTCCGGAAAGGAAGGGGACGCCAATTCGCGTGACGGTCCCGGACGACTTAGAGTTTTTTTATTTGATTCGGCAAAGGCGGTATCCCGCAAGCACGCGGCTCGTCATGACGCCGCCCCTGCCCTGGTCCACGGACCGGCTTAACGCCAGCCGCCGCCCAGCTTGCTCCATGCATTGGCCGCTGCGTCCGCGCCCGAGGTGCCGCCCGCTTGCGACGTGCCGTGACCGAAGCCGCTCACCGTCGACGTGTTCGTGTGGCTCGTCGTCGCGTTGGTCGCGTTGCCCGTCACGCCGAACATGTTGCCGGCGATCGATTGCGCGTTACCGTTGGCCGTGCCGGAGTTGGTGGCCGTGAAGTGGCCGAATCCCGAGACCGAAGCGGACGTCGTGCCGCCCGAGGTCGAGGACGAGCTGGAGTTCGTGGTCGTGGCCATCGCGGCGACGGAGACGAACGAGAGCAGTGCAGCAGCGATCAGAGTGCGTTTCATGATTTGCATTCCTTATTGAATCGATGAGATTGGATTTCGTTTTGTGTTTCTTTTCTTGTTATTCGAACAGCATCACACGGGTGACAGGAGAGCGAACCCCGTTGCGGCGAAGTCCGCCGTCCGTCGCCGTGTGCTTAGCGCCAGCCGCCGCCCAGCTTGCTCCAGGCGTTCGCGCTAGCGTCGGCGCCGGAGACGCCCGTTGCCGTCGAGCCACCGAAGCCCTTGCCGCCGACCGACGACGTGTTGACGTGGCCGGTCGTCGCGTTGGTTGCGTTGCCCGTCACGCCGTAGCCCTGGCCAGCGATCGCCGAAGCGTGGCCGTTGGCGATGCCTGCGTCGGTCGCGCTGAACGAGCCGTAGCCGAACACGGCGGCGCTGGTGGTGCCACCCGAGGTCGAGCTCGAGCTGGAGCTCGTGCCCGTTGCGAAAGCAGCGGCGGAAACGAGCGAGAGGACGGCGGCTGCTGCGATCAGTTTGCGTTGCATGGTGAGGTCTCCAAGTTTTGGCGCACGGTCAATTCCAGCTACATCGACGCCGATATGTAGCGGGCACAACGAGTAATCTTTTAATTACCATTCCTATCTCAATCGCCTGACTGAATTTCACGTCGATGAACCAGCGTGAAAAAATCAGTGAACGTTCGAGACAGGACGCGCAGCGAGCGCGGCTAAACAGATCAGATGCAGATTAGAAGCTTTGAGCAGCGAACGTCGCGGACTTCGATCAGGAGAAGTCGGCGTTCGTGCAACAGGTCGATGTCGGCGTGCAATACGCGGAGCGTGGCGCGTGGGCCTTCCGCGTGGTCGATTCGTTTTGTGTTGTTCTTCTTCATCATCACAATCCCCGTAAAGCCATTTCGTTTTGTTCTCAGGCGTCTTTTTGTTTAGTGCCTGTGTTTGATGTGACTTTACGGAAGACGAATTGGCTCGAGCGTGGGCGAGCCAACACACCATTTCACCTCGTAACAATTCGTAAGTAGTTTGGTTGGGAAGCGCTCATTCGAGCATACCAATACCCCGGAAACGCCCTGTTTTCGCGGGTTTTCACGGATACGTCCGCATCGCGCGGACGCGCAGAAGCGAAAACGCGGGCGACATGCGCCCGCGTCCGTGCGATAGACCACGCAGTCATCAAACCGTCGAGAGGCGCGCCATCTCCGTTTCGACGATGAGCTTTTTCAGCTCCGGCACACATGAGCCGCAGTTACCGCCGGCCTTCAGACACGAGGTCACTTCCGCGGCGGTTTTCAAACCCTTGTCGCGAATCGCGTTGCAGATCGTGTTGCGTCCGACGCCGAAGCACGAGCACACGGTCGGTCCGGTGTCCTCGCCCTTGCCTATCGGCTGGCCGAGCAAAAGACTCGCGCGGTCCTCGTCGTCGAGCCGGTCTTTTTCGAAGAGCGTCGCAAGCCACGCGCGCGCGGGCAGATCGGGACGCTCGGAGATGAACACGCAACTCTCGATGCGCTCGTCGACCACGTGCGCCGCGCGATATACGCCCGCGCTCTTGTCCTCGTATTCGATCCAGTCCGCATGGTGATCGTCGATGTGAAAGAGTGAGCGCGCCCAGTCGTGATGATCGCCATGCGATGCATCGAAGCGATTGCGGCCCGCCATCTCGTAGCGCACGAAGCGTGCGCCATGCACGCGCGTCCAGTGCGTCACCATGTCGAGATCGGGCGCGGTGCGCGAGAGCGAAAAGCCATGCCACGTGACGTGAAATTTCTCGATTGCAACGGGCGTGTGCTTGAATTCCGGCTCGCCCGAAACGGGATCGACGACGGGATTCACGACCGCGCCCACGCGCGCATCGGAGGCGACCTGATCGTTCCAGTGGATCGGCACGAACACGCTGCCGCGCGGCATGCCGCCGCCGTGCTGCACGCGCGCGATCATCGAACCCCAGCGGCTCGACACGCGCGCGAGTTCGCCTTCGCGCACGCCGCATGCGAGCGCGTCTTGCGGATGCATGTCGATGAACGATTCGCTGATGTGCCCCGCGAGTTTCGCAGAGCGTCCCGTGCGCGTCATCGTGTGCCATTGGTCGCGTACGCGGCCCGTGTTGAGCACGAGCGGATACTCGTCGTCGGGCGCGTTGACCGGCCCTCTTGCAACGGTGGCAACGAAGCGCGCGCGGCCATCGGCATGACTGAAGCGATGATCGTCGAAAAGCCGAGCAATGCCAGCTTCGTTCGCCGCGCGCAGCGGCCATTGCGTGGGCTGTAGCGCATCGTATTGTTCGCGATCGAGGCCAGCCAGCCCGCCGATATGAAACGCGCGATGCACGCCCGTCGCAGCATCGTTGCGATGAGCGCTCAGGCGCGCGTGTTCGTCGAAGATCTCATGCGGACCCGCGAAATCGAAGCCATCGAAGCCCATGCGACGTGCGACATCGCAGATGATGCGCCAGTCCGCGCGCGCGTTGCCCGGCGCCGGAATGAACGCGCGCTGTCGCGAGATGCGCCGTTCCGAGTTCGTCACGGTGCCGTCCTTCTCGCCCCAGCCGAGCGCGGGCAACAGCACATCGGCGAACGCGTTCGTATCCGTCTTCTCGATGATGTCGGACACGACCACGAGCTCGCACGTATCGAGCGCACGCTTCACGCGATCGCCGTCGGGCAGGCTCACGACCGGATTCGTGCCCATCACCCATACGGCTTTTACACGACCCGCTTCGATCGCATCGAACAGTTCGACGGCCTTCAATCCCGCACGTTCCGCGATTGCAGGCGAATTCCAGAACGTCCGCACGATCTCGCCATGCAACGGATCGCCGAACTCGAGATGCGCGGCGAGCGTGTTCGCGAGGCCGCCGACTTCGCGCCCGCCCATCGCGTTAGGCTGGCCGGTGAACGAGAACGGCCCCATGCCCGGCTTGCCGATGCGCCCCGTCGAGAGATGACAGTTGATGATGCTGTTGACCTTGTCCGTGCCCGCGCTCGACTGATTCACGCCTTGCGAATAGACCGTCACCACGCGCTCCGTGCGCGCGAACAGGCGATAAAACTCCATCAGTTCGTGCTGGTCGAGCTTGCAGTCCTTCGCCGTTTGCGCGAGATCGGACGGCCCCGCAGCGGCGAGCGCATTGTCGAAGCCGTTGGTATGCGCATCGACGAAAGAGGCATCGGTTGCGCCATGCTCCGCGAGAAACGCGAGCAGGCCGTTGAAAAGCCGCACGTCGCTGCCGGGCTTGAGCGGCAAATGCAGATCGGCCATTTCGCATGTTGCGGTATAGCGCGGATCGATGACGACGATCTTCATCTCCGGCCGCCTCTCCTTCATCTTCACGATGCGCTGAAAGAGAATCGGATGACACCACGCCGTATTCGAGCCGACCAGCACGACGAGGTCCGCAAGTTCGAGGTCGTCATAGCTCATCGGCACGATGTCTTCGCCGAATGCGCGCTTGTGCCCCGCCACCGACGACGACATGCACAGCCGCGAGTTCGTATCGATGTTCGCGCTGCCGATGTAGCCCTTCATCAGCTTGTTGGCGACGTAGTAGTCCTCGGTGAGCAACTGTCCCGACACATAGAACGCGACCGCATCCGGACCATGCTCCGCGATGATGCGCGCAAAGCCGTTCGCGACCGTGCCGAGCGCATCGTCCCATGAGACATCGGACAGTAAGCCGGTTTGCCTGTCGCGCAACTTCGGGTTGAGCAGGCGCCCTTCAAGCCCTACCGTTTCGCCGAGCGCCGAGCCTTTGACGCACAGACGTCCGAAGTTCGACGGATGCGCTTCATCGCCGGAAATGGCCACTTCGGTCGCGCTCTTCGGCGACGCATTCACGCCGCAGCCGACGCCGCAATACGGGCATGTCGTTTTGACGGTCGCAGGTTGAATCGGGATGATGGGCATGCTCACGTTCTATTTCCTTGGCCTTGTTTCAGGCTTCACAAAGCGTCTTGCCGAAGAGGAGCTTGCCGCGCAGATGCGAGATGTCCGTGCGGTTCTGAATCAGATCGAAGTACCAGCCGCCGTCCTTCACGTCGCCGTACAGCACCGCGCCGATCACACGTCCCGCCTGCAGCACGAGACGCTTGTAGACGCCACGGCGCGGATCGCGCAGCACGAGATCCTCGCTGCCGTCACCGCCGATGAAATCGCCCGCCGAGTACAGATCGACGCCCGTCACCTTGAGCTTCGTCGCGGTCGCGCGCTGCACATAGCGCCGATGCCCCGCGCCCGCGAGATGCGCACCCGCGACACGCGCCTGATCCCAGATCGGCGAGACGAGACCAAACGTAGCCGAACGATGCTGCACGCATTCGCCTACTGCATACACGCGCGGATCGAAGGTCTGCAAGGTATCGTCGACGATGATCGCGCGTTCGCAATGCAAGCCCGCCTCTTTCGCGAGCGCGATGTTGGGCCGCACACCCGCCGTCATCACGACGAGGTCCGCATCGATCTGCGTGCCGTCGGCGAAACGCACGGCGCGCACGCGGTCGTCGCCGACGATTTCAGCCGTCTGCGCGGCCATCGCGAAGAGCAATCCTTTTGCTTCGAGCGAACGCTTCAGCAATGCGGATGCAGTTGCGTCGATCTGACGGTCCATCAGGCTTTCGCTCGAATGCACGACCGTCACCGACATGCCCTGGCGCTGCAAGCCGTTCGCCGCTTCGAGCCCGAGCAAGCCGCCGCCGATGACCACCGCATGCCGATGATCGCGTGCCGCGTCAAGCATCGTTTCGACATCCTCAATATCTCTGAACGCGATCACGCCGGAAAGATCGCAGCCCGGCACCGGAATGATGAAAGGCTTCGAACCCGTCGCAATCAACAGACGGTCGTAACGCGCCTCGACGCCCTTCTGCGAACGCACGATGCGCCGCGCTCGATCGATCTCGATCACGGCATCGCCCGCATGCAGCGTGATGCCGTTCGCGTCGTACCATTCGCGCGTGTTGAGGATGATGTCGTCGACGCTCTTCTCGCCCGCGAGCACCGGCGACAACAGAATGCGGTTGTAGTTGCCGTACGGCTCCGCGCCGAACACGGTGATGTCGTACAGCTCGGGCGCGATCTTCAGCAGCTCTTCGACCGTGCGCATGCCGGCCATGCCGTTGCCGATGACCACGAGCCGCTGGCGCGACGCGGCGTCCTTCAGCGACGCCATGCCCGCAACCGCATATTCGGTCTTCATGCCGCGACCCACACCTTGCCGCCCGCGACCTTCACCCGATACGCGCTCACGGAAAGCTCCGGCGTTTCGAGGCATTCGCCGGTGCGCAGATCGAAGTGCTGCTTGTAGATCGGCGATGCAACCACGACGCGCTCGCCCACGCTGCCGACGATGCCGCGCGACAGCACCGCCGCCTGCGAATGCGGATCGTAGTTGTCGATCGCGTACACCGTCTCGTCTTCGCCCGCGAGATGAAACACCGCGACTTGCGTGCCCTTCACGAGCGCGCAGACGCCCGTATCCGGCACGATGTCATCGAGTTCACACACGGCGGTCCAGTCCTGTTCGATGCGGTCGTTCATGATGTTTTCTCCCGAGGTGTCAGACGATTTCAGCGAGCTTCGACTTGCGTTCCTCCAGCGTGGCCGGACGAATCTGGCCGCGCTCCTCCACGAATGTCACGTTCGCATCGCCCTGTTCGCTGTTGACGAAGTGGCGGAAGCGCTTGCGCGTTTGCGGATCGGTGACGGCCTTCTTCCACTCGTCCTCGTAGGTATCGACGACGAGCTGCATCTCCGCTTCGAGTTCGGCGGCGATATCGAGCTTGTCGTTGATGATCACGTCGATCAGATAATCGAGGCCGCCTTCGAGGTTGTCGCGCCATACGCTCGTGCGTTGCAGACGATCGGCCGTACGCACGTAGAACATCAGGAAGCGGTCGATATAGCGCACGAGCGTGTCGTGATCGAGATCGCTCGCGATGAGTTCCGCATGACGCGGCTTCATGCCGCCGTTGCCGCAAACGTAGAGATTCCAGCCCTTTTCCGTTGCGATCACGCCGACGTCCTTGCCTTGCGCTTCGGCGCATTCGCGCGTGCAGCCGGACACGCCGAACTTGATCTTGTGCGGCGTGCGCAGGCCCTTGTAGCGGTTTTCCAGCTCGATTGCGAGACCGACCGAATCGCCGACACCGTAACGGCACCATGTCGAACCGACGCACGACTTCACCGTGCGCAGCGCTTTGCCATACGCGTGACCGGATTCGAAGCCCGCCTCGATGAGTTCTTCCCAGATGAACGGCAGCTGCTCGACGCGCGCGCCGAACATGTCGACACGCTGGCCGCCCGTGATCTTCGTGTAGAGGCCATACTTCTTCGCGACCTGGCCGACGGCGATCAAACCATCGGGCGTGACTTCGCCGCCCGGCATGCGCGGCACGACGCTATACGTGCCATCGCGCTGAATGTTCGCGAGGTAGTAATCGTTCGAATCCTGCAGGCTCGCGTGCTCTTTCTTCAGCACGAATTCGTTCCAGCATGATGCAAGAATGCTCGCGACGGCCGGCTTGCAGATATCGCAGCCGCGTCCCTTGCCGTGCTTCCCAAGCAGCGAGCCGAACGTGCGATGTCCCTCCACGCGCGCGATGTGATAGAGCTCCTGACGCGAATACGGGAAGTGCTCGCACAGATGGTTGTTGACGGCGAGCCCTTGCCGCTTCATCTCCGACTTCATCACTTGCGTGACGAGCGGCACGCAGCCGCCGCACGATGCCCCCGCCTTGCACGACGACTTGATCGCGCCGATGCTCGTCGCGCCCGCGCAGACCGCCGCGCAGATTTCCGCCTTGCTCACGTTGTTGCACGAGCAGATCTGCGCGCCATCGGGCAACGCTTCGACGCCGAGCGCGGGCTTGGCCTTGCCATCGCTCGACGGCAGAATCAGGAACTCGGGCGCTTCGGGCAACTCGATCCTGTTCAGCATCATCTGCAGCAGCGTGCCGTATTCCGTTGCATCGCCGACCATCACGCCGCCGAGCAGGAACTTGCCGCAATCGGACACGACAATCTTCTTGTAGACCTGCTTGCGCTCGTCGCTGTACTGATACGTGCGGCTGCCGGGCGTCTTGCCGTGCGCATCGCCGATGCTCGCCACATCCACGCCCATCAGCTTGAGCTTCGTGCTCATGTCCGCGCCCGCGAACGCCGCTTCCTCGCCGACGATCTGCTTCGCGACGATACGCGCCATGTCGTAACCCGGCGCGACGAGGCCGAACAACTGGCCCTTCCACAACGCGCATTCGCCGATGGCGTAGATCGCTTCATCGCTCGTGCGGCAGGCGTCGTCGATCACGATGCCGCCGCGCGCGCCGATCTCGAGACCCGCCGCACGCGCGATATCGTCGCGCGGACGAATGCCCGCGGAGAACACGATCATGTCGGTGTCGAGATGCGTTTCATCGGCGAAATTCATGCGATTGACCGCGCCCTCGCCATCGACGATCGCGAGCGTGTTCTTGCCGGTGTGCACCGTCACGCCCAGCTCCTCGATCTTCGCGCGCAGCACGCGTCCGCCGCCGTCGTCGACTTGCACGGCCATCAGGCGCGGCGCGAATTCGATCACGTGCGTCTCGAGCCCCAAGTCGCGCAACGCCTTCGCCGCTTCGAGACCGAGCAGGCCGCCGCCGACCACCGTGCCCGTCTTCGAGCGCGCGCCGAACGATTGCATCGCTTCGAGATCCTCGATCGTGCGATACACGAAGCAGCCGTCGCGATCACGGCCTTCGACGGGCGGCACGAACGGATACGAACCGGTCGCGAGCACGAGCTTGTCGTAGGCGAGCACATCGCCCGTCGAAGCCGTCACCGTGCGCGCCACGCGATCGATCGCCACCGCGCGCGCGTTCAGCTTCAGCGCATAGCCCGCACGCTCGAAAAAGCCTTCTTCGACGAGCGAAAGATCATCCGCGCTCTTGCCCGTGAAGAATTCGGTCAGATGCACGCGGTCATACGCGGCGCGCGGCTCTTCGCACAGGACCGTCACGTCGAGCGCTTCATTGCCAGTCTCGGCGAGACATTCGAGGAACTTGTGGCCGACCATGCCGTGGCCGATGACGACGATTTTCATGACGGTGACCTTCTCAGTTTGCAATGACGTTATTGGCTGCGAGCGCGCTTTCACGCAGTGCCGCTTCGCGCGCCTTGTGTTCGGGGGAGAAGCGCACCGCGAGCGCGCACAGCGCCGTGCCCGCGACGATCACGCCGAGCATCGAGAGCGTCGCCTGTGCGTTGCCGAGGCCCTTCATCAGGAAGCCCGCCGCGACCGCGCCGACGTTGCCGCCCGCGCCGATCACACCGGCCACGCCGCCGAGCGCCTTGCGATCGATGAACGGCACGAGCGCGTAGGTCGCGCCGCACGCCATGTGCGTGAAGAGGCCGAACGTGAGCATCGCGACGACGGCCGCAACGACGCCCGGTGCATGCGCGAACGCATAGAGACCGATGCCTTCGCCCGCGATCAACGCGAACAGCAAGGTCGCGCGGACATCGAGGCCTTTCTTCGCGGCGGCTTTATCGGAGAGCCAGCCGCCGAGCGCGCGTGCGAAGAGCGCGAGCAGACCGAAGCTGCCCGCCGCCATGCCGGCTTGCGCGAGCGAAAGACCGAAGTGATCGACGTAATAGATCGCAGCCATGTTGTGGATGAACACTTCCACGCCGAAGCACGCGCCGTAGGTGACGAACAGCATCCACACGCGATAGTTCGAGCACGCGGTCAGGAAGCTCTGCCAGCCGCCCTTCTTGCCGCCGTCGATGGCGATGCCGGCACGGCGCAGCGTAGCGAAATCGCCTTGCGGGCAGTCCTGCGTATAGCGCCAGTAAAAGAAGGCCATCACCGGCATCGCGATGCCCGGCACGATCAGCGCGACGCGCCATGCCGATGCCTCGCCCGCGCCGAGCGCGATCGCCGCCGCGACGAACAGCGGAATGATCGCCTGCGCCGCGCCCGCACCCGCGTTGCCCCAGCCGGCGGTCGTCGCGTTCGCGGTGCCGACGACGTTCGGCGCGAACATCACCGACGTGTGGTACTGCGTGATGACGAAGCTCGCGCCGATCGCGCCGATCGCGAGACGGCACCACAGGAAGCTGTCGTAGCCCGTCGAGAATGCAGCGCCGAGCACGGGAATCGAACCGGCGAGCAGCAGCGCGCTATAGACCTTGCGCGGGCCGAAGCGATCGCACATCGGTCCGACGACGAGGCGCACCAGAATCGTCACGGCCACGGCCGCGATATTGATGTTCGCGACCTGATCCGCGGTGAGACCGTATTCGCGCTTGATGAGCGGCATCAGCGGCGCGCAGGCGAACCACGCGAAGAAGCACACGAAGAACGCCATCCACGTGAGATGGAAGGCGCGCATCGGCGCACTGCGCATGCTGAAGAGATCGATCCGGGTGGCTTTGTCCATCGTCTTTCCGCCAAAAAGAAAGGCGTCCCGCGCATTCAGCCGGGAAGCCGATGCGGGGGACGCCGTTGTCCGATGCCCCGCATGTTCTTCACTTGCCGGGCGCTGTATTCAGGACGGATCGCCGTTGATCCGATGGCGAGACATAAGGCAAGGCCTATGCCATGCGCGATGCATCGCCGGGAAACGCTTGCTGCGCAAGGCTTTGCGCGAAGCGTGCACTGCTTGCGCGCACGCGCTTCGCGACGCGTTTCGATGCAGACGGGCACAGCGATGGTGCGACGCAGCACTGATGCCGTGCGAACGTGCGCGCATCGACGTTTCGTATCGACGTGCTTTTTGTACTATCCGGTTAGCCGAAGCGTTCACTCGAAGCAAGCGAGTTTGCGCCGTGACGGTGCCGCGCGCGCCGTTCCCGCACAACGAGAGTGCAGCCGATGCAGCCAAACCCCTGTTTATCCAGTGGCCCGCTTATTGCATTGCTGAAAGCGCTGCGGACAACGGCGTTCGCGGCACCCACATTCAGAAGAGCAAGGACAAAGGCGTCCCCATCGTGCAGCGACACGAGCGGACGCTTTCAGCGTTTGCCGCGCCGATGCGCCTCACATACGAAGCAAGCAGACTCAGGAAGCAACGATGAGCACCGTCAAAGGCAAAGTCACTCTGTTGAGCGCGGGACCCGGCGATCTGGACTTGTTGACCTTGCGCGCCGCGAAGGCGCTCGCCGCCGCCGACATCCTTCTCGTCGACGATCTCGCCAACGCCGATATCGTCACGCTCGCGCCGCGTGCGCGCGTGATTCGCGTCGGCAAGCGCGGCGGCTGCAAGTCGACGCCGCAAGCGTTCATTCAGCGCCTCATGCAGCGTTACGCGAAGAAGGGACTGCACGTGCTGCGCGTGAAAGGCGGCGATGCGCTGCTCTTCGGCCGCGCGGGCGAAGAGATCGCCGCATTGCGCGAAGCACAGATTTCCGTCGATATCGTCAACGGCGTGTCGTCGGGATTCGCGGCGGCGGCGGGACTCGGCATCTCGCTCACGCATCGAGATCATTGCCAGGGCGTGACCTTCGTCACCGCGCACATGCAGGATCACAGCCAGCCGGACTGGGCCGCGCTCGCCGCGACCGGCACCACGCTCGCGATTTATATGGGCATGAGCCGCATCGCGAGCCTGACGTCATCGCTGCTCGAAGCGTTGCCCGCGAGCACGCCGGCGGCCGTCGTGCAGCACGCGGGATCGTCGCAGGAAAAGCGGCTCGTCACGACGCTCGAGCGGCTCGCCACCGATGCGATCTCCGCCGGTCTCGGCAGTCCTGCTGTGATTCTGATCGGCGGTGCGATTGGCGAAGCGGCCGAATTCGCCGCACGCGCCGCGCACAGCGAAGGGCTCGCGCATGCAGCGTGAAGCGGGTTCTCAAATGGCGGACGGCGCGCTAGAGTCACAAGCGTTCCCCGCATGACCGCTTCCGCTTCCCGCATGCTTCGCGTCCTTCTCGTCACCGACACCGACAAACCCATCGGCGATTTGCGCGAGCAACTCGCGCGCATGGGCTATGACATGCTCGCCGAGGTGGCTGCGCCGTCGGCGCTGCACAAGGCCGTCGAGAGTCAGAAGCCCGATGTCGTCATCATCGATACCGAATCGCCCTCGCGCGATACGCTCGAACAACTCGCCGTGATGAACAAGGCCGCGCCGCGCCCCGTGCTGATGTTCAGCAACGACGCGGACCAGCAGTTCATCCGCGCGGCGGTCGGCGCGGGCGTCACGGCATATTCCGTCGAAGGACTCGCGCCCGCGCGGCTCGCGCCGATCATCGAAGTGGCGCTCGCGCGTTTCGCGCACGAAGCGCAATTGCGTCAGCGTCTCGCGAAAGTCGAGGACGAGTTGGAACAGCGCAAGGTCCTCGACCGCGCCAAACGTCTTTTGATGGACAAGCGCGGCATGTCCGAAAACGAAGCCTATGCGGCGCTTCGCAAGCGCGCGATGGATCAGGGCGTGAAGGTCGCGGAAATCGCACGCCAGCTTCTTTCGATGGCCGATCTTCTTTAGCGTCACCACACCTCATGAATTCGCCAGAACTGACTTTTCCCGCGCCCGAACGCACGCATCTGCGGCTCGGCTTCGTCGCCCTTTCGGATGCCGCGCCGCTCGCCGTCGCCGCATTGCGCGATCTCGGCGCGCGTCACGGCATCACGATCGAGCTATGCCGTCAGCCATCGTGGGCCGCCGTGCGCGACACGTTGCTGTCCGGCGAAATCGACGCCGCGCATGCGCTCTACGGGCTCGTGTATGGCGTGCAACTGGGCATCGGCGGGCCGCAGTCGGACATGGCCGTGCTGATGGTCCTCAATCGCAACGGTCAGGCGATCACACTGTCTCGCCCGCTTGCCGATGCGATTGAACACGGCGCGAGCGTGAAGGAAGCGCTGCATTCGCTCGGGCGGCCGCCTGTCATCGCGCAGACCTTTCCGACCGGCACGCACGCGATGTGGCTGTATTACTGGCTCGCGGCGCAGGGCGTGCATCCGTTGCGCGACGTGCAAAGCATCGTGATTCCGCCGCCGCGCATGGCCGATGCGCTCGTCGAAGGCGCGCTCGACGGTTTCTGCGCGGGCGAGCCGTGGCACGCCGTGGCCGAAGCGCGCAACGCGGGCAAAACGGTCACGTACACGAGCGAGATCTGGCCGGATCATCCCGAGAAGGTGCTCGCGTGCCGGCGCGATTTCGCCGCGCTCTATCCCAACACGGCGCGCGCGCTCGTGCGCACGATGCTCGATGCCTGCGCCTGGCTCGATGCGAGCGCGCATCGCGGGGAGATCGCAGAGGCGCTGTCGTCGTCCGCGTTGCTCGGCGTGCCGCGCGAGTTGATCGAGCCGCGCCTCGTCGCGTCCGGCGGCGATGCGCGCGCGCTGCCCGTGCGTTTCTTCGATGGCGGCGCGGTCAACTATCCGCGCGTATCGGACGGGCTGTGGTTTATCACGCAGTACCGGCGCTGGGGCATGCTCGACGCCGATATCGACGATGAAGCCATCGCCGCGAGCGTCAATCAGACCGCGCTGTATCGCGATGCGGCGCAGGCGGCGGGCATCGCGGTCCCCGCCGAGCGGCACGCGGCGACGTTCTGCGATGGCCGCGTGTGGGACGGCAGCGATGCGGCGGGCTATCTCGCGGGGTTCAGCGTCAGGGCGTAGAGGCGTTCGGCAACGCGGTCTGATCGGAAATAGCACGCGAAAGCGCCGCGCCAAGCTGCTGCACCGCGCCGCTCCAGTCGCCCGGCACGGCCTGACGAAAAAGGCTCGCCGTTCGCGGATACCATGAGGTCCGCTGTGCCTCCAGTCCCCAGCGCCAATCGGCTCTCGGCGTGCTCACGAGCACCCAGCACGGCTTGCCCAATGCGCCCGCGAGATGCGCGACGGCTGTGTCGACCGCAATGACCAGATCGAGATTCGCGACGATCGCGGCCGTATCGGCGAAATCGCGCACATGCGGAGCCGTGTCGTAAATGGGAAGACGCGCTTGCACGGATGACGCCTCGTGCTCGCCGGGTCCCTTCTGCAAGCTCACGAAACTGACGCCCGGTATGTCCCACAACGAAGCAAGCGTGTCGATGGCGGGCAACGAGCGGTAACGGTCATTCGGATGGCCGGGATTTCCCTTCCACACGATCCCGACCCTGAACCCGCCGAGCGGCGCGAGACGCATCCGCCATGCGTTCACACGTTCGGGGTCCGCGCGCAGCCAGCCGGCGCCGGGAATCGGCTCGTATCCGGCATGAAGCGGGACATCCAGCAGGAATGTCGCGAAATCGTACTGTCGTGCCGGCGGATTGCGTGGATCGAGGAGCGCGTCGATATCGCCGGCGCTTCGAAACAGGTCGTGCAGCAGCGGACGGCACGCGAACGCGACATGCGCGGCACCTCGTTTCTTGAGCAGCGAAAAGTATCGGCCGAACTGAATCATGTCCCCGTGGCCTTGCTCTCCGCACACGAGGATGGATTTCCCTTCCAACGGCTCGCCGCGCCACGCCTTGCATCGATCGTCCAGCGGCAACCGTGCGGCGTTCGGTAGTCCGGGTTGATTACGCGACTCATAGAGACGCCAGCCCTCTTCGAACCGGCCCATGCGCAGCAGGACCAGCGCAAGATTGAAACGCGCGTAGTGATGATCCGGCCGGATCGCGAGCGTCCTGCGATAGGCATCTTCGGCTTCGACGAAGCGCTCTTCGTTCTCGAGAAGCGTAGCAAGCGTGTAATGCACGTCGGCGTCCATCGGATACGACGCCATCAATGCTCGGCAGACGCCGGTTCCCTCGGAATAGCGATCAAGCGCATTCAGGACGTTGGCCAGTCCCAACTGCGCCGGCACACTGTCTGGCTGGATGCGCAGCAACTGCCTGTACGCGATCTCGGCTTCGGCAAAGCGGCGATCGTCGTGCAGCAGCGAGGCCAGATTGTGCAACGTCCCGGGCAGATCGGCGCGAAGAGAAAGCGCCTGGCGATAGGCCCGTTCGGCCTCATCGACGCGCTTCAGCGTGTGCATCAGGCCACCCAGATTGCCGTGGGCCTCGGCGAAGTCGGGTCGTAACGCGAGCGCCTTGCGATAAGCCGCTTCGGCTTCATCGAAACGCCCGATCGTGACGAACAGATTCCCGAGATTGTTGTGCGCCGCCACGAATGCCGGGTCGATGGACACGGCCTGAAGGAAGGCACGTTCCGCTTCGGAATGGCGCGCCTGACCGCTCAATAAGTCGCCGAGCTGGTTGTACAGACTCGCGCTGGACGGATTTTCGTCGATGGCGGCACGAAGCCGCATTTCGGCTTCGGATGAACGGTCACCCGGTCGCGATGGAGGCAATGTCGAGGAGGACGTGGTCACAGGGATTCGCTGCTGGCATTGGATGCCCATCTTAACAAGCACCCAAACGGCAATTCGCCGCTGGCCGCCGGCTGGCGCAATCCGTTATCTGAAATCGGATTCGTCCGACCCCGGCGATGACATCGCCAAAACCCGTCTACCATTGATCGTGCAACCCGCGCACCGGAGATTCGCCATGGAACTGCTCGCCATCGCCATCGACAAGCCCGAGGACACGAACTTCATCCTCGGCCAGTCGCATTTCATCAAGACGGTCGAGGATCTGCACGAGGCGCTCGTCGGCGCGGTGCCCGGCATCCGCTTCGGGCTCGCGTTCTGCGAGGCGTCGGGCAAGCGGCTCGTGCGCACGTCGGGCACGGACGCGCATTGCATCGACATGGCCGCGCACAACGCGCAGAACATCGGCGCGGGGCATAGCTTCATCATCGTGCTCGGCGACGGTTTTTTTCCCGTGAACGTGCTCAATACCATCAAGGCCGTGCCGGAGGTCTGCCGCATCTTCTGCGCGACCGCCAATCCGACGCAGGTGCTCGTCGCGCAGACGGATCAGGGGCGCGGGATCGTCGGCGTGGTGGACGGGCTGCCGCCGCTCGGCGTCGAGACTGACGAAGACGTGAAATGGCGCAAGGACCTGCTGCGCAAGATCGGCTACAAGGCTTGATTTCCGCCGAAAGGCCCGCCGCGCCTTGACTTGACGGCGCAAATCGCGAGAATGAGGCCCGCCGCCGCCGCGCGCCTATCTGGAGCGTTTTTCCGGCCGGGGCGCGACATCATGGAAAATATCGGGATACGGTATAAAGGCCGTTAGCGTTTTTCTGACGTTCCATGCCGTTCGGCGCGCCCGAAAACCGCATGAACAGACGATTCCCGGCATCACCCCCGCCACCGAAACGGCACCGAACACCGGCCACCCGCGCCGCCCGAGGATAGGGTCGTCCTCGCGCGGCCAACAGGAGCATCACATGACCGACATGAATCCAGGCTTTTTCGGCAGGATAGGCATTGCCTTCGGCGCCTTCTTCGGCATTCTCGGCAACGCGACGTTCGCGGGCCGCGTCCAGCGCCTGCGCGAAGCGCCGAATGCGCCTGAAGCAGCGCCCCAGGCGCCCGATTTCAAAGCCGAAACGCCGAAGCCCGCCGCCGCGCCGGTTCAGCCCGCGCCGTCCGCGCTGAAGGAAGCAAGCCCGGTCGCCGCGCTGCAACTGCTCGGCCTTTTGCAGCGCGATGCGCGTTTCATCGATTTCGTCGAGGAAGACATCGTCAATTACAGCGACGCCGATATCGGCGCGGCCGCGCGTCTCGTGCACGACGGCTGCCGCGCGGTGCTGCGCGAGCATTTCACGATCAAGCCGGTGCGCACGGAAGCCGAAGGCAGCCGCATCACGCTGCAGGAAGGTTTCGATGCGGCTGCGGTCCGTCTGACGGGCAATGTCGTCGGCAAAGCGCCGTTCAACGGCAGCATCAGCCATCGCGGCTGGAAGGTCGAGGACACGCGCCTGCCGAAGCTCGCGCCGTCCCATGATGCAAGCATCGTCGCGCCGGCGGAGGTGGAACTGTGAGCGACTTCCAATCGAACGATAATCAGGCGCGCTATTCGATCGGCGTCGATCTCGGCACGACGCATTGCGCGCTTTCCTACGTCGACATGAGCGCGAGCGACGGCGAAAAGACCGCGCAAGGCGTGCTGCCCATCTCGCAACTGACCGCGCCCGGCGCCGCCGAAGAGCGCGACCTGCTGCCCTCGTTCCTCTATCTGCCGCACGAAAACGAGCTCGCGCCCGGCGATCTGACGTTGCCGTGGACGCAGGAGCGCACGTTTATCGTCGGCGAACTCGCGCGCAGCCGTGGCGCAGGCACACCGATCCGCCTCGTCTCCAGCGCAAAGAGCTGGCTGTGCCATCCGGGCGTCGATCGCCGCGCGGCGATTCTGCCGTCCGATGCGCCCGAGGAAGTCGCGCGCGTGTCGCCGATGGAAACCTCGGTCCGCTATCTGACGCACTTGCGCGAAGCTTGGAACCACGCGCATCCGGATGCGCCGTTCGATCAGCAGGACGTCACCGTGACGATTCCCGCGTCCTTCGATCCCGCCGCGCGCGAACTCACCGCCGAAGCCGCCGCGGCCGCCGGCTACACGCGCATGACGCTGCTCGAAGAGCCGCAAGCCGCGCTCTATAGCTGGATTCAGAAGTCGTCGGGCGGCTGGCGCAAGCAGGTCCAAGTCGGCGATGTGATCCTCGTCGTCGATGTCGGCGGCGGCACCACCGACCTCTCGCTGATCGCGGTCGTCGAACGCGAAGGCAATCTTGAGCTGCATCGCGTCGCGGTCGGCGAGCACATCCTGCTCGGCGGCGACAACATGGACCTCGCGCTCGCGCATACCGTCGCGCGCAAGCTCGCAGCGGGCGGCACGCAGCCCGATCCGTGGCAGTTGCGCGCGCTCACCTACGCATGCCGGTCGGCGAAGGAGACGCTGCTCTCCGATCCGTCCGTCGATGCCGTGCCGCTCGTCGTGCCGAGCCGTGGCTCGAAGCTGATCGGCGGGTCGCTGCGCACCGAACTCACGCGCGCCGAACTCACGCAAATCCTGCTCGAAGGCTTTTTCCCGCAAGTCGATGCCTCCGCGCGGCCCGTTTCGCGCGCGCGCGTCGGTCTCACGCAGCTCGGTCTGCCCTACGCGCAGGATGCCGCCGTCACGCGCCATCTCGCCGCGTTCCTCGGCCGTCAGGTCAATGCGCTCGCGGAAGTCGAAGGCTTGCAGCATCAGGCGCCGCAAGGCGCGACGCTGCTGCATCCGACCGTCGTCCTCTTCAACGGCGGCGTGTTCAAGTCGCCGCTGCTCGTCGAACGCGTGATGTCGACGCTCAATGCCTGGCTCGCCTCCGAGAACGCGCCCGCCGCGCGTCTGCTCGAAGGCGCGGACCTCGATCTCGCGGTGGCGCGCGGCGCGGCCTATTACGGCTACGTGCGGCGCGGCAAGGGCGTGCGCATTCGTGGCGGCACGGCGCGCGCGTACTACGTCGCGGTGGAATCGGCGATGCCGGCCGTCCCCGGACTGGAGCCGCCCGTGCAGGCGCTGTGCGTCGCGCCCTTCGGCATGGAAGAAGGCACCGACGCCGAACTCCCCGCGCAGGAATTCGGGCTCGTCGTCGGCGAGCCGGTGCATTTCCGCTTCTTCGGCTCGTCGGTGCGCCGTCAGGATCAGGTCGGCACGCTGCTCGATTACTGGCAGCCGGACGAGTTGCAAGAACTCGAAGAGATCGAGGCATCGCTGCCGCCCGAAGGCCGCACGCCGGGCGATGTCGTGCCGGTCAAGCTGCATGCGCGCGTGACCGAAGCGGGCACGCTCGAACTCGAAGCGATTCCGCGCGGCGCGTCGGAGCGCTGGAAAGTCGAGTTCGATGTACGCGGCGGCGCGAACTCCGGCGTGGATCAGGGCATGGGCCTGTAAGTGTCCGCGAGCAAGAAAAAGACGGCGCGCGCGCGGTATAGCGTCGGCATCGATCTGGGGACGAGCAATACCGTCGTCGCCTATGCGGAAACCGGGTCGAACGCGATCCGCGTGTTCGAGATCGATCAGCTCGTCGGCGCGGGCGAAGTCGCGGCGCTGCCGCTCTTGCCGTCGCTGCGCTATCACTACGCGCCGGGCGAGCTCAAATCCGCCGATCTGCAACTGCCGTGGGGCGAGATGGAAGCGCCCGCCGTCATCGGCCGGTTCGCGCGCACGCTCGGCGCGCAGGTGCCCGGGCGGCTCGTGTCGAGCGCGAAGAGCTGGCTGTCGCACGCGGCGGTTGACCGTCTCGCGCCCATTCTGCCGTGGGGCGCGGGCGACGATATCGAAAAAATCTCGCCCGTGATCGCGAGCGCGAGCTATCTGGCGCACGTGCACGCGGCCTGGAACGAGCGCTTTCCGGACGCGCCGCTCGACGCGCAGGACGTCGTGCTGACCGTGCCCGCCTCGTTCGATGAAGGCGCGCGGGCGCTGACGCTCGAAGCCGCGCGCATGGCGGGGCTCGAAAAGCTGCGGCTGCTGGAGGAACCGCAGGCCGCGTTCTACGACTGGCTGTTTCATCATCGCGAGACGCTCGCTGAAGCGCTTGCATCGACGCGGCTCGTGATGATCGTCGATGTCGGCGGCGGCACGACCGACCTCACGCTGATCCAGGTCGCGATGGAGCACGGTGAGCCGGTGCTCACGCGTATCGGCGTGGGCAACCATCTGATGCTCGGCGGCGACAACATGGACCTCGCGCTCGCGCATCTCGTCGAGAGGCGGCTCGCGGGCGCCGATGCGCGTCTGTCGGCCGGGCGTCTGTCGCAACTCGTCGAGCGCTGCCGCGCGGCGAAGGAGCACCTGCTCGGCGAGAATGCGCCCGAATCCACGTCGATCACGCTGCTCGGCGCGGGCGCGAAGCTGATCGGCGGCGCGCGTTCGGCGGACGTCACGCGCGACGAGATCGAGAAAATCATCGTCGACGGCTTCTTTCCGATGGTGTCCGCGAGCGATCGTCCGGGGCGTTCGCGCGGCGGCATCGTCGAGTTCGGGCTGCCGTATGCGAGCGATCCGGCGATCACGCGGCATATCGCGGCGTTTCTCGGCCAGCACGCGGGCGAAGCGCGCAAGGCGCTCGGGGTAGCCGCCGAAACGCTCGCCATTCCGGACACCCTGCTGTTGAACGGCGGCGTGTTTCGCGCCGATCCGCTCGCGCGCCGCATCGCCGATACGCTGTCGGGCTGGCGCGGCGAACCCGTCAACGTGCTCGCCAACGGCAATCCCGATGTCGCCGTCGCGCGCGGCGCGGTCGCCTATGCGCTCGCCCGCGCGGGCCACGCGCCGAAGATCGGCGGGGGCTCGGCGCGCAGCTTCTTCCTGCTGCTCGAAGACGACGCCAACTCCGCTTCCGATGTCACTCGCGGCGTCTGCGTCCTGCCGCGCGGCACCGAAGAAGGCCAGGCGATCCATCTCGCCGACCGCACGTTTGCCCTCACGCTGGGCGCGCCGGTGCGCTTTCACCTGGCGTCGTCGGTGTCGGAGACGGCGTACGAAGCGGGCGCGCTCGCTGACCTCGGAGGCGCATCGGGCGATTTCATCCGGCTGCCGCCGATCGCGACCGTCGTCGATCCGCACGCCGCCGGCAAGGGCAAAGCGCGCGAAACCGCCGTTCAGCTGACGACCTCGCTCACCGAAGTCGGCACGCTGGAAATGCACTGCATCGCCGTCGACGATCCCGGCGAGCGCTGGCTGCTCGAATTTCAGTTGCGCCGCGAAGCATCGCCGACGACCGATGAAGCCGCGAGCGAAGCGCATCCGGCGCTGCCGAAAGCCATCGAGTTGATCGATCGCACTTTCGGCGCGCGGTCGCAGGACGTCGGCCCGAAGGAAGTCAAACGCCTGCGCGCGCAGCTCGAACAGACGCTCGGCCCGCGCGACACCTGGGACATCGCGCTCTTGCGCGAGCTTTTCGGCGCGCTGCTGGAGCGCGCGAAAAAGCGCCGCCGCACCGCCGATCACGAGCGCCTGTGGCTCAATCTCGCGGGCTACTGCATGCGTCCGGGCTTCGGGCATCCGCTCGACGACTGGCGCGTCGAGCAGCTTTGGACGCTTTTCGATCAAGGCATTCAGTACAGCAACGAAAGCCAGATCTGGTCCGAATGGTGGACGCTCTGGCGCCGCGCGGCCGGCGGCCTGCCCGAAGCGGCGCAACTGAAGCTGCTCGACGATATGGCCTTCGTGCTCCAGCCGCCCGGCACGAGCCGCTATCGAAAGGCAGCGGGCGCGGCGCGCGCGGGTTACGAAGACATGGTGCGGCTCGCCGCGTCGCTAGAGCGCGTGCCGGTCGAGCGCAAGATCGAGGTCGGCGAGTGGCTGCTCACGCGCCTGAAAAAACCCTCGGAGAGCGTGCAAAGCTGGTGGGCGCTGGGCCGCATCGGTGCGCGCGCGCCCTTTTACGGCAGCGCGCACGGCGTGGTGCCGCCGGATGTCGCCGTCGGCTGGCTCGATGCGATCCTCGCGCTCGACTGGAAGAAGGTCGATCCCGCCGCGTTCGCCGCCGTGCAGATCGCGCGCATGACGGGCGACCGCTCCCGCGATCTCCCCGACGATGCCCGCGCCGCCGTCGTGCAGCGGCTTGAGACGATGGGCGCGGCGCAGGCGTGGATCGCGATGGTCCGCGAGACCGTCGAGCTGGATCGCGCGGACGTGGGCCGCGTGTTCGGCGAGACGCTGCCGGCGGGGCTGAAGCTGATCGGCTGAAGCTGATTGGCGCGAAGCGGGTATCAGCCGAAATGCTTCGCTCTCAGAAGCTTTTTTCGCCGATGCGTTGCGCTTGGGCCGCACGCGTCTTGAATACCTGCCGGGCGCATCCTATGGTTAGAAATGTGTCGATATGGACACATACTGAAGGAGGTCAGCATGCCATCCCCACGCAAGGCTCAGGCGAGCCAACCCGCTGAAACGGAAATGTCGAGCCGCAAGAAAACGGCCGGCAGCAAGGCATCGCCCGCGAAGGCTGCAGGCGCGAAGGAAATGCAGGTCACGAAGCGCACCACCAAGGCCAAACCGAAAAGCTGAACGGTTCTCGTGCAAGACCGCCCTCGTCATCGTGCGTGCGGCATTCGATGTGGCTGTCCTTCGAATCGGCGGGCAAAAAAATCAGACGCTCGCCGATCGGCCCTCCTCCTTCCTTCCGCCTCGCCGCATCCGGTCGAAACACGCCACCAATCCGCAATAATTTCCGGCATTTACCGCCTATTGCTAAAAAAAGGCGTATTTGTATGACCGCGTTGGCCTAAAGTAGATATCCCGATTCCGTGAGCGAGCATGAAGATGGCCGTACCGCAACGCGCCGCCGGCGTGCGCAATCCAGGCATTCTGCTCTCCGCCGCCCGCGAGGCCGGCGCGAGCCTGGTGCGCAATCTGTCGATTCCGGCGCCGTTTTCCGATCCCGTGCTCGAGGCACAGTTTCTCGAAGATCACAGCCAGCGCTTCTGCGCGTTCCGGCGTGCGTCGACGCTGCTCGCGCTTGCCATCTGGACATGCTTTCTCTGGTGGGACTTCAGCTTCGCGCGCGGCAATCAGGCGCTCGACTCGCGCCTGCCCAACATCCTCGCGCTACGCTTCGCGGGCATCGCGCTGCTGTTTTTCGTCGGCGTGCTGGTGTTGCGGCCGTCGTTCCGCGCGCACGCCACCGCGCAGCGCATCATTCTCACGGGCATCTACGGGCTGCTGTGCCTCATCCTCGCGATGGTTGCGATTACGCCCGCGCCCTATAACTACACGCAGCATTTCATCGGTCTGTGCCTCGCGCTGTTCTTCCAGTTCAGCTTCTTCTATCTGCGTTCGCGCGTCGCCTTGACGGCCGGCATCATCACGCTGGCGTCGATCGTCGTTCTGCAGGTCACGATTCATCTGCTCAACCCGGAGGATTTCTTCGCCGGGCTCTTCTATATGTTCAACGTCGTGGTCGTGGGGCACGGCGTCTGCACGCATGCCGAGCGCGTCTCGCGCGAGCGCTATAGCTCGGAGCGCGCGCTCGCGTCGCTCAACGACGAACTGCGCACCGCGAATGTCTCGCTGGGCCGGAAGAATCGCGAGCTGGAAGTATCGAAAAAGGATCAGGAGAACAAGACGAACGCGCTGCTGGCGTTGCGCGAGCAGCAGATGATCGCCGCGCAGACCGCGAGCCGCGAAAAATCCAACTTCCTCGCTGCCGCGACGCACGACCTGCGCCAGCCGATGCACGCGCTCAACCTGTTCCTCCAGGCCGCCGCCGAAGCCATCCGCCACGGCGAATTCGATCAGGCCGAACGGCTCATCAACGAATGCGGGCGCTCCTCGGTGATTCTCGCGCGGCTCCTGAACGCGGTGCTCGATCTGTCGCGGCTGGAATCGGGGCGCGTGGTGCCGCGTTATCACGTCTTTGACGTGCGGCAGATCGTCGAGGAAGCCGCCGAGCAGTTGCGCCCGTTCGCGATGAGCCGCGGCGTTGAATTGCGCCTGCGGCTGCCGAAGGAAGATGTCGTCTGCGTGCGCAGCGATTCGCACTGGCTCGGGCGCGCGGTCGCCAATCTCGTGTCGAACGGCATCAAGTACGCGGACCAGAACAAGGCGTCGAAACCGACGGTGATTGTCGGCGTGGTGCGCTCCGCGACGCGTGCTCGCATCGATGTGCTGGATAACGGTATCGGCATTCCGGCCGATTATTTCGATGCCATCTTCCAGCCGTTCTTCCAGGTCGACAATCCGGAGCAGGATCGTGACAAGGGTCTGGGACTCGGGCTGTCGATCGTCAACGCGGTGATGTCGATGCTCGACCAGCATCGTATCGAACTGAAGTCGACGGAAGGTCGCGGCTCGCGCTTCTCGCTCGAAATGCCGCTGTGCGGGCCGTCGCCCGACAAGCCGTCGGCGCGCGCGCCTGCTCGCTCGGAAGCTGCGGAAATGGCGCAGCTCAAGGGGCGTTACGTGCTGCTCGTGGAGGACGACGGGCTCGTGCGCGCGTCCACTGAGGCGCTGCTGTCTCAATGGGGCGTGCTTTACGATTCGGCCGCGAGCTTCGAGGAGTTTCAGACGATTCTCGACGATATCGAACGCTTTCCGGATCTCATCATCACCGACTTCCGGCTGCGCGATGCCAAAACCGCACGGGAAGTGGCCATGCTTGGTGCTGCTCGGCTCGGGCGGCCGTGTCCGTGCCTCGTCGTGACGGGGGAGCCGGCGGCGAGCATCGTGCCGCTTGCATGTGAGCAGGATGTGCTTTCCAAGCCCGTTAGTCCCGCGGAATTGCGGCGCGGGATGCTTGCTTTGATTGCTGGCGAATGCGTTTTGAATGCGTGAGTTTTTTTCGCGCCGGATCCCGTATTCGTGTTGGTTTATTAGCTCTGCCCCTGTGCGGGGCTAACAAACCAACACGAATACGGGACCCAGCGAATAATCCTAAACACCCAGCCGCGCACCGAGCCAAACCCGCAAAGCCTCAACCTCCTCCATACAAACCGAATGCGGCATAGGAAAAGAATGCCATTCGACATCACACCCTTGCGCACGCGCAAACTCGCACGCCTGCTCGCCGAGGCTGACGTTAAGCACATCATCGAAACTGCCGTGCGCGGCGAAGATGGAGATCGAGCGATTCGCGTCGGAAAGCGATTCATCGATAAGCCCTTCCGAGGGAATGTACCCCGACAGCACGATCAGCCCCGCGAGCTTCTCGGGATGCGTGAGACCCGCGTGATAAGTCATCGCCCCGCCCTGCGAAAATCCCGCGATAAAAACACGCTCGCTGGGAATCCCCCGCGCGTTCTGCTCCGCGATGAGCGCCCGCACGCGCTCGACGGAAGCCACGATGCCTGCCTCGTCCACACGCCGGTTGATGCCCTCGAACGACAGAATGTCGTACCACGCGCGCATCACGTAACCGTTGTTGGCGGTAACAGCGATCTCCGGCGCATTGGGAAACACGAAGCGGATGCCGGGCGCATCGGCGAGACGCAACTCGGGCACGAGCGGCACGAAGTCGTTGGCATCGGCGCCGAGTCCGTGCATCAGGATCACGGCGAATTCGGGATTCGGCGCGGTGTCGATCTCGATGGTCGAAGCTTGATCGGTCATGGCCCTTCACTCCTCGTCAGATGATGGGAACGAGAATCTGCACGATGCCCACGACCGACACCAGCCACACAAGCGAGCGCACGAACGGCACGCCAGCAGCGTAGAGCGGCACGTAGACGAGACGCGCAACGAAATACGCGAGCGCGCCGTAGTGCGTGAGCGCATTCTCGCGCCCCGTCACATGCACGATCAGCACCGCGATGGCGAAGATTGGCAGCGTTTCGAACAGATTCGACTG
This sequence comes from Caballeronia temeraria, assembly GCF_001544795.2. Classification (GTDB taxonomy): domain Bacteria; phylum Pseudomonadota; class Gammaproteobacteria; order Burkholderiales; family Burkholderiaceae; genus Caballeronia; species Caballeronia temeraria. The sequence goes on along the minus strand of NZ_FCOI02000016.1, from coordinate 10,114 downwards.
CGCGCGCATCAGCCGTCCGGAAAGCCTGCTGGGCGGCGGCGTCGCGGCATCGCGCGGACCAGCCTGGTATTTGATGCCGACTTCGCGGTTGCGCACCACAGCCGGCAGCAACACTTGCACCAGCGCGAGCACGAGCGTCCAGGCCAGCATCGTCAGTTCGAAACTCATGGCGTCTCCACGTAAGAAATAGCCACGACAATAGCCACGACGGGCCGCCCATGATGCCACCGCGATCAGCGAGCGTGTAGTCTTGAATGCGATCCGCTTCGAGTCTTTCACCCATGCATACGATGACCCTTCGTCTCTCGCCCGGCGACGACCTGCGCGCCGCGCTCGATCACGCTTTCCGCGCGCGCGGGCTCTCGGCCGCATTCGTGCTTCAGGGCATCGGCAGCCTGAGCGTCGCGCGGCTGCGCTACGCGGGCCGCGACGAAGCCGCCGAACTGCGCGGCGACCTCGAAATCCTCACGCTCGCCGGCACGCTGTCGGCGCAAGGTTCGCACCTGCACATGAGCGTGTCCGACGCCGATGGCCACGTGTTCGGCGGCCACGTCACGTCAGGCTGCATCGTGCGCACGACGGCGGAGCTCGTCATCGCCAGTCTGCCCGGCGAACGTTACACACGTGAGCACGACGCCGCGACCGGCTTCGCGGAACTCGTCATCCGGGCGACGTGACCGCGATCGCGGGCCGTGCGCCGTCGAGCGCGAGATCGTGGCGCACGATCATTTCGAACGCCTCGCTCGTCTCCGAATAATCCCAGCGCTCGACCGTCGTCGTGCGCGCGCCATCGTCGGCGGGCGTGGCGTGGCGAATCACGTTCACCGAATTGTCGATCGTGCCGCGCGTGCGCCGCGACAGCGCCGTGCCCGCCTGCACCGCCCACATGCGGCGCGCGAGACCCGCGAACGTATCGTGCAGCGGCAGCACGTAAGGCAGGTGAATATGCCCGCCGAGAATCAGATCCGCGCCCGCGCGCGCCCAGCGCTGCACCGCGCGCTCGCGGCCGTGCAGCAGATTCTTTTCGTCCTGCGCGCGCGTGACGGCCACCGGCTGATGCGTGACGACGACGCGCAACTGCGCCGCACTCGCCGCACTCGCCGCTTCCAGCCGCGCGGCGACGCGCCTCACCTGCTGCATCGACACTTCACCGTCCTTGTGGCGATACGGCCGCGTCGTGTTCACGCCGAGCACGAGCAGTCCGGGCGATTCGAACGCCGGCTCGAGATCGGCGCCGAACGCGCGCTGATGATTCGCGTACGGATAACACAGCCGCGCGAGCGGATCGAAGAGCGGAATGTCGTGATTGCCGGGGATGACGAGCGTCGGCGTCGCGCCGAGGGCATCGACGAACGCGCGCGCCGACGCGAACTGCCGCCTGCGCGCGCGCTGCGTGATATCGCCCGACAGGACGACGAGATCGGGCGACAGCGCATCGGCGAGCCGCAAGAGCGCCGCGACGACGAGCGGCCGTTCGGTGCCGAAATGCGTATCGGAAATCTGCAGCAGCACGGTCATGAGCGATTCGCTTCGGCCTCCGCCGGCTCGGGCTTGAGCAGAAAAAGCGGCTTGTCGGACACGCGGAATTCCAGCGGCATCTGCAGTTTCGCGATTTCGCCATCGGTCGCGATCTTGACGAGTCTGCGCTTCTTCGATGGATGCGTCACCGTAATGTGCTCGAACGTGAAGCTCACGACGTGATCCGAATCCGACAGACGCCCTGCCGCGCCGTGCAGCGACAGCCACAGATGCATGAGCCGCCCCACGGGACGCGGCGCAATCGCGACGAGCAAACCTTGTTCCAGCGCGCGCGCTTCATCCGGCATGCCGATCTGCTCCATCTGCAACCGGTTGTTGCCGACGAAAAGCGTCGACGAGCGGATCTCGGTCGTGCTGCCTTCATGGTCGATATGCAGCCGCAAATGCCGATGCGGCTTGAGCATCGTAGAGAGCGCCGACCAGAGCGCGACCAGACGGCTGCGGCCGAACTGCCGCTTGTAGATTTCGCGATCCTCGAGCAGGCGCGGATAAAGACCGAGACTCGCGTTGACGAGAAACATGCGCCCGTTGACGAAGCCGACTTGCACCGGAAACGCGCGCGCATCGAGCAGGAGTGTCGTCGATCGATCGAGGTCGGCCGGAATGCCGTGGTCGCGGCTGAAGTAATTGAAGGTGCCGCGCGGCAGCACCGCGAATGCGCAGCCGGCGTCGTGCGCCGCATGCGCGACGGTGCAGAGCGTGCCGTCGCCGCCCGCGCCGACGAGCACGCCGCCCTCTTTGCGCGCCGCCGCGGCGGCCTCGCGCGCGACATCCGCGAGACGGCGCGGATCGTCCACAACGCGCAATTCGAAGCGCCGGCCCACCGCGCCAAGTTCGCGTTCGAGCACGCTGCGAGTGGCGTCGGACTGACGCCGGCCCGAGCCCGCGTTCATCACGATGAAGAACGGCGCGTCGGCGGCGAGCGTCTTTGCGCTTTCGTCGAATGCGGCGGATGCGGCTGTCGGTGTCATCGGCGGCGCTCCCTCGATGCTCCGCACGCGGAACGCGCACGACGAGCTTGACTCCGCGCCCACGCGCGGAGCCTGCCGATTATAACGAAAAGCTTACAGCCAGAACGGCGGCTTGCTTACGTGTGCTCGCCGCGAATGTAGTACTCGAGCTGCTGGATGGTGAACTGCTGCTCGGAGATGATGTTCTTCACCAGATCGCCGATGGAAATCATGCCGACGAGCTTGCCGTCGTCGATCACGGGCAAGTGGCGCATGCGCTTGTCGGTCATGAGCGCCATGCAGTCGTCGGTGGTCTGGTCGGGGCGCACGTAGCGCACCTGCGAGGTCATGATGTCGCGCACGGGCGTGTGCTTCGACACGCGGTCCATCAGCACGACTTTGCGCGCGTAGTCGCGCTCGGTCATGATGCCCACGATCTCGTCGCCTTCGGTGACGATCACCGCGCCGATATGCTTGTCGGCCATCATCTTGATTGCATCGAAGACCGACGCCGTTGCGGCGATGGTATAGACCGTCTGGTCGGGTTTCGAATTCAGAACCTGTGCGACTGTTGCCATCGAGCGCCTCCGTTATGAGCGGGGAACGTTGTTGCGCCTGGGCGACGGGTTTGCTTGCGCCTGTGTCGAGCGTAATGCCTCGCGCCCGATGCCTTCATAGGCATTAACCCGACCATTCGAAAAAGTATAGATCACTGGCACGGCGCGCGACGTGCCGCACACCGCGCCATTCGTTCGGCATGCCTTCAGTTTTGCCAATTGATGCCGCTAATCAGGCATCCGCTGGAAAGTCATCGCCGCGGGCACACATACACGAATGCACCGCTTAGAGGGAGAACGAGGTGAGCAGTTCACAACAGGATATCGAGCAGCGCGTGCGGCTCGCGGGCAGCAACATGTTCGAATTGCTTCTGTTCAGGCTCGGCGAGGCGCCGGCCTCGGAGCAGCGGGAGCTTTACGGCATCAACGTATTCAAGGTGCGCGAGATTCTCGCGATGCCGACGATCACCGCCGTGGCCGGATCGAGCGAAGAGATTCTCGGCGTCGCGGATATTCGCGGGCAGATCATTCCCGTGATCGATCTCGCGCGCATCACCGGCTGCCGGCCGAAGAACGGGCCGAAGATTCTGCTCGTCACCGAGTTCGCGCGCACGACGCAAGGCTTCGCGGTCGAGGAAGTCGACGATATCGTGCGGCTCGAATGGAATCAGGTGTTGTCGGCGGAATCGCATTCGGGCGGCAAGACCGTGACGAGCTTCGCGCGGCTCGACGGCAACGTCGACGGCTCGCGCCTCGCGCAGGTGCTCGATGTGGAGCGCATCGTGCGCGACGTGCTGCCGTCGCAGGAAACCGATATCACCGAGGCGAACACCGGCCGCCTCATGCTCAAGCCCGGCGCGCGCGTGCTGGCGGCGGACGATTCGGGCGTCGCGCGGGCGCTCATCGAGCAGAGCCTCACCGCGATGGGCGTGCCTTTCGTGATGACCAAAACCGGTCAGGAAGCGTGGGACGTGCTGGAAGCGGCGCTCAGGAAAGCGCAGAAGGACGGCACCGAAGTCGCGGATCACATCGCGCTCGTGCTCACCGATCTGGAAATGCCCGAAATGGACGGCTTCACGCTCACGCGCCGGATCAAGGCGGAAACGGGGCTGATGCACATTCCGGTGGTGATTCACTCGTCGCTGTCGGGATCGGCGAACGAGCAGCATGTGCGCAAGGTCGGCGCGAATGCCTATGTGTCGAAGTTCGAGGCGTCGGAACTCGCCAACGTGATGCGCGGCGCGCTCGCGCACGCGGCCTGAAAAAGGATCGGCGCCCGCTCGACGCGGACCTTTTGAGTCCGTGCCGGCGGGCGCCGAGCAGTCTTTCAGCCGATGTGCCCGGCGGATAAGCCGGGCCAGCCGATTCGATTAGTGACCGAAGAAGACCGATTGCGGGTTGTTGCTCGATTGCGAACGTGCGCCGGTTTGAGCCAGCGTGTCGCGCGAGCCGCCGTAAGCGTGCGTGTCGACGCCGTTGGCGTTTTCTTCAGCGGCGATCGCTTGCGCGCTCGGGCCTTGTTGCGACGTCGGCGCGCCGACAGCCGGACGGTAGAACGGAGCCGGACCGTAGCCGCTGGCGAAAGCGGGAGCGGCGAGCGTGGCGGTAGCGGCGATCAGAAGGGTAGCGATGAGGTTGCGTTTCATGGTGAGCTCCAAAGACGGTTGACGTTCAATCAGAAAGCGCCGCAGCGGTCTTGCGAGAAACTGTCTGCTACGTCGATGAAATGCAGTGTATACCCCTACTATCGCTTTTTTATCCCCATAAATTTCAATTCAGTTTTCGATCTCAGCCAACAATCGTTGGCCGCACGTTCGTTCAGAATTCGCCGAAATGCCCGTCCCGCAAGGGACTGCGCGTGTTGCATCGCAACGCGATATGACCCTTCGTTCGGCGGGGGCAGAACAATTATTTGTCGATCGAACGTGCGAATCAGTGGACCAGACGCCCGATCAACCGAACGAGTTCGGCGGGCGGATTGCCTTTCTGACAGTAACCGTCGAAGCCGGAAGGCACGGCTTCGGGCCGCACGATCTCCTCGCCGAGCGCCGTGAACGCGATGATCACCGCGTCGCGCGTGCGGCCGATTCGGCGCAGCACGCGCGCGGTCGCGTAGCCGTCGTGCTCGGGCATCGTGATATCGAGAATGACGACATGCGGAATCCAGCCGTCGATCGTATGCAGCGCATCGACGCCGGAGAGCGCGAAACGCGTGTCGAAGCCGTCCGATTCGAGCGCGGCGGACAGCGCTTCGGCGCTATAGGCGTTGTCGTCGACGATGAGAATGCGCCACGTATCGTGGTCTACGTCGACGCTACGGTTCGTCCACAGCGCGCAATGGGAAGAATGAAGGGATGCGGACATGGGCAAGGGACGAGAGCACATGCCTGCTGAACAGCATGATTCGCGCCCGCACCGGCGGCCTGATTCAGGCGTCGCTGTCCTTCTTGCTCTTGCGACGTTTGCCCGATGCCTCTTCGCGCTCGCGCAGCCGCGCATTCGCCTCGACGAGCGATGCCGCGTCGCGCTGACGCAACGCAAGATCCAGCTCACCGAGCGCGCCGAAAAGCGCGGATTGTTCGTCCTCGTCGAGCGGCGCGCCGCCCTGCGCGGACACGCGCCGCGCTTCCTTGTCGAGCCGCTTGAAAAGTTTCGCGCCGAAGCGCGTATCGATCACGCCTTCGCGTGCGAGCCCCGCAATCACCGACGCAAGGCGGACGAGTCCGCCCGCCGTGCTTTGCGTCGCCCCGTCCAGATCGTCACGGTCTTCCACTGCCTTCTCCCGATGTGCGCCGTCCTGCGTGCCGCGATGATACGCCGACAATATGACAGTCATATTTGCACGGTCCGGCATGCTCGCCGCGACCGTTTCATGCTTTCTCCGGCGTTACGATCGCATTTCGGGGCGCGACCGATGGCACACTAGCGCGTGAAGGCGCGCACGCCCGAGCCGTCGCATCCCCGAATGTCAACCGAACGCCCGCATGAATCCCGCTATCCAGCAAAGACCGCCCTACGGCTCCGATTTCTCCGGCCTCGTCTGCGGCTTCCGGTTCCGTCTCGATCAGCCCGGCGAGCCGATCGATGCCGAAGCCGCGAGCGACTGGCTCGCCCGCGACGACACGACCAGGGAGTTCGTATGGCTGCACTTCGATCTCGCGAACAGCTCGTGCGAACGATGGATGCGCAAGCGCCTCGGCCTGCCCGACGCCTTCTTCGACACGCTGAACGAAGGATCGCACTCCACGCGCATCGAGCATCAGGAGGGCGCGCTCTTCGCCGTCATCAACGATGTGATGTTCAACTTCGAGCTGACGCCCTCGGAGATCGCGACGCTGTGGGTTTATACGCATCAGAAGCTGATCGTCACGGCGCGGCTCAAACCATTGCGTTCGGTCGATTCGCTGCGTGAATCGGTCCGGCGCGGCGAAATCTTCCGCTCGCCCGCCGAATTGCTCGCGCATCTGCTGCGCGATCAGGCCGATCTGCTCGTGCATATCGTGCGGCGCACGAGCGTCGAGGTCGACGGCATCGAGGATCGTTTTCTATCGATGCGCGGCGCCGCGAGCCGCACCGATCTCGGCGGCCTGCGCCGTGTGCTCGTGCGGCTGCAACGTCTGCTCGCGCCCGAGCCCGGTTCGGTGTTTCGACTGCTCGCGCGGCCGCCGCGCTGGCTGCATTCGCAGGATATTCAGGATTTGCGCGACGCGACCGAAGAGTTCTCGCTCGTGCTCAACGATCTTGCCGGTCTCGTCGAACGCATCAAGCTGCTGCAGGAAGAAGTCGCGACGCGCATGGACGAGCAAAGCAATCGCACGCTCTTCACGCTGACGCTCGTGACCGTGCTCGCGCTGCCGATCAATATCGTCGCGGGGTTCTTCGGCATGAACGTGGGCGGCATTCCGCTCGCGGAAAATCATCACGGCTTCTGGCTGCTCGTGGTGATTGTCGCGACGTTCACGGCGCTCGCCGGATGGTGGGCATTCCGGCGCCGCCGCGATATGTAGCGGCGCCGGGCAGGCACGCTCGATGCGTCTCTTCCGATGAGGCGCGAGCCTCGCAAATCGTCGGAGGACATCATGGACAAGAACCGCATCGAAGGTACGGCTCGCCAGATGAAAGGCATCGTCCGCGAAGCCGTCGGCAAGGCCACCGGAAGCCGCGGCACGCAAATGCGCGGCACCGCCGAAAAGATGGCGGGCAAAATGCAGGCCAAACTCGGCGCCGCCGTCGATGCCGTCAGGCGCGTCAAGAAGTAAGCGCTGTCAGAAGCCCAGGTCGCTCAGGCCCGGATGGTCGTCGGGCCGGCGGCCGAGCGGCCAGTGATACTTGCGGTCCGCTTCCTTGATCGGCAGATCGTTGATCGACGCATGCCGATGCGTCATCAGTCCCGCTTCGTTGAATTCCCAGTTTTCGTTGCCGTAGCTGCGATACCAGTTGTTCGCGTCGTCGTGCCATTCGTACGCGAAACGCACCGCGATACGGTTGCCCGTGTACGCCCACAGTTCCTTGATCAGCCGATAATCCAGTTCGCGCGCCCATTTGCGGCGCAGGAACGCGACCACTTCCTCGCGTCCGTTCGCGAACTCCGCGCGATTGCGCCAGCGCGTGTCGACGCTGTACGCGAGCGAAACGCGTTCGGGCTCGCGCGTGTTCCATCCATCTTCGGCGAGACGGACTTTCAGCCTGGCGGATGCTTCATCGAACGGCGGAAACGGCGGCTTGGATTCCATGACGAGTCCTCGTGTATCAAGTGATGAAAAAGAGTAGACAGATCTGTCTACTCGACGCACTCTAGCGCAGGTAGACGAACCTGTCTACAATCGATTGCATGACTCCCTCCGCTTTCCCCACCGATCTCGCCGACCTCGCGCCGGACGCACGCATTCTGTACACCGCGCACGATCTCTTCTATCGCGACGGCATTCGCGCAACGGGCATCGATCGCGTGATCGCCGAATCGGGCGTCGCGAAGAAGACGTTCTATCGATATTTCCCGAGCAAGGATGATCTGATCGTCGCGTTCCTCGACTTTCGTCACAACAACTGGATGGCGTGGTTCCGCGACGCGCTCGCGCGCCACGGCGGCACGCTCAACGCGCTCGTGCCCGCGCTGGCCGAATGGTTCGGCAGCGAGCATTATCGTGGGTGCGCGTTCATCAACTCGGTCGTCGAGGTCGGCGCAACACTGCCGCAGGCCGTCGATATTTCACGCCGTCACAAACGTGACATGACCACGGCGATTCGCGCGCTCATGCCCGCTTCGCGCACTGCAAAGGCCGATGCGCAGGCGCTCGCGCTGGCTGTCGATGGCGCGATCGTCGCCGCGCAATTCGCCGATTCGCCCGCCGATGCATTGAAGGCCCTCGCGCGCGTCGTCCGTGCCGTCAAGCGTAGCGCGGCGGATCAATAGCGCACGGACAGCGCCAAAGAAAACACCGGCGCGAGGCCGGTGCCAAAGGTTGAGTCGGGGATTTGACACAACCCGAGAGAACTTCAAGAGTGCGATAGAAACGCGCTCAAGTGAAATCAAGGATTTCAATCGAGTCGATTGATTTCAGAGACATGCTTCATGCCTGAGCCATGTGCATCGGCATCAACGCGTGCTCGATGACATCGGCGAGCTTCGCGAAATTGGGCGCGATCTCGTCGTTCGGCACGCACGCATAGCCGAGCATCAAACCTCGCAGCGCCCTTTCATGGTTCATGAAGTAATTGATGAGCGGCCGTGTCACGACGCCGGCGGCCAGCGCGTCGGCGGCGACCGCGCGATCATCCATACAGCCCGCGCATGCGCCGCACATGCGACGTGAGATGGCCGTCGAGAATGAACTCGGTCAGCACCGCCTGCTGCATGAGCTGCCCTTCGCGATACAACTCCGCCACGCCGATCCGGAACGTTTCGACGAGCTCTTCCGGCACGACCATGTAGCCCATCCGCAGGCCGGGATACAGCATCTTGCCGAGACTGCCGACGTAGATCACCTGCCCTGCATCGTCGAGCCCTTGCAGCGATGACAGCGGCCGGCTGCCGTAGCGGAATTCGCTGTCGTAATCGTCCTCGATGATCCACACCTTGTGCTGACGCGCGAATTCCAGCAATGCGCGGCGTCGCGCGAGGCTCATGACCATGCCGAGCGGATATTGATGCGACGGCGTGACCAGCGCGAGACGCGGCGGCTCGGTCATGTCGCGCGAGGCCGGATTGAGCCCTTCCTCGTCGACGGGAATCGGCACGAGCGTCAGCCCCGACGATTGCAGCACGCTGCGCGCGCCCCAGTAGCACGGCTCCTCGACCCACGCGCGATCGCCAAAATCGGTGAGCAGGCGCACGGCGAGATCGATCGACTGGTGGATGCCCGTCGTGATGATGATCTGATCCGGCTGACACTTCACCGAGCGCGCGACCCGCAAATAATCCGACAGCGCGCGCCGCAGCGGCCGATAGCCGCCGCCCGGCGCATAAGTCAGCAGATCCGGACTCGCGCGTTTCCAGAGGCGCGCCTGCAAGCGGCTCCAGGTGCGCGCCGGAAACTCGGCCACGTCCGGCACGCCGGGCATGAACGCGCCCCACTGCTTCGGCGACACGCCCGCCTGCGCGATCAGGCGCTCGCCGCGGCGCGAGATCGTACACGGCGCCTTGGTCTCCGCGGCTTTCGCTTTCTTCGAAGCGCCATCGCGCGGCGCGGTGTCGGCGACGTAGGTGCCGCTGCCGGTCGTCGAACTGACATAGCCTTCCGCCGTGAGCTGATCGTAGACGTGCAGCACGGTATTGCGGGCGATGCCGAGATCGATCGCGAGCGTGCGCGAACTCGGCAGCTTGGTGCCCGGCGCGAGCTGGCCGGTCAGAATGGCCTGCTGCATCAGTTCGAGCACTTGCCGGTACATCGGTTCGGCGGCCGTGCGGTCGAGGCGCGCGCTCAGCCAGTCGGCCAGGATGATGGTATCCATGAAGTCTCCCATCGCATGGAACCACTCTTCTTGACACGCCTAACAGGTTGCTGAAGTACCGAGGGTTCATGTCATCGTGGAAGTGCCCTGATGCGTTGATATTAGACCCCTTACTTG